>NZ_MYFL01000001.1:2941334-3382843 GCF_002193035.1 Delftia sp. K82 | reverse complement strand
CGAACCCGTTTTCCCGCTCCAGTTTTAAAAACTGCAGCAATGCTGCATGTTTGATAGTGATCTTGGCGCGATAGCAAAGCGGTTATGCCCCGGATTGCAAATCCGGTTAGACCAGTTCGACTCTGGTTCGCGCCTCCAAAAATTCATTGCAGACACAGTGTTCAAAAGGCCCTTCGGGGCCTTTTTCTTTTTCTGCATCACGGATTGTTGCTCGTCCTTGATGCCATGTCTCCGCAGCGGCCTCGACTTGGCTGGCTCATCTTCTTCTCTTCCGATTCAGTGCCATGGCGATGCTTCACGCTCTGTGCATCGACAGCATGGCTGCATGCCTGTTTTGGTCATCCATTGCTGATTTGGTGAATTTAATTGTTTCCATTTGTTTTGAATGGACAGTCGTCGTTGAAATTTGGCATTGCTTGTCCATTGATGAATTGCAAGAAATTGCAAATGGGTTGTCATTGCCGGTAGATTGAATTGGCGGGTCGTGGATATGATGCGCGCTTCATTTATCGGGAGGGATTATGAAGATCAAGCTATTGACGGCGATTGTTGCCAGCGGCGTGGTGCTGGCGGGCTGTAAAACCATGGAGTCTGCCGATGTGGGCGGGTTGCTGGATTCGGGCTCCACGGCCATGAAGGCCATGACGCTCACGGATGACGACGTGGTCACGCTGTCCAATGATTCCTGCGCAGCCATGGATGCCCAGAACAAGGTGGCAGATGCAAAGAGCAAGTACACGCTGCGGTTGAACAAGGTGATTGCCGGCATGCCGCAGGCTGTCAATGGGAAGAAGGCTGTCTACAAGGTCTATATGACGCAGGACGTGAATGCCTGGGCCATGGCCAATGGCTGCATCCGTGTCTACAGCGGCCTGATGGATCTGATGAACGATGACGAGCTGCGTGGCGTGATTGGCCATGAAATCGGGCACGTGGCACTGGGTCACAGCAAGAAGCGCATGCAGACGGCCTATGCGGCTTCGGCTGCACGCTCTATTGCGGCCAATAGCGGCAATTCGGCGCTGGCCTCGCTGTCGCGTTCGCAGGCGGGTGATCTGGGTGAAAAGTTCATCAATGCCCAGTTCTCGCAGTCGCAGGAATCGGCGGCTGATGACTACTCCTTCGATCTGCTCACGGAAAAGAAGATGAGCCGCCAGGGGCTGGTCACATCGTTCCAGAAGCTGGCCAAGCTCAGCGCTGGCAGCGGCGGCAGCTCCATCCTGAGCTCCCATCCGCCGTCCGAACAGCGGGCCAAGCGCATGCAGGATCGCATCGACGGCAAGTAGGCGTCGACGGTGAAGCAGCCTGCCGCCGCAAGGTGCAAGGCGGGCTGCGATCTGCCTTGATGCAGATTTTTTGCGGGCTTCTTCCGAAGCGCCAAAAATCTGCGCTAGAATTCAAGTCTGCTCTGTGAAGCGCACAGCTTTACAGATACGCGGGAATAGCTCAGTTGGTAGAGCGCAACCTTGCCAAGGTTGAGGTCGACGGTTCGAACCCGTTTTCCCGCTCCAATTCAGAAAAAAGGGAAGCGGTAACGCTTCCCTTTTTCGTTGGTGCTGCAGTTGCAGGTGTGAGCAGTTCGCGCTGACCTGTGACGCTGCGGTGCAGGGCCCCGATGGTGAAATTGGTAGACACTGCGGACTTAAAATCCGCCGCTTCCGAACAGGGGCGTGCCGGTTCGATCCCGGCTCGGGGCACCACAACCCAATACGTACTAGGCATTTTTGCTATCTATACGGTAGCGGATTGAAGCAGCCAAGGCGCCTGCTGTTCCGCAAATTCAGGCGTCAGGCCGCAACGTGCATCGACGGTCCTGCCCGCTTGCTGCGCTGCACCGTGTCCATGCGTTGCCAAGACCTTGCCCGTTGGCATAACGTGCGAGAATCCATTCATCAGGCCCCGGGCTGCTTGCCTGGATGGCGCGGCTCGGGCAGACAGTGATGGCGATGCCTGCATGCGTTCCGTTGACATTGATCGTGGCACATGGTGCGGCGTGACAGGTGTGGCCAAACTCATCCCAGACGAGAACATGTCGAATTACAACGCTCCATTTGAAATCCACGTGCACGGCCAAGTGCTGCTGCGCCCCGACACGACCTACGAGCAGTTGCAGGAAGCGCTGGGTCCGCTGTGGAAGTATGCGGGGGCCCGTTCCCTGGCCGATGGCGCTGGCAGCGTCTATGAGGAAGAGCCAGGCATCCAGTTCGATACCAAGGAGCGCCTGCTCCAGGTGTGCTGGACCGTGCGTGGTGACGAGGATTTCCGCCAGTCGCTGGACGACATGTGCATGGGCATCAACGAGCTGGCCGAGCAGGGCGCGGCCATCGAGGTGACCTTCTACGACACCGAGTTCGACGAGGAAGAGGAGTCCGAAGAGGCCGAGTCGCGCGACGACTTCGTCATGCTCTTCGTTGGTCCGACGCCCGCGGCCATCATGCAGGTGCAGCGCGATCTGCTGGTGCAGGACGTGGTCAACCTGATGGAGCGCCATTTCGACGGCTCCGAGCTGGGTGGCGTGGTGCAGGAGATCGACAAGCTGTTCTCCCAGCGCTTCGACGCCCTGGTCAGCTCGCTGGAGATCGGCAAGCCGCCGCGCGGCATGGGCGGATCGGGTTCGGGCCACGGCGGCAACCGCCGCCCCCGCCACCTGCATTGAGCGCAAGGCGCTGCCCCGCGCAGCGTACAGCCATGGCGGCACAGGCCAGCACGCCCAAGTATTCCGGAGCAGTCACCGAGACCGTGCGCCGCCAGCGCGAGCAGCGGCGCGAGGTGGCCGGTGGCGCGCTGCCGCTTCCCTACCTGTCCGCCTACCCGGCCGCGCTGCAGTCACAGGTGCGTGGCTGGCTGGCCGATGACAAGGCCGAGGTCTGGCTGCTGCGCAAGCATCCCGAGGCCCATGCCGTGCGCACGGACAAGAGCCTCTATGACTACGTGGATGGCCTCAAGGGCCGGCACATGCGCAATGCCGGCACGCTGAACAAGGTGGCCTACGACGGCCGCATCCATGTGGTCCACAACGCCCTGGGCCTGCACACGCGCCGCACCGTGGTGCAGGGAAGCCGCCTCAATGCCCGGCATGAGATCCGCATCGGCGCACTGTTCAAGCAGGCGCCCGAGGCTTTCTTGCGCATGATCGTCGTCCACGAGCTGGCCCATCTGCGCGAGCCCGACCACGACAAGGCTTTCTACCAGCTGTGCACCCACATGGAGCCCGACTACCATCAGCTGGAGTTCGAGCTGCGCCTGTACCTGAGCTGGATGGACCACTCGGGCCGGCGCCTGTGGCAGGCGCAGCCCTGATTCAAGCGGCCGCTGGGACGGCGCTGGATTCTCCGACCTGAACGGACGAGCAGCATTGCGCGGGCAGCTCCAGCCAGCGCGATGCGGCCGATTGCAGGGCCTGCAGCGATCCCGTTGTCATCAACTGGACCTGGCCCTCTGCCGCGGGCAAGGGGCCTGATTCGCTGGCCAGGGTGCCCAGTCGGTCCAGTACGCGCCGCGTCTGGCGGGCTACCGGGGCACCTGTGTCGATGAACTGGATGTCCGGCCCCAGCAGCGTGCGCAACTGCTCGCGGGCGAATATGTAGTGGGTGCAGCCCAGCACCAGCGAATCCATCTCGCCCGTCTTCTGTCCGAAGCTGCCCAGGGCATTCACATACTTGGCGCATAGTTGCGCGACCTCGGTGGCCATGGGATCGGCGGGAACGGGTTGCTCCGTGCTTTCCTCGATGGCCTTGGCCAGTCCGTCGCAGGGCTGGACATGGAATTGCACGCGCTGGCCATGGTCGGCCACCAGGCGTGCAAAGCGTGCGCTGCTCACCGTGCCGCGTGTGGCGATCACGCCCACGTGGCCAGTCTGGCTCGACAGCGAAGCGGGCTTGATGGCGGGCTCCACGCCGATCAGGGGCAGTTCGGGCATTTCGGCGCGCAGCATGTCCACGGCCGCTGCCGTGGCTGTGTTGCAGGCGATCACCAGCACCTTTATCTGGTGCTGCTCGCGCAGATGGCGCGCAATGGTGCGCGTGCGCTGCTGAACGAAGGCATCGCCACGCGCATCGCCATAGGGTGCATTGCCGCTGTCGGCCAGGTAGACGAAGCGCTCATGCGGCAGTTCATGGCGCAGCGCCTGCAGGACGCTGAGGCCGCCGATGCCGCTGTCGAAGACGCCGATGGGAGAGGCCGGGGAGGTCATGTGGAGATGCGGATAAAGGCTTTTGGAGGCGGCGCCCAGTATGCCCGCTCGGGCGCGTTCATGCTGCGGCCATGGCTTGCTGCTGCAGCCATTGGGCATGTGTCAGGCGATACAGGCAATGCCTGCGCAGCGCATGGCCTGCCGGCACCTCCGGATGGTCGAAGTCATGGGCGTCGCGCTCCATGCCCAGGCGCTGCATCACGGCCTGCGAACGCAGGTTGGACAGCGCGGTGAACGAGACGATGGACTCCAGATGCAACGCGCCGAAGCCGTGCTCCAGCGCCGCCCGTGCGCCTTCGCTGGCCAGGCCCTGGCCCCAGAAAGGCCGGGCGAGCCGCCAGCCGATTTCCACGCAGGGCGAGAACGGCAAAGACGCGGCGGGAGTATGCAGCCCGATGAAGCCCATGAACTCGCCGCTGGCAAGATGCTCTGCCGCCCAGAAGCCCCAGCCGCGTTCCTCGATCAGTGCCTGGATCCTGTCTGCCATGGCATCGCTTTGTTCACGGCTGAGCAGTGCCGGAAAGTGCTCCATGACCTGTGGGTCGGCATTCAGCGCGGCAAAGGGCTGTCGGTCGCCGGTCCGCCACTGGCGCAGTATCAGGCGCGGTGTCCGCAGGGTTGCTACAGGGGAATGTGTGGTGGTCATGGTTGGAGAGGGCGCTGCAACACCAGCAGATACGCGGCTGCATGGCCGTGGAAGGAGTGGGGGATGAAGCCTGCCTCGCCTGCCAGCTTTTCCACGCTGGTGCGGCGCTGGAAATGCGGGTCGAAGACCAGCTCGGCCACGGCCAGCAGGCCGCCGGGGCGCAGGCTCTGGAACACGTCGGCCAGCGCGGCCTGGCGGTCCGGGATCTCTCCCAGTACGGCGGCCATCACGGCGCGGTCGTGCTGCTCGGCTGCGAGCTGCCCCTGGCCCAGCGCAGCCGCCTGGGTGCGCACATTCTCCAGCCCCTGGGCGCGTGCCTTGGCCGCCACCTGTTCGAGCATGGCCGGCTGCAGGTCCACGGCCAGCACCTGTCCCTGCGCGCCAACGGCACGCGCCAATGGCAGGGTGACGCGGCCCGGGCCGCAGCCGGCATCCAGCACCTTCATGCCTGGCTGGATCTGCAGTTGCCCGACGATGAAGGCGGCCTTGTTGCTGGCCGCGAATGGGTTGTTAAGCTCGACCATCCAGCGCAGCCAGGACGGGCAGGGCAGGACATGGCGGCGGGAGGACAGGCGCCAGGCCAGACTGGTCACGGCCAGCAGGGCGATGAGGACGAGCGCGATGGTCATGTTGAATGGGCTGTGTTGCAGGCAGCGGGCAGTCTGTCACAAATGCCCGCACCAATGAAAAGACCGCCCGAAGGCGGTCCCTTTGCGCTTGGCGCCGGCTTCAGGCCGAGGCGATCTCAATGGTCTTGAACTCGCCGGATGCGATGCGCTTTTGCCATTCGGCCGGGCCCGTGATGTGGGCGCTGGTGCCGCCGGCATCCACGGCCACGGTCACGGGCATGTCCACCACGTCGAATTCGTAGATGGCTTCCATGCCCAGGTCCTCGAAGCCCACGACCTTGGCGTTCTTGATGGCCTTGGACACCAGGTAGGCGGCGCCGCCCACGGCCATCAGGTAGGCCGACTTGTGGTTCTTGATGGACTCGATGGCCACCGGGCCGCGCTCGGCCTTGCCGATCATGGCGATCAGGCCGGTCTGCTCCAGCATCATGTCGGTGAACTTGTCCATACGGGTGGCCGTCGTGGGGCCTGCGGGGCCCACGGCTTCGTCCTTGACCGGGTCCACCGGGCCGACGTAGTAGATCACGCGGTTGGTGAAGTCCACGGGCAGCTTCTCGCCCTTGGCCAGCATGTCCTGGATGCGCTTGTGGGCGGCATCGCGGCCCGTGAGCATCTTGCCGTTGAGCAGCAGGGTGTCGCCGGGCTTCCAGCTGGCCACTTCTTCCTTGGTCAGGGCGTTGAGGTCCACGCGGCGCGACTTGTTGTAGTCAGGCTCCCAGTCGATCTTGGGCCACAGGTCCAGCGAGGGTGCGTCCATGTAGACCGCGCCGGAGCCGTCCATCACGAAGTGCGCGTGGCGCGTGGCCGCGCAGTTGGGGATCATGGCCACGGGCTTGGAGGCCGCGTGCGTGGGGTACATCTTGATCTTGATGTCCAGCACGGTGGCCAGGCCGCCCAGGCCTTGCGCGCCGATGCCCAGGGCGTTGACCTTCTCGTACAGCTCCAGGCGCAGTTCCTCGACCTGGTCGAGCTTTTCTCCGCGCGCGGCCTTGGCCTGCAGCTCGTACATGTCCAGGTCTTCCATCAGGCTTTCCTTGGCCAGCAGCACGGCCTTCTCGGCGGTGCCACCGATGCCGATGCCCAGCATGCCCGGCGGGCACCAGCCCGCGCCCATGGTCGGAACGGTCTTGAGCACCCAGTCCACCAGGTTGTCGCTGGGGTTCATCATGATCATCTTGGACTTGTTCTCCGAGCCGCCGCCCTTGGCCGCCACGGTCACGTCCAGCTTGTCGCCGGGCACGATCTGCACGTTGATGACGGCAGGCGTGTTGTCCTTGGTGTTCTTGCGCGCGAACAGCGGATCGGCCACGACCGAGGCACGCAGCGTGTTCTCGGGATGGTTGTAGCCGCGGCGTACGCCTTCGTTGATGGCGTCTTCCAGGCCGCCCGTGAAGCCTTCCCAGCGCACGTCCATGCCCACCTTCAGGAACACGTTGACGATGCCGGTGTCCTGGCAGATCGGGCGGTGGCCGGTGGCCGACATCTTGGAGTTGGTCAGGATCTGGGCCATCGCGTCCTTGGCCGCCGGGCTCTGCTCGCGTTCGTAGGCGCGGGCCAGGTGGGCGATGTAGTCGGCGGGGTGGTAGTAGCTGATGTACTGCAGGGCGCCTGCGATCGAATCGATCAGGTCCTGCTGGCGGATCGTGGTGGTCATCGGTGGGGTGTCTTTTTTGATCGGGGGAACAGGGGGAGGGGAATCCCGGGGGCGATTATCGGCGCTGCAGGGGGAAAAGTGCACGCAATGGGCGCAGTCTTGTACAAGAGTCGAGGGGTTTGCCTGGACAAGCCCGCCTCGGCGACACCTCGGTGGGGGACGGATGCGAGAGGTTCCCATTTACGGAGTTACCATGAGCGGGTTTTTGCCATTGCGGCCCTGCCAGCCAGATATCCCCGAGCCACGTCCTGCGCGGCCCGCCGACCTGCCTCCAGCCAACTGCGCCGCGTTGTTTTCACCAAGGAGTCCATACCAATGACCGCGACCCGCCAGGAAAAAGACACTTTCGGACCCATAGCCGTCCCCGCAGACAAGCTCTGGGGTGCGCAGACGCAGCGTTCGCTGCAGAACTTCGACATCAGCGGAGAGCAGCAGCCGCGCGAGATCATCCACGCGCTGGCCCAGGTCAAGAAGGCCTCGGCCACCGTCAACCACAAGCTGGGCCTGCTGGACGAGAAGAAGACCCAGGCCATCCTGGCCGCCGCCGACGAGGTGATCGCCGGCAAGCACCCGGACGAGTTCCCGCTGGTGGTCTGGCAGACCGGCTCGGGCACGCAGACCAACATGAACGTCAACGAGGTGCTGGCCAACCGCGCCAGCGAAATCCTCGGTGGCGAGCGCGGCGAGTCGCGCCTGGTCCACCCCAATGACGACGTGAACAAGAGCCAGTCGAGCAACGACGTGTTCCCGACGGCCATGCACGTGGCTGCCGTCACGGCCATCGAGCAAAAGCTGCTGCCCGCCATTGCCCTGCTGCGCAATACGCTGCAGGCCAAGAGCGAGGCCTATGCCGACATCGTCAAGATCGGCCGCACCCATCTGCAGGACGCCACGCCGCTGACGCTGGGCCAGGAAATCTCGGGCTGGGTAGCCCAGCTGGCCCATGGCGAAAAGCATGTGCGCGCCGCGCTGCCGCACCTGTACGAGCTGGCGCTGGGCGGCACGGCCGTGGGCACGGGCCTGAATGCGCCCAAGGGCTATGCCGAGGGCGTGGCGGCCGAGCTGTCCCAGCTCACCGGCTACCCGTTCGTGACGGCGCCCAGCAAGTTCGAGGCCCTGGCCTCGTGCGACGGCCTGGTCCACGCCCACGGCGCGCTCAAGACGCTGGCCGCCAGCATGATGAAGATCGCCAACGACGTGCGCTGGCTGGCCTCCGGCCCGCGCAGCGGGCTGGGGGAGATCTCCATCCCCGAGAACGAGCCCGGCTCGTCCATCATGCCCGGCAAGGTCAACCCCACGCAGAGCGAAGCCGTGACCATGCTGGCGGCCCAGGTCTTCGGCAACGACGTGGCGATCAATTTCGGCGGCGCCTCGGGCAACTTCGAGCTGAACGTGTTCCGCCCCATGGTCTCGCACAACTTCCTGCAGAGCGTGCGCCTGCTGGCCGATGGCATGAGGAGCTTCAACGACCACTGCGCCGTGGGCATCGAGCCCAACCGCGAGCGCATCACCGAACTGGTGCAGCGCTCGCTGATGCTGGTGACGGCGCTGAACCCGCACATCGGCTACGACAAGGCGGCCTACATCGCCAAGAAGGCGCACAAGGAAGGCTCCAGCCTGCGTGAAGCCGCCGTGGCTTCCGGCCACCTGACCGGCGAACAGTTCGACGCCTGGGTGATCCCTGCCAAGATGGTCGGCAATCTGTAAGACCTGCTGATGCAATCAAAAAGGGGAGCCGGCCGGCTCCCCTTTTTTCTTCACCGCCTGGCCTGCCTCAGTTGTCCGCCTGCGGGCGGCGCACGGTGCGGAACACGTACTTGAGCGCGTCGCCGATGGTGCTTTCCCAGACCGGCCATTCATGCTTGCCGTTGACGATGCGCAGCTCGGCAGGCTGCTTGTTCCTGCGCAGCTGGGCGTAGAGCTGGGCGGCGTCGGACTCGATCATGAATTCATCGTCGTCGCCCGAGTTGATGTACATGGGCACGCTGATCTTGCGGGCGAGAAAGCTGTCCCACAGCACAGGGTAGTTGTAGCTCTTCCAGACCGTGGTGCTGTACTGGCCGCCCGTATTGGGTTCGGCAAAGACCTTGACCGAGCGTGCCGAGGAATCGGCGGGCGGCTCGGGGTTGTAGATGGCGGGGCTCAGCAGGGCGGCGGCCTGGAATTTCTCGGGGTACTTGAGCACGTAGCGCAGCGCGCCATAGCCGCCCATGGACAGGCCGCCGATCACGCGGCCATCGCGGCTGGTGAGGGTGCGGTACTTCTTCTCGACATGGGGGACGAGGTCCTGGAAGAAGGCCGTCTCCATGGGCTCCTTGAGGTCCACGTACCAGGTCGTTCCCGCGTCGGGCATGACGATGATGGCGGGCGGGATCTCCCCGTTCTGGATCAGCTGGTCCACCGTGCGCAGCAGGTTGCCCTTGACGGGCCAGTCGTTGCGCTGTCCGTCATTGCCGTGCAGCAGGTACATGACGGGGTAGCGCAGCCTGGACTGGGCGTCGTAGCCCGTGGGCAGGTAGACGTTGTAGGTCCAGCTGCGCTGCAGCGTGGCGCTCTTGAACTCGGCGGCCTCGATGGAGCCGGCATGGGCGGCCGGGCCGGCCAGCAGCGCGGCGGCCGCCAGCGTGCCGAAGGCGGCCTGGCGCAGGACGATGGAAAAGGAAAGTTGGCGCATGTTTTTTGTCTCCTGTGGGCCGTGGCGGCTGGCCACGGCTGCGCCAATGTAATCGAGGGCCTGCGCGCCTCGGGCCCGCATGCGGCCGGACCGTCGCCTGGGCGACTGTGGCCCTCAGCCGGGGCGGCCCTCGCCGGGGCGCCCCTCAGCCGGGCGCACGCTGCGCGTGGCGCAGCGCGCTGCGAAAGCCCAGTTGCCCCAGCACGCAGGCCACCACCAGGGCCAGCGCTGCCGACAGCGCCGGGTTGCTGCCCAGGCTGGCGCCCAGCGTGCACAGGCCGCCCACGGCCATCTGGGTACTGCCGTAGACCCCGGCGGCCGAGCCCGTGAGGCGCGGATGCACACTGAGCGCGCTGGCCAGCGCCGCAGGGCTGGTCAGGCCCGAGCCCAGCGCGAACAGCACCATGAGCCCCACCACGATGGCCGGCGTGAGCTGGTTGAACAGGGCCAGCAACAGCAGCATGGCCGCGCTGGCCAGGCTCAGCAGATTGCCGTTGAGCATCAGCCGCTCCAGGGGCCAGTGGCGTATCAGCTGGCGGGCCAGCGCATTGCCCACGGCCATGCCGCCCATGAGCAGGCCCAGGTAGATGGCCACCTCATGCTTGGTGGAATGCAGTTGCTCGATGAAGACGAAGGGCGCTGCCGCCAGGAAGGCATAGATGGACGTGGTGGCGCAGCCGCCGCCCACGGCAAAGCCCACGAAGGCAGGGGAGCGCAGCAGGCTGCGGTAGTCGTCGCGGATGGTGCCCAGGTGCAGGCGGCCCGTGGGCTGGCCGGTTTCGGGCAGCAGTTTCCAGATGGCGAAGGCCGTCACGCCGCCGACCACGGCCAGCGTGCCGAAGATGGCGCGCCAGCCCAGGGCGTCGTCGATGGCCGAGCCGATGGCCGGCGCGATGCCGGGACCGATCATCATCATCAGGTTGAGCAGCGCCAGGCTGCCCACGGCGTTCTCAGGCGTGCTTGAATCGCGCGCAATGGCGCGGCCCAGGGCCAGGCCCGCGCAGCCGCCCAGCGCCTGGAGCAGCCGCGCGCCGATCAGCCAGGGGGCGGACGGGGCGAGAAAGGCCGCCAGGCTGGCCAGCGCATAGAGGATGAGCCCGGCCAGCAGCATGGGGCGGCGCCCCAGGCTGTCCGACAGCGGGCCATAGATCAGCTGGCCCACGCCCAGGCCCAGGATGTAGACCGTGATGGTCAGCTGCATCTGGCTGGCACCGGCCTGGAGCTGGCGTGCCGCATCGGGCAGGGCGGGCAGGAACATGTGCATGGCCAGCGTGCCGACGATGGTCACGATCACCAGCAGCCACAGCGGCGCCTTGCGGCTGGCCGCTGTATGGCCCTGGGCGGGTGATAGCGAAGAGTGCTCGGCCGCCATCTCAGGCAGCCTGCTCGTCGGGCAGGTCCGTGTCGCAGGCGGGCTCGGCGGCCATGGCCTCCAGCAGGCGCTGCAGCGTGGCATAGGCCGCGCCCAGTTCCTCGGGCGGCACGGCGCCCAGCACCTGGGCGCGGGCCTGCTGCAGCAGGCCCTGCACGGCTTCTACCTGGGCATGGCCGGCTGGCGTGAGCTGGATTTTCCTGACGCGGCGGTCGCTGTCGTCCACGCGTTCTATCCAGCCCTGGGCGGCCAGGCCGTCCACCAAGCGCACGACGGAGGAGCTGTCCAGCGCCAGGGAGTGGGCCAGATCCTTCTGGCGCATGGCCTCGGGCGAGCGCGCCAGGTGCATCAGCGGCATCCACAGTGCCTGGGTCAATCCCATGGGTGCCAGCAGCCGGTCCAGCGTGCGGCGCCACTGTTTGTTCACCTGCCCCAGCGTGAACATGAAATGCCTTTGCACGGCGGCGGGGTCGGCCTGCGTGGGCGGTGAGGGGGCGAAAGGGGACGACATCGGGTGATATTCAAATAGTTGGCATCCCAATTATCTGTATATCAACGATGTCGTTTGCGGGGCCGCCCTGATACATCCGCATGCATCAGGGTCTTGCCCGCAGTGCCGGGGCCGTACGCCGGGCTGTGTGCCGGGGCTGTATGCCGGAGCCGCGTGCCGGCAGTTACATGCCCAGCGACTTGAGCAGTTCGTCGGTGTCGGTGCTGGCGGCCGGCGCGGGCGCTGCGGCCGGGGCGCTGGCGGCGGTCTGGGCCATGAGCGCATCGGGATCGGGGCGCTCCTGGGGCTCGAAGTCCACGACCTTGATGAACTCGGTGCGGTCCATGGCCAGTTCGAGATAGAAGATGTTGTTGTTGCCCGTGTAGAAGGTCACGCGGCGCGCCTCGGGGGAGTCGAGGTTGGCGTCCACGCTGAGGTTGACCTGCTTGTTCAGGCGGATCATCTTGGGCTGGCTCTGGGTGATGTAGGTCTGCAGTTCGCGCTGGACCTTGCTGGTGAAGTCGCCCACCACCTGGTTCATCAGCTCGCCCATGACGTTGCTGACATCGTCGGAGGTGTAGGAGCTGGCAAGGTCCTCTTCACCCATGCCCATGCTCAGCATGTAGCTGCGGTACAGCTCCATGGCGGCGGCGGCCGAGAAGTTGATGATCACCAGGCCCGAGAAGCCGCCGTCCACCAGGACAAAGCAGCCGATGTCGGGCTTGAGGCTGGTCTTGGTGATGCGTTGCACCATGCCCGAATACTGGATCTGGCACTGCGTGGCCACCTGGAGCACGCGCGAGACGGAGTTGCAGAGGCTGATCAGCACGTCTTCCGTGCCATGGACGATGGGATGTTGGGGCTGGTTCATGAGGTCAACGGGACAAAATTGTGAGCGATTATGGGTGCAAGTCCGTTGTTGCGACCATTTGTAACTCCGAAGGCGTATTCTGGATGCCGGACCGGGCAGCCCGCCGGGTCCGTACGTTTGATGCAACGGAGGTTGGACGATGAGAGCACAGCAGCATCTGACCCGGGTTCCGCTGGACGCACTGCGTCCCACGCAGATGACCATCGGCGCCGCCGAAGTGCAGACCAAGCGCGCCCAGTGGGGCCGCCTCAGGCGCAAGGAGCGCGAAGGCCTTCTGGCCTCACACTGGTTTCCGGCCGTGCTGGGGCCGCGTGGCCTGCACTACATCGTTGACCACCACCACCTGGGGCTGGCGCTGACGCAGGAGTCCGTGGAGCAGGTCTGGGTCATGCAGCTGGCCGATTTCAGCGAGGCCGATCCGCTGATGTTCTGGCGCCTGATGGAGTTCCACCAATGGGCCCATCCATATGACGAGCGCGGCCGCCGATGCGACTGGGCCAAGATGCCCGAGCAGCTGGACCGCCTGCGCGACGACCCCTACCGCAGCCTGGCCGGCGCCGTGCGCAAGGCCGGTGGCTATGCCAAGGACACGGCGCCTTTCGTCGAATTCCTCTGGGCGGATTTTTTCCGCACGCGCTTTGCACCCAAGGACCTGCGCAGTGGCAAGAGCGATGTCGCCTTGCCCGATCAGGCCCTGCATGAGGCCCTGGACCTGGCGCACGGCGCCGAGGCGCGCTACCTGCCGGGCTGGTCCGGCGTCGTTGCCCCGCAATCCTGATGCGTGCGCCTGGCCTGCCTGCCTTGGCCGATTGGGGCGCCGGCCTGTCCATCGCCGGCCTGCTTCTGCCCGAGGCCGTGGCCTATTCCGGCATCGCCGGCCTGCCGCCGCAGGCCGGGGTGATTGCGCTGTTCGCCGGGCTGCTGGCCTATGGCCTGCTGGGGAGCAGCCGCTTCGCCATCGTCTCGGCCACATCCTCCTCTGCCGCCGTGCTGCTGGCGGCCACGGCGTCCATGGCCGGCACCTCGCCGCAGCAGCGCATGCTGCTGGGCGTGGGCATCGTGCTGCTGACGGGCCTGTTCTTCGTGGTGGCGGGGCTGGCGCGGCTGGGCGCGGTCTCCAATTTCATTGCCAAGCCCGTGCTGCGCGGTTTTGCGCTGGGGCTGGCGTTGACCATCGTGGTCAAGCAGATCCCGCATGCCGTCGCCTTCCAGCCCATGCATGGCGATCTGCCGCGCTTTGTCTGGGAGCTGCTGGCAGGCTGGCGGCACTGGAATGGAGCTGGCCTGGCCATGGCCGTTGCGGCGTTGCTGCTGATGCGTGTGCTGGCCCGCTGGCGTGCCCTGCCTGCGGCCTTGCTGGTGATTGCGGCCGGCATTGCGCTGGATGCGGGCGGCTGGTGCGCGCGCTGGGGCATTGCGGCCGTGGGGCCGATACGGCTGGATTTCTCCAACCCCGGCATTCCCTCGCTGTCGCGCGCCGAATGGCTGCGCCTGGGCGAACTGGCCTTTGCGATGGCGCTCATCCTCTATGCCGAGTCCTATGGCTCCATCCGTACCTTTGCGCTGCGCCACGGCGACCGCGTCGATGCCAACCGCGACCTGATGGCGCTGGGCGCGGCCAACCTGCTGTCGAGTGTGTTCCATGGCATGCCCGTGGGCGCGGGCTACTCGGCCACCTCGGCCAACGAGGTGGCGGGCGCGCAAAGCCGCGCTGCAGGCCTGGTCGCCTGCGCCGTGGTGGGCCTGGCCGTCTGGCTGCTGCTGCCCTGGATAGAGCGCACGCCGCAGCCGCTGCTGGCCGCCATCGTCATCCATGCCGTGGGCCACACGCTGAACCCTGCCGCGCTGCGCCCTTACTTCGCCTGGCGGCGGGATCGGTTGATCGTGGTGCTGGCCTTCTTTGCCGTGCTGGCGCTGGGCGTGCTCGACGGGTTGCTGCTGGCCATTGCGGCCAGCCTGCTCATGCTGCTGCAAACGCTGTCGCGCTCGCATGTGAGCTGGCTGGGCAGGCTGGGGGACACGCATGACTTTGTCGATGCCGCACGCCACCCCGACGCGGTGGTGCCGGCCGGCCTGCTGATCGCGCGGCCCGAGGCGCCGCTGTTCTTCGGCAATGCCGACCCCGTGTTTGCGGCCATCCGGGAGCGCCTTCAATCCCTGCCTTCGCCCCGCGGCGTGGTGCTGAGCCTGGAAGATTCGGCCGATCTGGATGCCACCAGTGTCGAGGCGCTGTGCGACTTCGCGGCCCAGTTGCGGCAACTGGGCGTGCCGCTGGCCCTGGCACGCGTCAAGGACCCCGTGCGCGACCTGCTGGCGCGCGTGGGCAATCCGGCCTTGCCGCACGCCAGCTATGCGGGCTGGAGCGTGGACGACGCCGTGCGCCAGTTGCAGATCCCTGCGTGATCCCCGCCCCGGCGCAGCGCCTCAGCCCGCCGCCTGGGTGGACTCGCGCACGATGCAGCGCCCCTGCATGATCACCTTGCGCAGCGGCAGATCGGGCGTGTGCAGCCGCTCCATGAGCAGGCCGAATGCGGCGCGGCCCATGGCCTCCACCGGCTGCTCGATCACGGTGATGGCGGGGGCCACCAGTTCTGTCCAGCGCTCGTTGTCGAAACCGGCAAGCGCCACATCGCCCGGGATGCGCAGGCCTGCGGCGCGTATCGCGCGCAGGCAGCCTTCCAGCAGCAGGCTGTTGCTGGCCACGAAGGCATCGGGCCGCTGCGGCTGGCGCAGCCATTGCGCGACCTCGGCCTCGGCGGCATCGCTGGTCGGGGGCAACTGGCGCAAGTCGGGCGCCAGGCCCGCATCGCGCATGGCGGCCAGATAGCCGTCGCAGCGCTCGCGCGCCGTGCTGCTGGTGCTGCCGAAGACGCCGGCAATGCGGCGGCGGCCCTGGTCCACCAGATGCCTGACCAGGGTGGCGCAGGCCTGGGCGTTGTCCAGCACCACGCTGTCATGGCAGGCCGGGGCGCCCGCCCGGTCCACCAGGACGACGGGGAACTCCAGCTGCATGCGCTCGAGCTTGTGCAGGCTGGCCTGGGTGGGCGCAAAGATCAGCCCCGCGATGCGCTCTTCCTGCATGAGCTGCAGGTACATGGCTTCGCGCTGCGGGTCTTCGTCGGTATTGCACAACAGCACGCGCCGGCCCTGGCGATAGGCCTCGGCCTCGACCGCGCGGATCAGGGCCGTGAAAAACGGGTTGCGTATGTCGGCCACCAGCACGCCCATGGGGCCAGCGTCGCGCGCGCGCAGCCGACGCGCCATCAGATTGGGCCGGTAGCCCGTGGCCTGCACGGCGGCCGCGACCCGCGCCCGGACCTCCTCGCTGACCGAGCCGCCCGCCAGCGCGCGCGACACCGTCGATTTGGAAACCCCGGCCGCACGGGCCACATCGTTGATGCTGATGCTCAATGCAATCGTTCCCGTTGGTTGTGGTGTACCGCAGAGGATAACTCCAAAGAAATGCCGAGTTATGGCCGGATTATGGCCGGGTTATGTTGCAGTGCAGATTGACTGATGGTTGGGAACGTTCCCACAATCCGCGCCATGATCAATGCCCATTCATCCCTCCCGGCGGTTGCACCCACCGCTCCTGCGGGCCTGCAGATCGCCGTGCGCCTGGACGCCAGGGTGCGCGACAAGGCCGACGCCATTGCCCAGGCGGCCCGGCTGCTCCAGGACCGTGGCTGCGTGGCCCCTGGCTATGCCACCGGCATGCAGGCGCGCGAGGCCCAGGCCGAAACCTTTCTGGGCCACGGCGTGGCCATTCCCCACGGCCGCGCCGAAGACCGGGCCCTGGTGCTGCGCGACGCGGTGGCCGTGCTCCAGGTGCGCGAGGGCCTGGATTGGAATGCAGGCCAGAACGTGCATCTGGTCGTGGCGGTGGCGGCACGCTCCGATGCCCACATCACCTTGCTGCGCCGCCTGGCCGGCCTGCTGCAGACACCCCGGCTGCAGGCGCTGTTCACCACGGGCGATGCGCAGCAGGTCATTGATGTACTCCAGGGGCAAGCGGACCCGGCGCCGCCTGCCGCCCGCCCGGCGGCAGTGGACCTGGCCGAGGCGCGCGAATGGACCATTGCCTATCCCAACGGCCTGCATGCGCGGCCTGCCACGCGCTGGGCGGAGGCGGCGCGCGGCTTTGCCTCGCGCATCCAGGTGCGCCATGGCGGCGAGGTGGCCGATGCGCGGCAGATGGCCAGCCTGCTGCACCTGGGACTGCGCGAAGGCGACAAGGTCACCGTCTCGGCAGAGGGGCCCGATGCCAGTGCCGCGGTCCAGCGCCTGTGTGCCGTGGCCCAGGCCCTGGTGGCCCAGGAACGTGCCGATGCCGACGCCGCTGCGCGCAAGGCGGCCGAATCGCCCGCCACGGGCTGGCTGCCGCCGCTGGCGCGGCCTGCCTTTGTGGGCCTGGGCGCGAGCCCGGGGCTGGCTGTGGCCCGCATCCACCAGTGGCGTGTGGAGGCCGCCGAGATCCCCGACCTGCCCGAGCCACTCAGCGTGGGCGGCGCGCGGCTGCATGCGGCGCTGGCCGAGACGCAGGGCCAGCTGCGTGCCCTGCATGACGACACCCGCCGCCGCCTGGGCGAAGGCGATGCGGCCATCTTCAGCGCGCAGGCCGAGTGGCTGGGCGACACCGGACTCATCACGCGCGCCTGCCAGTTCATGGTCCAGGGCCACGGCGTGGCCTGGGCCTGGGACCAGGCCGTGGAGGAGGGCGCTGCCCGTCTCCAGGCGCTGGACAACCCCGCGCTGGCCGCGCGTGCCGCCGATCTGCGCGACGTGGGCCGGCGCGTGCTGGTGCAACTGCAGCCCTCGCTGGCAGCGGCGGGACCGGAGGGCCTGCCGGAAGGCGGCTGCATCCTGGTCGCGGCCGATCTTTCGCCCTC
Organism: Delftia sp. K82; assembly: GCF_002193035.1. Lineage (NCBI taxonomy): Bacteria > Pseudomonadati > Pseudomonadota > Betaproteobacteria > Burkholderiales > Comamonadaceae > Delftia > Delftia sp. K82. The sequence goes on along the minus strand of NZ_MYFL01000001.1, from coordinate 3,365,426 downwards.
GGAAACCGCCCAGCTGGACACGGCGCGCGTGGCCGCGCTGGTCACGGCGCAGGGCAGTCCCACCTCGCACACGGCCATACTCGCGCGCACGCTGGGGCTGCCGGCCGCCGTGGCGGCAGGCGGCGGCGTGCTGGGCATGGCCGATGGGACTCTGGCCATCGTCGATGGCGCCAATGGCCGCATCTACCTTGATCCTTCGGAGCAGGACCTGGCTTCGGCGCGTGCCCACATGGCCGAGCAGCGGGCGCTGCAGGAACGCGTGTCCGCGCAGCGCAGCCTGCCTGCCATCACCACCGATGGCGTGCGCATCGAAGTCTGCGCCAACGTCAACCTGCCCGAGCAGGTGCCGCTGGCCCTGTCCCAGGGCGCCGAGGGCGTGGGCCTGATGCGCACGGAATTCCTGTTCCTGGAGCGCGGCAGCACGCCCGGCGAGGACGAGCAGTACGAAACCTACCGCGCCATGGCGCAGGCGCTGGAGGGCCGGCCGCTGATCGTTCGCGCGCTGGACATCGGCGGCGACAAGCAGGTCGCCCACCTGGAGCTGCCGCGCGAGGACAACCCCTTCCTGGGCGTGCGCGGCGCGCGGCTGCTGCTGCGCCGCCCCGACCTGCTGGAGCCCCAGATGCGCGCCCTGTACCGGGCGGCCCGCGATGGCGCAAGGCTGTCCGTGATGTTTCCCATGGTCACCAGCGTGCAGGAACTGCTGGCGCTGCGCACGGCCTGCGAACGGCTGCGCGCCGAACTGGACGCCCCGGTCCTGCCGCTGGGCATCATGATCGAGGTGCCCGCCGCCGCCGTGCAGGCCGACGCACTGGCCCGCCATGCCGATTTCTTCTCCATAGGAACCAACGACCTGACCCAGTACGTGCTGGCCATGGACCGCCAGAACCCGCAGCTGGCGGCCGAGGCGGACAGCCTGCATCCGGCCGTGCTGCGGATGGTGCGCGCCACCGTGCAGGGCGCTGCCACCTGCGCGCGCCCCGTGGGCGTCTGTGGCGGACTGGCTGGCGACCCGTTCGGCGCGCTGCTGCTGGCCGGGCTGGGGGTGGGCGAGCTGTCCATGACGCCCAACGACATCGCCGGTGTCAAGGCCGGCCTGCGCGCGGCCAGCCTGCGGCAGCTGCAGGCGCTCGCAGACAGGGCGCTCGGCTGCGAGGATGCCGCGCAGGTGCGGGCACTGGCCAAGGAGGTGACGGCATGAACGCCCCGCAAGCCATCACCGTGACCCTGAACCCGGCCATAGACCAGCTCGTGACCCTGGATGCGCTGCTGCCCGGCCAGGTGCAGCGCGCATTGGGCAGCATGCAGGCGCCGGGCGGCAAGGGCATCAATGTCGCCGCCGCCTTGGCGGGCCTGGGCGTTTCCACGGCCGCGCTGGGCGTGCTGGGCAGTGACAACGCCGGCATGTTCGAGGCCTTGTTCGCCCAGCGCGGCATTGCCGACGCCTGCCTGCGCGTGCCGGGCCAGACGCGCACCAACATCAAGCTGGTGGCCGATGGCGGACGCCAGACCACGGACATCAACCTGCCGGGCCTGATGTTGGCCGAAGCGCATCTGCACGCCGTCATGTCCGCGCTGGCCCGGTATCTGCGGCCCGGCCTGGCCGTGGTGCTGTCGGGCAGCCTGCCGGCCGGCCTGCCTGCGGACAGCTGGGCCCGGCTCCAGGCCCAGGCCGTGGCCGCCGGTGCCGATGTGCTGCTGGACACCAGCGAGGCCCCCCTGGCCGCCGCCCTGGCGACGGCCCCCCATGCGGCCATGCCCTGGGCCATCAAGCCCAACCGGGAGGAGTTGCAGGCCGCCACAGGCCAGCGCCTGGACGGCCGCGACGCGCTGCTGGCCGCCGCGCGCCGCCTGCTGGACAGGGGGCTGGGGCTGGCCGTGGTGTCCATGGGCGAGGAGGGCGCGCTGTTTGCCAGCGCGCAAGGTGCGGTGATTGCGCGGCCGCCGCAGCGCGCGCGCGGCAGCTCCGTGGGCGCGGGCGATGCCATGGTCGCGGGCATGGTGGCCGCGCGGCTGCGCGGACTGGATCTGGCGGACACCGCACGCCTGTCCACGGCCAGTGCGCTGGCCTGGCTGCAGGCCGCGCCCGCGCGCGAAGTCGATGCCAACCGCGTCCAGGCACTGGCTGCCAGCGTGCTGCTGGAGCCATGCCAGTGGCCGTGATCCCCCATTCTTCAGGAGCTTTCATGAACCCTCTTTTTGTGGTGATCGCAGCCGCCGGGCACGACGCCGAAGCGCTGCTGGCCGCCGAAGCCCTGCGCCATGCGGCCGGACAGCGTCCCTTGGCCGTGGAAGTGCGCGCCAGCGGCGGTGTGATCGGGCTGCATGCGGCCGATGCCGCCGCGCAGGCCGGGCAATTGCTGATCGTGGGGGATGCCGGCACCGATGACGATGCAGATACCGACGCCGATGCCTCCCGCTTCGTGCAGGCCGCCGTCGAGCGCTGCAGCCTGCGCGAGGCGCTCGACGATCCGGCCGGCGTGCTTGCACGCTGCGCTGCCGCCAGTCCCGCAGCACAGCGCATGGGCGAGAGTCTGGGCAAGCGCACGGGCAAGCGGATCGTGGCCGTCACCTCCTGCCCCACTGGCATCGCCCACACCTTCATGGCGGCCGAGGGACTGCAGCGCGGCGCGGCGGCGCTGGGCCACGCCATGCGCGTGGAGACACAAGGCTCGGTGGGCGCGCTCGATGCGCTGACGCCGCAGGAGATTGCCGAGGCCGACCTGGTCATCATCGCCGCCGACCGCGAGGTCGATCTTTCGCGCTTCGCGGGCAAGCCGTTGCTGCGCAGCGGCACCAAGCCGGCCATACGCGACGGCTCGGGGCTGATCGCCAAGGCGCTGGCCGAAGCCACCGTGCATGGTGCCGCCGTGGGCGCTGCTGCAGGCGGCGCCGTGCCCACGCCGGCCCGGACCCAGGGCGGTGCCTATCGCCACCTGATGACCGGCGTGTCCTTCATGCTGCCCTTCGTCACGGCGGGCGGCATTCTGATCGCCATGGCCTTTGCGCTGGGCGGCATCTATGTCCATGACGATGCGCACCAGGGCACGCTGGGCTGGACGCTGTTCCAGATCGGCGCCAAGGGCGGCTTTGCGCTGATGGTGCCGGCACTGGCCGGCTATATCGCCTATTCCATTGCCGACCGGCCCGGCATTGCGCCGGGCATGATCGGCGGGATGATCGCGTCCAGCATGGGCGCAGGCTTCATCGGCGGCATCGCGGCCGGCTTCATCGCCGGCTACGGCGTGGCCTTCATGGCGGCGCACATCCGGCTGCCGCAGGCGCTCAAGGGCTTGCTGCCCATGCTGATCCTGCCTGTGCTGGGCAGCCTGTTCACGGGGCTGCTGATGTTCTATCTGGTCGGTGCGCCCGTGGCCGAGCTGCTGCAGTGGCTGAGCGCCTGGCTGCGCGGCATGCAGGGTGCCAGTGCCTTGCTGCTGGGCCTGTTGCTGGGCGCGATGATGGCCTTTGACATGGGCGGGCCGGTGAACAAGGCCGCCTATGCGTTTTCCACGGGAATGATCGCGAGCCAGGTCTACACGCCCATGGCTGCAGCCATGATCGCCGGCATGACGCCGCCGCTGGGGCTGGCCCTGGCCACGCGCCTGTTTGCCGACCGCTTCACGCGCGAGGAGCGCGGCAGCGCCGCCTCGGCCGGCGTGCTGGGCCTGGCCTTTGTCACCGAGGGGGCCATTCCCTACGCGGCGCGCGATCCGCTGCGCACGATTCCGGCCCTGGTGCTGGGCTCGGCCGTGGCCGGAGCCGTGTCCATGCTGGCGGGGGTGGAGCTGAAGGTGCCGCATGGCGGCATCTTCGTCGCGCCCATTCCCAACGCCGTGACCCACGTGGCCATGTATGCGGTGGCGCTGGTGGCGGGCGTGGTGGTCACGGCCATCGCCCTGCGCCTGTTCAAAAGGCCCGCCGAAGCGGGCCTTTGAAGCAGGAAGCCGGGGGAACGCCTGGAGCGGCTTCCCGCAGCGTTCAGCGGGCTGCGGCGCGGGCCTGTTCCAGCCAGCCGTCGAAGGTCTTCTGGTGGGCCTTGATCCAGCCGTCCACATGGCGGTTGATGTCCGAGGGCTTGTTCTGGCCCTGGCTCATCATGTGGTTCTGCGCGCTGATGTCGCCCACGGGCAGCTGCATCAGCTCGAACAGCTTGCCGGCGTCGGGGTGCTTGTCGGTGAAGGCCTTGTTGGCCACGATCTGCTGCTTGTTCACCACGAAGCCGTAGTTCTTGCCGTTGGGCAGCTTGGTATCGAACTTGGCCTGCTCGCCGGGCAGCGAGGAGAAGGGCACCTCCAGCCACACCACGTCCTTGCCGGGCTTGAGCACGTTGCTCACCCAGTAGGGCGTCCAGGTGTAGTAGAGGATGGGCTTGCCGGCCTTGTAGCGCGAGATGGTGTCGGCGATCAGCGCCGAGTACGTGCCCTGCTTGTGGGTCACGGTGTCGCGCAGCTTGTAGGCCGTCAGGTGGTGCTCGATCACGGCCTCGCAGCCCCAGCCGGGCGTGCAGCCGGTGAGGTCGGCCTTGCCGTCGCCGTCCGAGTCGAACAGCTTGGCGATCTTGGGGTCCTTCAACTGGCCGATATTGGTGATCTTGTATTCGTCGGCCGTCTTCTTGTCGATCAGATAGCCCTGGGCGGCGTTGTCCGAGTAAACGCCCTTGCGGAACAGCTTGGCGTCGCCGCCCGCGTTCTTGTAGTAGTCGGCGTGCAGCGGGTTCCAGTGCGTGGCCAGGAAAGTGGCATCGCCATTGGCAATCGCCACGTGGGCCGTGGGGTACTCGACTTCCTGGAAGGGCTGCACGTCGTAGCCCAGCTTCTCCAGGGCCTTCATGACGATCAGGGTCTGGAAGCTTTCTTCGGCGATGGAGCTCTTGAGCGGCGACACCTTCACGCCCTTGCCGGGTTGGTCGCTGGCGGCCGATGCGCCTGCGCAGGCCAGTGCGATGCCGGCAGCCATCGTGGCGGTGCGCAGCCAGTGGCTGGCAGTGGCAGTTGGCAATCGATTGTGGTTCAGGGCTTGGTTCATCCTCGGGTTCCTCCGTTGTGTGATGAAAGGGGAGTGGGCGGCCAGCCTGGCTGGCCGCTTTTCGGGAAGGCGGCGCGGCAGTGGGCCCATCCGCGCCGCAGTGAAGGCATTCAGCTGGTGCTGCCGCGATGGACCGGCTTGTTGCCGGCGCCCAGCAGGCGGGCAATGCAGCCGGCGGGGCCGCTGTGCCACCAGCGCGCACCGCCACGGGTCGTCTGCCCCATGGCCTGGGTGATGCGGTCCAGCACGATGGCCAGCAGCACGATGCCCAGTCCGCCCACGGTGGCCAGGCCCATGTCCAGGCGGCCGATGCCGCGCAGCACCATCTGGCCCAGGCCGCCCACGGCGATCATGGAGGCGATCACCACCATGGACAGCGACAGCATCAGTGCCTGGTTCACGCCGGCCATGATGGAGGGCATGGCCAGCGGCAGCTGCACCTTCCACAGCAACTGCCAGGGCGATGCGCCATAGGCGCGGCTGGCCTCGATCAGGTCGGGGCGCACCTGGCGGATACCCAGGTTGGTCAGTCGGATCAGCGGCGGCAGCGCGAAGATGATGGTCACGATCACGCCGGGCACGTTGCCGATGCCGAACAGCATCACCACGGGCACCAGGTAGACGAAGGCCGGCGTGGTCTGCATGGCGTCGAGCAGCGGGCGTGTCCAGCGCTGGGCACGGTCGCTGGAGGCCAGCAAAATCCCCGCGGGCAGGCCGATGACCATGCAGAACACCAGCGAGGTCAGCACCAGGGACAGCGTCACCATGGCCTCGGGCCAGATGCCCAGCATGGCGACCACCACCAGCGAGATGGCGGCGCCAATGGCCATGGCGCGGCCCGCGAACTGCCAGGCCACCAAGGTCAGGATCAGGATCAGCAGCGGCCAGGGCAGGGCCAGCATGGCATCGGTGATGCCCGACAGCGTGCCGTCGATGGGCGTGCGCACGGCCTGGAAGAAGGGGCGGAAATGGTGGACCACCCATTCCAGGCCGCTGTTGATCCAGCCCTGCACGGGCAGGCCGTCGGTGGTCAATTGGTGCCAGAGGCTGGCATGGGCGTCGTCGGGAACGCCCGAGCCGGCCGAGGCGCCCAGCCAGTCACCGCCTGCAGCATCACCGCCGCTGGCGGCGCCCCAGGGATCGGCCGAGGCAGCGGGTGCCGGCGTGGCAGCGGTTGCCCAGGGGTCGGCGCTTGCAGAGGCCGCGGAATCGGTGGAAGCAGGGGCTGCGGAATCGGTGGAAGCAGGGGCTGCGCTCGCATCGGCCCAGGGATCGGTGGCGGCAGCGGTGGTGTTCGGGTTCAGGCTGTTGGTTGCATCGCTCATGCGGCATCTCCTTGTCGTTGTTCGATCGGCTCCACGGTCGGCGCGACGGTGGGGGCGACGGTGGGGGCGTTGGAGGCCGGGAAATGCGGGTTGAGCGTGACCGGCGGCACGATCTCCTGCGGCGGCGGCACGGGCGGCGTGTCGCGGTCCAGGAAGCGCAGCATGGTGGTGCGGCTGACCACGCCCATGAACTGGCCGTCGTCGCTGGTCACCGGTAGCGCGCAGGGCGCGGCGGCCACGGGGCCGAACAGCTCGGCCACCGGCGTGCCTGCGGACAGCGGCTCGACGTTGGGCAGGAAGGCGTGGCTCAGGCCCAGCATGCCGGGGCGGCCATGCAGTGCGTCGCGCAGCGACTGCGAGGACACCACGCCCAGGAAGCGGCGGCGCGCGTTGACCACATAGGCGTAGTCGCGGTCGGAGTCTTCCAGCAGACGCTGGGCTGCGCGGCAGCCGCGGTCGCTGTGCTCGGACACCACGGTCAGCGCCTGGCGCGCGATGTCGCCGGCCTTGAAGACCGAGGCCGCATCCACGCCGCGCACGAAGCTGCGGACATAGTCGTCGGCCGGGCTGCGCAGGATCTCGTCTGGCGTGCCGACCTGGATCACCTGGCCGTCCTTCATGATGGCGATGCGGTCGCCGATGCGCATGGCCTCGTCCAGGTCATGCGAGATGAAGACGATGGTGCGGCGCTGGATCTGCTGCAGGCGCAGCAGCTCGGACTGCATCTCCGTGCGGATGATGGGGTCCAGGGCCGAGAAGGCCTCGTCCATCAGCAGGATGGACGGATCGGACGCCAGCGCCCGGGCCAGGCCCACGCGCTGCTGCATGCCGCCCGACAGCTCGTCGGGGTAGCTGGCGCCCCAGGCGCCCAGGCCCACCTGCTCCAGCGCGGCCTGGGCCTGTGTCTGGCGCTCGGCCTTGTCGGCGCCGGCCAGCTCCAGGCCGAAGGCCGTGTTGTCCAGCACCGTCATGTGCGGCATCAGCGCAAAGGACTGGAACACCATGGAAATGTCCTTGCGGCGCAGCGCGCGCAGATCGCGCTCGCTCAGGGCATTGATGTCCTGGCCATCGACCACGATGCGCCCGGCCGTGGGCTCGATGAGGCGGTTGAGCATGCGCACCAGGGTGGACTTGCCCGAGCCCGACAGGCCCATGACGACGAAGATCTCGCCGGCCTCGATGGTGAAATTGGCGTCGAACACGCCGATGGACTGGCCCGTGCGCTCCAGGATCTCCTGTTTGCTCAGGCCCTGTTGGACGAGGTCGAGTGCGGTCTTGGGGTCGTCCCCGAACACCTTGAACACATGATCGATGATGATCTGCTTGGCCACTGTGGCGTTCTCCTTTTGGGTGAGATGGAACACAGTCCAGCGTCCTCGACGGGCGAAGACGCTGGCGCGCAAGCCAAAAATGAAGCCCTGATGCCGTTCGCTGCAGGGGACTGCCGTCCCCCGTTGCTGGGATTCAAACAGGTGCGAAAGCACCCGAGGCGGCTCGGATGGCACGCGAAGCGGTGCGCAAGAGCCAGAAGTCGAGAGCAGCCGGCGGCGAGGCGCGCGGTGTCTCAGTCGGGCATCGTGGCTGAAGATCAGCCAGCGCGATGCCCCACAACATCAGGGCCGAGTTTCGGCCCGGTTGACGGGGCTGTGCCGGGAGCACAACGATCCGCCGGGGTGTATCGGCAGGCCGTGAAGACGGTGCCGATGACCTGCTTGGCAGGTTGTAAAGAAGCCGAAATTATATAAAACAGGTTTTACTGCGTCAAAACGCATGAGCCGAAGAAGGCCTGTTTTGGGCTGTTTCAAGCCCTTGGGGGCTGCAATCTGGCCAGTATTTGCTCACTTAATGAGAGCATTGAAACCATGATTCGCAAGGCATATGCTGTCATCGATGAATAAAATCGGTCAAGCGTCAGCTTGAGGAAAGCTTCAGGCCCGATCTGCGGCAAAAAGCGTGCCTGGTGCGCTGGCCGGCCGGGCGCTGGTAGGTGACCGACCCGTTGCCTGCGCCCGCCCATGAAAAAAGCCCCGCAGCGGCTGGCGCTGCGGGGCTTCGGTGCGGGATGCCGACGGGCTCAGTGGTTGCTGGCCGTGCTGTTGATCAGCTTGTCGGTATAGGCGATGGCCAGGGCGCTGGCCAGGAAGGTGACGTGGATGATGGTCTGCCACATCAGCACCTTGACGTCGTAGCTGCCCGCGTTGATGAAGGTCTTGAGCAGGTGGATGGAGCTGATGCCGATGATGGACAGGGCCAGCTTGACCTTGAGGATGGAGGCGTTCACGTGGCCCAGCCACTCGGGCTGGTCGGGGTGGCTGTCCAGGCCCAGGCGGCTGACGAAGGTTTCGTAGCCGCCCACGATGACCATGATCAGCAGGTTGGAGATCATCACCACGTCGATCAGCGCCAGGACCACCAGCATGATGATGGTTTCGTTGAGCGCGCCGATGGGCGCATCGTGCTTGTAGCCGATGCTGGTGATCAGCGCCTGCAGCGCTTCCTGGTTGCCGAAGGCGGCCTCGATCAGGTGCCACAACTCGAGCAGGAAGTGCCAGACATAGACGCCCTGGGCGGCGATCAGGCCCAGGTACAGCGGCAGCTGCAGCCAGCGGCTGGCGAAGATCAGGGAGGGCAGGGGACGCAGGGGGGAGCCGGGGGCTCGATTGGAGTTTTGCTGGCGGGCCATGGTGGTCGGTCGCGCTTGTCTGGTGTGGGAGCGTGGATGGGAGGGGACAATGGCCGTGGAAAACGGGCGCGCGATTTTAGCGGCGAAACAGGCCATTGCCAGTGACAGCCAGGAACTGCGGGGAATCCCCAGGTAGACGCGCCCAAGGGAGTTTCAGTCAGTGGCATGTAAGACCGGCCCCCGACAGTCACACCACAATTTTTATTTGGCCAGCCCAGGAGACAAGCAAGCATGAGCACCGCAACAGCATCCCCCATTGAATCGGTACTGGTGGAGAACCGGGTCTTCCCGCCGCCGGCAGACTTTGCCGCCAAGGCCCGCATCTCCGGCATGGAGCAGTACAAGGCGCTGTGCGCCGAGGCAGAGAACGACTACCAGGGCTTCTGGGCCCGCCTGGCGCGCGAGAACGTGGTCTGGTCCAAGCCCTTCACCCAGGTGCTGGACGACAGCAATCCCCCGTTCTTCCGCTGGTTCGCCGACGGCGAACTCAACGCCAGCGCCAATTGCCTGGACAAGCACATGGGCACGGACGTCGAGCACAAGACGGCCATCATCTTCGAGGCCGATGGCGGCGAGGTCACCAAGGTCAGCTACCGCGAACTGCTGGAGCGCGTCTCGCAGTTCGCCAACGCGCTCAAGGCGCAGGGTGTGCAAAAGGGCGACCGTGTCCTGATCTACATGCCCATGACCATCGAGGGCGTGATCGCCATGCAGGCCTGCGCGCGCATCGGCGCCACGCACAGCGTGGTGTTCGGCGGCTTCTCGGCCAAGGCGGTGCAGGAGCGCATCGTGGACGTGGGCGCCGTGGCCGTGATCACCGCCAACTACCAGATGCGCGGCGGCAAGGAACTGCCGCTCAAGGCCATCGTGGACGATGCGCTGGCGCTGGGCGGCTGCGAGGCCGTGCGTCACGTCTTCGTCTACGAGCGCACGGCCACGGCCTGTGCCATGACGGCAGGCCGCGACAAGACCTTCAGCGAGATCCTGGCGGGCCAGAGCACCGAGTGCGCGCCCGTGGCCGTGGATTCCGAACACCCGCTGTTCATCCTCTACACCAGCGGCTCCACGGGCAAGCCCAAGGGCGTGCAGCACTGCACGGGCGGCTATGTGCTGTGGGCCAAGCAGACCATGGAGTGGACATTCGACCTCAAGCCCAGCGACGTGTTCTGGTGCACGGCCGACATCGGCTGGATCACCGGCCACACCTACGTGGCCTATGGGCCGCTGGCCGCTGGCGCCACGCAGATCGTGTTCGAGGGCGTGCCCACCTTCCCCAACGCGGGCCGCTTCTGGCAGATGATCGAGCGCCACGGCTGCACCATCTTCTACACGGCGCCCACGGCCATTCGCTCGCTGATCAAGGCCGCCGACGGCGATGCCGCCGTGCATCCGAAGAACTCGGACCTGTCCAGCCTGCGCCTGCTGGGCAGCGTGGGCGAGCCCATCAATCCCGAGGCCTGGATGTGGTACCACCGCAATGTGGGCGGCGAGCGCTGCCCCATCGTGGACACCTTCTGGCAGACCGAGAACGGCGGCCACGTGATCGCCCCCATGCCGGGCGCCACGCCGCTGGTGCCGGGTTCGTGCACGCTGCCGCTGCCGGGCATCATGGCCGCCATCGTCGATGAGACCGGCCATGAACTGCCCAACGGCGCAGGCGGCCTGCTGGTCGTCACCAAGCCCTGGCCCAGCATGATCCGCACCATCTGGGGCGACCCCGAGCGCTTCAAGAAGAGCTATTTCCCGGCCGAGCTGGGCGGGCAGACCTACCTGGCCGGCGACGGCGCCGTGCGCAGCGAGGACCGTGGCTACTTCCGCATCACGGGCCGCATCGACGACGTGCTCAATGTCTCGGGCCACCGCATGGGCACGATGGAGATCGAGTCGGCCCTGGTGTCCAAGACCGACCTGGTGGTCGAAGCCGCCGTGGTGGGCCGCCCCGATGACCTGACAGGCGAGGCCATCTGCGCCTTCGTGGTGCTCAAGCGCTCGCGTCCCACGGGCGAGGAGGCCAAGCAGATCGCCAAGGAGCTGCGCGACTGGGTGGCCAAGGAAATCGGCCCCATCGCCAAGCCCAAGGACATCCGCTTTGGCGACAACCTGCCCAAGACGCGCAGCGGCAAGATCATGCGCCGCCTGCTGCGCTCGATTGCCAAGGGCGAGGCCATCACCCAGGACACGAGCACGCTGGAGAACCCGGCCATCCTCGACCAGTTGGCCGAGACGAACTGAGGTCCGACACGACCGCCATGAAGAACCGGAGCCCTGGCTCCGGTTTTTTCTTGGCTGGACTGCGGGCGGCGCCCTGTCTTGCAGTCCTATTTTGTGTGGACCGACAGCTCAGGCATGATGGTTGCAGTACAACCGAAGCTGTTGCTTTCACCACTGCCGAGGGAGGCCTTTCACCATGAATCTGAGAACCCTGTCGCTGCTGATCACCGTGGCCCTGATTGCGCTGCTGGCGGCATTCAACTGGAACACGCTGGCCGCGCCGTCCGTCGTGTCGCTGGGCGTAACCGACGTCCAGGCGCCGCTGGGCGTGCTGATGCTGGCCCTGACCTGCCTGCTGGGCGTGTTCTTCGTCGCCTATGTGCTGTGGCTGCAGGGCTCGGTACTGATGGAGGCGCGCCGCCACGCCAAGGAAATGCAGGCCCAGCGGGACCTGGCCGACAAGGCCGAGGCTTCGCGTTTTACCGAGCTGCGCACCGTGCTGGAGGACCTGCATGCGCGTGACAAGGAAGTGCTGATGGCGCGGCTGGACGGGCTGGAGGCCCATCTGGTGCAGCGTGCCCAGGAGTCGGACAACAGCACGGCCGCCTATGTGGGGCAGCTGGAGCAGCAGGTTCGCCTGTACCAGCAGCCCGGCGCAGGCGCTCCGGATTACAGGTAGGCGGCCCGCGCCCGGATTTATGGGCGGACCATGAAAAAAACCGCGCGACTTGCGTTGCGCGGTTTTTTTCGTTGCTGGCCCCGAGGCGGGAGGCCGGCGGAACTTACTTCAGCGACAGCACCCAGGCGGCCAGCTTCTTGGCGTCGGCGTCGTTGACCTGGGGGTTGGCGGGCATGGGAACCGGGCCCCAGACGCCGCTGCCGCCCTTCATGATCTTGGCAGCCAGCTTGTCCACCGCGTCCTTCTGGCCTGCGTACTTGGAGGCCACATCCTTGTAGGACGGGCCCACCAGCTTCTTGTCCACGGCGTGGCAGGCCATGCAGTTCTTGGAGGCGGCAAGAGCCTGGTCGGCCATGGCGGGAGCCACGGTGACGACGGTCAAGGCCAATGCGATCAATGTCTGCTTCATCATGAGTTCCTGGGGGTTGTCGGGAATAATTATGCGAAACATTGTAGTGGGCGCGCATGCCTGATGCGTTACCTCGTGTGAAGCACCATCTGGTGAAGGAGAAGTTATGTATCTGTTGGGAATCGCGGTCTTGCTCACCCTGCTGAAGTTGGCCGATATCGAGCCTGTGGCCTCCTGGTCCTGGTACGTCATCCTGGGCGCCTATGGCGTGACGGCAGCCTGGTGGGCCTGGGCCGACACCTCTGGCTACACCAAGCGGCGCGCGGCCGACAAGATCGAGCAGCGGCGCTTGAAGCGAATCGAAAAGAACAAGGAAGCCATGGGCACGGGCACGCGTTCGCGCCGCTGAGGGGCCTTGAACGGCGGCGCAGGCTTCGCCGCAGGCGATGCCTGGGGTCTGCAAAGGGGCAGCCCATGCCGGCCGGGGCATTCCTGTGCCCCAGCGGTGCGGCGGGCGCTGCGCCATAATCTTCGCCCAGACCCTGGCCTTCCCCACAGGACCAGGGATGGACCGAGACGACAGACAACTGGATTCCCCATGCCCGCATACCGTTCCAAGACTTCCACCGGCGGCCGCAACATGGCCGGTGCGCGCGCCCTGTGGCGTGCCACCGGCATGAAGGATGGCGACTTCGACAAGCCCATCATCGCCATCGCCAACTCCTTCACGCAGTTCGTTCCGGGCCACGTCCACCTCAAGGACCTGGGCCAGCTGGTGGCGCGCGAGATCGAGGCCGCAGGCGGCGTGGCCAAGGAATTCAACACCATCGCCGTGGACGACGGCATCGCCATGGGCCACGACGGCATGCTGTACTCGCTGCCCAGCCGCGACATCATCGCGGACTCGGTGGAGTACATGGTCAACGCCCACTGCGCCGACGCGCTGGTGTGCATCTCCAACTGCGACAAGATCACCCCCGGCATGCTGATGGCCGCCATGCGGCTGAACATTCCGGTGATCTTCGTCTCCGGCGGCCCCATGGAAGCGGGCAAGACCAAGCTGGCCAATCCCAACACGCACAAGCTGGAGTTCAAGAAGCTGGACCTGGTCGATGCCATGGTGATCGCGGCCGACTCCAACTACACCGACGAGCAGGTCGCCCAGGTCGAGCGCTCGGCCTGCCCGACCTGCGGTTCCTGCTCGGGCATGTTCACCGCCAACTCCATGAACTGCCTGACCGAGGCGCTGGGCCTGTCCCTGCCCGGCAACGGCACGGTGCTGGCCACGCATGCCGACCGCGAGGAACTGTTCAAGCGCGCCGGCCGCCGCATCGTCGAGCTGGCCCGCGAGTACTACGAGCAGGAAGACGCCTCTGTGCTGCCGCGCTCCGTGGGTTTCAAGGCCTTTGAGAACGCAATGACGCTGGACATCGCCATGGGCGGCTCCACCAACACCATCCTGCACCTGCTGGCCATTGCCCGTGAAGCCGAGATCGACTTCACCATGGCCGACATCGACCGCCTCTCGCGCTCCGTGCCCCAGCTGTGCAAGGTGGCGCCCAACACGCAGAAGTACCACATCGAGGATGTGCACCGCGCCGGCGGCATCTTTGCCATCCTCGGCGAGCTGGCCCGCGCGGGCAAGCTGCACACCGACGTGCCCACCGTGCACGCCAAGACCCTGGGCGAAGGCCTGGCGCAGTGGGACATCACCACCACCCAGGACGAGGCCGTGCGGCACTTCTACCTGGCAGGCCCGGCCGGCATTCCCACCCAGGTGGCCTTCAGCCAGAACACGCGCTGGCCCAGCCTGGACCTGGACCGTGCAGAAGGCTGCATCCGCTCCTACGAGCACGCCTTCTCCAAGGAAGGCGGCCTGGCCGTGCTGACGGGCAACATCGCCCTGGACGGCTGCGTGGTCAAGTCGGCCGGCGTGGACGAAAGCATCCACGTGTTCGAAGGCACGGCCCACGTGACCGAGTCGCAGGACGAGGCCGTGCAGAACATCCTGGACGACAAGGTCAAGGCTGGCGACATCGTCGTCGTGCGCTATGAAGGTCCCAAGGGCGGCCCCGGCATGCAGGAAATGCTCTACCCGACCAGCTACATCAAGTCCAAGGGCCTGGGCAAGGAGTGCGCACTGCTGACCGACGGACGCTTCTCGGGCGGCACCTCGGGCCTGTCCATTGGCCACTGCTCGCCGGAAGCTGCCGCTGGCGGCGCCATCGGCCTGGTGCGCAACGGCGACCGCATCCGCATCGACATTCCCAACCGCAGCATCAACGTGCTGGTCTCCGACGAGGAGCTGGCCCGCCGCCGTGCCGAGCAGGATGCCAAGGGCTGGAAGCCCGCCGAGCCGCGCCCGCGCAAGGTCTCGGCCGCGCTCAAGGCCTATGCCAAGCTGGTGATGTCGGCCGACAAGGGCGCCGTGCGCGACCTGTCCCTGCTGGACGACTGACACCGGGCAGCACCGCCGCCCGGCGGTGCGCACCCGATGAAAATGAAAAGGGATGGAAGGCCTTGCGGCTTTCCATCCCTTTTTCTTTCTTCTCTCAGGCCCTTCTTGAGGGCTCTTGCTACTTCGCGGGGCGACCGGCTTGCCGTTTCATCGTGGCTGCCGGTTTGCTTTTCATCGTGGGGCGACTTGTCTTCAGGCCGGCTCGCCCATCTTGCTTTGCAGGTAGTTGGGCAGGCCTATTTTTTCAATCAGGCCCAGTTGCTTCTCCAGCCAGTAGGCGTGGTCTTCCTCGGTATCGCGCAGCTGGGCCAGCAGCAGGTCGCGGCTGTTGAAGTCGCTGTGGCGCTCGCACAGGGCCATGGCCGAGCGCAGGCTGTCACGCACACGGTATTCGGTGGCCAGGTCCTTGCGCAGCATCTCTTCGACGGTCTCGCCGGGCGTGAACTCGTGCGGGCGCATGTCGGGGCGGCCGCCCAGGAACAGGATGCGGCGCAGGATGGCGTCGGCGTGCTGGGTTTCCTCTTCCATCTCATGGCCGATGCGCTCGAACAGACGCAGCAGGCCCTGGTCTTCGTACTGGCGCGAGTGGATGAAGTACTGGTCGCGCGCGGCAAGCTCGCCGCGCAGCAACTCTATGAGGCATTCGATGACTTCTGGTTGGCCTTGCATGTTCTTCTTCTCCTGACTGTGTGAACGCCGCAAGTATCGCGTGAACCGGCCCTTGGGCCAAAGCGCGCGCTGCAATTCCCCGTGGACGGCGCATTGCATGCATGCGCGACGCAGAAGCATTCGCATCGCGGCAGGCTGGCGGGGGGGATGGAGCTAGGGTAAACGCTGTATTGCGGGCTTCAATAATAGTTATTTATCATAACGATTATGGAGCCGAAGCATCGGTGTCCAAAACCCCATTTCCCCTTTGCACAAGGAAGCGCAATGAGCACCGAACGTACCGAAGAACAGACCGTGTCCTGCACCGTTACAGGCCGCGTGGCCTGGGTGAAATTCAACCGCCCCGAAAAGCGCAACGCCATGAGCCCCCAGCTCAACCGCCAGATGATGCGTGTGCTCGACGACCTGGAGTTCCGTGACGACGTGGGCGTGGTCGTGCTTGCAGGCGAAGGCACGGCCTGGACGGCCGGCATGGACCTGAAGGAGTACTTCCGCGAGACCGAGGCCACCGGCCTGGCCGGAACCCGCAAGGCCCAGCGCGAGAGCTATGGCTGGTGGCGCCGCCTGCGCTGGTTCCAGAAGCCGACCATTGCCATGGTCAACGGCTGGTGCTTCGGCGGCGGCTACGGCCCCCTGTTCGCCTGCGACCTGGCCTTTGCCTCGGATGACGCCAAGTTCGGCCTGTCCGAAATCAACTGGGGCATCCTGCCCGGTGGCGGCGCCTCCAAGGTGGCGGTGGAGCTGCTGTCCTTCCGCCGTGCCATGTACCACGCCATGCTGGGCGAGAACATCGACGGCCGCACGGCCGCCGAGTGGGGCCTGGTCAACGAGTCGCTGCCGGCCGATCGCCTGCAGGCCCGCGTCACCGAAGTGGCCGAGGCCCTGCTGCAGAAGAATCCCAGCGCCCTGAAGGCCACCAAGGACGCCATCCGCCGCGTGCGCGACATGAGCTACGACAACGCCGAGGACTACCTGGTGCGCGCCCAGGAAGCCGCCAACAGCTACGACAACGAAGGCCGCAAGGAAGGCATGCGCCAGTTCCTCGACGACAAGACCTACAAGCCCGGCCTGGGCACCTACGACCTCTCGAAGCAAAAGTCCTGAAGACCCGCACATCCTGAGTGGCCGCGCCCTCGCTGCTAGGGCGCCTGCCGCCAACCCATTGGAGACAAGAATGACAACGACAGAGATGGCGGCCGCCCTGCGGCCCGACATCGGCAGGCTGCTGAGGCCGCGTTCCATCGCCATCGTCGGCGCCTCGGCCACGCCGGGTGCGCTGGGCGCATCGGTGCTGGGCAACCTGGAGCGCAACGGCTTCGCCGGCGACATCCACCTGATCAATCCCAAGCGCAGCGAGATCGCCGGGCGGGCCTGCCTGGCCTCGGTCGATCAGCTGCCCGAAGGCGTGGATGTGGCCGTGCTGGCCATCCCCCAGCCCTTTGTGCTGGACGCGGTGCGCGCACTGGCGGCGCGCCGCGTGGGTGCGGCGGTGATCTTCTCGGCAGGCTTTGCCGAGGCGGGCGAGCGCGGCATGGCCGAGCAGCGCGAGATCGCACGCATTGCCGCCGAGGCGGGCATGGTGGTGGAAGGCCCCAACTGCCTGGGCTGCATCAACTACCTGCAGCGCGTGCCGCTGACCTTTGTCGAAGTGAACATCGACGCGCAGCAGGCCGATGCCACGCGGCCTGCCATTGGCGTGGTCTCGCAAAGCGGCGCCATGATGACCGTGCTGTGCACCACGCTGGCCAGCCGCGCGCTGCCGCTGTCGCACGCCATCTCCACGGGCAACGAGGCCGCCAGCCATGCCGAGGACTATGTGGACTTCCTGCTGGAGCAGCCTTCCACGCGCGTGGTCGCCATGATCGTCGAGCAGTTCCGCCAGCCCGCGCGCATCCTGGCCGCCGTGGCCCGTGCGCGCAGCCTGGGCAAGTCCGTGGTGCTGCTGCATCCGGGCAAGAGCAGTGCGGCGCGCGCCTCGGCCGCCACGCACACCGGCGCCATGGCCGGCGACTATGCGCTGATGCGCACCAAGCTGGAACGCGCAGGCGCCGTGTTTGCCGAGACACTGGAGGAGCTGGGCGACATCGCCGAGATCGCCATCCGCTGCCCCGTGCTGCCATCGGCTGGTGGGGCCGGTGCAGCCGCTGCAGCGGGAGTTGCCGTGCTGGGCGAGTCCGGTGCCTTCAAGGCGCTGACGCTGGACTGGGCCGAGGAACTGGGCCTGGCCCTGCCCGCCATCTGCGACGACGACTCACCCGCGCTGCGTGCGGCGCTGCCCGAGTTCGTGGGCGTGAGCAACCCGCTGGACCTCACGGCCCAGGGCCTGGTGGAGCCGGACCTGTATTTCCGCACGCTGGACGCACTGTTTGGCGATGCGCGCTTTTCCACCGTCCTGGTCGGCCTGATCCAGGGCGACCCGGTGACCTGCGGCATCAAGATGCCGCCCGTGCTGCGCGCCGTGCGCGAGCTGCGGCCGGCCAAGCCCGTCATCGTCGCGGGCCTGGACGAGGGCGCGGCCGTGCCTGCCGAGTTCATCGCCGAGATGCGTGCGCTGGGCGTGCCTTACTTTCCCAGCACCGAGCGTGCCCTGCGCGCCGTGCAGCGCCTGACCGCCTTCAGCCAGCGCAGTTTCGAGCGAACCGATGCCCAGCCCGTCGCCCTGACCCTGCCCGCAGGCCGCACGGTGGTGCCCGAGTACGAATCCAAGGCCGTGCTGGCACAGGCCGGCATACCCTTTGCGCGCGGCCGGCTGGCCACCTCGGCCGAGCAGGCCGTGGCGATTGCGTCGGAGATCGGCTGGCCCGTGGCGCTCAAGGCGCAGTCCGCCGACCTCAGCCACAAAAGCGATGCGGGCGGCGTGATCCTGAACATTGCCGATGCGCAGGCCATGGGCGAGGCCTGGGGCCGGCTGCATGCCAACGTGGCGGCCTATGACAGCGCCATTGCGCTGGACGGCGTGCTGGTCGAGGCCATGGGCCAACGTGGCCTGGAGATGATCATCGGCGCGCGCAACGATCCGCAGTGGGGCCCGGTGATCCTGGCCGGCCTGGGCGGCGTGACGGCCGAGATCATGCGCGATGCGCGCCTGCTGGACGCCGACCTGTCCACCGGCGAGGTGCTGCGCGAGCTGGACCGGCTGCAGGGCGCGCCGCTGCTGCACGGCTACCGTGGCGCCCCGGCGCTGGACCGCCAGGCGCTGGCCGAGCTCATCGTGCGCCTGGGCCAGGTGCTGCGTGGCACGCCGGCCATCCGCGAGATCGACCTCAACCCGGTCATCGTGCTGCCCGAAGGGCAGGGCGTGGTCGCGCTTGATGCGCTGATGCTGGTCGAGCACAGCGCCGGCTGATGCCCGCGCAAGGGCTGGCGCGGCGCGCCGGCCCTTTTCATGCGCATCCCTTTCTCGCTTTCCCGCTTTCTTTTTTCCGCTTTCCCTTCCTCCACAGGAGGTCTCGATGAGCCTGCCTTACCCGCCGGGCCGCGTGTCCACGCCCGCGCCGGCCGAGTCAAACGGACTCGGCTATGCCTACTACGTCACCATCATCCTGCTGCTGGCCTACACCCTGTCCTTCGTGGACCGGCAGATCCTGGGCCTGCTGGTGCAGCCCATCAAGAAGGATCTGCAGCTGTCGGACTGGGTGTTCAGCATCGTCCACGGCTTTGCCTTCGCCATCTTCTACACCTTCGTCGGCATCTTCCTGGGGCGCCTGGCCGACCGCTGGAACCGCCGCAACCTCATCGTCATCGGCATGGCGATCTGGGTGGTGGCCACGGCGGCCGGTGGCTATGTCACGGGCTTTGTCTCGCTGTTCGTGGCGCGCATGTTCGTGGGCGTGGGCGAGGCGGCGCTGTCGCCGGCTGCCTATTCCATGCTGGCCGACTACTTCCCGCCCGAGCGCCGCGCGCGCGCCATGAGCATCTACACCTCGGGCGTGTACATCGGCTCGGCCACGGCCTTCATCGTGGGCGGCCTGGTCATCCAGGCCACCAGCCAGGCGGGAGAAGTGGTGTTCCCGCTGCTGGGCAGCTTCAAGCCCTGGCAGGCGGCCTTCATCTTCGTGGCCCTGCCCGGCATTCCGCTGGTGGCGCTGATGTACACCGTGCGCGAGCCGGTGCGCCGCGGCCTGCAGGCGGCAGGCGCCTCCGCCAGGGCCGCCGCTGCAGCAGGCCCCGCGCCCGATCTGTCCCATGTGTTCCGCAACAAGCGCGCCTTCCTGCCGCTGCTGCTGGCGCCGGGCATCACGGCCATGATCACCTTCGGTGTCACGGCCTGGCTGCCGGCCACCTTCATCCGCCAGTGGGGCTGGACGCCCGGCGAGATCGGCCCGGCCTACGGCGTCATCATCCTGACCTTCGGCATTGGCGGCATGCTGCTCAGCGGCTTCCTGGCCGACTACCTCACGGCGCGCGGCAAGCAGGTGGGCTCGATCGTCATCTCGCTGGTGGCTACCGGCGTGCTCATCGCCAGCGGCCTGGTGCTGGCCTTTGCGCCTTCGCCCACGGTGGCCCTGGTGGCCGTGGCGGTCACCACTTTCTTCCTGGGCATGCCGGTGGCGCTGGCGCCGCCCATCCTGCAGGCGGTCACGCCCAACCAGCTGCGCGGCCAGGTGACTTCCATCTACCTGCTGCTGATCAACCTGATCGGGCTGGGCCTCGGTCCCTTCCTAGTGGCCTTTTTCACCGACTTCGTCTTCCACGACGAAAAGCTCGTGGGCCTGTCGCTGGGCCTGGTGTCCGCCCTGGCCGCGCTGCTGTCCGTGCTGTGCCTGGCCAGTGCCATCGGCCCCTACCGCCGCCTGGTCGCGGCCATGGAGGGTCGGGCATGAGCGCGCAGGCATCACATTGCTCGCATTACCAGCCGCCGCTGCAGGACATACGCTTCGTCCAGCAGCACTGGCTGGGCGCAGAGGCCGACTGGCGCCGCATGCCGGCCCATGACGCCCTGGACCAGGAGACGGCCGACATGGTGGTCGAGGCGGCCGGGCGCTTTTGCGCCGACGTGTTGGCCCCGCTCAACGGCCCGGCCGACCTGCAGGGCTGCCGCCTGCAAGAGGGCAGGGTGCGCACGCCCGACGGCTTTCCCGAGGCCTATGCGGCTTTCGTGCAAGCCGGCTGGCCGGCCCTGGCCTGCGCCCCCGAGGCCGGCGGCCAGGGCCTGCCCCAGCTGCTGGATGCCGCGCTGCACGAAATGCTGGCCTCGGCCAACCATGGCTGGACCATGTACCCGGGCATCCTGCACGGCGCCTATGCCTGCCTGCACGCCCATGGCGACGCGCACCTGCGCGCCACCTATCTGCCGCACATCGTCAGCGGTCGCTGGCTGGCCACCATGTGCCTGACCGAGCCCCAGGCCGGCTCCGACCTGGGCCTGCTGCGCAGCCAGGCCCGGCCCCGGGGCGATGGCAGCTACCGCCTGGACGGCAGCAAGATCTTCATCTCGGGCGGCGACCAGGACATGAGCGAGAACATCGTGCACCTGGTGCTGGCGCGCCTGCCCGATGCGCCGCCGGGCACGCGCGGGCTGTCGCTGTTCCTGGCGCCGCGCGGCATTCCCCAGGACGGCGGCGGGTTCCTGCCCAATGCCATCCACTGCGACGGCATCGAAAAGAAGATGGGCATCAAAGGCAGCGCCACCTGCGCCATGCGCTTCGAGGGTGCGCAGGCATGGCTGGTGGGCCAGCCCCACCAGGGCCTGGCCGCCATGTTCGTGATGATGAACTCAGCCCGCCTGCACGTGGGCCTGCAGGGCCTGGGCCATGCCGAGATGGCCTGGCAACTGGCGCGCGCCTATGCGGCCGAGCGCCGCCAGATGCGTGCCCAGCCCCGGCCCGCCGATGCGCAGGGCCCCGCCGACCCCATCGCCCTGCAGCCGGCCGTGCAGCGCATGCTGGCCGACCTGCGTGTGTGGACCGAAGGCATGCGCGCCATTGCAGGCTGGGTGGCGCACCAGCTGGACCTGGCCGAACAGGCGCCGGATGCCGAGGAGCGCGCCCAGGCCCATGCGCTGGCCTCGCTGCTCACGCCCGTGGTCAAGTCCTTCTTCACCGAGAGGGGCTTTGCGCTGGCCAGCGAGGCGCTGCAGGTCTTCGGCGGCTATGGCTATGTGCACGAGTACCGCATAGAGCAGACGCTGCGTGATGCGCGCATCGCCATGATCTACGAGGGTACGAACCAGATCCAGGCGCTGGACCTGCTGCAGCGCAAGGTGGCGGCCAGCGGCGGGGCCGCGCTGGCGCCGCTGCTGGCGGCACTGCGCGAGGAGGCCGCTGCCTGCGAGGCGGCGGGCATGGAGCCCGGCCTGGCCGGCGCGCTGCGCAGCTGGAGCGATCGCACCGAAGCGCTGACGGGTGCGCTGTGCGCCCGCGCCGCAGGCGACGCCCCGTTGCTGGCGCGCTGCGCCGAGGACTATCTGCGCCTGGTCGGCACGCTGTGCATGGCCTTTGCCTGGGCGCGTGCGGCGCGCGTCAGCCAGCCGCTGGCCGATCCGGCGCTGCGCCGCTCCAAGGCGGACAGCGCGGCCTGGTTCTTCGCGCATGGGCTGCTGGATGCGGAGCACTGGCTGCGCCGCACCGAGTCCGCCGCCCGCACGCCGCTGCCGGCTGCCGTGGCCTGAGCGGGCAGCCGGGGCTTTTATGATGGAACGCCGCACCGGCCCTGAAGATCCGCAGGCGCCGGGGCGGCTTTGCCTCGGTGTGCCTTCTTCCTCTTCCAGATCCGTGTCCATGGACAGCTCCTCCGAACCCGCCGTCGATCAGTCGCGCCTGCAGCGTTTCCTGGGCTACCGCCTCACGCGCGCGGAAATCCACATCCACAAGCTGTTCGCGCGGCGCGTGGCCGAACTGGACCTCAAGCCCAGCGAGTTCTCCATCCTGGTGCTCATCCACTCCAATCCCGGCATCTACCTGCGCCAGCTGGGTGAGGCGCTGGACATCTCGCCCTCCAACCTGGTGCCGGTGGTCGAGCGCCTGGTGCAGCGCGGGCTCATCGGGCGCCAGCCCGATCCGCGCGACCGCCGGCTGCAGCAGCTGCACATGACGGCCGAAGGCAGCGCGCTGCAGGCGCGGGCCGAGGGCGTGGTGGTGCAACTGGAA
Source organism: Delftia sp. K82 (assembly GCF_002193035.1). Classification (NCBI taxonomy): domain Bacteria; kingdom Pseudomonadati; phylum Pseudomonadota; class Betaproteobacteria; order Burkholderiales; family Comamonadaceae; genus Delftia; species Delftia sp. K82. The sequence continues at coordinate 3,342,936 of NZ_MYFL01000001.1, read as the reverse complement.
GACGAGCTGGAGCAACTGCTGACCTCCACCGAGCAGCGCCATCTGTTCGCGGCCCTGGACAAGCTCATGGCCATCCAGGAAAGCCAGCCGGGCTGAACCGCCGCGCCGCCAGCTTTCCAACCCCTGGCCGGCGCCGGCCATGCGGCGCTGCGGCACAATGCCGACCATGCTGATGTACCCGCAGATCGATCCCGTGGCCCTGCAGATCGGGCCCCTCGCCGTGCACTGGTACGGCCTGACCTATCTGGCCGCTTTCGGCCTCTTCCTCTGGCTGGGAACGCGCAGGCTGCGCCACCCGCCCTTCGTGCGCATGCAGGGCGACCGCGCCTGGACGCGCAAGGACGTGGAAGACATTCTTTTCCTGGGCGTGCTCGGCGTGGTCGTCGGCGGCCGGCTGGGCTACTGCCTGTTCTACAAGCCGGGCTACTACCTGAGCCACCCGCTGGAGATCTTCTATGTCTGGCAGGGAGGCATGAGCTTTCATGGCGGCCTGGTGGGCGTGATCGCCTCCATGGTCTGGTTCGCGCGCTCGCGGGCCCGCTCCTGGCTGGAGGTAGCCGACTTCGTCGCGCCCTGCGTGCCCACGGGCCTGGCGGCCGGCCGCGTCGGCAACTTCATCAACGGGGAACTGTGGGGCCGCTTCGCCAGCCCCGAGCTGCCCTGGGCCATGGTCTTCCCGCAAAGCGGCTCCATGCTGCCGCGCCACCCCTCGCAGGTCTACCAGTTCCTGCTGGAAGGCCTGCTGCTGTTCGTGCTGCTGTGGCTGTATGCGCGCAAGGAGCACAAGCCGGGCCAGGTGGCGGCGGTCTTCCTCGTCGGCTACGGCGCCTTCCGCTTCATTGCCGAGTACTTCCGCGAGCCCGATGACTTCCTGGGCCTGCTGTCGCTGGGTATGAGCATGGGCCAGTGGCTGTGCGTGCCCATGGTGATCGGCGGCATCGCCATGTGGTTCTGGGCTGCGGGGCGCCCGGCCTATCCAGCCCAGGCGGGCAAGCCGGCCTGAGGCCGGCGGTACGGACGGATACTAAGCGGGCCTGGTGCCCGCTTTTTTTTTGTGCAAGGTTGACGCGAGAGAGGACAGGGGCATGCATGGGGATAGCCCGAAGACAAGAACGCGACATCGGCGTACACGGTCTGCCGTGCAGACTCTCATAATGTGAGCAGCAAAAGATTGTCATTGGCCGATTGGCGGCATGACAGTCCAGTGACCGCTTGACATGGAGGAACTTCTGAATGGGTCTGGCTACTGACTGGATTGCCCGCAATGTGTCCCGCTTTCGCAGCACCGATGCGGCTGCGCCTGCAACAAAGTCCGAGGGCGAGGCAGCCAAGGGACCCGCGCCGCGCGGCACGGCACAGCGCCTGCAGGCCACCCTGCGGAGCGGCCAGGAAGTGCTGTCCCCGCGCGAGCTGCGCAAACTCATGGAAGACCTGCAGGCTGCCGCCGACGCCGGCCTGAGCGATGTCGAGGGCGGCCGCCATGCGCAACTGCTCATGGACTGGTACGCCCAGGCCGAGCTGCCCGCGCACAAGGATTTCTGGGCGCTGATCGTCGAGCAGTTCGGCCCCGATACCGAAGCCCTGATGGCCGCGCGCAAGCGCTATGACACGGCGGCCAGCGATGCCGAGCGCGGCCAGGCCGAGATGGACCTGCGCCGCGCGCTGATGTCGCCGCGCACGCGGCTGCTGCAGCGCTTTGCCCAGCCCCAGGGCGGCATGGGCTTTCTGGTGGACCTGCGCGCCGAACTCCTGGCCCTGCCCAAGGCGGAGCAGCAGCGCTTTTCCGCGCTGGACGCCGAGCTGGAGCATCTGTTTGCCAACTGGTTCGACGTGGCCCTGCTGGAGCTGCGCCGCCTGAGCTGGGACTCGCCGGCCTCGCTGATCGAAAAGCTCATCCAGTACGAGGCCGTGCACGACATCCGCAGCTGGGCCGACCTCAAGAACCGCCTGGACAGCGACCGGCGCTGCTACGGGTTCTTCCACCCGCGCATGCCCACCGTGCCGCTGATCTTCGTGGAGGTGGCGCTGGTGGACCGGATGTCCGACAGCATTGCCCCGCTGCTGGACGAGACTGCCGCAGCCTCCGACCTGGGCCGTGCCACCACGGCCATCTTCTACTCCATCAGCAACACCCAGACCGGCCTGCGCGGCGTGAGCTTTGGCGACTCGCTGATCAAGCATGTGGTGGAGACGCTGACGGGCGAGTTCCCCCGGCTGCGCCATTTCGCCACGCTGTCTCCCATTCCGGGCCTGCGCGCCTGGATCGCCAAGCACGGCGATGCCATCCTGGAGAAGATGGACGAGCGCCAGCGCAAGGCCTTCGAGCTCAAGGCCGGCGGCATGGGCGCCGAGCACCTGCTGGCGGCGCTGGATGCGCCGCAGGATCTCAAGCCCGACGCACCCGTGCGCCGCGCCCTGCTGTTCTGCGCTGCCCACTATCTGGGGCGCGAGACGGCCAAGGGCCGGCCGCTGGACCCGGTGGCGCGTTTTCACCTGGGCAACGGCGCGCGCGTGGAGCGGCTCAACTGGGCGGCCGACCTGTCGGCCAAGGGACTCAAGCAGTCGCTGGGGCTGATGGTCAACTACCTCTACGACCTCAAGCGCCTGGACAAGCATCGCGGCCTGCTGGCGCAGGGCCGCATACCGGTGTCCTCGGACATCGAAGCCCTGTGCAAATGAAAAGGGGCGCGGCGCAGGCCGTGCCCCTTTTCTTGCACAGGGACTGCTGCGCCTGACAACGAAGACAGCCTCAAAGAGGCGACAAGGAGACAAGTCATGCAAGCTTCCCACCCCACGGGGCGGCGCGCGGTGTTGCGCGCAACCGGGGCCTCGATGGCCGCGCTGGCCCTGCCCATGGCAGCCCGCGCGGCGGCGGACTGGCCGTCCAAACCCGTGAACCTGGTCGTGCCGTTTCCGGCCGGCGGGGGCACCGATGCCTTTGCCCGGCCGTTCTCGGCCCAGTTCGCCAAGAGCGCGGGCAAGACCCTGGTGATCGACAACCGCGGCGGCGCAGGCGGCACCCTGGGCGCCAGCTACGCGGCCAAGCTGGCGCCGGACGGCTACAACTTCTTCATGGGCGGCACCCACCATGTGATTGCGCCGTCCATGTACCCGCGCCTGGACTATGACCTGGAGCGCGACTTCATCCCACTGGCCCTGCTGGCCAGCGTGCCCCAGGTGCTGGTGGTCAACCCGCGCAACGTGCCGCACAAGACCGTGCAGGAGTTGCTGTCCGACCTGCGCAAGCGGCCGGGCAAGCTCAACTACGCCTCGGCGGGCGCGGGCACCTCGCATCACCTGGCCGGCGAGCTGTTCAAGCTGCAGACCAATACCTTCATCACCCACATTCCTTATCGAGGAGCAGGCCCGGCGCTGCAGGACCTGATCGCCGGCAATGTGGACATGATGTTCGACGGCCTGGGCTCGTCGGCCCAGCACATCAAGAGCGGTCGCATCCGCGCGCTGATGGTCTCTGGCGACAAGCGCAACCCCGCCTTCCCCGACGTGCCCTGCGCGGCCGAGTCCGGCCTGCCCGACTACACGGTCACGACCTGGTACGGCCTGTGGGCGCCCAAGGGCACGCCGCAGGCCGTGCAGGCCCAGGTCATCGACCAGGTGCAGCGCATAGGCTCGGCCGAAGAGATCAAGTCCATCTGGGCGCGCAACGGCGCCGACTACGGCGGCATGAACCAGCAGCAGTTCGTGGCCATGGTGCATGGCGAGATCGCGCGCTGGGCGCAGGTGGTCAAGGCCTCGGGCGCCAAGCTGGAGTAGCGAACGAGGGGCCGGTCAGGGCAGGGGCAGGGCAGCGGCATGCGCGTGCATGTCACCACCCTGTCACGGGCCTTGGCTACGGTCCATCCCTTCTGAGATCCATCCTGGGAGGGAATATGAACAAGGCAGACAAGGTCCGCTCGCCCGCATCCGTGCTGCTCGCGCTGGTCCTGGCTTTCGGCACGGCCACGGGCCTGGAAGGCTGCGGCGGCAGCGACGACGGCCCCGAGACCATCGGCTCGCTGCGGCTAATCGGCGACTACAGCATCAAGACCAAGACACTGTTCGACGGCGTGGAGTTCGGCGGCATCTCCGGCCTGGACCGCGCGCCCGATGGCAGCTACTGGGCCATCTCCGATGAGCGCGGCGGCGAGCGTGGCACGCCGCGCTTCTACAACCTGGGCATTCAGTTCGATGACAAGGCCATCCAGGCCGTGACCATCCGCAAGATGGTCACGCTCAAGGGCCGCGACGGCCAGCCGCTGCCCGGCACACGCCGCACCGTGGACCCCGAAGGCATCCGCGTGGCGCCCAACGGCAACCTCTACGTGTCCAGCGAGGGCAACTTCAGCACCGACCCCGCCAGCCTGTTCCAGCCCTTTGTGCGCGAGATCAAGGTCGACGGCAGCTTCGTGCGCGACTTCGAGACGCCTGCGGCCTTCAACTACGTGGACAACACCACCAGCGGAGGGCGCAACAACAAGCTGTTCGAGGCCCTGGCCGTCACGCCCGACGGCAGCGTGTTCACGGCCAACGAGGATGCGCTGGTGGAAGACGGCCCCCTCACCACGCTGGCAGCGGGCAGCGTCATCCGCGTCCTCAAGCTCGATCCGGCCACGGGCAAGTCGGGCGCGCAGTACGCCTACCAACTGCCGAAGATTCCGCTGGACAAGGCCGTCAGCGGCAGCTTTCCGCCGGACAACGGCCTGCCCGAGCTGCTGGCGGTCTCCAACAACGAGTTCATCGCCATCGAGCGCGCCTTTGCCGATGGCGTGGGCAACACCATCCGCCTGACGCGCGCCACCATCGAGCCGGACACCACCGATGTGCGCAGCTTCAAGAGCCTGGTGGGCGCCAGCTACAAGCCCATGAAGCGCGAGCTGCTGCTGGAAATGCCCGTGACCTACCAGGGCGTCAAGCTGGACAACATCGAAGGCATCTCCTGGGGCCCGCGCCTGGCCAACGGCAACCGCACGCTGGTGCTGGTGGCCGACAACAACTTCGCGGACAACCAGGTCACGCAGTTCCTGGCCTTCGAAGTGCGGCCCTGAACCCTCTTCGGGCTACCTTGACTTGCGCGGGCGTTCGTAGCCCGCCTGCGCGGGCGCGCCCAGCACCATGTCGGTGAAGGCGCTGCCGCCTGCGCAGATGTGCTGGCGCATGGCCTCGGCTGCCACCTCCGCCTGGCCTGCACAGATGGCGGCCACCACGGTGGCGTGCTCCTGCTGCGAGCGCGCAAGCCGGCCGGGCTTCTCGAACATGCGGCCCCGGTAGGGCGTGATGCGCAGCCGCAGCAGCCGGGTCTGTTCCACGATGAAGTCGTTGCCGCTGGCCTCGTATATCAGTTCGTGCAACTGCATGTTGGCCTGCACATAGCCTTGGGCATCCTGCGCCTGGGCGCAGGCGGCGGTGTGCGCCAGCGCCGCCTGCAGCCGCTCGCGCAGCTGCGCATGGATGCGCGTGGCGGCCAGCCGGGCCAGCACGCCTTCCAGCTCGGCCAGGCCTTCCATCATGGCCACCAGCTCGCGCGCATCCAGGCGCCGCACATAGATGCCCGAGCGCGGAACGATCTCCACCAGCCCCTTGGCCACCAGCAGCAGCAGCGCCTCGCGCACGGGCGTGCGCGAGGCGCCGAAGCGCTCGCACAGGGCCGGCTCGTCGATGGCATCGCCGGGCTGCATGGCGCCTGAGCGCAGCTCGTCTTCCAGCGATTGCCGTATACGCTCCTGCAGGCTGGACGTGGCCGGGGTTTTCTCCAATGGCTGCTTGGCTGGAAGCATTTTCTAATTCAAATATATCTGATTGACTGACTGATACATATGACGCCCAGACTCGACATCCAGGATCACCTGGCCACCATCACGCTGCAGCGCCCCGAAGCGGCCAACAAGCTGGCCCCCGAAGACCTGGGCACGCTAGTCGCGCATGTGGAGCTTATCAACCGCCGCGACGATGTGCGCGTGCTGGTGCTGCGCAGCGAGGGCAAGTACTTTTGCAGTGGCTATGATATATCAGAGATCCAAGGCAGCCAGACCGAGGGCAGCAGCTTCGGCGAGATGGTGGACGCCATCGAGCAATGCCGCGCCGTGACCGTGGCCGCCATCCACGGCGGCGTCTACGGCGGTGCCACCGACATGGCCCTGGCCTGCGACTTTCGCGTGGGCAGCACGGCGGCCGAAATGTTCATGCCGGCCGCGCGCCTGGGCCTGCATTTCTACGCGGGCGGGCTGGAGCGCTATGTCTCGCGCCTGGGCCTGGACACGGCCAAGCGGCTGTTCCTGACCTGCGAGCGCATCCAGGCCCCGGAGATGAAGGCCTGCGGATTCCTCACCCATCTGGCCGAACCCGCCGCCTTCGATGCGGCCGTGGCCCAGCTCACCGGCACGCTGGCCGCCATGGCGCCCATCCCTTTGTTCGGCATGAAAAAGCACCTGAACCTGATTGCGCGCGGCCGCCATGACGTGGCCGAGATCACGCGCGAGGTGCAGCGCAGCATCGCCTCCGAAGACCTGCAGGAGGGCGGCCGGGCCTGGCGCGAGAAACGCAGCCCGGAGTTCAAGGGGCGCTGAACCGCATCCTCCCGCATACACGCAGATTGCCCGTGGTGCTGCCTACCGCCCACAGCCCACGGAACCGGCGCGGCCCAACCCGGGAACTCCGAAGAAGGACCGCTCCCGCACCGAGGGTGTCGTCCCCCTTTGGGGGAAGGCGCGCAGCGACTCAGGGGGTATCAATAAAGAGGAGACAAGCCATGTTCAAGCGTTTTGCACTGTCGTTGCTGCTGGCCGGATTGGCCGGTGGCGCGATGGCCCAGTCCTATCCCGCCCGGCCCGTCACGCTGGTCGTGGGATTTCCGCCCGGCGGCGGTGCCGACGCGGTGGCGCGCATCGTGGCCGACAAGGTCGGCAAGATCCTGGGCCAGCCCCTGCTGGTGGACAACCGCCCGGGCGCCGGCACCACGCTGGCTTCCGAGCATGTGGCGCGTGCAGCGCCCGACGGCTACACGCTGCTGCTGGGCAGCGCCAACATCTATGGCTCGGACCAGCTGCTCTACAAGAGCGCTCGCTATGAGGGCGCGCGCAATTTCACGGGCATCACGCGCTGGAGTTCGGCCCCCATGCTGCTGGCCGTGCGCAAGGATTTTCCGGGCCGGAGCGTGGGCGATCTGGTGGCGCTGGCGCGCAGCCAGCCCGACAAGCTCAGCTATTCCTCCTCGGGCGCAGGCGTGATCACGCACCTGGCCACGCTGTCGTTCGCGGGCGCCAGCGGCGGCCTGCGCATGCTGCATGTGCCGTTCAAGGGCGGGGCGCCATCGATACAGGCCGTGGCCGCTGGCGATGTGGACCTGACCTTCGGCACGCCGCCCTCGGTGCTGCCGCTGGCCCAGGCGGGCAAGCTGCGCATGCTGGCCGTGAGCACGGCCGAACGCTCGCCGCTGTTCCCCGATCTGCCGGGCATGAAGGAGTCCGGCGTGCCGGGCTTTGACTACACGTTCTGGTTCGGCCTGTTCGCCCCGGCGGGTCTGCCCGAGGACGTGGCGAAGAAGCTGTTCGATGCCAGCACCAAGGCGCTGGAAGACCCCGATGTGAAGGCCAGGCTGGCCAAGCAGGGCAATCTGGCCGCGCCCTCGGCATCCCTAGAGGAATTCCGTGCCTGGGCCCTGAAGGAAGGGCAGGAGTCCAAGGCCCTGACCCAGCGTTCCGGCGCCGGGCTGCAGTGAGACACCCCCTGAGGCGCCACGTGCCTTCCCCCTCTCGCTTCGCGGGGGGGACGACACCCTCGGTGCGGGAGCGGCCCTTCCTCGGTGTCCTGGTCTTGGGCCCCGCCGGTCCCATGGGTTGTGGGTGTCGCGTCAAGCAATAGATAACGATATGGAAATCCCTATGAATGAACAAGCCACGGGCCTGCCGCTGGAAGGCCTTACCGTCATCGACCTCACGCGCGTGCTGGCCGGCCCCATGTGCACGCAGATGCTGGCCGACCTGGGCGCGCGCGTGATCAAGGTGGAGCAGCCCGGCACGGGCGACGATGCGCGCGGCATCGGGCCGTTCGTGGACGGGGGCTCGGCCTATTTCCTCTCGGTCAATCGCAACAAGGAGTCGATTGCGCTGGACCTCAAGCAGCCCCAGGACCGCGAGGTCTTCGAGCGCCTGCTGCAAGGCGCCGATGTGCTGGTCGAGAACTTTCGCCCCGGCACCATGGACAAGCTCGGCTATGGCTGGGAGGCCCTGCATGCACGCCATCCCCGGCTGGTGATGACCTCGGTCTCGGGCTTTGGCCAGACGGGACCCTACAGCGGCTTTCCCGCCTACGACATGGTGGTGCAGGCCATGAGCGGCATGATGAGCGTGACCGGCCACCCGGACGCCGGGCCCTGCCGCGTGGGCGTGTCCATCGGCGACCTGGGCGCGGGCCTGTACGCGGTCATCGGCACACAGGCGGCCTTGATGCGCCGCTCGCGCACGGGGCAGGGCGAGCGCGTCGATGTCTCCATGCTCGACTGCCAGGTGGCCTTGCTGGAAAACCCCGTGGCCCGCCTGGGCGCGCTGGGCAGCGTGCCGGGGCCTATCGGCACGCGGCATCCCTCCATGGCGCCCTTCGATGTGTTCGCGGCGCAGGACGGCTGGTTCGTCATCGCCGTGGGCAGCGATGCGCTGTTTCGCAAGCTCTGCGGCCTGCTGCAATTGCCCGAACTGGCGCAGGACGCGCGCTTTGCCGGCAACGCGCAGCGGTGCGAGCACCAGGCCGAGCTCAAGGCCGCGCTGCAGGCGCGCCTGCGGGACAGTCCCAGGGCGCATTGGCTGGGGTTGCTCACTGATAATGGCATCCCGGCGGGGGAGTACAACAGCGTGGCCGACATCGTCGAGCACCCCCAGGTGCGCGAGCGCGGCATGCTGGCCCAGGTGCAGACCCCCAGCGGCCAGACGCTGCGCGTGGCGGGCAATCCCTTGCAGGCCTCGCTCGGCCAGCCCCTGGTGCGCAGGCAGCCGCCCGCGCTGGACGCGGACCGCGAGCGCATCCTGCGCGAGCTGTCCGTGGCGCCGCCTTCGCCAATCCATGAACGTGCCTGAGATTTCCCGGTCCCCAGCGGATTCTTCCTTCTTCTTCACAGCCATGACCAACCGCAATCTGTTCGCTGCCTTGCGCGCCGCCTTTCCCCAGGATCTGCAAAAGTGGGCCGTAGAGGCCATAGGCGCTGACGGCGCCAGCCTGTTCTACAGCTGGGCCGACCTGGACCGTGGCAGCGCGCGCATGGCCAACCTGCTGCAGTCGCTGCAGCTGCCGCCCGCCAGCCGCATTGCCGTACAGGTGGACAAATCGGTGGAAGCGCTGATGCTCTACTTGGCCACGCTGCGCAGCGGCCATGTCTTTCTGCCGCTGAACACCGCCTACCAGGCCGCCGAGATCGAGTACTTCGTGGGCAATGCCGAGCCCGCCGTCGTGGTCTGCACGCCGGCCAATTTCGGCTGGGTGTCCAAGATCGCCTTCACCTCGGGCGTGGCCCATGTCTACACCCTGGGCGACGACCGCAGCGGCACGCTGCTGGAGCGCGCCGCCCACCATGGCGACGAGCAAGAGGTGGTGGAGCGCGGCGAGGACGACCTGGCCGCCATCCTCTACACCAGCGGCACCACGGGCCGCAGCAAGGGGGCGATGCTCACGCACGGCAACATGCTGTCCAACGCCGAGACGCTCAAGGACTACTGGGGCTGGCAGGACGGCGACGTGCTCATCCACGCGCTGCCCATCTTCCATGTGCATGGCCTGTTCGTGGCCATCCATGGCGCGCTGCTCAACGGCAGTCCCATGATCTGGCTGGCCAGGTTCGAACCCGGCACGGTGATCTCGCGCATGCGTGACGCCACCGTCTTCATGGGCGTGCCCACGCTCTACGTGCGCATGCTGGCGGACGCGCGGCTCACGCGCGAGGCGGCGGCCCACATGCGGCTGTTCATCTCGGGCTCGGCACCCATGCTGGTGGAGACGCACCGCGACTGGCAGGAGCGCACCGGCCACGTCATCCTGGAGCGCTACGGCATGAGCGAGACCATCATGCTGACCTCCAACCCCTACCGTGCCGATGGCCGCAACGGCGGCCAGTCCGAGCGCCGCGCCGGCACCGTGGGCTTTGCGCTGCCCGGCGTGGGCGTGCGCATCGTGGACGACGCAGGCCAGCCGGTGGCCGTGGGCGAGATCGGCAACATCCAGGTGCGCGGCCCCAATGTGTTCAAGGGCTACTGGCGCATGCCCGAGAAGACGGCCGAGGAGTTCACGGCCGATGGCTGGTTCCGCACGGGCGACGTGGGCAAGCTCGACGAGCGGGGCTATGTCAGCATCGTGGGCCGCAGCAAGGACCTGATCATCTCGGGCGGCTACAACGTCTATCCGGCCGAGATCGAAGGCTTCATCAACGAGCTGCCCGGCGTGGCCGAAAGCGCCCTGGTCGGCGTGCCGCACCCCGACTTCGGCGAGGTGGGCGTGGTGGTGGTGGTGCCGCGTCCCGGCGCTTCGCTCGAGCCCCAGGCGGTGGTCGATGCGCTCAAGGGCCAGCTGGCCAATTTCAAGATTCCCAAGCGCTGCTTCGTGGTGCAGGAGCTGCCGCGCAACACCATGGGCAAGGTGCAGAAGAATCTCCTGCGCGACCAGCACAAGCAGTTGTTCGCCTGAGTGGTCGCCAAGGCGCGGGTCGCGCCCTGGCCTGATTGAAAAAGCAAAAGGCATCGGCGCCGCCGATGCCTTTTTTTGTGCAGCGAAAGCCGAAGCTGCCGCTACCCTTCAGCGCAGTACCAGCACGGGAATGTGGGTGTGCGTGAGCACGTGCTGCGTCTCGCTGCCCAGCAGCAGGCGCTGCAGGCCCTTGCGGCCGTGCGAGGCCATGACGATGAGGTCGCAGTCGCGGCGCTTGGCCACGTCGATCACGCTTTCGGCCACCAGGTCGGACTTGACGATCTCCGTGGTCACGTGGACCTTGAGCGCCTGGCCCTTGGCGTGGATGGCATCCAGCACGGTCTGCGCGTTGGCCGTCCACTGGCCTTCGATGCGTTCGATCTGCTTGAGATCCACGGTTTCGCCGCCTTCGAAGTAGCTGCGCGGATAGTGCTGGACCACCTTGACGACGATCACGCTGGCGCCGCACAGCGCGGCAAGGCCCAGGCCGCTGTCCACGGCCTTGTCGGAAAGCTCGGAACCGTCGGTGGCGATCAGGATGCGGTTGTACATGCGTGCTCCTTTCGTGTGTGCTGATGGGTGGGACGAAGTCAGCATAGACCCAACCATGAGTTAACGGTTGATTAATGTCAATACGCTTATCATGCCCCCCGATTACGCTAAGAACCATGCCCCACACCATTGCAGCCCCATCCAGCGAGGCGGCGGTGGCGGCGCCTGATTCAGGTCTCTCGCCCTCGCAGCAGGCCACGGCCCGACTGCTGGATGATCCGCAGGAGTGGAGTTCGTTCGGACGGCCCGCAGGCCCCGCAACTCCCGCCGACCCTTCCAAAGAACCCACCGATTTCCCTGCCTGGGATTCGCACGTCGTTCTGGAGGGCATGCACTGTGCCGCATGCGCGCTGACCATCGAGGATGCGCTGCGGGCCGTGCCCGGGGTGGAGAAGGCCGAAGTCAGCGCAGCCACGCGCCGCGCGCGAGTCACTTGGCGCCACGAGCAGGTGCTTCCATCCCAGTGGATGGAGGCCGTGCGGCGCGCCGGCTACCAGGCGCTTCCTGCACGCGATGCCTTTGCGCGCGAGCGCCGCCAGGCCGAAAGCCGCCGTGCGCTGTGGCGCTGGCTGGTGGCCGGCTTTTGCATGATGCAGGTGATGATGTATGCGTGGCCCGCCTACGTGGCCCGCCCCGGCGATCTGTCGCAGGAGATGGAGACGCTGCTGCGCTGGGCCTCCTGGGTCATCTCGCTGCCCGTGGTGCTGTTTTGCTGCGGACCCTTTTTCTCCAGTGCGCTGCGCGACATACGCCAGCGCCGCGTGAGCATGGACCTGCCCGTGGCGCTGGGCATGCTGATCACCTTCGTGATCAGCTCGCTGGGCACCTTCGATCCTTCGGGGCCCTTCGGCGAGGAAGTCTTCTACGACTCGCTGACCATGTTCGTCTTCTTCCTGCTGTCCGGCCGCTGGCTGGAGCTGCGGCTGCGCGACCGCACGGCCGGCGCGCTGGAAGCCGTGATGAATCGCCTGCCCGATGCCGTGCTGCGCGAGAACGCGGCCGGCCACTTCGAGCGCGTGGCCACGCGCCGCCTGCGTGCCGGCGACCGGGTGCGCGTGCTCAGCGGCGAGGCCTTCCCGGCCGACGGCACCATCGTGCGCGGCCGCACCCATGCCGACGAGGCCCTGCTCACGGGCGAGTCCACGCCCGTGCTGCGTGCCGAGGGTGACAGCGTCACGGCCGGCAGCTACAACCTGGACGCCGTGGTCGATGTGCGCGTGGACGGCGTGGGGGCCGACACGCGCTTCGCCCAGATCGTGGGCCTGATGGAAAGCGCCTCGCTGCAAAAGCCGCGCCTGGCCCAACTGGCCGACAAGGTGGCGCGGCCCTTCCTGGTCGTGGTGCTGCTGGCCGCGCTGGGCGCTGCCATCTGGTGGTGGCCCACCGATCCCGGCAAGGCCATGATGGTGGCCGTGGCCGTGCTCATCGTCACCTGCCCCTGCGCGCTGTCGCTGGCCACGCCCGTGGCCATGCTCACGGCCGCCGGCACGCTGGCGCGCAGCGGCGTGCTGGTGCGCAACCTGCAGGGCCTGGAAGCGCTGGCCGCCGTGGACACCCTGGTGTTCGACAAGACCGGCACGCTCACACGCGACGGCCTGGCGCTGTCCTCGTTCGAGCCTGCGCGCGGCGAGGATGCCGACGAGGTGCTGGCGCTGGCGGCGCTGCTGGCGCGCCAGTCCATGCACCCGGCCTCGCGCGCCATCGCGCAGGCTGGCGCCCATGCCGCGACGCACTGGAAGCTGGACACCATGCAGGAAGTGGCAGGCCTGGGCCTGGACGCCTGGGTGCAGGGCCCGGGCGGACGCCGCCATCTGCGCCTGGGATCGGCCCTGCATGCGGGCGTGGCGGGCGAGCAGCCCGTGCAGGGCGTGTTGCTGGCCGAGCAGACCGAACAGGGCTGGCATACGCTGGCGCGCTTTGTACTCAGCGAGGACGTGCGGCCCGAGGCCGCCGCCGTCGTGCAGGCGCTCGGGAAGCAGGGCATCGCCGTGATGCTGCTGTCCGGCGACCGAGAGGACGCCGCACGCGCCATGGCGGCGCGCGTGTGCATCACCCAGGCCCACGGCGGCTGCAGCCCGCAGGACAAGCTGGAGCGGCTGCAGCAGGCGCAGGCAGCCGGCCACCATGTGGCCATGGTGGGCGACGGCCTCAACGACGGCCCAGTTTTAGCTGGAGCGCATGTCTCTTTTGCTTTTGGTAGAGCAGTGCCGCTGGCACAATCGCGCGCAGATTTCGTTGTTCTGGGTGACAGCCTGGAACTGGTACTCCAGGCATGCCTGTTGTCGCGCCGCACGCTGCAGGTGGTGCGCCAGAACATGGCCTGGGCAGCCGCTTACAACGCGGTGTCGATTCCGCTGGCCCTGGCGGGCTTCATGCCTGCCTGGGTGGCCGGCCTGGGAATGGCACTGAGTTCGCTGCTGGTGGTGATGAATGCCGCGCGCCTTGCGCGCAGCCTGCCACTGGCTGCAACGAATCACACGGGCACGCCTGCTGCGCCCGCAGCGTCCGTCGCGATGAAGACGGGCTCCACCGCAACGGTGGGGAGGTTCTGATGGAAATACACCCCCTGAGCGGCTGCGCCGCTTCCCCCTCTCTCGCTTCGCGGGAGGGGAACGACACCTTCGCCGCGAGGCGGCTCTTGCTCGGTGTCACTGAGCTGGATCGCGCCCGTTTTGGGGGCAAGGCGTGGCGCGTCAGCGCCACGGGGAACTGACCATGGATATTTTGTATTTGCTGATCCCGCTGTCGGTGGTGCTGGTGCTGGCCATCCTTGCGGCCCTGTGGTGGGCCGTGTATCGCGGGCAGTTCGAGAGTGTGGAGCAAGAGGGTGAGCGCATTCTTCGGGACGATTGACGTGGGTCAACACGCCCGGGAGCGAAGAACGTAACACTTTGATAGCAATCTAAGGGGTGCACGATGGATAGTTCAAATAAAAACGCTGTCTATTACGACGATTCCGTCGTAAGGCAGTTCTCTATCATGGCCGTCGTCTGGGGGGTGGTAGGCATGGCTGTCGGGGTGTTGATCGCCTCGCAGCTGGCCTGGCCGGAACTCAACTTCGGCATTCCATGGCTGAGCTACGGACGCCTGCGTCCGCTGCACACGAACGCCGTGATCTTTGCCTTTGGCGGATCGGCGCTGTTCGCAACCAGCTACTACGTGGTGCAGCGCACCTGCCAGACGCGGCTGTTCATGCCCAAGCTGGCCAGCCTGACATTCTGGGGCTGGCAGATCGTCATTCTCGCCGCCGCGATCAGCCTGCCGCTGGGCTACACCCAGGGCAAGGAGTACGCCGAGCTGGAGTGGCCGATCGACCTGCTGATCGCCGTGACCTGGGTCTCGTATGCCATCGTGTTCTTCGGAACCATCGGCATCCGCAAGGTCCGCCACATCTACGTGGCCAACTGGTTCTTCGGCGCCTTCATCATCGCCGTGGCACTGCTGCACATCGTCAACAGCGCGGCCATTCCCGCCGGCTGGATGAAGAGCTACTCGGCCTACGCCGGCGTGCAGGACGCGATGGTGCAGTGGTGGTACGGCCATAACGCCGTGGGCTTCTTCCTGACCGCAGGCTTCCTGGGCATGATGTATTACTTCATCCCCAAGCAGGCTGGCCGTCCGGTCTACAGCTACCGCCTGTCCATCGTCCACTTCTGGGCGCTGATCTTCACCTACATGTGGGCGGGTCCTCACCACCTGCACTACACCGCGCTGCCCGACTGGACGCAGTCCGTGGGCATGGTGTTCTCGCTGATCCTGCTGGCTCCCAGCTGGGGCGGCATGATCAACGGCGTGATGACGCTGTCGGGCGCATGGCACAAGCTGCGCGACGACCCCATCCTGCGCTTCCTGATCGTGTCGCTGTCGTTCTACGGCATGTCCACGTTCGAAGGTCCGATGATGTCCATCAAGACCGTCAACGCGCTGTCGCACTACACGGACTGGACCGTGGGCCACGTTCACTCGGGCGCCCTGGGCTGGGTGGGCCTGATCACCATGGGCTCGCTGTACTACCTGATCCCGCGCCTGTTCGGCAAGACCAAGATGCACTCGGTGGGCGCCATCGAACTGCACTTCTGGATGGCCACCATCGGCATCGTGCTGTACATCGCCGCGATGTGGATCGCCGGTGTGATGCAGGGCCTGATGTGGCGCGCCGTCAATCCCGATGGCACGCTGACCTACACCTTCGTCGAAAGCGTCAAGGCCAGCTATCCGTTCTACGTGATCCGCGTGGCCGGTGGCCTGCTGTACCTGGGCGGCATGCTGGTCATGCTGTGGAACACCTGGAAGACCGCGATCTCGGGCCGTTCGGTGAAGGTGGCCGTGCCTGCAGTCGTGGCCCACGCCTGAGCGTCTAGGAGCATTACTCATGTCCGATCACAACAATAGCGCTCCCAAGAGCTTTTCCCACGAGAAGGTGGAAACCAACAATTTCCTGCTGATCGTTCTGACCCTGCTGGTGGTCGCCGTCGGCGGCATGGTGGAAATCGTTCCGCTGTTCTTCCAGAAGTCGACCACGGAAGCGGTGGCGGGCCTCAAGCCCTACACGCCGCTGCAGCTGATGGGCCGCGACGTCTATCTGCGCGAGGGCTGCTACAACTGCCACTCGCAGATGATCCGCCCCTTCCGCGCCGAGACCATGCGCTACGGCCACTACTCGGTGGCTGGCGAGTTCGTCTATGACCACCCCTTCCAGTGGGGTTCCAAGCGCACGGGTCCCGACCTGCACCGCGTGGGCGGCAAGTACAGCGACGAATGGCATCGCATCCACCTGAACAACCCGCGCGACGTGGTGCCCGAGTCCAACATGCCTGCCTACACCTGGCTGGAAAAGAACAAGGTGGATGACACCGTGGTCGCTCAGCACATGAGCGCGCTGCGCAAGGTGGGCGTGCCCTACAGCGACGAGGAAATCAGCGGCGCTGCCGAGCAGGTCAAGGGCAAGACGGAAATGGACGCCGTCATCGCCTACCTGCAGGTCCTGGGCCGTTCGGTCAAGTAAAGGAGAGCGACATGGACATCACCACCATGCGCATCGTGGCCACGCTGGCCTCGCTGGCCTGCTTCATCGGCATCTGGTGGTGGGCGTTCGCCCGCCGCAACCAGGCCCGTTTCGACGAGGCCGCCCAGCTGCCGTTCGAGCAAGACTGAGTCCCTCCACCAGAACGAGAACTTCCCATGAGCGATTTCGTAAACAACTTCTGGTCGATCTATGTCACGGCGATCACGCTGGGCGGCATCATCGGCTGCCTGCTGCTGCTGTATCTCACCGCACGCAAGAAGGTGGTCCCATCGGCCGACAACACCACGGGCCACGTCTGGGACGAGGACCTGCGCGAGCTGAACAACCCCATGCCCAAGTGGTGGATGTGGCTGTTCATCATCACCTCGGTGTTCGGCTTCGCCTACCTGGCGGCCTATCCGGGCCTGGGCTCGTTCGCGGGCAAGCTGGGCTGGACGCAGCTGGGCGCCTATGAAAACGAGATGGCCAAGGCCCGCGCGGACCTGGAGCCGCTGTACGCCAAGTTCACGAGCATGAGCACCGAAGACATGGCCAAGGACCCCCAGGCCATGGCCATCGGCGAGCGCCTGTTCATGAACAACTGCGCACAGTGCCACGGCTCGGATGCACGCGGCGGCAAGAGCTTCCCCAACCTGACCGATGGCGACTGGCTGCATGGCGGCACGCCCGAGAAGATCAGGGAAACCATCACGGGCGGCCGCATCGGCATCATGCCGCCCATGGCCGCTGCCGTCGGCACGCCCGACGATGTGCGCAACCTCTCGCACTATGTGCTGAGCCTGTCGGGCAGCCCGCACGACTCGCTCAAGGCCTCGCTGGGCAAGTCCAAGTTCACGGCCTGCGCTGCCTGCCACGGCATGGACGGCAAGGGCAACCAGGCCCTGGGCGCGCCCAACCTGACCGATGACATCTGGCTGCACGGCTGGGGCGAGGCCGCCATCACGGCCATGATCAACAACGGCAAGCACAACGAGATGCCTGCCCAGAAGGACAAGCTGACCGAGGCGCAGATCGCGGTGCTTGCTTCCTATGTCTGGGGCATGTCGCACAAAGACGGCGCAGTCCGTCAGTAAGCACAGGGGCGGCGCTGCGGCGCCGCCTTTTTGCGTTTTGAGTTTTCAGATATTTCAAAAAAACAAAGGAACCCACCATGAAGCCCGAGAGCGGGGATGACACCGGGAAGCCTCCCCGCAAAGTCATTCCGATCACGCCGGCCACGCCTGATCCGGGCGAGCTGGTGTCGATGTTCGAGTCGGAAAAGAAGGTCTACCCGCGCTCCATCAGCGGTGTCTTCGCACGCTGGCGATGGGCCCTGGTGTTTCTCACCCAACTGGTTTTCTACGGCCTGCCCTGGCTGGAGTGGGGCCAGCGCCAGATGGTGCTGTTCGACCTCGGAACGCGGCGCTTCTATCTCTTCGGGCTGGTGCTGTACCCGCAGGACTTCATCTACCTGGCGGGCCTGCTGATCATCTCGGCGCTGGCATTGTTCCTGTTCACGGCTGTGGCCGGGCGCCTGTGGTGCGGCTTCTCGTGCCCGCAGACGGTCTACACCGAGATCTTCATGTGGGTGGAGCGCAAGGTCGAAGGCGACCGCAGCGCGCGCATGCGGCTGGACAAGAACGGCTGGACCTTCGAGAAGGCCTGGAAGAAGTCGCTCAAGCAGTTGCTGTGGATCGCCATTGCGCTGTGGACCGGCTTCACCTTCGTGGGCTACTTCGTGCCCATCCGCGAGCTGGGCGGCGAGCTGCTGGCGCTGCAGGGCAGCTGGCAGATGTTCTGGGTGCTGTTCTACGGTTTTGCCACCTATGGCAACGCGGGCTACATGCGCGAGCAGGTCTGCAAATACATGTGCCCCTATGCGCGCTTTCAGAGCGCCATGTTCGACCGGGACACCATGATCGTCAGCTACGACACGGGCCGGGGCGAGCCGCGTGCGCCGCGCACCAAAAAGGTGGACTACAAGGCCCAGGGCCTGGGCGACTGCATCGACTGCAAGATGTGCGTGCAGGTCTGCCCCGTGGGCATCGACATCCGCAACGGTCTGCAATACGAATGCATTGGCTGCGGCCTGTGCATAGACGCCTGCAATTCCATCATGGACAAGATGGAGTACCCGCGCGGCCTGATCCGCCTGACCACGCAGAACGCCATGGCCGGCCTGTGGCGGCGTGCCCAGGTGCTGCGCCGCATCTTCCGTCCGCGCGTGCTGATCTACTCGGCCGTGCTGATCGGCTTGAGCGTGGCCATGATCGTGAGCCTGGCGCTGCGCCAGTCGGTCAAGGTCGACGTGATACGCGACCGGGCGTCGCTGTCGCGCATCGTCGCGGGCGGCAAGCTGGAAAATGTCTACCGCCTGCAGATCATGAATGCCACCGAGCAGGCCCAGCGCTACCGCATCAGCGCCCATGGCCTCGATGGGCTGGAGCTGGCTTCCGAGCAGGAAGTCGAGGTCGGCCCGGCCGAGACGCGCGGCATTGCGGCGCGCCTGCAGATTCCCTACGGTTCGGCCGAGCCGGGCTCGCACACCGTATTCTTCGATATCGATGCCGTGCATTCAGGCGCGGGACGCGCGTCCGAAAAGGCCGTCTTCCTGGTGCCCCGGTGATGTTCCTGGCAGGCGCGGCACGGTCCGCGCCTGCCGCCTGAAAGAAAGAGTTTTCCCATGTCTTCCAGTCCCGCAGTTTCCGCGCCCGCGCAGGCTCCCTCGCACCCCGACGCCGGCAAGCCCTGGTGGAAGTTCGGCCATGTCTGGCTGGTGGTGGCCGGCCCGGCGGCCGTGGTGGTCGCTGCCGTGATCACGGCCATCATCGCCATCAATGGCGCCGATCCCGTGATCGACCCCGACTACTACCGCAACGGCATCACGATCAACGAGCGTGCCGATGGCGTGCGCGAAGTGCCCAAGAGCATGGCGCCCGCCGTCACCGGCCGCAACCATGCGGCCACGCCCGCGCACGATCACCCCACGGACCGCTGATCGCCGTGCACCCCTGCAAGAGGCCGCAGTCGCGGCCTTTTTGCATGGCGGATCGCATCTCCGGCATGCGCGACGGGTGAGGGTTTCCTACAGGCGTGCAGGGCGCTGCGGGGCTTGGCGCCATGCGTTGGCGCGGCGCACAATGAAGGCGACCCCTCGACAGCACAAGGAGATCGCTGATGTTGGCCCAACGCTGGATGTGGATTGCCTGGCCTGCCTTTCTGGCAGCCGCCGTGATGGAGATGCTGGTTTTTGCCTTTGTGGACCCGCTGGAGCTGCATTGGCTCGGCGACCTGGGCTGGTCGCGCCAGGGCATCTACACGCTGGCCTTCTTCGCCTTCTGGGGCGTGACCATGCTCTCCAGCCTGATGACCACCATGCTGGGCCGCTCGGCCCGCGATCTCAATGACGGCGTGGTCTCCGAGCCCGACCCGGACCTGGCCATGCAGGGGCTGGGGCGGGACTGAGCGAGAGCCCGCCGCAATGAACAAGGCCCGCTGTCGCGGGCCTTGTTCATTGGCGGATGAATGCTTGCCGCCCTTGCAGCCTCACTGGCACTGCTGGCTGTTGACGATGCGCTTGAGCGCCTCCGTGTCCAGGATGCGCAGATGGCGCTGGCGCACCTCGATGATGTTGTCGTCCGCGAACTTGGAGAAGGTGCGGCTCACCGTCTCCAGCTTCAGGCCCAGGTAGCTGCCGATTTCCTCGCGCGTCATGCGCAGCACCAGTTCGGACTTGGAAAAGCCCCGCGCATGCAGGCGCTGCACCAGGTTGAGCACGAAGGCGGCCAGGCGCTCTTCGGCGCGCATGCTGCCCAGCAGCAGCATCACGCCGTGCTCGCGCACGATCTCGCGGCTCATGACCTTGTGCACATGGTTTTGCAGGGCCGTGACCTCGCGCGACAGGTCTTCCAGCTTGTCGAAGGGCATGACGCAGACTTCGGCGTCTTCCAGCGCGACGGCATCGCAGGTGTGGTGGTCGTTGACGATGCCGTCCAGGCCAATGATCTCGCCGGCCATCTGAAAGCCTGTGACCTGGTCGCGTCCGTCCTCGGTGGCCACGCAGGTCTTGAAGAAGCCGGTGCGGATGGCGTACAGCGAGGTGAATGTCTCGCCATTGCGAAACAGCAGGCCTCCGCGCTTGACCTTGCGGCGCGTGGCCACGATGTCGTCGATGCGCTGCATCTGCTCGGCATCCAGGCCCATGGGCATGCACAGTTCGCGCAGGTTGCAGTTGGAGCAGGAGGCTTTGATGGTCTGAAGGTTCATGGAGTGATAAACATCAGCGGCACACAGCGTGCCGGCGGTGACCTCGTGGATTGCGATGAGTTGGATCAAATTGTCGCAGCAGTCCCTCAAACAACTCTTGATATGAGTCAAGGACATGACCGATGTGCTGCGGCACAGTCGAGGTATTAGAGGAAAAAACCCATGACCGCTGTCACCCCAGAGCTGCTGCGTCGCTTTGACGTACCGGGGCCCCGATACACCTCGTTCCCTACCGCCGACCGCTTTGTCGAGGCCTTTGGTGCAGAGGACTATATCCTGGCGCTGCAACAACGCAAATCGAGTACCGCAGCGCGTGCCATGCCTTTGTCGCTGTATGTGCACGTGCCCTTTTGCGAGTCGCTTTGCTACTACTGCGCCTGCAACAAGATCGTGACGCGCCACCACGATCGCGCCGCCGTCTACCTGGACTACCTGGCGCGCGAGATGGCCTTGCACACGGCCCATTGCGGCAAGGGCCAGACCGTCAGCCAACTGCACCTGGGCGGCGGCACGCCCACCTTCTTCTCCGACGATGAGCTGCGCACGCTGATGGGCCTGTTGCGCGAGCATTTCAAGCTGGAGCCGGGTGGCGAATACTCCATCGAGGTCGATCCGCGCACCGTCAGCGTTGAGCGCCTGGCCGTGCTCAAGGAGCTGGGCTTCAACCGCCTGAGCTTCGGCGTGCAGGACTTCGACGAGCAGGTGCAGATCGCGGTGCACCGCGTGCAGCCGGCCGAGCAGGTGTTCGAGCTGGTGGCGGCCGCGCGGCAGCTGGGCTTTGCCTCCATCAACGTGGACCTGATCTACGGCCTGCCCAAGCAGACGCCCGAATCCTTCGAGCGCACGCTGGCCCAGGTCAACGCGCTGCGGCCCGACCGCATCGCGCTCTATGCCTATGCCCACCTGCCCGAGCGCTTCAAGCCGCAGCGGCGCATTGCGGCCGAGGATCTGCCCCAGGGGGCCGACAAGCTGGCCATGCTGTCGCGTTCCATCGCCGCGTTCATGGACGGTGGCTATGTCTACGTGGGCATGGACCACTTCGCCCTGCCCGAGGACTCGCTGGCCGTGGCCAAGCGCCAGGGCCGGCTGCACCGCAACTTCCAGGGCTACAGCACCCAGCCCGACTGCGACCTGATTGCGCTGGGCGTGTCGGCCATCGGCAAGGTGGGCGCCAGCTACAGCCAGAACGCCAAGACGCTGGAGGAGTACTACGACGCCATCGACGCCAGCCACCTGCCCGTGGTGCGGGGCCTGGCGCTGTCGCGCGACGACCTGGTGCGCCGCGCCGTCATCATGGCCATCATGTGCCAGGGCGCCGTGCTGTTCGAGCCCATGGAGCAGGCCTGGCTGCTGGGCTTCCGCGAGTACTTCGCGCCCGAGATGGCGGCCCTGGAGGACCTGCAGGCCAAGGGCCTGGTGCAGATCAGCGACGAGGGATTCCAGGTCACGCCCATGGGCTGGTACTTCGTGCGCGGCGTGGCCATGCTGTTTGACCGATATCTGCAGGCGGACAAGAACCGGGCGCGGTTTTCGAGGATCATCTAGGCCCCATGCTCTTGTCGCTGCTCTGGACCGCTTTGATCATGGGGCTCGTCGGCGGGCCCCATTGCCTTGCCATGTGCGCTGCGCCCTGCGGCGTGGTCACGGGCGGGGCGGGGCAGGGCGGTGGCTCGCAGGTGGTGGCCGTGCATGGATTGCAAAGCCGGCTGTGGCTGCGCACGGCGCTGTTCCACGGCGGCCGTCTGGCCGGCTATGCCAGCCTGGGCGCTGCCTCGGCCCTGGCCATGGAGAGCCTGTCCTGGCTCACCAGCCAGACCACGGCGCTGCAGCCGTTCTGGACGCTGACCCATGTCGCCGTGATGGCCTGGGGCCTGGCCATGATGGTGCAGGCCCGCCAGCCCGCCTGGCTGGAGTCTGCCGGCCGCGCCGCCTGGCGGCGCGTGCAGCCCTGGGTGTCGGCGCCGGGCGGCACGCTGGCGGCAGGCTATGCCTGGGCACTCATGCCTTGCGGACTGCTGTATTCGGCCGTGCTGGTCGCCGCGCTCAGCGGCGGCCCGTGGCAGGGCGCGCTGGCCATGGCGGCCTTTGGTGCGGGCAGCGGGCTGTGGCTGGTGGCCGGCCCCTGGCTGTGGCGGCTGGGCCGGCAGCGCCTGAACGGTCTGCGCGCCGAATGGGGCACGCGTCT
This sequence comes from Delftia sp. K82, assembly GCF_002193035.1. NCBI lineage: Bacteria > Pseudomonadati > Pseudomonadota > Betaproteobacteria > Burkholderiales > Comamonadaceae > Delftia > Delftia sp. K82. The sequence continues at coordinate 3,320,266 of NZ_MYFL01000001.1, read as the reverse complement.
GGCCGGCCTGATGCTGGTGGGCGTGGCCGTCTGGGCGCTGTGGATGGACCTGATCTACAAGCCCAGCCTCTGGTGCCGTTGAGCAACAGCTGAGGCCAGACTTGGCACCTGGGGTCGCGGATTGGCTGCGAGGCCCTCAGAACTGGAGATAATGCCCGAATCATCGGCTTACATATTGCCGATTCCTTCAGCCTCGGGGCCGTTGCCGCGCGTGAACCATTCCGTCCTCATCGATATCCGAGACCTCCGTCCGGGCATGTTTGTCCAGCTCGATGTTGGGTGGCTGAACCATCCCTTTCCGGTCAGCAGCTTCAAGATCACCTCCAGCGCACAGATCCAGACCCTGAAATCCCTGGGCCTGGAGGTGGTGCGCTGTGTCCCGCACAAAAGCGACACCTGGCCCGCCGAGGTGCGCACCCCGCCGCCGCAGGAGCTGCCGCCCGTCGTGGTGGCACCCGAGCCTGCACCCACCGAACCTGCGCCAGCACCGCTGCTGCTGTCCGTGCCCGACTGGCGCGGCCGGCTGGAGGACTGCAATGCGCGCTTTCAGAAAGTGGAGCGCGGCTATGTGGCCATAGAGACCACCATCGCCAGCGCGCCCGAGCAGGCGCGCATGCCCACCGAGGCCCTGGTCGATGGCTGCCTGGCCGAACTGGCGGGCCCGCAGGACGTGGCCATTCACCTGCTGTCCGATGGCGTGGGCAGCAGCCAGAGCGTGCATGCCGTCAACGTGACCGTGCTCAGCCTGCTGCTGGGCCGGGCCCTGGGCCTGCAGGAATCGCTGCTGCGCGACCTGGGCCTGGCGGCGCTGCTGCATGACGCGGGCAAGCCCGTGGCCGGTGTCGACGGCATGCACGGCCTGGCCCTGGAGCCTTCCGTGCCCGACGCCCTGCGCGAGCGCTACGAGCGCCATGTGGGCGAATCCGTGGCCATTGCCATGCGCATGGGCCTGTCGGCCCAGGTCACCACGGCCATCGCCCAGCACCATGAATGGGCCGACGGCACGGGGTTCCCGCTGAGCCTGGTGGCCGAAGACATGGAGCTCACGGGCCAGATCCTGGCCCTGGTCAACACCTACGACCGCCTGTGCAATCCCGGCGATGCACAGACGCCGCATACGCCGCACGAGGCTCTGTCCATGCTGTTCAGTCGGCTGCGCGACAAGTTCGCCGCGCCCGTGCTCAATGGCTTCATCCGCATGATGGGTGTGTTCCCTCCGGGCTCGGTGGTGGAGCTGACCGACGGGCGCCATGCCATGGTCATGTCCGTGAATGCATCACGCCCGCTCAAGCCCTCGGTGATGGTGCACGATGCCGGCGTGCCGGCCGCGCAGGCACCCGTGCTGGCGCTGGAGCTGTTTCCCGAGCTGGGCATACGCCGGGGAGTGGCGCCCGCGCAGCTGCCGCGCGATGCGCTGGACTACCTGTCGCCGCGCCGGCGTGTCTGCTATTACTTTGAACGGGCGGTGGAGTTGGATCCACCGAAGGTGGCGTCTTGAACAAGCAAGCGCTGAACCGCGCCTGGCCCCGCCTGCTCGATGCACTGCAGGAGGCCCTGTGGCTGATCGATGCGCGCACCCTGAAGGTGCTGCGCGCCAACGCCGCCAGCGAATCCGTCACCGGCTATGAGGCCGATGCGGCCCCGGGCCTGCCCGTGCAGGTGCTGGCCGCCACGCCGCAGCAGCAGGCTTTCTGGAGCGATCCCTTCAACTGGCAGGCCGGAGCCCAGTTCATTGCCGAGGTGCGCCGCGCCGATGGCCAGCTGGCGCCCGTGGAGATGCGCGTGCGCGCGCTCGACGGCGAGGTGCTGCTGGTCAGCATGCTGGACCGGCGCGAGCAGGCCTTGCACGAGGCCGAGTTCGAGAGCCTGCTGGGCGAGTTGCGCGCCACGCTGGAGTCCGCGGCCGACGCCATCCTGGTCTGCGATCCCGATGGCCGCATCCGCGCCTTCAACCACCGCTTTGCCACGCTCTGGGGCATTCCCGAGGCGCTGCTGGTGCGCCGCAACGACGTGGCCATCCTCGACCACCTGGCCAGCCAGGTGCGCGATGCCGAATCCTATGCGCGCCAGCTGAAGCTGCTGTCGGCCCAGCCCCTGATGGAGGCGGCCGACGTGCTGGACCTGCGCGACGGGCGCATCCTGGAGCGCCGCGCCGTGCCCCAGCTGCGCCGGGGCCTGCCCATGGGACGGATCTTTTCCTTCCGCGACATCACGGCCGAGGCCCAGACCCAGGCGGGCCTGGAGCTGGCCGCGCGCGTCTTCGAGTCCAGCCTGGACGGCATCTTCATCGCCGACGGCTACATGGATGTGGCCCGCACCAACCCGGCCTGCGAACGCCTGCTGGGCGGCATGCCCGTGCAGGGGCGCACGGTGGAGTCGCTGTTCGAGGCCGCCGAAGGCCAGGCCGACACCCTGGGCGACCTGGCCCGCATCCAGTGGCACCAGGGCGGCTTCTGGGAGGGCGACCTGTGGCTGCGCCAGGCCGGCGGCGCGCGCTGCGCCGTGCGCCTGTCCTGGGTGCCGCTGCGCAACGCGCAGGGCGACGTGGTGCAGAGCATCGGCTTCATGCGCGACCTCACGCAGCAGCGCGTGGCCCAGCAGCGCATTGAACAACTGGCCTACAGCGACGCGCTCACCGGCCTGCCCAACCGCCTGAACCTCACGGAGCGCGTGGATGCAGCCATCGAGGCCGCGCGCGCAGGCGGCACGGTGTTCAGCATCCTGTTCATCGACCTGGACCGCTTCAAGATCATCAACGACTCGCTGGGCCACCAGTTCGGCGACCGCGTGCTCAAGCTGGTCGCGCAGCGCCTGAGCGACTGCATGCGGCCCGTGGACATCCTGTGCCGCCTGGGTGGCGACGAGTTCGTGCTCTATCTGCAGGGCTGCAACGCCGAGCTGGCCGCGTCGGTGGCCAAGCGCATCCTGCAGGAGATGGAGCGCCCCTTCCTGCTCGACGGCCTGGGCTTTTCCGTGCAGTGCAGCATCGGCGTGGCCCAGTACCCGGCCGATGGCCTCACGCTGGATGAACTGATCCGCCAGGCCGACACCGCCATGTACCGCGTCAAGGAGCGGGGCCGGGGCCATTTCAGCTTCTACCAGCCGCAGATGAGCGCCGGCCTGCTGTCGCGCATGAAGCTGGAGCACGCCATGCGCCAGGCGCTGGAGCATGGCCGCATGGCGGTCTACTTCCAGCCGCAGGTGCACATAGACAGCGACCGCATCGTCGCGGCCGAGGCGTTGCTGCGCTGGACCGATCCCGAATTCGGCGTGGTCTCGCCGGGTGTCTTCATCCCGCTGGCCGAGGAGTCGGGCTACATCGTCACGCTGGGCGCCTGGGTCATGGAGCAGGCCGTGCAGGAGGCTGCACGCTGGCAGCAGCAGGGCATGCCCATCAAGGTCTCGGTCAACGTGTCGGCGCTGGAGTTCCGCCAGTCAGGCTTTGTCGAGCGGGTGACCGAGCTGCTGCGCAGCTACGGCCTGACACCCCAGCTGCTGGAGCTGGAGCTGACGGAAAGCATCTTGCTGCAGGACGCCCAGGACATGGCGCTGCGCGTGTGCCAGATCGCCGATCTGGGTGTGGGCATGGTGATTGACGACTTCGGCACCGGCTACTCCAACCTGGCCTACCTGAAGAAGCTGCCCATCTCCAAGATCAAGATCGACCAGAGCTTCGTGCGCGGCCTGCCCAGCGACGAGGGCGACCAGGCCATTGTGGGCGCCATCATCAGCCTGGGTCTGGCGCTGGGCGTGGAGATCGTGGCCGAGGGTGTGGAAACGCACGAGCAGCTGACGGCCATCCACCGCATGCAGGGCCACTACTTCCAGGGCTTTCTGTGCGCGCCTGGTCTGCCGCGCGAGCAGTTCGGCGAATGCCTGCAGGCCCAGCGCGCCGGCATTGGCGCCATCGCCTACCGGCAGAGAATGGCCCAGGCCGCGAGCGCTCAGTTGCCTGCGCTCAAGCCCTTCCAGAGCATGTAGGCCGCCAGGCCGAACAGCAGCGTGGCAAAGATGCGCTTGAGCTGGCCCACGGGCAGCCGGTGCGCGGCCTGTGCCCCCAGCGGTGCCGTCAGCACGCTGCAGCAGGCCAGGGCCAGCAGGGCCGGCAGCCACAGGTAGCCCAGCGAGTATTCGGGGCGCCCCGCGTCGCCCGCGCCGGTGAAGATCAGGCCCGCCGCATTCACCACGGCAATCGGAAACCCCAGTGCCGCGCTGGTGCCCACGGCCATGTGCATGGGCACCGAGCAGCGCATCATGAAGGGCACGCTGATGAAGGCCCCGCCTGCCCCCACCAGCCCCGAGATGAAGCCCAGGCCCGTACCCGCGCCGTACAGCCCCAGCGGGCCGGGCAGGGCGCGCGTGGCCGTGGGTTGGCTGTTGCTGCGCAGCATGCGCAGCGCCATGTAGCCGATGAATACGCCAAAGAACAGCGCCAGGTACTTGCCGCGCAGCAGCGCGAAAACGCCCAGGCTGGCGAGCAGGCCGCCCGTGATGATGCCCGGCGCCAGGCTGCGCACGATGTCCCAGCGCACGGCGCCGCGACCGTGGTGGGCGCGCAGGCTGGAGATCGAGGTGAACACAATGGTGGCCATGGCCGTGGCGATCGCCATCTTCACGGACAGGTCGGGGCCAACCCCGCGCTTGTCGAGAAAGTAGGTCAGAAACGGCACGAGCACCATGCCGCCGCCCACCCCCAGCAGGCCGGCCAGGAAACCGGAGCACAGGCCCAGCAGGGCCAGTTCGAGAAACAGCAGGTCAGGCATGCGGCAGAAGGTCGGTAGTGGATGGGCGGGGAGGGGAGGGCAACAAAAAACCCGGCGCACCGTGGAGGTGCGCCGGGTTGGAATCAGGTGTCTGCAAAGACCACCGGGCCGTCATCCTGAACCGGGGTTCAGGGGGGCAAGGGCAGCCAGACGTTGGGTTCATCTAACGCGAGACGATCACGCTCGAATGGCAATGTACCAAGCCCGGGCTCATAGAGCATTGGTCCAAGGAACTATAAAGCCCGGCGGGTTTGCAGACGCCTCCATTCTACGGCGATTGGGCAGGCCCGCAATCAAGTTCTTTGAACGGCATGGGCTTTCCATTGACATGGCCGATGCCATGAAAAACGGCCTCCGAAGAGGCCGTTGCATGGGCGGGGTTGTGGCGGCTCAGAGCAGCCGTGCATCGCTTTCCAGGGCCTGGTCCAGGCGCAGCACCAGTTGCTCGGCAAGGGCCTGCTGGCGCTGGCGCTCGGCCAGTTCCTCGGGGCTGGGCTCGGGCGGCAGGGACTGGGCGGCATGCTGCGAAGTGACCTCGTCATGCAGGGACTGCATTTCGGCCTGGGCCGTGGCCATGGCGCTTTCCTGCGCTTCGCGGTCCAGCACGTCGAAGGCCATGTTCAGCGCGGACAGCACGGCCACGCGCTCGCGCGAGCGGACCTTGCCGCTGTCGCGGATGCGGGTCATGGCCGTGTCCACACGGCGCACGGCCTCGAGCAGACGCTCTTCCTGGCCATCGGGGCAGGTCAGCACATAGCTTTGCTGCAGGATTTGCACTTCGATCTGCTTCATGGGCGTTCGGGGCGTCGGCGGTTGCGAAGGGGGTCAAGCCCCCTGGTTGGAGGGCAGGCGCTCGATCAGGGCATCGACGCGGGCCCGGGCGGCGTTGAGCCGCGAGCGCAGCGAATCACGCTCCTGGGTCAGGGCCGCCACCTGTTCGGCGAGTAGCGCATTCGTGCGTTGCAGTTCCTCGTGGCGAACCAGCAGGCGCTCCACGCGCTCTGCAATGTGGTCGAGGGAAGTCTGGGAGGTCATAGACGCTGAGATTGTAGGACGTGCGAACGAAGTGAGCGCATTCCGTGGAAGTATCCGAGGAAACCTGATAGCAGGGGGGCTTAGAAGGCTTGACGTCAGCGCCGTGCTCAGGTATTCGAGCGCAGGCGGCAGACTGTCTCACAAAATCGTAGCGCCATGTGTAGGACGCGTCTGCTTCGGCGGGGTGTAATGCGTAAGCATTGGTTGCGGGCGCGGTGCGGGTCGGGTGCGGATACGGCGGGGGTGCGCACTACAATGCGCCGCGTTGGCGGAGCGGCCGGTTCAAGGCAGCGTCGCACGGAGCAAACAAATACACATGAATATTGACCTTGGCCGGGGCGGGGCACGCTGCCCGGCGCTGCTGATCACGTCCACGGCCTCGGGCCAGGGCAAGACCACGCTGACGGCTGCGCTGGCGCGGCTGCATGCGCGCCAGGGGCGCCGCGTGCGCGTGTTCAAGTGCGGCCCTGACTTCCTGGATCCGCACTGGCACGAGCTGGCCAGCGGTGCGCCCGTGCACAGCGTCGATCTGTGGATGACGGGCGAGGCCGACATGCGTGAGCGCCTGCACGCTGCCGCCTGCGAGGCCGACCTCATCCTGGTGGAAGGCGTCATGGGCCTGTTCGACGGCACGCCCTGCGCGGCCGATGTGGCCGAGCGGCTGGGCCTGCCGGTGCTGGCCGTGATCGACGCCTCGGGCATGGCCGGCACCTTTGGCGCGCTGGCCCATGGCCTGCAGCACTACCGGCCCGGCCTGCGCTGGGCCGGCCTGCTGGCCAACCGCGTGGGCAGCGCCCACCATGCCGACCTGCTGCGTGCCGGCCTGCGCGAGCCTTCGCTGTGGCTGGGCGCGCTGGCGCGGGTGCAGGGTGCAGGCACCACCTCGCTGCTGCCCGAGCGGCACCTGGGCCTGGTTGCCGCGCATGAGCTGGACGATGCCCTGCAGCGCCTGGACGTGGCCGCCGATGCGCTGCTGGCCACGCCGCTGGGCCAGTTGCCCTGGCGGGTCGGTCCGGGGCAGGGCGCCAGCTGGCAGGACTGGTCCGTGGACTTTGAACCGTGCCCGGAACCTGCCGAAGCCGTGCAGCCCTGGCTGGCGGGCCGCACCGTGGCGGTGGCGCGTGATGCGGCCTTCAGCTTCATCTACCAGGCCAACCTCGACTGCCTGCGTTCCATGGGTGCGAGGATTGCCTTCTTCTCACCCCTGGCCGCAGAGCGCCTGCCGCAGTGCGATGCGCTGTGGCTGCCCGGCGGCTATCCGGAACTGCACCTGGACGCGCTGGCCGCCCATGCCGCGCTGCGCGGTGACATTGCCGCCCACGTGGCTGCCGGCCGCCCGGTCTGGGCCGAGTGCGGCGGTATGCTGGCGCTGTGCGAACGACTGACCGACACTGCGGGCCGGACCACGGACCTCTGGGGCCTGTTGCCCGGCCATGCACGCATGCAGCCGCGCCTGGCCGGCCTGGGCATGCAGCAGCTGCCCACGCCCTGGGGCCTGTTGCGCGGCCACACCTTCCACTACAGCCGGCTGGACACGTCCATGGTCGAGGCCGGGCGCAGCAGCCGCCCCGGCCAGGCCCCCCAGCCCGACCGGGGCGAGGCGCTGTACCGCCAGGGCAGCGTGCACGCCAGCTATTTCCATGCCTGGTTTGCCTCGCAGCCGCGCGCCGTGGCGGCGCTGCTGGGCGCTGACATTCCCGCGGGCCAGGCGTCATGACCGACCAGATCTCCATCTATTCGCTTGCGCGCAGCCAACTCATTCTGGGCGGCCAGAAAAGCGGCAAGTCGCGCCGTGCCGAATTGCTGGCCCGCGCCTGGCTCGATGGCGCCCTGGACCGCGAGGCCGCGCTGATCGCCACCGGCCAGCCCTGGGACGACGAAATGCGCGAGCGCATCGCCCGCCACCGGCGCGACCGCGCCGAGCGCGTGCCCGGCATGGCCACGCTTGAGGAGCCGCTGGACCTGGCCGCCATGCTGGCGCGGCACAGCACGCCGCAGCGCCTGCTGGTGGTGGACTGCCTGACGCTGTGGCTGACCAACTGGATGATGCCGGCCCAGCCTTCCGAGGAACTGGTGCGCGGATGGGAGGGCCAATGCACGGCCTTTCTGGCCGCCTTGCAAGCTGCGCCCGGCCCGGTGATCCTGGTCGGCAACGAGATCGGCCTGGGCGTGATCCCGCTGGGATCGCAGGTGAGGGCCTTTGTGGATGCGCTGGGTGTGCTCAACCAGCGTGCGGCGCAAAGCTGCGAAACCGTCACGCTGATGTGCGCCGGCCTGCCGTTGGCGCTCAAGGGCCCGCAGCCGTGAGGCCATGGCGTCTCGCCCTGTGGGGCCTGGCGTTGCCACTGGCGCTGTCTGCGGCGCAGGCTGCCATCCGGGTCACGGACGGGCGGGGCGTTCCGGTGGAGCTGCCACAGCCGCCGCAGCGCATCGTCAGCCTGCTGCCCTCGCTGACCGAGACCGTGTGCGAGCTGGGCGGCTGCCAGCGCCTGGTCGGCGTGGACCGCTATTCGAACTGGCCGGCCCATGTGAAGACCCTGCCCGTGGTGGGCGGCGGCATGGATCCCAACATCGAGGCCATCGTCGCGCTCAAGCCCGATCTGGTGCTGGTGTCCATGGCCTCGCGCTCGGTGGCGCGGCTGCAGGCATTGGGCCTCAAGGTCGTGGCGCTGGAGCCGCGCACCCATGCCGATGCGCAGGCCGTGCTGCGCACCGTGGGCCAGTTGCTGGACCTGCCGCCCTCGCAGGGCGCCGACCGTGTCTGGTCCGCCATCGAGGTGCGCATGCAGGAGGTGGAGCGCAGCATGGCCCCCGCGCTGCGCGGGCAGACCGTGTATTTCGAGGTCAACCGCGGCCCCTTTGCCGCAGGCGAGTCTTCGTTCATTGGCGAGACCCTGGCGCGCCTGGGCATGCGCAACATCGTGGGTGCGCAGCTGGGGCCGTTTCCGCGCATCAACCCTGAATTCGTGGTGCGCGCCGATCCGGACTTCATCCTGGGCGGCGACCGCAGCCTGGGCACATCGGGCGAGCCCTATCCGGGCTGGGGCCGCATGCGTGCCATGCAGGCAGGGCGCGTCTGCCGCTTTGTGCCGGCCGAACTGGACGTGCTGGTGCGCGCCGGCCCGCGCATGGCCGAGGGTGCTGCGCTGATGGCGCGTTGCCTGAACGGGGCCGCACGGTGAGGCAGGCCCGCAGGCACCACAGCGGCCTGGCCGCGCCCTGGATGGCACTGGCCCTGCTGGTCGTGAGCGCCCTGCTCATGCTGCTGGGCGCGGGCGTGGGCAGCACGGGCTGGGAGAGCGTGTGGGCGGCGCGCAGTGATCCGCTGTCCTGGCAGATCGTCACCGAGATCCGGCTGCCCCGCACGGCGGGCGCCTGGCTGGCCGGCGGCCTGCTGGGGCTGGCCGGGGCCATCGCCCAGGGTGTGTTCCGCAATCCGCTGGCCGATCCCTATCTGCTGGGCAGTGCCTCCGGCGCCTCGCTGGGCGTTGCATTGAGCATGGCGGCGCTGGGCGCCTCGCCCTTCGCACTGGCGGGTCTGGCGCGCCTGGGTGTCACGGGTGCGGCCTTTGCGGGCGCGGCCCTGGCCGTGCTGCTGACCCTGGTGCTGGCCCAGGGCGTGCACAACACCATGCGCCTGCTGCTGGCCGGCGTGGTGGTGGGGGTGGTGCTGGGCGCGGCCGCATCGCTGGTGCTGCTGATGAACCCGGACATCATGCAGGCCATGCAGGCCTTCATGCTGGGCAGTACCTCCTTCATCGGCTGGGGCGCCTGCGCGCTGATGCTGGCCGTGCTGCTGGCCACCGCCCTGGGCGCCTGGTGCCTGGGCCGCGTGCTCGACGGCCTGTCCCTGGGCGAGGCCACGGCCCACAGCCTGGGCCTGCCGCTGGCGCCGCTGCGCATGGTGCTCATCTTGCTGCTGGCCCTGGCCACGGGCACGGCCGTGGCGCAGACCGGGCTCATCGCCTTCGTCGGCCTGGCTGCGCCGCATCTGGTGCGCTCCATGGTGCGCTCCATGCACCGCTGGCTGCTGGTGCTCAGCGCGGGCATGGGCGCCGTGCTGCTGCTGGCCGCCGACCTGCTGGCGCGCTGGCTCATCGCCCCGCAGGAGCTGCCCGTGGGCGCGCTCACGGCCTTGCTGGGCGGCAGCTACCTGCTGTGGCTCATGCACCGCCGCCACGCCCTGCGCGGCGGGGAGGGCGCATGACGGCACTGGCCCCCGCCCTGCAAGCGCGCGCCCTGAAGGTTCGCCTGGGCGATCGACAGGTTCTGGGCGGCCTGAGCCTGGCCCTGCCCGCCGGCCGCTGGACCGCCATCGTCGGCCCCAACGGCGCCGGGAAATCCACGCTGCTGCGCGCCCTGGCAGGCATGGAGTCCGGCGCTGGCGTGCAAGGCGAGGTGGAGCTCCTGGGCCGCCCGCTGCGGCAATGGAGTGCGCGCGAACGGGCCTGCTCGCTCGCCTGGCTGGGCCAGAACCAGCCCGTGGCCGGCGACATGCAGGTCCAGGACGTGGTCATGCTGGGCCGCCTGCCGCACCAGGGCTGGCTGGCTGCGCCCAGCCAGGCAGACCATGCCGCCGTGGAGCAGGCCCTGCGCCAGACCCAGGGCTGGGACTGGTGCATGCGCAGCGTGGGCAGCCTCTCGGGCGGCGAGCGCCAGCGCGTGCTGCTGGCGCGCGCCCTGGCCGTGCAGGCCCGCGTGCTGCTGATGGACGAACCCCTGGCCAACCTTGACCCGCCACACCAGGCCGACTGGCTCGAATGCGTGCAGGCCCTGGTCGCCCAGGGCTGCACCGTGGTCAGCGTGCTGCATGAGATATCGATGGCCTTGCAGGCCCAGGACCTGGTCATTCTCGACAAGGGGCAGGTGGTGCACCAGGGTGCCTGCGCCGACGCGGCCACGCATGCGGCGCTGGAGGCCGTGTTCGAGCACCGGCTGCGCATCCGCGCCATCGACGGGCAGTGGCTGGCCCTGCCACGGCTGCGGGGGCAAGCCGCAGCTGCCTGATCGCCTGTTAGAAAAAATGTCTCTCCATGCGCCGTATCTGAGCCGCTGGGCTCTGACCATCGATGGCCAGCCCCTGTCCACGCCGCGCGGCGTGTTGCTGCCCGTGCGCCAGGGCGGCACGCCCGCCATGCTCAAGATCGCTAAGGAGCCCGAGGAAGTGGCCGGTGCCCAGCTGATGGCCTGGTGGAATGGCGATGGTGCCGCGCCCGTGCTGGCCCATGAAGGGCCGGCCTTGCTGATGCTGCGCGCCACAGGACCCGAATCGCTGGTGGAGATGGCCCGTGGCGAGCGCGATGAGGAGGCTACGCGCATCCTGTGCACCGCTGCCAAGCGCCTGCACCTGCCGCGCGCCAAGGCGTTGCCACCCCTGGTGCCGCTGACGCAGTGGTTCCATGCATTGCTTGCACAAGGCCATGGAATCGCCAGCCTGCTCGGCCTGTGCTCCACCACGGCGCGCGAGCTGCTGGCCGCACCGCGCGACGTGACCGTGCTGCATGGTGACCTTCACCACGGCAATGTGCTGGACTTCGGCCCCCTGGGCTGGCTGGCCATCGACCCCAAGGGCCTGCATGGCGAGCGCGGCTTTGACTACGCCAACATCCTGAGCAATCCCGACCCCGCCAGCGCGCTGGCGCCGGGGCGCTTTGCGCACCGCATGGCCACCATTGCCGAAGTCTCGGGCATAGAGCAAAGGCGCCTGTTGCAATGGGTGCTGGCCTGGTCGGGGCTGTCTGCCGTCTGGAGCATGGAAGACGGTGACGATCCTGGCGCTGCGATGGCTGTGGCGCAAATGGCGGCTTCGGCCTTGGGCTAGTCGCGACCGGTTTTCCTCGACCGAGGTGCCTCCAGATACGCACCGCTGGCAAACAATTGCTCCTCGGCCTGGTCGATGCGCTGCACCACGCCCTTGCCGGCGCGGCTGGCCAGCAGTTCCACCAGGGCCTCGGACAGCGCCACGGCCGAGGTGATGGAGGGGAAGAACGACGGGCTGTGCAGCGAAAACAGCAGCGTGGCGTCGGCCAGCAGCGCCAGGGGCGAGGCGGGGCTGTCGGTCAGTGCCACGATGCGGCAGCCCGCGTCCCTGGCGGCCTGGGCCACGGCCAGCGCCTCGCGCGAATAGGGCGCAAAGGCGACTACCAGCAATGCGTCGCCGCGCTCCATGGCGCGGCATTGCATCTCCAGCGTGCCGCCCTGGCCGTCCAGCAGGTGCACGCTGGCGCGCAGCAGCCGGTACACATAGACAAAGGAAAAGGCCACGGGGTAGCTGGCGCGAAAGCCCGCCACATGCACGCTGCGGGCCTTTTCTAGCAGTGCGCAGGCCTGCTGCAGCGCATCGCCCAGGCGCCGCTCGGTGGCCTCCAGATTGCGGCGGTGCACTTCGAAGGTCTCGCCCACCAGGTCATGGTCGCCAGCGCGGCCCACCAGGGCCTTGGCGCGCTGGCCGTAGGCCTCGTCGCTGCCCAGCCCCATGTCCTGCGCGAAGGCCTGCTTGAGCTGCGGCCAGCCGTCAAAACCCAGCCACTGCGCAAACCGCACCAGCGTGGCGGGCGGGCTGCCGGCGCGCGTGCCCACGCTGCGCATGGAGGCCGTGACCACATCGTTGGGATGCTCCAGCACGAAGCGGGCCACCTGTTGCAGGGCCGGGCTCAACTCGGCAAATCGCTGGCGGATGTCGTCTTGAACGGACATGGGTTTTCAGGAGAAAGGAGGGGAAAAGGGCGGTATTGGCTGCGCCGACTGTAGCCCAGGCGCGGGCCGGGTTGGAACGGCTGTGGTTGAAATCTCTGTTGACGGAACAAATGTTCCGTTGAATAATGTGATGAAACATTTGTTCCTTGAAAGAACTGTCATGAGCCATGTGTTCCATCGCCATCTGCACCACACGCCCCCCGTCGCCGTCGCCGCCAGCGGCCTGGAGATACGCGACGCACAGGGGCGCAGCTATATCGATGCCTCGGGCGGCGCGGCCGTGTCCTCGCTGGGCCACGGTCATCCCGACGTGATCGCCGCCATGCATGACCAGATCGACCGGCTGGCCTATGCCCACACCAGCTTCTTCACCACTGCGGTGGCCGAGGAACTGGGGCAGGAACTGGTGCGCGGCGCACCCGAAGGCACCAGCCACGCCTACCTGGTCAGCGGCGGCTCCGAGGCCGTGGAGGCCGCGCTCAAGATGGCGCGCCAGTACTTCGTGGAGATCGGCCAGCCCGAGCGCACGCACTTCATCGCGCGCCGCCAGAGCTACCACGGCAACACGCTGGGTGCGCTGGCCGTGGGCGGCAATGCCTGGCGGCGCGCGCCGTTCGCGCCCATCCTGGTGCCGGCCACCCATGTCTCGCCCTGCAATGCCTACCGCGACCAGCGCGACGATGAAACCCCAGAGCAATACGGCCAGCGCCTGGCCGACGAGCTGGATGCGGCCATCGGCGTCCACGGCCCGCGCAGCGTGATCGCCTTCGTGGCCGAGACGGTGGGCGGCGCCACGGCCGGCGTGCTCACGCCCGTGCCCGGCTACTTCAAGGCCGTGCGCGAGGTGTGCGACCGCCACGGCGTGCTGCTCATCCTGGACGAGGTCATGTGCGGCATGGGCCGCACGGGCACCCTGCATGCCTGCGAGCAGGAAGGCGTGGTGCCCGACCTGATCACCGTGGCCAAGGGCCTGGGCGGCGGCTACCAGCCCGTGGGCGCGGTGCTGGCGCAGGGGCGCATCGTCGATGCCATGTCGCGCGGCAGCGGCTTCTTCCAGCACGGCCATACCTACCTGGGCCACCCGGTGGCCTGCGCGGCGGCGCTGGCCGTGCAGCGCGTGATACGGCGCGACGGCCTGCTGGACAAGGTGCGTACCGATGGCGAAGCCTTCGGGCAGATGCTGGTGCAAGCCATGGGCAGCCACCGCCGCGTAGGCGAGCACGTTGGCGACATCCGCGGGCGCGGCTTCTTCTGGGGCGTGGAGCTGGTGGCCGACCGCGCCAGCAAGGCGCCCTTCGATGCGGGCCTGAAGCTCAACGCCCGGATCAAGACCGAAGCCCTGCAGCGCGGCCTGCTGTGCTACCCCGGCGGCGGCACGGCCGATGGCCGTGCGGGCGACCACGTGCTGCTGGCGCCGCCCTTCATCGCCACGCGGGAACAGCTGCAGACCATTGCCACGCGCCTGGGCGAGTCCATCGAGGCCGCACTCGCCCAGGTTCTCTGATCCGTTCCTGCGCTCGCCCGCACTTCCACGCTTTCCCACGCTTTCCCCAACCCCGCCACAGGAGTGTCCCCATGACCCCATCCCGCCCGACCCTGAAGCGCACGGCCCTGGCCGTGACCAGCGCCCTGATCGCCGCGCTGCTGCCGCTGGCCGCCAGCCATGCCCAGGACAGCGGCACGCTCGCCAAGATCCAGCAGGCCGGGGCCATCACGCTGGGCTACCGCGAGTCCTCGTTCGGCTTTTCCTACCTGGATGGCGATCTCAAGCCCGTGGGCTACAGCATGGACATCTGCCGGCGCATCGTGGACGAGGTCAAGGCCCAGCTCAAGCTGCCCGCACTGCAGGTGCGCTATCAGGCCGTGACCTCGGCCAACCGCATCCCGCTGGTGGCCAACGGCACGGTGGACCTGGAGTGCGGCTCCACCACCAACCTGGTGGAGCGGCAAAAGCAGGTGGCCTTCTCGCCGGATATCTTCCGCTACAACGTGCGCATGCTGGTGCGCGCGGACTCGGGGCTGCGCTCCGTCGCCGACCTGCAGGGCAAGACCGTGGCGACGACGGCGGGCACCACGTCCTTTCGCCTGCTGCGCGAGGCGGACCGGGGCCGCAACCTCGACATCACCAACCTTTCGGGCAAGGACCATTCGGACTCCTTCATGCTGGTGGAGAGCGGCCGTGCCCAGGCCTTCGTGCTGGACGACATCCTGCTCGCCGGGCAGATCGCCAATGCCAAGAACCCGCAGGACTACCTGATCACGGGCGAAAGCCTGCGCACCGAGAACCAGGCGCTGATGCTGCGCAAGGACGATGCCGGCTTCAAGGCCATCGTGGACCGCGTGGTGACGGGCATGATGCAGTCCGGCGAGATGGAAAAGCTCTACAACCGCTGGTTCATGTCGCCCATCCCGCCCAGGAACATCAACATCAACTACCCGCTCAACGCCGAGACGCGCGAGGCCTTCGCCCATCCCTCGTCCAAGGGCATCTGAACTTATTGCACGCATCCATGACCCGCATCGCCCTCATCCACGCCCTCAGCCACTCCGTCGCTCCCATCAACGAAGCCTTTGCGCGCGACTGGCCAGAGGCGGTTCGCATGAACCTGCTGGACGACAGCCTCTCGGCCGACCTGGCGCGCAACGGGCGCGGGCTGGACGCCGCCATGCACGAGCGTTTCCAGCGCCTTGCGCAGTACGCCGTGGACACGGGCGCGCAGGGGATCTTGTTCACCTGCTCGGCCTTTGGCCCCTGCATCGAGGCCGTGGCCGCGCGCCATGCGCCGCTGCCCGTGCTCAAGCCCAACGAGGCCATGATCGAAGAGGCCGTGCAGGGCCAGCAGGGGGCCTTGGGTTTGATCTCCAGCTTCGCGCCCACGCTGCAGTCCATGCCGCCGGAGTTTCCGGCCGGCATCGAACTCGTGCCCGCCCTGGCCGATGGCGCCATGGACGCGCTCAACCGGGGCGACACCGCCACGCATGACCGCCTGGTGGTCGAGCAGGCCAGGGCCCTGGCCGCGCGCGGCTGCACGCGCATTGCGCTGGCCCAGTTCAGCATGGCGCGTGCCCGCGCCGCCTGCGAGGCGGCCACGGGCCTGCCCGTGCTCACCACGGTGGACAGCGCCGTGCGTGCCCTGCAGCGCCGGCTGGGCGCCCGCCTCGGTTAAAGTGGCGCTCCGCTGCGGCGCATGCCCGCCGCAGCGTGTGCAACTTTTGAGGATGACAGACCCATGCAGATCGAACAGGCCCCGACGGAAAAGCCCTATGAAAAGCCCGAAGGCGAACGCCGTGGCCTGGTGCTGGTGAACACCGGCGACGGCAAGGGCAAGAGCACGGCGGCCTTCGGCCTGGCCCTGCGCGCGCATGGCCGGGGCAAGTCCGTCAAGATCTTCCAGTTCATGAAGGTGCCCACCGCGCGCTTTGGCGAGCACCGCATGTTCGAGCAGCTGGGCATGCCCATCGAGGGCCTGGGCGACGGCTTCAGCTGGAAGAGCCAGGACCATGAGCGGTCGGCCCAGATCGCGCGCGAAGGCTGGGAGCGTGCGCGCACCGCCATCCTCTCGGGTGATCACTTCCTGGTCGTGCTCGACGAAATCACCTATCCGCTGATCTATGGCTGGCTGCCGCTGGAGCCTGTGCTGCAGGCCCTGGCCGACCGCCCGCGCCATGTGCACGTCATGCTCACGGGCCGCCGCTGCCCCGAGGAAATCATTGCCGTGGCCGATACCGTCACGCGCATGGAACTGGTCAAGCACGCCTTCCAGGCCGGCATTCCCGCCCAGCGTGGTATTGAGGACTGATGCCGCCCGCAGGCCCGGCCTGCGGCGGACAATGGCGGCATGAGCAGCGAAACGCAATCCCGGGCGCCAGAGACCATTCCCGCCCAACCCTTTGCCGAGGCCGAGCGGGCAGCCGTCTACCGCGCCATCCATGAGCGGCGCGACATGCGCCACTTCTGCGGCGGCGAAGTCGCGCCCGAGGTGCTGCTGCGCCTGCTGCGCGCCGCCCACCATGCGCCCAGCGTCGGCTTCATGCAGCCCTGGCGCTTCATCCGCGTGCGCGATGCGCAATTGCGCCAGGAGATCCATGCCGTGATCGAGCAGGAACGCCTGCAGACCGCGCGTGCGCTGGGCGAGCGCGAGGAAGACTTCATGCAGCTCAAGGTCCAGGGCGTGCTGGATGCGGCCGAGGTGCTGGTCGTGGCCATGCCGCCAGGGCGCGAGGCCCATGTCTTCGGCCGGCGCACCCTGCCCGAGATGGACGTGGCCTCGGCCGCCTGCGCCATCCAGAACCTGTGGCTTGCCGCGCGTGCCGAGGGGCTGGGGCTGGGCTGGGTCTCGCTGTTCGATCCCGAGGTGCTGGCCGCGCTGCTGCAAATGCCCGTGGGCAGCCGGCCGCTGGCCGTGCTGTGCCTGGGCCCCGTGTCGGCCTACTATGCCGAGCCCATGCTGCAGCAGCAAAAGTGGGCCAGCCGCGCACCGCTGCAGGACATGCTCTACGACGACTTCTGGGGCCAGCGCGCCGCCGGCCCGCAGCCGCAGGCATGAGCGACAGCCCTTCCTGGCAACTGCTGGGCGCCGCGCTCAGCCCGCTGTGGTGGTGCTGGCAGGCGCTGTCGCAGCCCGTGTCCGAACCCTGGGCGCGCCACGCCCTGGCCGCCGCGCTGGCCGTTCCCGTGGCCTTGCTGATCGACCGGCTATGGGGCGAGCCGCCCGTGTGGATGCACCCCGTGGTCGCCATGGGCCGGCTGCTGGGTGCGGTTGGGCGAAGAATTGCCCCACGCGAAGAACATGTGCGCGACTGGCCACGCTTTGCGCTGGGCGCCGTCGCCTGGTGCCTGCTGGCGCTGCTGTTCTTTGCCATCTACGCGTTCATCCAGTGGCTGCTGCCGCCCATGCCCTGGTGGCTGGGCGCCCTGGTGGTGGGCGTGCTGCTCAAGCCGCTTTTGTCCTGGCGCATGCTGCGCGACGAGGTGCTGGCCGTGGAAGCCGCACTGCAGCAATCCCTGCCTGCAGGCCGCGAGCGGCTTACCTGGCTGGTCAGCCGGGACACGGCGCAGCTCGACGCTGGCCAGGTGCGCGAAAGCGCCATCGAAACCCTGGCCGAGAACCTCAGCGACTCGGTGCTGGCGCCGCTGTTCTGGTTCGCCGTGGCCGGCCTGCCGGGCGCGGCCCTCTACCGCTTTGCCAATACGGCCGATGCCATGTGGGGCTACCCGGGCTGGCGCGGGCAGGGCGATGACCGGCGCCACTGGCAATGGGCCGGCAAATGGACGGCGCGTGCCGATGACCTGCTCAACTGGATACCGGCGCGCCTGACCGCCTTGCTCCTGGCCTTGTCCGGCCTGGCCGCTGGCCGGCGGCCGGGCTGGGGTGCGCTGCGCCAGGACGCGCGCATCACCCCGTCGCCCAACGGCGGCTGGCCCATGGGCGCCATGGCAAGGCTGCTGGGCGTGCGCCTGGGCAAGCCCGGCGTCTACGTGCTCAACCCCGCAGGCCGCGTGCCGCAGGCGGCCGAGCTGCAGCAGGCCGTGGCGCATGCGGGCCGCGTGGTCGCCATGCTGGTGGCTGCAGCGCTGGCCGCCGCCCTGGTCCTTGGATGGGCGATGGCAGGAAAGACACCATGAAACCGATCCCAGTCACCCACGGTGGCACGGATGCGCTGGGCGTGCCCGCGCACGATTTCTCCACCAACCGCAATGCCTGCGGACCCTGCCCGCAGGCGCTGGACATGCTGGCCCAGGCCCACGCGGCCCAGTACCCGGACCCGCAGTACACGGCGCTGCGTGCACGGCTGGCGGATTTTCATGGTGTGCCGGCCGGGCGCATCGTCATTGCGGCCAGCGCCAGCGACTTCATCCACCGCATCAGCATGCATGCGGCGCGCGAAGGCGCGGCCGTCGCCAGCCTGCCGGCCCACCATTACGGCGACTACGCCCACGCGGCGCAGGTCTGGCGCCTGCGCCAGGTCGCGCGCGACGGTATCACCGAGGCCGGCCCCGGCCTGCATTGGGCTTGCGCGCCATCGAGCCCGCTGGGCCGGCCCGAGGACGTCTGGCCCCTGTGGAGCGAGCCCGCACCGCCCGGCACCTGGCGCGTGATCGACTGCGCTTATGCCCCCCTCAGACTGGAGCCGGGCATGGAACCCGCCGTGCCCTCCCAGGTGCGCGACGCCTGGCAGATGTGGACTCCCAACAAGGCCCTGGGTATGACCGGCGTGCGCGCGGCCTACGCCATTGCGCCCGAAGCCGTGCCGCACGACGAGATCGAGGCCTTGCGCGCCCTGTCACCATCGTGGCCCGTGGGCGCCCATGGCGAGGCCATGCTCACGGCCTGGACCGCACCGGCCACCCGGCAATGGCTGGCGCAAAGCCTGCAACGGCTGCGCGATTGGAAGACGCAGCAGCTCGATCTGGTGCAGCGCCTGGGCTGGCAGGTACTGCCCGGCTCGCAGGTCAATTACTTTGTGGCGCGCTGGCCGCAAGCCCAGCAGGGCGACGCCATGCAGACGCGTCTGGCCCAACTGCGCGCGCAGGGCATCAAGCTGCGCGACTGCGACAGCTTCGGCCTGCCCGGCTGCGTGCGCATGGGCGTGCTGGCGCCCGCATCCCAGAACGCCTTGCTGGCTGCCTGGCAGCCAATGGAGAAACACCATGCAATCGAATGAACCCGCCGCCGTGAATCTGCCCCTGCCCAGGCCCGGCCAGCGCCCCGCGCTGTGCGTGATGGTGCTGGGCACCAGCAGCGGCGCCGGCAAGAGCTGGGTGGCCACCGCGCTGTGCGCCTGGTATCGCGCGCAGGGCTACAAGGTGGCGCCCTTCAAGGCGCAGAACATGAGCAACAACGCGCGGGTGGTCTCCGCGCCGGGCGGTGCCTGGGGTGAGATCGGCACGGCCCAGTACCTGCAGGCCCTGGCCGCAGGCTGCGCGCCCGATGTGCGCATGAACCCGCTGCTGCTCAAGCCCGAGGCCGACATGCGCAGCCAGGTCGTGCTGCTGGGCCGGGTCAGCGAGGAACTCTCGGCCTTGCCCTGGCGCGGCCGCAGCGCCCGCGTCTGGCCGCAGATCGCCGAGGCGCTGGACAGCCTGCGCGCCGACAACGATGTGGTCGTCATCGAAGGCGCCGGCTCCCCCGCAGAAATCAACCTGCATGCCAGCGACGTCGTCAACATGCGCGTGGCGCGCCACTGCGGCGCGCATTGCCTGCTGGTGTCCGACATAGACCGGGGCGGCGCCTTTGCCCACCTCTACGGCACCTGGGCCCTGCTGCCGCCGGAAGAACAGGCGCTGATCCGCGGCTTTGTGCTCAACAAATTCCGGGGCGACGCCAGCCTGTTGGCGCCCGCCCCGCAGATGCTGCAGGAGCGCACCGGCGTGCCCACCGTGGCCACCATCCCCATGCAGTTCCAGCATGGCCTGCCGGAGGAGGATGGCGTCTTTGACGACCGTGGCTCTGGAGGAGGGGCGGGGCGCGCCGTGCACACCACCATCGCCATCATTGCCTACCCGCGCATCAGCAACCTCGACGAATTCCAGCCCCTGCTGCAGGTGCCGGGCCTGCGCGTGGTCTGGGCGCGCACGCCGGCCCAGCTGGCAGGCGCGGACTGGATCATCCTGCCCGGCTCCAAGGCCACCGCTGCCGATCTGGCCTGGATGCGTTCCCAGGGTCTGGATGCCGCCGTTGCTGCACACGCTGCGGCAGGCCGGCAGGTGCTGGGCATCTGCGGCGGCCTGCAGATGCTGGGCGAGGCGCTGATCGACCTGCATGGCGTGGACGGCAACGCCGCCGGCCTGGGGCTTCTGCCGCTGACGACCCTGTTCGCGCCCGACAAGACCGTGCTGCCCGCCAGCGTGCAACTGCCGCCGCTGCCGGGTGCGCTGGCGCCGCTGTCTGGCGTGCAGGCACAGGTCTATGAAATCCACCACGGCCAGACCAGCGTGCGCCCCGACATGGTGGCCGCTGGCAGTGCCGTAGCCGAGCCCGTGCCCGGCCTGCTGTGGCACAGCCCCGATGGCCGCATCGCCGGCTGCTACTGGCACGGCCTGTTCGAGAACGCGGACGTGCTGCACGCCCTGTGGGGCGCCGAGGTGCCCACGCTGGACAGCGTCTTCGCACGCATGGCCGAAGGCGTGCAGCGCTGGTTTGCGCACCAGGCTTGACCCAGGTCAGGGGCCGCTTGCAGGGGGCACGGCAAGCTGTAGGCCATGGCCTGCATGCGCAGCCGTGCTGTACCGATAAATGGGGAGCTGGAAAACACGCATGCTTGGGCCTTGACTTTTTTCACGAGGAATGGAGTGAAGCTATGAAGAACCCATGGATTCGTCCCCTGCAGCTGTGTATTGGCGCCGCCGTGCTTGGCATGGCCGGATTGGCCACTGCCCAGCCCGCCCCTGGCCCCGATGGCATGCCGCCCCCACCACCCGCTGCGGAAAAGGCCAAGCCCCATCACCACCACAAGAAGCACGCCGAACCCAAGGGGCCCGCCAAGCGCGGCTATGACCGCCGCGACCCTGCCCAGCACGAGGCTGCAGCCGTCCAGGAGCAATCGCGCCGAGGCGGCGTCCAGTCGGGCGACCACTTCCAGCGCAATGCCGTGGCCCGCTGCGATGTCTTCAAGAACGAAGGCGACCGCCGCTCCTGCGTGGAGCGCGTCAAGGACGGCCAGGTCAGCGGCTCCGTCGAAGGCGGCGGCGTGCTGCGCGAGTACACGGAACAGGTTCCTGTAAGGCAATAACAGCGCTGGCTGTTGTTCACCTGAGAAAACCCGCCGGGCCACGAAGCCGGCGGGTTTTTTTGTGGGCGAATGCAGGCTCCCGCGTCAGCAGCCTGTGGTGTGGTCCCTGCTGCAGGCAGCCGGTCGGTATCGAATCTAGACCGCAGAGACCTGGCCCGCCGCCACGCCCCTGTCCACCGGATTTGATCTGGGTCATACAAACCCATTTCACCCGCCCCGGACCGGCTCACACCGGCAAGGCATTTCTATGATGGCGCCGTACTTCCCATATGGAAAAAGGATTCAACCCATGCAAGCCTTCCGGATCGTGGTCATTGGTGCGGGGCAGACCGGCACTCCCTTGCTGCAGCAATTGCTGGACGCGCCCTTCGTGCAGTTGCTTGGGGTGGCCGACCTGGATTTGAACCAGCCCGGCATCGCACTGGCACGCGCGCGCGGCGTGCCGGTCACCACCCGGTTCATGGAACTGGTGGACGCGGCGGTGGACATCATCATCGACGTGACCGGCTCCCTGCAGGTGCGCGAATCGCTGCGCAGCAAGATGGTGGAGACCGGCAACACGCACACGCTGATCATGCATGAGGCGATTGCGCTGCTGATGATGTCGCTGTCGGCCGGCCGGCTGGTGGTCGGCAAGCACAGCGATCTGGAATATTCCTGAACGCAGGCGGCGGATACGCAGGACAGCTATCCGACCCATCCTCCCGTGCCTGGCGGATGACGGGCTGCCGCAGCAGACGCTACAGCTACAGCCACTCCTTCATCCACCCCAGCCCCTCGCTGGTAGCGTGTGCCGCCGCGCCGCGCGCGGGGCGGTATTCGCAGCCTATCCAGCCGTCATAGCCCAGCTGGTCCAGCAGGCGGAAAAGGTAGGGGTAGTTGACCTCGCCCACGTCGGGTTCGTGGCGTTCGGGCACGCCTGCGATCTGCACATGCCCCACGCGGCCTGTGGGCAGGTACTGGCGGATCTTCATGGCGAGGTCTCCCTCGACAATCTGGCAGTGGTAGAGGTCCATCTGGACCTGGACGTTGGACTCTGCGATGTCGGCCAGCAGCGCGTGGGCCTGGTCCTGGCGGCTCAGGAAGAAGCCTGGCATGTCCCGGCCGTTGATGGGCTCCAGCAGGATGGCGATGCCGTGGGGCGCGGCCAGCCGTGCGGCATGGCGCACGTTGGAGATGTAGGTGGAGCGCAGGATGTCATCGCTGGCGCCTGCGGGCTTGAGCCCGGCCATGACGTGGATGCGCGGGCAGCCCAGGGCCCGGGCATAGGCGATGGCGCGCTCCATGCCCTGGGCGAATTCCGCCTCGCGCCCGGGGATGCAGGCCAGGCCGCGCTCGCCCGCGTTCCAGTCGCCGGGCGGGGCGTTGAACAGCACCTGCTGCAGGCCGTGGTCCTGCAGTCGCCGGGCCAGTTGCTCGGGGGCAAAGTCGTAGGGAAACAGGTATTCGACGGCCTGGAAGCCGTCGCGCGCGGCGGCCTCGAAGCGGTCAAGAAAGTCCAGGTCGTTGTAGAGCATGGACAGGTTGGCGGCGAAACGGGGCATGAAAGCTTTCCTGAAAACGGAGGCTGAGTGTGGCATCAGGCGCGCGGCAACGCGCCGAAGGCCTTGGTGAAGAAGTCCGTGGTGCCGAAGTTGCCGGACTTGAGCGTGAGGTGCAGCCCCTGCGGCGCCAGGGGCGAGGCGGCATGGCACCAGGGCACGCCAGGGTCGATCTGCGGCCCTATGCGCATCTGCTCGACGCCCAGCGCCTGCACGCAGGCGCCCGAGGTTTCGCCACCGGCCACGATGAGCTGGCGCACGCCCATCTCGACCAGCCCCCGGGAGATGGCGGCGATGGTCTGTTCGACCAGTGCGCCGGCCTGCTCCACGCCCAGGCGGCCCTGTACGGCCTTGACGGCTGCGGATTCGGCGGTGGAGTAGATCAGCACCGGGCCGCTGGCGATGTGCTGGCGGGCCCAGGCCAGGGCCTTGCCGGCTTCGTCCTCGCCGGCTGCGATGCGCAGCGGCTCCAGCGCCAGGGCCGGGCGGCCCGAAGCGATGAAGTGCGCCACCTGTGCATTGGTGGCCACCGAGCAACTGCCCGAGACGACCGCCTGCAGGCCGGTGGCGGTTGGCAGGGCAGCGGCCTGGGCCGTGGGCTGGATGCTGAAGTTCGCGGGCAGGCCGATGGCCACGCCCGAGCCCGCCGTGACAAGCGGCATGCCGGCCAGGGCCGGGCCCAGGCGCAGCAAGTCGTCGTTGGAGACGGCATCGACCATGGCCATGCCCACGCCCTCGGCCTGGAGTGCGGCGATGCGCGCGCGGATGGCGGCTTCGCCCTGCGCGACGGCCACATGGTCGATCAGCCCCACCTTGCGCCGTGTCTGCGCCTGCAGCACGCGCACCAGGTTGGCATCGGTCATGGGGGTGAGCGGGTGGTTGCGCATGCCGCTGTCGCTGAGCAGCACATCGCCCACGAACAGGTGGCCCTTGAAGACGGTGCGCTGGTTGTCGGGGAAGGCCGGCGTGGCGATGGTGAAGCCACAGCCCAGCGCGTCCATCAGCGCATCGGTCACGGGGCCGATGTTGCCCTGCGGCGTGCTGTCGAAGGTGGAGCAGTACTTGAAGTAGATCTGCGGCGCGCGGCCATTGGCGCCCTGGGCCTGCAGCCATTCGAGGGCCTGCAGCGATTGCGCAATGGCATCGGCCGGCGCGATGGTGCGCGACTTGAGCGCGACAACGACGGCGTCCACGCCCTCGTCCACCGGGCCGGCAGGCACGCCAATGCTTTGCACCACGCGCATGCCTGCGCGCACCAGGTTGTTCGCCAGATCGGTGGCGCCCGTGAAGTCGTCGGCTATGCAGCCCAGAAGAAGGGTCATGGGGATTCCGATGGAGCCTGGGGCAGGGTGATGCCCGGAAAGATCTTGATGACGGCGCTGTCGTCCTCGCGGCCATGGCCGGCGGTGGATGCCTGCATGAACATCTGGTGGGCCGTGGAGGCCAGGGGCAGCGGGAATTTGCTGTGGCGCGCGGTGTCCAGCACCAGGCCCAGGTCCTTGACGAAGATGTCCACGGCCGACAGCGGGGTGTAGTCGCCGGCCAGCACGTGGGCCATGCGGTTCTCGAACATCCAGCTGTTGCCGGCGCTGTGGGTGATGACCTCGTAGAGCGCGGCGGCATCGACGCCTTCGCGCAGGCCCAGGGCCATGGCCTCGGCCGCTGCGGCAATGTGCACGCCGGCCAGCAGCTGGTTGATGATCTTCACCTTGCTGCCCGCGCCCGCGCTGTCGCCCAGGCGGTAGACCTTGGCGGCCATGGCGTCGAGCACGCCTTCGCAGGCGGCATAGGCCTCGGGGCGGGCGGCCGTCATCATGGTCATCTGGCCCGACGCGGCCTTGGCCGCGCCGCCGGAGATGGGCGCGTCGATGTAGTGCACGCCCTGCGCCTGCAGCTTGGCCTCCAGCGCCACCGACCAGTTGGGGTCCACGGTGGAGCACATGATGAAGACGGAGCCGGGTTGCAGCGCAGGAGCGATGCCGCCTTCGCCGAACAGCACGGCCTCGGTCTGCTGGGCGTTGACCACCACGCTGACGACGATGCGGCAAGCGGCGGCCATGTCGGCCAGCGTGGCGCAGGCCGTGCCACCTTCGGCGGCGAAGGCGGCTGCGGCCCCGGGCCGGATGTCGTGGACATGCACGTGGTGGCCGGCGCGGCGCAGGCTTTGCGCCATGCCGGCGCCCATGGCGCCCAGGCCGATCACGCCGACGGCGCGTGCTGCGGGCTGTGGTGTGGAGGTGTCGTTGCTCATGGCTTGGCCGGTGTCAGGTCATCGGCGATGTAGGCGCGCACGATGGCCGCAAAGTCCTCGTCGCCGCGCAGGCCCAGCTGGTTGGCGCGCGCGGTATCCCAGCGGCCGGGCCAGCTGCCGACGATGCGCTCGACCTTGTCGTCGGGCTGCCAGCTCACGCGGTTGGCCACTTCGTCGCCAGCCACTTCGCGCAGCGCGCGCACCATGTCGCCCGCGCTGACGGACACGCCGGGCAGGTTGATGGGGCGGCGGTCGGCGACGGCGCTGGCATCGAGTTCGCAGCCTGCGACCAGGGCCTCGACGGCGCGGCGCGGCGACAGCAGCCACAGGCGCGTAGTGGCACCCACGGGGCAGTTGGCCGCTTCGCCGTTGAGGGGCTCGCGGATGATGCCGCTGGCAAACGACGAGGCGGCCGCATTGGGCCGGCCCGGGCGCACGCTGATCGTGGGCAGGCGCAGCACGCGGCCGTCGACAAAGCCGCGCCGCGTGTAGTCGGCCAGCAGCAGCTCGGCAATGGCTTTTTGCGTGCCGTAGGAGGACTGCGGGTTCAGGGCCGTGCCGTCCAGCACGGTGTCGGGCAGGTCACCCCCGTAGACGGCCACCGAGCTGGTGAAGACCACGCGCGGCATGTGGCCCACGGCGCGGCAGGTCTCCAGCAGGGCGCGCGAGGCATCGAGGTTGATGCGCATGCCCAGGTCGAAGTCGGCCTCGGCCTGGCCGCTGACCACAGCGGCCAGATGGAAGATCACGGCCGTGTCCTGGTCTATGGCGCCGCGCAGCACCTGCGGGTCGGCAATGTCGCCCACCAGGGAGCGCACGCGCGTGTCTTCAATGGCGTCGGTGGCCACCACGTCGAGCAGGTCGATCTGGTGGATGGGCCAGCGGGTGCCGGCCAGCGTCAGCGCGCCCTGTTCGAGCAGCTTGCGGGCCAGGCGCTGGCCCAGGAATCCGGCGCCGCCGGTGATCAGTACTTTCATGTGTCTTGGGACTTGGAGCTTGAAGGATGGGAAGAAAGGCCGGTCAGCGGTTGACCATCTTTGCGGGGGTGAGCCAGACCGCGATGGCGCCCACCACGAGCACCCCCGCCAGCACGAACATGCCGGCCTGCGTGGACTGGGTCAGGTCCTTGAGGTAGCCGATCATGTAAGGGCTGGCGAAGCCCGCGAGGTTGCCGACCGAGTTGACGATGGCAATGCCCGCCGCCGCCGCCGTGCCCGACAGAAAGGCCGTGGGCAGCGACCAGAACAGCGGCGCGCAGGTCAGCACGCCGGCTGCGGCCAGCGACAGGAAGATCAGGGAAAGAACCGTGTTGTCGGCGAAGAAGGCCGTCATCGCAAAGCCCACGGCGCCCATCAGCGCGGGCACGATCAGGTGCCAGCGGCGCTCGCGGCGCTTGTCGGCGCTGTGGCCCATCAGGTTCATCACCACGATGGCGCACAGGAAGGGGATGGCACTGAGCAGGCCGATGTTCAGCGCGCCCGTGACGCCCGTGGACTTGATCAGCGTGGGCATCCAGAAGGTCAGGCCGTACTGGCCGGCGACAAAGGCGAAGTAGATCAGGCACATCCACCAGACGCGGCGGTCGGCGAACACGGCCTTGAGCGAATGCTTCTGTGCGCCTGAGTGCTGCTGGTCCAGCTCGATCTCGCGCGCCAGCAGCTGCTTTTCGGAGGCCGTCAGCCACTTGGCGCTGGAGATGCCGTTGTCCAGATAGAAGATGGTCACCACGCCGATCACCAGGGCGGGAATCGCCTCGATCAGGAACATCCACTGCCAGCCGTGCAGGCCATGGTCGCCGTGGAAGGCCTGCATGATCCAGCCCGACAGCGGGTTGCCGAAAATGCCGGCCACGGGGATGGCCGACATGAACAGCGCCACGATCTTGGCGCGCCGGTGGGCCGGGTACCAGTAGGTCAGGTACAGGATCACGCCGGGGTAGAAGCCCGCCTCGGCCAGGCCCAGCAGAAAGCGCAGGATGTAGAAGCCCGTGGGCGTCTCCACATACATGAACATGGCCGACAGAATGCCCCAGGTGATCATGATGCGGGCGATCCAGACGCGCGCGCCCAGGCGGTGCATGAGCAGGTTGCTGGGCACCTCGAAGAGGAAGTAGCCGATGAAGAACACGCCTGCGCCCAGGCCGAACACGGTCTCGCTGAAGCCTAGGTCCTGGGACATCTGCAGCTTGGCAAAGCCCACGTTCACGCGATCGAGGTAGGCGATCACATAGCACAGCATCAGGAACGGCACGAGGCGCCAGAACACCTTGGCGTAGGCGCGTGCCGTCTCCAGCGAGTCGGGCTGGCGCGGGGCGGCCCCGGCCTGGCCGGATGCGATATCCGTTGTCGTCATTTCAAGTCTCCCTTGGGTTCGCCGCTTGATGCGCCGCCTGGCGGCTGCGCGGCTGTGAATGGGCTGGGTGGTGGAATGCGGCCGTGGGCGCCGCGGTGCAAATCAGTAGCGCGCCCCGAAGGTGGTGCGCAGCTCGTCGATGGCGGCCGCGTCCAGGGGCTGCGGCCGGGGATGGGTCATGAGCCAGAGCCTTGCGGTTTCCTCCAGCTCTTCCAGCACATGGCTGGCCTGCTCCACCGACCGCTCCCAAACCACGGGGCCCAGCCGCTCGAACAGGGCGCCGCGCACCTGGCCGGCCTGCGCGGCCACCTCGGCGGCGGCCTGCGGGTCGCCGGGCCGGCGGTAGCGGATCAGCGGGATGCGGCCCACCTTCATGACTTGGTAGGGGGTGATGGGCGGCAGCACCTCGTCCTCGCGCCAGACGCCGGACAGCGTCAGCGCCACCAGATGCGTGGAATGCGTGTGGATGACGGCGCGCGCCTCGCCGTCATTGCCGTAGATGCCCCGATGCAGGACCAGGGTCTTGGAGGGCTGGGCGCCGCTGACCCACTGCCCGCCGGCATCGACCTTGGACAGCTCGGCCGGGTCGAGCCGGCCCAGGCAGGCGTCGGTGGGGGTGATCAGCCAGCCGTCATGCAGGCGCGCGCTGATGTTGCCGGCTGCGCCGACGGTGTAGCCGCGCTGGTAGAGGCTGGCGCCGGTGGCACAGATCTGCTCGCGGATGCGGGATTCGTCGCTCATGGGTGAGCGCCCACGCAAAGGCCAGGTGTGCCGGGTGCAAAAAGAGGTGTGACTGATATTGTCATCAGGTCATCATACAAATTTTGCGCAAAAATCCAAACAAGGTGAAAACCCTTGGCCATGCGCCAAGGGATGGCTTCGGAGGTTCAGGGCTTGGCGGCCAGGATGTCGCGGGCCAGGCGTTCGCCGTCCTGCTCCCAGAAGCTGGCGTCGGCGCGGTGGATGCGGTCTATGGCGTTGCCCATGTGCGTGGCGGCGGCCTTGCGCGCGGCCTTGGGGTCGCCGGCCTCGATGGCCAGCACGATGCTGTGGTGCTCGCGTTCCACGGCCTTGCCGAAGTCCTCGCGCCGCGCCTCGTTGGCGCGCGTGATGCGCATGGCACCGCGCAGGAACTGCGACAGGTAGTCCAGCGTGCTGATCAGGAACGGGTTGCCCGAAGCCTGGGCAATGGCGCGGTGAAACGCCATGTCTTCCTCCACGCCATCACGGCCCAGCCGCACGGCCTCGGCCAGGGCGCTCTCCGCATCGTGGATGCGCTGCATATCCTCTTCGCTGCGCCGGCGCGCCGCGAGTTCGGCCACCTCGGCTTCCAGCGCGCGGCGCACCTCGGTGATCTGGATCAGCGCATTCCTGCCAGCCGCAGGCAGGCCCTCGAAGTCCAGTGGCTCTATGCCTGCCGCCTTCACGAACACGCCGCTGCCCTGGCGCGATTCCACCAGGTTGCGCGACTTGAGCTGGGACACCGCCTCGCGCACCACGGTGCGGCTGACCTCGAGCTGCTGCACGAGCTCGGCCTCGGTCGGCAGCTTCTGCCCCGGCTGCAGATTGCCGGCGCGGATGCGCGCCTCCAGCTGCCGGGCAACCTGGTCCGCAAGCTTGAGACCGGGCTGGATGGCCGAGAAGGAAACCGTCATGGAGGGAGTAGGGGGCTGGGGAGACACGTGTGGCAGCGATTGTCTCAGAACGGGCCGGCCTGTACGGCCTGCTGCGGCAATCGACGCCCAGACCGTCCTTGGCGTCAGGAAAGAGGCCGATGGTTCTGCCGGAGTTGCGCGGCGCGCCATACTTGCGCCTTTGCAATCCGCCCGCCACGCCCGTCCCGGGCCAAGGCCGCTTCGCCATGTCAACGCCCACCCCGCATTCCGCTGCACCCACAGAACACTCGCACGATGGCGCCAATGCTGCCACTACCGCTATAGCCGCTATTCCCGCCATCGCCTCCCTGGCCGATGCCGCCTTCACCCAGCGCGTGCAGCACGCCATAGACCACAAGACCAAGCCGCTGGGCGCACTGGGGCGGCTGGAGCAGCTGGCGCTGCGCATTGCCTGCATCCTGGGCCAGGACAGGCCGGTGCTGCAGCAGCCGCAGATGCTGGTGTTTGCGGCCGACCATGGGCTGGCTGCGCGCGGCGTGTCGGCCTATCCGGTGGATGTGACCTGGCAGATGGTCGAGAACTTCATGGCCGGCGGCGCCGCCGTCAGCGTGCTGGCGCGCCAGCATGGGCTGGCGCTGAACGTGGTGGACTGCGGCGTGGCACGCGACTTTCCCGCGCGCGAGCAGGACCCCGACGACAAGCTTCCCCAGGCCGGCCAGCCGCGCCTGTGGCGCCGCAAGCTGGGCTACGGCACGCGCGACTGCAGCCAGGGCCCGGCCATGACGGCCGCCGAATGCGCCATGGCCTTGCGCAACGGCGCGGCCCTGGTGCGCCAGTTGCCGGGCAATGCGCTGCTGCTGGGAGAGATGGGCATTGGCAATACCTCCAGCGCATCCTTGCTGCTGGCGCGGCTGTGCGGCGAACCGCTGGCCGAGGTCACGGGTGCGGGCACCGGCCTGGATGCAGCCGGGCTGGCCCGCAAGATCGGGGTGCTGCAGGAGGTGCTGCAGCTGCACGCCCAGGCCACGGAACCGCTGGACGCGCTGGCGGCCATGGGCGGCTTCGAGGTTGCCACCATGGTGGGCGCCGTGCTGCAGGCCGCCGCCGAGCGCCGTGTCATCGTGGTCGATGGCTTCATCACCACGGCCGCCGTGCTGGTGGCCAGCCGCCTGCAGCCGGCCGTGCTGGAGCGCTGCGTTTTCTCGCACCGCTCGGGTGAGCCCGGCCATGTGCGCATGCTGGCCCACCTGGGTGCCGAGCCGCTGCTGGACTGGCAGCTGCGCCTGGGCGAAGGCTCGGGCGCGGCCCTGGCCTGGCCGCTGCTGGTGTCGGCCTGCGCCATGCTGGGCGAGATGGCCAGCTTTGCGCAGGCAGGGGTGAGCACACGCTCGCAAGAGGCATAGCCGCCTGCGCCGGGCCGCTATGCCCGCGCCGTGGCCGCCGCCAGTTGGCCCAGGAGCCTGACCAGCGGGCCCAACCGCCCGGCATCGGTATTGCCGTAGCCGATGACCAGGCCGTTGTCCTGCGGCAGCGGTGCCAGGGCGAAGGACGAGAGGGCGCCCGGGTTCATGCCGGCGCGCCGCGCCTGCGCCACGATGGCACGGTCGGACAGGTCCGGCGGCAGCCGCACCGTCAGGTGCAGGCCGCCGTGGCCGCCCAGCACCTCGTGCTCCACGCCCAGTTGCGTGGCCAGCGCCTCGCGCAGGGCCGCCTGGCGCTCGCGGTACAGGCGCCGCATGCGGCCCAGGTGGCGCGAGAACTGGCCGCTTTCCATGAAGTCCGCCATGGCCAGCTGCTCCAGGCGGTGGCCGCCGCGCAGCATCTCCTGCACGGCCGTTGCGGCGCTGGCCGCCAGGGCCTGCGGCAGCACCACAAAGCCCAGGCGCAGTGCCGGGAACATGGTCTTGCTGAAGGTGCCCACATAGAGCACGGGCGCATCCGGCACCTGGCCCTGCATGGCGGCGATGGGCGTGCCCTGGTGGCGGAATTCGCTGTCGTAGTCGTCCTCGATGATCCAGGCCCCCGCGCGGCGCGCGCGCTCCAGCAGGTCCAGCCGGCGCGCCACCGACAGCACCGCGCCCGTGGGATATTGGTGCGACGGCGTGATCTGGATCAACCGTGGAGGATGGCTGTCCCACAGGCCGGGCGCGATGGCTGCGCCATCCGCATCCACGCGCAGTGTGCTGACGCACAGGTCTCCCCCCGCAAAGGCCGACTTGGCGCCCCGGTAGCCGGGCTCCTCCAGCCAGGCATGGTCGCCCGGGTTGGTGAGCAGTTGCACGCATAGGTCCAGCGCACCCTGGGCGCCTTCGGTGACGATGATGCGCGAGGCATCGCAGCGCACGCCGCGCGAGATGCGCAGGTGCTGCGCAATGGCCTGGCGCAGTGCGGGCTCGCCCGAAGGGTCGCCATAGTCCAGCGTGGCGTTGGCGGGAAGGCGCAATGCGCGGTCCTGCGAACGGCGCCAGGCGGTCAGGGGGAATCTGTCCAGCGCGGGCGTGCCCGGCGTCAGGGGCAGGCTGCGGTCGATGGCGTGGCGCGTGGGCGCGATGCGGTCCAGGCGCCGGGCCGTGCGGGGTGCGCAGGGGGGCGCGGCGGCCGCCTCGGCGGCTGCCGTGGAATGGGTGGATACAGCCGCCACGCGCGTGCCCTGCCGGTCGGCGACCACATAGCCTTCGGCCGCCAGTTGCTCGTAGGCGATGAGCACGGTGTTGCGCGAGACTCCCAGATCCTCCGACAGCGCGCGCGAGGCCGGCAGGCGGTCGCCGGCCGGCAGGCGGCCCGCCAGGATGGCCTGCTTCAGGCGCTGGATCAGCTGGCGCTGGCGGGGAGCCGCTCCAGGGCCGGATTGCAAGGGACTGGCCAGCAGGTCAGGGGCGTGCATGCAATGGGTGGCGTGGCACCATGAAATAAGGAAGATATGGCGCTTTCAATGATGCCACGCCAGCGCTATCGTGGCCCTGCCAAATGACCTGACCAGGAATCTCCCATGCCCCCCGCACTCAATGCCCACTCCCAACCCGTAGGCCACGACCTTCCCAACTGGACCCCACGCCAGCGCCCGCCGCGCACGCCCATGCAAGGCCGCTACTGCCGGCTGGAGCCGCTGTCCGCCGCGCGCCATGCAGCCGATCTGTTCGATGCCTTCAGCCAGGCGCCGGACGCCAGCGACTGGACATACATGTCGGTAGGCCCCTTCGCCGACGCCCAGGCCTATCTGCGCTTTGCCGAGGCCGCCCAGGCCAGCGATGACCCGCTGCACCACGCCGTCATCGACCTGGCCACGGGCCGTGCCATCGGCTCGCTGGCGCTGATGCGCGTGGACACGGCCAGCGGCGTGATGGAAGTGGGCTTTGTCTGCTACTCGCGCCGGCTCAAGCGCACGCGTGCGGCCACCGAGGCGCAGTTCCTGCTGTTGCAGCGCGCCTTCGACGAGCTGGGCTACCGCCGCTACGAGTGGAAGTGCGACAGCCTGAATGCGCCGTCGCGTGCCGCGGCGGCGCGCCTGGGCTTCCAGTTCGAGGGGGTGTTCCGCCAGGCCGTGGTCTACAAGGGCCGCAGCCGCGACACGGCCTGGTTCTCCATCATCGACAGCGAATGGCCGGCGCTGCGCGCGGCCTACCAGCGCTGGCTGGAGCCGGGCAACTTCGATGCGGGCGGTGGGCAGGTTCTTTCGCTGTCCAGCCTGATGGAGCAGGGTGCGCCGCAGGCTCAGGAGACGGCAGGCGCGGCGTAGTAGGCCTGCAGCACCTCGATCAGGGCTTGCGCATGGCGCGGCAGCCGGCCCTGGTCGCGCACGAGGATGCGGCGCTCGCGCACGCTCCAGGCGTCGGTCAGATCGATGAGCGCCAGCCCCATGCTTTCGCGGTTGCGCCGCGCGGCGCTCTCGGGAACGATGCCTATGCCTACGCCGGCGCCGATCATGCGGCACATGGCGTCGAAGCTGGACAGCTGTATGCGCAGCTTCATGGGCTTGCCCAGGCGCTCGGTCACACCTGCCAGAAATGTCTGCAGCGTGCTGCCCTGCTGCATGCCGATGGCGTCCTCGTCCAGCGTCTCGGCAAACGCAATGCGCTTGCGCCGCGCAAAGCGGTGGCCGCGCGGCGTGGCCAGCACCAGCCGGTCGGTGCTGAAGTGGATGGTCTGCAGGCCCAGCGTATCCACCTGGCCGGCCACGATGCCCAGGTCGGCCCGGCCGTCGAGCACGCCGCGCGCGATCTCGGCGTTGGGCCGCTCCTGCAGGTCCACGTTCACGCGCGGGTGATCGGCAAGAAAGGCGGGCAGGATCTCGGGAAGAAAGTCGGTCACGGCCGTGGTGTTGGCAAACACCCGCACATGGCCGCGCAGGCCGGCGCCGTACTCCTGCAGGTCGTGGCGCAGCTGCTCGGACTGCAGCAGCATGCCGCGCGCGTGGTGCAGGAAGGCTTCGCCGGCCGGCGTGGGCCGCACGCCGCGCGCCTCCCGGTACAGCAGGGGCATGCCCGCCTGCTCCTCCAGCGCCTTGATGCGCAGGCTGGCTGCGGCCAGGGACAGGTGCTGCCTTTGCGAGGCGCGCGTGAGGCTGCCCAGTTCGGCGGCA
Organism: Delftia sp. K82; assembly: GCF_002193035.1. Taxonomy (NCBI): domain Bacteria; kingdom Pseudomonadati; phylum Pseudomonadota; class Betaproteobacteria; order Burkholderiales; family Comamonadaceae; genus Delftia; species Delftia sp. K82. Next base: position 3,286,700 of record NZ_MYFL01000001.1, on the reverse strand, counting down.
TGCACGAACAGGCGCAGGTCGGTCAGGTCGAAATGCATGAGGGGCATGAAGGGCGAAGAGGGCATGGGCTGGGTCAAGGCTTTGTCAATTCCGAAGGCCGGGTCAGGAAATGCGCGATTGTGCGCTGGCCCGGCACGGGCAACCATGCGGGCTTGCGACAAGAACAAATGGAGACATGACCATGCCGGATTCTTCCTTTCCCCTGCCGTCGAGCCTTTTGCGCCGCCGAAGCCTGGTGGCCGCCGCACTCGCCTTGCCCCTGCTGGGCCATGCCCAGGCCTGGCCTGCGCGGCCCATCGTGATGATCGTCCCGCAGGCGCCGGGCGGCACCAACGACATCGTGGGCCGGCTGGTGAGCCAGAAGCTGGCCGAGGTGCTGGGCGCCAGCGTGGTGGTCGAGAACCGGCCCGGCGCGGGCGGCAACATCGGCACCCAGGCCGTGGCCAAGGCGCCGCGCGACGGGCATACCCTGCTGATGACCATCAGCAGCAGCCAGGCCATCAACCCCGCGCTGTACCGCAAGCCGGGCTTTGATCCGGTGAAGGACTTCCGGCCCATCGGCCTGATCGGCTCCGTGCCCAATGTGCTGCTGGCCCATCCCGGCTTTGCGGCCAAATCCGTGCCCGAGCTGATTGCCATGGCCCGGGGCCGGCCCGACGAGTTCCGCTATGCCTCGGCCGGCAACGGCACGCTCAACCATCTGCTGGGCGAGATGCTCAACAGCATGGCGGGCATCCAACTGCAGCATGTGCCCTACAAGGGCGTGGCGCCCGCGCTCAACGATGTGCTGGGCGGGCAGGTGCCGCTGCTGTTCGGCAGCCTGCCGTCAACGCTGCCCCATATCCAGGCCGGCCGGCTGCGTGCGCTGGCCGTGAGCGGCGCGGCGCGATCACCGCTGCTGCCCGATGTGCCCACCATTGGCGAGACCGTGCCCGGCTACAACGGCACGCTGTGGGTGGGTCTGTTTGCGCCTGAAGGCGTGCCCGCGCCGGTGCTGGCGCAGTTGCAGGACGGCATGGCGCGTGCGCTGGCGGCCGGCGATCTGCGGGGCAAGCTCGAAGCCTCGGGCGTGGAGCTGGCCGGGCCGGCGGACAGGCCCGTGCCACCCGCCCAGATGGCGGCCCTGCTGCGCGAGGACATCGCCAAGTGGGCGCGCATCGTCAAGGCGTCCGGCGCATCGCTGGATTGACGCAAGGCCTCAGCCCTGCGGCTCCATGGCCAGCGCGAACAGCTCGCTGCGAAAGTGGATGCCCAGCCGCGCAAAGGCGCGGTTGCGGTAGGTCTTGACGGTGGGCAGGCTCAGGCACAGGTCGCAGGCAATGCCCTCATGCGTCATGCCCTGCAGCAGCCGGGCGCAGACATCGAGTTCGCGCGGCGTCAGGTCGGGCTGTGCCTGCAGCAGGCGCATGCGCAGGGCCGGCAGTGTCTGCCGCTGCCGGGGCTGGCTGGGTGGGGTGGCCGGGGCCAAGGCCGTTACCACGGCGGGCTGCGCCTGCGTCAGCGCAATGTGCTTGTGCGCCAGGGCCAGCAGCACGGGCGCCATGCTCCCGAAGCGGTCGATCTGCGCATCGCCCAGTGCCCTTTGGTGCTGATGGCGATAGAAATTGACGGCAAACACGCCGCCGTCGTCCTGGTGCTCGACGATGGACACGCGCTCGGCCATGCCGTGCGCGTCGTAGACCAGGGCGCGGTGCTCGCCCTCCACCTCCTGGGCCGTGATGTGGCACAGCGCCGTGCTGCGTGCCGGGCAGGCGTCGCCGTGGTTCCAGGTGCTGTCGCGGAGATAAGGACCCGAGAGATAGGCCCACCAGCAGTCGCGCGTGGTGTCGCGCGCCTCGCTGCTGGCCGACAGGAACAGCTGCGGCCGGCTGCGCGGGCCCGTGCGGTAGACAGACCAGGAGGCGGCGGGCAGCAGCGGGTTCATGGCCGCCAGCACCTGCAGGGCGAAGCCGGGCTCTCCCAGGCTGGCGACCATGTGGCCGATGGCGTGGCTGGGCGCGTGGCCGGACGCATGGCCGCTCAGGGCGCTGGCGTCAGGGGTGTCGGAGGAGGCGGTCCAGTGTCTCAAGGGAAGGCAGGGGCGGGCAGGGCGTTGTCATCTTCCGGGATGACGGCCGGCCCGGGCAATGGTGCTTATGCTAGGTCCCGATTCCATCCACCGGAGCCTCAGAACCATGCCAGATGACGTGCCGCAGCTTGCGGCCTTGCCCGATCCGCGCTTTCGCTTCTTCGCCGACCTGAGCGTGCAGGTAGGCCCGCCGCAGGAGGTCGGTGCCACGGCGCACGGCGGGCGCCGACTGATCCCCATCCTGGGCGGCACGGCCCGGGGCGACGGCTGGAGCGCGCGCGTGCTGCCCGGAGGCGCGGACTTCCAGCGCATCGTGCACGGCGGGCTGGCCGAGCTCGATGCGCGCTATGTGCTGGAGACCGATGCCGGCGACCTGATCTATGTCTGCAACCAGGCGCTGCGCAGCGGCGACCCGGCGCACATGGCAAAGCTGGCACGCGGCGAGCCCGTGGACCCCGCGCACATCTATTTCCGCTGCGCGCCCCGCATGGAGACGGCCAGCCGTGCGCTGGCCTGGATCAACGAGCGCCTGTTCTTCGGCACCGGCGCGCGCCATCCCGATCGCGTGCAGATGCGCTTTCATGAACTGCTCTGAGCCGCGCCTTTCCCCTCTCGATACCCACAATGCAGGAGACAAGACACATGAAAAACCAGGCATCGAAGTCGCGCCGCACCGCCGTGGCCTGCGCACTTGCCGCCGTGCTGGCCACCGGGCTGACTCCCTGGACCGTGGCCGGCGCCCAGCCGGCCTTTCCGAGCAAGCCCGTGCGCCTGCTCGTCGGCTTTCCTGCGGGAACGGGGCCGGACATCGTGGCGCGCCTGCTCGCGCAGAAACTCTCCGAGCAATGGGGCAACCTGGGCGTGGTCGTGGACAACAAGCCGGGCGCTGGCGGCCTCATCGCCGCCAGCGAGGCGGCACGCGCCGTGCCTGACGGCTACACGCTGATGCTGGGCGAGACCGGCCAGCTCAGCATTGCGCCCAACACCTACCAGCGCCTGCCCTACGACCCGCAAAAGGACTTTGTGCCCGTCAGCCAGGTCGTCACCTCCGACTTCGTGCTGCTGGTCAACCCGCAGAAAGTGCCGGCCCGCAATGTGCCCGATTTCGTGGCCTGGGCGCGCCAGCGCAAGGAGCTGTTCATCGCCACCTTCGGCGCCGGCACGCCCGGCCACTTCGGCGCCTTCATGTTCGGCAATGCCGTGCAGCTCAAGCCCGAGCCCGTGCACTACAAGAACACCAACGATGCCCTGGGCGGCTTGTTCAGCGGCGACGTGCAGGCCGTCTTCGCCACGGCGGCCCTGGCCGCGCCCCAGGTCAAGGCCGGCAAGCTCACGGCCCTGGGCAGCACGGGCGCCACGCGCACCCAGTCGATGCCCGAGCTGCCCACCATCCGGGAGCAGGGCTATCCGTCGCTGGAGTTCAATTCCTGGTTCGGCGTGGTCGCGCCCGCCAAGACGCCGCCCGAGATCGTGGCCAGGCTGCAGGCCGACATCGTGCGCGCCCTGCAGCAGCCCGACAGCCGCAGCCGGCTGGAGGAGGCGGGTTTCCGCGTGACAGGCACCACGGGCGACGAACTCGCCCGCATCATGCGCGCCGACACGGTCACCTGGGGCAAGGCCGTGGCGGCCACGGGGTTCAAGGCCGATTGAGGCTCAGCGCTTGCCCGCAGCCGGGGCAGGCGTCTTGGGCGAGTAGTCGCAGTACGGCGCCACCACGCACTCCCAGCAGCGTGGCTTGCGGGCCTGGCAGACGTAGCGGCCCAGCAGGATGAGCCAGTGGTGCGAGTCCACGGCATAGGCCGGGGGCACGCGCTTCATGAGTTGCATCTCCACGGCCAGCGGCGTCTTGCCCGGTGCCAGGCCCGTGCGATTGCCCACGCGGAAGATGTGCGTGTCCACGGCCATGGTGGGCTCGCCAAAGGCCACGTTGAGCACCACGTTGGCCGTCTTGCGTCCCACGCCGGGCAGGGCTTCCAGTTCCTCGCGCGTGCGCGGCACCTGGCCGCCATGGCGCTCGACCAGGATCTGGCAGGTCTGCATCAGGTGTTTGGCCTTGCTGCGGTACAGGCCGATGGTCTTGATGTAGCCCTCCAGCCCTTCAAGTCCCAGGTCCAGGATGGCCTGGGGCGTATTGGCCACGGGAAACAGCTTGCGCGTGGCCTTGTTCACGCCCACGTCCGTGGCCTGGGCCGAGAGCAGCACGGCAGACAGCAGCTCGAACACATTGGTGTATTCCAGCTCGGTCTGGGGCGAGGGATTGGCGGCCTTGAGCGTGGCGAAGAAGGGTTCGATGCTGGTGGTTTTCATTGTGGGGGGCGCGTATCCATCGATGTGGCGTGCATTGTCATGCAAGCGCGGGTATTTGAAAGTGCGTAACAGGCTCTAGGAATGTTCTGATTTTTCATGTCTGCCAGGGTCAGATCGTCTGGTTATGCAGATGTGGCGTTGACTGGCCAAGGCCGCATCGCAATAGTCGGCCGGATCGATTCCGCCGACACCAGACATCCAGACATCACGCCACCAGGAGGGGGGCGACCACATGGCCACTCGCAAGATATCCGTTTCTCCCGCGCTCGCATCGTCACAGGCCCTGCTGGGCAATGTGCGGGACCTGATCGAGGCCGCGCGGCTTCGCGTGGCAGCCAACGTCAACAGTGAACTCACCCTGCTGTACTGGCACATCGGCCAGCACATCCATGGCCATGAATCCGAGGTGCGGCAGGCAGGCTGCAGCGATGAGGTCCTGCCGGTGCTGGCCGGGCATCTGGTCCAGGACTATGGCAGCAGCTTCTCGGAGAAGAACCTGTGGCGCATGAGGCAGTTCTCCACCGCGTTTCCCGACCAGCCCCTGGTCGTCTCGCCGACCCGGAAATTGAGCTGGGCGCATTTCATCGTGCTGATTGCGATCAAGGACCCAGTGCAGCGCGAGTACTACGCCAGCATGGCGAGCCTCGAGCGCTGGAGCGCACGCACGCTGCGCAGCCGCATCGACTCCCAGCTCTATGAACGCCTGGCTCTGCCCTGCGATGCCGAGGCGCTGATCGCACAGGAGCCGGTCACGCCGCGCAGCACCGAGCGCATGTCGCCAGCGCTGTTCATGCGCGATCCCTACATCTTCGACTTTCTGGGGCTGCACGATGCCTGGCAGGAGGGCGACCTGCAGGCCGCCATCATCCGCGAGATGGAGGCCTTCCTGCTGCGGTCGGGCACGGGCTTCACCCTGGTGGCGCGGCAAATGCACATGCATATGGATGAGCAGGACTTCCACCTCGATCTGTTGTTCTACAACCGCAAGCTGCGGCGGCTGGTGGCGGTGGAGCTGAAGGTGGGCGAATTCACGGCCGAGGACAAGGAGCAGATGGAGCAATACCTGCGCTGGCTGGACCGGCATGAGCATGAGCAGGGCGAGAACACGCCGATGGGCATGGTGCTGTGCACGGGCAACAGCTCCGAGCAGATCGAGCTGCTGGAGCTGGGACTGCGCGGCGTGCAGATGGCCGAGTACCTGCCCGGCCTGCCTGAGCGCCAGACGCTGGCACAGCGGCTGCGGCAGGCCACACGCCGGGCGCAGTGGCATTGGGCGCAGCGCCAGCTGGAAGGCGGGCCGGCCTGAGCGCCTGCCACTGCGCTTGAGACCCGTTCCCTCTCTTCTTCCTTCGTTCCCTTCTCCTCTTCCTCCTACCCAGGCGGCAGCAGTTCCCGCAGGTGCTCCACAAATGCCCGCACGCCCTTGGACAGGGTGCGTCCGGACAGCGTCTGCAGCTCGATGGCGCGCGCATTCATGCCGCGCTCGCGGATGGGCGCCGCATGCAGCTCGCCTCGGCGCACGCGCTCGCGCATGGTGACCTCTCCGCCCAGCGACAGGCCGCCGCCGTGCAGCACGAAGTGCACCAGGGTCTCGAACTGGCCGCTGACCAGGGCGGGCTCGAACACCAGGCGGCGGTGGCTGCAGGCGATGTCGAACAGCTGGCGCGCGGTGTTGGCGTCCTCGGGCAGGGCAATGGCATGGGGATGCATCTGGGCCAGGGTGATGCTGGCATGCCGGGCCAGCGCATGGTCGGGCCGCATGATGGCGACCACCGGCGAGACCTGGCGGTGCCAGACCTCGATGTCACGTGCCGCCGCGCGGCTGTAGGTCAGGCCCACATCGGCCTCGCCGCCCAGCACGGCCTGGGTCACGGCGGCAGGCGCCTCCACACGCAGGTGGAACTGCATGCCCGGATACTGTTCGCGGAACAGTGCCATGGCGCGTGGCAGGAATTCGATGGCAAAGCCGCCCGAGCTGCACACGCGCACCACGCCCCGGCGCAGGCCCTGCAGGGCCTCGATGTCGGAGACCACACGGTCGGCCTCCAGCGCACCACGGCGTGCGTGGGCGGCCAGCAGCTCGCCTGCCGGGCTGGGCGCCATGCCGCGCGGGCGGCGCTCGAACAGCGGCACGCCCAGCATCTCTTCCAGTCCGGCGACCTGGCGGCTCACGGCCGAGGGCGAGACATTGAGCCGCGTGGCGGCTTCGCTGACCGAGCCGCTGCGCACCACTTCGAGAAAGTAGCGCAGGGCCGTGTCCTGTAGGCGGTTGGAAAGCATGGTGGCTTGCTCATGGTTTGCGAAAAACGCAACGATAAGCCAAGAAAAAGGCGATTGTCGAAATAATTTCGCCTGCTTATGCTGACTTCGTTCTGTCACAAAAACGAGGAAATCCATGGAGTTAAACGCAAGCACTGCAACGCAGCAGCCGGACCTGGCCACCGGGGGTGGTGGCGTTGTGGAGATGTCGGCCGTCGCGCTGTCGAAGGCCATCCAGGGCCGCGATCTGTCCTGCGTGGAGGTGCTGGATGCCTATTGCGCACAGATCGACCGCCTCAACCCCGTGGTCAACGCGCTGGTGTCTCCGCTGGACCGCGACTGGCTGCGCGGCCGCTCCCGCGAGCTGGACACGCTGCTGGCGCGCGGGCAGAGCCTGGGGCCGCTGCACGGCTTTCCCCAGGCACCCAAGGACATCATGCCGGCGGCCGGCATGGTGACGACCAAGGGATCGCCCATCTTCGCAGGCCAGGTCTCGCAGACCGATTGCGTGGTGTTCGAGCGCATGCGCGCAGGCGGTGCGCTGTTTGTGGCGCGCAGCAATTCGCCCGAGTTCGGCCTGGGCGGCCATACCTACAACCCGGTCTACGGGACCACGCGCAATGCCTTCGATCCTTCGCGCTCGGCAGGTGGCAGCAGCGGCGGAGCCGGCGTGGCCGTGGCGCTGCGCATGCTGCCCGTGGCCGATGGCTCGGACATGATGGGTTCGCTGCGCACGCCGGCCGCCTTCAACCATGTCTACGGACTGCGCACCTCGGTGGGCTGCGTGCCGCATGGCCCGTCGGAAGAGCTGTTCTTCCAGCGGTTCAGCGTGGCCGGCCCCATGGCGCGGGACATTCCCGACCTGGCCCTGCTGCTGTCCGTGCAGGCAGGCTTTGATGCGCGCCTGCCGCTGACCCGCCGCAGCGAGCCGCCCAAGGACTGGACCGCGCAGCTGCAGCGCGACTGCAAGGGCCTGCGCATCGGCTGGCTGGGGGACCTGGGCGGGCACCTGCCCACCGAGCCCGGCCTGCTGGAGACCTGCCGTGCGGCGCTGCGGCATTTCAAGACCATCGGCTGCACGGTGGAAGAGGCCGTGCCGGCCTTCGACTTCGAGCGCCTGTGGCGCGCCTGGATCGACCTGCGCAGCTTCAGCGTGGCCGGTGCCAACGCCGCCCTGTACCGCGACCCGGTCACGCATGCCCTGCTCAAGCCCGAGGCCCTCTGGGAAATCGAGCGCGGCCTGGCGCTGCCGGCCATGGCCGTCTATGACGCGGCGCGTGTGCGCTCGGCCTGGTACGAAACCCTGCGCCGCCTGTTCGACAGCTACGACTTTCTAGTGCTGCCCTCCGCCCAGGTCTTCCCGTTCGATGCGGCGCTGGACTGGCCGCATGCCGTGGGCGGCCGCGAGATGGACACCTACCACCGCTGGATGCAGACCGTGGTGCCCGCCACCATGGCCGGCTTGCCGGCCCTGGCCGCGCCCGCAGGCTTCGGGCCGCAGGGGCTGCCTGCCGGGCTGCAGATCATCGGCCCGGCGCAGGCCGATCTGGCCGTGCTGCAGATCGGCCATGCCTATGACCAGGCCGGCGGCTTCTCGCGCGTGCGCAGCCCGCTGCTCGACTGAAACCGCTGCATCGAGTTTTCCCAGGTTCCCGTTCCCTCGTCCCCCAGGAGATCCGCGCCATGGCCTTGTCCCGTTCCCGTTTTCTGTCGTGTCTGATGGCCGGTGCCACGGCACTTGCGCTGCCCGCAGCCAAAGCCCAGCCCCAGTCCTACCCGGATCGTCCAATCAAGCTGGTCGTGCCGTTTGCGCCGGGCGGCGCCACCGACATCCTGGGCCGGCTGCTGGCCACTTCGCTGGGTGAACGGCTGGGCCAGCCCGTGGTCGTGGAAAACCGCCCCGGTGCAGGCACGGTGGTGGCTGGCGCACTGGTGGCCAAGGCGCCGCCCGACGGCTACACGCTGCTGCTGGGCGCCAGCACCACGCTGACGCTCAACCCCGCCATCCGCAACCCGCTGCCCTATGACCCGCTGCGCAGCTTCACGCCGCTGGGGCTGGTGGCCGACATGGGCCTGGTGCTGGTGGCCCATAACGAAACGCCTGCACGCACGCTGCCCGAACTCGTGGCCCTGGCCAAGGCCGACCCCGACAAGCTGTCCTACGGCTCCTTCGGCACGGGATCCTCGGTGCACTTCGGCGGCGAAATGCTCAAGACCGCCACGGGCATGCGCATGGTGCATGTGCCCTTCAATGGCAGCTCGCCCAGCCTCACCGCGCTGATGGGCGGCCAGGTGCAGGTGGCCGTGGACACGGTAGTGGCCACCACGCCGCTGATCAAGGCCGGCAAGATCCGTCCCATCGCAGCCCTGGGCCCCCAGCGCCTGGCCCTGCTGCCCCAGGTGCCCACCGTGGCCGAAAGCGGCTACCCGGGCTTTGCCATGGACACCTGGTTTGCTTTCCTCGCCCCGGCCGGCCTGCCCGCACCCATCCAGAAGAAGCTGGAAAAGGCGCTGGCCGACGCCATGGCCGAGCCGGCCATGAAGAAGAAGCTGGTGGACATCGGCCTGTCGCCCGCATGGGGTCCGGCCAGCGCGCTGCAGGAGCGCATAGAGCGCGAACTGCCGCAAATGCGCGCCGTGGCCGCCAGAGCCGACATCAAGGTGGATTGAACGCAGCTGCCTTCCGGGAGAGAGGGGGCAGGGCGCGAATCGACTCAGGGGGCTTCTAATCGTGCAGGAAAGCTGCGGCAGGATTGGCGACAATGCAGGCTTCGCCTTTTCATTGCACCGACAAAGAGACTCCTGCCCATGCAATTCGCCGACCGTCTGAACAACGTAGAAACCTCCGCCATCCGCGAGCTGTTCAAGCTGCTGGGCAAGCCCGGCATCATCAGCTTTGCGGGTGGTTTCCCGGACAGCGCCATGTTCGACGTGGCTGGCATCAGCGCCGCCTCCCAGGCTGCTCTGCAGCAGGAGCCGGGCGCCGCGCTGCAGTACGGTGCGACCGAGGGCTACCAGCCGCTGCGCGAGCAGATCGCCGCCTTCATGGCCGCCAAGGGCGTGCGCGAGCTGGCCCCCGAGCAACTGGTGGTGACCACGGGCAGCCAGCAGGCGCTGGACCTGCTGGGCAAGACCATGATCAACCCCGGCGACAAGGTCATCGTCGAAGGCCCGACCTTCCTGGCCACCATCCAGTGCTTCCGCCTGTACGGCGCCGAAGTCATCAGCGCACCCATCGACGCCGAAGGCACCCAGGTCGATGCGCTGGAGCAACTCATTGCCGAGCACCGCCCCAAGCTGGTCTACCTGATCCCCACCTTCGGCAACCCCAGCGGCGCCATGCTGAGCCTGGAGCGCCGCAAGAAGGTGCTGGAGCTGGCCGTCAAGTACCAGACCCTGGTGGTGGAGGACGATCCCTACGGTGACCTGTATTTTGGCGAAGCGCCTCCGCCCAGCCTGCTGGCGCTGTCCAGCCAGGTGCCCGGCAGCCGCGACTGGCTGGCGCACTGCGGCTCGCTGAGCAAGGTGCTCAGCCCCGGCCTGCGCATTGGCTGGCTGGTGGCCCCGGCCGAGCTGCTGGGCCGCGCCGTGATGTGCAAGCAGTTCAGCGATGCCCACACCAGCACCTTTGCCCAGGCCACGGCCGCGCAGTACCTGAAGTCCGGCGCCATGCCCGCCACGCTGGCCCATGTGCGCGAGGTCTACGCGCGCCGCGCCAAGGCCATGGGCGATGCGCTGCGCGAGCACCTCGGCGATGCCGTGGAATTCCTGCAGCCCCAGGGCGGCCTGTTCCTGTGGGTGCGCCTGACCGGCAAGGGCGGCGCGCTGGCCGATGCCGGTGAGCTGGCCAAGCGGGCCATTGCCCAGGGCGTGGCCTTTGTGCCGGGTGCGCCGTTCTTTGCGCAAAACCCCGATGCCACCAGCTTCCGGCTCTCGTTCGCCACGGCTGACGAGGACAAGATCCGCGAAGGCATCGCCCGCCTGGCCCAGGCGCTCAAGGCATGAGCGTGGCTGACGACGCAGAACACGGCGGCGGGCACGCAGACGCCGGTGCCCTGCAGGCGCGCGTGATGGAGCTGGAGATCAAGGCCAGCTACACCGAAGACCTGCTGGAGCAGCTGAACCTGACCATCTACCGCCAGCAGCAGCAGATCGACCGGCTGCTTGACGAGCTGCGCGACCTGCGCCGCCGGGTGCCCGAAGGCGGACCCGCCGGCGGCGCGACCAATCTGCGCGACGAGCTGCCCCCGCACTATTGAGTGCGCAGGGCTGCTGCGTGCGAATGCCCAGGCCAGCCCCTGCCTGGGCATTTCTTCATTCAAGCGGCTTGTTGGCCACGTGCTTCATCTTGCCCAGGAACAGGCGCAGGAAAAAGCCCGCCATGATCAGCATGAAGACGATGGCGCCCAGGCTCATCAGGCCGTAGTCGGTGGAAAAAAGATCAATCATCAGCTTCACAAGTCCTCCTGTGGTTTGTTGGTATCGGTAGGGTCCCGATCCAACTATCGCCGTGGCCTGGCGCGGAGGGCTTGTGATGGGTCAACGCGGCGGCGGGGTGGGTTTGCGGCAGCGCAAAGGGGCAAGCCCCGGCAAGCCCGGGAACTGGTCATGGGGTAGGAGTCGATCATCCAGGGCGAGCCAAGCCCATCACCCCCGCATGAACGGCAAGGGCACCTCCGCAGGAATCGGGCACGCATAGGGTCGGCCGCCGCGGCGCTCAAGCAGCTCCGCCTTGGCCTGGGCAATGCGTTCGGGCTGCTCCAGCAAGGCGATGGCCGTGGCCGCCAGCACCTGGGCGGCGCGCACCATGCCTGCGTGGGCCAAGCCGGACTGGCCTTGCGAGACCATCTGCCAGGAATGCAGCGGCGTGCCGAAGGCGTAGCAGGCCACCCAGGCCTGGACGGTGGGCGTGATCCAGCTCACATCGGCCACGTCGGTGGAGCCGAACAGGGTGTCCTCCACGGCAGGATCGTAGGGTGCCAGGCCTTCGAACACGGCTGGCACCTTGCCGCGCAGCACGCTGGCCAGCGGGCGGCTGACCTGGTCCACGTCGTTGCTGTCCAGCGTGGCCTGGAAGTCTCCGGCCAGGCGATGCAGTCCGGGGTCCACGTGCAGCGGGCCCAGGGCCTGCATCTGCGCATACATCACCTGGTTCAGCGTGCGGTTCTGCAGCAGGTTGGAGCAGGCCTTGTCAAAGACGATCTCCAGCCGGCAATCCGTCATCAGCGCGGCGCCGCGTGCCACGTTCTGCACGCGCTCGTACAGCGCTGCCGCCTCGTGGTTGCGTGCGGCCCGCACCAGGTACAGCACCTCGGCGCGCGCCTGCACCACGTTGGGCGACAGGCCGCCCGAGTCGGTGATGGCGTAGTGCACCCGCGCATCGGTGGGCATGTGCTCGCGCAGGTAGTTCACGCCCACGTTCATCAGCTCCACGGCGTCGAGCGCGCTGCGGCCCAGGTGCGGGGAATGCGCGGCATGCGCGGCCTTGCCGTGGAAGATGAATTTCGCCTGGATGTTGGCCAGCGTGCTCTGGCTGAACACGCCGGTGAAGCTGGCCGGGTGCCAGGTCAGCGCCGCGTCCACATCGTCGAAGACCCCGGCGCGCGCCATGAAGGTCTTGCCCGATCCGCCTTCCTCGGCCGGGCAGCCGTAGTAGCGCACGCGTGCCTTGGCACCGCTGCGGCGCAGGTGCTCCTGCAGCGCAACGGCCGCGAAATGCGCCGAGGTGCCCAGCAGATGGTGGCCGCAGCCGTGGCCCGCCAGGCCCGGGCTGTCGGTGGAAGGCGTGCAGACCAGGGCGCCGCTTTGCTGGTTCAGGCCCGACAGCGCGTCGTACTCGCCCAGGAAGGCCAGCACCGGGCCCTCGTCGCCCCATTCGGCCAGGAAGGCCGTGGGAATGCCGGCCACGCCGCGCGTGATGCGAAACCCGGCCTGCTCCAGCGCATCGATGTGCAGCCGGGCAGAAGCGGTTTCTGCATAGCGCAGCTCGGCCAGGGACCATATGATGTCGGCCAGGGCCGCCATGCGCGGGGACTGCTGCTGGAAGAAGTCCTGGAGATGCTCGACTGCGCTCATTCCGGTTTCACTCCTGCCTTGTCCAGCAGCGCCTTGTTGCGCTGCAGTTCGCTGGCGATCTGGGCGGGGAAGCGGGCCTGGTCCATCTCGGTGACCGAGGCGCCCAGCAGCTTCAGGTGCTTTTGCACCTCGGGCAGGCGCACGGCCCTCACCGACGCATCCTGCAACTGCCGGACGATGGCCGGTGGCGTGCCGGCCGGCACGACCAGCCCGAACCAGCTGATGCCCAGGTCGTTGAGCTGCGCGTAGCCCAGCTCCTTGAAGGTGGGCACATCGGGCAGGTCGGGCGAGCGGCTGTCGCCCGACAGCGCCACGGGGATGAGCTTGCCGCCCTTGATCTGGGGCATGGCCGAAGGCAGCTGGTCGGTCATCACCTGCACCATGCCGGCCAGCGCATCGTTGAGCGCCGGCCCGTTGCCGCGGTAGGGCACGATCTGCACCTGGGTCTTCATGGTCTCGTTGAAGGACGCCACCATCAGATGGCCCAGCGTGCCCAGGCCCGGCACGCCCGCGCTGTAGGCGCCGGGCTGGGCGCGCAGCCTGGCCAGAAAGCCCGGGAAATCCTTGACGCCCATCTTGGGGTGGACCATGTAGACCGACGGCATGGTTACCAGATTGGCCACGGGCAAAAGCCTGCCTTCCAGCTTGGCGGCGCGCGTGTACAGCGAGGGATTGATGGTGGCCGTGCTCACCGTGGCCATGCCGATGGTGTAGCCGTCAGGCGCGGCCTGGGCCATGCTTTCGGTGCCGATCAGGCCGCCAGCGCCGGCCTTGTTGTCCACCACCACGGGCTGGCCCAGCGTGCTGCGCAGGCCCTCTGCGATCACGCGCGCAACGATGTCGGTGGAGCCGCCTGCCGCAAAGGGCACGATGAGCTTGACCGGCTTGTTCGGATAGGCGTCGGCCGCATGGGCCGTGGAGGCTGTGTGGGCCAGAGTGAGGCCGCACAACACGGCGGCAAGACCGGACGTGCCCAGCGAGAGCAGGGTGCGCCGCGGCAGCTGAAATAGGGGTTTGGCTTGCATGGCATGGGTTCCATCTACGGGGGAAGGAGCCGCAGGCCTGGGCCGCGCGGGCTCCCGATGCAGGCGACTATAGAAATCCTGCCGCCCGCGTGGGCCACGGTATTTGTGCCAAGCTATAAGCCGTTCCGATAGCTTGCCCTGCGCCGCCTGTGGCGCGCCAGGGCCTGCCTGGGGAAAACACTGAGACTCCCATGAGCAATGACTTCGATGACCGCGACGGCCTGGACGATGCGGCCACGCCCCAGGGGCGGCTGCTGTATTCGCGCCTGACCAAGCATGTGCGCCTGCGCCAGCTGCAACTGCTGGTGGCGCTGCAGCAATGCGGCTCGGTGGTGCAGGCCGCCGCCACGCTGCACATGAGCCAGTCGGCCGCCACCCAGGCGCTGGCCGAGATGGAGCGCGTGCTGGACATCCGCCTGTTCGAGCGGCATGCGCGCGGCATACGCCCCACGCTGGCCGGCCAGACCCTCGTGGACACGGTGCGCGGCGTGCTGGCCGCGCTGGAGGAGGTGGCGGAATCGCTGGCTGCCATTCGCCGGGGCGCCGCGGCCGCGCTGCGCCTGGGCGCCATTCCGGCGGCAGCCCTGGCCATTCTTTCGCCCCTGCTGGCGCGGTTCTATGCCGAACATCCCGAGGTGCATGTCGATGTGCACGAAGACGCCAGCACCCGGCTGCTGTCCCAGCTGCTGGGCGGCGGGCTGGACGCGGTGTTCTGCCGCGAGCCGGCGCTGCTGCCCGGCCCCTTCGTCTTCGAGCCGCTGCTGGCCGACACGGCCGTGGTGGTGGCCGCACGCTCGCATGCACTGGCCGGGCGCCGTGACGTGCCGCTGCAGGCCTTGACCGGCGCGCGCTGGGTGCTGCCCACGGCCAACATCGCCGTGCGCGGGATTTTCGAGGCCGAGGTGCTCCAGGCGCTGCCCGATGCGCCCTGGTTTCCCGTCTCCACCGTTTCCCTGCCGATACTGGAGGGCCTGTTGAGCCAGCCCGGCGCCGTGGCCCTGGTGCCACTGAGCATTGCGCCGGGCCTGCAGACCCATGCGCGCGTATGCCGGCTCGATGTGCGGCTGACGGGCAGGTTGGCGCCGCTGGGCGTGGTCTGCCGGCGTGACCAGGCGCCCGCCTTGCTGACCGAGATGCTGTCGCTGTGCCGGCAGATGCTGCCAGCGCCACCGGCCCGCTGAATGCCAAAAGCTGGCGACATGGCTTCTTGCCGCCCCCGCTTGCGGCCACAATACTGTCCGCGCGAAAACACGGCAGCATGGCCGCACCAGACAACAGAAAGCACGCAGAGGACCGCATGATCAATTGGTCGCTAGACGCCGATACCGTCACCCACAGCATCCAGCTGGCGCTGGCGCCGGTGTTCTTCCTGACGGCCGTGGCCGGCATGATCGGCGCCGTGGCCGGGCGGCTGGCCCGCATCATCGACCGCGCGCGCAAGCTGGAAGAACTGCTGCGCAACCCGCAGGAAGAGGACTTCATCGCGCGCAGCCTCACGGAACTGCACTTTCTGCGCAAGCGCGGCCGGCTGGCCAATGTCTGCATAGGGCTGCTGACCGTGTGCGGCTTTTGCATCGGCCTGACCATTGCCCTGCTGTTCCTGGGCGAGGCCTACGGCATCAACGGCCATGGCTATGCGGTGCTGGGCTTTCTGTTCGGCGTGCTGATGTTTCTCTCGGCCCTGGCCTGCTTTCTCTGGGAAACCATCATGGCCACCAGCCTGCTGGACTTCCACACCCTGACCCGCGTGCGCGCGGCTGTGCGCACCATACAGCGGCCGGAACCTGCCGGGCCCGGGGCGCCGGTCCCCAGCCCTGGGCCGGGCAGCGAACCCTGAGCGCGGCTGCCGGGGCAAGCTGCGCGGCTCCTACCAGCAATCGCGCGCAGACAGGGTGCCCTTGCGGACCCCACCCACGCCCAGGTGGTCGTAGGTGAAGGTATGGCATTTGTCGCTGAGCTGGCTTCGCAGCGGCGAGGCAATGAGGGTGTAGCTCGATGCGGTGGGGTCAGGGCTCAGCGACAGTTCGTAGAAACCGTCGGGAGATCGGCTGGCATAGACGCCGGTGCCCCCCAGCGTCGCACCCTCGTAGGTCAGGTTGGCGGAAAAGTACTTCTCCATGGCGCCTGCGGCCTCCAGCAAGGCGCGTCTGCCATCGGTGCGGCGGGACTTGCGCAGGTATTCGGCATAGCTGGGATAGGCGATGGCCGACAGGATGCCGATCACGGCCACCACCACCATCAGCTCGATCAGGGTGAAGCCGCGTGCCGCCCGGCGGCGGCCGGGCGTCGGCAACGGGTTGTTCTGCATGCCCATGGTCAGTCCAGGCCCAGCGGATGGATGTCGGCCGGGGTGTCCTCGCGCCAGGAAATGCGCCTGTTGCTCAGCGGCCCCTTGCTTTCGGCCAGCGACTGCAGGCCTGCGGTGCTGTTCATGACCTTGGTTTCCTGCTTGCCGTTGTTCAGAATGGCGGGCTGCGAGCTGATGCCCTCCAGCCGCGCCCCCCCGGTGGCGCGGCCGTTGTCGCCGTAGCGGTCGCTGCCGTCCACCGTACCGTCGCCGTTGATGTCGAACAGGCCGTCGGCATACTTCTCCGCGCCCTGGCCGTCCAGGGAGAGTTCCATCAGCCAGCTATGGCCGCCTGCCGTACACATCTGCGTGCTGGGCACGGCCGTGGTGAAGATGATGCGGTCGCGGCGCAGCATGGGATGGGTGATCAAGCGCTCGCCCGCGTCGGCCAGGGGCATGATCCAGTTCCTGTTGCCGGGGCGGCCGTCGGAGATCAGCCGCAGGGACATCTGCGTGGTGCGGCCATCGCCGTTGGCGGCGCCGGCGTCGACACTGGTGACCTTCAGCACGCTGTGGCTTGCGGAGGAGCCCCCGGCGCCTTCGTCCAGCAGGCTGAAGAAGTACTGGGATGCGGAGGCCGGGGCCGCAGCGTCATGGTCGCCGACCTCGAAGCTCTTGCCCGTGCCGTACAGCAGCTGCACGTGCGATTGCAGCGTGCCGTGGCTGATCTTGGCCTCGGGCCGCGTGGTGATGGGCTGCCCGTGGAAGCTGCCGCCCCAGGGGGTGCTCATCGGTGCAGGAGTGCCGTTGACCGACGGCACGATCCCGCCCCCGTCCCCGCTCGCGGCCATGAGGTCGAAGCGCCACATGTTGCCCTGCAGGTCTCCCGCATAGACGCGGTCCACCAGCCCGTCGTCATCCAGGTCCACGGCAGCCGGCGTGCTCAGGCCATTGGGCCACCTGCGCGTGCTGTCTTGCACGCCTCGGCGAGTGTCCCATTTCCTGTGCAGCGCGCCGGTCTCCAGGTTGACGGCGTACAGCACGGCATTGCCGCTGGCGCTGGCCGCGCCGTCCGCCTCCACATTGTTGTAGCCGTTGCCGAACAGGGCCATCCAGCCTGCCCGTGTCCTGGCGATGGAAGGCTGCGCGAAGCTGAAGCCCATGTCCATATCGAAACCGGCCGGTCGGTTGCTGCCCGGTGCGCGCCGGTCGCGGTCGCCGAACTCCCACAGCACGACGTCCTTGGCGGCGGCTTCGGTGATCGCATCGGGATCGGTGATGTCCAGCGCGTACACGCCCTGGCCCCCTGCGCCCAGACCCCCCACGAGGATGGTCCGCCACCGGCCGCCGATGAAGGCATCGGACACCATGGGCGAGCCGTCCACGTAGAAGCGGTGGCGGTAGTTCGGATCGGACAGCTGGCGCAGGTGGGGGATCACGGTCGAGGGGACATAGGCAAAGAGCTCCTGCCCCGTATCCGCGTCGAAAGCATGCAGCATGCCGTCGTTGGCTCCCACGTAGACCATCTTGCGGCGATCGGCCCGTGCCTTGCGGAATTCGCGGTAGGAGGCCTCGGTGTAGGGCATCTCGGGCGCGCCCACATACACCGGGGCCGAGTTGACGATGTCGCCCAGCAGGCTGGTGCGCCTGCGCAGGGGTCCACGGGGCGCTTCCTGCGCCTGGCTGCCCCGCAGGTAGGCCAGCACGTCGGGCGATCCGATCTGCCTTTGCTGCTCGGGGTTCAGTGCATCCCAGGCAAAGGCCACGCCTTGGCGCGTGTCGGGCCGGTAGCTGAGGATGCGGCGTGTCGCAGGAATGCGTGCCTCCCACTGCGCCTGTTCGGCCACCGCAGTGCCTGTGATGCTGTGCGCTGACAGCGTGCCGCTCCAGTCGCGGGGATCGAAGCGGGCCTGGTAGATCCTGGTGCTGCTGGACACGTTGGTGGAGTTGGCCGCCACGGCGGCCACGCTGGAGGAGCGGGCGGCGATGTCGGCGAAGATCGCCTGCATGGCGGTATCGAGGGTCGCGGGGTCGTTGGCCGCGAAGGCGCGCTCCGTGCCCCCGGCGGCGGCCACCTCGTTCAATTGCTCGGGATTGGTGCCGAAGGGCAGGGCGAATCCGATGACGAAGGTCTCCACGTTGGCCTCTTGCCTGAGGCGCCGCGCGGCCTCTGCCGTCTGGCGCAGGCCGCCCGCCATGTCCTGGATGATGGTGCCGTCGGGCCGGGTCGAGGGCAGGCCGTCGGTGAGCAGCACCAAAAAGTTGCGGCCGCAGGACTGGGGCAGCGGATAGCAGGCGGGCACATAGCCCTCTGCCGCATCGCGCCAACTGCCCCCCTCGCCCTGGAAGTAGTCGAGCGCCGTCAGCAGCGTGCCCTCCAGCGGCGTACTGCCCGCGTTCTGCAGGGGCAGGGCGGGATTGGTCGGCCCGTTGACCACAAACTGCGAGGTGGCCAGCTTGCGATCCAGCGCGGCCCTGTGGGCGCCGTCCAGCGGCCGGATGGGCTGGTGCAGGAAGCCGCGGCCTGGAAAGCGGCGGGAACCGTCATTGCGCCACCCGTTGCTGAACCAGGCCGAGCCTATGGGCGTGAGGAACATCTGCCTGCCGAAGTCGAAGATGCCCTGGGCGAAGTCGGAGTCGGTGGCCTCGAAAGGTCCCCTGAACCAGAAATCGCGATAGCCCGCAATGTCGGTGTCGTTGGCACCGGTGACATTGTCGGTACCTATCTTGCTGCGGAAGCAGGCATAGCGGTCCCAGGTGCCATCGGGTGTCTCGGTTGTGCGGAAGCCGTCGGGATTGGCGGGCGTGGCCGCGGCGTTGGCTGTGGCGGAAAAGCAGTGGGCGGCCGTGTTGCCGAGGCCGTACATCGGCAAGGCCACGTTGAAGTGGATGAAGCGCCCAGGGTCGTTGGGGTTGGGGAGGCGGAAGCGCTTGTTGTCGGGGCTGGCGCGCGAGCCTTCCCAGTCCCGGTTCCAGTGCCTGGGGTTGTAGCTGACGTCGTACAGCGAGTTGCCCAGGCTGGTGATGTCAACGCGGTCGTTCTGCTGGTAGGCCATCAGGCCCAAGTTCATGCGCCCCTGGTGGCGTTCAATGATGGTGCGGGCCGCGGTGCGGGCGATTTCGGACTTGCTGTTCGCACTGTCGCTGCCCACGGCCCAGCCGTTGGGTGCCTCGTCCATGCTGTTGGAGTTGTCCATGATGAGCAGCACGTTGGGCGTGGCGTTCTGCGTGGCCATCAGGGGCACCTGTGAGATGTTCAGGGGCACGGGGCGCACCGGTGCCGGAGGCTGCTGCGCGCGGGGGCCGGCCATGCAGGCGAGCAGCAGCATCGCCACTGCCGCCGGCAAGAGGGGGGTGCTGGGCTTTTGCAGAGGGAGTTTGCGCATGGTCTTTCCTTCAATTGATGTACATGCTTTGCAGCACCACCCGCGAGGCCGGACTGCCATCGGCGCGCCGGGCCGCTCCCATGCCGATGGCCGTCACGCGAAAGACGGGAGGGCGGCCCTGGTCGGCGCCATAGCCCTGCACGACCACGCTTTGAGCAGGGGTCTCCAGCCGCTCGATGAGGTAGCGCGGTGCCGGTGCTCCCTGGGGGCCGGGGGCGGTCTGCCCGGTGTGCGTGCCCAGCGCCACGCCCAGCGTGTCCTGGGCAATGAGCGCCTCGGACCACGAGCTGCCGTCTTCCCTGGGCAGGCACAGGCCCGCTGTGCAGGCATCGTCAAAGGCCTCCAGGGCCGGGTTGCGGGTGGTGATGTCCTGCTCTCCGTCGCGCAGCGCGGCCTCGGCGGCCTGGAAGGCGATGTGCCAGTCGTTGCGGTTGCCCGTGGACCGGCCCTGCAGCAGGCCCATGTTCATGGCGGCCAGCGACAGCATCACCAGGGCCATCATGATGATCATGGTGGTGATGAGCGCCAGGCCGCCCTGTGTCCGTGTTTGTGTCCGTGTCCTTGCCATGCTCATTCCACCCGGTTTCGCAGCGTGAAGACCGCGCTGAATTCACGGTACAGCCGCCGATCGGCTGCGGTGGTGCGCTGGGGAGCGCCGTTGCTGTCGCGATAGAAGGTGTAGCTCTGGGGTGCGTGCAGCAGCGCACCCATGCCAGGCGCGGAGGCCATGAGAAGGCGCACTTCCACGGCGCGCACGGCAGGAGGCGGTGGCGGCGGAGTCGGGCCCGGCGTCGTCGCTCTGCCGGCCAGGCCGGAGCCGGTGTTGTTCCATACGCTGTTGCCGGGAGCCTTTTGCTGCACGGCGGCCGAGGGCTGGCCGTGTATGGCCTCGATCTTGAGATCCACGGCCCCTTCGGCCAGCATGCGGCAGCTCAGGTTATTGGCTTTGCCTTGCTCGGGCTTGGGATCGATCAGGCTGCTGGAGCAGTGGATGAGGCCGGTGGCGCTGCCGTCCTTGAGCCGCCCGATGAAGAACAAGTCATTGACTGCGGGCAGCACGCGTGCATCGCGCTTGAGGGGCGTCAGGCCGCAGGCGCCACGGTCCGGAGAGAAGCCGGAAATTCCCGATCCGGGCGGGGGCTGGATGCAGGTATCCAGGAGCACCCGGCGGGAAATGTAGGTCTGCGAGCAATCGGTCGCGACGACCACATCGTTGTCGCTCAGTTGCTGGCTGCTCTTGTGCGTGCCCGTGCCCGCGGTCCTGAGCACGTCCGACCGGGCGCTGGCCTGGGCAGGGACATCTTCCGCGAAACTGGTCCAACCATCCTGTGCCTGTCCGCGCCGGATGCCTATGGGGTCCAGCAGATTCCAGTGGCGCCCGAGCCTCAGGGGCTCGGCGATGAAGGGGGGAACCTTGCTCAAGGCCGTGCTGCAGCCCGTGAAGCCCGCATTGCGCACCGCCTGGCCCATCACGCCAAAGCTCAGGCGTGCATCGCTTTGCATGCGCGCCAGTGCATTTTCATGGCGCAGCAGGCCTCTTGCGTTCACATACAGTCCCGCCAAGGCGGCCAGGAGAAACAGGGCGATGACCACCGCCACCATGAGTTCCACCAGGGTCAGGCCCTGCTGCGGGCCACGGGATGCCAGCCGATCTCTCATGGGATGACCTCGATGCTGTGTTCTTCGGGGTTTCCATCCCCGCTGCGGGGATGGCTCCAGGTCACGGTGATGAGGGTCTTGCCTTCGGCAGTCTTGACGCTGCCCTGGCCCTGGGCCAGGGCGTTGCCCAGGTCCCTTTGCCACAGGCACAGCCGGTACTGGGCATGGGCCTTGTCGTCGCCGCCTTCGCCAGGGTCGCTGCAGGATCTGGGCGCGGTGCCGCCACCGCCGTCGAAGTCGCCTGCCAGTGCGCCCCGGCGGTTGGCGCGCAGGCGTTCCACCATCTCGGCGGCCTTTTGCACGGCCGCCGTGCGCTGGTAGGAGGCATTGAGGTCGCCCAGGTTCTGATAGAGCCCCTTGAGGGTGCCCAGCAGGCCGGCGGAAATGACCACCAGGGTGACCATGACCTCCACCAGCGTGAAGCCTGCCTGCGATGCCGCAGCTGCGGCGGGGGTGGGAGCGGGGTGTGGATCCTTCCTGTCCATGCGAAGTCCTCGCTTGTGTTCAGAGGCTGGCGGCGCAGCCTATGGCTGGCGGCTTGCTGCTGCCAGAGGCGCGGGGCAGCGGGTCGCGCGGCGCCAGGTCCTGCAGGCCACCGGCATACATGGCGATATGGCGGGCGGGCAGGTGCCGGGCGCGACTCGGGCAGGCCGTGAAGGTCACGTCCGGGTTGCAGGGGTAGGCCACGCGGTGGACCTGCTCGGCGCCCGGTGCGCCCTGGCGGGCCGTGGGCCAGCAGATCTGCCCGTCCGGAAGCGCGTGTACGGCGTGGCCCGCCGATTTCATGCCCTGGCCGCCCGTCGGATACCAGGCGAAGAGATCCACGCTGCGCACGCTGGGAAACACCCTGAGGACCTGATCGTCCTCGTCGATCACGCGGGGGGTGCTGCCGTCGCTGAAGGCGATCAGCTCGCCGGACCAATCCTGGAGCCCCTGATAGGGACCACTGCCGATGGCGGTGTCGCTGCAGGCCTTGCGGCCCGCGCTGGCAGGGCAGATGGTGATGCGCTGGTTGCGTCGTCCCGCCTCGTGCTGGGCCATGCGCAGGGCCGCGGACAGGCGCATCAGTGCGGACTCCTGCTGGCTGGCCTGCACCATGTCGTTCATGTTGGGGGCGGCAATGGCCAGCAGGATGACCATCACGGCCAGGGTCACCATGATCTCCACCAGGGTGAAGCCCTGGTGGCGCCCTGCGGGCGGCGCAGGCATGCCGCCGGCTTCGCGGCGCCGCTGGCATGCCGCATGCGCAATGAATGGAATGCGCAAATGAAAAGCGAAGGAGTACTCCTGCATTGTCTGACCCGTGTATTCGTCCCTGTGTATTCCTGTGGTGTTCATAGGCGAATCCTGAATATCCGGCAATGGAGGAATTGCCGGAGATGACGATTTCCTGGATATGGCAAGTATTTCGAGGCGCGTCTATTGCCTGCGTGATTTTCAAAAAGAGTGGCGGCTTTATGAAATTGCCTTGAGGCCCGCGAATTCTCTAGGCTCACTGCAAATGATGTCAAGGCTTTTCAGAAAATCTGAGTCCTTCTTTTTGCCCCCCGGGACGCTTGTATCTGCCTTATAGGAATGCTCCTATTTGATTTCTAGGACTGTTCCTGTTTGTATTTTCCGGGCGTGCGCGGGATTATCTGATGACGCCGGTATTTCAGCGGCTTCAATGAATGGAAGACCTGTTTTTTCCGGTATTGCGATGATCCCGGGCCGGCAAAAACGCATTGGCCGGGGAGGTGGATTCGGCGGAGTGGGCGAGGGGGAAAGAGGGGGGCGTCGATGGCCCCCTCACTCCATCGGGTCAAGACAGGCGGCTGCCGCCTGGATCACGCAGTCCGTCAGCCGCTGCAGGCTGGCCTGCGCATTGCGCGCATGGGCCCAGTACATGGGAATGTCCAGGTCGTTGCCGGGCAGCAGCTCCACCAGGCTGCCTTCGGCCAGCTGCGCGCCGATCATCAGCGGCGGGTGCATGCCCCAGCCCATGCCCAGCTCGCAGGCCCGCGTATAGCCCTGGTTGGAGGGAAGAAAGTGGCGCGGGGTGTTGCGCCGCCCCTCTGCGCCCAGGCGCTGCAGCCACTGGTCCTGCAGGCTGTCCTTGCGGCCGTAGCTCATCATGGGCGTGCGCGCCATGGCCTCGGGCGTGATGCCGTCCTTCAGGTAGCGGCGGATGAAGTCGGGGCTGGCCGCCGCCACGTAGCGCATGCGGCCCAGCGGCCAGGTATTGCAGCCGGGAATGGCCGAGGAAGTGGCCGTGACGGCGGCCAGCACCTCGCCCTCGCGGATGCGCTTGGCCGTGTGGTCCTGGTCGTCGATGCTGATGTCCAGCAGCTCGTTGCCGTCGCGCGTGAAGGCGGACATGGCATCCATGAACCAGGTGGACAGCGAGTCGGCATTGACGGCCAGCTTGAGCGTGGGCAGGGCGGTCTGGCCCTCGGGGACCAGCTCCGGGTTCTTGCGGCGCAGATCGTTTTCGAGCAGGGCCACCTGCTCCAGGTGCAGGCACAGCCTGCGGCCCGCATCGGTGCCCGAGCAGGGCTGGCCGCGCAGCACCAGCACCTGGCCCACACGCTCCTCCAGCAGCTTGATGCGCTGGGAAACGGCCGAGGGCGTGACATGCAGCTTGCGCGCCGCGCGCTCGAAGCTGCCTTCGCGCACCACGGCCGCCAGGGCCTCGAGTCCGGCGTAGTCGAGCATTTAGATATTCTTCATTTGGTTGAGTAAATGTAATTTTACTTAACCATTTGCCGGCCAGACAATCCCGGCCATGTGGAATGCAAATGTTTCTTCTTCCTGGCTGGCGGGCTTCACGGTCTGCCTGTCTCTCATCGTCTCCATCGGCGCCCAGAACCTCTATGTGCTGCGCCAGGCCGTGCAAGGCCAGCATGTGCGCGCCTGCGTGGCCTGGTGCGTGGTGAGCGACGTGGTGCTCATCGGCCTGGGCGTGGCGGGCATGGCCCGGCTGCTGGGCGACAACCCCGACCTGGCCCGCTACCTGACGCTGGGCGGCGCCCTGTTCCTGCTGGCCTATGGGCTGATCGCGCTGTGGCGCATGGCCATGGCGCCCGATGCGCAACTGGCGGCATCGGGCGGGCAACTGGCCCCGCGTGGCCTGCTGGGCGTGGTCTCCACGCTGGCCGTGATCACCCTGTTCAACCCCCATGTCTATCTGGACACGGTGCTGCTCATGGGCTCCATCGGCGCGCGCCAGGAAGGCGTGCTCAAGTGGGTCTATGTGGTGGGCGCCGCATCGGCCAGCCTGTCGTGGTTCGTGGCGCTGGCCTTTGCGGGCCGCCGCATGAAGCGCCTGTTCGAGAAGCCGCAGGCCTGGCGCGTTCTCGATGGCCTCACGGGCGTGATGATGCTGGCGCTGGCCTGGTGGGTGGCTGGCAGCGCGTTGGCACCGGCAGGTGGCTGACGGCGCAGATCAGTCTGCGGCCGGGGCTTCCTCGCCGGGCGCCCAGGTGCCCACGGCCTCGATGAGGTTCCAGCTGTTGCATTCGATGCAGTAGTGGCCCGTGGCGCCGGTTTTCTGGCTGGTCGCCTCGATGACGACCTTGTGGCCATGACGCTGGGCCTCGGACAAGGGCTGGATCTTGTCGTAGTTGTATTGCTCGGCCAGGTCGCCCCGGAAGGAAATGGTGATGCGGTCGCGCTTGGGATAGTAGTCACGCTCGTACTTGTCGAGGGTGCGTGTGGCGACGAGGCGGGCCATGCTGTCCGGTGAAGGTGCGCTCAAAGCAGTCTCCTGGTGTATGTCTAGGTTGTGTCAACTTGTTTCATTGTCGGGCTTGTGTTCTGCCATCGGCAACTGCAGCCCGGTCTTGATGCGTTCCAGAGCGATCGAGGTGGTGTAGCGCCGGATGTTGTCGTCTCCGGAGAACAGCCGCGCCGCCAGCGCCTGGTACTCCTGCATATCGGCAGCCGTGACGATCAATGAATAGTCGGCTTCCCCGGTCACGTAGTAACACTGCTGCACGGCGGGCTCGCGCGCCACGCGCGCGCGAAAGGCCAGGGACAGGTCCGGGCGCTCGTTGGCCAGCTGCACGTTGATGAGCACGGTGAGCGGGCGCCCCGTGCGCACGGGATCGACCACGGCCACGTTGGCCGTGATCACGCCCAGCTCCTGCAGGCGCCGTATGCGCCGCTGCACGGCCGGTGCCGAAAGGTGGACCTGCTCGGCAATGAGGCGCTGCGGCGTGAGGTTGTCGCGCTGGAGCACGTCGAGGATGGCGCGGTCAAAAGTATCGAGTGTGATGGCGGGCATGGGGGAGGGGCAGAAAACGGGTGCGAGGCGGTCGGAAAGAGCGAATATTGCGCGAAGAGGCCCCAAAACGAGCCTTTTGCATCGCTGGCCTGCAATATCGTACGGGCCATGACAACAAACACCACATGGAACCGCGCCTGGCCCCTGCTGGCCGTGCTGGGCTCGGTCACGGCACTGGGCGTGGGCACTTCTCTTGCCAAGCAGCTTTTTCCGGTGCTGGGCGCCCAGGGCACTTCGGCATTGCGCGTGGGCTTTGCCGCGCTGATCCTGGTGGCCATCTGGCGGCCCTGGCGCTGGACGCTGGCCCGCCCCCAGGCCTGGGCGCTGCTGCGTTTCGGCGTGGCGCTGGGCGCCATGAACCTGCTGTTCTACATGGCGCTACGCACCATTCCCTTTGGCCTGGCCGTGGCCATCGAATTCTCCGGTCCGCTGGCCGTGGCCATCTACCACTCGCGCCGGCCGGTGGACTTTGTCTGGCTGGCGCTGGCCGTGGCGGGGCTGGCCCTGATTTTGCCGATAGGGGGCGCCGGCGCGGGCGGATTGGTGCTGGAGCCCGTGGGCATTGCCTGCGCCGTGGGCGCTGCCATCTGCTGGGCGCTGTACATCCTGCTGGGGCAGCGCCTGGGCAGCATTCCCAGCGGCCAGGCCGTGTCGCTGGGCCTGGTGTTCGCCGCCATGGTGGTGGTGCCTTTCGGCGTGGCCGAAGCGGGGGCCAAGCTGCTGCAGCCGTCCATCCTGGCCTTCGGTCTGGTGGTGGCGGCCATCTCCAGCGCCTTGCCCTATACGCTGGAGATGATGGCCCTGCGCCGCCTGCCACCGGCCACCTTCGGCATTGCCCTGGCCACGGAGCCTGCGATTGCCGCCCTCATGGGCATGCTGCTGCTGCATGAGCACCTGGTGGGGACCCAGTGGCTGGCCATCGCCTGCATCATGGGCGCGGCCATGGGCAGCGCCATCACGCGGCCCGCTGCGGCGGCCAAGGCGCCGGCCGAGGTGACGCCTGCAGGTTGAGTGGCGATACCAGGGAGGGGAAATGAAAAAAGCGCTGCCGAGGCAGCGCTTTTTTTGCGGAGACAGGATGCAGCCGACCGGCTGCATTCCCTGCGCCTCAGAACGCAGGAACGACAGCGCCCTTGTACTTCTCGAGGATGAACTTCTTCACGTCGGGCGTGTGCAGCGCGTTCATCAGCTTGGCGATGTTGGGATCGTTGGCACGGTCCTGGCGCGAGACCACGATGTTGGTGTAGGGCGAATCGGAGCCTTCGATGAACAGCGCATCCTTGGTGGGATTGAGCTTGGCCTCGATGGCGTAGTTGGTGTTGATCAGGGCCAGGTCCACGTCAGCCAGTGCGCGTGGCAGCAGCGGGGCTTCGAGTTCCTTGAACTTGAGCTTCTTGGGGTTCTTGGCCACGTCCAGCGGCGTGGGGGTCAGGCTCTTGGGGTCCTTGAGCTCGATCAGGCCCTGCTTGGCCAGCAGGATCAGGGCGCGGCCACCGTTGGAGGGGTCGTTGGGGATGGCGATGGTGGCGCCGTCCTTCAGATCCTTCACGTTCTTGATCTTCTGCGAGTAACCGCCGAAGGGCTCCACGTGGACCTTGCCATTGGGCACGGCCACCAGCGAGGTCTTGCGGTCCTTGTTGTAGCTGTCCAGATAGGGCTGGTGCTGGAAGAAGTTCACGTCCAGCTGCTTGTCCTCGACGGCCGCATTGGGCTGCACGTAGTCGCTGAATTCCTTGATCTGCAGGTCGATGCCCTGGGCCTTGAGGGCCGGCTTCACATGGTTGAGGATTTCTGCATGGGGCACGGCGGTGGCGCCGACCTTGAGCACGTCGGCGGCCTGGGCCGTCAGGGCCAGCGTGGCAATCGCGATTGCGGAGAGGGCTTTCTTCAACATGACCGGAGGACTTTCTTCAACGGGTTGCAAAAACGCCGCAGGCCCGGTGGAGTGGTTCTGTATCGGGCGGTACGGCAGGCAGGCGCATAGTCTAGTGCGGCGCCAGCGGCCGCAATGAACAATTTTGCTATTTGGTTATAAGGCTTTGGCTTTTTATGCGGATTCTTGCGATGCCGCAGCGCGTACCATCGCCGCCATGGACTCCGAAATGCTGCAAAAGCTGGTGCAGGTGCACATGCCCTATGGCAAGTACAAGGGCCGGCTGATCGCCGATCTGCCCGGCAACTATCTGAACTGGTTTGCACGCGAAGGCTTCCCCAAGGGAGAGCTGGGCCAGTTGCTGGCGCTGATGCAGGAGCTGGACCACAACGGCCTGTCGCACCTGCTGCAGCCGCTGCGCGCCGGGCCGCGCTGAAACGGCCGCCCTACAAAGCAAAAGGCCGCGACGGGCGCGGCCTTTCCGGGGGAAAACGCAGGCGGCTTACTTGGCGGCGGCGCGTGCAGCGTCGGCCTTGGCCTTGGCTTCGTCGGCCTTGCGCTGCAGCTCGGCTGCCTCGGTTTCAGCTGCCTTGGCCTTGGCTTCGGCTTCCTTGGCGGCCGCATCCTTTTCAGGGGTCATGGCGCCAGCCAGCGCATTGCCGGCCATGGAGCCGGCCACGGCGCCCACGGCAGCGGCGCCCAGCGTGCCCATCATGCCGGAGCCGCGTGCTGCGGGAGCGGCAGCCGCGCCAGGTGCAGCAGCAGCGGGGGCTGCCGCAGCGGGGGCGGCCCCAGCTGTCGGGGCTGCAGGCGCGGCCGGTGCGGCGGGGGTGGACGGAGTCGCCGCCTTGCTGGCGGTGGGTGCCGCAGGCGCTGCGGGCTGAGCGGGGGCCTTGCCGATCGACGCCGGGCGCACGGACTTGCCGCCGCTGCCCATGCGCTTGGCCTGGGCCAGCGTGGGCACGGTCAGCGATGCAATGGCCAGGGCGATCACGGAGGCAGTGGCGCGGAACGAAGTCTTCACGGAGTTTTTTCCAATCATGGTGGTCATGTACACGGTCGGCGCAGGCGGGCCCGCGCCGGTCGGCGCGCCACAGGCTGCCCGTATGCGGGCAGGCCTGCGGCCTTGTGTGTCACATGGGGATGGGGGAGGAGATTCCAAGCACCGGCGCGCGGATGCGCCGGCGTGCAGCCTGCTGTTGTAGGTGGGCCACCCGGCGCTGGGGCTGTGGCCTATGGGGCTGCGTGAAGCATTGTAGAAAAGACTGGGGCTTGCCGGAAAAGCAAGCCCACAGAACATTCTCAGCTATTGATTGCGGAGCGGCGCAGCGGCCTGCGCGCGCCCTGCCGCCCGTTTTCAGCGCAGGACTTCCAGCAGGCGGTCCAGGCCGCCTTCGGTGATGGAGACCTTGGCTTCGTTGCGTACGCGCGGCTTGGCGTGGTAGGCCACGGACAGGCCTGCGACCTGCATCATGGGAATGTCGTTGCTGCCGTCGCCCACGGCGATGCACTGGTCGGGGCGAATGCCCAGCAGCGAGGCGACCTCCAGCAGGGTGCGGCGCTTTTCGGCGCCGTCGCAGATGTCGCCCCAGGGCTGCTCGATCAGGCCGCCGGTCAGCGCGCCGTCACGCATCTCCAGCACGTTGGCTCGCACGAAGTCGATGCCCAGCATGCCGCGCACATGTTCGGCAAAGTAGGTGAAGCCGCCCGAGACCAGCAGCACCTTCAGGCCCGCAGCCTGGGCTGCGCGCACCAGGGTTTCGGCGCCCGGGGAGAGCTTCAGGCGCTCGGCCAGCACGCGGGCCATGTCGGCCTCGGTCACGCCGACCAGCTTGCCCACGCGCTGGCGCAGGCTGTCCTTGAAGTCGGTGATCTCGCCGCGCATGGTGGCTTCGGTGATGGCCGAGACCTCGGCCTTCTTGCCGGTGGCATCGGCGATTTCGTCGATGCACTCGATGGTGATCAGCGTCGAGTCCATGTCGAACGCGATGAGCTTGTAGTCGGCCAGCTTCAGTGGCGGCTGGATGCCGCGGATCAGCAGTCCGGGCGCGAATTCGGTGACATCGGTCATGGGTGGGGCAGCAAAAAGGGGACGGGCCGCCGGGCTGGCGGGAAACAGGCGCAAATCATATCCAGTGGCGGGCCTGCCGTCAGGCTGCGGGCGGCTGGCGCAGGTAGATGGCGTCCGACCAGGTGGCCAGCCATTGGGGGCGAAACACCACGAAGATGGCGGTGACCATGCCGGTGACCACGGCATCGCCCCAGGCCATGAGCCAGCGCGCGATGCGTGACAGATCCTCGTTGACACCAGGAAGCGCGTGGCCCGCCGCCTGGGCCAGCAGGGCGGCGATGAAGACGCACAGCACCGTGCCCGCAAAGCCACGCGCAAGAATGAAGACAAAGATCTGGTGCGGCAGCCAGCGCCGCAGCGCCGCGCCCCAGAGCATGGCCAGCGTGGCGGGCACGATGCCCTGCCAGACCGCGATGCCCAGCGCGTCGCCCCAGCCCAGGGCCGGCGACAGCAGGGCGGCCAGGCCACCCACAACGAGCAGCAGCGGCACGGCCAGAGGCCAGCCCAGCATGAGCACCACCAGCGGCGCCGATGACCACTGCAATTGCAGCGGCATGCGGTGCAGCGTGGGCAGGGCCCAGATCCAGGGCAGCAGCACGAGCACGCCCAGCAGCGGCGTGACCAGGGGCGAGGCCATGCGGTCCAGCGGGCCGCCCGGACCGGTGTGGCCGGCCAGCATGCGCCAGGGGCGCAGCCACAGCGCGGTGGCCAGGGCCAGCAGGGCGATGCTCGTTTCGAGGAACATGGCTGGAACGACGCGTTCTATGCGGGCTGGGCTGCCTTCGCTTCCACCAGCGGCTGGCCCAGGCTGCGCAGCACGTCGCGCACCATCTGGGCGCGGTCCTTGGGGTTGTCCAGGGCACGCTCGATGCGCAGCTTCTCGTTGCCGGCCAGCTTGATGTGCTTGTTCTTCTGGATGAGGTGGATGATGGCCATCGGGTCCACGGGCGGCTGGGGCTTGAAGGTGATGTTGATGACGCCGGGCGCCGCATCCACCTTGACCACGCCGTAGGGCTGGGACAGCACGCGCAGGCGGTGCACGTCGATCAGCGTCTGCGCCTGGGGCGGCAGCTTGCCGAAGCGGTCCACGATTTCTTCGAGCAGGGTGTCGATCTGGTCGCTGGTGCGGGCCGTGGCCAGTTTCTTGTAGAAGGACAGGCGCAGGTGCACGTCGCCGCAGTAGTCGTTGGGCAGCAGGGCCGGCGCGTGCAGGTTGATGTCGGTGGAGGCCGACAGCGGGCTGAGCAGGTCGGGCTCCTTGCCGGCCTTGAGGCTGCGCACGGCCTCGGACAGCATCTCGTTGTAGAGCTGGAAGCCCACCTCCATCATGTTGCCGCTCTGGTTCTCGCCCAGCACCTCGCCGGCGCCGCGGATCTCCAGGTCGTGCATGGCCAGGTAGAAGCCCGAGCCCAGTTCCTCCATCTGCTGGATGGCCTCCAGCCGCTGCTGGGCCTGCTTGGTCAGGCTGTCCAGGTCGGGCACCATCAGGTAGGCATAGGCCTGGTGGTGGCTGCGGCCCACGCGGCCGCGCAACTGGTGCAGCTGGGCCAGGCCGAACTTGTCGGCGCGGCTGATGAGGATGGTGTTGGAGCTGGGCACGTCGATGCCGGTCTCGATGATGGTCGAGCACAGCAGGATGTTGTAGCGCTGGGCCACGAAGTCGCGCATCACGCGTTCGAGCTCGCGCTCGGGCATCTGGCCGTGGGCCACGGCAATGCGTGCCTCGGGCAGGATTTCCTCGAGCTTTTGCTTGCGGTTCTCGATGGTCTCGACCTCGTTGTGCAGGAAGTAGCACTGGCCGCCGCGCTTGAGCTCGCGCAGCACGGCCTCGCGGATCACGCCCGTGCCCTCGTTGCGCACAAAGGTCTTGATGGCCAGGCGCCGCTGGGGCGCGGTGGCGATGACGGACAGGTCGCGCAGGCCTTCCAGCGCCATGCCCATGGTGCGCGGGATGGGCGTGGCCGTCAGCGTGAGCACGTCCACCTCGGCGCGCATGGCCTTCATGGCTTCCTTGTGGCGCACGCCGAAGCGGTGCTCCTCGTCGATGATCAGCAGGCCCAGGTTCTTGAACTGCGTGGACTCCGACAGCAGCTTGTGCGTGCCCACGACGATGTCCACCGAGCCATCGGCAATGCCCTTGACGGCCGCCGTGATCTCCTTGCCCGAGCGAAAGCGCGAGACTTCGGCCACCTTGATCGGCCACTTGGAGAAGCGGTCCACCAGGGTCTGGTAATGCTGCTCGGCCAGCAGCGTGGTGGGCGCGAGGAAGGCCACCTGCTTGCCGCCCGTGATGGCCACGAAGGCCGCGCGCAGCGCCACCTCGGTCTTGCCGAAGCCCACGTCGCCGCAGACCAGGCGGTCCATGGGCTGAGGGCTGATCATGTCCTGGATCACGGCGTGGATGGCGGCGCGCTGGTCCGCCGTTTCCTCGAAGCCGAAGTCGTTGGCGAACTGCTCGTAGTCCTGGGGCGAGTAGCGGAAGGCATGGCCCTGGCGTGCGGCGCGGCGTGCATAGATGTTCAGCAGCTCGGCTGCCGAGTCGCGCACCTGCTCGGCCGCCTTGCGCTTGGCCTTTTCCCACTGCGTGCCGCCGAGCTTGTGCAGCGGCGCGTCCTCGGGCGAGACGCCCGTGTAGCGGCTGATCAGCTGCAACTGGCTGACGGGCACGTAGAGCACGGCGTTGCCCGCGTACTCCAGGTGCAGGAACTCCTGCACGGCCGGCGTGCCGTCAGGGTTCTTCTGGCCCATGTCCATGTTGACCAGGCCCTGGTAGCGGCCGATGCCGTGGTCCGAATGCACCACGGGGTCGCCCACCTTGAGTTCGGACAGGTCCTTGATCAGCGCCTCCACATCGCTGACCTGCTCCTGGCGGCGCCGCCTGCGGCCCGTGGGGCTGGTGGCGAACAGCTCCGTCTCGGTGACGAAGTCCAGGCCTTCCTCCACCCAGGCAAAGCCGTTCATCAGCCCGGCCGTGGCAATGCCCACCTTCTCGCCCGCATCGCCCTGGAACTCGGCCAGCGAGTCGAAGACCGGCGGGTTCACGCCCGAGGCGCGGAAGAAGTCCAGCAGGCTTTCGCGGCGGCCATCGGACTCGGCCAGCAGCAGGATGCGGTGGGAGCTGCTGGCAATGTGCCTTTGCAGGCGCGCCAGCGGGTCTTCCGCGCCGCGCACCACGGACAGGTCCTCCAGCTTCTGGAAGATGGCGCTGTCGGCCACGTCCTCGGTGCCTGGGCGCAGCGCGAGCTGGGCGTGCTCCTTGGCGCGCGTGTAGAACTGGTCGGCGGACAGGAACAGCACCTCGGGCGGCAGGGCCGGGCGCTCGGGGTCGCCCTGCACCAGGCGGAAGCGCTCCTTGGTGTCCTGCCAAAAGCGCTGGAAGGCCGGCTCCAGGTCGCCATGCATCACCACGGTGGCATCGGCGCCCAGGTAGTCGAACACGGTGGCCGTTTCGTCGAAGAACAGCGGCAGGTAGTACTCGATGCCGGCCGTGGCAATGCCCTGGCCCATGTCCTTGTAGATGCGGCTGCGCGTGGGATCGCCCTCCAGCAGCTCGCGCCAGCGCTGGCGGAACTTGGCGCGCGCGTCCTCGTCCATGGGGAACTCGCGGCCGGGCAGCAGGCGCACCTCGGGCACGGGGTAGAGGCTGCGCTGGGTGTCGGGATCGAAGGTGCGGATGGAGTCGATCTCGTCGTCGAACAGATCCACGCGGTAGGGCTGCAGCGAGCCCATGGGAAACAGGTCGATCAGGCCGCCGCGCACCGCGTACTCGCCGTGGCTGACCACCTGGGAGACATGCTGGTAGCCGGCCAGGGTCAGCTGGGCCTTGAGTTTGGCCTCGTCCAGCTTCTGGCCGCTCTTGAACTCGAAGGTGTAGCCGGCCAGGAAGGAGGGCGGCGCCAGCCGGTACAGCGCCGTGGTGGCGGGCACCAGCACCACGTCGGCGCCATGCTCCTTGTCGCGCTGGTTGATGCGCCACAGCGTGGCCAGGCGCTCGCTGATCAGGTCCTGGTGGGGAGAGAAGCTGTCGTAGGGCAGGGTCTCCCAGTCGGGGAAGAGCGCGCAGCGCAGGCCCGGGGCGAAGAAGGCCATCTCGTCGATCAGCCGCTGGGCATCCGAGGCGTCGGCCGTGACGATGGCCGTCACCCGGCCTGCAGCCTTCTCGCGCTCGCCCAGGCGGGCCAGCAGCAGGGCGTCGGCGCTGCCCACGGGGCGGGGCAGGGTGAAGCGTTTTCCGGGAGTGAGCTTGGGCAGTTCCATGGTGCTTGGACGTGGGCGCCGCAGCGCCTGGGCGAAGTAACGACAAAACCCCTCGGCACGCGCAGAGGGGTATCGAACCATTTTAGCCAGCACGCATGACGGCCATGCAGGCATGCCCGCATGTCCATGGTGGCGCATGGCCGTCACTACAATGCGCCTCCATGACAGATCTGCTTGCGGCGGCTGCGCCCGCGTCCCTGGAGCCGGCCCGCCTGTGGGCCTTGATCCCCTGCGCGGGCACGGGCTCGCGCGCCATCGCACCCGATGCGCCTGCGCCTGAACTGCCCAAGCAATACCACCTGGTGGCCGGTGCGCCCATGGTGGCGCATACGCTGGCCGCCTTTGCGGGCACAGCGCGCGTGCACCACACGCTGGTGGTGATCGCGCCTGGCGATGATTTCTGGCGCAAGGGCCTGCCGGGCCCGTCGCCCACGCGCTACTCCACAGCGGCCTGCGGCGGCGCCATGCGGGCCGAATCCGTGACCAACGGCCTGAAGGAGCTGCTGGCGCGCGGTGCGAGTGCGCACGACTGGGTGCTGGTGCACGACGCCGCACGCTGCCTGGTGACGCCCGAACTGATCGATGCCCTGATCGACGCCTGCGAGCACGATGCCGTGGGCGGCCTTCTGGCGCACAAGCTGCCCGACACGCTCAAGACAGCCGTGACCGGGCCCGGCGGGGTGCGCGTGGCGGGCACGGTGGACCGCAGCGACAAATGGCTGGCGCAGACGCCGCAGATGTTTCGCATCGCGCCGCTGCTTGACGCCCTGGAGCACGCGGGATCGGCCGTGACCGACGAGGCCAGCGCCATGGAGGCCGTGGGCCAGCGCCCGCGCCTGGTGCCCGGCGGCGCACAGAACTTCAAGGTCACCTATCCCGACGACTTTGCGCTGGCTGCCGCCGTGCTGTCGCAGCGCGCGCATGGCGCGACGCTGGAACGCTACCGGGGCAAGCGCGACCAGCCGCAGGCGTCGGGCAATCCGTTTTTCTGAACCTGGAATGTTTCACATGAATTTTCGTATTGGCGAGGGCTGGGACGTGCATGCCCTGGTGCCCGGGCGCAAGCTGATCCTGGGCGGCATCGAGGTGCCGCATGAACTGGGGCTGCTGGGCCATTCCGATGCTGACGTGCTGCTGCACGCCATCACCGACGCGCTTCTTGGCGGCGCGGCGCTGGGCGACATCGGCCGGCATTTCCCCGACACCGACCCAGAATTCCGTGGCGCCGATTCGCTGGTGCTGCTGGTGGAAGCTGCGCGCCGCGTGCGCGCCACGGGCCTGGAGATTGGCAACATCGACAGCACCATCATTGCCCAGGCCCCCAAGCTGGCGCCGCACATTCCTGCCATGCGCGAGCGCATCGCCACGGCGCTGGGCCTGGCGCTGGACCAGGTCAACGTCAAGGCCAAGACGGCCGAGAAGCTCGGGCCCGTGGGCCAGCAACAGGCCATGGAGGCGCGCGCCGCCGCCTTGCTGTTCCGCGCCTGACCAGCGGGATGCCATCCCCATGGCAAAAGGCCCCGGCGATCGGTCAATGATCGCCGGGGCCTTTGTATCTGCCGAACGTATCTGCCGAACGCGCGCTGCGTGCTCAGTCCTCTCCGTCCAGGGCGCCGTCCTGCGCACGCGGAGGTAGCTGGCGCTTGATCTGCGGGCGCTGCAGACGCTGCTCGGGCTCGGCACCCTTGGCCACGCCCGAGGCACGCTGCAACTGCACATGGGCAACCAGCCCGCCCGTGGAGGAGTTGGATAGCGCAAACACGCCGCCCATGCGCTGCACCGTCTTGTCCACGATGGACAGGCCCAGGCCCGCGCCCGCTGCGGCCGTGCGCGCGGAGTCGCCACGGAAGAAGGGCTGGGTCAGGCTGGCCAGCTGCTCGGGCGGCACGCCACGGCCATGGTCGCGGATGCGAATCACGACCCAGCTTTCGCGCTCCGATGCCGTCACGTCCACGTGGGTGGTTTCGGTCTCGGGCGTCTTGCCGTAGCGGCGTGCGTTCTCGAACAGGTTGGAGATCACGCGCGCCAGTTCCACCTCGTCGGCCAGCACATAGACGCCTTCGGGCACGGCCATGCTGATCTGCAGCTCGCGGTGGTCCTGCACCGCATAGACGCAGGACGACACCACGGCATGCAGGTTCACCGGGTTGAGCGTCACATGGTCAGGGCGGGCATAGTCCAGGAATTTGTCGATGGTGGCATCCAGCTGCACGATGTCGGCCACCATGTGCTCGCGCGCCACGTCGTCCACCACGCTCATCTCGGTCTCCAGCCGCAGGCGGGCAAGCGGCGTGCGCAGGTCGTGGGAGATGCCAGCCAGCATCACCGCGCGGTCCTGCTCCAGCTGGGCGAGTTTCTGCGCCATGCGGTTGAAGCCGATGTTGACCTCGCGGATCTCGCTGGTGACGGCTTCCTCGTCGAGCTGGCTGGCGTCGAAGTCGCCATCTCGCACGCGGTTGGCCGCATAGCTCAACTGCTTGAGCGGCCGGTTGATCAGGCGCGCGATGGCTGCCGCCCCCGCCAGGGACAGCAGGCCGGCCGTGATCAGCCAGATCAGCCAGGTGCGCCCGCTGGCCGGCGTGAAGCGCGAGCGGTCCATCAGCAGCCATGTGCGGTCGCCATTGATGGTGAAGCCCACCCACAGCCCCGGTTCGCCATTGACGCTGCGCGCCACGATGGTGCCGTAGCCCAGGCGGCGCGTGAGTTCTTCGGTCAGGCGCTTGCCCAGCGTGCTCTGGTCCAGCAGCTCGAAGCTGTCGCCAGGCTCGCGCGGCAGAATGCGCACGCCTTCCTGGTCGGCCATGGTCTTGATCAGCGAGACGCGGTTGATGGCATCCGAATGCACCAGGGCCGCGCGGCTGAGGTTGACCAGCGAGGCGATCTGCTGGGCGGTGTGCAGCGTGCGCGGCTCGAACTCGAAGGCACGCAGCGTCTGCAGCCACGCCAGGATGCTGCCCACCAGCAGCAGGGCCAGCAGGCAGAAGGTACGCCAGAAAAGATTGAGTCCCAGCGGAGAGCGCGCAGTCATGCGCCGCTCGTAGTCGAGCGGCGCAGGGCTGGTGGCGTCGTGGGGCGGGACGGTGAAGGAACTCATGGAATGCGGTTCGTCATTCTAGGGGCCGGCTGCGAGATTACGCCTGTGCCGGCCAGCCTGCGTTACCGGTTGTCTCGGGTGCAGGCGAGCGGACTGCCTATCGATCAGTTCGCGCCATCGGGTACGAACACGTAGCCCACACCCCAGACCGTCTGGATATAGCGCGGAGCGGCGGCATCTTCCTCGATCAGCTTGCGCAGGCGCGAGACCTGCACGTCCAGGCTGCGGTCGAAGGGCTCGAACTCGCGGCCGCGCGCCAGTAGGGCCAGCTTCTCGCGCGACAGCGGCTGGCGCGGGTGGCGCACCAGGGCCTTGAGCATGGCGAATTCGCCCGTGGTCAGCGGCAGTTCCTCGCCGTTCTTTTGCAGCACGCGTGTGCCCAGGTCGAAGGTGAAGGGGCCGAAGCTCACCACCTCGTTGTCGCCGGAAGGCGCGCCCGGCGCTTCCTGCGGCGGGCGGCGGCGCAGCACGGCATGGATGCGCGCCAGCAGTTCGCGCGGGTTGAAGGGCTTGCCCAGGTAGTCGTCGGCGCCCACTTCCAGGCCCACGATGCGGTCCACATCCTCGCCCTTGGCGGTCAGCATGATGATGGGCGTGCGGTCATTGGCCGAGCGCAGGCGGCGGCAGATGGACAGGCCATCCTCGCCGGGCATCATCAGGTCAAGCACGATCAGGTCCACTGTTTCGCGCAGCAGGATGCGGTTCAGCGCCTTGCCATCTTCGGCAATCATGATCTCGAAGCCTTCCTGCGTCAGGTAGCGGCGCAGCAGGTCGCGGATGCGCGCATCGTCATCCACCACCAGGATCTTGTCGGTGCGGTTGGTCGTAGTGGCCATGTTCATCCTCGGTCGGTCATTTGTAACAGCCGCCATTGTTACCAGCTTGGGCTGAAAAGTCTGGTCAAAACCCCGAACTTTTGCCGTGTGTTACAGATGTTGCGTTTAAATTTAGAACGGAAAATGTGTCTTTAGAATATTTAACTATGGGTTCGCCGCGTTGATGCATTTATCGTTGCAATAATGTTGTGAATGACGGGGCGAATAGGCCTGAACGGCTCCACACCTGTCACCATCTGGCGGCATGCCGTAGCGAAAGGGCGGCATGCAGTTGTATCCCTGAACTACCTTTCATTTCAAAGGGTGAACGCATGAGCAAGCTTTCCAAACAGCTGTCCCGCCCCTGGGTCAAGTCCGTGGTCGCGGCCACTGCGCTGGCCTGTGCCAGCGGTGCCTGGGCGCAGAACGCCGCCACGGCGCAGGCACAGCCGGCCAATGTGGTGCAGTTGTCTGCAGAAGGCTCGGTGGATGTGGTGCAGGACCTGCTGACCGCCACCTTGTCGGCCACGCGCGAAGGGCGCGATGCGGCCACGGTCCAGTCCCAGCTGCAGAAAGTGGTCGAGGCCGCCATGGCAGTGACCAAGCGCAGCGCCCAGTCGGGCCAGATGGATGTGAGCACCGGCAGCTTCGGCATCTATCCGCGCTATGGCAAGGACAACAAGGTGGAAGGCTGGCAGGGCCGCGCCGAGATTCTTCTGCAGGGCCGCGACTTCGCGCGCATCACGCAGACGGCGGCACAGGTGCAGGACATGACGCTGTCGCAAGTGGGCTTCGGCCTGTCGCGCGAGGCTCGTGAAAAGGTCGAGGGCGAGGCCCAGGCCAAGGCCATCGAACAGTTCAAGCAGCGCGCCTCCACGCTGTCCAAGAGCTTCGGCTTTGCCAACTACAGCCTGCGCGAGGTCAACGTGAGCAGCAGCGATACCTCGGTGCCCATGCCGCGTCCGCGCATGATGGCCATGTCCGCCAAGGCCGCTGGCGCGGAAATGGATGCCGTGTCCGTGGAAGCGGGCAAGGCGCAGGTGATGGTCCACGTTTCGGGTTCGGTGCAGATGTACTGACCGGGTGACCCATCCATGAAAAAAGGAGCGCCACGGCGCTCCTTTTTTGGCAGTGGTTCTATCTGGCCGCGATTACTGCGCAGCCCAGCCGCCATCCATGTTCCAGGCCACGCCGCGCACGTTGGCGGCAGCGGGCGAGCAGAAGAACACGGCCAGCTCGCCAAGCTCCTCGGGCGTGGTGAACTGCATCGAGGGTTCCTTTTCGCCCAGCAGCAGCTTCTTGGCTTCTTCATTGCTGATGCCGTGCTGCTCGGCCTTGGCGTCCACCTGCTTTTGCACCAGCGGTGTCAGCACCCAGCCGGGGCAGATGGCGTTGCAGGTGATGCCGGAGGTGGCGTTCTCCAGGGCCGTGACCTTGGTCAGCCCGACAATGCCGTGCTTGGCCGCCACATAGGCGGACTTCTGCGCCGAACCCACCAGGCCGTGCACCGAAGCCACGTTGATGATGCGGCCCCAGCCCTTGCCGCCATCGGCCGCCTGCATCATGGGCAGGACCAGGCGCGAGGTATGGAAGGCGCTGGACAGGTTGATGGCGATGATGGAATCCCAGCGCTCGGGCGGGAAGTCTTCCACGCGCGCCACGTGCTGGATGCCGGCATTGTTCACGAGGATGTCGATCTGGCCGAAATTGCGCACGCTGTACTGGACCATGTCCTCGATGTCTGCCACGCGGCTCATGTCGGCACCGTGGTAGGCGACCTGGGCGCCGGCGGCCTGGCCTGCGGCCAGCACTTCGGCACGGGGGCCGTCCACATCGCCGAAACCATTGAGCACGATATTGGCGCCCTGGCGGGCCAGCGCCTTCGCGATCCCGAGGCCGATTCCGCTGGTCGAACCGGTCACGAGGGCGGTCTTGCCTTTCAACATAGAGAGTCTCCGAATGAATGTACGATGCAACACAGCCATTATCGGCGCCGGCTCCGCGAATGCGTTTCCATGAATCATCCTACGCTGAACTACGTATCCTGCCCGGCAGTTGCCGGGCGTGCCTCACCCTGGAGCCGTACTGCCAGCCCGGCTGCTCAAGATAATGCGTCGCACCGCATGGCCTATTGGGAATGGAATCGCACCGGCGATCCGCACCATCCCCATGTCGTGGTCTGCGTGCACGGCCTTTCGCGCCAGGGGCGTGACTTTGACGTGCTGGCCGAGCGGCTCAGCGAACGCGCCCGCGTGATCTGCCCCGACGTGGTCGGGCGTGGCGAAAGCGACTGGCTGCAGGATCCGGCCGCCTACCAGGTGCCTCTTTATGCTGCCGACATGCTTGCCTTGCTGGCCCAGGTGCATGCGCAGGCGCCTGTCGAACAATTGGATTGGGTGGGCACCAGCATGGGCGGGCTGATCGGCATGGCGCTTGCAGGCCAGCCGGGGCTGCCGCTGCCGGCGCCCATCCGCAGGCTGGTGCTCAACGATGTGGGGCCTGTCATCGAGTGGTCTGCCCTGGAGCGCATAGGTCAGTACCTGGGCAAGGGCCTGCATTTTGAAAATCTTGAACAGGCAGCCCATGCGCTGCTCTTGATTTCCGAAGGCTTCGGCCCACATAGCGAAGGGCAATGGTTGCGATTGACGCGACCTATGATGCGGCCGGCCGCCGATGGCGGCCTTGTCTTGCATTACGACCCGCAGATTGCAGTGCCCATGCAGCAGATGACGCCCGAGATGGCCCAGGCCGGCGAAGCGCTGCTGTGGCAGTTGTATGACCAGATCAAGGCACGCGTCTTGCTAGTTCGTGGTGCGCAGTCCGATCTGCTGACTGCGGCCACGGCGCAGGCCATGGCGCAGCGCGGCCCGAAGGCGCATTGCGTGGAATTTGAAGGGGTGGGGCATGCGCCCACCTTCGTCGCAGCAGGGCAGGTGGCCTTGCTGTGCCGGTTCTTATGGGGAGAAGAGCGCTTGCCAAGCACCATGAATCTTGCCGAGCAGGCCAGGGAGAGTGACGAATGAAGACCGCCAGCAGCGAGGCCGCCGTGCAGGCGCCTTCGCCCGCCGCAGCCGCGCAGGGCCAGGTGCCGGCGGTGCTGCCGCACCTGATCACGGCCACGTCGCAGACCCTGCCCGAACAGGTCAACGCGCTGGCCCGCGCGCGCAGCTTTGCCGAGCCGCTGATCGCCACCGAGACCATGGAGTCCGGCGAGAACACGATGGCCCATGCCGATGCGGTGGCCGCCATCCTCAAGACCATCGGTGGCTCCGAAACGATGCAGGCGGCTATCTATCTGGTGCATGCCAGCGTGCACCTGAATCGCCCGCAGGAAGTGATCGCCAAGGCTTTTGGCGAGAATTTCGCCACCCTGGCCGTGGAAACCAACAAGCTCATGCGCGTGCAGCAGCAGGCGCGCGGCGCCGAGCTGGGCGGCCAGTATCTGGACGATGAGGCCACGCAGACCGAGAACGTGCGCAAGATGCTGCTGGGCTTCTCGCGCGATCTGCGTGTCGTGCTGCTGCGGCTGGCCTCGCGCCTGCAGACGCTGCGCTACTACGCGGCCAGCAAGCGCCCGGTCTCTCCCGGTATTGCGCGCGAGGCGCTGACGGTGTTCGCGCCGCTGGCCAACCGCCTGGGCATCTGGCAGATCAAGTGGGAGCTGGAGGATCTGTCCCTGCGCTTCCTGGAGCCCGAGACCTACCGCGAAGTGGCCCGCCTGCTCGATGAAAAGCGCGTGGAGCGCGAGGCCTACATGGAGCAGATGCGGGCACGGCTGGAGGCCGATCTGCGCGCGCACAGCATCAGCGCAACGGTGCAGGGCCGGCCCAAGCACATCTACAGCATCGTCAAGAAGATGCGCGGCAAGTCGCTGAACTTCGACCAGGTCTTCGACATCCGCGCCATGCGTGTCGTCGTGCCCACGATCAAGGACTGCTACGCCACCCTGTCCTGGGTGCATGAGCAGTTCACGCCCATCGAGGCGGAATTCGACGACTACATCGCCAAGCCCAAGCCCAACGGCTACCAGTCGCTGCACACCGTGGTGCGCGACGAGACGGGCCGTGCCATCGAGATCCAGATCCGCACCCAGGCCATGCACGACCATGCCGAGCACGGCGTGGCCGCCCACTGGGCCTACAAGGAGGCGGGCACCAAGGGATACGCGGGCGTCACCGCCAGCAGCGAGTACGACGCCAAGATCGCCGTGCTGCGCCAGTTGCTGGCCTGGGGCAGCGACCTGGCGGGCGCGCACCATCGCGGCCTGTTCGAGGATCGCATCTACGTGCTCACGCCCGACGCGGCCGTCATCGAGTTGCCGCAGGGCGCAACGCCCGTGGACTTTGCCTACTCGGTGCACACCAGCCTGGGCCACCGCTGCCGCGGCGCGCGCGTGGACGGCGCCATGGTGCCGCTGAACACACCGCTGCAAAACGGCCAGACCGTGGAAATCACCACGGTCAAGGAAGGCCGCCCCTCGCGCGACTGGCTCAACGCCGACCTGGGCTATCTGACCAGCAACCGTGCCAAGGCCAAGGTGCGTGCCTGGTTCAATGCCCAGGCCACGCATGAGACCGTGGCGCGCGGCCGCGAGGCGGTCGAGAAACTGCTGCAGCGCGAGGGCAAGACGGCCGTCAAGCTGGAGGAGCTGGCCGTTCAGCTCGGCTTCAAATCGGCCGATGCCTTGTTTGAAGTCGTCGGCAAGGATGAATACTCGCTGCGCAACATCGAGACCGTGCTGCGACCGGCCGAGGCGGAGGAAGAAGTCGAGGAATTCTCCCCGGTGCGCAAGGCGCGCGGCACGGACTCGCCCAAGGGCGGCGTGCTGGTCGTTGGCGTGGACTCGCTGATGACCCAGCTGGCCAAGTGCTGCAAGCCTGCGCCGCCGGACGACATCCGGGGCTTCGTCACACGCGGCAAGGGCGTGAGCGTGCACCGCTCCGACTGCTCCAACTTCCGCGAGATGGCGGCGCGCAATTCCGAGCGCGTGATCGATGTGGCCTGGGGTCAGCCCAAGGCGGCCACCGTGGCCTCGGCCGTCTACCCGGTCGATGTGTCCGTGGAGGCCGCCGACCGGCAGGGCCTGCTGCGCGATATCTCGGAAGTCTTTGCGCGCGAAAAGACCAATGTCATTGGCGTGCAGACCCAGTCCGTCAAGGGAGCGGCCTGGATGACCTTCACCGTGGAGGTGGCCGATTCGGGCCGCCTGAGCAAGGTGCTGGGCATCGTGGCCGCCGTGGCGGGCGTGCGTTCGGCGCGGCGGCGTTGAGCATGTTCAGGCATTTTTGCCTGGACGCTGAAAAAGCCGTGCTAGAATCGCTTTCTCGAACAAACACAGGCGCGTAGCTCAGCTGGTTAGAGCACCACCTTGACATGGTGGGGGTCGTTGGTTCGAGTCCAATCGCGCCTACCAATTTTCCATTGCCAGATGGAATGCACAAAGCCTTCTGATCACTCAGAAGGCTTTTTTGTTTGTGCGTTCTCCCTGTGGTCTTGCCTTGGCCTGTCTTGTGATCGAACATGCATCACTTTGGGAGACATGGATGATCAAGACAGTTTCGCCTGAGGCGGCCGCGTCGGCCAGCGTATTGATCAACCAGCGCATTGCCGAGCTGGGCGACTGGCGCGGCGAGGTGCTGGCGCATGTGCGCCGGCTCATCGTGCAAGCGCTTCCGGACGTGGCGGAAGAGTGGAAATGGTCGGTGCCGGTCTGGTCGTGCAGCGGCATTCTGTGCACGGGCGAGGCCTACCAATCGGCCGTGAAGCTCACCTTTCCCAAAGGCGCATCGCTGGCCGACCCGCAGCACCTGTTCAACGCCAGCCTTGAAGGCAAGGTGCGCCGTGCCATTGATATCCGCGAGGGCGAGGAGATCGATGCGCAAGCGTTCAAGGACTTGGTGCGCGAGGCGGCCGCCCTCAACGAGGCGGCTGCCAGGAAGAGGCCGCCGAAAGGATGAAGGTCCGCGCTCAGGTGCCGATGCCGGCCTGTGCCTGCAGGTAGTCGTTTTGCAGCAGGTACATGCGGATGGCGTTGCGGTACTGGCCGTTGGCGAAGAACTCGTCGATCAGCACGCCTTCCTGCACGAAGCCTATGCGCGCGTAGATGTGGATGGCCTTCTCGTTCTCCTGGTCCACATGGAGAAAGATCTTGTGCAGGTTGAGCGTCTTGAAGCCATAGTCCAGCGCCAGCCGCGTTGCCTGGGCTGCGATGCCCTGGCCTTGCTGCTCGGGGGCGATGATGATCTGGAACTCGGCGCGCCGATGGATCAGGTCGATCTCCACCAGCTCGACGAGACCGGCGCGATCGCCCTGGTGCTCGACGATGAAGCGGCGCTCGGTCTGGTCGTGCACGTGGGCGTCATAGAGCGCGGAAAGCTCGTCGAAGGTCTCGTAAGGCTCCTCGAACCAGTAGCGCATGATGGCGGCGTTGTTGTTGAGCAGATGCACGGAGCGCAGATCTTCGCGCTCCAGGGGTCTCAGGCGGATGCTGTGATTCATGCGCTCATTGTGCGAGAGCCGCGGTATCCGGCTGCAGGCCACGGATTACCAGCCGGTAGATCAGGTCGGCCGCCGTGTCGTAGTCGTCGGCGGTCAGTTCCGGCCGGCCCAGCAGCAGCGCGAACTGGGCCTGCTGATCGGCATAGGCCTGGGTCACGGACCAGAGGAT
The DNA here is from genome assembly GCF_002193035.1 of Delftia sp. K82. Taxonomy (NCBI): domain Bacteria; kingdom Pseudomonadati; phylum Pseudomonadota; class Betaproteobacteria; order Burkholderiales; family Comamonadaceae; genus Delftia; species Delftia sp. K82. Next base: position 3,242,593 of record NZ_MYFL01000001.1, on the reverse strand, counting down.
GAACATCAGGTGGGTGAAATCCACGCGGGCAATCTTGCCCTGCGCCACCCAGCGCTCGAAGGCCTGTACGTCGGCTGCCAGCGCCGGGCCCACCTGGCTCGCTATGGCCTGTCCGAAGCGGGGCGCACCGGCCATCACCTCGCGCGTGAAGACACGGGAGCCATGGGGCCGCTCGCGCGAGGACTGCAGCTTGGCCCGGATGTAGATGCGCAGGGCCTCCGCAGGGTCGTCGCCGCGCAGCAGGTCGGACATGCCGGCCAGCCACTGCGTCAGCACGTCGCCCAGCACGCGCAGGTACAGCTCCTCCTTGCTGGCGAAGTAGTACAGCAGGTTGTGGCGGCTCAGGCCGGCGTCGTGCGCGATCAGTTCCAGCGATGCGCCTTCGAAGCCGTATTGCGCAAAGTGAAGCTCGGCCGTCTGCAGGATGTTCAGTTCCTTGCGCAGGCGTGCAGCCGTGGGTTTGCGCGTGGCCGATCGCGCCAGGGAAGGGGGCGCATTGTCAGAAAGGGTTGCCATTGCGCAGATGGTAAGTCGGGATAAGTGGCGCCATTTTGGTGCGATTGTCTGGCATCTTTCTTGCTGACGACTTTCTGGGTGATTTTACTGATTGGTAAATTTTTTCACCCGCGTAAATTCCGTTCCACCCCCAGTGCGCCCGACAAGAGGCGTCACTTACACATGCGAGGACCACGATGAAACCTCCGAAGACTGTGTTGTTGGATCCGGGGCCGTTCAGGAGTCCTTCCTGCGGCCCGCCTTGCGTTGTCCGAGATGGCCCGGCGTGCACCTGCATGCCGCGGCCCCTTTCACGCCCTCAATCCTGACTCTGGAGGATGCACCATGGATAGCCCCGCGCAACGCGCCTGCGGCATTGCCGCCGGCCGACTGAACCTGGCCGACTACGCGGCCAATTTCTCCGACGCCCATCCCGCGCTGAACCGTTCCCAGGCCTTGATCGAGGCCGAGCGCTGCTACTACTGCTATGACGCGCCGTGCACCACGGCCTGCCCTACCAGCATCGATGTGCCGGCCTTCATCGCCCGCATTGCCCAGGACAACGTCCGTGGCGCGGCGCGCGAGATCCTGACGGCCAATCCGCTGGGCGGCATGTGCTCCCGTGTCTGCCCCACGGAGCAGCTGTGCGAGCAGGCCTGCGTGCGCAACACCCAGGAAGACAAGCCGGTCGAAATTGGTGCACTGCAACGCTATGCGACCGATGCCTTCATGGCCTCCGGTGGTGCACCGCTGTTCCAGCGTGCCGCCGCCACGGGCAGGAAGGTGGCCGTGGTCGGGGCAGGGCCTGCCGGCCTGACCTGCGCCCATCAGCTGGCGCTGCAGGGCCATGAGGTGGTGCTGTTCGACGCCCGGCCCAAGCTGGGCGGGCTCAATGAATACGGCCTGGCCAGCTACAAGACTCCGGGCGATTTTGCGCAGAAGGAAATCGACTGGCTGCTGTCCGTGGGCGGGATCACGCCGCGCAACAACCAGCGGCTGGGGCGAGATTTCACGCTGGATTCGCTGCTGGCGGCGCACGACGCCGTATTCCTCGGCCTGGGCCTGGCGGGCGTCAATGCGCTGGGCACGGCTGAGCCGCAGGCCGAAGGCTTGCGCAATGCGGTGGACTTCATTGCCGACATCCGCCAGGCGGCCGACAAATCCACGGTGCCGGTGGGCCGGCGCGTGGTGGTGATCGGCGGCGGCATGACGGCGGTCGATGCGTCCGTGCAGGCCAGGCTGCTGGGCGCCGACGAGGTCACCATGTTCTATCGCCGGGGCAAGGATGCGCTGTCTGCCTCCTGGGTGGAGCAGGAATGGGCGCAGACCCATGGCGTCAACCTGCGGCTGTGGGCCGCGCCCCAGGAGATCCTGGTGCAGGACGGCAAGGTCTGCGGCGTGCGCATGGCCAGCACCCGCATGGAGGGCGACAGGCTGCAGGTGACGCAGGAGGTGTTCGACGTGCCGGCCGACATGGTGCTCAAGGCCATTGGCCAGACCTATGTCGGCACGCCGGCGGGCGCGGCCATTGCCCTGCGTGACGGCCGCATCGACACCGACGACGAAGGCCGCACCAGCGTGCCGCGCGTGTGGGCCGGCGGCGACTGCCGCGCCGGTGGCCAGGACCTGACCGTGCAGGCGGTGGAGCACGGCAAGGTCGCCGCGCGAGCCATGCACCAGGCGCTGACCAGCGCCGTGGCGGCCGGGGTTTGAGCGGCTGTGCCCGCGCTTTTCAAGGAGCATTGACATGGCAGACATCAGCAGCCGCTTTCTGGGCATTTCCAGCCCCAATCCGTTCTGGCTGGCCTCGGCACCGCCCACGGACAAGGAGATCAACGTCACCCGCGCATTCGAGGCCGGCTGGGGCGGCGTGGTGTGGAAGACGCTGGGCGAGGACCCGCATGTGGTCAACGTGAACGGGCCGCGCTACTCCACCCTCATGGCGCAGGACCGGCGCGTGATGGGCCTGAACAACATCGAGCTGATCACCGACCGGCCGCTGCGCACCAACCTGGAGGAGATGACCCGCGTGAAGAAGGCCTGGCCTGACCGCGCGCTGATCGCCTCGCTGATGGTGCCCTGCGTGGAGGAAAGCTGGAAGCGCATCCTGCCCATGGTGGAGGACACCGGCGCCGACGGGCTGGAGCTGAACTTCGGCTGCCCGCACGGCATGAGCGAGCGCGGCATGGGCGCGGCCGTGGGCCAGGTGCCCGAGTACATCCAGATGGTCACGCAGTGGTGCAAGCAGTACAGCCGGCTGCCCGTGATCGTGAAGCTCACGCCCAACATCACCGACGTGCGCTTTCCCGCGCGGGCGGCCAAGGCCGGCGGCGCGGATGCGGTGTCCCTGATCAATACCATCAACTCGCTGATGGGCGTGAACCTGGACACCCTGGTCATGCACCCCAGCACCGACGGCCAGGGCTCGCACGGCGGCTACTGCGGCCCGGCCGTGAAACCCATCGCCCAGAACATGGTGGCCGAGATCGCGCGCGATCCGCAGACTGCGGGCCTGCCTATCTCGGGGATCGGGGGCATCACCACATGGAAGGACGCGGCCGAATACATCGCGCTGGGATGCGGCAATGTCCAGGTATGCACGGCGGCCATGGTCTACGGCTTTCGCATCGTGCAGGACATGTGCGACGGGCTGTCCAACTACATGGACGCGCACGGCTTTGCGCGCATCGAGGACTTCCAGGGCCGGGCCGTGCCCACGGTCAGGGACTGGAAGGACCTCAACCTCAACCACATCGACAAGGCCGTCATCAACCAGGACAGCTGCATCCAGTGCGGGCGCTGCCACGTGGCCTGCGAGGACACCTCCCACCAGGCCATCACCTTCAGCAAGGAGGGCGGTGTGCGCCGCTTCGAGGTGGATGACACCGAATGCGTGGGCTGCAACCTGTGCGTGTCCATCTGTCCCGTGCCCGAGTGCATCACCATGCGCAGCCTGCAGCCGGGCGAGGTGGACCCCCGCACCGGCCAGACGGTCACCGGGGAGTATGCGAACTGGACCACGCATCCGAACAACCCCATGCGCCAGGCCGTGACGGCGCAGGGCTAGAGGGGGCATTGCGGCAGGTCGGCGCACGGCCCGCATCCGGGCCGACCTGGCACGAAATGCGCTTGATGGAAAAGGTCAGACCCTGGATCAGCAATGGATTGGTGATTTCTCTCTTCGAGAAGGAGCTTCGCAATGTCGCATGCCCCGCATTCCGGTGAGTCCACAGGCAGCCTGTGGAACCACGACCTCGCACCCACGCTGCCTAGCCAGCGCACCTGGACCTGGTACCACTTCGCCGCCCTGTGGATAGGCATGGTGATGTGCATTCCGGCGTACACCTTGGCCGCCAGCATGATCACGAACGGCATGTCGTGGTCGCAGGCGGTGATGACGGTGTTCCTGGGCAATCTCATCGTGCTGATTCCCATGCTGCTCATCGGCCATGCCGGGGCCAGGTACGGCATTCCCTTTGCCGTGTTGGCCCGTGCCTCGTTCGGCACCCATGGCGCCAAGCTGCCGGCCTTGCTGCGGGCCCTGGTGGCCTGTGGCTGGTACGGCATCCAGACCTGGTTCGGCGGCATGATGATCTACACCCTGCTGGGCGTGCTGCTGGGCCATCCGCTGGAAGGCGAGAAGATCGCGGGCCTGGGCATCAATGTGGGGCAGCTGGTGTGCTTTCTGGTGTTCTGGGCGATCCAGTTCTACTTCGTGGTGCATGGCATCGAGTCCATCCGCAAGCTGGAGACCTGGACTGCGCCGCTCAAGATCCTGATCTGCTTCGTGCTGCTGGGATGGGTCTACCAGAAGGCCGGCGGCTTCGGCCCCATCATGGAGCAGCCTTCGCAGTACGCGCCGGGCGGCCCCAAGGCGGGCCAGTTCATGTCGGTGTTCTGGCCGTCGCTGACGGCCATGGTGGGCTTCTGGGCCACGCTGGCCTTGAACATTCCGGACTTCACGCGCTTTGCCAAGTCGCAGAAGGACCAGGTGGTGGGCCAGGCCATCGGCCTGCCGGTGCCCATGGGGCTGCTGGCCATGCTGGCGGTGGTGGTGACCTCGGGCACCGTGGTGATCTACGGCAAGGCCCTGTGGGACCCCGTCGATGTTGCCAGCCGCATGACGGGGGCGGCCGTGCTGATCGCGCTGATCGTGCTGCTGATCGACACCGTGAGCGTGAACCTGGCGGCCAACCTGGTCGGGCCGGCCTATGACTTCTCCGCCCTGGCGCCCAAGAAGATCAGCTACCGCGTGGGCGGCTACATGACGGTGGCGATTGCCATCGTGATGATGCCCTGGAAGATCCTGGAATCGACCGAGGGCTACATCTTCACCTGGCTGATCGGCTACTCGGCCCTGCTGGGGCCGATCGCGGGCATTCTGATGGTGGACTACTTCCTGGTGCGCAAAAAGCAGCTGGTGGTGGAAGACCTGTACAGGGAAGAGGGCGTCTACCGCTACTCCAACGGCTGGAACTGGGTGGCCGTGGCGGCCTTCGCCCTGGGCGTGGCGCCCAACCTGCCCGGCTTCCTGCACGCGGCGTTCCCCGCTGCATTCCCGAACGTGGGTGATTTCTTCAAGCATGCCTATGACTACGCATGGTTCATCGGCCTGTTCATTGCCGGCGTGGTCTACCGCATCGGCATGGCGGGCCAGGTGACCAAGGGCGCACCCGCGCTGAGCAAGGCATAGGCCGGACCAACCAACAGGAGGCATGACGCTATGGGTCAATCACAGGGTTCGGTATGGGTGCGTGGCGGCACGGTGGTGAATGCAGACCGGCAGGAGAAGGCCGATGTGCTGTGTGTGGATGGGGTGATCGCGGCCGTGGGGCCGGATGTGGCGGCCCTGGTGCCGGCCGGGGCGCAGGTGATCGATGCCTCGGGGCAGTTCGTCATGCCCGGCGGCATCGATCCGCACACCCACATGCAACTGCCCTTCATGGGCACGGTCACGGCCGATGACTTCTACACCGGCACGGCGGCGGCGCTGGCCGGTGGCACCACCAGCATCATCGATTTCGTCATTCCCGATCCGCAGGAGCCGCTGCTGGACGCCTACCGCAAATGGCGTGGCTGGGCCGAGAAGGCTGCGGCCGACTACTCCTTCCACGTGGCCGTCACCTGGTGGAGCGACAGCGTCCATGCTGATATGGGCACGCTGGTGCGCGAGGAGGGCATCAACAGCTTCAAGCACTTCATGGCCTACAAGAACGCCATCATGTGCGACGACGAAACGTTGGTGAACAGCTTCAAGCGCGCGCTGGAGCTGGGCGCCATGCCCACGGTGCATGCCGAAAACGGCGAGCTGGTCTACCTTCTGCAGCAGGAAGTGGCCAAGATGGGCATCACCGGGCCCGAGGGCCATCCGCTGGCCCGCCCGCCCATGGTGGAGGCCGAGGCGGCCAACCGCGCCATCGCCATCGCCGGCGTGCTGGGCGTGCCCATCTACGTGGTGCACGTCAGCTGCACCGAGGCGGCGCAGGCCATTGCCGCGGCCCGTGCGCGCGGCCAGCGTGTGTATGGCGAGGTGCTGGCCGGCCATCTGGTGATCGACGAAAGCGTGTACCGCGACCCCGACTTCGCGAAGGCGGCGGCCCATGTGATGAGCCCGCCCTTCCGTGCCAAGGGCCACCAGGAGGCCTTGTGGCAGGGCCTGCAGTCGGGCCAGCTGCACACCACGGCCACCGACCATTGCACCTTCTGCGCCGCGCAGAAAGCCATGGGTCGGGACAACTTCGCCAAGATCCCCAACGGCACCGGCGGCGTGGAAGAGCGCCTGGCCGTGATCTGGGATGCGGGCGTGAACACCGGCCGGCTGACGCCCAGCGAATTCGTGGCCATCACCTCGGCCAACACCGCCAGGCTGTTCAACATCTATCCGCGCAAAGGCCTGGTCGGCGTGGGGGCCGATGCCGATCTGGTCGTCTGGGACCCTGCCGCCACCCACACCCTGTCGGTCAAGACCCAGCACTCCAAGGGCGACTACAACATCTTCGAGGGCCGCACCGTTCAGGGCATGCCCAGCCACACCATCAGCCAGGGCGTGGTGGCCTATGCGCAGGGCGATCTGCGCGCCGAGATGGGCAAGGGGCGCTATATCAAGCGCCCGGCCTTCGGCCCCAACTTCGACGCGGTGCAGCGCCGCGCCGCCACGCTGCAGCCCACGGCCGTGGCGCGCTGAAGCCCGCATGACAAGGAGACCGCAATGGATACAGATACCCAAGTGAAGCAGGACATCGCGCAGCTGCGCGTCAACGGAAGCCGGCTGTGGGATTCACTCATGGAGCTGGCGCAGATCGGCGCTACGCCCAAGGGCGGCGTCTGCCGCCTGACGCTGACCGACCTGGACCGCCAGGGCCGTGATCTGGTGACCCGCTGGGCGCGCGAGGCGGGAATGACGGTGACCATCGACAAGATCGGCAACGGCTTCATGCGCCGGCCCGGGCGCGACAACAGCCTGCCGCCCATCATGACGGGCAGCCACATCGACACCCAGCCCACTGGCGGCAAGTTCGACGGCAACTACGGCGTGCTGGCGGGGCTGGAGGTGGTGCGCACGCTCAACGACCACGGCATCGAGACCGAAGCGCCCATCGAGGTGGCCTTCTGGACGAACGAGGAAGGCTCGCGCTTCGTGCCGGTGATGATGGGCTCGGGCGTGTTCGCCAAGGCCTTCACGCTGGAGCATGCCTATGCAGCTACCGACTCCGAAGGCAAGACCGTCAAGGGCGAGCTCGAGCGCATCGGCTATGTGGGCAGCCAGGAGCCGGGCGACCACCCGATCGGCGCTTACTTCGAATCCCACATCGAACAGGGCCCGGTGCTGGAGGACAACGCCAGGACCATTGGCGTGGTCACCGGCGTGCTGGGCATCCGCTGGTACGACTGCGTGGTCACGGGCATGGAAGCCCATGCCGGCCCCACGCCCATGGCATTGCGCAAGGATGCGCTGCAGGCCGCCGCGCAACTGATGCAGGAAGTGGTGGCCTGCGCCCACCGCCATCCGCCCCACGGGCGCGGCACCGTGGGCATGGTGCAGGTCCATCCCAACAGCCGCAACGTGATCCCGGGGCAGGTCAAATTCAGCATCGACCTGCGCAACGCCACCGATGCCGACTGCGAAGCCATGGACGCCGACATCCGCGCCGTGGCCGACCGCATCAGCCGGGAGACGGGCCTGCCCATAGCGATCAACCTGGTGTCCAGCTACCCCGCCCAACCCTTCCATGCCGACTGCGTGGATGCGGTGGCGCGCGCCGCCAAGGCCCTGGGCTACTCGCACATGCCCGTCGTCTCGGGCGCCGGGCATGATGCGGTCTACATGGCGCGGCTGGCGCCGGCCGGCATGGTATTCATCCCCTGCAAGGACGGCATCAGCCACAACGAGATCGAGGACGCCACGCCGGCCGACATCACCGCAGGCTGCAATGTGCTGATGCACGCCATGCTGGAACGCGCCAGGGTGCTGTGATCGGAAAAACTGCGCAACTTGCCCGGAGGCCCTGTTTTGCACTGCTATACTTGCGGCTTCAACAAACGACAGGCGCGTAGCTCAGCTGGTTAGAGCACCACCTTGACATGGTGGGGGTCGTTGGTTCGAGTCCAATCGCGCCTACCAAACAAAGCAGTCTCACCAGGGGCTGCAAAAAATCCCGCTTCAAGCGGGATTTTTTTTGCCCTGACGGCGGCGAGGCGGCAAGGCAGCCATTCGCTCTGTCGCATGCGTTGATCACCATCAGGGTTACTGCTGCGCCAGGTGCTGTGTGCGCTGCCTAGAATCTGTTGCAGTGCAATAGATCAATTGCCCGTACAGCACGTACAAGAGGAGAAGCATTGCAATGCAAGAGACGACAACAGCCGCCGCCCCCAGCGCCCAGCGCGTGATCAAGAAATACCCCAACCGCCGTCTCTATGACACCAACACGTCCTCCTACATCACGCTGACGGAAGTCAAGCAGCTGGTAATGAGCAACGAGCCCGTGGTGGTCAAGGACGCCAAGAGCGGCGAAGACCTCACGCGCAGCATCCTGCTGCAGATCATTCTGGAAGAAGAGGCTGGCGGCGCGCCCATGTTCTCCGAGACCGTGCTGGCCAACATCATCCGTTTCTACGGCCATGCCATGCAGGGCTACATGGGCTCGTACCTGGAAAAGAACGTGCAGATGTTCACCGACTTCCAGAACAAGCTGGCCGAGCAGGCCCAGGGCACCTCGCCCGAGGCCTGGAGCCAGTTCATGCGCATGCAGCCGCCCGCCATGCAGAACATGATGAGCAGCTACATGGAGCAGTCGCAGAACATGTTCACCCAGATGCAGGACCAGATGCAAAAGCAGACCGAGCAGATGCTGGGCGCGCTCGGGATCAAGCGCAATAGCTGAGCTTGCAGGGATAAGTTCAGGGGCGGTTTACCAAGTTCTCGCAGAACTGGGACAATATCGCCCCTATGACCCCCACGAGCGACGCAACAACCATGACAACCCCTGCAGGCGCGGCCGCTCCGCGCGTGGGCTTCGTGTCTCTTGGGTGCCCCAAGGCACTCACGGACTCCGAACTCATCCTTACCCAGCTCAGCGCCGAGGGCTACCAGACCTCCAAGACCTTCGAGGGCGCTGATCTGGTGATCGTCAACACCTGCGGCTTCATCGATGACGCCGTGCGCGAGAGCCTGGACACTATTGGCGAGGCGCTGGCCGAGAACGGCAAGGTCATCGTCACGGGCTGCCTGGGTGCCAAGGCGGGCAAGGATGGCGGCAACCTGATCCAGGAAGTGCATCCCAGCGTGCTGGCCGTGACCGGGCCGCACGCCACGCAGGAGGTGATGAATGCCGTCCACACCCATCTGCCCAAGCCGCACGATCCCTTCATCGACCTGGTGCCGGGCGCCTTTGGCGAGGCGGGCATCAAGCTCACGCCCAGGCACTACGCCTACCTGAAGATTTCCGAGGGCTGCAACCACCGCTGCACCTTCTGCATCATTCCCTCCATGCGTGGCGACCTGGTCTCGCGCCCCGTGGGCGATGTGCTCAAGGAGGCGCGTGCGCTGTTCGAGGGCGGCGTCAAGGAGCTGCTGGTGATCAGCCAGGACACCTCGGCCTATGGCGTGGATGTGAAGTACCGCACGGGCTTCTGGGACGGCAAGCCGGTGAAGACGCGCATGCTCGAACTGGTGCAGACGCTGGCCGAGATCGCCGAGCCCTATGGCGCCTGGGTGCGCCTGCACTATGTCTATCCGTACCCCAGCGTGGACGAGATCATTCCGTTCATGGCCACGGGCCGCGTGCTGCCCTATCTGGACGTGCCCTTCCAGCACAGCCATCCCGATGTCTTGAAGCGCATGAAGCGCCCCGCCAACGGCGAGAGGAACCTGGAGCGCCTGCAGCGCTGGCGCGAAATCTGCCCGGATCTGGTGATCCGCTCCACCTTCATCGCGGGCTTCCCCGGCGAGACTGAGCAGGAGTTCGAGCACCTGCTGCAGTTCCTGCGCGAGGCGCAGATCGACCGCGCGGGCTGCTTTGCCTACAGCCCGGTCGAAGGCGCTGCCGCCAACGAGATTCCCGGCATGCTGCCCCTGGAAGTGCGTGAGGAGCGCCGCGCGCGCTTCATGGCCGTGGCCGAAGAGGTTTCCACTGCGCGCCTGCAAAAGCGCGTGGGCCAGACCATGCAGGTGCTGGTGGACAAGTCCGTGGGCCTGGGTAAGAAGGGTGGCGTGGGCCGCAGCTATGCCGATGCGCCTGAGATCGATGGCCTGGTGCATCTGCTGCCGCCCGAGAAGGCCAGCAAGACCTACAAGGTGGGCGACTTCGTGAAGGCGCGCATCGTGGGCACGCAGGGCCACGACCTGGTGGGCCAGCCTGTGTAAGGCCTGCATTCGCATCCCTGAAAAGCGGGCAAGGTTTTCCTTGCCCGCTTTTTTTGCCTTTTCCGGATCAGTGCCTGATATCGATCAAGGTGGCCGGACCTCTTCGCTGAAATGCTGTACCTACTTTGACGCAAAGAAAGGATGGCGCGAATGAACAGGACCATGAAGGCCGCCGTGGTGCGGGAGTTTGGCAAGCCGCTCACCATCGAGGAAGTCCAGGTGCCCAGGCCCGATCCCGGCCATGTGCTGGTGAAGATCGAGGCCTGCGGCGTCTGCCATACCGACCTGCATGCGGCGCAGGGCGACTGGCCCGTCAAGCCCAATCCGCCTTTCATCCCCGGCCACGAAGGCGTGGGCTATGTGGCCGCCGTGGGCGCGGGCGTGACCCATGTGAAGGAGGGTGACCGCGTCGGCATTCCCTGGCTCTACACGGCCTGCGGCCATTGCGAGCATTGCCTGGGCGGCTGGGAGACGCTGTGCGAGCAGCAAAAGAACACCGGCTACTCCGTCAACGGCGGCTTTGCGCAGTACGCGCTGGCCGATGCCAACTTCGTGGGCCTGCTGCCCGGCAGCGTGGACCTGATCGAGATCGCACCCGTGCTGTGCGCGGGCGTCACCGTCTACAAGGGCCTGAAGGTCACGGACACCAAGCCCGGCAACTGGGTGGTGATCTCGGGCATCGGCGGCCTGGGTCACATGGCCGTGCAGTACGCCAAGGCCATGGGCCTGAACGTGGCGGCGGTGGACGTGGATGACGACAAGCTGGCGCTGGCCAGGCGCCTGGGCGCACAGGTCACGGTCAACGCCATGACCACGGACCCTGCGGCCTACCTGAAAAAGGAGATCGGCGGCGCACACGGCGCCCTGGTGACGGCGGTATCGCCCAAGGCCTTCGAGCAGGCGCTGGGCATGGTGCGGCGCGGCGGCACGGTGTCGCTCAACGGCCTGCCGCCAGGCAGCTTTCCGCTGCCCATCTTCAACATGGTGCTCAGTGGCGTGACCGTGCGCGGCTCCATCGTGGGCACGCGGTTGGACCTGCAGGAGTCGCTGGACTTCGCGGCCATGGGCAAGGTCAAGGCCACCGTGTCCACCGACCGGCTGGAGAACATCAACGACATCTTCGCGCGCATGCATGAAGGCAAGATCGAAGGGCGTGTGGTGCTGGACCTGAACGCCTGACGCCTTGCCCACCCCAAAAAAAAACAGGCTTCCCTCGGGAAGCCTGTTTTGCATGGCGCACGCCTTACACCATGCGGCGGATCGGGCGCTTCTTCCAGACCAGCTTGTAGTAGGCGGTCTGAAGGCACAGCGTCAGGGTGTAGGACAGCGGAAGCGCCATCCAGATCCCCATCAGCCCGAAGCCGCGGCTCAGCCACCAGGCCATTGGCAGTTCCAGCACGGCGAGCACCGTGATGGTGATGGCCGTGGGAATGACCACATCGCCGCTGGCACGCATGATGGACGACAGGGCAATGAAGCAGCCCAGCAGCAGGCCGCTCCACAGCACGATGTACAGCAGCTCGATGGCCAGCACCAGCACCTGCTCGTCGGTGATGAACATGCCCAGCAGCGGCCGTGCGAACAGGCTGCCGATCAGGGCCAGGGCGGCGCCCAATGCCAGGTTCATGCGGATGGCCGTGGCCGTGATGGCTCCCAGGCGCTCGCTGCGGCCCGCGCCGATGGCCTGGGCTCCGAGGATGGAGGCCGTGATGGCGACCGAGATCACGGGAAACTGCGCAAACGAGTTGATCTGGTTGACCGCGCCATAGGCGGCCGTGGCGCTGGAGCCGAAGCCGTTGACCAGCGACACGACGACCAGCCCGGCCATGGACGAGGCAATCATCTGCACGCCCGTGGGAATGCCCACGCGCAGGATGCTCTTGAGCAGGGTCCTGTCAATGCGCATGGCCTTCCACAGCGCGGCATTGGGCGCCAGCGGGCTGCCGATGCGGCGCAGCCGCCAGCCCAGCCAGGCCAGCGCCAGGGTGAAGCCCAGGATCATGGACACGCCCGCGCTGGCCACGCCCAGGCGCGGCAGGCCGGCCCAGCCCGCGATCAGCGCCGGGGTGCAGGCCAGGCCCGTGCCCGTGGAGATCAGCAGGGCCAGCATGGGCGAGACCGTGTCGCCCACGCCGCGCAGCAGCGAGGTGGCCAGCAGGAACACGAACAGCCCCGGCATGCCCAGCAGCACGATGCGCGAGTACAGCGTGGCCTGCTCCATGATGTCGGGCGGCGTGCCCAGCAACCGCATCAGCGGCTCGGTGAACAGCCCGCCGAACAGGGCCACGATGGCGCCGAACAGCAGTCCTATGCACATGGCCGTGCCTGCGATGGCGCGCAGCTTGTCATGCATGCGCGCGCCGTAGGCCTGGCCGATCAGCACCGAGGAGCCCGCGCCCAGGCCGATCACGAAGGCGATGAAGAGGAACATCACCGGAAAAAAGGCCGCGACGGCGGCCAGCGCCTGCACACCCAGCATCTGGCCGATGAAGACGCTGTTGATGGTGCCCGACAGCGATTGCAGGATGTTGGCCAGCACCATGGGGCCCAGGAACACCAGAAAGGTGCGCCACAACGGCTGGCTGCCGGCAATGGGCGGCCCGCCGGGGCCGGATGCGGCAGGCGCGGCGGCCTGGGGCAGGGGTTCGGTTGGTTTCGTCATGTTGTGTCTGGTAATGCGACGAGAAAAGCAGAGAGGTCGGGCCGGTTCAGGTCTTCAGTCCTGGGCTGGCGCCGCAGGTGAGCCCGCCCACACGGGGCCGCCCAGTTGCTGCAGATAGCTTCGCACATCCTCGGGCCAGGTGGCAGTGTGCTGTGCGAAGGCTTCGGCCTGGCGTGCAAACAGGGCGCGGCTGGCGTCCTCGAAATGGGGCAGGTCGCCCGCCATCTCGCTCATGAAGCGGTAGACGGCTTCGGTGGCGGCGCGCACGGCATCCTGTGCGGCGTGCTTGCCGCGCGCCTCCTCGATCAGCCTGCGCAGTGCGCCGGAGGCGCCGCCGGGCTGGCGGTTCAGCCATTCCCAGTGCCGTGGCAGCAAGGTGACTTCGCGCGCCACCACGCCCAGCTTGGGGCGGCCCACGCTGCGGGGTGCGGCGGCTTCGGCGGGGGCAGGCGCTGAGGCCAGCTCGCTGCGCCAGTCCAGGTCCAGCCGCATGCCGCTGTAGTCGTCGAACACCCACAGCGGCGGCGCGGATCCGCTGCCGTGGGCCTGTTGCTCATGGCTTTGCAGGAACTGCAGGATGGCCGGCCTGCCGGCCTGCAGCAGCCGGCTGTGGCCCTGGAAGATGGTGTAGCTGGGGGCGGGCTCGGCGGCCGCTGCGCTGGATTTGGTAGTCATGCGGTGGATATTAGCCGGGTAAAATTTGCAAGTCAATTAAATCCGGGTAAATATCTGCATGAATACTGCGCGCCCAAAGAAAAAGCCCCTGGCAGAGACTGCCAGGGGCTTCGCAGAGGGAACTGCAAGCGTTGTTTAGACGCGCTTGCGGTACTCGCCCGTGCGGGTGTCGATTTCGATCTTGTCGCCCTGGCTCACGAACAGGGGCACGGGCACTTCGAAGCCGGTGGCAATCTTGGCGGGCTTGAGCACCTTGCCCGATGTGTCGCCCTTGACGGCGGGTTCGGTCCAGGTGATTTCGCGTTCCACGGAAGTGGGCAGTTCGCAGGAGATGGCCTTGCCGTCGTAGAACACGACTTCGGCTTCCATGCCGTCTTCCAGGTAGTTGATGGCGTCACCCATGTTGGTGGCTTCCACTTCGTACTGGTTGAAGTCGGCATCCATCCACACGTACATCGGATCGGCGAAGTAGGAGTAGGTGCACTCCTTCTTGTCCAGGATCACGTTGTCGATCTTGTCGTCGGCCTTGAAGACGACTTCGGTGCCCATGTTGCCCAGCAGGGACTTGAGCTTCATGCGGACGGTGGCGGCGCCGCGGCCACCGCGAGCGTATTCGGTCTTCAGGACGATCATCGGGTCCTTGCCGTGCATGATCACGTTGCCGGCGCGGATTTCTTGAGCGATTTTCATAGCTTGCTTGGCTGAGGTTGAGCCGCTCAACAGGGCAGGCAAGCGAAGTCGCTGGGACGGTGCGCCTGCCGCAGTTCCGCGGCGGGTGCAACCCTGGTTGGTCGATGGCGGCCGGCTGGCGGTCGCCCGCAGCGGCGCCTCCAGGGAGGCAAAACGTGCATTCTAGCTTTTTTCGGTCACGAAAGCTTGTAGCTGCTCAATCAATGGGGTCTGTTGCAGCAGCCGCAGGCGTGCCGCCTGCACGCATTCCTGCCATTGCTGCAGCAGCGCAGACGTGATTGCGGGCAGGGTGCTCGCCGGTGCCATGCCGTTCCAGGCATGGTGGAAGGCGCGCAGGCTGGCTGGTGCCTGCAGCCAGTCAAGAAAGGCGTCGAGCTTGTCGTGATGGGCGTCGTCGTGCTGGGGATAGATGTGCCAGACCAGCGGCTGGCCCGCCCACAGCGCACGTACCAGCGAATCCTCGCCACGCACCAGGTTCAGGTCGCAGGCCCAGAGCATTTCATCGAACTGAGGTTGGGGGCAGGGCTGCAGCGCATGCCGGGTCACCGCGCCTTGTTCCGTGGCGGGCACGCTGGCCATGGCCTGTTGCACGGCGGCGACTGCGCGCCCCGGGGTCATCAGCAAATGCGTGGCCTGCGGGACCGGGGGGGCTGCATGCAGCTCGGCCAGCCATTGCGGCAGGGCAGGGGGCTCGTAGCAGAACAGCGAGATAGCGCAATCGCCGGTGCCTATGCCGTGGCGTGTGCGCCAGGCCTGCCGGCCCTCGGAAGCAAAAGCTGCCTGGCGCGCGGCCAGGTCCGGCTCGCGCAGCAGGCCGCCTGTGGCGGCCGCGAAGCCCGGGTAGAAGAACCAGCGCGTCAACCCCGCAGCCGGCCCCGACATCAGCGGCGAGGGCAGGCGGTGGCAGCGCTCCACATAGTCCTCTGCCGACAGGTATTCGAGGTTGATCCACAGCGGTGCCCGGCGCGCGATGGCCGCCAGAAAGGGCGGCGGGATCTCGCAGCCGAAGGCCTCGATGACCACATCGCCCACGGTCTGCGGGACATCCTGCGCCTGCGTGGGCCAGCCGTGCACGCTGAGTCCGGCCGGGTGGGGCGGGGGAGCCATCCAGGCCAGGGCGCTGGCGTCGTCCATCCACAGCCGCACGCGCTGGCCGCGTGAGGCCAGGTCGGCCGCCGCGCGCCAGCACACGCCGATGTCGCCAAAGTTGTCTATGACCTGGCAGAAGATGTCCCAGGTCAGCGCAGCGGCCTGCTCTGGCAGAAGGGCCGGGGGGATGGGGTTGAAGGCAAGCATGGGGATCAGGGTTCGCACAGGTGTTCGACCAGCAACTGCGCCACGGGCGGCAGTGCCTCTTGCGAGCGCACGCACAGCATCAGCTGGCGCTCGGCCCAGGGCTCGTCCAGCGCAATGCAGCGCAGAGGGAGGGCGCCCAGGTACAGGCGTGCGCTGCCTTCGGGCAGGATGCCGACGCCCAGGCCCGAGGCCACCATCAGGCACAGCGCGTCATAGCCCGTCACCTTCATTCGCAGCCGCGGCTGCAGGCCCAGGTCGGCCGCGGCGCGCGTGATCTGGTGGTTGAGCGCGCTGCCGGCGTGCATGCCCACCAGGTCATGGTCCAGCACCTGGGCCAGCCGCAGCGAGCGCCGCCGTACCAGCGCATGGCCCTGGGGCACGATGACGATGAGGCGGTCGCGCCGGTACGGGCGCAGGCGGATCTTCTCTCCGTAGCTGCCCTGGTTGAGGATGCCGATGTCGGCCTCGTTGTCCGCCACGGCGCGCGCGATGTCGCTGCTCACCCGCTCCTGCAGGCGCACGTCCACATGCGGGTGCTGGTCCAGGAAGCGCTGCAGCTGGGAGGGCAGAAACTGCGTGATGGCCGAGATGTTGGCCATCACGCGCACATGGCCGCGCAGGCCGCTGCCGTACTCGCGCATCTGCTCGCCGATGCCGTCCAGGTCGTTGAGCACGCCGCGCGCCATGTTCAGCAGTGCATAGGCGGCAGCCGTGGGCACGCTGCCGCGGTTGCTGCGGGTGAACAGCTCCACCTGCAGCTGGCTCTCCAGCTCGGCCAGCCGCCGGCTGGCGGCCGAGGGGGCGATGTGTTCACGTGCGGCGGCGCGGGCGATGGCGCTTTCCTCCATCACGGCCACGAACAGGCGCAGCGAAATCGGGTCGAGTTTCATGGGGTGGCGATTATCTCCCGGCCCCGCCCGGCTGGGTTCTGCCATGCCGGTTTGCGATGGCAGCGTCGCGCTTGAGCGTTTTGCAGCGCGCGCGGACGGCGGCAAGATCGGCGCCGCGGCAATGCCATCGGAGGCTGGCCGCAGGAGACAAAGAGGAAGCGCTAACCCATGACACAACAGACAAGGCTGGTTCCCACCCCCGGCGCACTCAACGGCGTGCGCGTGGTCGAGATGGGGCAATTGATCGCAGGGCCGTTCTGCGGCAAGACGCTGGGCGAGTTCGGCGCCGACGTGGTCAAGATCGAGGCGCCGGGCGCGGGCGATCCGCTGCGCAACTGGCGCCTGATCAAGAACGGCACCTCGGTCTGGTGGCAGGTGCAGTCGCGCAACAAGCGCTCGGTGGCGCTGGACCTGCGCCAGCAGGAGGGCCAGGACATCGCGCGGCGCCTGATCGCCGAGGCCGATGTGCTGGTCGAGAACTTCCGCCCCGGCACGCTGGAAGGCTGGGGCATGTCGCCCGAAGAGCTGCATGCGCTCAACCCCGGCCTGGTCATCCTGCGCATCTCGGGCTACGGCCAGACCGGCCCCTACCGCGACCTGCCGGGCTTTGGCGTGATCGGCGAGGCCATGGGCGGCCTGCGCCACCTGACGGCCGAGCCGGGCCGCGTACCGGTGCGCGTGGGCGTCTCGATTGGCGACACGCTGGCCGCGCTGCATGGCGTGATCGGCGTGATGATGGCCCTGTACCACCGCAAGGTGAACGGCGGTGCCGGCCAGGTCATCGACGTGGCGCTGCACGAGGCCGTGTTCAACGTCATGGAAAGCCTGCTGCCCGAATACAGCGCCTTTGGTGCCGTGCGCGAGGCGGCGGGCAGCGCGCTGCCGGGCATTGCGCCGTCCAATGCCTATCCCTGCCAGGACGGGTGGGTGCTGGTGGCCGGCAATGGCGACTCCATCTTCAAGCGCCTGATGGCCACCATCGGTCGCCAGGACCTGGCCGACGATCCGCAGCTGGCCGACAACGCGGGCCGCGTGGCGCGCATCGCCGAGATCGACGCCGTCATCGGCGGCTGGACGCGCTCGCAGAGCGTGCAGGCCGTGATGGACCAGTTGGCCGCCGCGCGCGTGCCGGCCGGCAAGGTCTACACGGCCAAGGACATTGCCGAGGACCCGCACTACCGCGCCCGCGACATGATCCTCAGCCAGCACACGCGCGACGGCGACGACATCGAGGTGCCGGGCATCGTCCCCAAGCTCTCGCTCACGCCCGGCACGGTGCGCAGCAGTGCGCCCCATGTGGGCGATGACACCGATGCCGTGCTGGCCGAGGCCGGCCTCACGGCCCAACAGATTGCGCTGCTGCGCAGCAAGGGAGTGATCCAATGAATGCCGTCCACCCCACGGATGTCTGGCAGGGCGCGGGCCGCCGCGTTTTCTTCAACGAGGTCGGCACGCGCGACGGGCTGCAGATGGAGCAGGCCTTTGTCCCCACCGAGGACAAGATCGCCCTGGTCAATGCGCTGTCGCAGGCCGGCCTGTCCAAGATCGAGGTCACGGCCTTTGTCTCGCCCACCGCCATTCCCGCGCTGCGCGATGGCGAGATCGTCATGCGTGAGATAGAGCGCCGCCCCGGCACGGTCTACACGGCCCTGGTGCCCAATGCCCGCGGCGCCGAGCGCGCCATCGAGGCGCGCACGAACGAGCTCAACCTCGTCATGTCGGTCAGCGAGACGCATAACCTGTGCAACCTGCGCATGCAGCGCAGCCAGTCGTTCGCGGCGCTGGCCCAGGTCGTTGCCACGGCGCAGCAGGCGGGCGTGCCCGTCAACGTCTCGCTGTCGTGCTGCTTTGGCTGCCCCATGGAGGGCGAGGTGCCGCAGCAGGAAGTCTTCGACTGGGTGCAGCGCTTTGCCGACCTGGGCGTGCAGGGCATCACGCTGTGCGACACCACGGGCATGGCCTTCCCGACCCAGGTGCGTGACATGGTGGCCGCCTTCCGGCAGCGCTGGCCGCAGCTGGGACTGACCCTGCACTTCCACAACACACGCGGCATGGCCCTGGGCAATGTGCTGGCCTCGATCGAGGCGGGCGGCGACCGCTTCGATGCCTCCATCGGCGGCCTGGGCGGCTGCCCCTACGCGCCCGGCGCATCGGGCAATGCCTGCACCGAGGACATCGTCCACGCGCTGCAGCTCATGGGCTACGACACCGGCGTGGACCTGGCGCAGATCGTCGCGGCCGCGCGCAGCCTTCCCGCGCTGATCGGCCATGACACGGCCAGCCAGATCGCCAAGGCCGGCGCGCGGCTGGACCTGCACCAGCCACCAGCCGACTTTGCAGCCATCCGCGAACGGGCCTTGGCCAAGGGCTGAGGTCGGCGCGCATTCTCATTCACAAGAACCGAGCAAACCAAGGAGACAAAGATGAAGAAGATTCAACGCAGACAGATCGCAGCCGTGGCCATGGCCATCGCAGGACTGGGCCTGGGCGGCACAGCCGCGCTGGCCCAGGGCGGCTACCCCGCCAAGACCATCACCATGATCGTGCCGGCCGCAGCCGGTGGCACCACCGACCTGGCCGCGCGCATGGCGGCCCAGGCGCTGGCGCCGGTGATCGGCCAATCGGTGGTGGTGGACAACAAGGGCGGCGGCAACGGCTCCATCGCAGCCAGCCTGGTCAAGCGTGCCGAGGCCGATGGCTACACCCTGCTCATGCAGTACTCGGGCTACCACGTCATCTCGCCCCACCTGACCAAGGCCCGCATCTGGGAGCAGGGCGACTTCCAGCCCGTGGCCAATGTGCTGTCGGCGCCGCAGATCATCGTGGTGCGCTCCGAGCTGCCCGTGAAGACGCTGGCCGAACTCGTGGCCTATGCCAAGGCCAACCCCGGCAAGCTGAACTACGCCTCATCGGGCAATGGCTCGCTGCAGCACGTGACGGGCGCCATGCTGGAGCAGCAGGCCGGCATCAAGATGGTCCACGTCCCCTACAAGGGCACCGGCCCCGCGCTGCAGGACCTGCTGGGCGGCCAGGTGGACCTGACCTTCGGCACGGCGCCGCCCTTCATGCCCCATGTGCAAAGCGGCAAGCTGCGCGTGCTGGCCGTCACCGGCACGCAGCGCCTGCCCAGCCTGCCTGATGCGCCCACCACGGCCGAGGCCGGCTATGCGGGCGTCAACGCCACCTCCTGGTTTGCCGTGTTCGCGCCTGCCGCCACGCCCAAGCCCGTGATCGACAAGCTCACGGCCGACCTCAAGAAGGTGGTGGAGAACCCGGCCTTCAAGCAAAAGGCACAGGAGCAGGGCGCCACGGCGGACTACATGAGCCCGCAGCAGCTGGGCGCCATGGTCAAGACCGAGTGGTCCAACTGGGCCCAGGTGGTCAAGTCCTCGAAGATCGAGGCCGAGTAAGAGCCCGGGGGCCCGCAGGCCCGCTGCGGCGGGCCCGGGCAGCGGCCACAATAGGCGCATGTCCGAATCCCATTCCGATGAACTGCTGGCCCAGGTGGCAGCGCTGCCGGGTCTGCCCGGCGTCTACCGCTATTTCGACGCGGCAGGCACGCTGCTGTACGTGGGCAAGGCCATCAACCTCAAGCGCCGCGTCTCCAGCTACTTCACCAAGAACCATGGCGGCACGCGCATAGGCCACATGGTGGGCAAGATCGCCCGCATGGAGACCACGGTGGTGCGCTCCGAGGCCGAGGCCCTGCTGCTCGAAAACAACCTCATCAAGACGCAGCACCCCAAGTACAACATCCTGTTCCGGGACGACAAGAGCTATCCCTACCTGAAGATCACCGGCGTGGCCGCGCGCGACGGCCAGGCTGGCGAGCCTGCCCACCAGCGCTTCGCGCGCATGGCCTACTACCGTGGTGCCGTGGACAAGCGCCACCGCTACTTCGGTCCCTATCCCAACGCCTGGGCCGTCAAGGAAAGCATCCAGCTGCTGCAGAAGGTCTTCCGGCTGCGCACCTGCGAGGACACGGTCTTTGCCAACCGCTCGCGCCCCTGCCTGCTCTACCAGATCAAGCGCTGCAGCGGCCCTTGCGTGGATCTGATCTCGCCCGAAGCCTATGCGCTGGATGTGCGCAATGCCGAGGCCATGCTGCGCGGCGAAACCCAGGAACTGCTGCGCCAGCTGGAGGCCCGCATGATGGAGCACGCCGGGCGCATGGAATACGAGCAGGCCGCCGAGGTGCGCAACCAGATGACGGCGCTGTCGCGCGTGCTGCACCAGCAGGTCATAGAAACCGCCGACGACCGCGACGTGGACATCCTCGCCGTGAAAGTGCAGGGCGGCCGCGCCTGCGTGAACCTGGCCATGGTGCGCGGCGGCCGTCACCTGGGCGACCGGCCGTACTTTCCCGCCAACCTGGGCGATGCCGCCTCGGTCTACGCCGGCGAGGAAGAGGCCAGTCTTGCCGAGTCCGCACGCCCGGTCGAGGACATCGTGCTGGAGGCCTTCATCGCCCAGCACTACACCGGCGTGGCCGTGCCGCCCGTGCTCATCGTCAGCCATCCGGTGGACAAGAAGCTGCTGGCCCTGCTGAGCGAGCAAGGCGGCGTGCGCATTACCGCCGTGCAGCAGCCGCGCGAGCAGCGGCGCATCTGGCTGGAGATGGCGCAAAAGAACGCCGACATCCAGATGGCCCGCCTGCTGGCCGAAGAAGGCTCGCAGCAGGCGCGCACGCGCGCGCTGGTCGAGGCGCTGGACCTGGCCTGCGAGAACCTGGACGAGCTCACCATCGAATGCTTCGACATCTCGCACACGGCGGGCGAGGCCACGCAGGCCTCCTGCGTGGTCTTCCATCACCACAAGATGCAAAGCAGCGAGTACCGGCGTTTCAACATCGAAGGCATCACGGGCGGCGACGACTATGCCGCCATGCGCCAGGTGCTGACGCGCCGCTACAGCCGCGTGGCCGAAGCGCAAAGAGAGGCGGGTGGTGCCGAGCTCACGGGCAAGCAGCCGCAACTGCCGGACCTGGTGCTGGTCGACGGCGGCAAGGGCCAGGTCAGCATGGCGCGCGAAGTCTTCGAGCAGCTGGGCCTCGATGTCTCGCGCATCGTGGGCGTGGAAAAGGGCGAGGGGCGCAAGGTCGGCCTGGAAGAGCTGGTCTTTGCCGACGGGCGCGAGAAGATCTACCTGGGCTACGACTCGGCCGCGCTGATGCTGGTGGCCCAGATCCGCGACGAGGCCCACCGCTTCGCCATCACCGGCATGCGCGCGGCGCGTGCCAAGGTGCGGGTGGGCGGCGGCAAGCTCGAGGAGATTCCGGGCGTCGGCCCCAAGAAGCGCGCGCGCCTGCTGCAGCGCTTTGGCGGCGTGCGCGGCGTGTCCGAAGCCACCGTCGAGGACCTGTGCAGCGTGGACGGCATCTCTGCCGCGCTGGCTGAAGATATCTACCGTGCATTGCATTGAAATGACCGTCCCGCAGGCTGCACCGCGGGCCTTGAAACAGAACCTCAAACACCAAGGTACGTGACACAATGGCGGCCATGTTTCTCACAATCCCCACCTTGATGACCTGTACGCGGATCGTCGCGATTCCGCTGATCGTCGGGGTGTTCTACGCGCCGTTCGATGTGGCGACCCGCAACCTGGTCGCCACGGTCATGTTCATCGTCTTCGCGGCCACCGACTGGCTCGACGGCTACCTGGCGCGCAAGCTCAACCAGACATCGGCCTTCGGCGCCTTCCTCGACCCGGTGGCCGACAAGTTCCTGGTCTGCGCGTCGCTGCTGGTGCTGGTGCACCTGCAGCGCACCGATGTGTTCGTGGCCCTGATCATCATCGGCCGCGAGATCGCCATCTCGGCTCTGCGCGAGTGGATGGCGCACCTGGGCGCGGGCAAGAGCGTGGCCGTCCACATGCTCGGCAAGCTCAAGACCACGGCGCAGATGGTGGCCATCCCCTTCCTGCTGTACGACGGCCGTGTGTTCGGCATGATCGACACCGGCGTCTGGGGCCAGGTGCTGATCTGGGTGGCGGCGGTGCTCACCGTCTGGTCGATGGTGTACTACCTGCAAAAAGCCCTGCCCGAGATCCGCGCGCGGGTCACGCACTGAGGGCCTTTCCGGCCGTTCCCGGGATCCTGCGCCAGACACGTCAAACTGTCTGGCGTTGCTATTTTTTTGGAAGCATGTGAATCAGGCAGGGCAGCAGCTGCGGCGTCGTGGATGCGAAGCGGTGAGGCGCATTGCAGCACTGGCAAGGCCTGCAGCGGACAAGTCCATTGTCAACCCTTGTCAATTCGTGAAGCCGCTAGCCTGCGCCGGGCGCAAAAAACCGGCCGCAAAGCCAAAGCTGGCGCCAAAACCGCATAGAATCGTCCCCTGTCGCTGCGATGCGCAGCGTGCATTGACACCTGGAAGGTCGATGGCTTTAATTCACCGATGTCTGCCCCGAGGCAGGCGTCGAACGGCAAGCCAGATTCCGTATCCGTCGCGCCGGGTTTCTGGTCGCGCCAAGTTGGTGGCCGCAGAGACATCCCATTCACTTATTTCTCCAGAGGCATCTTGTGAATAAAACCGAACTGATTGAGCACATCGCTAACAACGCCGACATCTCCAAGGCTGCGGCTGCTCGTGCACTGGATTCCACGATTGAGGCTGTGAAGAAAACCCTCAAAAAGGGTGGTACAGTGTCGCTCGTTGGTTTTGGCACATTCGCCGTTGGTAAGCGCGCTGCTCGTACGGGCCGCAACCCCCGCACCGGCGAAACCATCAAGATCAAGGCCGCCAAGGTTCCAAAGTTCCGTCCGGGCAAGGCATTGAAAGATGCCCTGAACTGACACCAGTCAAGGTGGGGTGCTTAGCTCAGTTGGTAGAGCGGCGCCCTTACAAGGCGTAGGTCGGCGGTTCGACCCCGTCAGCACCCACCAAGAACAAAAGGCGAACGAAAGTTCGCCTTTTCTATTTCTGCCATTGAAAGACGACAGACCATGTTCGAATCCATCCGCAAGCATTCCAAGTTCGTGATGATCTTGTTGTTCTTGCTGATCATTCCCTCGTTCATCTTCGTGGGTGTGAACCAGAACTACTTCACAGAGTCCAGCGTCATCGTCGCACGTGTCGATGGTCATGAGATCAAGCAGGCCGACTGGGAGAACGCGCACCGCATGGAGAGTGATCGCCTGCGCGCCGAGAACCCCAACATCGACCCCAAGCTGCTGGACTCGCCGCAGGCGCGCTACGCCACGCTGGAGAAGATGGTGCGTGACCAGGTGCTGGCCGCTGCCGTGCAGAAGATGCATCTGGCAGCGTCCGACGCCCAATTGGTGCGTACGCTGCAGGAGATTCCCGCGATTGCCGCGCTCAAGAAGCCTGATGGCTCGATGGATGCCGAGGCCTACCGCGCCCTGGTCGGATCGCAGGGCCTGACGCCCGAAGGCTTCGAGGCCAACCTGCGCCGCGAGCTGTCCATGAACCAGGTGATGGGTGGCGTGACGGGTACGGCCTTTGCGACCGACACCCAGGTCAAGCAGGCCATCGATGCGCTGTACCAGCGCCGCGAAGTGCAGGTGGCGCGCTTTGATGCCAGCGCCTACGCCAGCAAGGTCCAGCCCACCGAGGCCGACCTCAAGGCCTACTACGACGCTCACACCAGCCAGTTCCAGCAATCGGAGCAGGCCAAGGTGGAATACCTGCTGCTGGACGTTCCCAGCATCGAGGCCGGCATCACGCTGAGCGAAGACGATGTGCGTTCCTACTACAACCAGAACGCCGAGCGCCTGGCCGGCCCCGAAGAGCGCCGTGCCAGCCACATCCTGATCAATGCAAGCAAGGATGCGCCTGCTGCCGAGCAGGAAAAAGCCAAGGCCAAGGCCGAGGAACTGCTGGCCGAGCTGCGCAAGGACCCCAAGCGCTTCGCCGAACTGGCCAAGGCAAATTCGCAGGACGGTGGCTCCGCTGCATCGGGTGGCGATCTGGGCTACTTCGGCCGCGGTGCCATGGTCAAGCCCTTCGAGGACGCAGCCTTCGGCATGAAGGTGGGCGACATCAGCGACGTGGTGCACAGCGACTTCGGCTACCACATCATCTCGCTGGTGGACATCAAGAAGCCCAAGGCGCCGAGCTTCGAGCAGATGCGTCCCAAGCTGGAAGCCGAACTCAAGCAGCAGCAGGCCCAGCGCAAGTTCGCCGAACTGGCGGAAGGCTTCTCCAACGCGGTCTACGAGCAGTCGGACAGCCTGCAGCCCGTGGCCGAGAAGTTCAAGCTCACCGTGCAAAAGGCAGACCATGTGACGCGCCAGCCCGGCCCCAACGTCAAGGGTCCCCTGGCCAATCCCCGCTTCCTGGAAGCGCTGTTCTCCAGCGATTCGCTGAACAACAAGCGCAACACCGATGCGGTGGAGCTGGGTTCCAACCAGTTGGTGGCCGGCCGCGTGGTGGAGTACACGCCTGCCCGCACGCTGCCCATGGCCGAGGTCGGCGACAAGCTGCGCACCCTGTACGTGGCGCAAAAGTCCGCCGAACTGGCCAAGGCCGATGGCGAGGCCAAGCTTGCAGCATGGAAGGCCAAGCCTGATGCGGCGCAACTGCCTGCCGCCAAGGTGATCAGCCGTGACCAGCCCGAAGGCCTGTCGCGCGAAGTGGTGGATGCCGCCCTGCGCGCACCGACCGCTCAGCTGCCTGCCTGGACGGGTGTCGACATGGGTGCCCAAGGCTATGCCGTGGTCAAGATCAACCGCATCGTCGAGCGCCCGGCCGACGATGCACAGGCTGCTGCCGCGCAGAAGCAGGACTTCCTGCGAAGCTCTGCGGTCGCAGAAGCTATGGCATACTACGAGCTTCTCAAGAAACAGCTCAAGGTGCAGATCAAGGTCCCGCGCCCCTGATGAGAGAAATTTCTAGAAAGACAGAAATTTCAAAAATCAAGCAGTTTTTTAGAATAGAATAGCGTTCTTCTACGGTGGCTGTAGCTCAGTTGGTAGAGTCCAGGATTGTGATTCCTGTTGTCGTGGGTTCGAGCCCCATCAGCCACCCCAAATAAAAAAATCCCCAGAGCAGAAATGCTCTGGGGATTTTTGCTTTGGGCGGCAGGGGGACTGGTTGTCCCCGAAAGCTCCAGGGACGCCGGACAAGGTCCCTGCCGGCTGCGGCTGCATGGAGGATGGCGGCATCCTGCCCGTTGCCCGCATCCCCCGATGCGCCTTTGTTCCGGCTGCTCCCGATGCGTTACGCAACGCCTGTTCCAAAGCATTTGTCTGCTGGTTTTTGGCATATAATCGAATGCTTCAACGGTGGCTGTAGCTCAGTTGGTAGAGTCCAGGATTGTGATTCCTGTTGTCGTGGGTTCGAGCCCCATCAGCCACCCCAAACAAGAAAATCCCCAGTGCAGAAATGCACTGGGGATTTTTGCTTTGGGCGAAAACTTTTTCTTCCTCGGGCTGCAAGCAGACGGGATATTCGCATGGCCAATCGCGCTGCGGCTGGATTGCGGCCGCTCATGCTGCCGTGGATTTTCAGGTGCTTGATGCGAGGCCTGCCTGCCTGACTTCGGGATCTGTCGTATCGCCACCGTGGCCATGCCCGTCGCGCGGGCCGTTCCGCCGAGCTTGCGTGCGCCGACGGCGGGCCGGGCTTGCTGGATGGGGTGTTGCGCTCTGCGCAGGTTTTTATAAGACAAGTCCTATATTTGTCCCATGACCTGTGTCAATAGGTGTTTTGCATTGCTATTGAATTACGATTGTAAACATCAATCAAGAGCAATGGCGCAGGGCTTTCAGGCCTGTCGCATGGTCCCCCGCCAACGAGAAGCACGCTTGCATGAAAAATCCCGGTTACACACGCAACGGCTGTCCAGGTGGCAGGTGGCAACGGCCCCGTGGCTTCACCCTCATCGAGATGATGGTCGTGGTGGCGCTGGTCGCGATTCTGGCCGCTCTGGCCGCTCCTTCCTTCATCGCCCAAATAGCCAACCAGCGCGTCAGCTCGGCTGCGCTCGAGTTGCAGTCGTTGCTGCAGCTGGCTCGCTCCGAAGCGGTCTACAAACGGGTGGAAAGCAGCTTCGTGGGCACGGGGCAGACATGGTCCGCCAAGTCGGGGGGGCAACTGGTGCGCGAGGCCCGGGTGCCTGATGCCGTGACCGTGTCGCCCTCCGGTGATTCTTCCCAGGGCGTCCTGTTCGAAACCACGGGGACCGCCAAGCAGTTCTCCGGCGCCAGCACGCTGTACACGCTGACCGTCACGGCTCGCCATGCCACGCGCATGCACTGCCTGAGAGTGACTCGCGCCGGGCTTGTGCGCCAGCAGCGGCTGCCTGCCGGCGGCAGTTGCTGATGCGCGTGCAACGGGTCTGCAACATGTCCATTCCTTTTTCTTCTCGCAGGCAACGCGGCGCAGGCCTTATCGAGGTACTCGTCGCCGTGCTGCTGGTGGCCGTGGGGCTGCTGGGCGCCGTGCGCATCCATGTGCGTGCCATTGAATACACCGTGGATACCGAGCGGCGCCAGATGGCATCCATGCTGGCTTCCGAACTGCTGGAGACCCTGCGGGGGGATACAGCCACGGTCCTGGACGCGAAAGGGGCGCCCGTGGCGGAACTGGGCGGCTACCAGAAGCTGGAGGGGGCCGCGATGCCCGCGGCCCCTGCGGCCTGCCAGCCTTTGCCGCAGCCGCGGGCGCAGCGCCTGGCCTGCTGGGGCGAGCGGGCCCGCAAGCTGATGCCCGATCTCACCGCGGACCGCATCGACAGCTCCTTCGCCGTGAGCGCCGATGCCGATGGCCTGGTGTCCGTGACGGTGGCCTGGCCGGTCAAGAAAGGCCAATGTCTGGATGGAAGCGACAATGAATTTTGCACATTCACGCTGCGGTCGCGGCTTTGAGCGCGGGCCGGGCGCACGGGCGTGCCGCATGCGCATGCCGTCCCAAGAGGGCATGTCCCTGGTGGAGATTCTGGTGGCGCTAGCCATCGGCCTGTTCCTCGTGCTGATTGCCACCACCATCTACATGCAGGGGCTGTCGAGCTTCGGTTTTCGCGTGGGGCAGAGCGAGAACCTCGGCAACAGCCGGCTGGCACTGGCCGTGCTGGACTCCGAGTTCTCCAAGGCAGGCTACAGGAGAGACCCTTCGCAGGCGATGTTCGACGCATTTCCTGCCGATTCCTCGCCCCATCCCAACGGCTGCCAGTTCGCCCAGGGACAGGCGCTCTACGCGGCTGACACGCAGAGCATCTGCCTTCGCTTCCAGCCCCGGGACGCTGCGGAAACCGATTGTGCGGGCACGCCCGCGAACCTGGGAGCCGCCGGCCCCTATGACGCTCCGGCGCCGGCGACCGGCATGTTCGCGGAGAAATACACCGTTGAAAGTGGTGTGCTGGTGTGCCGGGCAGCGCAGGAGGTTGTGCCGCTCGCCGATGGCGTGCGGGCGGTGCATTTCGAGTTCGGCATCGATCGGCAGACAGCGCCCGGAGCGATACGCCGGGTCGATGCCTTCGCGGCCACGTTGCCCGGGCAGCAGGAAGCCATCCGTTCCCTGCGCCTTGCCCTCTTGCTGGAAAGCTCCGGCAAGGTGACGCAGGGCATGGCCTCCACCGTCTGCGAGCGTTGGGCGCAACTGGGCGGCGCCGCGGCCCGATGCGATGCGAATGCCGGCCCCCTGCTGCAACTGGCCACCGGCACGCTCACCCTGAGGAATCTGATGCCATGACCGCGCTGATCGGAGCCCGGAGCCGCCGCAGCATGTCCTGTGTCCTGCACGGGCGCCAGCGCGGCAATGCCTTGCTGGTGTCCATGATCATGCTGCTGCTGGTGTTGTTGCTGGCGGTGGTCGGCATGCGCGTGGCCACGCTGGAGGCGCGCATCGCTGCCAACATGGTGGATAGCCAGCGGCTGTATGAAACCGCGGATGGCACGCTGCGAGAAGGCGAGCGCAAGCTGCTGGAGCATGCCGTCGCACTCAAGCCCTGCAATGGCGCCGGCACTCCGGTGGCCGAGGGCAGCGGCATTCCCTGCTCGGTGTCCGACGTGCGTACGGACTCCATCGGGCTCGGTACGGATTTTCGTACGACCAAGGCCAAGGCGGCCGGGTTTCAGAAGCCCGATGGGTACTGGTATCCCCGATACATCACGACCGCCTGTCCCAAGTCGGGTAGTGCGACGTCCGCGCTGGATGCACCCGCCACCGGCTGCACGGACTTCTATGAGGTCAATGCCCAGGCCACGGAAAAGTCGCAGGCCCAGGCCTGCGGAGCGGATGCGCTGTGCCTGCGGTCCAGCGTCAACATGTTCATAAAGTAAGCAGGGGGAGGGAGCTTCAATGGCTCGCATTGCAAGTTGGAAAATCATGCATGGCCCGAGGGCGCGCCAGGGCCGGGCACGCGCGTGGCCGGCCCTGGCGCTGTGGACGTGCGCACTGGCACTGACCAGTACGCCGGCGCATGCCCAGGGGCGTGCGGACACCGTGCTGTCCCAGTTGCCGCTGTTCGTGAACCAGGCGTTGGCGCCCTTGAACATGCTGGTGATGG
This sequence comes from Delftia sp. K82, assembly GCF_002193035.1. Taxonomy (NCBI): domain Bacteria; kingdom Pseudomonadati; phylum Pseudomonadota; class Betaproteobacteria; order Burkholderiales; family Comamonadaceae; genus Delftia; species Delftia sp. K82. The sequence goes on along the minus strand of NZ_MYFL01000001.1, from coordinate 3,213,555 downwards.
GGCGTGACCACAAGCTGTACTACGAGGCCTACAACGATGCCTCCGACCTCAACGGCGACGGTGTGATCGATGTCGGGTACAAGCCGGACCAGATCGACTACTACGGCTACTTCAACAACAACGTCTGCTATAGCTATTCCAAGGGTGTTTTCGTGCCCTCGCAGGCAGCGACCGGAAGCAACAGGAAAAAGTGCTCGAACAACTGGAGCGGCGACTTCCTGAACTATCTGGGCACATCGCGCATGGACGCCATACGCCGCGTGCTCTATGGCGGCATGCGTGCGGAGGACACGGCTTCGCGCACCGTTTTGCAGACCGCCTACATTCCCAGGGATGCGCACAGCTGGGGCAAGGCCTATGACCCTGCGCGGGATGCCAAGGTCTACAGCATTTCGGACTATGCGCCGCTGCGCCAGCCGGCGTCCGGTACGCGCCATCTGTTTGCCGTCACCACGCTGGGGGAGGCCGCTGGCGTCATCACCCAGTTGCGCGTGCTCAATGACTCCTCGTTCCAGATCTGGGATTGGGTGTCCCAGGAGGGCTTTGCAGGGCAGAGCAACTGTGCAGGCGGCAATTCGTGCGCGCGAGGCACCAGCAGGATCACCGACTACAACCTGCTTGTGGAGGCCTGCTCCAGCAGCAATGTCCAGTTGCTCGAGGCCAGCTGCAAGGCCTATCCCAACGGCGGCAAGACCATCTACAAGCCCACGGGGCTGCTGCACGACTTCGGAGAGAACGGGAAGATGTACTTCGGCCTGCTCACAGGCTCGTACGAGAAAAACATCGCTGGCGGCGTGCTGCGCCGCAATATCAGCAATTTCGCAGAGGAAGTCGACCCTCAGACGGGCCAGTTCAGGACGGGTGTCAATGGCGTGGTCGCCAACATAGACCGCCAGCGCCTGATCGGCTACACCGGCGGCAAATACGTGGAATGCGGCTGGATCACGTCCGGCCCCATCAGTTCGCTGGACAAGCCTTCGAAGTGCGCCATGTGGGGCAACCCCATCAGCGAGATGATGTTCGAGACCATGCGCTATTTCGGCGGCGCGTCCCAGGCCCTCGGCATCTATGACTACGCCGGCAGCTCCTCCAAGGATGCGTCCCTGGGCCTGTCCAAGCCCGCCTGGGAAACGCCCTACAGGGCCAAGGCCGAAGGCGGGGGCGGCTACCAGTACTGCTCCCGTCCCGTCATGACGGTGCTCAGCGACATCAATCCCTCCTACGACGGCAAGCTGCCCGGCAGCCGCTACGCGAGCGTCGGTGCCAGCGCCCTCAATGGCTTCAATGTCTCTGACGAGGCGGCGGCCATCGGCTCGGCCGAGCGCATAGACGGGAAGAACTTCTTCATCGGCCAGTCAACGTCGGCCAATGCCGACCAGGCTCCTTCGGTCAAGACCATTGCAGACCTGTCCTGGGCGCGCGGCCTGTCTCCCGAGGAGCCCAGCAAGGAAGGCACCTACTATGCCGCCGGTGTGGCCCGTTTCGGCGCCAGGAATGCCATCTTCGGCAACAGCCAGGGCAAGAATGCGTTGAGGACCTACTCCGTGGCCATTGCGTCACCGCTGCCGGAAATACGCTTTCCGATCGGCGGCAAACGCTTTGTGACCATTGCGCCGTTTGCCAAGACCGTCTCCGGCAGTGCCGGTGGCAGCACCGTGAACAATGCGGTCTTCACGCCGACCAACCAGATCGTCGACTACTACGTGGTCAACATTGCCAACACGGGCAAGGCGGACATCGATGCCTCGGTCAATGGCGGGCGGCCCTACGCGGAGTTCCGCATCAACTACGAGGACGTGGAGCAGGGCGCCGACCATGACATGGACGCCATCGCGCGCTACACGGTCGCGCTGCAGGCCGATGGCAAGGTGAAGATCGACATGGTGTCCGAATACGCCGCTGGCGGCCTGGGACAGCACATGGGCTATGTGATCTCGGGCACCACCAAGGACGGCATGTACCTGGAGGTGCGTGACAAGGACACGGCCTCGGCCTACTACGCCTACAACACGCCACCCAATCGCGATCCGGGCTACTGCCGGGGCAGCATCTCGGCCCAGCAGCGCACGGAATGCACGAACCTGGGACTCACGGCCACCCGCAGCTTCACTCCCGGCAATGCGACCGACGCGGGCAGCTTCCTGAAGGGACCGCTGTGGTATGCCGCCAAGTACGGTGTGCCGGACCGCGACCCCTCCAAGATCACGGGAGATCCGGACAACTATTTTCTGGTGACCAATGCCGGCACGCTCAAGGACCAATTGACCAAGGCGTTCAACGACATCCTGCAGAGCATCAGTTCCGTGACGGCGGTCAGCGTGGACATGCCCACTGCGACACTGGGCGAAGGCGCCGACCTGTACCGGACCACGTTCGAGGTCCAGTACTGGAGCGGCGACGTCATCCGCGAGAAGCTCACCACCAGCGACAGAACGCTGGTCTGGAGCGCGGCGGAACTCCTGTCGGCGCGGTCCGCCGATGACCGCAAGATCTACTATCCCAGCAGGACCGGCAGTGCCGTGTCGCTGAGCCCTTTCACGTACTCCAGTCTCAGCGGGCAGCGCTCCGATGCGTCCTGGCTGGCCGTGCTCAACACGGACCCTGCCACGAACTCCGCCGATGGCCAGGCAAAAAAGCGCATCGAGTTCCTGCGTGGCGAGGTGCGCGATGACTTGCGCGTGCGCAAGCCCCTGGACAGCGGAAAGCCCAATGTGCTGGGCGATATCGTCAATTCCTCGCTGGTGCGGGTCAAGGGCGGCCTGTACCGCGCCTCCGCTGCGGACAAGCTGGAGGGCAGCGCCACCTATGCCGCCTTTGCCGCGAAACAGGCGGCCAAGGAGATGCTGTATGTGGGCGCCAACGACGGCATGCTGCACGCCTTCGACGCGGCATCGGGCAAGGAGGAGTTCGCCTTCATTCCATCGGGGGTGAAGAATTCGCTCAATGTCCTGACGTCCCGGTATGGCGCGGGCGGCGCTCCCCACCGCTACTTCGTGGACGGGACGCCCGTGGTCTCGGATGTCTACTTCGGCAACGCCTGGCACAGGGTGCTGGTCGGCAGCCTGGGCGCGGGCGGGCGGCAGGTCTTCGCGCTGGACGTCACGGACCCCACCTCCCCCCGGTTGCTGTGGGAGTTCGGGGTTGAACAGGACGAACGCATGGGTTACTCGATGCCCGCGCCTGTCGTTGCGCGGCTCAACGACGCCGGCCGGTCCAAGGGCAGGTGGGTGGTGTTCCTGTCCAATGGCTACCAGGCGTCGAACAGCGCCTCCGGCGAGTCCAGCCTGTTTGTGCTGGATGTCTCCAGTGGCGAGGTCATCCGGCGCTTTGATTTCGCGGCAGGCATGACGGCCGCGGAGCTGAGCGCGCTGCCTGCGCCGAAGAACGGCCTGTCGCGCGCCGCCGTGGTGGACAACAACGGCGATGGCAAGGTGGACCTGGCCTATGCCGGTGATCTTGCGGGCAATGTATGGCGCGTGGACCTGGCCAGCGGTGCCAGCGGCTCATGGAATGCGCAACTGTTCTTTGTGGCACGCGAGTCCGAACGCAGCGGCGGCAAGCGGCTGTCCATCACCACCGCACCCTACGTGGTGCGGCACTCCAGCGGCAAGGGCGATGTGGTGGCCTTCGGTACGGGCCGCTTCATGACGGATGACGACAAGCTGGACATGCGCCGGCAATCGGTGTTCGGTATCTGGGATCGCTACGGCACACCCGCCACGACTGCGCCGCAGCCGCTGCCTACCGCCGGCAAGGGACGCGGGGATCTGCAGGCCCAGCAGTTCACCCAGGTGAGCGGCTTTCCGGGCAAGTTCGCCCTGTCGGCCAACCCGGTCACCTGGTACAAGGACGCCACCAGCACCGCCGACTCCAATGTGCACAGCTGGGGCTGGTACGTCGATCTGCCGCGCGACGGAGAAAGACTGGTCTACGACATGAGCCTGTACGGGCGGGGACTGGTGTTCACCTCCATCCGGCCGCCGCTGGGCGACCCCTGCTCCGCGGGCCTGGCCAGCACGATCTACGCCATCGATCCCGACACTGGGGGCAAGACCGACTATGTCGCCTTCGATGTGAACGGCGACGGCATCTTCAACGCCTCCGACAACCTGGCAGGCCAGCAGGTCAACGGCCGCGAGGTGGGGCCGGGCAGGCCCACCATCAGCGGCGCGAAGATCTTCGACTCCAGCGGAAAGCCAAGCGGGGCGGGAGACCCAGTCAAGACCGGGGGCGACGATATCAACAGCGGAGTGGACCGGGGGCGACAGAGCTGGCGCCGCCAGCCAGCGAACCCGTGACCGCCATCCCATCCACTACACACCCATCCACTACACACAGGGGCCTGCCGGCCCCGGCCGTCTGGCTGGCCCTGCGGGCCCCCAAGGAGAAATGCGTGCGCAGCAAGCTACATGGATTCACGCTGATCGAGCTGATGATCACGGTGGCGGTGATCGCCATTCTTTCGGCGATCGCCTACCCCTCCTACCAGGAATACGTGCTGCGATCGCGGCGCGTGGAGGCGCAAAGCCTGCTGGGCGAGGCCGCCGCCCGGCAGGAGCGCTGGCGGGCGCAGAACGGCGGCTACACAAGCTCCGTCGCCAACCTCAGGCTGCCCTGGGGGGACAAGTCCGAGAACGGCCACTACACCCTGACGATGGCCACGGCCGCCAATGACGGCGGCTACACGCTCAAGGCCACGCGCACCGGCCGCCAGGCAACGGACAGGCGCTGTGGCGACTACACCCTGAACGCCCTGGGCGTGAAGGGCATCTCGCCCTTGGGAACGGTGGGAGACTGCTGGCGCTGAGCGCCACCGGGGCCGGGGTCTCAGTCCTGCGCCTCATCCACAAATTCCACCATGGCCACCGACACCTCGAACTGCTGCTGCACAAAGCCCAGCATGCGGTAGTAGGTGCTGTCGGTTCGGCCGTAGGCAAGCGTCCCCAGCCGGATGGCGGCCGCCGCCATGTTCCAGTGTTGAGCGAAGGCCTCGCGCTCCATGGGCCCCGCTGCGCGCAGGCGCCTGATGTGCTCCAGCGCCAGTTCCACGGCCAGCTCCACATCGGCATCGGTGCCGTCGTCGTAGTTGGTGTTGTCGTGTTCGCCTGCCACGCGCACCAGGAATTCCAGGGATCGCTGCATGAAGGCCAGCGCGGTCCGCATGGTGCAGTGGGTCCTGCGGTGCCTGCGGCACGCCTTGGCTTTTCCCGCTTGGCGAGTGGTGAGGGAAGGGGGCGGACGGGAGGAGGGTGAAGATGCGGTCATGGTTCTTGCTCCGGGCTCATTGAGCACCACACGCTGCCTTACGAAGGGCGACGGGTGGACGAGATGTTCGTAACACGTCCGGAGCCGTGCGGCCATCCTCGCGGGTAGGCCCATCTCGCCCGAAACCATGCAGGCTGGCGCGCACGGGCGCACCAGCCTCTTAAATTTGGGCATGACAAAACCCCGCTTGAAGGTGGGGGCTGCAACCTCTCCAGATAGGTGTTACGACACACCGGGCCTTTCGGCTTGGCGACAAGTGTAATGACTTCTGCCCCTGGCCTGGGAGACGCTGCAAGCCTGCAGTCCGGCTGACACACTCGCGAGGTGCCGGCGCGCCATCCGGCCCTGGACATGCGGCTTCAAGCAGGAAGGCATCTCGCCCTCGCCCTTGGGAACGGTGGAGGACTGCTGGCGCTGAGCGCCACCGGGGCCGGGATCTCAGTCCTGCGCCTCATCCACAAATTCCACCATGGCTGCCGACACCTCGAACTGCTGCTGCACAAAGCCCAGCATGCGGTAGTAGGTGCTGTCGGTGCGGCCGTAGGCAAGCGTCCCCAGCCGGATGGCGGCCGCCGCCATGCTCCAGTGTTGGGCGAAGGCCTCGCGCTCCATGGGCCCCGCTGCGCGCAGGCGCCTGATGTGCTCCAGCGCCAGTTCCACGGCCAGTTCCACATCGGTATCGGTGCCGTCGTCGTCGTAGTTGGCGTTGTCGTGTTCGCCTGCCACGCGCACCAGGAATTCCAGGGATCGCTGCATGAAGGCCAGCGCGGTCTGCATGGTGCAGTGGGTCCTGCGATGCCTGCGGCAAGCCTTGGCTTTTCCCGCTTGGCGAGTGGTGAGGGAAGGGGGTGGTCGGGAAGCGGGTGAAGATGCGGTCATCGCTTGGCTCCTACTGGATTCAAGGAAGCCACCCGCACCGCTTCGACACGAGACGGGTGGACGGGATGTTCGAAGCACGTCAGTAGCCGTGCGGGCGTCCTCACGGAGAGCCCCATCCCGCCCAAAACCGTTGGAAGGGGCGTGCACAGGCACGTCCGCCTCAGGAATTCGGGCATGACAGAACCCCGCTTGACGTTGGGGGTCGCAAACGCTACTGGTAAGGTGCTTCGACACACCGGGCCTTTCGGCTTGGCGACAAGTGTAATGACTTCTGCCCCTGGCCTGGGAGACGCCGCAAGCCTGCAGTCCGGCTGACAAACTTGCGGGGTGCCGGCGCGCCATCCTGCCCTGGGCAAGCGGCCTCGTACCCGTGCCGTGCTACCGCAGTCAGGTGCGTTGCGAATCCAGCTGCTCACCGTTTCTGGCCACTTCCTGCGCCTTGGAGTAGCTTTCGATCAGCAATTGGTACGGCGGGAAGACGGCGCTGTAGGCCTGCGCCCACTGCAACGCGTCCTCACGGTTCCAGGTCTTTTGCACCTCCGAGCACACCGCCGCCGTGTCCATCGGCACGACACCAGCCTGCACGATGCGCGCCAGCGTGATTTCCTGCGCCATTTTCGAGTAGGTCCCCGAGGCGTCGATCACCGCGAAGACCTGGTAGCCCTCGTGCACCGCGGCGATGCTGGGGAAGGCCATGCAGACGCTGGTGATCGTCCCCGCGATGATGAGCTGCCTGCGCCCAGTGGCCTTGACGGCAGCGACGAACTCCGGATTGTCCCAGGCGTTGATCTCGCCCTTGCGCGCAACGTACCGGGCATGCGGTGCGTACTGGTGGATCTCGGGGATCAAGGGGCCGTTCGGACCCTGCGGCACCGATGCGGTGGTGATGACCGGGATCTTCGCCAGTGTCGCTACCTTGGCGAGTGTGGTGGCATTGGCACGCACCTCGGTGAAGGGCATGTCCTTGATGGTCTGGAACAGGCCGCTTTGATGGTCGATCAGCAGCATCGCGACATTGTCGGGATCGATGACCGGGCGGGCGCCGTTGAAGTTGGCGATGGTTTGGGGTGTGCTCACGGTCTTCTCCTCAATTGCCCTGGGTGAGCATGGTGTGGCTCGTGATCAGGTTGCGGTAGTCGGGGATGTGGTTGGAAAACAGAGTGCCCAGCCCCTGCACGTCGTTGCGCCAGTCGCGGTGCAGTTCGCAGGCAGCGCCGAACCAGCTCATCAGTTGCACGCCGGCCTGCGACATGCGATTCCACGCCGCATCGCGGGTGATCGGGTTGAAGGTGCCGGAGGCGTCAGTGATCACGAAGACGTCGAAGCCTTCCTCGATGGCCGACAGTGCCGGGAAGGCCACGCACACCTCGGTCACCACGCCGGCGATGATGAGTTGCTTCTTGCCCGTGGCCTTCACGGCCTTGACGAAGTCCTCGTTGTCCCAGGCGTTGATGTTGCCGGGCCGGGCGATGTAGGGCGCCTGGGGAAACTGGCTCTTGAGCTCTGGCACCAGCGGTCCGTTGGGGCCGTTCTCGAAGCTGGTCGTCAGGATGGTGGGCAGCTTGAAATAGCTGGCGATGTCGGCCAGCGCCAGCACGTTGTTCTTGAACTTGTCCGGGTCGATGTCGCGTACAAGGGATAGCAGGCCGGTCTGGTGGTCTACCAGCAGCACGGCGGCGTTGTCTTTGTCCAGGCGGACGTAGGGCTTGGTCATGGTGAATCTCCTTGGGTCGCCCAGACAAAGGTCTTGGCTGACGGATAGAGAATAGGATTTGAACAATGAGCGCGGTAGTCGTTAATAATTGCCATCAGAGTCCTATCTGAGGAACGATGGAGACGGTGTGCAATGAAAGACCTGAACGACCTCTACTACTACGTGCAGGTGGTGGACCACGGCGGCTTTGCGCCCGCGGGCCGCGCGCTGGGGATGCCCAAATCCAAGCTGAGCCGGCGCATCGCGCAGCTTGAGGAGCGTCTCGGCACGCGCCTGATCCAGCGCTCCACGCGGCGATTTGCCGTCACCGAGACCGGCCAGACCTACTACGGCCACTGCAAGGCGATGCTGGTGGAGGCCGACGCCGCCGACGAGGCCATCGCGCTGACCCACGCCGAGCCGCGCGGCATCGTGCGCATGACCTGCCCGGTGGCACTGCTTGATGCGCGCATCGCCGACATGCTGGCGGCCTTCATGGCCGCGTACCCGCGCGTGGAGATCCACCTCGAGGAAACCAACCGCCGCGTGGACGTGGTGGGCGAAGGAATCGACGTTGCCATCCGCGTGCGCCCGCCGCCGCTGGAGGACAGCGACCTGGTGATGCGCATGCTCGCCGAGCGCGGGCAATGCCTGGTGGCCTGCCCGCAGCTGTTGACAGGCGGCATCCCCCAGGTGCCCGCCGACCTGGCAGGCCTGCCGAGCATGGACCTGGGCCTGCCGCAGCACGAGCATGTGTGGCACCTGATCGGCCCGGACGGCACGCAGGCGGCCATCCGCCACCGGCCGCGCCTGGTCACGCGCGGCATGCTGGCGCTGCGCGCGGCGGCCTTGGCGGGGGTGGGCGTGGTGCAACTGCCCTCGATGATGGTGCGCGAGCAGATCGCGCGCGGTGAACTGGTCCACGTCATCCCGGGCTGGGCGCCACGGCGCGAGATCATCCATGCGGTGTTCGCCTCACGGCGCGGGCTGCTGCCGGCCGTGCGGGCGCTGCTGGATTTCCTGGCAGAGCGGTTTGAGGCGCTGGACGAAGACTGAGCTGCCGGCAAGCCCCATGGTGGCGATTGCAGCAGTTCATGGCTGCATCTCGACTTGTGGGGCACGGCTCCTGCCGCATGTCCGTTCAATGCGGGTGCTGGTGTCCGGATGGCATGCGCTTGGGTTGCTGCACCCAGACCTTGACCTTGTACTCGCCAGCCTTTTCGAACTGCAGCGTCAGGTCGAAGCGATCACCCTCGCGCAGGGGCTGCGTGAGTCCGATCAGCATGAGGTGGTGTGACTGGCCATGGCGCAACTGCACCTCCTGGCCTGCGGGCAGTTCGATGAAGGGCACTTCGCGCATGCGCATGATGTCGCCCTCCATCTTCATCTCATGCAGCTCCACGCGTGCGGCCGCTGGTGTGCTGGCCCCGATGAGCCGGTCGGCGTTCTTTCCCTTGTTCCTGATCCCCCGCAAATACGCCGCCCCGTTGCTGGAGCCGGCGATGGAGGGCGTGGCGTAGGGGTGGTCTATGACCAGGGCTCCCGCCCGGAAGTCATGGGCCCGTGCCGTCAGCGGCAGTGTCAGGGCACAGCCCATGCCCAGCAGCATTCCAAGCGCATGGCGGCGAAGCATCGTGGTCATTTCCAGTTCCTTTCAAACAGGGCATCGGGGGTCCAGATCAGCCGCAGGCCTGCCACCGTATGGCCTTTGCCAGCGATGTGCTCGCGCCCGGCTTCAAGCGCGATCAGAACGCTTTTGACGGGGCGCCAGCCGGCCATGGCCGTGAAGCGGCGCGATGGGTTGTTGGGCAGCAGGTTGGCGTCCGTGGCCACCAGCAGGGCGCCCGGCCCGCTGACGCGATTGGTGCTTCTGAGCCATTCCTGGCGGGCGCCGAATTGCCAGCGTGCGCGCGGCTGCCAGAGCACCTCCAGCCAGCCGCCCAGGGTGCGGCCCTGGTAGCTGGTGTCGCCGTTCTGGGAATAGAGGTTTCCGCTTTCGCGCCGCCAGATGCCTGCTGCGGTGAGCTTGACGCCCTGCAGCGGCGTGGTCCAGGTAGCGCTGGCCCCGGCCAGGTCCACGGTGCCGTCGAAGCAGGTGATGTCGCGCAGGCTGGCGTTGCACTGTGGCGCCGTGTGGATGTGGCCGCTGTTGGAGCGCTGTACATAGGCGCCGCGGCCCTTGGGCTGCATCCGGCTGTAGAAGACGTCTGCCTCCACCGAGGTCCAGGCGGCGCTGGCATGCACGACGGGTGCCCAGGCGGCGTTGTCGCTGCCGGGAAAGCGCCGGGCGCGCCACAGCCCCAGGTCAATGCCTTGCAGCCAGGACATGGCGCCTTGCAGGTGGGGACGCCAGGCGGCGTTGACGCCATCCTCGATCCAGTCGCCGTTGAAGGCCGCCCGCTTGGCCAGCGGCATCTGGCCGTAGCGGTCGAAGTGCCCGGCACGCGTGAGCACCTGCCCCATGGGCACGCGGTTGCGGCCTGCGCCCAGGGTCAGTTCTGCGTCTGAGCCGCTGCGCGCCTCTATCCAGGCGGCCTCCACGTGGGCTGGGTCGCTGTCGTGCCAGCCCATCACGATGTTGGCCCCCAGTTGGGGAGATACGCGCAGGCCGGCGCCCAGGGTGCCATGCTCCAGCCGCCAGCCGCGCTGGTCGTCAGGCGTGTCGCCCAGGCCCAGCGTGCCGGCCAGCCTGGGCGCCGGCAAGGTGGAATCGCCATGGAGATAGGCGGCCACCGCCGCCATGTCGATGCGCAGGCCGTTGATCTGCGGTATGCCGTCATCCAGGGTGTGCGCGGCGGCGCTGCCTGCCGCCAAGGCGATGGCGATGGCCGCTGCCAGCGGTGTGCATTGCGCGAGGAAGGTGCGTTGCATGCTATTGGCCTGCCTGCCGTGCAAAGGGATCGGCGAGCCTGGGGTTGGTGAGCAGCTCATGGTCCGTGAGGGTTTTGAGAAAGGCCAGCAGGTCGGCGCGGTCGTCGGCCGTCAGGGCGATCTGGTTGATGAAGTCGTTCTTGTTGGGGTTGGCGCGCCCGTCGCCGGCATGCGGGCCGGACGTGATGTTGCGGCCCCCGGCCGCATAGAACTGCAGCACTTCCTCCAGCGTCGCGATGCTGCCGTCATGCATGTAGGGGCCGGTGACCTCCACATTGCGCAGGCTGGGGGCGCGGAACTTGCCCATGTCCTTGAAGAGCTGGGTCAGTTCGTAGACGCCCCGGTTTGGCTCGGGGAAGGCGCCGGTGCCGCCGATGTTGTAGAGACCCGTGTTGTGGAACGGGGTCTCGACGATGCGGCTGCCCGCGTGCACGATCTGGTCGTTGAAGTTGAAGCTGCTGTGGCAGTGGAAGCATTCGGCCTTTTCGCCGAAGAACAGGTTCATGCCGCGCTGCTCGGCCGGGTTCAGTGCCGTGCTGCCCTTGAGGTACTGGTCATATTTGCTGTTGCCCGAAAGAATGGTGCGCTGGAATGCCGAGATGGCGTGGATCACATTGCCCCAGGTGATGGGCGCTGCCTGGCCCGGGTAGGCCCTGGCGAAGCGCGGGCCGTAGCCGGTGTCGGCAGCCAGCCGCGCGAGGATTTCCTCCTTGTTGTTGTCGTTGACGCCCATCTCCACCGGGTCCGTGCCGAACAGCGGTGTCTCCATCTGCTTTTCAAGCGTGACCAGCGAGGGGTTGGCCCAGGTCAGCGTGGCGTTGTAGACCACGTTGGCCAGACTCTGGGCGTTGCGCGGATGTGCGTGCCCCGTGGAGCCCAGTGATGTCGTCAGGCCATCGGTGAAGGCCTTGGACTGTATGTGGCAGCTCGCGCAGGCCTGCGTGCCATTGCCCGACAGGCGCCTGTCGTAGAACAGAAAGCGGCCGAGCTCGGCCTTCTCCGCCGTCATGGGGTTGGAGTCGGGCACCTTGGGCGTGGGGAAAAAGGAGGGCAGCACCCAGGACCAGCCCGTGCTGCTGCCGGAGTCATCGTGGACGGCGGTGTCGCCGCCCCCGCAGCCCGCCAGGGCGATGGCCCCGGCAAGGCCGCACAGGGCGGCGGTCCATGCCGCCACCCGCCGAAGCGAATGGGGCTTGTGCATTACTTGGCCTCGGTACGGAACACGGTCTGGCCGCTGCCTTCATTGATGGAGCGGCCCGTGGTCAGATCGATCTTGAGCGCGCTGAAGATGGGCACGCACTCCGGATCGGTGGCCCCGGACATGCAGCCGGCGGCGCCGCCCAGGTCTTCCTTGACGTTCGAGCCCTGCAGCAGCTGCGCAATGTCCAGCACCACCTTCTGGGTACCGGCATTGAAATCGCCGAACCCGAAATCCATGCGGTCCGGACGCGCGCAGCTGACCGTCTCGCCGGTCACGGGGTTGCCCGTGCAGCCGGTGGAGCCCAGGTGCACGTAGAACGTCTTGCCGGGGGCGGCCGGCGCGGGGCGGGCCACGCCGCCCACGGGGTTGACCTCGATCTGGGCGAACTTGCGGCCGGCCTGCCACGACCAGGCCAGGGCCTGCACATCGAGCGGCTTGGGCGCGACGGCATAGTCGGTATGGTTGACCGAGGAGGGTACGCCCACGGTCATCCTGATGCCCTTGTACGTGCCTGCGGGCACCGTGCCCCGGACCTGCGTGTTCTGCGACTGCGTGCCTGCGTCGGCGCATGCGCCAGTGCCGTCCTCCAGGTCGATCAGCGTCACCTCCTTGGTCTGCCAGTCGTTGACGTCCAGGGTGACGGCCACGGCCTCGCCCTTGTCATTGATCAGCGAGACGCCGCTGACGTAAAAGCGCAGGTCATGCAGGTCCACCGTGGCCTGGGTGGTTCCCATGCCGGCGATGGGCGTGCCGCATTTGGCGGGCAGGTTGCCGGCCTTGGCGGCGAACTCGATGGCCACGGGCTGGGGGCCTGTGGGCGTGGTGGGCTGGCTGTTGTCACCGCCTCCGCCGCCACCGCAGGCGGCCAGCAGCAGCGGCAGCGCGGTGGCGATCAGGGCGAGGGGAAAGCGGGAGTTGTCAAAGTAAGTGGTACGCATGGGTAAACGGTTTCTTGGTGCCTGCGCTGGGGCCATGGCGGCGCGCAGGCGTGGGTAACCCTGCAGGCTGCGACACGGGTCGCGGCTTGGCATGGGAAAGGAGTTCGGGAATGGGCGGCGGCATGCCGCCCGTGCGGCCCTTTCGGGCGTCAGGAAAGGGGAGGTGCCCTGGGGGGAGTGCTCAGCACCACGCGCAGCACGGTGTCCCGCGGGCGCAGGGCCTGGGGCGGCAGCGGGGTGGGAGGCGGCGGCGCGGCAAAGCGCAGGTCCGCGCGGGACAAATCAGGAGGGGCATCGCCCACGACCCGGCACAGGGGGCAATGCGCCTGGCCAGCGGCCGTGGTTTGACCATCGGCTTCGGGCTCGCCTGCAGCAGACACCGGTTGCGCCTGCTGCAGTCCCAGGGGTGTGCAGACTTCCATGGCCAGCCGCGCCAGCGGGTCGCCACTGCCCTGGCCCGATGCCAGCACCATCGCCAGGGCAGGGTGCACAAAGGCGAACAGCAGCGCCGCAGCCATCCAGGCGGCAAAGCGCCGTCCCTGGTCGCGCCGCTGTCGTGCGCCCGGCAACGCCCACGGCCAGGCGGGTGGCCCGAAGGCCACCAGGCGCTTGATGCGGAGGCTGGTGCAGCGCATGGGCCCCGTGTCAGTGCTTGTGATCGTGGCCCGAGGGCGCCGCCTTGGTGGCCAGCGGGCGTACGGGCGCCTGCACCTGCACGGATTCACGCTTGCCGTCCTTGCCTTCGATGATGAGGGTCAGCGGCACGGTCTGGCCTTCCTGCACCTGCTGCTTGAGGTCCAGCAGCATCACGTGGTAGCCGCCGGGCTTGAGTTCCACGGTCTTGCCTGCCGGCAGCGCGATGGACGGCACCTGGCGCATCTTCATCACGTTGTCCTGCATGGCCATCTCATGGACTTCGACGACCGGCGTCAGGGGCGAAGTCGCTGCGACGAGTTTGCTGTCCTGTGCGGCCTGCAGTTTCAGAAAGGCGCCGGTGGCCTTTTGCTGCGGCACGGTGGCGCGCACCCATGCATCACTGACGCTGACCTGGGCATTGGCGAATCCGCTGATCATGGCGGCGGCAAGGGCAAGCAAGTGGACGTGGCGTTTCATGGGGTTCTCCTTCATTGGTAAAAAATGTCGTGTGTGTCGGGTGCGTGCGCCGTGCTCAGGCTCAGTGGGCCGCTGTACTGTGGGGCGGGAAGGCCAGCCGGTCCAGCAGGGCCATGACCAGCAGGGATACCGCGACCAGCGGAAACAGGATCGCTCCCAGCAGCAGGATGGCGGACACCCCCTGCAGCACGCGGCGGTTTGCGGGCATGGGCGGCACGCCCAGGAGCCGGGCCGGCCTGCGTTTCCACCACATCACGGCGGCCGTGACGCACAGCAAGGCGATGCCCAGACAGGCCACTACCAATACGATTTGGTTGACGACGCCATATTCCTGCCCAAGGTGCACGTTGATGCCCCATTCCAGGGTCTTGCCGAGCGGTCCATAGTCCGCATACGACATGTCCAGCAGCGCTTTGCCGCTGTACTGGTCCAGATGGATCACACGCTGGTGGGACAGGTCCTCGGGATAGACGGAGGCGGTGTAGACCCCTTGCGGCCCCTTGGGCAGCTGGATGGCATAGCCGGCTGCGATACCCAGGCGCTCGACAGCGGCCACCGCCTGGTCTAGGGACAGGGAGGCAGGCTGAGACGGGGAGGCAGGCTGAGACGGGGAGGCAGAGTGCGACGATGAAGGCGTTTGGTCCGGCATGGCGTCGTGACCTGCATGCTCCTCATGGCCCTCATGGCCCTCATGGCCCTCATGGCCCTCATGGCCCGACTGTGGCAGCTGCGCCTGCTGCAGCGACCATGCCGTGTGCCCGTCCTCGGACAGCCGAAGGCCGGACATGGGAACCTGAACGCGCAGTCCGGCCGGGTAGCCGTAGTTGTGGCCATTGGCCCACTGGTTGGCCTTGGCGCCCCACAGCACTGACCAGGGCATCCCCGTCAGCGCGAGGAACAACAGCACGCCGCCCACGACCCATCCGGTGACTGCATGCAGATCCCGCCAGAACACCCGCTTGCTAGGCGTGCCGCGCACGGAGACCACACCGCCGCTGCGGCCGCGCGGCCACCACAGGTAAACGCCCGTGGCCACCAGCAGGATGGACCAGCCCGCAGCGATCTCGATGGCGCCACGTGCCACGGAGCCGAAATACTTCAGGCTGTGCAGCTTGCGTATCGTCCAGGCCACGCTGCCGCCCTCGGGCAAGGTGCCCACGACTTCTGCCCTATAGGGGTCCACAAAGACGGACAGCCGTTGCCCATCCACCGTTGCGATCAACGCCTCGGCCGTTCGCGTCGGCCCGGGCGCGGGCAGGTACTTGAGCAGCTTGCCCGGCTGCGCCGCCAGTGCTGCAGCGGCGATCTCCTGATGGGAGTGCGCCGCCCTGGGTGTCTGCGGTTGCGCCACATGCAGCAGGCGATCGTGGAAAAAACCATCGATCTGGTTCTTGAAGACATACAGGCCTCCCGTGACCGCCAGCCAGGCGAGAAACGGCAAGACCAGCAGGCCGGCATAGAAATGCCAGCGCCAGACCGCCCTGTAGAGGTCGGACGCACGGTCGCGTGCCTGGGGGCGCGCCCGGGCCGCGCCTGATGCGTCGGAAGGCTGGGGCGTGTCCATCAGAAGCGCAGGTTCATGCTGGCATAGACGCCGCGCCCGTCGGCGGGCGAGTAGCCCGAGGAGCCGCTGTCATACCAGGCGTAGACGTACTTGCGGTTGGTGACGTTCTTGACCTGCAGGCCCAGGTCCATCGTCTCCGAGAGGCGGTAGCTGGCACCCAGGTTCAGCACGGCGAACTTGCCTGCTCGGCCCTGGGTATTGGTGCGCTCCAGGTAGTAGTCGCCCTGGGCATTGCCCCAGGCCGACAGCTTCAGCCGGTCCGTGGCCTGCCAGTCCACGCCGGCCGAGACCAGGTAGTGCGGCACGTTCTCGATTTCCTTGCCCAGGGTAGCGGGTGCGCTGGGGTCGGGCGCGGTGATGCGCGCCACCTGGTGGGAGTAGGCGATCCACGCCGTGGTGCGGGCATGGGGCTTCATGTTGAGCTGGATGTCGTAGCCCTTGCGCAGCGTCTTGCCCACGTTGCCCAGGCCGCCCGGGTCGGGCAGGCCGTCCACGCCCAGCACCCGGGCCACCTCGCCCGAGGCGCGCTGCTCCCAGTAGGCCACACGGCCGTTGAGCCAGGGCAGGGGAGAGAACTTGACGCCCGCTTCCCAGCCATCATTGATGGAGGGCCTGAGGTTGCGATCCTGCGTGCGGTAGGCGTCGATGCCCGAGCCGATCTGGAAGGTCCGGCCCCAGTTCGCGTAGACGCTGGCCTGCTGGCTCAGGGTGTAGGCGATGCTGATCTTGGGCTGCTTGATCAGGCCGTAGTCATGCACGGGGGCGCGCGTGCCGGCCAGGCGGTCGATGAAGTGGCCATCGACATTGTCGACGCGCAGCGCCGGGATGATCCGCAGGGCTTCGATGGGGCGGATCACGGCCTGCACGTAGGCGCCCTGCGTATTGAGGTCGAAGTCCCAGTCGCGGAACTGCGAGGTCCGCACGCGCTCCGTGGTGCGGTAGCGCTGGCCCAGGTTGCTTTGCCGCTGAGCGTCCAGACCGCCTTCGAGCGTGAATTCATGCGCCCAGGCCACCTTGGGGCGCCAGGTCAGGGTGGTGATGGCGCCTTGCTGCTGCTCGTCGTTGTAGCGCTCCTGCTGCGAGCCCGCTGCCGAGAAGCGCACCCAGCGCTGGTTCTCGTACTGGTTGGCGTAGACCTTGGCAGACAGCGACAGCTCGGGCGTCAGTTCGCCATCCAGGTGGGCGCTGAGCTGGCCGGTTTCCCGCTCGCCACGGTCGGCCGCCGCATAGGCCGGGGAGCTGCGCGGCGCCCTGATGGCTTCCTCGTAGCTGAGGTAGCCCGACTCCAGCGCCTTGTTGCGGTAGTAGCGCGCGATCACGCCGGTGCGCCAGCGGCCATCGTCCGAGGTGTAGAACCATTTGCCGGACAGGGACAGCTTGCGGGCATCGGCATGGTCCCGGTAGCCGTCCGAATCGCGCCAGGCCAGGAAGTAGTTCTGGCTCCAGTTGCCGCTTTCGATGCCCTTGGACACCTGCCACTCCTTGGTGCCGAAGCTGCCCACGGTCACGCTGGCACGGCCCTCGTTGCCGCCCGTGCGGGTGATCACGTTGGCATTGCCGGCGATGTTGTTGAGGCCGTAGCGCGCGTCATTGGTGCCGCGCACGATCTCGATGGCCTCGATGTCCAGCGGGAAGACCGCGTCCAGAAAGGGCATCCCCCCGGCGTTGTCATTGCTGGGGATGCCATCGATCAGCAGCTTGACCGCATTGATGCGGCCTTCGCCGTTGAAGCCCCGGAAGGAGAAGCGCCCGGCATCCGTACCCTGCTTGAACTGCGTGACCTGCACGCCGGGCGCCTTGGACAGCAGCTCCCAGCTGTAGTCCACATGCTCGTTCTCGAGGATGTCCGCGCCCACGATGTCCACGGAGCTGAACACGCTGCGCGTGGACAGCGGGCCGGAGGCCTTGGAGGTGATGCTGATGGTGCCCAGCGTCAGGGCGGAGTCGTCCTGGCTCAACGGTTGGGGGGCGACCAGGCCCTGGGCATGTGCCGCCGAGGCCAGTGCCAGGGTGATGGACAGGGCCAGGGGGCTGCGCGAGAAGGAGAGGGAGACAGACATTACGTGAGGCGGACGGTGGATGGTGTGGAGGATGCGATCGGCTCAATGGGCCGGATGTGCGGATGGGGGATGCTGGCCCTGCGCGTCCATATGGACCATGCCGTCGAACAGGGACAGCAGGGCGCGGCGCGGGGCGGGCATGGCGGACTCGGCCTGTACGACCTTGCTGGCCAGGCTGCGCGCGGCCGATGCAGACAGGCCAGCCATTGCCAGCATCTTGGGGTCCTTGAGCCCATCGCCGCCACAGACGGCCACCAGCCATTGGCCGTGCGCGTCGCGCCGCAGCAGGGCCCGGCCACCGCGATCGCCTTGTATCCATCCGGCGACCGCATGGCCGCCTTCGATGGAAATGGGCGCTACCTCCAGCCTGGCCTCGGGCTTGTCCCAGGTGGCCATCATGACGCTGCGGATGGCCGCCGCGTCAGCCGATCCGGCCGTGGCGGGGGGCGTCGCGCCCGAGGCCGCCGCCATGGCGGGCAGGCCCAGGACCAGGGCCATCGACAGGGCGATGCTGCTCAAAGAAAGATGTCTCATGTGTGCTCCTTGTGCGGGCTGTGCGGGCTGTGCGGGCTGTGCGGGCGGGGGATCAGAAGCTGGCCGCCACGCCGATCTGTGCCGAGCGGCCGGGCATGGGGTAGCCGGGGCGATAGGCGTAGTTGCGGTCGAACAGGTTCTCCACGGCCAGGAAAACCTCTCCCTTGCTGCCCAGGGCAGGCACCGGATAGGCCACTCGCAGGTTGGCCACGGCAAAGCCGGCCACGCGCTCGGTGTTGGCGGCATCGGCGCCCCGCGCGCGGCTCAGCGCCCAGACTGCCGACTGGTACTGCGCATCGAAGGCGACCCGCACCGGGCCGGCCTTGCCATTGACGCCCAGCGTCAGCGCGCGGCGCGGGCTGTAGGGCAGGTTGTCCATGCTGGGGTCCAGCAGCGTCAGGCCGGCAAAGCCCGACCAGCCGCCGCCCAGCGCCTGGCGCAGCGACAGCTCCATGCCGCGCATGGTGTAGCCGCCCAGGTTGATGAACTGCGGCGGGGGCGGGACATTGGGCGGAAAGCCGAAGACATAGCGGTTCTTGACCTTGTCGTGGAAGATGCTTGCGTCAAGCTGTGTGGCCTGCGACAGCGTCCACTTGAAGCCCAGTTCGGCGTGGTCCATCTCCTCGGCAGACAACTGCTGCCACGTGGAGCCCAGGGCCGGAATCAGCGATGCCAGCAGCGGCGTCTCCAGTCCGGGGTAGTTGATGCCGCGCGACAGGTTGGCGTAGACGGTGAACTGCTCCGAGGCCAGCGACAGGCCCGCATGGGGGGCCGCCTTGGAGCTGAACTGGCTGTGGTCGTACATGCGCAGGCCTGCGGAGGGCACCAGGCTCCATGTCGCCGACAGCGGGATCTCCTGGCTGAGTCCCGCATAGGGAGAGGTGATCCTGAAGGTGGGCGCCTGGAAAAATCCCTGCGGCGCTGGTGCGACGCGGTTGAAAGCGGCATCGCCCGAAATGCGGTCATGGTCCAGGCCGGCAGTGACGGTGGCCCCCTTCCAGGGCGAGAACTGTTCCTTCCAGCGCAGGCCGCTCATGCGGAACTTGTTGATGCTGTCGCCGTCCGGCGCGGGCTGGTCCAGCCAGTCGCCCCGGCCGTGGTTGCTGTACAGCTTGAGCTCGCCCCGCCAGTCACCATGCACGTGGGACACGGAGCTGCTGAACATGCTGGCCTTGGTGTTGTACTGGGGGGCCAGCGCCGCAGCGGCAAGCCGTGCGTCGCCAGGGTCCCTGGCCTTGTTGTCCACCTGCAGGAAGCTGGCCGCCACCGACCAGTTCGCATCCAGCCTGTAGCCAATGCGCCCCATGAGGTTGCTGAGCCGGCCATCCGCATTGGCGCGGTGGCCGTCCGAGCGCGCAAAGCCCTGGGCCAGGCTCCAATCCAGGTTGCCGCTTCTGCCCAGCAGACTGGCCTGTTCGGTGAGGGTGCCGTAGGAGCCCGCCGAGATCCTGGCATCCCCGTGCACGCCGTCCTCGGTGGCGCGGCGCGTGAGCAAGTCGATGGAGGCGAAGTTGTTGCCATTGACCTGGGGCTGCGGGCTCTTGTAGACCGTGATGGACTGCATGCCGTTGACGGGCAGCAGGTCCAGCAGGGGATGGCTCCACAGTCCCATGTAGAACGGCACGCCGTCCACATAGGTCTTGATCTCGCTGCCGGGTCGGCTCACACCCATGCCGCGGATATAGACGGCGCCGCCCTGATCGCCGCCAAAGGCACCCACGGGGTTGTAGCGCGAGATCTGGACACCGGGCGTGCGGCGCAGGGCCGAGGCCAGGTCCACCGCGTTCTGGTCGCGTAGTTGGTCCTGGGTGATCACGGCCGAGTTGGAGGAAAACGCATCCAGCTCCATCTCTTCCACCACGGGGCGGGCATTGACGGTGACGGGGGCCATCTGAGGCTCCTGGGCATGCGCGCCGGCAGCCAGTGTGAGAAGCGCCGAGGCGATGGAGGACCTGTGGAAAACGGCCGGAATGCAGGTGAAGCGTTGGGCAAGCATGGGTGTGCACGCAGTCCGTCTGAACTGCGCAAATCATTGTTGGACGATCCAGGGCAGGCCGTTGCCCGTGCGCCGCACCGCCGGCCTGGTCACAGGCGGGCGCAATGGGGGCTTGGGGCAGGCCA
Source organism: Delftia sp. K82 (assembly GCF_002193035.1). Taxonomy (NCBI): domain Bacteria; kingdom Pseudomonadati; phylum Pseudomonadota; class Betaproteobacteria; order Burkholderiales; family Comamonadaceae; genus Delftia; species Delftia sp. K82. The sequence goes on along the minus strand of NZ_MYFL01000001.1, from coordinate 3,193,316 downwards.
GGAAATGACCTCGCAACTGGCGTGGCGCAAGGCCTTGCCATGGTGTCGCGGCCAAGGCAGCCGCGCTATCGATGCGAGGGAATCAGGCCTGTGCGGGAGGCCCGCGGGGCGGAAGCGGCGCGCCGACCAGGGCTGCGATATGGGCCGCTGCAAACGGATGCAGGGCTGCCGCCAGAGGATGGGGTTGTGCCACCGCCAGGCTGACGGGAGGCAGAGGCAATGCAGGGGCCAGGCACATCGAGCAGTCGAGCGTGTGCTGACCTGGCGCCTGGGCCTGGCCCTCGTCGTCAAGAACCACCATGGTGATGGCTCCGCCGCTGGAGCAGATGAGCTCCATGGTCTTGGGGTTCACGAAGGGCGAAGCGCCCGCAACACCCAGCGTCAGCAGGAACCACGCCAGGGCGAGGCGCTTCCAGAATGACGATGTGCGAAGGGTGTGCATAGCCCGCGATTATGGCGGCGATATCGGACCGACAGCAACCTTCTTGCGCAATGGCGGATGCAGATCCGGTCCGGTTGATCTTGATCAAGGCGCTCGCCGCCGCTTGAAGGCGACGGATGGCAAGGCAGTTTTGCAGGGAACTCACAACAGCTTGCCAGGCAGTTGCCTCGCTCAACAGGCGATGGCCCTCCATAATGCGCACCCATGCAAACCTTGCGCAATTGCCTGATGCTGCCCCGCCTTGCTTTGGCGTGGTTCATGCTGGCATTGGCGATGGCCGTGGTGTCGCCCATCGTGCACCCGCGCTCCCTGGAAGTGGTTTGCACGGGCAATGGCAGCATGCAGGTCGTCGTTCTGGATGACGAAGGACAGGCGAGTGCCGGCACGCACCACTCGCTCGACTGTCCTTTGTGCCTGGTGGTCACGCCTGCCTTGCTTCATCCTTCGCCGGAGTTTGAACAGCCGCAGCCGTTGGGATTGGCGGTGCAGCCCGTGGAGTCGGCGCGCATTGCTGCGCTGGTGGGGGCACCGCTTCCGCCCAGAGGTCCCCCGGCGCGCGTGTAAGTCTTGTGCGGCGGGCCCCGATGCCTGCCTCACCTTCGCCGCCGGGCCTTGTGGGGCACGGCAGGTCTCACTTGCACGCAAATCGCTCATGACCCGTTCCATTGGCCCCGCGATGCCCGAAGGCATCGTTCACACTTCTTCGTCCACCTTTTTGCAACGTTCTCGCCAGACCCGGGCCGTGGTGTTGCTCCCCATGGCGTTCGCTTGCTCGGCAAGCTGGGGACAGGCCTCCACAACCCTGGACACCGTCACCGTGCGCTCATCCGGCGACAGCGCCCTGGAGCGCCCGCTGGCCACCGGCAGCCGACTGGATCTCAGCGCACGCGATACGCCCGCCAGTGTCGAAGTGATCACGCGCGAGCAACTGCAGGCCAGGGGAGACACTTCGCTGGTCGATGCAATCACCCGCTCCACGGGTATCACCAGCCTGGGGCATCCGGGCAACAGCGGCAGTTCGCTGTCGGCACGGGGCTTCACCGACACCACGTCGGTCATGCGCTTGTATGACGGCACTCGCCAATATGGCGGTGTGGGCGTGAGTTTTCCCTTCGACACCTGGTCCGTAGACCGCATCGAAGTGCTGCGTGGACCGGCTTCCGTGATCTATGGCGATGGCGCCATTGGCGGGGTCATCAATGTGATTCCCAAGAAGCCCACGCGCAGTCCGATACGCAACGAGGTCCAGGCCACGGTGGGCACCGACGGAAAACGCGGCCTGGCCTTTGGCAGCGGCGGCGCAATCAATGAGCACTGGTCCTACCGTCTGGATGCCAGTGGCGACCGCTCCGACGGATGGGTTGACCGGGGTGATTCCAGCAACCGCACCCTCTCCGCAGCCTTGCGATGGGATCCGGTGCAGGACTTCAGCGTGCAGCTGTCCCACGCACTGGGCCGGCAAAAGCCCATGCGCTACTTCGGCACGCCGTTGATCAATGGAGTTCAGGATCCGGCGGTGCGCGAACGCAACTACAACGTGGCCGACAGCCGCATCCAGTACAAGGACCGCTGGACCGAATTGGCGGCGCAATGGACGCCCTCCAGCAACGTGATCGTGCGCAGCAAGCTCTATCACATAGCCAGCGACCGCTACTGGCGCAACGCCGAGACCTACCTGTACAACGCCTCCACCGGCCTGATCGACCGATCCGGAAACACCGAGATCGCCCATGACCAGACGCAGACCGGCAACACCACGGATGCGACCTTCAGCGGCAGTCTCTTCGGCCGCAAGAACCAGGTGTCCCTGGGCTTCGATGTCAACCGCGCGGCATTCCAGCATTCCAACAACACCTATGCGGGCAGCTCCGGTCCGGTGGACCCCTACAACCCCGATCCCGGTCAATTCACCAGCTCCATTCCCTTCATTCCCCGCTATCGCAACAAGGCCGAGCAATATGCGCTGTTCGCCGAGGACCGCCTGGAGATGACGGACCGCTGGTCATTGGTGGCCGGTGCGCGGTTTGACCATACAAATCTCTCGCGCCAGGACCTGGTGGCTGGGACGCAGGCCTTCAAGCGCAGCTACTCCAATGCGGGGTGGCGCTTGGGATCGGTCTACCAACTCCACCCCGGCCTGTCACTGTATGCCCAGGCTTCAAAGGCGGCGGATCCGGTGAGCGGCCTGCTGATGCTGTCTGCAGCCAACGCCGCTTTCGACGTGTCCACAGGGCGGCAGTTCGAAATCGGCCTCAAGCAATCGTTCTGGGAAGGCAAGGGCGACTGGACACTGGCGATGTACTCCATCACCAAGAACAATCTGCTCACGCGTGACCCTGCCAACCCCGCGCTGCGCATCCAGGTGGGGCAGCGGTCATCCAAAGGCATGGAGAGCACCCTGTCGATGCAGGTCGCCAAGACGGTTCGGCTGGATGCCAACGTGGCCTTGCTCAAGGCGCGGTACGACGACTTCAGCGAGTCGGTTGGCGGTGTCACCGTGTCCCGCAATGGCAACGTGCCCACCGATGTGCCTGAACGTGTCGCCAATGTCTGGGTGGGCTGGAACCTCGCTTCGAACTGGACACTGTCAGGAGGGCTGCGCCATGTCGGCAAACGCTACGCCGACAACGCCAATACCTTGAAGCTGGGGGCGTACACCACCTTCGATATGGCTCTGCAATGGAAGGCCACCGCAGATACCACGCTGACGCTGCGCGGGTTCAACGTTCTGGACAAGCGCTATTTCTCCACGGCCTACTACACCACGACGCAGTGGTTGGTGGGCGAGGGCCGGCGCGCGGAGATCACGTTGCACCATCGCTTCTGAAGGCATGGCTGGCGACGCGATCCAATGGAGCCTTCCGATCGCCCAGCCAGCACATCGCACCGAGCTGAAAAAGGCCGGTCTCCTTGAATGGCGCACAGGACTTCAGGAGCCGGCCGGTTGCGACGCTTCCAGCACCATCAACGCATCGCCCTCAGCTACAGCCTTTCCCGCTTTGCAATGCACGGCAGCAATCCTGCCTGCCTGGCTGGCTACTACCTGGAACTCCATCTTCATCGCTGGCCGATGGACGAGGTCGGAAGCTGGATGTACCTGAAGCCCGAGACCAGCGCGGGCTCCTGGACTTCTTTGGACTTGTTGGGATTTCTTGGGATGCCAGGATGGCCTGCCCGGAGGGACTCGAACCCCCGACCTATTGCTTAGAAGGCAATTGCTCTATCCGGTTGAGCTACGGGCAGGTATGGCCGCTGACGGGCCAGCGCGGATCATACCCGCAATGGGTGGGCGCTCAGGGCTTGGCGGCGTGCCTCGGCGCCCTTGCCGTCATTCGGCGTCGTCTTCTTCCTCGAAAACCACCGAAGGAGGCGCCATCACGCGCGCCATGTCGGTCATCGTGGGCACCAGGCCGCGTGCAAGGTAGCTGTAGGGTGTGTCCGGCTCCAGCGCTGCAGCGGCAAGATTGGCCATGGGCTGGTTCATCGTCAGGTAGTAGCTGCCCACTGGCGCCTCGACGGCGCCGCGCGTGAGCGCATAGGCGCCGCTGGCGGGCGTGGCCGAGCGGGCTTCGTTGTACGAGTCGGCCAGCAGCTGGCCGGGCTCGGCCACCTTGAGCACCTGCAGGCCAAGCAGGCGCAGCCTGTCCACGGCGGGCTGGGCGCTGGCGGACAGCCAATAGCCGCAGGAGCGCGGGCGCGACAGCGTGGTGCGCGGCTGCAGCGAAGCGTTCCAGTCCACGCGCACCTGCTGGTCGGCGCCCGTGTCGGGCTGGATCATGGTGAGGGTGCGCTGCTCGGGGGTCTGCTCGGCCAGTACGGCCAGTTGCTGGTGGCAGGCAAGGGAGGCGGTCTCGCGCGCCACGAAGGCCTGCACCTGGGTGAGGTCCTTGGCGCGCTCGGCGCTGGAATGCAGCATGCGTGTGGACGCGGTGACCAGGGTATGCACGCGCCGCTGGATGTGGGCGCGGCCCAGGTCCGAGCCACGGCTGCTGACCAGGTAGCCCACCGAGTTCTTGAGCCCGCTGACGTTGCGCAGCGAATCGGGCGCGAGGCTGCCCATGGAGATGGACTTGTCCTGCAGATCCTGGCTGGTGGTGTAGTACCAGTCGCTGCTCAGGCCGGCCTGCGACAGCGCGGTGCGCAGCGGCGCCGTGTACCACTCGCGCGCAGCCTTGGTCACGAATTCATTCTGGTTGGCCGTGGCCGAGTACTGCAGCAGGGCGTCGTAGCGCTGTATGGCCTGGTACTTCTGCAGGAAGATGCTGGCGGCGGGGAATTCCTGCAGGTCCACCACGGCGACGGGGCGGTAGTCGCGTGCCAGGGTGGCCAGGGCCTTGGCCTCCGGCGTGTTCAGCAGCAGGTGGTCATGGGCGATGTCGGTGCCATCGGCTGCATTGCGCGTGCCGGCTTCCACGGCGTCGGGGTTGGCGCGCGGCACGAGGATCACGTTGATCTGCTGCAGCAGCGGCTCCAGCAGGCCGCCGGGCGCGAGCTCGCGGGCGATGATGAGCAAGGCCTCCGTGCCCGCAGGTTCGTCGCCGTGCTGGCCGGCCACGAGCATGACCGTGGGGCGGCGGCTGTCATAGAGCGCCGACGGCTGAATGCCGGGTGCGCGCGTGGCCACCAGGGCCTGGATGGGGCTGCCGCGTTGCGAGCTGCCGGGCTGCACGATACCCAGGCGCGTGTCGCGGCCCAGGGATTTGCTGGCCTGGCTGTTCAGCCAGGAAGACAGTTCGCTGGCCGTGGTGAACTGGTTGCGCTGCGGCGCCAGGCCCGGTGTGTCGTAGCGGGTGGCTGGATCGGGAAAGCGCGCTGCCACGGCCGCGTTGTAGGGCAGGGGGACCAGGTTGTTGGCCGGCGCGATGGGCTGCGTGGTCGCCTGGGGCACCACCGGGGTGGCAGGGGCCGGCCGGGCGGGGGCGGGCGCCTGGGGCTTGGAGGTGGTGGGCCATGGCGGCAGCGGGGTGCTGGCGCAGGCGGAAAGCAGGGCTGCGCACGCCAGGGCCGACCACCGCAACCTGTCCTGTGGCAGCTCCGAATCGGGGCGCTGGCTGGATGGGGTGGCGTGTGGGGTCTGCAGTGTCATGGCGTGGCCTTGAGGAACCAGTCGGGGGAGTCTTTGAAATCCGGGAAAAGGGCGCGGCCTTCAATCGCCGCAGGCCGCAATGCTATCGGGATGATAGCCATGCAGGCTTGCGGCGCGCTGTCGGCTGAATGCGCAATCTGCGCCATGTGAAAAGGGCTGCAGCCCCGGAGAGATGCAGCCCTTTTTTGCTGGCGGATTCCTCGGCTTGCCGCAGGGCATGCCAAGGAGCCGTGGTGCAGGTCAGCGACCGTAGCCGCCGCGCGAGGGGCCGCCGCGGCCACCGCCGCCGAAGCCGCCACCACCACCGCCGCCACCATTGCCGCCGCGGTTGAAGCCGCCACGGCGGCCACGTTCGGCCATGGTGTCCACGCTGGTGCGCATCGGATCGGGCTGGCCGCCACCTGCGCTGCCACGGGGGCCGCTGCTGCGTGCATGGCCCAGCTGCGTGCCCAGGTGGGCATCAGCGCGCGGGGGTTGGTCATCGAAGCGACGGACACCGCCGCCGCCTTCGCCGTCAGGGCGCGGGCCGCGCCTGGGGGCGTTCTGGTGGGCTGCCTTGGGACGGTGGGCGGCGCCGGAGCCATTGCCCGGACCATCGAAGCGATCGCGGCGCGGCTTGTTGTTGGCGCTTGCACCGGCGTGGTTGCGGCCACGGCCCTGGCCGCCGGCGTTGCCTTCGGAGCGGCCTTCGTCCGAGCCGGCCTTGGGAGCCTGGCCACGGCCGCCTGCGCGACCGCCACGGTCGGGCTGGGTGGCCTTGGTGGTGCGGATGCGGTCCATCATTTCCTGGCGCGCAGCCTTGGCAGCGGCCTGCATGACGTCACGGCTGGGCGGCTTGCCTGCACCGCCCCAGATGGTCTGGCGGCCCATGGCGATGGGTTCGGCCACTTCGTCCTCTTCAGGGCCGAAGCCTTCGAGCACCTGCACAGGGATTTCCTGCTTGGTGAAGCGCTCGATGTCCATCATGAAGCCTTCCTCGTCCATGCAGACCAGGCTGACGGCGTGGCCTTCGCGACCGGCACGGCCCGTGCGGCCGATGCGGTGCACGTAGTCCTCGGACACGTTGGGGATCTCGTAGTTCACGACGTGCGGCAGCTCATCGATATCGATGCCGCGTGCAGCGATGTCGGTGGCGACCAGGGCGCGCAGCTCGCCGGTCTTGAAGCCGGCCAGGGCCTGGGTGCGGGCGCTCTGGCTCTTGTTGCCGTGCAGCGCCATGGCGCTGATGTTGTTCTTGGTCAGGAATTCGGCAACGTTGTTGGCGCCGAACTTGGTGCGCGTGAACACCAGAACCTGGCTCCAGTTGTTCTCGTTGATGATGTGCAGCAGCACCTGCTTTTTCTTGCCGCGGCCCACGGGGTGGATCACCTGGGTGATGCGCTGCACGGTGGTGTTGCTGGGCGTGACCTGGATGGACTGCGGGTTGCGCAGCAGGCCGTTGGCCAGGTCGCGGATCTCGTCGCTGAAGGTGGCCGAGAACAGCAGGCTTTGCTTGTCCTTGGGCACCAGGGCCAGCACCTTCTTGACGTCATGGATGAAGCCCATGTCCAGCATGCGGTCGGCCTCGTCGAGCACCAGGACTTCGACGGTGGACAGGTCCATGAAGCCTTGTTGCTGCAGATCCAGCAGGCGGCCCGGCGTGGCGACCAGAATGTCCACGCCCTTCTTGATGCGGTCGATCTGGGGCTTCATGCCCACGCCGCCGAAGATGACGGTGGAGTTGATGTCCAGGTACTTGGCATAGCTGCGCACCGATTCCTCGACCTGTGCGGCGAGTTCACGCGTGGGCGTCAGCACCAGGGCACGGATGCCCTTGCCGCCGAACTTGTTGCGCGGCACCTGGCCTTGCGAGAGGCGTTGCAGCATGGGCAGGGTGAAGGCAGCGGTCTTGCCAGTGCCGGTCTGGGCACCTGCCAGCAGGTCGTGGCCGGCGAGCACCGCAGGGATGGCCTGTGCCTGGATGGGAGTCGGGTTCTCGTAACCCTCCTCAAGCACGGCCTTCAGAATGGCGGGAGCCAGATTCAGTTCTTCAAATGTCATGTGATCAAAGATGCGCCCGTCCGGGGCGCTGGGTATCTGCCTGTCGAGGCAACCAGGGCGGTTGCCGGACCAGTCGTAGGCGGATGTAGTTCAATGTCGGGAGCCTGGAAAACAGCGTCCATCGTCCCCAGCTGGAATGCTGATGTCACGGGCAACTGGAACCCGTGACGCAGGGTATTGTCGCATGCGCCGATAATCACGGCTGGCGTGCAACCGATTTGTTGCCCGGTTTTTGCAGAAATCAACGATTCAAGTACTCGGACCAGAATGGCTCAATACGTTTTCTCGATGAACCACCTCACCAAGACCGTGCCGCCCAAGCGGCAGATCTTGAAGGACATCTCTCTCAGCTTTTTCCCGGGCGCCAAGATCGGCGTGCTGGGTCTGAACGGCTCGGGCAAGTCCTCGCTGCTCAAGATCATGGCTGGGGTGGACAAGGAATTCGAAGGCGAGGCGCTGCCCATGCAGGGCCTGTCCATCGGCTACCTGCCGCAGGAGCCGCAGCTCAATGCGGAGCACACCGTGCGCCAGGCCGTGGAAGAGGCCATGGCCGAAGTCAACGCGGCCCGTTCGCGCCTTGATGAAATCTACGCCGCCTATGCCGAGCCCGACGCCGACTTCGACGCGCTGGCCGCCGAGCAAGGCGAGCTCGAAGCCAAGATCGCCGCTGCCGGCACCGACTCCGAGCACCAGCTGGAGATCGCTGCCGACGCCCTGCGCCTGCCGGCCTGGGATGCCGTGATCGGCAAGCTGTCCGGTGGCGAAAAGCGCCGCGTGGCCCTGTGCAAGCTGCTGCTGTCCAAGCCCGACATGCTGCTGCTGGACGAACCCACCAACCACTTGGACGCCGAGTCCGTGGAATGGCTGGAGCAGTTCCTGCACCGCTTCACCGGCACCGTGGTGGCCATCACCCACGATCGCTACTTCCTGGACAACGCTGCCGAGTGGATTCTGGAACTGGACCGTGGCCACGGCATTCCCTACAAGGGCAACTACTCCGAATGGCTGTTCCAGAAGCAAAGCCGCCTGGAGTCCGAGCAAAAGGGCGAGGAAGCCCGCGCCAAGGCCCTGAAGAAGGAACTGGAGTGGGTTCGCCAGAATGCCAAGGGCCGCCAGACCAAGTCCAAGGCCCGTATCGCGCGCTTCGAGGAACTGAGCGATTTCGAATACCAAAAGCGCAACGAAACCCAGGAAATCTTCATTCCTGTGGCCGAGCGCCTGGGCACCCAGGTCATCGAGTTCAACAACGTCACCAAGAGCTTTGGCGACCGCGTGCTCATCGACAACCTGACCATGAACATCCCCGCTGGCGCCATCGTCGGCATCATCGGCCCCAACGGTGCCGGCAAGTCCACGCTGTTCAAGCTGATCGCGGGGCGCGAGCAGGCCGACTCCGGCGAAGTCATCGTGGGCCAGACGGTCAAGATGGCCTATGTGGAGCAGACGCGTGACGCGCTGGCCAACGACAAGACGGTGTGGGAAGACATCTCGGGCGGGCTGGACATCATCAACGTCGGCAAGTTCCAGATGGCGTCGCGCGCCTACGCAGGCCGCTTCAACTTCAACGGCCAGGACCAGCAAAAGAAGGTCGGCAACCTCTCCGGCGGCGAGCGCGGCCGCCTGCACCTGGCCAAGACGCTGATCCAGGGCGGCAACGTGCTGCTGCTGGACGAGCCGTCCAACGACCTGGACGTGGAAACCCTGCGTGCGCTGGAAGACGCGCTGCTGGAGTACGCGGGCACGGTGCTGGTGATCTCCCACGATCGCTGGTTCCTCGACCGTATCGCCACGCACATCCTGGCCGCCGAAGGCGATTCGCAATGGGTGTACTTCGACGGCAACTACCAGGAGTACGAAGCCGACAAGAAGAAGCGCCTGGGCGAAGAGGGCGCCAAGCCCAAGCGCATGCGCTACAAGGCACTGAAGTAAGCATCAAAGGCAAGCCTCAAAGCGCCTCCGGCACGGGCTGGAGCCTGTATTCTTCGGGCCATGAATCCTCCACCCGTTTCTGTTGCCGCGTTGCAAGCCTGCCTGGTGCAGGCCGTGCGTGGCTCGGAGGCGCTGATCCTGCGGCTGCTGCAGCGCACGGCGCATGCCATGGAGCAGGCCGACCAGCCGGGCTCCGGCCTGCCGCGCCGCGCTGAAATCCCCGAGGCGCTGGAGCTGCTGGCCCGCCATCGGGCGCCCATGCTCAAGGGCTATGGGCGGGCGCTGCTGGAATGCTTTGGTCAATCCGGCGGCGCTGCTGCCTGGCCCCCTGTGCCTGGCATGTCCGGTGCGTCCGGTGCGTCCGGTGTGCCCGGCACCACCGATTTCGCCTCCCTCTCCCTCCTGGACGATTCCGTGCTGCAGTCCCAGCTGGCCCACCAGCGCCTGCTGCAGCATGTGGCGCCGCAGGTGGAGATCGCGCTGGCCGAGCTCGATGCCCTGGTCAGCGCCGTCCAGGGCCTGGACCGTGTCCAGCCCGAACGCAATCCGCTGCGGCCCCACAGCTATGTGCAGGCGCTGCAGCGCGTGATCGACGACACCGGGGTGGACCCCGGCTCCGCCGCCTGCTGGCTGGGCTTCATGCGCGAGCACCTGGGTGCGCTGCTGGTGTCCGAGTACGGCCATATCGCCCAATCCCTGCGTGACAAGGGGGTGCAGCCTGCGGCCTATGGCCTGGCGCCGGCACAGGCCCCATCGCCCGAGGCGGGACGCCGCCATTCCGACCTGCCGGGGCAAAGCCGCTGGCGGGCACCTTCCCACTATGGCGATGCCGTGGCACAGAGCCGCGCCTACGGCGCCTTCGGCCAGCAGGCGCAGGAAGATGAGCTGACGCGGCGCCTGGTAGCCGCCCTGCTGTCAGACCCACGCTGGATGGATTCACACCGCGAGGCGCCCGCTGCGGCGCCTTCTTCCATGCTGGCGCTGGCCCACACATCCGCCTATTCCGTGCCCGGGCAGTTTGCGCCGGCCATGGACGGCGCAAACCGCCTGCAGACCACCGCCTGGCAGGGCAGCGAGACGGCACCCACCGTGCTGGCGGCGCTGCCCGAAGGCTGGACTTCGCTGAGCTGCATGGCGCTGGAGTCCGTGCAGCACCACTCGGCCCAGCTGGAGCAACTGATGCAGGCGCTGCAGCCGCCCGAGCAGCAGGAGCCCGCACCCGGCGTGCGTGCCGACGACGGCGCCGCGCTGCACACCCTGCAGCGCATGATGCGTTTCATGGCGGCCGACACGCGTCTGCTGCCTTCCGTGCAGCGCACCGTGGGCCGTCTGGAGCCGCTGCTGCAGCAACTGGTGGTCCAGGACGCACGCTTTTTTGAAGACCGCAGCCACCCCGCGCGCCAACTGCTGGATGAGCTGACGGCACGCAGCCTGTGGTTCGACAGTGAATCCGCGCCGGGCTACGGTCAATTCCTGCAGGTGGCCGATTCCGCCGCCATGCGGCTGGCGGCCCTGCAGCGTGCCGATGCGTCGGCCTTTGCCACGGTGCTGCAGCAGCTGCGCGACGGTTGGGGCGGCAGCGGCATGCAGCCCGTGGGCCCTGGCGAAGTGCCGGAAGGCGGCACGGTGACCGGGCCTGTCTCGGCTGCGCTCAGGCATGTGGAAGGGCGGGGCGTGGACCCGCGCTGGCCCGAAACCGCCATGCCCAGGGCCGAGCAGATTGCAGCCGCCATCCGGCGCCTGCCCAGCGCCCAGGGCGTGCCCGATGACATTCTGGAATTCGCCACGGGACCCTGGGCCGAAGTGATCGCCAGCGTTCAGGAACCCGTGGACGGCAGCGAGGCCCGGGACCCCGGCGGCTATCTGGCCCTGGTGCCCAGCCTGCTGTGGAGCGTGTCGGCGCACGCGGGCCGCGATACCGACCGCCTGGTGGCGCTGGCACCCCGGCTGCAGGCCCGGCTGCGCGCCGGCCTGCGCAGCGTGGGGCGTACGGAAGAGGAAATCCAGGCCTTTGCCGCGCGCCTGGCCGGCCTGCACCAGGACGCGCTGGATGCCGGTGTGGTCCGCCAGCCCATAGAGAGCGTGGACATTTATCTGGACTCCATACCGCCGACCATCTACGGGTCGGACTCGGTGCTGGCGTCCCTGTCTTCCTCCACTGGTGCGGCAACGCTTGGCCAGACAACGCCCGGCTCCCTGGCGGCCCGTTTGCCGCAGTCGTTGTTTGGCGTGGCGGCCTCCCTGCCGGTGCCGCTCGATGTGCTGCAGCCGATGGCGGACGATATCGGCGCGCTGACCGAGCAGGACCTGGAACTGCCCGAGGCGCTGCAGGATGAGCTGCCGGCCACCCCGGCTGCACAAGCGCCGCAGGCCCCTGCTGGGCTTGCGGGGCTTGCCGCGCAGGCTGCGTTGGCCGGTGGCGAAGCCGCCCCGATGCCCACCGAGCCCGCGCTGCCCCTGGAGCCAACGCCGCCGGTGGTTCCCATGGTGTCCGAAGACTGGGCGCTGGGCACCTGGGTGGAACTGTCCAACGCCCGGCAGTGCATTCGCACCCAGCTGACCTGGGTCAGTCCGCAGCAGACGCTGTTCCTGTTCACGGCCACCGATGGCAGCACCCAGTCCATGACGCGCCGCATGCGCGACAAGCTGCTGGCGCAAGGGCAACTGCGGCGCGTGGACTGAGGCGCCTGCCGCACATGCGCCGGCGTCGATGGGGACGAATCGTGCCCAATTCGGGCCTTGCGGAGGTTGAGGCCTGAGGCCTGTCAAAAAGACAATGTCCTGCATCGGTGCGCTCCGGATCACGGGGCGCATTACCGAATAGACCCCACCAGCAGGAGACAGGAACCATGGCGCGTTTGAGGATAGGCATCGTCGGAGCAGGCATTGGCGGACTGGCGGCAGCCAATGCGCTGCACCAGGCAGGGCATGAAGTATTGGTGTTCGAGCAAAGCCGGCAGTTTCTGCGCGTGGGCGCGGACATCAACCTCACGCCCAATGCCGTGCGCGCCCTCGATGGCCTGGGCGCCGACATTGCCGCCGCCGTGCGCGCCAGCGCCGCCCGGCCCACGCACCGCATCAGCCGCAACTGGGACACGGGCGAGGAAACCTCGCGCCTGACCATGGGTGACGAGGCCGAGCGCAAGTACGGCGCCCCGCAGTTGACCATCCACCGCGCCGATCTGCTGGCCGCGCTGGCCGATGCCTTTCCGCTGGACCAGGTGCAGTTGGGCAAGCGTGCCAGCGAGATCACGCAGACGGGGCAAGGCGTGGACATCGCCTTCACCGATGGCAGCGAAGTGGCCGGGCTGGACGCACTCATTGGCGCGGACGGCATCCACTCCGTGGTGCGCGCGACCCTGTTCGGTGCCGAGAGCCCGCGCTTCACGGGTGTGGTGGCCTTCCGCGCGGTGGTGCCCACCGAGCGCGTGCGCCATGTGCCCGACATCCAGGCCTTCACCAAATGGTGGGGCGCCACGCCGCAAAGCCAGATCGTGACCTTTCCTCTGAACCAGGGGCGCGACACCTTCATCTTCGCCACCACGGCCCAGGATTCCTGGCACGAGGAATCGTGGACCACGCCCGGCAGCGTCGAGGAGTTGCGCGGCTTCTACGCCGATTTCCATCCCGACGCCCGGGCGCTGCTCGACGCCTGCGATGGCGTGCTCAAGACTGCGCTGTACGAGCGCGATCCCCTGCCGGCCTGGTCGCAGGACCGCATCACGCTGCTGGGCGATGCCTGCCACCCGATGATGCCCTTCATGGCCCAGGGCGCAGGCATGGCCATCGAAGACGCCGTGGTGCTGGCCCGCAACCTGGATGCCGCCCCGGGTCCGCAGCAGGTGCCCGAGGTCCTGGCGCGCTACCAGGCCATGCGCATGCAGCGCACCAGCGAGATCCAGATCGGCTCGCGCGGCAACAACTGGCTGCGCGCCGGTGGCAATGCCGATGGTGTCTACGGCTACGACGCCTGGGCGGTTGCGCTGCAGGCCTGAGCCCGGTCAGGGCCGGCAGGCGGCCAGTTCCCTGGCGCAGGGCAGCTCCAGCCCTTCGGCCGTGGTCAGCGACTGCGCGGCCAGCACGGCGCGCACCGTGGCCAGGGCGACGGCCTCGGCGGCCATGGCGGACAGGGTCAGCATGCCCAGCGAGTGCTCGGCCAGGCCCGTGCCCAGGGCGAACAGCGTGTCGCCATCGCTCATGGTGTGCACGGGGCGTATGGCGCGTGCCAGGCCGTCATGGGACACCACGGCCAGGCGCTGGGCCTGGACCTTGGTGATGCGTGCATCGGTGGCAATCACGCCGATGGTGGTGTTGGTGCCTGCCAGCAGCGGCCGGGGCTCTTCGCCGCGCAGCAGGGCACGGCAGGTGTCGTGCAGCTGGCGGCCATCGGGGCTGCGCGCGCCGGCCAGCAGCGCGCCGCTGTGGGGGTCGACCACATCGCCCACGGCATTGCAGGCGATCAGCGCGCCCACGGTGACGCCATGCACGGTGAGCGAGGCCGTGCCAATGCCACCCTTCATGGCGCGATCCATGCCGAAGACCTTGCCCACGCAGGCGCCCATGCCGGCGCCCACATTGCCCTCGGCAGGCCGCGCGGCGCTGGCGGCCTGGCAGGCCGCATGGCCGGCATCGGCACCCGGGCGGATGCGGCTGTCGCCCACCGCCAGGTCGAACAGCACGGCGGCCGGCACGATGGGCACGCGGCCCACGCCCACATCCAGCCCTATGCCCTGCTCATCGAGCCAGCGCATGGCGCCGCTGGCCGCGTCCAGCCCCCATGCGCTGCCGCCCGAGAGCATGACGGCATGCACCTGCTGCACCAGGTTGGAAGGATGCAGCAGGTCGGTCTCGCGCGTGCCGGGGGCGGCGCCACGCACATCGCAGCCCCCCACGGCACCGCCGCGCGCCAGCACGACGGTGCAGCCCGTGGGGCGGCGGGCATCGGTGTGGTGGCCTACCTCGATGCCCTGTACGCGGGTGATGGAGCCGGGGTCTGAGTCGGTGCTTGGCATGCGCTGCTCTGCTCGGTGATGGACAGGCCTTCACCTTAGCCGAAACGGCAGCCCTGCACCCGCTCTTCAGCGCAGCACTTCCAGCTGCGTGACCACGAAGGCGCCCTGGTCCTGCTCGGCGCGAAAGCGCACCTTGTCGCCGGCCTTGAGGGCGGGCTCGGGTGCAGCCACGCGCAGCTGGAAGACCATGGTCATGGGCGGCATGCCCAGGTTCTTGAGTTCGCCGTGGCGCAGCGTGACCTTGCTGGTGCGAGCATCCCAGCGCGTGACCTCGCCTTCGCTGAGGTCCTGGCTGGCGGCGGCAGGTTCGGTTTCGGCAGATTGCGCGCCATGCGCCGCATGGTCGTGGGCCGTGGCCTGGGCACCGGCCCAGGCCGGGATCAGTGCGGCGGCAAGGGCCAGGCGCACGGCTAGGGCGGTACGGGACGTACGGGAAACAAGGAGGGCTGTGTTGTGCATGGTGTGCTCCGGGGTTCAGCGGTAGCTGGTGAAGGTACGGGTGGAAACGTCGCTGTTCATGAGGTTCTTGGTGATCAGCAGCACCTCGTAGGGGTCCTTGCGGCCGCCGTACTCGGGGCCGTCCATGCCAGGGCTGCCCACGGGCATGCCGGGCACGGCAATGCCCAGCGCCTTGGGCTTTTGCTTGAGCAGCTTGTGCACGTCGGCCGCAGGCACATGGCCTTCGAGCGCATAGCCTTCGACCAGGGCCGTGTGGCAGGAGCCCAGGCGCGCCGGAATGCCCAGCTTGGCGCGCACGGCGCTGTTGCCGGTGTCGTGCACGGTGACGGCAAAGCCGTTTTGCTCCATGTGCACCACCCAGTCCTGGCAGCAGCCGCAGTTGGGGTCCTTCCAGACCTCGACGGGGGTGCCGGTGCTGGGTGCTTTGGGCGTCGTGGGTGCAGCCGCCCACAGCGAAGGGGCGGCGAATGCCGTGCAGGCCAGGGCCATGCGGCGCAGCGCACTGCGGCGCGGGTGGGCGGATGCCATGCGTTCATGTTTCATGGGGTGCTCCTGAAGGGGGGGGGGAAGAAGTGGCGCGCTCATTGCGTCACCGTGATGGTTCCGCGCATGCCGGCCTGGTAGTGGCCGGGGATGAGGCAGGCAAAGTCGAAGCTGCCTTCGCGGTTGAAATTCCAGACCAGGTCGCCGGATTTGCCGGGCGAGACATGGGCCATGTAGGGCTCGCCGTGCTCCATGGTGGGGAACTTGAGCATCATCTGCGCGTGCTCGTCCAGCGAGGCCGGCGTGCCCAGCACGATCTCGTGCATGACCTGGCCCTTGTTGGCCACGCGCAGGCGCACCGTCTCGCCGCGCTTGACGCTGATGCGCTCTGGCGTGAAGCGCATGTTGTCGCTCATGTGCAGGGTGATGGTGCGCCGGGCGGCCGAGGCATCGCCTGCAATGCCCCAGGGCTTTTGCTCCTTGACCGCGGCGGCCTTGGGAGCGTCATCGTGGGCTTCGCTGCCATGGGCGAAGACGGCAGCGGGGCCGGCAAGCAGTGCGGTGGCGAGGAGGAGGGCAAAGGTGTTCATGAGGTACTCCTTGGATGGCATCAGTGGTGCTCATGGCCCGCACCGGGCTTGCGCACGCTGGGTGCGCCGGGGGACTGGCCGGGCGTGGTCTGGCGCGGTGCGGAGGCTTCGGCCGCGGGCCCCTTCCACTCATAGGCCACGCTGCCCTTGGGGTGGGTGAACCAGCCCGGGTCGCCGTAGTCGTTGGCGCCCAGCTGCTCGCGCACCTTGAGGGTGGTGAACATGCCGCCCATCTCGATGGGGCCGAAGGGGCCCGTGCCGGTCATCATCGGGAAGGTGTTGTCGGGCAGGGGCATTTCCATGGAGGCCATGTCGCCCATGCCGCGCTCGCCCATGACCATGTAGTCGGGCACGATCTTCTGGATCTTGCCGACCAGGCCCCGGTGGTCCACGCCGATCATGGTCGGCGTGTCATGACCCATGGCGCCCATGGTGTGGTGGCTCTTGTGGCAGTGCAGGGCCCAGTCGCCCAGCTCGTCGGCGATGAACTCCACCTGGCGCATCTGGCCCACGGCCACGTCGGTGGTCACCTCGGGCCAGCGCGCGGACCGGGGCACGGGGCCGCCGTCGGTGCCCGTGACCTCGAATTCGTGGCCGTGCAGGTGGATGGGGTGGTTGGTCATGGTCAGGTTGCCCACGCGCAGGCGCACGCGGTCGCCACGCCTGGCCACGACGGGGCTGATGGCGGGGAACACCCGGCTGTTGAAGGTCCAGATGTTGAAGTCCGTCATCTCGGCCACGCGTGGCGTCATGGAGCCGGGCTCCACGTCGTAGGCCGACAGCAGGAAGGCGTAGTCGCGCTGGACCTCGGCGATCTGCGGATGGGCCGCCTTCGGATGCGTGATCCACAGTCCCATCATGCCCATGGCCATCTGCACCATCTCGTCGGCGTGCGGGTGGTACATGAAGGTGCCGGGGCGGCGCGCCGTGAACTCGTAGACGAAGGTCTTGCCGGGCGGGATGTGCGGCTGGGTCACGCCGCCCACGCCGTCCATGCCGTTGGGCAGGCGCTGGCCGTGCCAGTGCACGGTGGTGTGCTCGGGCAGGCGGTTGGTCACGAAGATGCGGACCTTGTCGCCTTCCACGACCTCGATGGTGGGGCCGGGGCTCTGGCCGTTGTAGCCCCACATGTTGACGAAGAAGCCCGGTGCCACCTCGCGCACCACGGGCTCTGCCACCAGGTGGAATTCCTTGACGCCTGCGTTCATGCGCCAGGGCGTGGTCCAGCCGTTGAGCGTGACCACGGGGCGGTAGGGGCGGCCGTTGGGCGGTGCCAGCGGGGCGGCGGTTTCGGCCGAGGACTGGGTCGCTGCCTCGGGCAGGGCGGCCAGAGCCACGCGGCTGACGGCGGCGCTGGAGACGGCGGCCACGGCCGCGCCGGTGAAGAAGTTGCGGCGGTTCATGTCAGTGGCTCGCTGTGTTCGTGGGAGTGGGTGCGGCGGCGCTGGATGCGGCCTCGACCGTGCCTGGCGAGGTTCCGGCCAGAGCCAGCTGCAGGTCGGTGTCGGCCAGCCAGAAGTCGCGCTGGGCGTCGGTGGCGGTGGCCACGGCCTGGGCGCTGTTGCGGGCCTCGGCCAGCAACTCCCAGACGCTGACGAACATGCCGTTGTAGCGAAGCATGGTTTCGTCCTGGATGAAGCGGCGCAGCGGTAGCACCTCGGTCTGCTGCTGGTGGGCCAGGTCCCAGGCCGTGCGGTAGCGCATCCAGCTGCTGCGCGCCTCGGCGCGTGCCTGGATGGCACCTTGCTGCAACTGGGCCGCGCTGCGCTGGACCTCGGCACGTGCGCGGCCGCTGGCGGCGCCACCCCAGTCGAACAGCGGCAGGGGCAGGTCGATCTCCCAGCCGCGTGTCACATCGCTGTGGCCGGAGGCCCGGTCCGTGGCGGTGTTGCGGTTGTAGCCCAGGCCGATGTCGCCGAACATGGCGCCCAGGCGTGCCCAGCCACGGCGCTCGGCCAACTGGTCCAGGTCGCGGCGCAGTGCGCGCAGGTCCAGGCGCTCGCGCAGCGCGGTGGCTTCGGCATCGTCCCCTGCGCGCAACTGCGTGGCGGCCTGCGGGATGGCGGGCAGCTGGTCGGGCAGCTTGAAATCGATGCGCCGTCCCCACAGGCCCATCAGACGAGCCAGTTGCTCATGCTCTGCCGTGGCGGCCAGGCGCGCACGCGCCAGCTGGGCTGCGGTGCCCTGCTGGATGCTGAGCTCGCGTGCCTGCTGCAGCCGGCTGAAGTTGCCCACGCGGGTCATGCGGCGCGCCAGCTCGGCCCCGGCCTCGGCCGCTTCGTGCATGCGCTCGCTGGACGCCAGTTGCTGGCGTGCGGCCACGGCGCGCAGCCAGGCGCGGCGCGTGTCGGCGGCCAGCCGCAGCACATCCTGCGCGGCGGTCAGGGTGGCCTGTTCCATCTGCATGCCCTGCCAGCGGCTGCGCCAGGGCAGGGTGATCAGGCTGACCAGGCCAAAGCTCAGCTGGCGCTCGATCTCGCGCTCGTCGCTGTTGACCATGCGGCCCAGAGCCAGCGTGGGGTTGGGCAGGGTCAGGGCCTGAACGCGTTCGGCATCCTGCACGCCCAGTTGCGCCAGGCGCGCCTGCAGGCCGGGGTTGTTGAGTAGTGCGATGCGCACGGACTGGTCCATGTCCAGCGGCTGGCGCAGCCACTCGTCGATGCGCTGCTGCGCCGCGTCGCGGGCCTGCAGATCGGTTGGCGGCAGTTCGGCGCCGTCCGGCAGGCGGCTGGCGGTATGGGATTGGACCGCGCCGCGCAGGCCGTCGGGCGAGATGCTGGCGCAGCCGGCCAGGGCCAGCACGGCAGCCATGGCGCCGACCAGCCGGGTGGGGGCGAAGAGGGTGCGCTTCATGGCCGGCCTCCGTGCTGCATGTGAGAGCCGTGCGGGGACGGCGCAGGCGTGGATCGACCGCCCTGGGCGGCTTCCCAGCGCAGGATGTCCATATGGCCGTTGGGAAACTCGGCCACGGCCGCATTGGCCTGGCGCCAGTCGGTCAGCTCGGTTTCCACGGCGCCACTGGCCGGCAGCGCGGCATGGCGCAGCGGCAGGCTGGCCGCTGCCGGATCGATGGCGCCGGTCAGGCCTGCGGAGGACGAGGCCGGGGGGAGGCTGCCGTCATGGGCTTGGGCCCAGGCAGCGAGGCTGGATGCGGCAAGGGCCGCCAGCCCGAAATGGATGAGGGGGATGAGGGGGGCGAGAAAATGCGCACGGCGCATGGTGTTCTCCTGAATGCGTAACGGGTGACGCATCCGCAGCCAAGTGCCCTGCCATGCCCGAAAACGGGCTGCCCATGGGCGGGCGGCAAGGCGGGCGCGGACGCACTTCGGGCGTCAGGCTTCAGGAAATGGGTGGCTTGATGGCCTGCAGCTTGGCCGCGCTGGCAAAGCGCGTGCTGCCTTGGGGGCGCAGTGCGGCGGACGGCGCTGCGCCGTCCGAACCGATCTGGCCAGGAGTGAAAAGGGCCGAATGGCAGATGCCGCACAGGGTGCAGCTGGGCCCATGTTCATGTTCGCCGCAGCTGCCGCCCGCAGGGCCGCCGGCCTGGGAGGAGCAGTCTGCACTGTGCTCGGCGTGTGACGTATGCGAGGGCTGCTCCGTGGCGTGTGCCGGATGCCGTTCATGGCTGTCCGGCGACTGCGCGATCTCCGGCGCATGGTGGTGGAGTGCCGAGTCCGACGCCGATGCAACGGCCGGAGCCGGGACGCCCATCACCGGAGCCGCCCCCATGGCCATGGCGTCGCCCAGCAGGCCACGAAGGACCAGCAGCAAGACCAGGACAATGGACAAGGGGCGGCGCATAGGTTTGGATGATGCCGGACGGCGGCGCGAAGTTCCTCAGGCGCGTGGGCTTTGCCGGGGCGTGTGGCGCGTGGCGCGCAGGGCCTCGGCGATCAGGGCCGATACGGCGGGCGGCATGTCCATGGGCAGGGTGGCCGGCACCGTGGCGCGGCCTGTGTTGCCGCGCGGCAGCCGGTCCAGCAGGTGGCCTGCAGGCACCAGGGCCAAGCGCAGCAACTGGCCTGCCACCTCCCCGCCATCGCGCAGCTGCAGCGCATGGCGCAGCATCCAGCAGTGGGATCGCCAGTGCAGGCCCAGCAGCTGCTGGCCCAGCACATGGCTGGCCTCCAGCAGCAGCCAGCGCTGTGCGGGCGCCTGGTCCTGGCTTGAACGGAAGCTGTGCAGCAGGTGGGTGAAGGCGGCGCGGCGCTGGGCGTCGGTCATGCCGCCTCCCTGTCGCTGCCCCAGCGGCGCAGCCGCAGGCCGTTGGCGACCACCAGCAGGCTCACGCCCATGTCGGCGAGCACAGCCAGCCACATGCTGGCGTTGCCGGCCAGGGCCAGTGCGAAGAACACCAGCTTGACGCCCAACGACAGGGCAATGTTCTGCCAGAGCACGGCGTGGGCGCTGCGTGACAGTTCCACCACTTCGGGCAGGCGGCGCAGGTCGTCGTTCATCAGCACCACGTCGGCGGTTTCCATGGCCATGCCCGTGCTGTGCATGCCGCCCATGGCAAAGCCGATGTCGGCCTGGGCCAGGGCCGGTGCATCGTTGATGCCGTCGCCCGTCATGGCCGTGGGGCCGTGGGTGCGCTGCAGCTCGGCCAGTGCGTCGAGCTTGTCCTGGGGCAGCAGGCCGCCGCGCGCATCCTGGATGCCGGCTTCGGCAGCGATGGAGCGCACGGTGGCCGTGTTGTCGCCGCTGAGCACCACGGGCTGCACGCCCAGGGCCTGCAGGCGCGCCACGGCCTCGCGGGCCTGGGGCCGCAGCGGGTCGGCCACGGTGAACAGGGCCCGCACGCCGCTGCTGTCGGCCAGCAGGGTCACGGTGCGGCCCTGGGCCTCATGGGTGGCCAGGCTGGCACGCAGCGCGGCGCTGTCCCAGCCTTGCTCCTGCACCCAGCGCAGGTTGGCCAGGGTCCAGAGCTGGCCGTCGATCTCGGCCTGCACGCCACGGCCGGGCAGGGCCAGCAGCTTGCTGACCGAGGCCCGTGCGGCATCGGCGGCCACGGCGGCATCGGCCTGGAGGCCGGAAGCAATGGCGCGCGAGACCGGGTGGTCCGAGCGGCCGGCCAGGGCCAGGGCATATGCGGCAGGCTGGCTGGAGTCCTGGGCCGCGTCTTCTTCGCTCCAGGATTTCCATTCGACGAGCTTGGGGCTGCCCGTGGTCAGCGTGCCGGTCTTGTCCAGGGCAATGGCGCGCAGCTTGCGGGCCGATTCCAGCGCCTGGCCGCCCTTGATCAGCAGGCCGCGGCGTGCAGCCGCCGTGAGCGCGCTGACCACGGTGACGGGGGTGGACAGCACCAGGGCGCAGGGGCAGGAGATGACCAGCAGGGCCAGCGCCTGGTAGGCCGCGTCATGCCAGCTCCAGTCCATGACCAGCGGTGCCAGCACCGCCAGCGCAATGGCCAGCACCAGCACGATGGGCGTGTAGACGGCGGCAAAGCGATCGACGAAGCGCTGGGTGGGCGCCTTGGAGGCCTGGGCCTGCTCCACGGCGTGGACGATGCGCGCAATCAGGCTGTCATTGGCCGCCGAGGTGACGCGCATCTGCAGCTCGCCATCCTGGTTGATGCTGCCGGCGTAGAGCTCGTCGCCCGGGGCCTTGTCGGCCAGGGCACTTTCTCCGGTGATGGGCGCCTGGTTGACCGAGCTTTGGCCTCGCAGGACCACGCCGTCCAGCGGCACGCGCGCGCCGGGGGCCACGCGCACGGTGGCGTCCAGCGCCACGTCGGCGGCGGCCACGCGCTGCACGCTGCCATCGGGCTGGAGCACGTCGGCCGTCTCGGGCGCCATCTGCAGCAGGCTGCGGATGGCATTGCGCGCGCGGTCCATGGCCTGGTCCTCGATGCGCTCTGCCGCGGCGTACAGGGCCATGACCATGGCGGCCTCGGGCCACTGGCCGATGGCGAAGGCACCCGTGACGGCAATGGCCATCAGCGCGTGGATGCCCAGCTTCAGGCGCAGCACGTCGCGGATGCCGGCCTTGTAGACGCCCAGGCCCGACAGGGCAATCGCCAGCACGGCCACGGCCATGCCGCCGTATTGCAGGGCCGGCACGCCGCCCTGGGAACCGCTGAACCAGTGGGCGGCTTCGGCCAGCACGGCTGCAATCAGCGCGGCCGTGATGCGCGGCCAGCCGGGCAGCACGCTGTGGTCGTGGCCGGCATGGGGATCGCTCTCGTCGTGACCGTGGTCATGGTCATGGCCATGGGCGTGATCGTGGCCATGGCCCTCGCCATGCGCATGCGAGTGGCCTTGCGCCTTCTTGCGGGCCGGCGTGGGCTGGGTGATGGTGAAGGGCGCGCAGCAATCGGTGCCGCAGGCGGAAGACGGCGAAGTCGAGGCGGGCTTGGAAAGGGCAGGGGAGGCTTTCAGGGCCTCGTTGCCCTGAGGGCTTGGCAGGCGATTGGAGTTCATGCGAGCATTGGAAACGGTGAAGTCACTTCAAGGTCAAGCATGTCACAGCATGAATCTGCGCGCTGGCGCATCGGCGAGGCGGCCAAGCGTTCCGGCGTGGCCGCCGCCAACATCCGCTACTACGAGAAGGAAAGGCTGCTCAGTGCAGGCGTGCGCGAGGACAACCAGTACCGGCTGTACAGCGACAGCGATGTGCACCGGCTGCGCTTCATCCGCCTGTGCCGCGCCATGGACATGTCGCTGGACGAGGTCCGCACCCTGCTGGCGCTGGACGGCGCCAGCAAGGCCGACTGCGTGGCTGCCAACGAAACCCTGGATGCGCATCTGGGCCATGTGCGCGAGCGCCTGGCCGAGCTGCGCGCGCTGGAGCATGAGCTGATGCAGCTGCGCAGCCAGTGCGACGGGTCGGCCAGCTACTGCCATCTGATCGAGGCCCTGCACGCCCAGGCTGACGAGCCGCTGGCGCCTGCCCTGGGCAGCTCCGGCGCCAAGCGCCATGTGTAGCGCCGTCCGCAGCTGCCTGTCTTGCGCCGGCGTCCGACGGACCGTCCCGGTACGGCTCGCTATCATCGCCCGATGAGCCTCAGCCACGCAGCCCTGTCCCTTCCCGACCGCATCTGGGCGGCGCTGCGCGACCATGCGCTGGCCTGGTGGCGCAGCGTCTACCTGGGCGCCGTGCTGCTGGTGTTGGCCATGTCCCCTTCCAGCTACCGGCGTGGTGCACGGCGTGCCATGGCGCACCAGATCTATGTGCAGACCGGGCCCATCCTGCTGGGTTTCACGGCGCTTGCGGCCCTGCTGTGCGCGGTGATCACGCGCATCGTCATCGTCACGGCGCTGAGCTATGGGCTGTCGCGCTATGCGCTGGAGATGGTGGTGCGTGTGCTGGTGATCGAGCTGATCCCGCTGACGGCCGCGCTGTTCGTGGCCATGCGCTGCACCATTCCCAACGGCACGCTGATTGCGCAGCTGCGCGCACGGGGCCAGCTCCAGGCCTGGCAGGAGCGCGGCTCCGATCCGCTGCGCATGGCCCTGGTGCCGCGCGCGGCCGGTGGCGTGTTTGCCTCGGTCACGCTGGCCGTGCTCAGCTGCGTAGTGGCCCTGGTCACCGTCTACCTGAGCGTCTATGGCTTCACGCTGGCGGGACTGCCCGGCTACACGCGCATCTTCGGCCAGATCTTCACGCCGGCCGTGACCCTGGTGTTCGTGCTCAAGACCTGGTTCTTCAGCCTCACCGTGGCCATCATGCCCATGGCCTCGGGCCTGTATGCGCCACTGCGGCGCCACCGGCTCGGCGGCGCGGCGCTGGGCGGCTTTGCGCGCATGTTTGCCGTGCTGCTGGTGATCGAGGTGATCTCGCTCATGGGCAACTATTACTGAGCACGCCCGCTGAACTCCACGAACCCCACATGCACGGCAAGGCCCGTGCCAGAACAAGGAATGCCATGACCGATACGCGGCGCACGCCGCCAGACCCCTGGGACGGCGAGGAAATCGAGGCCCTCAAGCCCGTGGCGCACCTGCGCGCCAAGGCGGCTGGACTGCTGCTGTTCACGCTGGTGCTGATTCTTGGATCGGCCCTGTACCTGCTGTACTCGCGCGGCGTGTTCGACGCCACGCAGCGCCTGGTGCTCACGGCCGACGACTCCGAGGGCGTGAGCGTGGGCATGGACATGACCTTCTCGGGCTTTCCGATCGGGCGCGTGCGCCGCATCGAGCTGGCCGAGGACGGCAATGTGCGCATCCTCATCGACGTGCCGCGCAAGGACGCGCACTGGCTGCGCGAGTCCAGCGTCTTCACCCTGGTCAAGGGGCTGGTGGGCGGCACCACCATCAAGGCCTACAGCGGCATCCTCAGCGATCCGCCGCTGCCCGACGAGGCCGTGCGTCCCGTGCTGCGTGGCGATGCCACGGCCGAGCTGCCGCAGATCATGTCCACGGCCAAGGAAGTGCTGGGCAACATCGCCCAGCTCACCGCGCCGGACTCGGCCCTGGGCGGGTCGCTGACCGAGCTGCGCGGCCTGGCCGGCCGGGCCCAGGGGCCGGGCGGCGTGCTGGGCGTGGTCATGGGCAGCGAGCAGGAGGCGCGCAAGGTGACGGCCCTGCTGGACCGCGCCAACGCCACGCTGGCCCGCATGGAGCGCATGGTGGCGCGGGCCGACAGCCAGGTGTTCGACGCCGGCGGCGTCATGCCCGAGGTGCGCTCCACCGTGGTGCAGCTCAACGGCCTGCTGGCCGATACGCGCCGCACGCTGGGCAAGGTGGACGCCGTGCTGGCCGAGGCCCAGGCCGTGGGCTCCAATGCGCGCGAGGCCACGGCAGACCTGGGCGCCCTGCGCGCCGAGGTCGAGGGCAACCTGCGCCGCCTCGAAGGCGTGCTGGCCGACCTGCAGCGCAAGTGGCCGTTTGCGCACCAACCGGAGTTGAAGCTGCCATGAGTTCTGCCGCAACCCTCCTGGCGCGTCATGCCGTCGCCAGCGCCGTGCTGACCCTGGTGCTGGCCGGCTGCAGCAGCCGCCTGCCCGCGCCGGACTGGGCGCTGAATGCCGAATCTGCGTCCCAGCGCGCATCCACCGCCTACCTGGAAGGCCGCCAGCGCGTGCAGGCCATGGAATGGGACAAGGCCCGTGCCGAGGTGGCCGCCACGGGCCGCACCGACCTGGCCGCGCGTGTGGAGCTGATGCGCTGCGCGGCCCAGGTGGCCAGTCTGGAATGGGATGACTGCCCCGGCTACCAGGCGCTGGCGCTTGACGCGGCGCCGGCGGAGGCAGCCTATGCGCGCTATTTGCAAGGCAAGCCCCGGCCCGAAGACGTTGCGCTATTGCCAGAATTACAGCGCCCCGTGGCGCAGGCGCTGCTGGGTGCACCTGCCTCCGCGCTGGCTGCCGTGGGCGCCATCAAGGAGCCGCTGCCGCAGCTGGTGGCGGCCGGCGCGGCCTTACGGGCGGGTGCGGCACAGCCGCAGTTGCTGGAGCTGGGTGCCGAAACCGCCTCGGCCCAAGGCTGGCGCCGTGCGGTGATGGCCTGGCTGCTGCTGCAGGCCAGGGCCCATGATCAGGCGGGCGAGGTGGACAAGGCCCAGGCCGTCAGGCGCAGGCTGTCGCTGCTGGAGAAGACGGCCAGCGGTGGGGGCGCATCGGCAGGTACATCAGCCGGTGCATCGGTCGGCACATCGGCCGGCAAATGAAAACAGCGCCAGTCCGAAAGGGATGGCGCTGGGCAGGCATTTGCAGGCGTTTGCAGGGCTTACATCGACGACAGCAGGGCGCCCGGGTCTTTTTGCAGCAAGGTGTCTGCAGCTGGGGCGGCGCTGTCCAGCCAGAAGGTGGCAACGCTGGCGGCTACGGCAAGCACGACCGTGGCGGTGAAGGCGATGAAGGGATGACGTCCGAAGGGGCTGGGTCTGCGCATGGTGGACCTCCTGTCTGGCAGCGCAGGCAGAGCATTGGGCTGGGCCTGGACTCCATTGCACACCGGATTGCGCAGCGCGGCTGTCGGACAATCGCTTTCTCTCTTGACGTTTGTAAAAAACTGCTGAGAGAAAATTTCTATCGACTTTCAAGAGGCCGAAAAAAAAGCGAGGCAGAGCCTCGCTGAAAGTTCGGGACGTAAGTCCCTGGCCCGTGCTGGCAGGCCAGGCGTCGCCTTAGAAACGGTGGCGGATACCCGCGATCAGGCTGGTGCCCGACTTCAGGTCCGTGATGCGGTCGTGCATCAGCACGGTGTACACATCGGTGCGCTTGGACAGGTAGTGGTCGTAGCCCAGGCTGGCCGTGGTGCGCGTGGAGTCCACGGCGCCGATTTCGGCCTTGGTGCGGGCCAGGGCTGCCTTGATGGTGCCGGCGCTGGTCACGGGCACGTCCAGGCCCAGCGAGTAGGTGCTGTTCTTGCGGTCCAGATCCTTGACCTTGGCCTGGCCGTAGGTTGCGTACAGCTTGGCCACTTCGAAGTTGTAGGTGCCGCCCAGCATCCAGTCGGTCTTGGTGGGCATCACGGCCAGGCTCACGGGGTTGCTGATCTGGGCGCGCTCGTAGAAGGCCACCAGGCTCAGGGGGCCGCCGAAGTACATGGCGTTCACGCCGATGTTCTTCTTGCCGGAATCGCCGCCCTTTTCACCGAACTGGTAGTGGACGTTGGCCTGCAGGCCGCCGAACTTGGGCGTGGTGTAGACGACCTGGTTGCTCCAGCCGGTGTCGGACGGCGTGGTCAGGTTGGCCGAGCCCCAGGCTGTCGTGCCCACGTTGGCGTGCAGCACCAGCGGGGAGATGGTGAAGGAGTCACCGAAGGGGTTGGTCAGGATGGTGGGCAGGAAGTTGGGCGCCATGCCGCGGCCCAGGCGCACCGTGCCGAAGCCGCCGGACAGGCCGACGTTGGCATCGCGCGAGAAGTACGGGTCACCATCGAAACGGCCGGGGCTGCCAGTGTCCACACGCATGAAGGCCGTCAGCTGGAAATCGACCTTCAGGCCGCCGCCCAGGTCTTCCTGGCCCTTCATGCCCCACCAGGAGGTGGTCATGCCGCCCGAACCCACGACACCCTTGCCGCTGGCATCGCCAGCCATGCGCATGGAGCCGGCATAGGCGTCCACCAGGCCAGTCAGCTGGACCGAGCTTTGGGCGTGTGCAGCGCCGGCGCAGGCCAGTGCAGCGGCCAGTGCGATGAAGGAACGTTTCATGTTGAGGAGTCTTTCATTGTTAGAGAGTGGAAACGGGTGGCCAGTGCTGTGACCGGGGCAGACGATGAACCAATCGCCGAGGCTGGGCTACGTGGCAAACCTGGGACAGTGGCGTTTTCGCATCAGGGGCGGGCTGGCGTCGGCACGTCTTTGCGGCCTGTGTGCAAGGCGGTCTTGACTGGCTAAGCCGCGTATTACAACGCATCCGAGCCATCGCGCCAGCCAGGAAGTGGTGTCTTTGACACAGTTATGACGAAACTTAATTTGTGTTTTGCACTCTCGCGGCTTGAACACTGCCGTGCACTGGGATGGGGCCGGGGCACCAGGCCTGTGCAGCAGGTCGTTGCAAGAGGGCTCAAAGGTCAATTCAGGGCTCCTTGTTCGTCGGTTGGGCGGTGGATTTGTGCCTGTTGCCAGGCCTTTGGCTGCAACTGATTGCAAACAGCGTGCCAGCTTGCAACCCGGCCATGGGCCAGGCAGGACCCCATGAGCCGGGCATGTGCTTCCAGACGTGTCAGACTCGCGCCCATGTCCGAATCCACCCTGCTCGTTGCCGATGACCACCCGCTGTTCCGCGCTGCGGTGATCCATGTGCTGCGCGAGGCCCTGCCGCAGTTCGCCGTGCTGGAGGCCGCAAGCGCTGCGACCCTGGGCGCGGCGCTGCAACAGCACCCCGAGATCGAGCTGGTGCTGCTGGACCTGGCCATGCCGGGCGCACGCGGCTTTTCGGCCCTGCTGCATGTGCGCGGCGAGTACCCCGATGTTCCGGTGGTGGTGATTTCCTCCAACGACCATCCGCGCGTGATCCGCCGTGCGCAGCAGTTTGGTGCCGCGGGCTTCATTCCGAAATCGGCGCCGGCCGAGGCCATAGGCACGGCCCTGCAGGAGGTGCTGGACGGCGGCAGCTGGTTCCCGCCCATGGCCGCCGAGCGCTCCGAGGCCGACGCCGCGCTGGCCGCGCGGCTGGCCCAGCTCACGCCCCAGCAGTTCCGCGTGCTGCTGTGCCTGGCCGACGGTCTGCTCAACAAACAGATCGCCCACGAGCTGGGGCTGGCCGAGAACACCGTCAAGGTGCATGTGACGGCCATTCTCAAGAAGCTGGAGTGCTACAGCCGCACGCAGGCGGCCGTGCTGGTCAAGAGCCTGGAGAACGACGGCACGGTCTGAACGCCAGGCCCTGCCGTGCCACGTCTATCGGTGGCGCAGCAGCATCTGGCTCATAAGCGCGCGCAGCGCGGGCGGGCGCACGGGCTTGGCCAGAAAGCCCCAGCCGCGCTCGGCCGCCTGGCGGCGCACCATGCCGTCGCGCTCGGCCGTGACCAGGATCACGGGCGGCGACTGGCCCCAGCGCTGGCACAGCTGCGCGTAGACATCGGGGCCGTGCAACTGGCCCAGGCGCACATCGAGCAGCACCAGCTGCGGCGCTTCGCCGGGCGCGGCAAGCGCCAGCGCCTCGGCCGGGCCGCCGGCCAGCGGCACGTTGCAGCCCCAGCGCTGCAGCAGGGCGCGCATGGCGGTGCAGGACTGGGCATCGTCTTCCACGTACCAGGCGCTCATGCCCTGCAGCGGTGCGTCCTGGCCTGCCTCGCCGGAGTGCGTGGCCGCGGCGATCTGCGGCACGGCTGCGGGATCGCCCAGCGGCACGCAGACCCAGAACACGCTGCCCCGGCCCAGGTGCGAGCGCAGGCCGATCTCGTGGCCCAGCAGGCGGCCCAGGCGCTCGACGATGGCCAGGCCCAGCCCGGCGCCACGGTCGTCGCCATGGCCTTCGTCCAGGCGGCGGAATTCCTCGAAGATCTCGTGCTGCAGGCTCTCGGGAATGCCCGGTCCCTGGTCGTGCACCTCGATGCGCAAGTGCTGGCCCTGGCGCCGGCAGCCGATGACGATGCGGCCCTGGCGCGTATAGCGTATGGCGTTGGACAGGAAGTTCTGCAGGATGCGGCGCAGCAGCGCCTCGTCGCTGCGCACCACGCAGCGCGTGTCCACCGCGCTCAGGCGCAGGCCCCGGCTTTCGGCCAGGATGCCGAAGTTGTGGCGCATGACCTGCAGCAGCGGCCCCAGCGCGAAGTCGCGCACGCGCACCTCCAGCTGGCCCGATTCCATGCGCGAGATGTCCAGCAGGCTGCCCAGGATGGCGTCCTGCGCGGCCAGGGCGCCGTCGATGCTGTCGGCCACATGGCGGCCCGCGTCGTCATGCAGATGGCTGCGCAGCAGGGAGCTGAACATGCGCGCGGCGTTCAGCGGCTGCAGCAGGTCGTGCACGGCGGCGGCCACGAAGCGGGTCTTGTAGCGGTTGGCCTGCTCGGCCTCGCGCTTGGCTTCGGCCAGGTCGCGCGTGCGCTCGGCAATGCGCTGCTCCAGCGCATCGGCCAGCGAGCGCAGCTCGCGCGCGGCGTTCTTGTAGCTGGTGATGTCGGCGTAGCTGGTGACGAAGCCGCCATCGGGCAGCGGGTTGCCGCGGATCTCCAGCACCGTGCCGTCGTCCTTGGTGCTTTCGCGCAGATGCGGGCTGCCGCTGCGCAGATGCTGCAGCCGCCGGTGGATGGCCTCCTCGATGGGGCCGGGCCCCAGCAGGCCGCGCCGGGCGTTGTAGCGGAACAGGTTCTCGATGGGCTGGCCCGTGCGCAGCAGCTCGGAGGGAAACCGGAACAGCTCCACGTAGCGCGAGTTCCACGCCACCAGGTTGAGGTCGGCGTCGATCACCACCACGCCCTGGGGCAGGTGCTCCAGGCTGCGGCTCAGGCCCGTGTCGGCCTGGCGCGCGGCCTGGACGATGCCGTCCTGGGCCGTGCGCAGCTCCTGGGCATGCTGTCGCAGCACGGTCTCCAGCTCCAGGCGGCTGCGCAGGCGCAGCGCGGCCAGCCGCCTGCGTTGGCGCACGAACAGCACCAGCAGGCCCAGGGCCAGCCAGCCGCCCGCAGCGGCCGCCGCCGCCCAGCGGCTGGCCACGGTGCTGGCCTGCGTGTCGTGCAGCAGGTGCAATTGCCAGTCGCTGCCGGGCAGGGGCATGGTCTGCCACAGCGTGGTGCCGGGCAGGGCGGGCTCCTGCATCTGCACCAGGCGGCTGCCTTGCTCCAGGCCCTGGCGCACCCGGTAGCGCATGGGGTGCAACTCCTGGTCGATGTACTGGCGCGTGGCGGCCAGGTCCGCCTCGTCGATGGGGCTCAGGGGGGACAGCAGGCGGTAGCGCCAGTCGGGCTGGCTGGCCAGGAAGACCACGCCGTGCTCGTCCGAGGCCATGACCACGTCGGGCGTCTGCAGCCATTCGCGCTCCAGCTCCAGCAGCGCGATCTTGATCACCACCAGGCCCGCGACGGCGTTCTGTTCGTCCAGGATGGCCTGCGACAGGAAGTAGCCCGGCAGGCCCGTGGTCAGGCCGATGCCGTAGAAGCGCCCGCTGCCGCGCGACAGCGCCTGCTGAACATAGGGCCTGAAGCTGTAGTCCACGCCCACGTTGCTGCGCGTCTCGCGCCAGTTGCTGGCGGCCAGGGCCGTGCCGTGGCGGTCGATCAGGGTCAGCGTGGACGACTGGCTGGCGCCGTTGGCCTGCTCCAGCTTGCGGTTGAGGGCATCGACCTCGGCGGGAGACAGCGGGTGGGTGAGGGCGGCGCGCAATTGCGCGTCCAGCGCCAGCACCTCGGGCAGGGTGCGGTAGCGGTCTATGCGCTGGCCCAGGGCCTGGGCGTAGAGGCTGAGCTGGCGCTGCACGCTTTCGGCCTCGCCGCGCAGGGCGCGGTGGTAGACCAGCTCACCGGCCAGCAGCATGCAGGCGAGCATGCCGCCGAACAGCAGCAGCAGGGTCCAGAAGGAACGGCGTGAAGGGCGTCGAACGGGTTGGGGCATGGTGGTCTGGACCCGATTGG
Source organism: Delftia sp. K82 (assembly GCF_002193035.1). Lineage (NCBI taxonomy): Bacteria > Pseudomonadati > Pseudomonadota > Betaproteobacteria > Burkholderiales > Comamonadaceae > Delftia > Delftia sp. K82. Next base: position 3,162,318 of record NZ_MYFL01000001.1, on the reverse strand, counting down.
GCGCCAGCTTGGTGCCTTCCAGGGGCGGGAAGGGGTTGGGGATTACCCTGATTCTGCGTGCATTCTCCCTGGGGGAGCACCTGCGCCTAATACCAATAGGTTATCGGCGCCGGAGCACGCCAGCGGTACAAACTGGACCTCGCCGCACCTTGGTGGTGCGTCCACCCCCACACAGTCCCGCCGGAGCCGCACCATGCATGCCGTCCCCACCCACGCCGCCAGCCCCGAGCGGCTGCCTTTCTACCGCCAGCTGTATTTCCAGGTGGTGGTCGCCATCGTGGCAGGCGTGCTGCTCGGCCACTTCGAGCCCCAGTACGCCGAACAGTTCAAGCCGCTGGGCGATGCCTTCATCAAGCTGGTGAAGATGATCATCGCGCCGGTGATCTTCCTGACCATCGTCACCGGCATTGCGGGCATGACGCACCTGCGCACCGTGGGCCGCGTGTTCCTCAAGGCCATGGCCTACTTCCTGTTCTTCTCCACGCTGGCCCTGGTGGTCGGCATGGTGGTGGCGCACGTGGTGCAGCCCGGCGCGGGCATGAACATCAACCCGGCCGACCTGGACCAGGCCGCCGTCAAGGGCTATGTGGCCAAGTCCCACGAGCTGACGCTCACCGGCTTTGCCATGGACATCATCCCCAAGACGCTGGTCAGCCCCTTCGTGGGCGACAACATCCTGCAGGTGCTGTTCGTGGCCGTGCTGTTCGGCATCTCGCTGGCCATGGTCGGTGATGCGGGCAAGCCCGTGCTCAACTTCCTGGAGGCGCTGACGGCCCCCGTGTTCAAGCTGGTCGGCATCCTGATGAAGGCTGCGCCGCTGGGAGCCTTTGGCGCCATCGCCTTCACCATCGGCAAGTTCGGCCTGGGTTCGCTGGTGAACCTGGCCTGGCTGGTGGGCTCGTTCTACATCACCTCGCTGCTCTTCGTGGTCGTGGTGCTGGGCTTCGTGGCGCGGCTGTGCGGCTTCTCTGTGCTCAAGCTGGCGCGCTACCTGAAGGCGGAACTGCTGCTGGTGCTGGGCACCTCGTCCTCGGAATCGGCCCTGCCTTCGCTGATGCAGAAGATGGAGCGCGCCGGCTGCGGCAAGTCCGTCGTGGGCCTGGTCGTGCCCACGGGCTACTCCTTCAACCTGGACGGCACCAACATCTACATGACGCTGGCCGCGCTGTTCATCGCCCAGGCCACCAATACCCACCTGACGCTGGGCCATGAGATCGCGCTGCTGCTGGTGGCCATGCTCAGCTCCAAGGGCGCTGCCGGCGTGACCGGCGCTGGCTTCATCACCCTGGCCGCCACGCTGGCCGTGGTGCCCGAAGTGCCCGTGGCCGGCATGGCCCTGATCCTGGGCGTGGACCGCTTCATGAGCGAGTGCCGCTCGCTGACCAACTTCATGGGCAATGCCGTGGCCACCGTGGTGGTCTCGCGCTGGGAAAACGAGCTGGACTACAGCAAGCTCAATGCGGCCCTGGACGGAGAGCCTGAGAAGGCCCTGCCTCCCGAGGCCGCCGTGGCCAAGGCCTGAGAACGCCCTGGCCAGGGCAAGGGCCGGCAAAGGCCCACCCGCCGATGCCTCGCGCCGCCCAAGGGTGGCGCGAGGCATTTCTACTCGATCTAATGGCGGCAAGTCCTTGCCTGGTTCGGGCCGGCAGGACATCTGCACGGGCGTTGTCCCCTTGGCTCCAATTCATCGTCGGTTCTGATTCAACCCTCAGCCCGGCCGGGTCAAGTCCGGGTGGGCCGGCTCTTGCGGGGCGGCTGCCGCGCCGCTTGGCTGTATTCTTGGTGCTTCGCTTCACACAGCCTTGCGGCCGTTCCCACCATGCATTTGTCCAGACGCGAATTCCTCGGCGCCGGCGCGGCCGCCGCCTGTGCCTCGCTGGTCGGTTGCGCGGCCTCGGCGCCCGTGTCGGGCAGTTTCCTGCAGCCGTGGCGCAGCCATCTGGAGATGCCGCGCGATCAATGGCGCCAGCGCCTGGCCGCCACCCAGGCGCTGGGCTGCCGGGAGCTGTTCGTGCAATGGAGCGGCCTGCTGGGCGATACCGAGGCGGACAGTTGGATGCTGGCCGACGCGCAGATCGCCGACCTGCTAGACATCTGCACCGAACTGGGCATGGGCGTGCACCTGGGCCTGCCCTATGACGAGCGTTGGTGGAAGCAGATCAGCCTTTCCAACGCCGCAGGCCCCGCGCCCTATCTGGCGCATATCGCCGAGCAGGGCGCCAGCCACATGTACACCAGCACCTGGCCGCGCCATGCGGCCTTTCGCGGCTGGTACATCCCCTACGAGCTGGAGCAATACCACTGGGCCGCGCCCGAGCGCATCGAGCTGCTGGTGAGCGCACTGCAGCCACTGGCGCAGGCGGCAGCGGCCACATCCGGCCAGGTGCCCGGCATCTCCACCTATTTCAGCCAGCTGCAGACGCTGGGCAGCCTGCCCACGCTGTGGAGCATCCTGCTGGACCGCGTATCCCTGCGCCCCATGGTGCAGGACGGCGTGGGCGTGGCGGGCCTGCGCAACTACGAGGCGCTGGCACCGCTGCAGCAGATGCTGCTGGAGCGCAGGGCGCCGTTCGACCTCATCGTGGAACTGTTCGAGCAACTGCCGCCCACGCGGCCCGATGGCTCGGACTTCCAGGCGCGCACGGCCAGCTTCGAGCGCGTGCGCCGCCAGTGGGACGTGGCCCGCGACTACGGTGCCCAGCGCGTTGTCGCCTTCGCCATCGACCCCTGGGTGCTGAACGACACGCCAGAGGCCCGGCAACTGCTGCGCGAATGGAAGGCTGCCGCCCGCTGAGCGCGGTGGCTGCCGGGTCAGAAGCGCTTGCCGATGATCTCTCGCAGGATCTCGCTGCTTCCGCCGAAGATCCGCAGCGCCCGTGCATCGGCCCAGGCGCGGCCAATGCCGTATTCGGCCATGTAGCCGTAGCCGCCGTGCAATTGCAGCAGCTCGTCCAGCACCTGGCCCTGCAGCTCGGTGGCGTTGAGCTTGGCCATGGCGGCGGTGACGGAGTCCAGTGAGCCTTCCATGTGCTGGGTCAGGCAGTCGTCCAGGAAGACGCGCAGCATGGTGGTCTTGGCCAGGGCGTCGGCGAACTTGAAGCGGGTGTTCTGGTAGTCGAGCACGCGGCGCCCGAAGACCTTGCGGTTGCGCACGAACTCGGCGGCCTCGTCCAGCATGCCTTCGGTGGAGGCCGCCGCGCGCAGCGCGATCGCCAGCCGCTCCTGCGCCAGTTCCTGGGTCACATGCTCGAAGGCTGCGTTTTCGCGGCCCAGCAGGTGGTCGGCCGGCAGGTGCAGCTCGTCGAAGAACAGCTCGCAGGTGTCCTGGCTGTGCTGGCCTATCTTGCGCAGGGCGGGACCCTTGCCCAGACCCTTCATGCCTTCCTCCACCACGAACAGCGACAGGCCGCGCGCGCCCAGGTCGGGCTCGGTGCTGGCCAGAACCACCATCAGGCCGGCGTTGACGCCGTTGGTGATGAAGGTCTTCTGGCCGTTGAGCACGTAGCCGCCGCCTTCACTCTCGCTCTTGCGGCGGGCGCGCGTGCGCACGGCCTTGAGGTCGCTGCCCGCGCCGGGCTCGGTCAGGGCGATGGCACCGATCAGCTCGCCCGTGGCCATGCGCGGCAGCCAGCGGTCCTTCTGCACCTGCGTGCCGAAGTTCCAGAGATAGGGCGCCACCATGTCGGAATGGATGGAAAAGCCGATGCCCAGGCAGTTGGCGCGCGCCAGCGCCTCGATGACCACGGCCGCGTGGCCGAAGTCGCCGCCCTGGCCGTAGGGCGGAGGCAGGTCGCAGTTCAGCAGGCCGCTGTCGCCGGCCTTGCGCCACAGGGCGCGCGGCGTGATGCCCTCGGCCTCCCAGTCATTGATGTGGGGCAGGATCTCGGTGGCCACGAATCGGTCCACCTGTTCCTTGAACAGCAGGTGGTCTTCACGCAATACGGAGCGGGTGCGCATGTCTGTGTCGGTCTCCTTGGGCTGGGTCAGGGACGATAGGTGTCGGTGGCGCTGGCCTGGCCGCGCAGCACGGGTGCGGCGGCCGTACCCGTCATGAACAGGCTGTAGTGGTCGCCCGGCTGCAACTGTGGCAGCGCCAGCGGCGCGCTGGCCGCAGTGGCGCAGGTGGCGGCGAGCTGGGCACTGACCGGGTTGATGGAGCGGCTGGCCGACCTGGCGGGCGCCACGCCCGTGAACAGCGGCGTGCCCGTCCCGGCGATCTTGAGCCCGCCTTCGGTGCAATCGTCGATCAGGTTGTAGAAGCGCAGCTCGGCCTTGAGCGCGTCCTGGCTTCCGCCGGAGTCGTCGATGGACGTGAAGCGCGCGGCCGCGTTCTTGCCCTGGCGCTGCGGCACCAAGGTGGTGAAGCTGCCCGGCGCCACCTTCATGCTGCCGGCGCTCTTGCCGTCCAGCTGGATGGCGAAGGGCGTGTCGCCCTTGACGATGGCGTAGCTGCTGGCCGGCTTGCTGCCGGACAGCGTCTGCTCGGGGCCGTCGCCGATCTTCACGCGCAGGCTGCCCGCATCGGGGTGGACCACGCGCACGAAGGACGAGCCTGCGGGCGGGCGCGCTGCATACAGCTGGGCCAGCGTGCCTTCCGCATGCGCGGCGGGCAGGCAGGAGAGCCCGGCCAGGCCGGCCAGGGCGAGCGCGACGGTACGCATCACGGGGGAAAAAGCGGAGGTCATGCCTGCGGGTCCTTGGTTTCCTTGGCGGGGCGCATGCGTGCATCAAGGTACATGCGCTCCAGTTGCTTGCGGTCGGCCTTGTCAGTCTGCGTCAGCGGGAAGCCGTGGCAGGCCAGCAGTTCCGACGGAATCATGTAGGGCGGCACGCGCTGGGCCAGCAGTTCGCGCCACCCGGCCAGGTCTTCGGGCAGGGGCTGCATGCCGGGCGGGCCGCTGCGGTCCAGGTCCACGAAGCCGATCATGCGCACGATGAAGCCATCGGGCCGCTTGAGTGCCACCGCCGCGCCTGCGCGCACGCCGGGCAGGGTGGCCAGCACGGCATCGACCTCGGCCAGCTCGATGCGGTAGCCGTGCATCTTGATCTGGTCGTCGCGCCGGCCGTGGAAGGTGACCAGGCCCTCGCCGTCGATCTCGCCCAGGTCGCCCGTGCGGTAGCCGCGCTTGCCGTTGCGCATGAACATGCGTGTGGCGTGCAGGTCGGGGCGGTTCAGGTAGCCGCGCATCACGTGGTCGCCGGCCACGCAGATCTCGCCTTCGTCCAGGAACACATCGGCATAGGGCTTGGCCCGGCCGATGGGAAAGGGCAGCGGCGCGCGCTGGCGCAGCGCGGTGTCGATCTCCACCCAGGTGGTGGAGCAGGTGGCCTCGGTGGGGCCGTAGGAATTGATGATGCGCGCCTGGGGAAAGCGGCTCCACAGCGCCTCGGCCACGGTGGGCGTGAGCGATTCGGCGCCGAAGACGAAGACGCGCAGGTCGGGAAGGTGCTGCTGGTCGAAGTCGGCATCCAGCAGCTGCTGGCGCACGAAGGAGGGCGTGGATGCCCAGACGTTCACATGGGTGCCCGCCAGGTAGGCGGCAAAGGCCTGGCGGTCGGCAATGGTCTCGCGCGCGCACAGCACGCAGGCGCCGCCCGTGACCAGGGCTCCCATCCAGTTGAACAGCGAAAAGTCGAAGCTGAACAGCATCTGGTCCATGAAGACCGGCGCCTCGCCCAGCGCCAGGCAGTCGCGTATCCAGCCGGCGAACAGGCCCAGGCTCTCCCGCCCGATCTGCACGCCCTTGGGATCGCCCGTGCTGCCCGAGGTGAACATGATGTAGGCCAGCGATTTTTCCTGCAGCGGCTGCGCGGCGATGCCGGTGTCCAGGAAGCTGCGGGCCTGCGCGTCGTAGTGCAGGCCGGCCTGCACCAGCGTGGCGATGCGCGCCATGCGCTCGGGCGGGTTGATCACGTCCACCGGCACGAAGGGCACGCCCAGGCGCAGGCAGCCGAGGATGGCCACGAGGAACGCGGTCTCCTTGTGCCCCGTGATTAGCAGCGGCTCGTCGCGCCGCGCGCCGCGCGCCAGCGCCTGCTGCTCCCATTGCGCCACGGCCTGGGCCAGTTGCTGCCAGTCCAGCGTGCCGGCGGCATCGATCACGGCGGGCCGCGCGGTGTCGGCGCCGGGCTCGGTGAAGTCGAAGCGGTCAAAACTGAATCGCATGCGGGCTCCTTGTTGCGCAGGGACAAAGGGACAGGGCGGCGGCGTGCAGGCGCTGCATCAGGCCTTGCGCTGCTCGGCCACGTACTGCGCCAGCGTGTGCACGGATTCCAGGTGCAGGTCGATCTCCGACGGCGGTATCTTGACGCCGAATTCCTTTTCGATGGCCAGTGCCACGTCCACGGCGGACAGCGAGTCCACCAGGCCCGATTCGAGCAGCAGCGTATCGGGCTCGACCGAGGTCAGGATGATGGCGCCGATGATCTGGGCAATCTTGGTTTCGATGTCATTCAGGGACATGGTTTTTCTCCAACAGGTGTTTCAGAACTGGAAATACAGGAAGCGGGTTTCCTTGTGCAGGTTGACCAGGCACAGGAAGAGCAGGAACAGGGTCACGGCCGTCCAGCCTGCGCTGGGGCGCCAGCGCATCCAGGCGCGGGGCGCTTCCTGCACCTTGAACATGGCGGGCGAGAAGCGGTCCAGGATCTGGTGGGCATTGGGCGTGAACCAGGCAATGGCCAGCAGCAGCAGCACCAGGGCCAACTGCATATGGTGGCCTATGGCCAGGCGGATGGCATCGCCCAGTGCCAGGCCCTGGACGTGGGACAGCGACTCCAGCGCCTCCACGCCGCGCAGGCCGGCCATTCCCTTGAGCAGCAGCATGGCGTCGCCCACGCCGTGGGCCCGGAAGAAGGTCTGGGCGATGAGCACGGCAATGAAGGTGATGACAACGCACAGCGCCTGCACGCCCCGGCCCGACTTGCGTGCGGCGGCCGGCTTGCGGCTGACCACGAAGATGCGCCAGGCGTGGTTGGCCGACAGGTAGAAGGCATGCAGCAGGCCGAAGATCACGTACTGCAGGCCGGCGCCGTGCCAGATGCCCGCCAGCCCCATGGTGAACAGCGTGGGCACGACGATGGTGGCCGCAAAGCCGCCCGGCGTGCGCGCGGCGCTCGATCCCACGGACAGCCCGCGCTTTTCGCGTGCGCGCGAGATGGCCATGGCCACGGGATAGTAGAGGTAGGCCGTGAGGTAGCGCGTCAGCGTCATGTGCCAGCGTGCCCAGAAGTCGATGATGCTGCCGGCCTTGTAGGGCGAGTTGAAGTTCAGCGGGAAACGGATGCCGAACATGCGCGCCAGGCCCAGCGCCATGTCCGAGTAGCCCGAGAAGTCGAAGTACAGCTGCAGCGCGTAGCTGAGGCTGGCGCCCCAGGCGGCCCAGAACTGCAGCTCGCCGGGCGCGGCGAATCCCGCGTCTGCATAGGGCGCGATCTCGTCGGCCAGCAGCACCTTCTTGGCCAGGCCGATCACGAACAGCGTGCCGCCGATGGACAGGTTGTCCGCGCGGAACCGGTAGTTATCCGGCTGCGCGAACTGCGGCATCATTTCCTTGTGGTGCAGGATGGGCCCCGCGATCAGGTGCGGGAAGAAGGTCACGAACAGCACGTAGCTGAGCAGGCTGCGTTCCTTGACGATGCCCGAGCGGCAGTCCAGCAGGTAGCCGATCTGGGTGAAGGTGAAGAACGAGATGCCCAGCGGCAGGATCAGCTCGTGCATGCCGCCCTGCGTCAGCCCCCATTCGCCCAGGAAGTTGAACAGCGTGGCGAAGTACTTGTAGTGGAACAGCGCCGCCAGGTCGGCGCCCACGCCCAGGGCGGTGACCAGCCCCTGCAGCCGCGCGCGGCCCGCAAAGCGCAGGATCAGCAGGCTCACCACGTAGTTGAAGGCGATGGACAGCGCCAGCAGGGCGACGAACTGCGGGTTCCACCAGCCGTAGAAGACAAAGGACGTCAGGCACAGCCAGAACGCGGCCAGCCGCAGGCTGATGGCCCCGGCCAGGTAGTGGCCCGCCAGCGCGATGGGCAGGAACAGCAGCAGGAAAAGATAGGAATTGAACAGCATGTAGCGGGCGGGGTCACGCAGGCGGGGAGGCGGCGTCCATCTCCTTGAGCGCCGCTTTTTCATCGTCCGTCAGGGGCAGGGACAAGGTGTTTTCCGAGAACTCCCAGATCACCAGCCGCAGGCTGGCCGGCCAGGAGGCGCGGCGCTTGAGCGCGGCCACCATGGCGCCGCTGAACTGGCCGCCGTCCATGCTGAGGTTCCAGACTTCCTGGCCCAGCGCGCGGCCGAGCTGTGGCGCGAAATTGCTGCGCAGCCCGTTGGAGCTTCCGGCCAGCAGCACCTGCACGGGCGGCGTCTCGTCCAGCAGGCCGCCGCCGCGCACGGGGGTGATGGCCTGGGGGCGTATTTCGTCGCGCTGCGGGCGCCAGCCTGCCGGTGCGTCGGCCAGGCCGGCCAGGGCCAGCAGGTCGCCGGGCAGCGGCTGCAGCGGCCCGGGCGCGGATTCCTCGAAGGCCTGGGCGCCGCGCTGCCCGCCCAGCAGTGGCAGCGCGGCCTGGGCCACGGCCAGGGCGGCGGCGCGTGCGCCCTCGGCATTCATGTGCACGTCGGTGCGAAAGAAAACGGGTTGCGCCTGCTCCTGTGTCTGCAGGGCAGGGCGCAGATCGGTAAAGGCAATGCCGTCGGCCTGCAGGCGCTGCTGCCACAGGTCCAGGCGCTGGAGCATCACGGGTGCCACAGGCAGGCCGCACAGATGGGCGGCCTCGATGCGCGACTTGTCGGGCACGGCCACCACCAGGGTGGCAATGCCTTTGTCCTGCAACTGCCGGGTCCAGTGGCGCAGCAGGCGCTGTCGCGCCTCGAAGGGCGCGGCGCCCGTGCCGGGCTGGGGCCGCAGGCCGTCGCGGTAGAACATCCATTGCGGGCAGCCCAGGGCCACCTGCGCTCCCGTGTCGCCCAGCAGGCGGTAGCGCAGCGCGGCCTGGCCGGTTTCCAGCGAGGACTGCGCAGGCAGGCGCAGGCCCTTGTTCAGCGCCGCGCCCGCGCGGCCATCCAGCCAGGCGGCCAGTTGCAGCTCGCCGGCCTTCGGTCCCCCGCTGGCCAGCGTCCAGCCGCCCCAGGCCAGGCCCGACAGCAGCAGGGCGCCCCAGATCCAGGCGTTGCGCCGGTGTCCTTTGTCGGTTTGCAGTTCTTGCGCGGTGGGGTCCACGGTGTCAGCCCTTGAGCGCGGCCCGCAGCCGCTCCAGCCAGGTGGCGTTGGGCATGAGCGAGGCGTTGTCCCACTGACCGGCCGCGTTGGGGCCGTAGCTGTAGGTGGGCTCGAACATCTGCCACACCAGCACCTGGGGCTTTTGGGACTTGAAGGCCGGCGACTCCAGATATTCCAGCAGCATGGTCCACTGGCCCACGTTGCCGGGCTTCCAGTTCAGCGAGACCGGGCGGTCCAGCAGGTTGGAGAGCTTTTGCGGAAAGCCGAAGTAGGGCTGGACCATGCTGTGGCCCGTCACGTGGACGGGCGCGGGCTCATCGTCGAGCAGGCCCTTGGCCGGAGCCTGGCGGCGCACGGTGTAGACCTCGCGGCCGATCTGCTTGCGCTCCTCGGCGGTCAGAAACAGCTCGGCCAGGTCGCCATAGCGGCGCTCGGTGACGGTGTCGCCCAGGGCCAGGCCGCTGCCGGCGCTGCCGGCCAGCTGGGGCACCTCGCCCTGGACCATGCGGGCGGTGGCCTCGGCCGTGGCGTCGGCTGCCGCCTGGGTCCAGTGCTGGTCGGTGCGGTAGAACACGTCCTTGCCGCTGTCGCGCACGGTGCGCAGCACGGCCTCGTCGTCAAAGCTGGGAATGCCGGCGGCCTGCAGCGCCTGCAGCACCTGCTTGTAGCGGCCCTGGACATCGGCGCTCATGGCCTTGCCGTCGGGCATCTTGTCGGCATAGAAGCGCACCTTGTCGGGCAGCAGCAGCACCTGCAGCTTCACGCCGCGCGCGGCCAGCAGGTTGCGCGCCTCGGTGATCAGCCGGGTGGATTCGGTGATGCCGGCGCGGTCCACCTGGGTCAGGCTGCCCCAGCCCGGAAACAGCCAGCCATCCTTGCCCCTGAGGACGATGGAGGAGCTGTCCTGTGCCTGTGCCTGGGTCTGGGCCTGGGCCGTACCCTGCGCTGCCAGCGCGCCCAGCACCAGTGCGCAGCCGGCCAGCCCGCGTGCGGCGCGCGCCATGCCCGAGCGCAGTCCGTGCAGGGCGGGGCGGGGTGCTTGCTTGGTCGAATCCATGGGAGCTTTCTCCTTTTCTCTTTTCTGTGTGGTGGTGGCGGCGGCGGGGCAGGGCTTTCAATAGGACAGCGTCAGCGTCATGAAGAGGCCCTTGGCCCGGTCGGCCTGGCCGCCACCGATGTTGAAGCGGTACTGCATGGACCAGTCCACATAGGACTGGGCCGTGCTGTAGTGGCTTTCGCGGAACCATTGGCGCAGGCTGACGCCCACGCCGGCGCTGGCCGACCAACTGCTGCCATTGCCTTGCAGGGCCAGGGTCTGTCCCTGCTGGGCGGCCAATTGGGCTGCGGTGGGCGTGGCGCCCGGGGCGGCCTGCAGGGAACGCACTTGCACACGGTTCCTCTGTTTGATCCAGTCGGCCGCGACCACGCCGAACGGGAAGATCACCAGGCCCTGGTTGATGCCGTCGGCGCGGAAGCTGCGGCCGATGCGGGCCTCGGTGGAGAAGAACCATTGCTCGCGCTTGTAGCGGCCCGAGCCGTCGCCCACCAGGGCACCATTGGTCTGGTCTGTCAGCGTGAAGCGCGAGGCCATGCTCTGGTTGGCATAGCCGGCCTGGCTGTAGCCTTCCATGGTGAACCAGCTGGAGCGGTCCGTGCGACGGCCCGTGCCCTCGTAAAAGCCATGGGTGACATAGGCCAGCCAGCCGCCCTGGCCCGCGCCCGCGCTGTACTTGGCCGATATCGGGTTGCCCAGCGCCGGGCCCGTGGGGTTGAGCGGATCGCGCCCGCTCATCAGGCAGCGCAGCTGGGGCGATTCAGGCGTGATAAAGCCCGAGCGCGTGGCGGAGCCGATGTTGAACTGGCGCTCTATGCCAAAGGTCAGCGCGTACTTGGTGGACGGCGTGAAGCGCATGCCCAGCGAGCCCGTGGTAGTGGGCAGGCCAGAGATGCCGCGGTTGTCGCCCGCCTGCACATTGATGGGCAGGCCCGTGCAGGGGTCGATGGCGCTTTGGCCCAGCGTGGTGCCGCCGCCGTCATGCAAGGTGCTGCCCAGCCGCCCGTAGACATCGAAGATGCGCGTCGATGAGTTCAGGAAGTTGGACGGGCGCCAGTAGGCCTCGGCCGTGCCGAAGACCGCATCGCCGGCCTGCGTGAGGATGCCGTCCGAGAACGCACGCCCCGCAGGCCGCGCACCCCGGTAGCCCATGGAGACGATGGCGCCCCACTCGCGCGAGTAGCCGGAGACGGCGCTGCGTGCGTTTTCGCGCTGGCCGGGCGTGAGCTTGGCGGTGCCGGCGTCGTCCAGGTCGATGGCTTCCTTGAAGGTGCGCACGGCGCCCCGGTTGTCGCCGGTGCCGGCCAGCGCATAGCCTTCGTCCAGCATGGCGCCCGCTGGCGCCTCGCCCGTGGCGCGCGCCGCGCGAAAGTCCTGCAGCGCCTTGGCCGGCTCTTCCTGGCGCGAGTACAGGTAGCCGCGCTGCATCAGCAGCTGGGGGTCGTTGGGGGTGAGGGACAGGGACTTGTCCAGCCGCAGCAGGGCTTGGCCCTGCTGGTCGCGATTGCCTGCGGCCAGCGTGGTGGTCAGCAGCTTTTGCAACTGCTCGTTGTCGGGGTCCTGCTCCACGGCCGTTTGCGCATGTTCGATGGCGGCCTTGTAGTCCTGGCGCGCGTAGGCCGCATAGGCCTGGGCGCTGGGGCCGCCCGTGCCCTGGGCATCGGAAGGCTGCAGCTCGCAGACCGTTCCGTAGGGCGTGTCGCGGCAGTCCTGCAGCGGCGGCGGGTAGTCGGCCATGGCCAGGGTCTGCGAGGCGCCGCGCGTATCGGCCACCATGGGCGTGTCGCGGCCGGGGCGCAGGTCATCGGCTTGCTTGAGGCGGCGGGCCACGGATTCATCCTGCGCCGGCATCGGTGCCAGCAGCGCGCGGGCGCGTGCCGCGTCGCCAGCGGCCAGGGCCGCGTCGGCCGCGATCAGGCGCAGGTTGGCCGATTGCTTGTCGTCCAGCCAGTCCTGCTTGAGCACGGCATCGAAGTCTTCATTGGCCTGTGCGGTCTTGCCCTGGCGCTGGCGGATGTAGCCGCGCATGCCCAGCGCCGCTGTGTCTTCGTTGTCCTGCGCCAACGCCTCGTCTGCGGCTTTTTCCGCATCGGGCAATTGCTCGGCCAGCAGCAGCGAGGTGATCAGCAGCAGGCGGTGCGATGCCGTTCCCGGCGCCAGCGCCACGGCCTCGCGCGCAAAGGGCACGGCCTGCGCCGGGTTGTTGGCGATCAGCGCCTGGTAGGCCTTTTGCGCCGGCAGCACGGCCTGGCTGCGGCGCAAGGTCTGGCGCTTGGCCACCAGGTCGCTTTTGTTGGGTGGGTCCAGGGCCAGGGCGGCATCTGCGGCCTCGATGGAGGCACCCAGTTGCTCCTGCGCCTCCAGCGCGCCTATCCACAGCAGCGCCCACTGGCCCTGGCTGGGGTCCAGGCGAAAGGCCTGCTCGGCTTTGCGCGCGCTGTCTGCGTAGTTCCTGGCGTTGTAGTCGGCGTAGGCCTCGGTGGCGATGGGGAAGGCCTTGTTGTAGGCCTCGGAGGCCGTGGCCGCGCCGCCACCTGCGGCGGCCCCGCCTGCCGCAGCCGTGCGCACATTCGTCTCGGCCTGCTGCAGCGTGGCCTCGTCCAGCCCGGCGGCGCGGGCCGAGGCGATGGCCTTGAGCGCTTCCTCGTTCTTGCCCTGCTTTTGCAGCGAGTAGATCAGCAGCATGCGCAGGCGCAGCAGGTCGGGGCGCAGCTGTACGGCCGATGCGGCGGCGCTGGCGGCACGTGCAAAGCGGCCGGCCTGATAGTGGGCATAGGCCTGGTTGGCCAGCTGCCATGCGCGGCCCCTGAGCGGCGCCTCGGCCTTGACGGCTGCTGCGGCCTGCGGCCAGGCCGGCGGCGCGTTCCAGCCGGCGCCCAGCAGCGCGGCCAGCGTGAGAGGGCGAACGAGGGGAGCGAGATGCTTCATATGCCGGCCCTTGGAGTGCTTTGAATGCCTTGTGCGGGAATGTCGGGATGCACCGTGGGGTCGGTGGGCTCCCCCTGCTGGAAGCTGATGGCCTCGCGCAGCGTGGCCTCGTCCAGCCAGCCCTGCTCCATGAGGATGGCGCCCAGCGGACGGCGTTCGCGCTGCTGTATCTCCAGCGCGGTGGCCAGCCGGGTTTCGTCGATGGCCTGCCATGACAGCAGCAGCTCGCCCAGGCGCTGGCGCTGGTGGCTCAACTGGTCGGGGGATGGGAAGTCATGCATGGTCTTGTCCCAGGCCAGCCGCTTGCCCGTGACGAGGTGGACGATGAACAGCTTCCAGGCGCGCGCCGCCGCCATGGCATTGATGAAGTTGCCGATCACCATGCGCGGGATGGACAGCATGGCGTGCTCCCAGCCGTACAGGCGCGAGACGAACCAGGCGCGCTGCACCACGCGCAGCAGCAGGGCGATGACGTTGACGCTCATCAGCGTCACCAGCCAGCCATTGGGAGCGAACAGGGACGGGTAGTACACCGTCCACCAGCCCATGTGATCGGCCAGCAGGAACAGCAGGAAGTTCAGCAGCAGCAGATAGGCCAGGATGGCCACGAAGGAGGTCACCAGCCCCTTGCGGTCGCGGAACAGCAGGTACTTGGTGGACAGCGGCCCGGCCCAGCCGACCTGGCTCCAGCCCTGCAGGCCGATGCCCAGCGTCCAGCGCGCCTTTTGCCGGTAGGCGGTCTTGAAGGTGTTGGGAAAGAACTCGCGTATGCCCAGCGGCATGGTCAGCGTGGACACCTTTTCCTTGCCCAGGCCGAACAGCGGCTTGCGCCGTATCACGTAGTCCACGGGGAACTTGCCGAAGATCTGCTTCATGCCCCGGCGTGCCAGCCGCGCGCCGATGTCGTAGTCCTCGGTCAGCGTGTCGGTGTTGAAAGGCTGGTTGTGGGTCTCGGCCGCCAGCTCCTCCATCGCCTTGCGCGAGAAGCAGGTGCCCACGCCGGCCGAGGGCACCATGTGCGACATGCTCTCGCGCACCACCAGGTCCTTGGTGTGCCATTCGGCGAATTCGTCCATGTAGGTGCCGGCCACCAGCTCGTACCACTCGCGCTCCAGGGAGGTCACGGGCAGCTGGATGAAGTCCATGCGCGGCAGCAGGTAGTTGTAGTACTTGAGCTCCAGCGGGTGCAGCACGTCCTCGCTGTCGTGCAGGATCAGGCCGGCAAAGGGCTCGGGCTGCAGCGTGTTCTGCTGGAAGATGGCCTGCACGATCCAGTTGAGGCAGTCGGCCTTGCAGGTGGGGCCGTCGTGGGGCACCTCCACGCGGACCAGCTGGCGGTAGCGCCGGCGCATGCGCTCGACCTCGTTCTTGGTGCGCTCGTCGTTGCGGTAGGTGCCCACGAAGATCATGTAGTTCTTGTAGTCCAGCGTACCCACCATGCTCTCGAGCATGGGCGCGATCACGTCGTACTCCAGCCAGGCCGGCACCATGATGGCCAGCGGCTTTTCCTCCACCTCCTGCAACTGCTGTGCCTTGAGCGGCTGGTAGCGGCGCTTGACGGTCAGCGCGCGCCAGGCCTCGCGCACCCAGTACCAGGCGTCGATGAACAGGTCGTCGATGCTGGACAGCAGGATGACGACGGCCACCACGGCGCTGACGATCTCCAGCGCATGGTAGTAGTCGGCCACCAGGTAGGGCCAGTAGAGGGAAGAGATCATGGCGATCGCCTCATGCCGTCGTCATCGTTGCCCGGGCCGGGCTCAGTGCTTGGACTGCTTGCTGCGCGCCACCGCCCAGGCCAGCACCACCAGCAGCAGCACCACGAACAGCGCGATGGCGATGCCTGGCACGCTCCAGGACAGGAAGTTGCGCCATTCGTGGAAGGCGCTTTCGTGCGGACCCGACGGAATGCCGGTTTCGGGATTGCTGCTGTCCACCCAGGCCAGCGGGCCGTCGCCACCGATCACGGCGATGTTGCCGCGATTGAGCAGGAAGGGCTCGCCCAGGCCGCCCGTCCACTCGCCGATGGCATGCCACAGCACGCCCTGCTGGCCGCCTGCAGTGACCACTTCGGCCGAGGACAGTTGCTTGAGTCCCTTGATGTCCAGCCAGTCCGCCGACTTGCCGCGGATGCGCAGCTGCTGCCGGTCCGTCACCGTCACCAGGGGCTTGGCGCCGTCCACCGGCACTTCCATGGCGACAAAGGGCATGGAGGGCTTGGCCGTTGCATCGGCCTGGGCCACGACCAGCTCGGCCTGCGAAGCCGACAGGCCACTGGCGGCCGCCAGGTTGGCCATGCGCTCCAGCGCGGCCGGCGCCGCCGACAGATAGCTGGCGGGCACCAGGAACTGCGACTTGGCGCCCAGCAGCGGCAGCAGGCCGATGAAGCTGCCGTTGGCCTCGGCCTTGCCGGGCGTCACGTAGCTGATGGCCGGCAGCACGCTGGCGGGGTAGGGCTGGGGAATCTCGTTGCAGTCGGCCGAGTAGGGCTGGCGCTGCACGGACACCCGCAAGGTGTTGTTGATGCCCAGCGCATAGCCGGGCACACGGGCGCGCAGGCGTTCGGGCTGGCCGTTGGCCTCCAGCTGGCGGGCCGACAGCAGCATGCCGTTCCAGAACAGCGTGGCCACGGGGCGCGTGGCCGAGGCGCCGGGGGCGGCGGCCACGTACAGCGTGATCTCGCCCGGCATCTGGCCCTGCGAGGCCACGGCGCTCAGCGGGAAGTTCATCGTCCAGTCGCCGCGCGACAGCACGTCGAAGCTGTCGGGACTGCCGCCCAGGCTGGACAGGCGTATGCCCTTGGCCTCGTCCCATTGCGGGGGCTGGACCGCGGCCACGGTCACGTTGTCGCTGACCAGCAGGCGCTGCAGGGCGGCCTCTTGCAGGCCGGCCACGCGCGCACCCGCGTCGGCGGCCACGGCCAGCACCATCTGGCGGCCCATGGGCAGGGCGCGCAACTGCTGCGAGGCCAGCGCCTCGTTGGCCAGCGGTGCGCGCCGGGCGCGCCATTGCTGCAGGGCCTGTCCCGCATCGGGGTCGGCCGCCAGCTGGGCCTGCAGGGCCGCGAAGGCGACGGTCAGGCGCTGCTGCAGTGCCTTGTCGGCCACCACGATGTCTCCGCTGACCTGGGCGGCCCCCAGCATGAGCAGCGCGCCCAGTTCGGCGTCACTGGCCAGCTTGTGCTGGGGCTCGGCGCCGCGCAGTGCGGCAAAGGCGGGCACGCCGGCCAGGGCGGCGGGAACCTCCAGGCCGCGCAGGTCCAGCGTCTCCCCCACGGCGGGCAATGCGTTCACCGTCATGCGCCTGTTGTTACGCTGCAGGCTGGCGCCAATGCGCCAGGCACTGTCGAACGAGGCCTGCTCCAACTGCCGGCCGGCCACCAGCACGGTGGTGCGCACGGGCAGGGTGTTCCAGACATCTTCGATGCTGCGCACATCGCGCGGGTCCACGCGGTAGCTCAGCCGTGTCTGCGGCGAGATGGTCAGGGAGTTGGCCAGGGAATGGTTGTCATCGCATCGCACCTGGCCGTTGCGGCTGCGCCAGTTCACGCCCAGCCGCACGAAATCGCTGGCGCGGGCCTGCTGGGCGACGGGCAGCGTGCGCTGCAGCATGCCGTCACCGTCGGGCACGGTCTGCGACACGGCGGGCGTGCCGTTGAGCGAGATCACCACGGTCGAAACGCCGGGCTCGCCCTTGAGGTAGCGGCTGTCGAAGGCAATGCTGGCATCGCCCAGCGGCAGGCCGCGCGGCACGGGCAGGTAGAAGTCCTGGGTGGCCGTGCCGGCCAGCACCACGGGATCGACGATGCCCAATTCCTTGAGCGTGACGCTGCGCTGCAGCCCGTCGCTGGCGCCCAGCTGGCGTATGGCGTCACCCAGCGCCGAGGCCGAGGCCGTCTGCGCGAACAGGGCGCCCAGGCCCAGCAGCGAACCCAGCGCCCAGCGGGCACCGGTGCGGGAAAGCGATTGGCGGATGGTCGGTTGCATGGGGGCCTCTTTTCTCACTTCGGTGCTCGATTCGTAATGCGCTTCGTGGACGTGGTGCGCGGGGTGGTGCGTGCGTGGTTCAGGCCGGCGCCATGCCCTTGGTCACGGCGGCCGTGATGCCCGGGACGGCCGCGCCGCCCGTGTGTCCGGCGGCAAACTCGTCGAAGGGCTGTCCCAGCAGGGCACGCACGATGCGCTGCGAGGCCTGGCCATCGCCATAGGGATTGATGCGGCGCGCAAACGAGGCGTGGTGCCCCTCATCGGCCAGCAGCCGGTTGACCTCGGCCACGATGCGCGCGCGCTGCGTGCCCACCAGCAGCACGGTGCCGGCCGATACAGCCTCGGGCCGCTCGGTCACCTCGCGCATCACCAGCACGGGCTTGCCCAGGTAGGGCGCCTCTTCCTGCACGCCGCCGGAGTCGGTCAGGATGATGTGGGCGCGCTGCATGAACCAGACGAAGTCCACATAGTCCAGCGGATCGATAAGGCGGATGTTGTCCATGCCGCCCAGCGTGCGCATGACCACTTCACGCACGGCGGGGTTGAAGTGCACGGGGTAGACGATGAGCAGGTCCGGATGGCGCTGCGCCAGCTCGGCCAGCGCAGCGCAGATGTTCTGGAAGCCTTCGCCGAAATTCTCGCGCCGGTGTCCCGTGACCAGCAGCAGCGGGCGCTGCGCATCCACCCAGGGATGGCGCTGGGCAATGGCACAGGCCAGCTCGGGCTGGGCATCGAGCCGGTCGCACAGCGTGGCCAGCGCATCGATGACGGTGTTGCCCGTCACGGCGATGCGGCCCTGCAGGTTCTCGCCCAGCAGGTTGGCGCGCGACGTGGGCGTGGGCGCAAACATCCACTGGCTGACCACATCGACCACGCGGCGGTTCATCTCTTCGGGAAAGGGCTGGGCCAGATCGCCGGTGCGCAGGCCGGCTTCCACGTGGCCCACCGGAATGCGGCGGTGAAACGCCGCCAGCGCGCAGGCGGTGGCCGTGCTGGTGTCGCCGTGCACCAGCACGTAGTCGGGCTTTTCCTGCTCCAGCACGCCATCGGCACCTGCCACCACGCGGGAGAACAGGCCGTTGAGCGTCTGGTTGGGTTGCATGACGGCGAGATCGTGCTGCGCCTGCAGGCCAAAAAGATCCATCACCTGATCCAGCATCTGCCGGTGCTGGCCGGTGACGCACAACACGCTCTCGATGCCCCGCGTCTGCGACAGGGCCGTGACCAGTGGCGCCATCTTGATGGCCTCGGGACGGGTCCCGAAAAACGAAAGAATCTTCATGCCAACCCCTTTTGCGTTTTCCTGTGCTCTTCGCTTGTGCGTTCTTGTGCTGCGCTGTACCCGGCAGGGGCAGGACCCGTCTCAGCCCGAAGACGGGCCGGGCAGGCCGCAAAGCGGTGTGGAATATACGGCGGGTTTTTGGAATTTTCGATCGATTGCTCCGATTCGATTGAAAACTATCGTCAATTGAGAGAAATTGACGGAAGTTAAGAGGACTTGAGGGAGCTTGATGACCTTGCCTTCCATTGGGGAACCTCCGTCGAATCTCAAGCGCCGCAAGCCATGCGCGCCATGGGGCTGGATGCACGTTCGCGCCAGGGGTGCTGTTGCACAAAGCTGCGCGCCTGGGGGCTTTGTTGCAGCTAGTACATCACCGAAACAAGGATGTGCTTGTCAGACGCTTGCCTATTGCTGCCAGCTGCTGCCTATTGCAAGCCCTGGGGCGCGTCTGCGCAAGGCTTGGAGGGGGTGTCCGTGCTGTCGCTTTCCCTGATGTGCGGCCGGTGCGCGGGGCCGAGGCAGGGGCGGGCGCAAACCTGGGCATGAACCTTTCCACAAGCCGGCCCGGAAACGAAAACGGGCCCCGTGTAGGGGCCCGTTTTGCTGGGTGTATGGCGGAGAGGGCGGGATTCGAACCCGCGGTGGGGATTAGCCCACACACGCTTTCCAGGCGTGCGACTTAAACCGCTCATCCACCTCTCCGAAGCCAGCGATTGTAGCAGTGATTTCGGGCGGTCACGGTAAGAAGCTGGAACCGGCGGCGATGCGGGTGTGCCCCGCTGCACCTTGCAGGTACAACCGGCAAGGCAGCCCCGGTCGTTCAGCCGCAAGCCATTTGGGAAGGTGAATGGTTGCAGTATCGTGAAATCCGGCGAACTTATGATGCGGGTCCATCTAGGGAATCCTCGGTGCGCACTATTTGCAGTTGGCAACCCATGGCGTATCCACATTGATTCAGGTTTTCCTCAGCCTGTGCATTCGATGGAGGCAGATGTTGGGAGCCGTCATGTATACAAGAAGGTATTTTCCTTGCTTTGTGAAATTGGGGTTAATTTCATGTAAGTCATTGATGTTGTTGATTTTTGTTCAAATGAAATTTATCTGGTTTGAAAGGTTCCAGAATGCATCCTGGATGAATTGCAAATGTTGAATGCAATTCTCAAGCGCCGGATGCATTTTGCAACAGACGCCGCAGGCCAGCTTGTAGACAATGCCTGCGGCGCCGGGCCTTGAAATGCCTGTTTCAAGCCCATTGCGGCAGATTTCCCCTGTATTTCGGCGTATCGACAGCCCAGGCCAATCATAGAAACCCGCTATCACCATGGCTCACCATTCAATGCGCTCCGATTTTTACTGTGGCGGGGCGCTGCCATGGCGGGCACTGGCCTTGAGCCTTGTGGCGGTGCTGGGTGCCGGGGCGGCGTTCGCTGCCGGGACGCAGCGGCAGGTGCTGGAAAGCCTGCCGTCCGGCACGGCCAAAGGGGCGCCTGCCTATGAGTTGTCGCTGCCTGCCTGCACGGCGGCGCCTTGTCCCTTTGAGTTGCGGTTGGTGCGTGCCGGTGTGCAACAGGGCCAGCCAGCGGCGCTGTCCTGGCCTGCGTCCAGGGGGCCGGCGCAATTGGCGCAGCCCGATCCGCTGTACGGCGTGGGTGATCCGCTGTCTGCGGCAGCAGGGCGCCAGCACCTCGAGCGCGTGTGGACGACTGGAGAGGAAGAAGACACCGTCACCGCTGCCGTGCGCAGCTTGCGCCTGCCCGGCGTGCAGGGCGGCTCGCGTGCGCTGCTGGTCACGCAGATGGGGGGCTTTGAGCATCCCAAGCGCCGCCATGCACTGTATGTCGCCACCGCCCAGGGCCCGCACCTGGCCTGGCAGTACGACGAGCCTCAGGGCAACTACCAAAGCTGGGTGCTGGCGCCCACGGGCCGGATTCCGGTGCTGCTGGTGCGCTATGCATCACCGCAGGACGATGCGCCCGACCAGATCGAGACCCGCAGCCTGCGCTGGAACAAGGGCCGGCAGGCGTTTGCCGAGCAGGCCTCGGCACCACCGGCCGCCGTGCAGGCCGTGGTGGCGGCGCGCTATGCCAGCGTGGCGGCAGCACGTGCCGCGCGCGCGCAGCAGGCCGAATGCCTGGGCGCCTATTCCGTCGTGCGCACACGCCCCGCAGGCGCCGCGCCCCATCACGCCCTGGTGCAGGTGGCGGCGGACATGGCGCAGGCGCATGCCGAATCGCTGCGGCTGCGTGCCTGCTCGGCCAGCCTGCAGCCGCGCACCGTGCCATTGGTGCACCTGCTGCCGGATGCCGGCCTGGATCCCGGCAAAAAACCCGGCAACAAACCCGACCGCAAACCCGAGCCCAAACCCGAGCCCGCCCGCTGAGCCGGTGCTGCGGGCCATATCGACAACCACAAAGAGGGGAAAAACATGCCTGACATCAAGGACAGCGTAGGCGAGGGCGGCAGCAACCAGGTGCATGACGTGGCCCTGCTGCAGGCCATGCTGCGCGTGGTCAAGGACGCCAAGAACGCGCCGTATCTGGGCGTGGACTACGACGGCAGCTACGGAGCGCAGACGCGCGCCGCGCTGGAGCGTTTCCAGAACGACCACAAGCTGGCCGCCGCCAAGGCCGCGCCGGGCCAGCCGCAGGCCGGGGGTGCCAAGGAGGCGCTGGGCCTGGCGGCAGCCGGAGGGGCCACGGTGGCCAAGCTCAGCGGCATGCTGCCGGCCTCGCACCAGGGCATGCGCGCCGCGCAGAACTCCAAGACGGTGTACCTGGAGGCCAAGGCCCAGGACGTGGCCACCAGCAAGGCCGCCATTGCCAACGATGCGGAGTACGAGCCCACCTTCCGCGCCAAGCTGGCCAGCCTGGTGCAGCAGATGTATGACACGCACAAGATCGCGCTGTGGATCACGCCCACGGGGCGCCGGCGCACCTTTGCCCAGCAGGCCGCCGAGACCCAGACCAAGGCCGGCCCGGGCGAGAGCAACCACAACTTCGGCCGCGCGGCCGACATCGGCTTCAAGCGCTTCCAGTGGGTCAAGGGCGACGGCAGCATCGTCACCGACGCCGACTGGCTCAACCAGCTGGAGGCCGTCAAGTCCGCCGATGCATCGCGCTGGTGGAATGAGCGCGACAGCCTGGCGGCCAAGCAGGGCCTGCTGCCGTTGAAGTTCGAGCGCGTTCACCTGCAGGCATTCGCCCAGCAGGGGGTGAGCAACCAGCGCTCGCTGGCCAAGCTGCTCAACGCCGTGTCGCAGAACAACATGGGCTGGAAATCCGCCTACCAGGCAGACCTGCAGTCCCAGGGCAAGCACTGGGTGAACGTGGGGTCCGCCAAGTCCATCTGGGCTGGAACAGCCTCCGTGACCAAGGCCGATCTTGCCAAGGCCCGCACGGCGGCCACCGGCAAGCAGGTCAAGGAAGCGCAGATCACCCAGGACGAGGTGGACGCCATGCGCCGCATGCTCAAGGCCGATTTCGAGCAGGCCGACCTGAACTGGTCCAAGTGGGCGCCCGTGCCCTGAGCCTGGCCGGACGCCTGCCGTGCAGGCAGGCGTCACTCCCATCGCATCTTCCGGAGAGAGCATCTTGAGAATCGACCCTTCGACGGGCGAGGCCGCCCTGCGCGCGCCACTGTCCCTTTCGCTGCCCCTGCCTGTGTCCCTGTCCGCGTCGCTTTCAGCGTCCCTTCCGGCGTCCCTTCCCGCCATGGACGCTGACGCAGCGCCGGGCGGGCCGCCTGCCATCCGCGCCCCGCAGGACGTTCTTTCGGGCGTGCGCGTTGCCTCGCAGCTGCTGCAGGACTTTCGCCCCATCACCGAAAGCATCGAGTGGGAGCTGGGCCACCTGCACTGGGCGCGGGCCGGCCTGCTGACCTTTGCCGAGAACGAAGTGCCCTACGTGGTCAACAACAGCGGCCGCCTCTCGGAAGATGCGGCGGCCCTGCTGTTCCACCACTGCGCGGACACCGCGCCGCAAGGCGCCATTGCCGTGCTGGAATTGGGCGCCGGCTGCGGCCTGTTTGCGCGCATGTTCCTGCAGGCCTTCCGGCACCTGTGCCAGCAGGAAGGGCGTGATTTTGACCAGCGGCTGGTCTACTACGTCACCGATGGATCTCCCCGCACGGTCGCGCAATGGCAGGAGCGCGCGCTGTTTGCCGAGTTCGGCGGCCAGGTCGTTGCCGGCTGCTGCGACGCCATGCGGCCCGAGGCCGTGCAGCTGCCGGACGGCAGCACGGTGCCCCTGCCGCCGCTGCACGCCGTGTTCTGCAACTACGTGCTGGACGTGCTGCCTGCCACCGTCGTGCGGCGGCAGGGCGACGGGCCGGTGCAGGAATTGCGCATACGCACCCGCCTTACCGATGACGCCCAGCTCGTGCGCCAGTACACCGCGCTGTCGCCGGGCGAGATCCGTACGCTGGTGGACCATGCGGATGCAGAGCAGCGTGCGCGCCTGTTGCCCCTGGTGGGCCTGTTCGAGCAGGAGGTGGGCTTCTTCGACTGCGACCAGGCAGCGCTGTCGCCCTGGGTGGATGCCGCCTTGTCCGTCAGCGAGGCGGCACCGCGCCTGCTGGTCAACCACGGCGCCTTTGGCGCGCTGCAGACGCTGCACAAGCGGCTGGCGCCCAAGGGTCTGGTGCTCATCAACGACTACGGCGCCTGCACGCCCGAGGCGGCGGCCCAAGCGGGCGCCTCCCAGCGCTTTGGCCGTACCAGCGCCATCGGCCTGAACTTTCCGCTGCTGGCGCAATTGTTCGGGCGCGAGGGCTGGCAGGTGCTGGCGCCTTCGGGCGATGCGCAAAGGGCCATCCATGCGCGGCTGCTGATCGGCGAGGGATGCGAGCGCACGGCGGCCGCCTTTCTCAACCGCTTCAGCGCCGACGCGCAGCAGTTCTTCGAGGCCCCGGCCCATGAGGCCCGCACGCACCTGGAGTCGGGCCGCCAGGACGCCGCCCTGGAAAGCTACCGCCAGGCCATCACCCGCAGCCCGCGCGACTGGCGGCTGCTGGGCGAGGTGGCCGAATTCGTGGGCCTGCAGCTGCGGGACTTTGCCGCCGGCATCGAGCTGGCGCGCAGCGCGCTGGACCTCAATCCCTGGCTCAGTACCTGGCTGTGGAATGTGCTGGGCGACTGCCTGTTCTGCCAGGAGCAGTTCGCGGCCGCGCATGAGGCCTACCTGCAGGCCGAAGGCATAGACCCGCGCGATGCGCGCACCCAGCTCAACCTGGCCTACACCTGGCAACAGCGCGGCGACCCGGCGCGCGCGCTGGCCTGCATCGCCCAGGGCCTGGCGGGGGATGCGCATGGCGTGCACACGCAGCGCCTGATGGAAAAGCAGCAGCAGATCCTGGCGCAGATCGCTGCCCTGCGCGCCTCGGAGCAGCAGCGGCTGGCCCAGCGCGCGGCACGGCTGCAGGGCGGGGCATAAGCCTGCCGGCAGCCCGTGGAAGTTCAGCGGTTGCGGCCCGCCAGCCGCACGGCCAAGGCCGCCGCCGATGCCGCGCAGGCCAGGGCCACCACCCCGCCCCAGCCCCACTGCGCCAGGGCCAGTGCGCCCAGCGCCGAGCCCGAGGCCATGCCGATGAACACGCCCGTGAACAGCAGCGCATTGAGCCGGCTGCGTGCAGCGGGGTCCAGGCCATACACCAGGGTCTGGTGCGCCACCAGCGTGGCCTGGATGCCGAAGTCGAAACCGATGGCGCTGGCCACCAGCAGCGGCAGCTGTGCGCCGGCTGGCAGCCAGGGCGACAGTGCCAGCACGGCAAACGACGCCAGGGTCAGGCCCGAACCCAGGCAGGTCACGCGCTGCGGGCCGCTGCGGTCGGCCAGCCGGCCTGCCAGGGGCGCGGCCAGCGCACCGGCGGCGCCCGCCAGACCCAGGGCGCCGGCTGCGGCGCTGCCCATGTGGAACTGCTGGTGCAGCATCACGGCCAGCGTGGACCAGAAGGCACTGAAGGCCACCGACAGCAGGCCCTGGGCCAGGGCCGCACGGCGCAGCGCGGGCTGGCCGCGCCACAGCTGCACCATGGAGCCCAGCAGCGCGCCATAGCCCAGTTGCGTGGTCGGCCTGAAACTGGGCAGGCCGCGCCACAGGGCCACCCCCAGCAGTGCCATGGCAGCGGCGGCCAGCAGGTAGACGCTGCGCCAGCCGCCATGCTCGGCCAGCAGCCCGCTGACCACGCGCGACAGCAAAATGCCCAGCAGCAGCCCCGTCATCACCGTGCCCACCACCTTGCCACGCTGGTGCTCGGGCGCCAGCGTGGCGGCGGCCGGCACCACATCCTGCGCCAGGGTGGCGGCCAGGCCCACGGCCAGGCTGGCGGCCAGCAGCGGCGCCAGGCCCGGGGCCAGGCCGCTGGCCAGCAGGGCCAGCATCAGCGCGGCAGTCTTGGCCAGGATGATGCGCCGGCGGTCCATGCGGTCGCCCAGCGGGGCCAGCAGCAAAATGCCCAGCGCATAGCCCAACTGGGTCAGCGTGGGCACAAAGCCCACGGCGCGCTCGCCCGCGCCCAGGTCGGGGCCGAGCACGCCCAGCATGGGCTGGCTGTAGTAGAGCGAGGCCACGCCCACTCCCGCCGTGGTCGCCATCAGCAGCACCAGCGACCGGGGCACGCCGGATGCCTTTTCGCTGGTGGCCGCTTGGTTATGCGTAGATTGAATGCAAGACATGTTGATCCGCCGATACGGCGTGTTTGAGAAACGATGGCCGTAGTGTGGTGCGATGCAGCAACCCACGGTAGTGGCTGCGTCCGCAGAATCGATATACGCTTGGCGTATGACCATCGCCGATCTCTCCCTGCCTTCGGGCGCAGACCGCATCGAACTGCTGCAGACCTTTGTGCGCATCGTCGAAAGCGGCAGCCTCTCGGCCGCCGCGCAGCAGATGTCCACCACCCAGCCCACGGTCAGCCGGCGCCTGCAGACGCTGGAGCGCGCGCTGGGCCTGCGCCTGCTGCGGCGCTCCACCCACGCCATGGCGCTGACCGACGACGGAGAGCGCTGCCTGGCCCATGCGCGCGAACTGCTCGATACATGGCGGGCGCTGGAGTCCGACCTGCGCGGCGCCCAGGACACGCCGCGCGGCCTGCTGCGCGTGGTAGCTCCCCACGCCTTCGGCCAGGACCAGCTCATGGCGCCGCTGCTGCAGTTCCTGGGCCGCCATCCGGCCGTCAAGGTCGAGTGGCTGCTGCATGACCGCCAGCCGGACTTCATTGCCGAGGGCATCGACTGCGCCGTGCAGGTGGGCGCCGTGGTCGATCCATCGGTGGTCGCGCTGCGCGTGGCCGAGGTGCCGCGCATTGCCGTGGCCGCGCCTGCCTTGCTGGGGCAGGGCAGCGTGCCCCAGCACCCGCGCGAGCTGCAGGGGCTGCCCTGGATTGCGCTGCGCACTTTCTACCAGCGCGAGCTGGAACTGCACCGCGTGGGCGATGAGCGGGTGTGCAAATCCTGGCGCCTGCAGTTCGAGCCCCGGCTCAGCACCGACAGCCTTTATGCGCTGCGCAACGCCGCCCTGGGCGGGCTGGGTGCGGCCCTGGCCTCGGCCTGGATCGTGCGCGACGATCTGGAGGCGGGCCGCCTGGTGCACCTGGCCCCGGACTGGCAGGCCGCGCCGCTGCCTGTGCACCTGGTGTATCCGCCGGCGCGCCACCAGCCGGCGCGGCTGCGTGCCTTCATCGCGGCCATGCGGGAGGTCATGCCAGGACTCACCGGAATGCGCGCGCCGCTGCCCTGAGCCGTTCGCCCGCCGCTGTTGCGGCGGCGCGTCACCGCCCGGTTTGCCAACGGTAAGCATGGCAACTGCATAGGATAATAAGAATCATTTGCGATCTTCTTCGCGATTGGCTTTTCCTCCATGCCGTCCCCCTCCACGCTACAACCGCCCGCCGAGCCCCTGCTGGCCCAGCTGGTGCAGCACTATGACGAACTGGTCGGTTTCCTGCGCCACCGCTTCGGCGATGAATGCCAGCCCCGCGAAATCGTCAACGAGCTGTGCCTGCGGTTGATGGAGCGGCCCGTTCCCCAGGGCATTGCCAACCCGCTGGCCTTTCTGCGGCATCTGGCGCGCGACCTGGCCATAGACCGCCACCGGGCCCAGGCGCGCCGGCCCGAAACGCCCTTCGATGGCGCCGAGCTGGAAGAGCGCCTTGCCCCCGCCGCAGCCATGCCGCTGTCCCCGCCCGAGCTGGCCGTGGCCGCCGCCCAGCGCCAGCGCGCGCTGCTGGTGGCGATAGAGCAGTTGCCCCAGGCCAGCCGCGAGGCCTTCATCCTCACCAAGCTCTACGGCATGCCGCAGGAAGAGGCCGCGCAGCGCATGGGCATCTCGCGCGGCATGGTGGCCCGCCATCTGGCGCGTGCGCTGCGCGATGTGCAGCCCGTGCTCACTGCCGACCATGCCGCCTGAGATCACGCGCAGCACAGGCGGCACGCGCAGCGCGCGCCAGGGTGCTTCTGCGCAGTCTTCGGGGCGCAGCGCCCATCTGCCCGTCGATGACGCCCTGGCCCCCTTTGCCGACATGCTGCGCCGGCACCTGCCCACGCCCGAGGAAATCGAGCAGGCCGCCGCCCAGCGCCAGAAACTGCGCCAGCGCAGGGCGCTGCGCGCAGGCACGGCCGCGGCCCTGGCGGCGCTGGCGCTGCTGCTCTGGGCCGACCCCGCGCTGCAGCGCCAGACCCTGGCGACGGCCGTGGGCCAGCGCCAGAGCTGGCAACTGGCCGATGGCAGCGAGGTGCAGCTGAACACCGGCTCGCGCGTGCAAGTGGCGCAGCACCTGCGCTCGCGCCGCCTGGTGCTGGACCAGGGGGAGGCGTCCTTCGAGGTATCCCATGCCTTCTGGCACGGCTGGGTGCCCTGGCTGCAGCGGCCCTTCACCGTGCAGGCCGGCGGCGTGGTGGTGCAGGACGTCGGCACCGTGTTCGGCGTGCACCGCCATGAGGATGGCGCCGACATCACCGTGCTGCAGGGCAGGGTGCGCGTGCATTCCATGGATGGTGGCGGCGCACCCGTGGAGCTGTCCACCGGCCAGCACCTGCGCACGCGCGCCGGCCGGCCGCTGCCGCAGCTCGTGCCACCGGAGGCGGGCGACGGCGCCGCTGCCCTGGCCGCCCTGGCCTGGCGGGAGGGCCGCCTGGTGCTGGACGGCACGCCGCTTTCCGAGGCCGTGGCGCAGATGCAGCGCTACCGCAGCGCACCTATCGTGCTGGCCGACCGGCATGCGGCGCAGCTGCGCATCTCGGGGCAGTTCGACCTGGACCGCATCGACCAGCTGCTGGACCTGCTGCCCCGCCTTGCCCCCGTGCAGGTGCGGCATGAGGACGACGGCCGCGTGCTGATCTCCACGCGCCACAGGTAGGCGCAGGTAGGCCGCCCGGCAGTTGTCCCTGCAGCCGCTGGCCTGATCCAGAAATTTTCCGTGGCCATGTGTACAAACCTGCGCGCTGCGGCGGCTTACAGGCAGACCGGCATCGCGCCCGGGGCCGAACAGGCCCTCGAGGGGCCTGCCGCCACCGCCGTATCCCGTATCCCCTATTCCGTATCCAACGCCTCAGGAGAGATGTCGCCATGAACCCTTCCCCTACCGTCACCGGCCTGCCGCGCCTTCGCATCGCGGCCCTGGCCGCCGCACTGTGCATTGCCGGCCTGGCCCATGCCCAGCCCCTGGCCGTGGACCTGCCGGCCCAGCCGCTGGCCCAGTCGCTGAACGCGCTGGCGCGCCAAAGCGGCGCCCAGATTATCTTCCTCACCGATGTGGCCCAGGGCCTGCAGGCGCCCGCGCTGCGCGGCACGCTGGAAGTGCGCGAGGCCCTGCAGCGCCTGCTGGCCGGCAGCGGCCTGCAGGTGCGTGCGCAGGATGAGCGCACCTTCACCGTCGAGCGCAGCGGCGGCCCGGCTGCCAGCTCCGGCGCGGCGGGCGCCGTCATGGCAGAAGTGCGCGTGCTGGCCTCGCGCGCGGAGGACACGGCCTACTATGCCCCCTCGGCCGCCAGCGGCACCAAGACCGAGGCGCCGCTGCGCGACGTGCCCCAGACCATCAATGTGATCCCCCAGCAGGTCATGCGCGACCAGGCCGCCACCTCGCTGCAGGACACGCTGCGCAACGTGGCCGGCATCGGCCTGTCGCACGGCGACGGCCAGCGCGACCAGGTCAGCATCCGCGGCTTCACCAGCATCGGCGACCAGTTCGTGGACGGATTCCGCGACGATGCGCTGTATTTCCGCGACCTCTCCAACATCGAGCGCGTGGAAGTCGTCAAGGGCCCGGCCGCCGTGCTCTATGGCCGGGGTTCCTCGGGCGGCCTGGTCAACCGCGTGACCAAGAAGCCGGGCGTCAATGTCTCCGACGTGGCCGTCAGCGTGGGAAGCTGGGCCGACAAGCGTGCCGAATTCGATGTGGGCCGCGCGCCCGAGGGCAGCGACTGGTCCTGGCGCGTCACCGGCGCCGCCGAAGACGCCAACAGCTACCGCAGCCAGCAGTTCCTCAAGCGCGAGACCATCGCCCCCTCCGTCATGTGGAAGCCGGACGGCAATACCTCTCTGACGCTGCAGGCCGAGCTGCTGCGCGACAAGCGCGTCACCGACTTCGGCATTCCCGCCTATCGCGGCCGCCCCGTGGATGTGGCGCCCGGCACCTACTACGGCTCGGCCAATGCGCGCGATGCGGATACCTCCGAATCCACCGTGGGCTCCTTCACCGCCACCTTCAACCACCGCTTCTCGGACACGCTGCGCGTGCGCAACGCGCTGCGCTACTACCACTACGAGCTGGACCGCCAGAACACCTTGCCGGCCGGCACCACCAACGAGGCGGCCGGCACCGTGGCGCTGACCCGCTCGGGCGTGGACCGCAACGAGCACGGCATCTTCAACCAGACCGAGCTGATCCAGAATTTCAGCACCGGCAGCGTGCAGCATGAAGTGCTCTACGGCCTGGAGCTGGGCCAGCAGAACAAGGATGCGCTGTCCTACAGCGGCGGCACCCTGACCAACGTGAACCTCTGGAACCCCGTGCTGCCCGTGGCCCCGCTCAACGGCGGCGGCACCCTGAGCGGCAGCACGCTCAACCGCTACCTCACGCGGGCCCTGTACCTGCAGGACCAGGTCACGCTGTCGCCGCAGTGGAAGCTGCTGGTGGGCCTGCGCTATGACCGCTTCGGCCAGGAAACCGACAACCGCCTGGCCGGCCAGAGCGACTTCAGCCGCACGGACTCCACCTGGAGCCCGCGCGCCGGCCTGGTGTGGCAGCCCGATGCCGTGCAGTCCTATTACCTGTCGGTCAGCCGCTCCTACCAGCCTTCGGCCGAGATGTTTGCGCTGTCGGCCACCAATGCCGCCATCAAGCCGGAAAGCACCACCAACTATGAAGTGGGCGGCAAATGGGACCTGATGGACGGCAAGGCCATGGCGACGGCATCGCTGTTCCAGCTGGAACGCACCGACATCAAGACCACCAACCCGGCCCAGCCCACCCAGCTGATCCCCATCGGCACGCAGCGCACGCTCGGCCTGGAGCTGTCGCTGTCCGGCGAACTGCGCCCCGGCACCCAGGCCACCTTCAGCTACGCCTACCTGGATGCCGTGGTCACCGAATCCACCACCGTGGACGCCGGCCAGCCCGTGCAGGGCAAGCGCGCCACCATCACGCCCAGGAACTCCCTGTCTGTCTGGCTGACCCAGCGCCTGGGCGATGCCTGGACCGTGGGCGGCGGCCTCAACTACGTGGGCGACCGCTTTGCCAACCCCGGCAACACCGTCACGCTGCCCGCCTACACGGTGGTGGATGCCATGGCCCAGTACCGCATCGGCCGTGCCACCACGGTGCAGCTGAACCTGCGCAACCTGTTCGACCGCCGCTATATCGTCTCGGCCCACGGCACCAGCCCCAACCTGAACCTGCCGGGTGCGCCGCGCAATGTGATGGTGACGCTGCGGCACAGCTTCTGAGGCCGCGCCGGCAGCGCCGGCCTCTGCAAAAGACAAAGGCCCACGCAAGTGGGCCTTTGTCCATCTGGGCAGTGCCGTTTACTCGGTCGCCTTCTTCAGCGATTCCTTGGCGTTGTCTGCCGACTGCTTGGAGCGCTTCTTGTGGTAGTCCGACTTGACGTTGTTCACGGCCTTGCCGACCGGCCCGCTGTCCTTGGCCTTGGCGTCGGCCTGCTTTTCCTTCACCTTGTGGTCTGCGGCGTCGGCGGCCTCGGAGGCGGCCTTGCCCACCTGGGCGTGGGCGGTCGACAGGCCTGCGGCGAAGGCAAGGGAAATGGCGGTGGCAAGCAGCAGTTTTTTCATGGAATAGGTGTCCTGTGATGAAGTGGCTGCATGGTGCGCCAGTGCGCTGGTGCCGCCTTGTAGGAGCAGGGCTGTGCTGTGCGCGGGCACTGCGGCCCAAGCGCAGAAGGGCTTCCGACGGTAGCTTGCTTCGGTGTCCGACATGGGGCAGCCGGCCGAGCTTCTAGCCTTGGACCAACCCCCGCCAACACCCAAGAAGGACACACCATGATCACAGCCGAACCCACCATGACCAACCTCTTCGATCAGCTGGGACTGGACTCCAGCCCGGAGGGCATCCGTCAGTTCATTCTTTCGCACCGCCTGGAGAAAAACACGCTGCTGGTGGACGCGCCGTTCTGGACCGACGCGCAACGCGCCCTGTTCTCGCAGCAGTGGCATGCCGATGCGACCTGGGCGCTGGTGGTGGACCAGCTCAGCGAAGCCTTGCATTCCGAGCCCGACCTGGACGCCGTGCCTGCCCCAGCGGCTTGCGAGCACGAGCAGGAAGCGCGTCCCTGATCCTGTGATGCAACCGCTTGCGATGAATCCGTGCTGCTTACAATTTTCGCGGCGCATTCAACCCATTTGCCTACGGAGTCGCTCACATGCTGACCTCGAATGGTCTGGCGTCGGCCTCTCCAGGCTCCGACGCTCTCTTGCCCCTTGACCCGGGCCACGCCGTTCTGGATGCGTTTCCCGACGCCGTCTTTGTCGTCGGGCTCGACGGCCGTCTGGCCCACTGCAACCGCCAGGCCCGCAGCCTGCTGGACCACTCCGGAGATGCGCTGGAGGGCAGCGTTTTCGAAGATCGTTTCGTGGCCCAGGCGGCGCGTTCAGGCTGGGCAAGCCGCCAATGGGAGCCTGCCCAGGCCGCACAGCCCCGTCAGGCCAGCTGCTGGCCGCTGCTGACCTGTTCAGGGCGCGAGCGGCCCGTGGCCTCGAGCACATCGCGCATACGGCTGCTGGACGGCAGCCCGGCGTTGCTGCTGTGCGTGCGCGAGGCCGATGCGCACTCGCCTGCAGCGTCGCCGGCCGAGCCCCCGCCCCTGTCCAGCCCGCTTTCCAGCGCCGAGCGCAGCTTTGCCTTGCTGGTGCAAAGCGTGACCGACTATGCGATCTACATGCTCGACCCCGAAGGCCGCATCGTGAGCTGGAACCTGGGCGCCAAGCGCATCAAGGGCTATGAGGAGGAGGAGGTCCTCAACACCCATTTCTCGCGCTTTTACACGCCCGAAGACCAGCAGGCCGGGCTGCCCCAGGCGGGTCTGCGCACGGCGGTCAGCACGGGCCGCATGGAGGCCGAAGGCCTGCGCGTGCGCAAGGATGGCTCGCGCTTTTGGGCCTCGGTGGTCATCGATGCCATCTACGATGACGGCCGGCTGATCGGCTTTGCCAAGGTCACCCGCGATGTGACCGAGCGCAAGGCCGCCGAATCCCAGCTGCGCCAGGCCTTGAAGATGGAGGCCATCGGCCGCTTCACGGGCGGCGTGGCCCATGACTTCAACAACCTGCTGATGGCCGTGCTCAGCAGCCTGGAGCTGCTGCGCAAGCGCATGCCGCCCGACGAGCGGCTGCGCGCGCTGGTGGAGACCGCCACGCGAGGCGCCCAGCGTGGCGCCTCGCTGACCCAGCGCATGATGGCCTTTGCGCGGCAGCAGGAATTGAAGACGCAGGCGGTGGATGTGGCGGTGCTGCTGTCGGGCCTGCAAGGTCTGCAGCAGCAGGCGGCCGGCCCGCATATCTTTCTCAAGATGGCCCTGGCCGCCAACCTGCCGCGCATCCTCACCGACCCCAGCCAGTTCGAGAGCAGCATGCTCAACCTTGTCGCCAACTCGCGCGATGCCATGCCGGGCGGCGGCGTCATCAAGATCGCGGCGGCCGTGGAAACGACGCTGCCGCGCCAGCTTGCAGGCCTTGCCGCAGGCTCGTATGTCTGCGTGCGCGTGGAGGACACTGGCGAGGGCATGGACGAGCAGACGCTGTCCCGCGTGGTCGAGCCCTTCTTCACCACCAAGGGTGTGGGCAAGGGCACCGGCCTGGGCCTGGCCATGGTGGACGGGCTGGTGGCCCAATCCGGCGGCAAGCTCGTGCTGCACAGCACACCGGGCAACGGCACCACGGTGGAGATGTGGATGCCCATCTCCAAGGACGAGAGCACGGCCTGCCACCTGAGCGCCCAGCGCACGCAGGACGTGGGACCCATGGACGTGCTGCTGGTGGACGACGACCCGCTGGTGCTGGCCAACGCCTCGGCCCTGCTGGAGGACCTGGGCCACCGTGTCACGGCCCTCGGCGCCGGGCAGGAGGCCATCGACCTGCTGGCGCGCCAGGCACGCTTTGACGTGGTCATCTCCGACTACGCCATGCCCGGCATGAACGGCGTCGAGCTGGCCGAACACATTGCGCAGCGGTATCCGGGCTTGAATTTCATCCTGGCCAGCGGCTTTGCAGACATCCCGGCGCTGCCGCCTGGAATGACGCGGCTGGCCAAGCCGTATTCGCAGGAAGATCTGAGCCAGTTGCTGCATCAGTTGGTGAGGGCGTGAGCCTTCAGCCGATATGAACCCGGTTGCGGCCCTGCGCCTTGGCGGTGTACAGAGCCGCATCCGCCTGAGATATCAGTTCATCGACCGTGGTGTCGCCGGGCTGGATGGTGGTCACTCCGATGCTGACGGTGCAATGCGGCAAATCTGCGGACGCGGGCGATGCGTCCAGCGCGGCCCGCATGCGTTCTGCCAGGGTACGGGCGCCCTCGGCATCGGTCTCGGGAAGCAGCACGATGAATTCCTCCCCGCCGTAACGCCCGAGCCGGTCCGCCGATCGCAGTTGCGATTGCATGAGTCTGACGAAATGGGACAGAACGCGGTCTCCCGTCAAATGCCCATGTCCGTCGTTGATGCGCTTGAAGTGGTCGATGTCGAGCATCAACAGCGAAAACGGCTTGCCATAGCGGTTCCATCGGGCCAGTTCGTCGGAGCAGGCCGCCAGTGTTGATCGACGCGTCTGCGCACCTGTCAGTGCGTCGTGAGTGGCCAGGTACTCGAACTCGGCGCGCACCCGTTCACCGGCCATCAGCAAGGCGCCGATGCTCACCAGCAGGACCGAGAAGCTGAAAGTGGCAATGTAGAGGGTCTGGACCGTGGACTGCGCAAACCTGTGGGTATCCGCCTGATCCAGCCAAAGCGTGGAAACGGCCCGGCCGATCAGCACCAGCGCCTGCGCCCACAGCACTGCGGCGGTGAAGCGGCTGGCGAATCCCTTGCCATGCTGCCCCAGCAGGCGTGCATGCTCGATGACGATGGTGGCCAGGCAACCGCTGAAAATCAGCACGCGCATGCGGTAGTCCGGGTAGACATGGGTGAGCAGGGCCAGCAGCATCAGGACCCCGGCAATCACCGCAGTCCATTTGCGTGCCGAAGAGGGGCGGCCCAGCGAACGCTCGCTTCCAAGCAAGAAGAGGGTGACGCCCGCCAGCAGCAGCCCATTGCCGACAGAAGCCACCAGGGCGGTCGGAAGCACGCCGTCCAGGCCGTAGAAGAGGGTGGAGGCCGCGCACAGCAAGGGTGCCGCACCCCAGAGGCCCATGCCTCTTATCGATGGCGGGTAGGTACGGCGCAGACCCAGGAGTACAACACCCATGACCATGCCGATCATTCCCGCCATGACGGCCAGGGAGCGAAGGTCAAGATGGGGCATTCAGCTCCTCTGGCTTGTGTGTGCGCCTGCGTGGGGGGCCTGGGGTCTTGGGGCGCGCGGGCTGGGTAATCGGCGCCCCGCCCACGCTGGTCTGTTGCGATTCTAGTGTCGTGCGAACTGCCGTGATGCCGTGCACGGGTCAAGGCAACGGTGCCGCGCATGCCCGGCGCGGCGATCTGTCTGGCTCAGACACCTGCCTTCTCGAACAGCCGGCGCAATACCTGCATGGGCAGGAACCTGACCTTTCGCCGTTTCAGTTCCCGCCGGAACAGGCGCTCGCGTTCAATGAAGTTGATCTTGGGTTTCATCTTTTTTTGGGGCTGCAATGGACGAAACGCGCCAATCTACTGGTGAACGCCGCAGCTGCTGTAACACCGTGTCAGCGATGCTTCGGGATTGCCGGTTGCCGGTTGCCGCTTGGCCCTATGGCCCGCGCCATTGGGCATGCCGCACGCCAAGCTGCAGCTGCTGGATGCGGCGGTGGATGGTGGAGCGGCTGACGCCGAGCTGGCGCGCCGCCTCGGAGACGTTGCCCTGGCATTGGGCAAGCAGTTGCTCCAGCGCCTGTGCGGCGGGCTCGCTGGTGTTGCTGGCCAGGGCGGCGGTGCAGGGCGGGTTGCCGTGCACCGCGTCGGGCAGGTGGTCGGGCTCGATGCTGCCGTCGCCATCGTTCCCGCACAGGGCTGCGGCGTAGCGCAGCGCGTTGTGCAGCTCGCGCAGGTTGCCGGGCCAGGCGTGCGCGGTGAGCAGCGCGCGGGCCGCGTCGCCCAGGTGCAGATGGCTGCCCAGCGTGGCCAGCATCTGGTCGGCAATCGCCTGCAGGTCGCTGCGCTGGCGCAGCGCGGGCAGTTGCAGCTCGGCGGCATTGAGGCGGTAAAGCAGGTCTTCGCGGAAGCTGCCGCGCCGCACCAATTCGGCCAGCGGCCGGTGTGAGGCCGAGATGACGCGAACGGACACCGCCCGTGGCGCGCGGGCGCCCAGCGGGGTGATTTCGGATTCGGACAGGACACGCAGCAGCTTGGCTTGCAGGGCCAGTGGCATATCGCCGATCTCGTCGAGGAACAGCGTGCCTTCGTGCGCCGCGGCGATCAGGCCCTCGCGGCCCTTGCTGGCGCCGCCGGTCCAGGTGCCGGGCAGGTAGCCGAACAGCTCGCTTTCCAGCAGCG
Organism: Delftia sp. K82; assembly: GCF_002193035.1. NCBI lineage: Bacteria > Pseudomonadati > Pseudomonadota > Betaproteobacteria > Burkholderiales > Comamonadaceae > Delftia > Delftia sp. K82. Next base: position 3,126,731 of record NZ_MYFL01000001.1, on the reverse strand, counting down.
CCTCGGGAATGGCCGCGCAGTTGATGGCGACGAAGGCGCCGCTGCGGCCGCTGCTGGCATGCAGCGCGCGGGCCAGGTATTCCTTGCCTGCGCCGGTCTCCCCCTGCACCAGGATGGGCAGCGTTTGGGGCGCGAGCCGTGCGGCCTTGCGCAGCAGCGTCTGCAGCTTGGCATCGCCCGTGTCCAGCGCCTGCAGCGCTGCCGGCAGCGGGGGCTGCGCCGGCGTTGCCTGCGCGCGCAGGCGCCGTGTCGGGCGCTGTGGCTCCATGGCATGGGCGAAGAGGATGCTGCCGTCGCGGGCGCGGATGATGCGCTCCTGCGCCGGGCGATGGCGGCGCAGCTCGGGCAGGTGGCGCAGGTCCACGTCGAAGAAGCGCTCCAGCGGCTGGCCGATGAGCTTGTGGCGCTGGCGCCAGTCCAGCTGCGCGGCGGCCACCAGCAGGCGGGCGCCCGCGTGGGTCATGGCGCGGATGCGGCCCCGTGCGTCCACGCTGATGGAGGCGTCAGGATCGACGTCCAGGAAATCGGGCGACTGTGCCAGGCGCACCACCCAGTCCTGGCCGGACTGCGCCATCAGGTTGGCCTGCTCCACGCGCCGCGCGGCGGCCACGACGAGGTTGAGCGCCAGGTTCTGGCTGGCCCGCTCGGCGGGCGAGCGCAGCAGCGACAGGTCCAGCACCGCTGCGAGTTCGCCGTGCATGTCGTAGATGGGCGCGGCCGTGCAGGACAGGCCGGTGTGGGTGAAGTCGAAATGGTCGCTCTGGTGCACGGTCAGCGCCTCGCCCGTTTCCAGGCAGGCGCCCACGGCCGAGGTGCCCGAGTGGTCCTCACGCCACTGCGCGCCCAGGTACAGGCCTGCGCGGCGCAGGTCGCCAGCGTCGGCCTCGTGCCCGAGGAAGTCCACGGCCACGCCGTGCCGGTCTGCCAGCAGCAGCACGTAGTCCAGGCCCTTGAGCTGCTGGTACAGCCGCTCCAGCGCATGGCGGGCGATGTGGATCAGCGGCTCGGACTCCTCGCGGTGCGCGCGCAGCTGGCCGTCGGTCACGATGTGGGCTTCGCTGGTATGCGCCGGGTCAAGCCGGTGGGAATCGATGCAGCGGCGCCAGCTGCGCAGCACGGCGCGGTCGCGCTCTTGGCCGCGGTTGGAGTAGCCCAGGCCGAAGGCTTCGATTTCCTGGATGTGCGAGGCGTAGGACTGCAGGGGCATGGCGTGGAGTCGATGCGGGCTTTGAACGTGCCGCAGACGATTCTGTGCCCTGCACGGTGCAGCGCCAATCAAGACTTACCCACTGCCCCTGCTGCGCTGCAGCACGTCTGGTGCGACAGGTGTCGCAGGGCTGCCCCACCTGTCGCGGGCGGCAACGCCGGGCAGCGGGGTGCAAGGCGCAGGGTTTGTACCGGAGGCGCGCAGGCAACCCCTTGATTTGCCTGGCGCATCCTGCCGCCGGGCCATGCCTGGCATGTTGATTGCGTAAGAGCGCCTGCCCGAAGAAAAACCAGCGGGCATGACCGCATCAAGGAGACAACCATGACCGATACGACGCCCAACGCCCGCGCCAAGGCGCTGCTTGACCAACTCAACCATGCCCTGGGAGACCGCGACTTCGCGGCCGCCAGCCGCCTGTTCGCCGATGAATGCTACTGGCGCGACCTGGTGCTGCTGACCTGGAACATCAAGACCATGGAAGGGCGCAGCCAGATCGCCGACATGCTGGCTGCGCAGCTGGACGCCGCGGCGCCCGTGCGCTTTTCGCTGGACGAGCGTGAGACGGTGGAGGAGGCCGATGGCGTGGTGTCCGCCTGGATCGTGATCGACACGCGCCATGCGCGCGGCGGCGGCCATGTCCGCATCAGGGACGGGCGCATCTGGACGCTGCTGACGGCCGCCCAGGAGCTCAAGGGCCATGAGGAACCCATGGGCACGCGCCGCCCGATGGGGGCCGAGCACGGCATCCGGCGTGGCCGCCAGACCTGGCTGGAGCGCCGCCAGCAGGAGGCCCAGGAGCTGGGCCGTGACAAGCAGCCTTTCGTGCTCGTCATCGGCGGCGGCCAGGGCGGCATTGCGCTGGGCGCGCGGCTGCGCCAGCTGGGGGTATCGCACATCGTCATCGACCGCCAGGCGCGCCCCGGCGACCAGTGGCGCAACCGCTATAAATCGCTGTGCCTGCACGACCCGGTCTGGTACGACCACCTGCCGTACATGCCTTTCCCGGACAACTGGCCCGTGTTCGCGCCCAAGGACAAGATCGGCGACTGGCTGGAGATGTACACCAAGGTGATGGAGGTCAACTACTGGCCGTCCACCGATTGCCTGAACGCCCGCTTCGATGAGGACCGGCAGGAATGGGAAGTCACCGTGGAGCGCAATGGCGAGACGCAGGTGCTGCGCCCCAGGCATGTGGTGTTCGCCACCGGCATGTCGGGCAAGGCGAATGTGCCCAAGATCAAGGGCCAGGACGTCTTCAAGGGCGAGCAGCAGCACTCGTCCCAGCACCATGGCCCGGATGCCTATGCGGGCAAGAAGGTGGTGGTGATCGGCGCCAACAATTCAGCGCACGACATCTGCGCGGCCCTGTGGGAGCACGGCGCCGATGTGACCATGGTGCAGCGCTCGTCCACGCACATCGTGCGCTCCGATTCGCTGATGGACATCGGCCTGGGCGACCTGTATTCGGAGCGCGCCGTGGCCAGCGGCGTGACGACCAGGAAGGCGGACCTGATCTTCGCCTCGCTGCCCTATCGCATCATGGCCGACTTCCAGGTGCCGGTGTACGACCGCATCCGCGAGCGCGACGCTCAGTTCTACCGCCAGCTGGAGGCGACCGGCTTCATGCTGGACTTCGGTGATGACGACTCCGGCCTTTTCATGAAGTACCTGCGCCGCGCCTCGGGCTACTACATCGACGTGGGGGCCTGCGATCTGGTGATCGACGGCAGCATCAAGCTGCAGGCGGGCAAGCAGATCAGCCACCTGTCGGAAAACGCGGTGGTGCTGGCCGATGGCACCGAGCTGCCGGCGGACCTGGTGGTCTACGCGACCGGCTATGGCTCCATGAACGGCTGGGTGGCCGACCTGATCAGCCAGGAGGTGGCAGACAAGGTGGGCAAGGTCTGGGGCCTGGGCTCGGACACCACCAAGGACCCGGGGCCGTGGGAGGGCGAGCAGCGCAACATGTGGAAGCCCACGCAGCAAGAGGCGCTGTGGTTCCACGGCGGCAACCTGCACCAGTCGCGCCACTATTCGCTGTACCTGGCGCTGCAGCTCAAGGCGCGGCAGGAAGGCCTGCCAGTGCGTGTCTATGACCTGCAGCAAGTTCATCACCTGCGGTAAGGCCGAATAATCGCCATGGGGCGGCTGTGCCGCCCGCCAACCCAGCCTTGCAAAACAGAAAGTTCAATCATGAAAGCAGCACGTTTCTACGACCGGGGCGACATCCGCATCGAAGACATACCCGAACCCGTGGTGGAGCCCGGCACCGTGGGCATCGAGGTGGCCTGGTGCGGCATCTGCGGCACGGATTTGCATGAGTTCATGGAAGGGCCGATCTTCATTCCGCCCTGCGGCCATCCGCACCCCATCTCGGGCGAGTCCGCACCCATCACCATGGGGCACGAGTTCTCCGGCGTGGTGTACGCCGTGGGCGCGGGCGTCGACGATATCAAGGTCGGTCAGCACGTCGTGGTGGAGCCCTACATCGTGGCCGACGACGTGCCCACGGGGCCGGGCGACCACTACCACCTGTCCAAGGACATGAATTTCATCGGCCTGGGCGGGCGCGGCGGCGGGCTGTCCGAACGGATTGCGGTCAAGCGCCGCTGGGTGCACCCGATCTCCAATGCCATTCCACTGGACCAGGCCGCGCTGATCGAGCCGCTGTCCGTGGGCCACCATGCCTACACCCGCAGCGGAGCGAAGGCGGGTGATGTGGCGCTGGTCGGCGGCGCAGGCCCCATCGGCCTGCTGCTGTCCGCCATCCTGAAGGCCAAGGGCCTGACGGTGGTCATCACCGAACTGAGCGCCAAGCGCAAGCAGAAGGCGCGTGAATCGGGCGTGGCCGATCACATCCTGGACCCCTCCGAAGTGGACGTGGTGGCCGAGGTGATGAAGCTCACCGGCGGCAAGGGCGTGGATGTGTCGTTTGAGTGCTCCAGCGTGAACAAGGTGCTGGACACGCTGGTGGCCGTGACGAAGGCCACGGGCGTGGTGGTGATCGTGTCCATCTGGAGCCATCCGGCCACCATCAACGTGCACAGCGTGGTCATGAAGGAGCTGGACGTGCGCGGCACCATTGCCTACTGCAACGACCACCAGGAAACCATCAAGCTGGTCGAGGAGGGCAAGATCAACCTCGAGCCCTTCATCACCCAGCGCATCCAGCTCGATGACCTGGTGGCGCAGGGCTTTGACACGCTGATTCACAACAACGAATCGGCGGTGAAGATCATCGTGCAGCCACGGCTCAGGTAGGCCGGGCGGCAGGCCTGAATCGAACCCGCTGCGATCAGGAGCGGGTTCGCCTGATGCCTGCCGTGTGGTCACGCTGCGCAAAGAAAAAAGCCCTTGATTGAATCAATCAAGGGCTTAGATCATTTTGGCGGAGAGGGCGGGATTCGAACCCGCGGTGGGGATTAGCCCACACACGCTTTCCAGGCGTGCGACTTAAACCGCTCATCCACCTCTCCGAAGACCGCGATTCTAGCACTGGTTTTTCACGTCCTGGACAAACTCCATGGTGTGCCATCAATTCGCCACGGTGAGCCAAGGCCAGCGCTCTTGGTAGTTTCGCGCTTTGGCCTCGAACATGGCCGGTTGTGCGAACCTGGGGTTGATGCGCAGCCGGCCTGCCGCGAGGTCTGCCAGTCCATCGGGCGCATACAGCTCCCCGCTGGTCACATCGATGCCAACGCAGGTGCAGGCGATCAGGTAACGGTCCATGCCATCGCGGGCGCTACGCAGTTGGGGATAGGGCGCGTTGAAGCGCTGTGGATACCACAGGTGCACGCGCGCCTGGTTGCGTATTTCGATGCGGGCGCCCAGGTCGGCCAGCAACTGCTCGGCCTTGCGGATTACGGCGTCTTCGGCTTCCCACGACAGGTCGTTGTCGTCGAAGTAGAAGATGTCGTAGTCCTTCACGCCCCAGCCTGCAGGGCGGCCTGAGTGTCGATTCCACCAGGCCTGGAACAGGCAGCCTGCCGTCAGGTGGCATTGATTCAGGCCCAGGGCCGGCAGGCGCTGCAGCAGTGCAGCGTTGATGGGGTTCTGCCTGGCGATGGTCACAAACTCCTCGGAATTTGGCGTGGTTGGCATAGTTCAAATCTTGCGGGGAGTCGTTGTGTTCTGCTGGAAGTTCTGCACTTGCGGCATGGCCCGCACCTGCGCCTGCAGCCACGTGCACAGGGTGTCGAGCCGGGCAGGCGCGGCGGTGCTGCGGCGCAGTGCCAGGTAGCGGTAGCCGGAGGCCGTGAAGCCGAAGGGTGCCAGCAGGCGGCCGGCCTGCACGTCGTCCATCACCAGGTGCCAGGGAGCAACGGCTGCACCCAGGCCGCGCAGCGCCGCTTCCAGCGTGAAGTAGTAGTGCTCGTAGACGGGGCCTGCCGCTGCGGGCGGGGCCATGCCCATGGAGGCAGCCCAGAGGTCCCAGGCGTTGCGCCGGCCGCGCGTGTGCAGCAAGGGGAGGCTGGCCAGGTCCTGGGGCCGCGCGACAGGCCCGGCCATTGCGGGGGACATCACGGGGCCCAGGTATTCGTCGAAAAGCGGCAGGGCCATCTCGTCGTCTGCAATGGCCTGGCCGCTGTTGCCGCTGCTGTCGGTGGGGATGGCCGTGATGAGCAGGTCGCAGCCTTCGCGTGCAGCGTCGGTGCCGGTGTCCGTGGTGCGCAGGCGCACCTCGATGCCGGGGTGGTGCGCGTGGAAGTCGAACAGCCGGGGGATCAGCCATTTGACGGTGAAGGTGCTGAAGCAGGCCACGTCCAGCGGGCCTTCGTGGGCGTCGCCCAGGCTGCGCACCGCCTCCTGGATCTGCTGGAAGGCCTGGGTGAGCGCGGGCTGCAGGGTGCGCGCCGCTGCGGTGAGCGTGGGGCGGGCCTTGGTGCCCGCGAACAGCGCCAGGCCCAGGTGCTGCTCCAGCTGCCGTACCTGGCGGCTGACGGCGCCGGGCGAGACGCACAGCTCGTCTGCCGCCGCCGTCATGCGGCCCAGGCGTGCGGCGGCTTCAAAGGCGCGCAGTGCGGCCAGCGGGGGCAGGCGTTGGGTCATTTGTCGGGTCATGAGTCGGGTCACGGGGCGGGTGGAGGCTATGTGAGTTCCAGGTACATAGAACCGGCCGAATCATCGCTTTTCAGGCAATGGGCCGGTGGATAGATTTGCCGCTTCGGCCGGCAATCCTGGGTGGATTCTGGCCGGACTCCCCCTCTCCATTCGATCCCAAAGCACATAGCACCATGCCCTTCGTCCACACCTATCTGCCCCAGTCCACCTCCACTTCCCAGCGCGATGCCGTCGTGCAGGGCATCCACCAGGCGCTGGTGCAAGGCATTGGCATGCCCGAGGACGAGCTGTTCAACATGGTGCACCCGTACGCTCCCGGGCAGTTCGCGTTCAGCCGCAGTTTCAACGGGGTGGCGCGTTCGGATGCGGTGGTGGTGGTCGAGATCACCATGCGGCGCGGACGCAGCGACGCGATGAAGAAGGCCTTGTATGCGGCCATTGCGCGCAACCTGCACGAGGGGGCCGGGGTTGCGCCGGCCGATGTGTTCATCTTCATGCATGAGAACGACTACTCGGACTGGTCCGTGGGCCATGGGCGCTTCGCCATGGCACTGGTGCAGCAGACCGGCGCGCAATGAAAAACGGGCCGCGATGGCCCGTTCTTCGTGGGATTCCGGCGGATCTCAGCTGGTGCGCTGTCCGGTCTGGATCATCTTCATGGCCGAGGTGATCAGGCTCGATACCTCGGTCATGTTGCTGGGAACGATCAAGGTGGTGGTGGCGTCCGATGCCACCTGGCTGTAGGCCTCGACGGCCTTTTCGGCCACCTTGAGCTGCACGGCCTGTTCGCCGCCGGGCTGGCGGATGGCGGTGGCCACGCGTTCGATGGCCTGGGCGGTGGCGTCAGCCACGGCCTTGATGGATTCGGCCTCGCCCTGGGCCTTGTTGATGACGGCCTGCTTCTCGCCTTCGGAGCGTGCGATGAAGGCTTCGCGCTCGCCGGTGGCGATGTTGATCTGTTCCTGGCGGCGGCCTTCGGAGGCAGCGATCAGGGCGCGCTTTTCGCGCTCGGCCGTGATCTGGGCCTGCATGGAGCGCAGGATTTCGGCCGGCGGCGTCAGGTCCTTGATTTCATAGCGCAGCACCTTCACGCCCCAGTTGAGCGCGGCCTCGTCGATGGCCGAGACGATCTGGGCGTTGATCATGTCGCGCTCCTCGAAGGTCTTGTCCAGTTCGAGCTTGCCGATCACGCTGCGCAGCGAGGTCTGGGCCAGCTGGGTGACGGCCATGATGTAGTTGGACGAGCCGTAGCTGGCGCGCATGGGATCGGTGACCTGGAAGTAGAGGATGCCGTCCACCTGCAGCTGGGTGTTGTCGCGCGTGATGCAGACCTGGCTGGGCACATCCAGCGGGATTTCCTTGAGGCTGTGCTTGTAGGCCACGCGGTCCACGAAGGGCACGAGGAAGTTCAGGCCCGGCGTGAGCGTGCCCGCGTACTTGCCAAGGCGTTCCTTGACCCATGCGTGCTGCTGGGGCACGACCTTGACGGATCGTGCGATGAAGATGGCCGCGATGACGGCGATGACGATAGCGATTTCCATGGTGTCTCCAAGCCCGGAGGGCATTCAGTGAAACAAGAGAGTGAGGCGAAGGGGCGCGAGGACTGCATCCCCAGGTGTGCGCAAGAGGTACAGCGGTGGCTCAGAGCTTGTCCACGAGCAGCCGGTTGCCGACGACCTCGGCCACGCGGTGCATGCCGGCCGAGGGCAGGTTGCCCGGGCGGCCGATCACGGTCCATTGGGCGCCACGGTAGCGGACCTGGGCCGTGCCGTCGGAATTCCATTGCTCGACCATGACGGACTCGCCTATGTCGAGGTTGACATCGCGGTTGCTCGATGCCGGCTGGCGGCTGGGCTGGCGGCGGCGCACCAGATAGCAGGCCAGCACGAAGGCGCTGCCCAGCGCGGCGGCGATGATGATCTGTGCAATGGGCGCCAGGCCCGCATGCGCGCACAGCGCGCCGATGATGGCGCCCAGCGCCAGCATCAGCAGATAGAAGCTGCCGGTCAGCAGCTCGGCGATGACCAAGGCGCCGGCGACTAGCCACCAGATGGTGGAATATTCCATGCGTGAGACTCCCTTTGTGACAGTTGCTTGTGTTTAGTGCAGCACATTCTGGGTGAAAATCCGCACGCTTCAAAGGCGCAATAAGGATATTCCTTACACTTCGCGCCTGTTTCGTTTTTTGGCCCGCTCAGGTTACGGAGGCTGCCCCCATGAAGTTTCGCTTTCCCATCGTCATCATCGACGAGGACTACCGCTCCGAGAACACCTCGGGCCTGGGCATCCGCGCCCTGGCCCAGGCCATCGAGGAAGAAGGTTTCGAGGTGCTGGGCGTGACCAGCTACGGCGACCTGTCGCAATTCGCGCAGCAGCAAAGCCGGGCCAGTGCCTTCATTCTGTCCATCGATGACGAGGAGTTCTCGCTGGGCGATGGCGGAACCGATCCGGTGATCCACAGCCTGCGCAGCTTCATCGGCGAAGTGCGCCGCAAGAACGCCGATGTGCCGATCTACATCTACGGCGAGACCAAGACCAGCCGCCACCTGCCCAACGACATCCTGCGCGAGCTGCACGGCTTCATCCACATGTTCGAGGACACGCCAGAGTTCGTGGCCAAGCACATCATCCGCGAAGCCAAGAGCTACCTGGAAGGCGTACAGCCGCCGTTCTTCAAGGCGCTGCTGGACTATGCGGAAGACGGCTCCTACAGCTGGCACTGCCCCGGACACTCGGGCGGCGTGGCCTTCCTGAAAAGCCCCGTGGGCCAGATGTACCACCAGTTCTACGGCGAGAACATGCTGCGCGCCGACGTGTGCAACGCGGTGGAGGAGCTGGGCCAGCTGCTGGACCACAACGGCGCCATCGGCGAGAGCGAGCGCAATGCCGCCCGCATCTTCAATGCCGACCATTGCTACTTCGTGACCAACGGCACGTCCACGTCGAACAAGATCGTGTGGCACCACGCCGTGGCGCCCGGCGACGTGGTGGTGGTGGACCGCAACTGCCACAAGTCCATCCTGCACTCCATCATCATGACGGGTGCGATTCCGGTGTTCCTCAAGCCCACGCGCAACCACTTCGGCATCATCGGCCCGATCCCGCAAAGCGAGTTCTCGGTGGAGTCCATCCAGGCCAAGATCGCGGCCAATCCGCTGCTCAAGGGCGTGGATGCCAAGACGGTCAAGCCGCGCGTGCTGACGCTGACGCAGTCCACCTACGACGGCGTGCTCTACAACACCGAGACCATCAAGAGCATGCTGGACGGCTATGTGGCCAACCTGCACTTCGATGAGGCCTGGCTGCCGCACGCTGCCTTCCACCCGTTCTATGGCAGCTACCACGCCATGGGCAAGAAGCGCGCGCGCCCCAAGCACTCGGTGGTGTATGCCACGCAGTCCATCCACAAGCTGCTGGCCGGCATCAGCCAGGCCTCGCATGTGCTGGTGCAGGACAGCCAGACCGAAAAGCTGGACCACCACCTGTTCAACGAGGCGTACCTGATGCACACCTCGACCAGCCCGCAGTACAGCATCATCGCCAGTTGCGACGTGGCCGCCGCGATGATGGAGCCGCCCGGCGGCACGGCCCTGGTGGAGGAGTCCATTCTGGAAGCGCTGGACTTCCGCCGCGCCATGCGCAAGGTGGAGGACGAGTTCGGCGACGACGACTGGTGGTTCGAGGTCTGGGGTCCCGAGAAGCTGGCCGATGAAGGCGTGGGCTCGGCCCAGGACTGGATCATCCGCGGCCATGACGCGGCGCCCAAGCGCTCCAAGGCCAAGAACGGCAAGGAGTTCGACAACTGGCACGGCTTCGGCGAGCTGGCCGACGGCTTCAACATGCTGGACCCGATCAAGTCCACCATCGTGACGCCGGGCCTGGACCTGGACGGCGATTTCTCGGACACGGGCATCCCCGCCTCCATCGTGACCAAGTACCTGGCCGAGCACGGCGTGGTGGTGGAGAAGACGGGCCTGTACTCGTTCTTCATCATGTTCACCATCGGCATCACCAAGGGCCGCTGGAACACCATGCTGACGGCGCTGCAGCAGTTCAAGGACGACTACGACCGCAACCAGCCGCTGGCGCGCATCCTGCCCGAGTTCTGCCAGCAGCACCGCCGCTACGAGCGCATGGGCCTGCGCGACCTGTGCCAGCACGTGCACCAGCTGTACGCCAAGTACGACATCGCCCGCCTGACGACCGAGATGTACCTGTCGGACCTGCAGCCCGCCATGAAGCCCACCGATGCCTACGCCCACATCGCGCAGCGCAAGACCGAGCGCGTGGAGATCGACCACCTGGAAGGCCGCATCACCGTGGGCCTGGTCACGCCGTACCCGCCCGGCATTCCGCTGCTGATTCCCGGCGAAGTGTTCAACCGCAAGATCGTGGACTACCTGCTGTTTGCGCGCGAGTTCGCCAAGGAGTGCCCAGGCTTCGAGACCGACATCCACGGCCTGGTGGAACTGCAAAGCGAAGATGGCGAAGTGCGCTACTACGCCGACTGCGTGGCCGGGACCGCGCCGGCCCGCAAGACGCCGGCAGGTGGCAAGCCTGCTGCGAAGAAGGCCGTGAAGACTGCAGCCAAGCCTGCGGCCAAGACAGCCGCCAAGGCAGCCGCCAAGACAGTTGCCAAGGCAGCCGCGAAACCGGCAGCCAAGCCGGCCGCCAAGGTTGCCAAGGCCGCCGCGGTCAAGGCGCCTGCCAAGCGCCCCGCAGCGCGCAAGGCGCAGCCCGCCGCGCCTGAAGTCGGCACCGCAGCCAAGCCTGCGCGCGGCCGCAAGATGGTGCAGGTGGGGGACGATGGTCCCTTCGGCCGCACGATCTGATCGCCGGGCCGGCTGACGGCCCATCAAAAAGGCGCGGGTCCCGAAAGGGGCTCCGCGCCTTTTTCATTGCGCCGCTGCGGCGTTGTTATTCCGTGGTCACTCCAGGCGTATCTTTGCGTCGCGGATCAGCGCGGCCCAGTCCGTCTGTTCCTTGAGCAGGTATTGGGCCGCGTCCTGGATGCTGCCGCCCAGGGCCGTGCTGCCCTCGGCCTGCAGTTGCTGCTGCACGGCGGGCTGCTGCAGGGCCGCGTTCACGGCGGTGTTCATCTTCTGCACGATGGCAGCCGGCGTGCCCTTGGGAGCGACGATGAGCTTCCAGTCCACGGCCTCGAAGCCTGCATAGCCCGACTCGGCCACGGTGGGCACCTCGGGCAGGATGGGCAGGCGCTTGGCCGAGGTCACGGCCAGGGCGCGCAGCTTGCCGCCCTTGAGCAGCGGATAGACGGCCTGGGGCGTGCCGAACATGTAGTGCGTCTGCTTGCCCAGCAGGTCGGTCACGGCCGGCGCTGCGCCCTTGTAGGGCACGTTGAGCACCTGGATGCCGGCCTTGAAGGCCAGCATCTCGCCGGCCAGGTGGCCTACCGTGCCCGTCGATGCCAGGCCCTGGCGGATGCCGCCCGGGTCGGCCTTGGCGGCCTTGACCAGGTCCTGCACCGACTTCCATGGCGAGTCCTGCGGCACGACCAGCACCGTGGGCTGGGCAGCGACCAGGGCCACGGGGATCAGGTCGGTGCGCGGGTTGAAGGGCATGCTGGGCAGCAGGGCGGGGTTGATGGCGAGGTTGGCGGTCTGGCCCATGCCGAAGGTATAGCCATCCGGCGCGGACTTGGCCACTGCATCCAGGCCGATGTTGCCGCCCGCGCCGGGCTTGTTGTCCACGACCACGGTCCATTTGTTCAGCGTGCCCACGCGCTCGCTGATCTGGCGCGCGACCGCGTCCGTGCCGCCGCCCGGCGTGTAGGGCACGACCATGCGCACGGCGCGTGAGGGCCAGTGCTCAGGCTGGGCCTGGGCCGCCAGCGGGAGCAGGGCGGCAGCCAATGCGGGCAGGGCGCACAGCAGCAACTGGCGGCGCGGGGCGGAACAAGGGCGGGCCTGGGTCTGTGTCTGTGTCTGTTTTTGGGCGGCCGGGTTGCGGTGGATGGCGGGCATGGTGTTGTCTCCGGGAATTTTTGGGAAAAGGCCTCCCCGCCGGGCGCGCGGCAAGCGTCGTCCGGTGTGGGGTGGATGGGGTGCAAGGTTGCAGGGGCGCCGCGCGCCGGGTGGACGGCGGCGCCTTCAGTGGCTCAGCCTGGCTTCAGTGGGAAGCCTTGGCGTGGCTGTCGGTGGCGTCGCCCCGGGCCAGGGCCAGGGCCTGCTCGCTGCTGTAGCCCAGGGCGGTGAGGATCTCCAGGCTGTGCTCGCCCAGGCGCGGCGGCGACAGGCGCACATCCAGGCGCTTGCCGTCCAGCGTGAAGGGCAGCAGCACGGTCTTGGTCTCGCGGCCATCGGGCAGGGTGATGGGGGCCAGCGCGCCCGTGGCGTTCAGGTGCGGGTCTTCCAGCAGGTCCTGCGGGCGTGCGATGGGCGCGAAGGGCAGGCCATTCTTCTCGAAGATCTCCGCAATGTGGGCTGCGCTGTGCGGGGCCATCTTCTCGCGCAGCAGCGGCATCAGCCAGCTGCGCGCCAGCACGCGGTCGTTGTTGCTGCCAAGGCGCGGATCGTCGCGCAGCTCGCCCAGGCCGAAGGCGTCGCAGAACAGGCGCCAGGCGCCATCGCTGACCACGGCCAGGAAGATCTGCTCGCCGTCCCGGACTTCGAACACGTCATAGATGGCCCAGGCCGAGATGCGTGCCGGCATGGGCGCGGCCGGCTTGCCGGTGACGGCGAACTGCATCATGTGCTGGGCGACCAGGAAGATGTTGTTCTCGAACAGCGCGCTTTGCACTTCCTGGCCGCGCCCGGTCTTCTCGCGCTGGGCCAGGGCGGCCATCGCGCCCATGGCGCCGAACATGCCGCCCATGATGTCGTTGACGCTGGCGCCCGCGCGCAGCGGGTCGCCGGGGCGGCCCGTCATGTAGGCCAGGCCGCCCATCATCTGCACCACTTCGTCCAGCGCCGTGCGGTGCTCGTAGGGGCCAGGCAGAAAGCCCTTGTGGCTTACGTAGATGAGGCGCTCGAAGCGGTCCTTGAGGCTGTCGTAGTCCAGGCCCAGCTTGCGCATGGTGCCGGGCTTGAAGTTCTCGCAGACCACGTCGGCCGTGGCGATCAGGCGCAGCGCGGCCTGCTTGCCTTCCTCGGTCTGCAGGTCCAGCGTCAGGCTTTTCTTGTTGCGGTTGAACAGCGGGAAAAAGCCCGAGCCCGAGCCCAGCAGCTTGCGCGTGGCATCGCCGTCGCGGCCGTGGCCCACGGGCTCGATCTTGATGACTTCGGCGCCCAGGTCGGCCAGCATCATGCCGCAGGACGGGCCCATGACCATGTGGGTGAACTCGACCACGCGGATGCCTGCGTAGGGCAGTGGCGTGGCCTGGCCTGCGGCCGTGTCGGGGGAGTTGGGTTGGCTCATGGAAAAACGGTGAATGAATATGTGGGTTGTCGCTGCGGCTCAGGCCGGTGCGTAGATGAGGGGCACAAAGCCCTTGGGCAGTCCGGCCAGCGGCGTCATGCCGTGCAGCTCCTCGCCGGGCAGGCCTGCGGCCAGCGGCTGGCGGGCGGCGATCAGGCGTTCGATGTCCACGCCGGTGCGGATGCCCATGGCCTCGAACATGAAGACCAGGTCTTCGGTGACCACGTTGCCCGAGGCGCCGGGTGCATAGGGGCAGCCGCCCAGGCCGGCCAGCGAGGCATCGAAGGTGCGCACGCCGGCCTCGTAGGCGGCCAGGCAGTTGGCCAGGCCCAGGCCGCGCGTATTGTGCATGTGGGCCGCGCCTGCATGTTCGCCCAGCTCGGCGCGCAGCCTTGTGAACAGGCGCCGCACCTGGGCCGGGTTGGCCATGCCCGTGGTGTCGGACAGGCCCGATTCATCGGCGCCCGCCGCCACGCAGGCCAGGGCCAGTGCAATCACTTCGTCCTCGGGCACCAGCCCCTGCAGCGTGCAGCCGAAGGCCGTGGAGATGCCCGCCTCGATCAGGGCCTGCGGTGCGATCTCGTCGCGCAGCGCGGCAATGGCCCGCACCTCGTCCACCATCTGCATGGGCGTCTTGCGCACATTGGCCATGGAGTGCGCGGGGCTGGCCGAGACGGGCAGCGTGACCTTGTGGGCGCCGGCGCGCAGCGCAGCCTCGGCGCCGCGCAGATTGGGGGCCAGGGCCATCACGGTGACACCGGGCAGGGTGATGGCCTGGGCGACCACCTCGGCCGCGTCGGCCATCTGCGGCAGCAACTTGGGCGAGACGAAGGAGCCGACCTCGATCTCCTGCAGGCCTGCATGGGCCAGCGCGGCGATCCAGGCATGCTTGTGCGCCGTGGACATGGTGGAGGCCACGGACTGCAGGCCATCGCGCGGGCCGACTTCACTGATGAGTACGTCAAAACGGTGGGAGGACATGGGCAGTTGCATCCGGTGGTGGGTGTCGATGGTGGCGGATTCACCTGTTGACATCGGGGTTCTGTGTGGTTCTAATAGATAGAACTATATTCTCTCTATTGAAATATTCCCTGCTGCACGCGCCATCGTCAAGCCTGCGTGCCTGGGGTTTTCCCTTGGGTGCCTTTTTATGCCTCGCAAATCAGTGACGGAATCGGTGGCCGACGAGAACGCCGCGCCGGGCGGCGTGGCGGCCGTGGACAGGGCCTTGAGCCTGCTGGCAGCGTTTCGCGACGGCGACGACGGGCTGACGCTGGCCCAGTTGTCGGAGCGCACGCGCCTGTACAAGAGCACCGTGCTGCGGCTGCTGGCCTCGCTGGAGCATGGCGGCTGGGTGCTGCGCATGGATGACGGCCGCTACGCCGTGGGCCCGGCCGTGGCGCGGCTGAACACCGTCTATGCCCGGCATTTCTCGCTGGACAGCGTGGTCATGCCCGTGCTGCGCACTCTGGTGCAGGCCACGGGCGAAAGTGCGGCCTACCACGTGCGCCAGGGCCAGGACCGGCTGTGCCTGTACCGCGTGGATTCGCCCCATCCCGTGCGCGACCACGCACGCACGGGCGATCTGCTGCCGCTGGGCCAGGGCGCAGGCGGGCGCGTGCTGTCGGCTTTCGATGCCGAGCTGTACGCCGCATCGCGCGGCGGCAGCCGCACGCAACTGGCCCGTGTGCGTGCCGATGGCTACTGCGCCATGGTGGGAGACAGGCACCGCGAGATCGCAGGGATTTCTGCCCCCGTGTTCAAGCGCGATGGGGAATTGGCAGCGGCGCTGACACTGACCATGCCAGCCCACCGCTATGAAGAGCGCCACGCCCGCCATGTGCTGGCGGCGGCGCGGGAACTGGGGCTTTTGCTGCCCTGAGCCAGGCGTGCGCGGTGCGCTGGCTCAGCCCAGGGCCGTGTCCAGCACCATCATCAGCACGAAGCCCAGCATGAGGCCGCCCGTGGCAAAGGCTTCATGGCCCTTGCGGTGCGACTCGGGAATGATTTCGTGGCTGATCACGAACAGCATGGCGCCCGCTGCAAAGCCCAGGCCCCACGGCAGCATGGCTGCCGAGCCGCTCACGATGGCTGCCCCCAGCACGGCGCCCACGGGCTCCACCAGGCCGGAGGCCATGCCCAGCAACACGGCAAAGCTGCGCTTGTAGCCTGCGGCCAGCAGGGCCACGGCCACCACCAGGCCTTCGGGCACATCCTGTATGGCAATGCCCGTGGCCAGCGCATTGGCGCGCAATCCGTCGTTGCCCGCATAGCCCACGCCGATGGCCAGGCCTTCGGGCAGGTTGTGCAGGGTGATGGCGAAGACGAACAGCCAGGTGCGCTGCAGCTTGCGCGCGCCTTGCGGGTCCAGGCCTTCGCGGCCCTTGATGAAGTGCTCATGGGGCAGGAGCCTGTCCATGAGCATGAGGGCGGCACCGCCCATCAGGATGGCCGAACCTATGACCCCGCCAGCCGCCCAGCTGCCGCCACCGAACAGTTCCTGGGTGCGCACGGCCTCCAGTCCCGGCAGGATCAGCGAGAAGGCGCAGGCGGCCAGCATGACCCCGGCGCCAAAGCCGAACAGGGTGTCCTGCGTGCGCTCGGACAGGCGCTGGGACAGCATCACGGGCACGGTGCCCAGTGCGGTCGCCAGCGCGGCGGCCGAGCCTCCGGCCAGGGCCTGGAAGACCACCGGATGGTTCTGGGCGTAGGCCCAGAACTGGCTGGTGAGCGCCCAGGCGCCGGCCATCATGATGGCCAGGCCTATCCACAGGCGGATGTTGGACCGTACGCTGGTCTTGGAGCGGAAGCGTTGTGGCAGATCCATGCTGGTCGAGGTCAGAGGTTGGCGTTGCGGACCGTTCAGCCGCGTGCGGCGGCGTAGCGGCGGGCCACTTCGGCCCAGTTGACTACGTTGTAGAACGCCGCGATGTATTCAGGGCGGCGGTTCTGGTACTTGAGGTAGTAGGCGTGCTCCCACACGTCCAGGCCCAGGATGGGGGTGGCGCCGGAGCCGATGCCGGCCATCAGCGGGCTGTCCTGGTTGCCACTGCTTTCCACGGCCAGCTTGCCGTCCTTGCCCACCACCAGCCAGGCCCAGCCGCTGCCAAAGCGCGTGAGCGCGGCCTGGGTGAAGGCGGCCTTGAAGGCATCGAAGCCGCCCAGTTCCCGGTCAATGGCCTGGGCCAGTTCGCCCGAGGGAGCACCGCCGCCGCCCTGGTCCACCGGGGCCATCACGGTCCAGAACAGGCTGTGGTTGGCGTGTCCGCCGCCGTTGTTGCGCACGGCACCGCGAACGCCTTCAGGCAGCAGGGACAGGTCGGCGATCAACTGCTCCACGGGCTGGCTGCCGTGCGGCGTGTCCTTGAGCGCGGCATTCAGGTTGTTCACATAGGCCTGATGGTGCTTGGTGTAGTGGATCTCCATGGTCTGCGCATCGATATGGGGCTCCAGCGCGTCGTAGGCGTAGTTCAGGGGAGGCAGGGTGTAGTTGCTCATGTGGTTTCTTTCAGGGACTACGGGGAAAAAATCGGTGCGTTGCGATGTCTGTGCGGCGGCAATCAATGCGCCAGCCGGGGCGGCAGGGCCGCAGCCGTGCAGTCGAAGACGCGGGCCGAGGCCTGAAGCGCTGCATCGATGCGGGGCTGGCTGCCGTGCTGGCGCTGCCACTGCAGCAGGGCTGAATGGGTTTCGCGCATATGGCGCCAGGCGGCGCTGCACACGGCGGCCGCATGGTGGCGCGCATCACCCAGGGCCAGCAGGCCCTGGTGCGCCTCGCACAGGTATTCGATGGCCAGTGCTGGCTGCTGGCGCAATGCCAGCAACTCGGCCAGGTTGTGGTGGGAGACCACCCAGGCGGCCATGCAGTGATCGGCGTGTTCCGCCAGCAGCGGGCCGGCGATGAGGCGCTGCGCCACATGCAGGGCCTTCATCTGCATGGCGAGCGCGCTTTCGATCTGGCCTGCATGGAAATGCCCATGGGCGCGGCGCGCCAGCTGCTCCCATTGATTCAAGGATGCTTGGGAGGGTGCAGGGACGGGAGAGGGCAGACTGAGGTCAGAGGTTGCTTGCATATCTGCTGGCTCCGAGGTTTTCAGAGGTTCTTTGATATTGATTTGAGAATTGTATTATTCATGAGAATCATTCTCATTCAAAACAAAAATGACCGTATGCAATCCGATGTGTATTTCCTTTCGCGCATCGGCAGGATGCGGGTGCCTGGATTCCAGGCGAAAAAAAGCCCCGCAGGCGGCAATGCCTGCGGGGCGGGTCACAGTCTGGCGGTGACTTAGACCTGGTCGGCCGACAGGCCTGCGGTCTGGCTGAAGCCGCCGTCCACGTAGGTGATCTCGGCCGTCACGCCCGAGGCGAGGTCCGACAGCAGGAAGGCGGCCACATTGCCCACGTCCTCGATGGTCACGTTGCGGCGCAGCGGCGATGCATCGGCCACGCGGCCCAGCAGCTTGCCGAAGTCCTTGATGCCCGAGGCGGCCAGGGTCTTGATGGGACCGGCCGAGATGCCGTTGGCGCGGATGGCGCGGCCGTCTGCCGTGCGGCCCACGGCCTCGGCCAGGTAGCGCACCGAGGCTTCCAGCGATGCCTTGGCCAGGCCCATGGTGTTGTAGTTGGGGATGGAGCGCAGGGCGCCCAGGTACGACAGGGTCAGCAGCGAGGACTTGTCGTTGAGGTAGGGCAGGGCCGCCTTGGCCATCGCGGGGAAGCTGTAGGCGCTGATGTCGTGCGCGATCTTGAAGCCTTCGCGCGACAGGCCGTCCAGGAAGTTGCCGGCGATGGCCTCGCGCGGCGCAAAGCCGATGCTGTGCACGAAGCCGTCGAACTTGCCCCAGGTCGCGCCAAGGTCCGCGAACAGCTTGTCGATCTGGGCATCGTCTGCCACGTCGCAGTCAAAGATCAGCTTGGAGTCGAATTCGGCGGCGAACTCGGTGATGCGGTCCTTGAAGCGCTCGCCCACATAGCTGAAGGCCAGCTCCGCGCCCTGTGCATGGCAGGCCTTGGCGATGCCGTAGGCGATGGAGCGGTTGGACAGAACGCCCGTGATCAGCAGTTTTTTACCGGCGAGAAAGCCCATTGTTGTTCTCCAGAGAAAGTGAGTGGAAGTGCGCACCAGCTGGCGGCGATGGCCGGGGCCCGCGTCAGCGTTTGCCAGCGGAAGGGCTGGCTGCGTGGTGCAGAATTGTCGCATGCGCCATTGGATGATTTCTTCGCTGCTGCTGGCCTCGGCGTGTGCGCCGGCCTGGAGCTCGCATGCCTATGCCCTGTGGGGCGAGCCCCGCTATGCCGAGGGCTTCAGCCATTTCGACTATGTCAACGCCAAGGCCCCCAAGGGCGGCGAGCTGCGCCTAGTGAGCAATCTGCGCATCTCCACCTTTGACAAATACAACCCGTTCACCATCAAGGGGTCGTCGCCCGCCTATCTGGCGGAGCTGATGTTCGACACCTTGCTGTGGCCCTCGCTGGACGAGACCGCCACCGGCTACGGATTGCTGGCCGAGGATGTGCAGGCCGCGGCCGACGGCCTGTCCGCCACATTCCGGTTGCGGCCCCAGGCACGCTTTCACAACGGCAAGCCCGTGCTGGCCGCCGATGTCAAGTTCAGCTATGACACGCTGGTGGGCCCGCATGCACTGCCCGGCTACAGAACGCTGTTCTTCGATGTGGCGGGCGTCGATGTGCTGGACGAACGCACCGTGCGCTTTCGCTTCAAGCAGCCGAACCGGGAATTGCCGCTGACCGTGGGGGCCATTCCAGTGTTCAGCCGCGACTGGGGCGTGGAAAACGGCAAGGCCAAGCCCTTCGACCAGGTGGTGACGGACACGCCCATCGGCAGCGGGCCCTACAAGATAGGTCCCGTGCGATTCGGCAAGGACATCACCTATGTGCGTGACCCGGGCTACTGGGGCCGCGATCTGCCTGTGCGCGTGGGCACGGCCAATTTCGATCGCATTTCCGTCAAGATCTACCGCGACAACACGGCGAGGCTGGAGGCGCTGAAGGCCGGGGAGTTCGACCTCATGCGCTTTTACAGCGCCGGCGACTGGGCGCGTCGCCTGTACGGCAAGCGTTTCGACCGGGGCGAGCTGGTCAAGGGCGAGTTCAGCAACAAGCTGCCATCGGGATTCCAGAGCTATGTGCTCAACGTGCGCCGGCCTGTGCTGCAGGACGTTCGGGTGCGCCGCGCCCTGGGCCTGGCCATGGACTACGAGTGGATGAACCGGCAGATGTTCTACGGTTCCTACCAGCGCGTGCGCGGGCTGTTCGGCAACACGGCCTGCGAGACCCATGGCGAGCCCTCGCCAGAGGAGCTGGCGCTCATGGAGCCCTTGCGCAAGAGCATCCCGCCGGAGGCCTTCGGCCCCATGGCCGAGCCGCCGCGCACCGATGGCGACAGCTCGTTGCGCGGAAATCTGCGCCAGGCGCGGCAACTGCTGGCCAATGCCGGCTGGACCATTCAGGATGGCGTGCTGCGCAACGCGCGGGGCCAGGCCATGGAGCTGGAGTACCTGGACAGCAGCGACTCGGGCATACGCCAGGTCTCGCCCTGGATACGCAATCTGGAAAAGCTGGGCATCCGGCTGCGCTTTCGCTCGGCGGACTATGCGCTGTACCAGCAGCGCGTGGAGAAGTTCGACTACGACATCATCTCCATCGCCTACCAGGGCACGAACAATCCGGGCCAGGAATTCGCCGACCTGTTCGGCAGCCAGGCGGCGGCAACCGAGGGTTCCGGCAATTTCCCCGGCGTGAAGAACCCGGCGGTCGACGCCATGATCCGCCGCATGACCGAGGCCAAGACAGAGGCGCAACTGTTGCCTGCCTGCCACGCACTCGAACGCATCATCACGCACGGCCACTATCTGATTCCGCAGTGGAGCGCGGGCACGCACCGCATGGTCTACGACTCCTGGCGCCTGGTGCGACCGGCCGTGGTTCCGGCCTATGCGAAGGGCGAGAGCTGGGCCATGGACACCTGGTGGGCCCGCATGCCGGTGCTGACCGCGCCGCCTCCATGAGCCGGCGTTGCGGCTGTGTCGTTGCGATCCGTTGCATGATGAGGGCGTCCCCCGGCCGGGGCCCCTCCCCGCAATGGACATAATGCAAGACTTCTTATGTGGGCCTACATATTCAAACGCTTGCTGCTGATGGTGCCGACCCTGCTGGGCGTACTGCTGCTGACCTTCGTGGTCGTGCAGTTCGTGCCCGGTGGCCCGGTCGAGCAGTATCTGGCCGAGGCCAAGGCCAGCGTGGGCCGTGGCGGCGAAGGCGGTGGCCTGGCCTACCGTGGCAACCAGGGGGTGGACCCCCAGCGCATTGAGCAGATCAAGGCCCTCTACGGCTTTGACAAGCCGGCCCATGAGCGCTTCTTCCAGATGCTCGGGCAGTTCGCGCGGTTCGACCTGGGGCGCAGTTTCTTTCAGAACAAGGATGTCTGGCAGCTGATCAAGGAGAAGCTGCCGGTCTCGGCCAGCCTGGGACTGTGGACCTTTTTCATCAGCTACCTCGTTGCCGTGCCGCTGGGCATTGCCAAGGCCGTGCGGGCCGGCTCGCGGTTCGACTTCGCCACCACGCTGCTGATCCTGGTCGGCTATGCGATTCCGGGTTTCGTGCTGGGCGTGGCACTGTTGGTGATCTTTGGCGGCCAGTTGCAGTGGTTTCCGCTGCGCGGGCTGACTTCCTCCAACTGGGACGAGCTGTCCTGGGGCGCGCGCATTGTGGACTATCTCTGGCATATCGCGCTGCCGGTGACGGCCATGGTGGCGGGCAGCTTCGCCATCACGGCCATGCTGACCAAGAATGCCTTCCTGGAAGAGATCCGCAAGCAGTACGTGCTGACTGCGCGTGCCAAGGGCCTGTCCGAGCGGCAGGTGCTCTACCGCCATGTGCTGCGCAATGCGCTGATCCCCATCGTCACCGGATTTCCGGCCGCCTTCATCGGCGCCTTCTTCACGGGCTCGCTGCTGATAGAGACACTGTTCTCGCTGGACGGCCTGGGCCTGCTCAGCTATGACAGCGTGATTCGGCGCGACTATCCCGTGGTGCTGGGCACGCTGTATCTGTTCACGCTGATCGGCTTGGTGACCAAGCTGGTCAGTGACCTTTGTTATGTGTGGGTGGATCCGCGTGTACGGTTTGATTGAGCGCCCCCTGAACGGCTGCGCCGTCTCCGCCTCTTGCTTTGCGGGGGGAGCGTTCGGGCCATTGGCGGCTGGCGCAGGCCCTTGCCTGGTGTCCCTGACTTTGGGCGGTCGCGCCACTGTGATGCAGCAACATGGAAACTGAGATGCACTCCCTTGCCGCTCCAGGCGCAGGGCTGCCCGGGGCAGCGCCTGTACCGCTGGCTGTGGTGGCAGTGTCGCCGGCGCGGCGGGCCTGGATGCGGTTCAGGCGCAATCGGCTGGGGTATTGGAGCCTGGTCGCTTTTTGCGTGATGGTGGTGCTGAGCCTGGGCGCCGAGCTGATCAGCAACGACCGGCCCCTGGTGGTGCGCTACGAGGGCCAGACCTACTGGCCGCTGTGGAACGATTATTCCGAGAAGACTTTCGGCGGCGACTTTGAGACGGCCACCGACTACCTGGACCCCTTCATCCGCGACCGCCTGCGCCAGGGCGACAACTGGGCGCTGTACACGCTCAATCCCTATGGGCCACAGGCGCTGAACTACTTTGCGACCTCGCCCAATCCGGCGCCGCCCTCGCGCGACAACCTGCTGGGTACCGATGACCGGGGGCGCGATCTGCTGGCCCAGCTGATCTACGGGTTTCGCGTCAGCGTGCTGTTTGCGCTGGCGCTGACGGCGTCGGGCGTGGTGCTGGGCGTTGTGACGGGGGCCGTCCAGGGTTTTTTCGGCGGCAGGACCGATCTGGCATTCCAGCGCTTCATCGAGATCTGGGGCTCCATGCCCGAGCTGTATCTGCTGATCATCTTCAGCGCGGTGCTGGCGCCCAGCGTCTCGCTGCTGCTGGTGCTGCTGTCGCTGTTCGGCTGGATGGGCCTGTCGGACTACGTGCGTGCCGAGTTCCTGCGCAACCGCCAGCTGGACTATGTGAAGTCGGCGCGGGCGCTGGGCGTGGGCAATGGCGCGCTGATCTGGCGCCATCTGCTGCCCAACAGCATGACGCCCGTGGTGACCTTTTTGCCGTTTCGCATGAGTGCGGCCATCCTGGCCCTGACCTCGCTGGACTTCCTGGGGCTGGGGGTGCCGCCTGACACCCCCAGCCTGGGTGAGCTGCTGAACCAGGGCAAGAACAGCATCGATGCCTGGTGGATCTCGCTGTCCACCTTTGCCGTGCTGGTGGTGACGCTTCTGCTGCTGACCTTCATGGGCGATGCGCTGCGCGATGCGCTGGACCCGCGCAAGGCCGCTGCCAGCGATGCCGCCCCCGGTGTCGATGCAAAGGACGCCGCATGAACGCAGAGCAGCCGGCAATGGAGATACCTTCGCCCCCCGGCCGTGGCCGGACATTGCTGTCCGTGCGCAACCTGCGCGTGCGCTTCGGCAGCAAGGATGTGGTGCACGGCGTGAGCTTCGACCTGGCGGCAGGCGAGAAGCTGGCGCTGGTGGGCGAGTCCGGCTCGGGCAAGACCATCACCGCGCTGTCGCTGCTGCGGCTGGCTGGAGACGCTCAGCTGGGAGGCCAGGCCCTGTTCGACGGCCGCGACCTGCTGCGCCTGCCCGAGCGCGAGATGCGCGCCGTGCGCGGCGGCGACGTGGCCATGATTTTCCAGGAGCCCATGACGGCGCTCAACCCGCTGATGACCGTGGGCGAGCAGGTGGGCGAGGTGCTTCGCCTCAAGCAAGGGCTGACGCGAGCGCAATCCCTGGTCCAGGCCACCGAATTGCTGGCGACCACCGGCATTGCCGAGCCTGTGCGCCGCGCCCGCGCCTTTCCCCACCAGCTCAGTGGCGGGCAGCGCCAGCGCGCCATGATCGCCATGGCGCTGGCCAGCAGCCCGCGCCTGCTCCTGGCCGACGAGCCGACGACGGCACTCGATGTCACGCTGCGCGGCCAGATCCTGCAGTTGCTCGATGACCTGCAGCGCCAGACCGGCATGGCCGTGCTGATGATCACGCACGACCTGCATCTGGTACGGCGCTTTGCCGACCGCGTGGCGGTGATGGAGCGTGGACAACTGGTGGAGCAGGGCGGGGTGTCGGCGGTCATGGCGGCTCCGCGCCATGCCTATACGCGCAAGCTGCTGGCCAGCGTGCCACGCCGCGACCTGATCGAGGTGGAGGCAGGCGCCGAGGCCACGGCTGGCGAGCCGCTGGTGCAGGCCCAGGGCCTCAAGGTCAGCTATCCGGTGCCGCTGGCAGGCATGCGCGGATGGTTCGGCCAGGGGCGCTTCGTCGCCGTGCAGTCCGCAGACCTGGCGCTGTTGCCCGGGCGCACCGTGGGTGTGGTCGGTGAATCGGGATCGGGCAAATCCACGCTGGCCCAGGCCGTGCTGGGGCTGCTGCCCCATGAAGGACGGCTGCGCATTGCCGGCCATGCCTGGCAGCAGCCAGCCACGCGCAACTCGCCCGCCAACCGTGCGCTGCGGCGCAAGGTGCAGGTGGTGTTCCAGGACCCGTATTCATCGCTGTCGCCCCGGCTGACGCTGGAGCAGATCGTTGGCGAGGGCCTGCGCGTGCATGCGCCGTCGCTGAAGGCGCCGCAGCAACGCGACCGCATCGTGGAGATGCTGTCGGCCGTGGGCCTGACGCAGGAACAGTTTCCCGGCCTGCTTGACCGCTATCCCCACGAATTCTCGGGAGGCCAGCGCCAGCGCATCGCCATTGCACGCGCCCTGGTGCTGGAGCCCGAGGTGCTGGTGCTCGACGAGCCCACCAGCGCGCTGGATGTGACCATTCAGCAGCAGGTGCTGGGCCTGCTGCAACGGCTGCAGCGCGAGCGGGGCCTGGCCTATCTGCTGATCACGCATGACGTGGACGTGATCCGCGCCATGGCCCATGACGTGGTGGTCATGAAGGATGGCGCCATCGTCGAATCCGGCCCCGTCGCCCAGGTGCTGGGCGCGCCGCGCCAGGCGTACACGCAGCGGCTGGTGGAGGCCGCCGGCTTCTCGGGCGAAGGCATGCCCGAGGGGTTCTGAGGCCGCTGCCTGACCGCGCTACCAGCTGCCCGTGGGATTGACTCCGTCCTGCAGGATCCACTGGACCTTGTCCACGGGCACGCCCAGCAGCCGGGCCTGCGCCAGCAGGCGTGCCGCCACGCCGTCGGCCAGTTCGGGCGTGCGCGAAAGAATCCAGAAATAGCGCAGGTCCGATCCCACCACCATGGCCCAGCGGTACTCGGCATCAAGAGCCACCACGTTGTAGCCGCCGTAGAACGGGCCGAAGAAAGAGACCTTGAGCGCCGCAACGTCCGGGCCGTGCACCGTGCGGGCCTTGCCCTCGGAGGATTTCCAGCGCCGGTGGCGGGCGTCGTAGCCCCGGTTCAGCACATGCACCGTGCCGTCGGGAAGCTGTGTGTACTCGGCCTGGGTGCGCTCCAGGCCTTTTTCGAAACTGTGGTCGATGCGGGCCACTTCATACCAGCGGCCCATGTAGCGCTGGATGTCCCAGCCGCGCACCGGCTCCACGGTAGGAGGGATGGGCGGGTTGCGCAGGCCCTTCCACAGCAACGCTGCTGCGGCGGCGCCTACGGCAAGCCCTGCCAGGCCGGCCGTGGGCAGCACCCAGGCGGGGCGGGAAGTGGATGGGGTGGTTGACTCTGTATTGGGGTGGCGGGGTGACATGGTGCGGAACTCCGTGTTCAGGCAGACGTGCATGCCAGGGTCTTGCGCGCTTGGCAGCGTGCTCCTACTTTAGGACAGAAAACCGGGCCGCAGTGTAGGCCGGCGCTGCCTGCGCCGGTGCTGTGCGGGCCGCGCAACGCTGGAACTTTCCCTATGCCAGAGCAGGCCATGTGTTTTTTTGTGCGCGGTCATGCAGGTCTATGGCCTAATTGCGCGTTCTCATTTTTTTGAAGAAGGAAATGCCATGGGCAACAAGATCGTTACCGAAGCCGACCGCAAGTTCACTCCCCAGCCCCCCCTGCCCAACGGCGTCACCCTGCCGACGCCCGGCCGTGGCCAGCGCGTGAGCCGCGCCCGTGGCGCCCACACCCACACCAAGAAGAACCCCGGCAAGCGTCACCGCTGAGCACGGCGGGCCGCATGCGCGCCTGCTGCGGCCGCGTTCTGAAAGCAAAAGCCCTCTTTCGAGGGCTTTTGCTTTTGAGGCGGCGTTCTCAATGCTGCAGTGCCTGAAGCTTGCGGCGCAGCATCTGCACTTCCTCGATCAGGTCCGCCGTCAGCGCGGCCAGCTGAGGGTCGGCATCGAAGCTGTGCTCCAGATGGGCTATGCGGCGCGCGCGCACCAGGGTCTGGCTGCTGAAGCGCCACTGCGCCTGTGGCGCGGCCGCTTCGCCGGATGGCTCGTTTTCGCAGTACAGCACGCCGGTCTGCACACGCTCCACCACCCAGGCGGTGTTGCGCTGGCAGTGGCGGGCCAGATCCTGCAGGTCCAGAGCGCCTTCGTCCAGCAGTTCTGCGGGCTCGTAGAAGGGGTACAGCGGCGTGCTCATCGCGTGGCTCCTTGGCCCGCTGCGTGCTGGCGGGCATCGAACGAGGGAAAGGCCTGGGCCAGTGCTGCATAGGCCTGGCGCTGGGCGTCGGTCTTGGGCTCGGGCAGGGCGATGCCCAGCACCAGGTACAGGTCGCCCGGCGTGGCGGCGGGCAAGCCCTTGCCCTTGATGCGCAACTTGCGGCCAGCGCGGCTGCCTGCGGGCACGCTGACCTCGAATTCACCGGCAATGGTGGCCACGCGGACCGGGCCGCCCAGTGCGGCTTCCCACGGGGCCAGGGACACGGGCTGGTAGACATCCTTGCCTTCGGCCCACCAGCGCGGGTCGTGGCGCAGGTGCACTTCCAGCAGCAGATCGCCTGCCGGGCCGTTGCCCAGGCCCGGGCCGCCCTGTCCGGCCAGGCGGATCATCTGGCCTTCGCGCACGCCCTTGGGAATGCTGACCTGCAATTCCTTGTCGCGCGCCACGGGGTGTCCGTCGTCATCCAGCACCGTGGTGCGCAGGTGCAGGCTGCGCTGCGCGCCCTGGTAGCTGTCCAGCAGGTCCAGCTCGATGCTGGCGTGCTGGTCCTGCCCGCGCAGGTCAGGCGGGGAGCGATGCTGGCCGCCTCCGCCCGCATGGCGGGCACGCGCGCCCTGGCCGAACATCTGTGAGAAGAACTCGCTGAAGTCCGCGTCGCCCTCCGGCATGGCGCCGTCGCTGCTGCGAAAGTGAAAGTCCTGCCCTTCCCAGCCGGGCGGTGGCTGGAAGCCGCCGGCGCCGGGCCCGCTGCGGCGCGGCGCATCGGCCAGGGCGTCATAGGCTGCGCGCTTTTCGGGGTCCGACAGCACGGCATTGGCTTCGTTGACTTCGGCCATGCGCTCGGAGGCGTCCGCCTCCTTGCTGACATCGGGGTGGTACTTGCGCGCCAGCTTGCGGTAGGCCTTCTTGATGTCATCGGCACTGGCCTGCCTGTCCACGGCCAGGATGCGGTAGTAGTCCTTGTAATCCATGAATTTCCGTCCTCCGGCCCTTGCGGGCGATGTTCTGGACAAACCCGAAGGCAGCATAGCCCGGTCATGGCAGGGTCTCAACCGATGGGCCTTTTCCTGCTTGACTGGCATCTTGTGACGGGTTCATTACATTCGCGCGTCGGCAGGACGGAACAGGAGGCGTCGGACATGGCACATGGCAGTCGGTGGCGGGCTGGGCGGGGGCGCACAGGCTCCAGGGGATGGAGGGCCCTGCTGGGCGCATGGCTGGTGGCCGGCGCGTGTGGAACCTGCGGGGTGATGGCGCAGACCGCGCAGACCATGCAGCCAGCACCGGGCGTGCCCATGGCAGACCTGCCGCCCGCCGTGGTCAGCGCCCCGCTGCCCGATGTGGGGTCCATGGCCGCCAGGGTGCTGGCCTGCACGGCCTGCCATGGTCCCGAGGGCCGGGCCACGCCCAGCGGCTACTTTCCGCGCATTGCGGGCAAGCCCGCAGGCTATCTGTACCGCCAGCTCAAGAACTTCCAGCAAGGGCGCCGCAGCTATCCCGCCATGAACCGGCTGATCGAATTCATGTCGGACGACTATCTGCGCCAGATCGCCACGCACTTCGCAGGCCTGGAGCTCCCCTATGCCCCGCCCGTGCCGGCGCAACTGCCGCCCGCTGAACTCGCCCGTGGCGAGCAACTGGTCTTGCGGGGCGACGCGCAGCGCGGCCTGCCCGCCTGCGCTGCATGCCATGGTGAGCGGCTCATGGGTGCGGGTGACGATATTCCGGGCCTGCTGGGCCTGTCGCGCGACTATCTGAACAGCCAGATCGGTGCCTGGCGCTCCGGCCAGCGCAAGGCGGCAGCGCCCGACTGCATGGACCAGGTGGCCAAGGCGCTGACGGCGCAGGAGGTCGTAGCCGTCACGGCCTGGCTGTCATCGCGCCCCGCACTGGCGGCGCCGGGCGGACATGAAGCCCTGGCCCTGCCCATGCCGCTGCGCTGCGGCGCTGTAGCCGCCATTGCTGGCCAGGAGGGTAAGCCATGAACACCCTGGCAGAAAACGCGGCAAGCGGGAACACACACGGGCGACGGCGGCTGGCCAGGGTGGCAGGGCTGGCGTTGCTGATCATCGCCTTGCTGGGCGCGCTCCTGGTCTGGCTCAACCTGCGCGGTGAGCAGGGCGTGCACGCCTACGGCCATGGCGGCTGGTCAGGCGCGCGCGAAACGCCAACTGCCTTGATAGAGCGCGGTGCCTACCTGGCCCGCGTGGGCGACTGCGCAGGCTGCCATACGGCGGCTGGCGGCGCCGAGTATGCGGGCGGGCGGGGCCTGCCCACCTCGTTCGGCACGCTGTACACCAGCAATCTCACGCCTGACAAGGAAAGTGGCCTGGGGCTGTGGACGGCCCAGGACTTCTGGCGTGCAATGCATAACGGGCGGTCACGGGAAGGGCGCCTGCTGTATCCGGCCTTTCCATATGACAGCTACACCCATGTGACGCGCGCCGACTCGGACGCATTGTTTGCCTATCTGCAAAGCCTGCCCGCCGTGCGCGCGCAGGTGCCCCGGCATGCGCTGGACTTTCCCTATGGCTGGCAGGGCTCGCTGGCTGTCTGGCGCGCGCTGTTCTTCACCCCGCAGGATTGGCAGGACCGGCCGCAGAAGGCGGCTGCCTGGAATCGCGGTGCCTATCTTGCCCAGGGCCTGGGGCACTGCGCGGCATGCCATGCACCGCGCAACGGCATGGGCGCCTCGTCCCAGGCCATGTCCGGTGGCTTTGTGGCAGGGCAGGCCTGGTATGCGCCGTCGCTGCTTGACCCCGGCGAAGCCGGCGTGCGCGCGGGCCAGGAGTCCGCATGGGTGCAGTTGCTGCAGACGGGTTCGGGTGCTTCGGGATCGGCGTTGGGCCCAATGGCCGAAGTTGTGGCGCGCAGCACCCAGCACTGGCAGCCGCAGGATCTGCAGGCACTTGCTTCCTACCTGCAGGAGCAGGGCGCGGCAGCAGGCCCGCCCAGGAGCAGGCCTGCTGCCGCGCCCGTGCCATCCGGGCAAATGGCCTTGGGGCGGGCCATCTACGAGCGGCAATGCGCGGTTTGCCACGGGGCCGAGGGCCAGGGAACGCCGGGCGCGTTTCCCGCGCTTGCGGGCAATGCCTCCGTGACCCTGGCCGAGCCGCGCAACCTGTTGCTGGTGTTGCTGGAGGGGGCTACCCACCCTCCACCCGGCAGCAGCCGCAGCCGCACGGCATGCCACCTTTCGGTCATGTGCTGTCCGACGCACAGGTGGCCGCCGTGGCCAGCTATGTGCGCAACGCCTGGGGCAACAAGGCGGCGGAAATCGGTAACATGGAGGTTTATCGCGCCCGGGAAGGGCGTGGTTTCTGAGAGGCTTTCATGGATTCAATGGCCGGCAAGCTGCCGGACGACAGCGACGCCACCCGCCCCTGGTGGGTGGTTTGCCTGTGCGCGCAATGGTGTGGCGTTTGCAACCAATACCGAAGCACGTTTGCGGAACTGGCAAGCCAGTTCCCGCAGATGCGCTTTGTCTGGCTTGATGTCGAGGACCGCGAGGACGTGGCCGGAGACCTGGACATCGAAACCTTCCCCTCGCTGCTGGTGGCCGATGGCGAGCGTGCACGTTTTCTGGGGCCGGTGCTGCCCCAGGCAGGGGTTGTGGCGCGCATGCTGCAGTCACTGGCCCAGGACCCGGGCGCGGCCCCTGCCGATCCCGCCGAGGCGCAGGCCCTCTTGCGGCGGCTCCAGTCGGCGCAGGCGCTGGAGCGCGTTGGCGCCTGACGCCGGGCCAAGGGTGCGCGGGCGGGCCTGAGCACCCCGTCCTGTCCCCGCTTTTGTGCGGGGCGGGCTTGGCCTGAAGGTCGTTTGCGGATACAATGGCATATTCACGACCAAACGGGCGGGTACCAACCGCCCTTTTTTTTGGGCGATCTTCGGGCGACCTTCGGGATTGCCATGGGGCTCGGCGCTGTTGGGACATGGCTGCTGCCAATGTTTCAGGGGCGTTCCGGGTCTTTTGTGTTTGCAGGACTGAATTTAAATACACGTGGCACTACAGCAAATCGTTGAACAAACCGTGACAGGTCTGGGCTATGACCTGGTGGAAATAGAACGCTCGGCGGGCGGGCTGTTGCGCGTCACAATTGATTTGCCTTGGCAGCCCCCGGTGGAGGGCGGGCCGGTGGTGCCGGAGCAGTTCGTGACAGTCGAGGACTGCGAGAAGATCACGCGCCAGCTGCAGTTCGCGCTTGAGGTTGATGGCGCAGATTACACGCGCCTTGAGGTCTCCTCCCCTGGTATCGACCGCCCCCTGCGGCACGAGCAGGACTTCACCCGCTTTGTCGGTGAAGTCATCGACCTGACCCTCAAGGAGCCCATCGGCGCCGCCGCTGAAGGGCAGGTCAGCGCCAATCGCAAGAAATTCCGCGGCACGCTGGAGCGTGCCGAAGATGGTGGCTGGCAGATCGTCTGGAGCGACGAGCCACCCGTCAAGCCTGGCCAGAAGGTCAGCAAAAAGCGTGTTCCCGCGCCCCTGCAGGCGCTGGGCTTCACTCTGGAGGAGCTGCGCGAGGCGCGTCTGGCTCCCATCGTGGATTTCAAGGGGCGTTCTGCCAAGCCGGTCTGATCGGAGCAGGCAGGGTACGTCGAATCATTGGGGCAGGAAGGGCACTGCCATCCCCTTCCTGTGTGATTGAAATAGGAGAGTCGTCGCATGAATCGCGAATTGTTGATGTTGGTAGAAGCCATTTCGCGCGAAAAGAACGTGGAGCGCGATCTGGTGTTCGGTGCAGTGGAATCGGCCCTGGCCCAGGCCACCAAGAAGCTGTACCAAGGTGAGGTGGACATCCGCGTGGCCATCGATCGCGATAGCGGTAACTACGACACCTTCCGCCGCTGGCTGGTGGTGCCCGATGATGCGGGCCTGCAAAACCCCGATGCCGAAGAAATGCTGATGGACGCACAGGACCGCGTCCCCGGTATCTCCGAAGGCGAGTACATCGAGGAAGAGATCGAGTCGGTGCCCATTGGCCGCATCGGCGCCATGGCGGCCAAGCAGGTCATCCTGCAGAAGATCCGTGACGCCGAGCGCGAAATGCTGCTCAACGAGTTCCTGTCGCGCGGCGACCGGATCTTCACGGGCACCGTCAAGCGCATGGACAAGGGCGACATCATCGTCGAGGCCGGCCGTGTCGAAGGACGCCTGCGCCGCAACGAGATGATCCCCAAGGAAAACCTGCGCAACGGCGACCGCGTGCGGGCCATGATCATGGAAGTGGACGCCACGCTGCGCGGCGCGCCCATCATCCTGTCGCGCTCGGCGCCCGAGTTCATGGTCGAGTTGTTCCGCAACGAAGTGCCCGAGATCGAGCAGGGCCTGCTGGAGATCAAGAGCTGCGCTCGCGATTCCGGCAGCCGCGCCAAGATCGCCGTGCTCAGCCATGACAAGCGTGTCGATCCCATCGGCACCTGCGTCGGCGTGCGAGGCACCCGTGTCAACGCCGTCACCAATGAACTGGCTGGCGAGCGCGTGGACATCGTGCTGTGGTCCGAAGACCCTGCACAGTTCGTGATTGGCGCGCTGGCTCCGGCCAATGTGTCGTCCATCGTTGTGGACGAGGAAAAGCATGCCATGGACGTGGTGGTTGACGAGGAAAACCTCGCCATCGCCATCGGCCGTGGCGGTCAGAATGTTCGCCTGGCTTCCGAGCTCACCGGCTGGAAGATCAACATCATGGACGCGGCTGAGTCTGCGCAAAAGCAGGCGGACGAGTCCGCTGTTGCGCGCCAGCTGTTCATGGAAAAGCTCGATGTGGACGAGGAAATCGCCAACATCCTCATCGAGGAAGGTTTCGAGACCCTGGAGGAAGTGGCCTATGTGCCGCTGCAGGAAATGCTCGAAATCGAGGCGTTCGACGAAGAGACGGTGAACGAGTTGCGCACCCGGGCGAAAGATGCACTGCTGACGCAGGAAATCGCGCACGAGGAAAACGTGGGCAAAGTGTCGCAGGATCTGCTGACGCTCGAGGGAATGACTCCGGAGATCGTGGACAAGTTGGCCGAGGCCGATGTGCACACCCGAGACGATCTGGCCGATCTGGCCATCGACGAGTTGACCGAGCTGACCGGGCAGACCGAGGAAGAAGCGAAGGCTTTGATCATGAAGGCGCGTGAACACTGGTTCACCGAAGGGCAAGAGTAAGGTCAGGGAGGTTCAGAGCATATATGTCCAGTAATACGGTTGCCGAGTTTGCAAGAGAGCTCAACAAGACCCCTGACACGTTGCTGCAGCAGCTCAAGGCTGCAGGCGTCGCCAAGGACAACGCATCGGATGCGTTGACCGACGGTGACAAGCAGCAACTGCTCAGCCATCTGCAGGCCAGCCACGGAAGTGGCGCCAAGAAGATCACGCTGACCAAACGGTCCACAAGCGAGATCAAGCAGGCCGATTCGTCGGGCCGCGCCCGCACCATCCAGGTGGAAGTGCGCAAGAAGCGCACCTTCGTCAAGCGTGACGAGGTCGCCGAGGGCGCCTCCGATCCCGCTGTCGTTGCCGCTGCCCAGGAGCAGCGCGCGGCATCGGAGCGCGAGTCCCAGGATCTGGTGCGCCGCGAAGGGGAAGCACGTCGCCAGGCCGAAATGATCGGCCGCGAGGAGGAAGAATTGGCACAGCAACGCCGTGAGCGCGAAGAGCGCGAACTAGTTCAACAACGCGAACGAGAAGCCGAAGAGCGCGCAAGCGCCTATGCGGCTGCAGAAGCCGCAAAGATCCTCGAGGCCAACCGCGCGAAGCAGGAAGCTTCGCGTGAGCAGGCTGCAGGCCAGGCCGCGCGCGCCGAAGCCCAGGTTGCGGCTCGCGTCAAGGCCGAGGAAGAGTCCAAGGCCCGCGCGGCCGAGGAAGCCGAACGCGCCAAGGATCTGGAAGACCGCCGCCGCAAGGCGCTGGCCGAGGCCGAAGCCATTCGCGCCATGATGGCTGCGCCCAAGAAGGTGCTCGTGGCCAAGAAGCCTGAAGAGCCCAAGCCCGTTGCCAAGCCTGCAGCGCCCGCTGCCGGCGATGCCAAGAAGACCACGCTACACAAGCCCGCTGGCACGACCGCCGGTGGAGCCGGTGCGCGTGCGGGTGCGCCTGCCGGTGCCGGCAAGGAAGTCAAGTCCGCCAAGCTCTCGTCGAGCTGGGCTGGCGATGGCAAGAAGAAGGAAATCAAGACCCGTGGCGACAGCTCCGGTGGCGTGGGTGGCCGTTCCAACTGGCGCGGCGGCCCGCGTGGCGGCCGTCGTGGCAATGACCGTCATGACGGTCAGCACCAGAGCGCGGCAGCGGAATTCCGTGCCATCGAAGTGCACGTGCCCGAGACCATCACCGTGGCCGAGCTGGCGCACAAGATGTCGGTCAAGGCGTCCGAGCTGATCAAGGTGCTGATGAAGATGGGCCAGATGGTCACCATCAACCAGCCTCTGGACCAGGACACGGCCATGATCGTGGTCGAGGAAATGGGCCACACGGCCAAGGTCGCCGCGCTGGACGATCCCGAAGCCTTCACGGCCGAGGAAGTGTCCCAGCAGGAAGCTGCCCAGGAGTCGCGTGCTCCCGTGGTCACCGTCATGGGCCACGTGGACCACGGCAAGACCTCGCTGCTGGACTACATCCGCCGCACCAAGGTTGCGTCGGGCGAAGCCGGTGGCATTACCCAGCACATCGGTGCCTACCATGTGACGACGCCCCGCGGCATCGTCACCTTCCTGGATACCCCGGGCCACGAGGCCTTCACGGCCATGCGTGCCCGTGGTGCCCAGGCCACCGACATCGTCATCCTGGTGTGCGCGGCCGACGACGGCGTGATGCCCCAGACCAAGGAAGCCATCAAGCACGCGAAGGCGGCTGGTGTGCCCATCGTGGTTGCCATCACCAAGGCCGACAAGCCCGATGCCAACCTCGACCGCGTCAAGCAAGGCCTGGTGGCCGAGCAGGTGGTGCCTGAAGAGTACGGCGGCGAGTCCCCGTTCATCGCCGTGTCCTCCAAGACCGGCCAGGGCATCGACGAGCTGCTGGAGCAGGTTCTGCTGCAGGCCGAAGTGCTGGAGCTGACCGCTCCCGTGGAAGCCGCTGCCAAGGGCTTGGTCATCGAAGCCCAGCTGGACAAGGGCCGCGGCCCTGTGGCCACGGTGCTGGTGCAGTCCGGTACGCTGAAGGTGGGCGACGTGGTGCTGGCAGGCCAGACCTACGGCCGCGTGCGCGCCATGCTGGACGAAGACGGCAAGCAGACCAAGTCTGCCGGCCCCTCCATCCCGGTGGAAATCCAGGGTCTGTCCGACGTGCCCCAGGCCGGCGACGACTTCATGGTGCTGCAGGACGAGCGTCGTGCCCGCGAAATCGCGACCTACCGCGCCGGCAAGTTCCGTCACACCAAGCTGGCCCGCCAGCAGGCTGCCAAGCTCGAGAACATGTTTGCCGAAATGGGTGCAGGCGAGGTCCAGACCCTGCCCATCATCATCAAGGCCGACATGCAGGGCTCGCAGGAAGCGCTGGGCACATCGCTGCTCAAGCTCTCGACCGACGAGATCCGCGTTCAGCTGGTCTACTCGGGCGTGGGCGGCATCAGCGAGTCCGACGTGAACCTGGCGCTGGCCTCCAAGGCCATCATCATCGGCTTCAACGTCCGGGCCGATGCCCAGGCGCGCAAGACGGCCGAGAGCAACGATGTGGACCTGCGCTACTACAACATCATCTACGACGCAGTCGAAGAGGTGAAGGCGGCCATGTCCGGCATGCTGGCTCCCGAGCGCAAGGAAGAGATCATCGGCATGGCCGAGATCCGCACCGTGTTCGTGGCTTCGAAGATCGGCACCGTGGCCGGCTCGTACATCACGCAAGGCCAGGTCACGCGCAATGCGCATTTCCGCCTGCTGCGCGAGAACGTGGTCATCTACACGGGCGAGATCGAATCGCTCAAGCGCCTGAAGGACGACGTCAAGGAAGTCAAGGAAGGCTTCGAGTGCGGTATCAAGCTCAAGAACTACAACGACATTCGCGAAGGCGACGTGCTCGAAGTGTTCGAGATCAAGGAAATCGCGCGCTCGCTGTAATTCGCCATGGCAACACGCAAGTCCGCTGCGCCGAATCGCAGCTTCAAAGTCTCTGACCAGATCCAGCGTGATCTGGCAGAGCTGATCGCGCGCGAGTTGAAGGACCCGCGCGTGGGCATGGTCACGCTGCAAAGCGTGGAGGTGACTCCGGACTATGCCCACGCCAAGGTCTACTTCAGCCTGCTCGTGGGCGATCCACAGGCGACGCAGGAAGCGTTGAACCAAGCCGCAGGCTTCCTGCGCAATGGCCTGTTCAAGCGCCTGCATATCCACACAGTGCCCACGCTGCACTTCATCTACGACCGCACCTCCGAGCGTGCGGCCGACATGAACGCCTTGATCGCCAAGGCCGTTTCTTCGCGCGGAAAGGAAGAGTAGCCCCATGAACGCGCCACGCACAAGGGTGCAGCGGCGCCCTGTGCATGGGGTGTTGCTACTCGACAAACCGCTGGAGCTGTCCAGCAACGACGCCTTGCAAAAGGTCAAGTGGTTGCTGCGCGCTGAAAAGGCCGGACACACCGGCACGCTGGACCCGTTGGCCACCGGCGTGCTGCCGCTGTGCTTCGGTGCGGCGACCAAGTTCAGCCAGTTGCAGCTTGAAGCTGCCAAGACCTACGAGGCGATTGCGCGCCTGGGCCAGACCACGACCACGGCCGATGCCGAGGGCGAGGTGCTGCGCGAGCGCGCCGTTGACCTCGCCGCCCTCACGGCCGAGCGATTGGCCGCCGTGCAGGCGCAGTTCACGGGTGCGATCCGCCAGGTGCCACCCATGTACAGCGCCCTAAAGAAGGACGGCAAGGCTCTCTATGAATATGCGCGTGCCGGCATCGAAGTCGAGCGCCCGGCGCGCGAAGTGACAATCCACGCACTGGAGCTTTCGCTGACGCAAGACAGCGAAGGCCTGCCTGCGATCCGGATGCTGGTGACCTGCAGCAAGGGCACCTACATCCGCACGCTGGCCGAGGACGTGGGCGAGGCCCTGGGCTGCGGCGCGCACCTGCGCGCGCTGCGCCGTATCGACACCGGGGGGCTGGGTGTCGAGCGCTGTATCTCGCTGGAGGCGCTGGCCGCCATGGGCGAGGGCGAGCGTCTGCAGCAGTTGCAGCCTGTCGACGCCTTGCTGGCCAGCCACACGGCTGTCACGCTGGGCGAGCAAGATGCGGCCCGTTTTCTCACGGGCCTGCCCCGCAAGGGCGCTTGGGCCGATGCCGAGGCGGTGGCTGTGTATGGCGAGAACCCACAGGCTCTGCTGGGAGTGGGGCGCGTGGTGCGTGGGGAACTGATCCCCGGGCGCCTGCTCAGTTCACTGGAAATTCAACAGATTTTGGAAGACACGCCGCGCCCATGACGCAGCGGCAATGGGAAAACACTATGAGCAAACAAATCCGCAATATCGCGATCATCGCCCACGTGGACCACGGCAAAACCACCATGGTGGACCAGCTGCTGCGCCAATCCGGAACCTTCGCCGAACACGAGAAAGTCGTGGACACGGTGATGGACAACAACGCCATCGAACGCGAGCGTGGCATCACCATCCTGGCCAAGAACTGCGCCGTGAGCTGGAACGAGACGCACATCAACATCCTCGACACACCCGGCCACGCGGACTTCGGCGGTGAAGTGGAGCGTGCCCTGTCCATGGTGGACGGCGTGGTGCTGCTGATCGACGCGCAGGAAGGCCCCATGCCCCAGACGCGCTTCGTGACCAAGAAGGCACTGGCCCTGGGCCTGAAGCCCATCCTCGTGGTCAACAAGGTGGACAAGCCCGGTGCGCGTCCCGACTACGTGGTCAACGCCGCCTTCGACCTGTTCGACAAGCTGGGTGCCACCGACGAGCAGCTGGACTTCCCCGTGGTGTACGCCTCGGGCATCAACGGCTGGACCTCGCTGGAAGAAGGCGCTCCCGGCGAACAGTGGGGCCCCGACATGTCGGCCCTGTTCGACACCATCCTGAAGCACGTTCCCGCCGTCAAGGGCGATCCTGCCGCTCCGCTGCAAATGCAGATCTCGGCGCTGGACTACTCCACCTTCGTGGGCCGTATCGGCGTGGGCCGCATCACTTCCGGCACGCTCAAGCCTTCGACCGACGTGCTGGTCATGGAAGGTCCTGACGGCAAGAGCTACAAGGGCCGCATCAACCAGGTTCTGAAGTTCCAGGGCATTGACCGCGTGCAGGTGACCGAAGCCGGTCCCAGCGACATCGTGCTGGTCAACGGCATTGCCGACCTGGGCATGGGCGTCACGCTGACCGACCCGCTGAACCCCCAGCCGCTGCCGATGCTCAAGATCGACGAGCCCACGCTGACCATGAACTTCTGCGTCAACACCTCGCCGCTGGCAGGTCGTGAAGGCAAGTTCGTGACCAGCCGCCAGATCTGGGACCGCCTGCAAAAGGAACTGCGTTCCAACGTGGCCCTGCGCGTCAAGGAAACCGACGAAGACGGCATCTTCGAAGTGTCGGGCCGCGGCGAACTGCACCTGACCATCCTGCTGGAAGAAATGCGCCGTGAAGGCTACGAGTTGGCCGTGTCCAAGCCCCGCGTGGTCTACCGCGACGTGGACGGCGTGCGCCACGAGCCTATCGAGCTGGTGACGGCCGACATCGAAGAAGGCCACCAAGGTGGCGTGATGCAGGCCCTGGGCGAGCGCAAGGGCGAGCTGGTCAACATGGAACCCGATGGCCGCGGCCGCGTGCGCCTGGAGTACCGCATTCCTGCGCGTGGCCTGATCGGCTTCACCAACGAATTCCTGAACCTGACCCGTGGTTCCGGCCTGATCTCCAACATCTTCGACAGCTACGAGCCGCACAAGGGCGAAATCGGCGGCCGCAAGAACGGTGTGCTGATCTCCATGGACGAAGGCGAAATCTTCACCTACGCCCTGGGCAAGCTGGACGACCGTGGCCGCATGTTCGTCAAGGCCAACGATCCCGTGTACGAAGGCATGATCATCGGCATCCACAGCCGTGACAACGACCTGGTGGTCAACGCCACGCGTACCAAGCAGCTGACCAACTTCCGCGTGTCCGGCAAGGAAGATGCCATCAAGATCACTCCCCCGATCGACCTGTCGCTGGAATACGCGGTGGAATTCATCGAGGACGACGAGCTGGTGGAAATCACCCCCAAGAGCATCCGCGTTCGCAAGCGCCACCTGTCCGAGAACGAGCGCAAGCGCGCTTCGCGCGGCGCATAAGCGCTGTAGCGACCAGGGCGCACGCAAGCCGCATGGCTTCACCGCCCTGACTGTCAAAGGCCGCATCTGCGGCCTTTGTCTTTTGTGGCGTGCCGTTCAGGCGAGCGGGCGCAACGGCAAAGGAACTGCTGCTGCTGCCGCTACTGCTTGCAACTGCTTGCTACTGCAGCTGCAGCAGCAACTCGCGCAGGCGCTGGCCGGCCGCTGCGCTTTGCTGCGGATTGAGCGCCAGGGCCAGGCCGATGGAGGGCAGGTTCTCGGTATCTGCCAGTGCGCGGAACACCACCCCCGGCGTGCTGCCCTTGGCCACCACGGCTGGCACCAGCGCCACGCCCAGGCCCGCACCCACCAGGCTGACCAGGGTCTGCGCCTGCACGGCATGCTGCTTGACCTGTGGCATGAAGCCCGCGTTCTGGCAGGCCAGCACCACCAGCGCATGCAGGCCTGGCACCTCGCTGGGGCGGTAGTTGATGAAGGGCTGGTCCGCCAGATCCCGCAGCCGCAAGGCGGGCCGCTGCAGCAGCGGGTTGCCTTCGGGCAGCACGGCTACCAGCTCGTCCTTTTCCACGGGCGTGATGGACAGGTCGGTGGCCTGCGTCACCGGGTAGCGCAGCAGGCCGGCATCGAAATCGCCGCTGGCCACCTGCGCGCAGATCTCGCGCGTGGTCGATTCGGTCAGCACCAGGTCGATCAGCGGATATTCGCTGCGAAAGGCCTGCACCAGCCGCGGTATCAGCGAGAACGTGGCCGAGCCTATGAAGCCTATGTGCAGCCGCCCGCGCTCGCCGCCGGCCGTGGCGCGCGAGACCTCCTGCATCTGGCGCGCATGGTGCAGGGCCAGCTCGGCACTTTCCAGGGCCGCCTGGCCTGCCTCGGTCAGCGCCGTGCCCCGGCGGTCGCGCTGGAACAGCTGCACGCCCAGGCTGTCTTCCAGCCTGCGGATGGATTGGGACAGCGGCGGCTGCGACATGTGCAGCTGCTCGGCCGCTTGCCGGTAGTTGAGCGTGCGGGCCAGGGTGACGAAGTGACGCAGTTGGCGCAGGTCCATTGATATCTCCCGTGTATCAGAGATGCTGAATTAAGTCTTAGACGCAGCTTTGAAGATATCAAATACTGGCTCCCTGAAGCAACATGGAGACCACAGTGCAGGCTGCGTTGACAGGGATTCGGGTGCTGGATCTGTCCAGCGTGGTGTTCGGGCCGCTGGCCAGCCAGGTGCTGGCCGACTACGGCGCCGAAGTCATCAAGATCGAGCCGCCGGCCGGCGACTCCACGCGCCATACCGGCCCGGCCGTGGAGCCCGGCATGGCAGCCATGTTCATGGGCACCAACCGCAGCAAGAAGAGCGTGGTGCTGGACCTCAAGCAGGAAGAGTCGCGCCAGGCCCTGCATGCGCTGCTGGCCACGGCCGATGTGTTCATGCACAGCATGCGTCCGCAAAAGCTGGCCCCGCTGGGCCTGGACCCCGCAACGCTGCGCGCGCGCTATCCGCGCCTGGTCTATGCAGGCCTGCATGGCTTTGGCGAAGACGGCCCCTATGCAGGCATGCCCGCCTATGACGATGTCATCCAGGGCATGAGCGGCCTGGCCGACCTGATGGAGCGCCAGACGGGCGAGGCGCGCTACCTGCCCACCATTGCGGCCGACAAGACCTGCGCCCTGGTGGCCGCGCATGCCGTGCTGGCTGCGCTGTTCCAGCGCGAGCGCAGCGGCCATGGCTGCTTTGTGGAAGTGCCCATGTACGAGACCATGGTGGGCTTCAACCTGGTCGAGCATTTCTACGGCATGCACTTCAGCCCGGCGCTCAGCGGCGCAGGCTACCCGCGCGTGATGGCGCCCTGGCGCAAGCCCTACCGAACGCTGGACGGCCACGTCTGCATGATGCCGTACACCGATGCGCACTGGCAGCGCTTCTTCGCCGCCGTGGGCCAGCCGCAGCTGGCCCTGGACGCGCGCTTTGCCAGCCAGGCCAGCCGCACGGCCCACATTGCCGAGCTGCTGGAGACCGCTGGCGAGCATGTGGCGCTGCATGGCACCCAGTACTGGCTGGACACCTGCCAGCGCCTGGAGATTCCTGCCGCCCCGGTAGCGCGCATGGACGATCTGCCCGCCGATCCGCACCTGCAGGCCACGGAGTTCTTCGTACCGCTGCACGACCCCGCCATGGGCACGGTGCACCTGCCGCGTTCATCCGTGCGCATGGATGGCCGGCAGGCCCCCATGGGCATGCCACCGCGCCTGGGCGAGCACACGGCGGCGCTGCTGGCCCAGGCGGGCTGGAGCGTCGAGCGCATCGCCGGCCTGCAGATCACGCAACAGGAGACATGAGATGACAGTGAACACCCCGCAGCCCCACCCCGGCGGCGCCTGGAACGCCGTGCCCCGCATGGGCCAGGGCTTTTTCTGGCAGGACCTGCAGGTTGGCCAGCAGCTGCGCACCTTCCGCCGCACCGTGACCGAGTCCGACCTGGTCGCCTTCATCAACGCCACGGGCATGCTGGAGGCCATCTTCATCGAGGAGGGCTACGACGGCGGCGCCATTGCCGGCCGCCCCGTGCCGGGCGCCATGACCTATGCGTTGATCGAAGGCTTCATCCTGCAAAGCATGATCCAGGGCACGGGCCTGGCCATGCTGGAGCTGCACCAGAAGATCCTCGGCCCCGTGCTGGTGGGCGACACCATCGAGGCGCTGGTCGAAGTCACCGCCATCAGGCCCACCTCCAAGGGCAACCGCGCCGTCGTCACCTCGCGCATCGAGGTCTTCAACCAGGGCCACCAGAAGGTCATGGAATACACGGCCGTGCGCCTGCTGGCCGGGCGCAGCTAGGCGGCCACAAGCATTCCCATAACGACATCAGGAGACAAAAGCATGGACAAGCAGATCGACAAGGCGGCCCGCAAAAGAGGGCGCCGCATGGCGCTGGTCACCCTGGCGGCCCCTATTGCGGCGGCAGCGGCGGTGGCAGTGGGGGCGGCACTGCCCGGTGCCGCGCTGGCGCAGCAGCCCTGGCCCAGCAAGCCCATCACGATGGTCGTGCCCTTCCCGCCGGGCGGGCCCACCGACCTGGTGGCGCGTGTGCTGGCCCAGCAGGTCGGCCAGCAACTGGGCCAGACCGTGATCGTGGACAACCGGCCCGGAGCCAATGGCAACATCGGCAATGCCCTGGTGGCCAAGGCCGCGCCCGATGGCTATACCGTGCTCTACAACACCTCGTCCATTGCGCTGAGCCCGTCGCTTTACAAGAAGATGAGCTACAACGTGGGCAAGGACCTGATGCCTGTGGCGCTGACGGCCGTGGTGCCGCTGGGCCTGGTGGTCAACCCCAAGCTGCCGGTGAAGAACGTGCAGGAGTTCGTGCGCCATGCCAGGGACAAGACCGGCCAGCTGTCCTATGGCTCGGCCGGCAACGGCAACGTCACCCACCTGGCGGCCTTCCAGGTCGTGCAGCACTACCAGATCGAGGCCAGCCACGTGCCCTACAAGGGCAGCGCGCCGGCCGATGTGGATCTGGTGGCCGGGCAGATCGACTTCATGACCGACACCATCAATTCCGTCGCACCCTTCATCAAGGAGGGGCGGCTCAAGCTGCTGGCCGTCAGTTCCTCCAAACGCCTGCCCAACTTCCCCGATGCACCCACGCTGGCCGAAAGCGGCATGTCCGGCTTCGAGGCCGGTGCCTGGCAGGGCGTGATGGTGCCGGCCAAAACGCCGGCCGCCATCATCCAGCGGCTCAACCAGGAGCTGATGCGCGCGCTCAAGGACCCGGGCGTGGTCGAGAAGCTGCAGCTGCAGGGCGCCGAAGGCCTGGGCTCCACGCCCGAGGAATACGGCGCCTACATCCGCAGCGAGATCAAGCGCTGGGCCGGCGTGGTCAAGAGCACGGGCGTCTCTCTGGACTGAGTGCGGGGCGTTGCGGCACCTGTCGCGCAGTTGCGCATATTGGCACCTGTTTGTCAGGGGTGGGCGCGGTTTTTCAGCTATGGTTGCGGCTCATTGCCCCGGGCTGCCGGGGCAGGGCATGCATAGCAACAAGGAGCAAGATATGACGGGAGCTGCCGGCGAAGTCCTCAGCGAAGTGCGGGGCCGCATGGGCATGATCACCTTGAACCGGGCCAAGGCGCTGAATGCGCTGTCGCTGGGCATGGTGCGCGATCTGCTGGCCACCCTGCTGGCCTGGCAAAAGGATGAGCAGGTGCTGGCCGTGGCCATCCGAGGCATGGGCAAGGAAGGGGTCTT
The DNA here is from genome assembly GCF_002193035.1 of Delftia sp. K82. Taxonomy (NCBI): domain Bacteria; kingdom Pseudomonadati; phylum Pseudomonadota; class Betaproteobacteria; order Burkholderiales; family Comamonadaceae; genus Delftia; species Delftia sp. K82. Next base: position 3,084,004 of record NZ_MYFL01000001.1, on the reverse strand, counting down.
CGGCGCCTTCTGCGCGGGCGGGGACATCCGCTTCCTGCATGGCGCGGGCAGCACGGGCAATCCGCAGCTGGAGGACTTCTTCACCGAGGAGTACGCGCTCAACCACCTGATCCACACCTTTGGCAAGCCCTACATCGCCTTCATGGACGGCATCGTCATGGGCGGCGGCATGGGCATCAGCCAGGGCGGCACGCTGCGCATCGTCACCGAACGCACCAAGATGGCCATGCCCGAGACGGCCATCGGCCTGTTCCCCGATGTGGGTGGCGGCTACTTTCTCTCGCGCTGCCCGGGTCACGCGGGTGAGTGGCTGGCGCTGACGGGCGATGTGATCGGCGCGGCCGATGCGCTGGACTTCGGCCTGGCCGATGGCTACCTGCCCTCGGACCAGCAGCCTGCGCTGTGGGACGCGCTGGCCGACGGCAGCTTTGCCGATGCAGCGGCCGTCGAGGCCCTGGTGAAGTCGAAGTTCACGGCCCCTGCCAAGCCAGCGGCCCAGCCCCGCGCCGAGATCGACCGCGTGTTTGCCCTGCCTACGGTGGCTGCCGTAGTCGAGGCGCTTGAAGCCACCGATGGCGAGTGGGCCCAGCACACGGCTGCCACGCTGCGCAAGCGCTCGCCGCTGATGCTGCACGTGGTGCTGGAGCAGATCCGCCGTGCCCGCGGCATGACGCTGGCCCAGGACCTGCGCATGGAGCGCGACATGGTGCGCCACTGCTTCTACCTGCGCCCGGGCCAGAGCGAGACCATCGAAGGCATACGCGCACTGGCCGTGGACAAGGACCACCAACCGCGCTGGAACCCCGCGCGCATCGAAGACGTGCAGGACGCGCAGTGGCGTGCCTTCTTCGACAGCCCCTGGCCCGCGCACTCGCACCCGCTGGCGGCGCTGGACTGATCGCGGCGCAGAGCGTTCAGCGTTCAGGCTTCCAAAAGGCCATCCGGCGCCATGCCGGGTGGCCTTTTTTTCATTCAACGATCCGCAGGCTCCATGCGGCAGGAATGGCCTGCCAGCAGCCGTACCGCGTCGTCAATGCGCGGGCCCGGATCCCATTCGGGCACGGGCGGCGTCAGGCCCAGGGCCATCTGCCGCAGCGGTTCGGCAATGACCATGGACAGCAGCAGGTCGCAGACGACTTCGGGCTGTTCGGCCCGCAGCAACCCCTTGCTGCACTGGCGCCGCAACCAGTCCACCAGCATGCCGCGGCCGCGCTCTATGCCGTTGCGCTGGTAGACCTCCAGCAGCTCCGGCTTGGCGGGGAAATCGGTGGTGAGCAGGCGGAACATGCCCACCGCCTCGGCCGACAGCACGCGCGCGGCAATCACGCGCAGGATCTCGGCCAGCGCTGGCGCCACCTCTGAGGCCGACTGCGCATCGGCCGACAGGGCAGGGCGGAAACCGTCGGTCCAGCCGCGCACCACCAAGGCCACCAGATCCTCGCGGTTGGCGGCAAAGCGGTAGAGCGTCTTCTTGGCCAGCCCTGCGCGCCTGGCCACGGCTTCCATAGTGGTGGCGGCATAGCCTTCGTTGAGCAAGAGCCAGGTGGCGGCGGCCAGGGCGGCGTCGTTGGCCTCGTGCTCGGGCCGGGCCGGCCGCCCGCGCGGCCTGGGGGCCGCAGGAGTGATTTCGGATTCCATTGGATTTCTTGTCGTTCCGTTCGGTGTTGTGCAGGGGCGGGCCTGGTTGTGCAGCATTTTGTTACCCGGCAGGGATTATCCGATTGTTTGGAAACGTTTAGCGTTTCTTTAATATAAGATGGCTTTTCCTCATCAACCCAGGAACGGAAAACACCCATGAACCCCCATGCCTTCGAGCCCGACATTTCCCGCATCGACGAGCTGCTGCACATCACGCCGCTGCGGCTGGAGACGGGAATCCAGCGCCTGCCCAGCGGCTGCCTGGTGGTGGCCTGCCGCACCGACCTGCATGGCTGCAGCGGCCGCATGCTGGACTGGTGGTTCAAGTTCTTCGAGACCACGCAGCACATCAAGTGGTGGCATCCGCACGACCACATCGCGCATCGCGGCTGGGATGCGCAATGGAAGAAGGGCGAGAGCTACATCGGCGCGTCCATCGAGGCCGTGGAGTCCCTGGCCGACATTCCGCCCGTGGCGGCCAGGCTCAAGTTCCACGACCCGCGCGAGCTGTTCGACCCTGCGCAGCTGGAGCTGGCCTTTGCCGAAGAACGCGCATCGGCCGCCGTGTATGCGCGTATCGGCTTCGGCGAGCATGTGCAGCTGGACGCCGGCGGGGACCCCATGGACGGGCAGATGGTGCACCTGGCGCGTGACACGCCTTTTGGCTGCGTGCTGCGCAGCCGCTTTTTGCTGGGCCAGTCCTGCGCCGACCCAGCGGCCGAGCTGCCCGACGCGCTGGGCCTGGGCCTGCTGCGCCATTGCTACACGGAGTTCACCTACCTGTCGCGCTTCCTGCCCTCGCTGTACTACGGCGAGCATGGCAACGGCGAGGCGGCGCCGCTGCCCTGGTAGCCGTGCCCCAAGGCTTCAAAGCTGCTGGTGCACGGCCGTGGCCAGCTGCAGCAGCCGGTTGCGCGGCAGGGCGCCGCTGAGCGCATAGCCAAAGCCCTGGTCCACCCAGTAGAAGCTGGGCACGGGGCCGTCGCTGCTGAAGCGAAAGGCGGTCTCGCCGCGCGTGGCCGGGTCCTCCAGCGCACCCAGGTACAGGGTGATGCGCTCGCCCGCCGCGTCCTGGTACATGAACTGGGCGCGTGCGCCGCTGTCGCCGGGCAGCAATCGGCCGCCCACCAGCTCATAGCCCAGGTCCGTGAGTGCCGGCAGCTTCAGCGGCCGGCCCAGGCGCTTGGACAGCCACTGCAGCAGATGGGCCTGCTGCGCGGCCTCCACCTCGACCGGGTGGCGTTGCTCGGGCTGGTAGACCGCGTGGGCGACGGCCGCCTGGTGGGCGAAGCGGGCCGGGGTGGCGGCAGCCAGCGTGGCCGCCGTGGATGGCGCGGTGGCGGGCACCGCCTGCTGCCCATGCACCAGCCAGCCCAGGCCGAAGGCCAGCATCCAGCCCGCGGCCATGCCACCCCAGCGCCACCACTGCTGCTGGCGCTGGTGCAGGCCCTGCAATTGTTCGGCGGCGGCGCGCATTTCGTCGGGCATGCCGGGTTCATCCCGGGCGGCATGCAGGGCGCGCAGCAACTGGCGCTGGCGTTGCCATTGCTCCACGCGCGCGGCACTGTCTTCGTCCAGCTGGTCGCGCAGCGCCTGCGCCTGCTGCGCGGGCAGGCGGCCATCGACCAGGGCGTGCAACTGCTCGTCGGAAATGGGCGGGGGCAAGGGCAAGGAAGATGAAAGAGGGGTGGGGGCGGATGCAGTCATGGCGGCCTCGTCATTTGAGCCGGCGCAGCGCGGGGGCTGCGGCTTGGGGTGTTGCGGCCTTGGCAGTCGGTGCTGACTGTGCAGGCGCTGCAGAGGAGGCCGAGGTGGCCGATGGGGCCTCCATCAATTCGCGCAGCCGGGACCGTGCGCGCGACAGGCGCGACATCACGGTGCCCAGGGGCAGCTGCAGCACGCGCGCCGTGTCGGCGTAGCTCATGTCCTCCACGCTGACCAGCAGCAGCACGGCCCGCTGCTCGGCGGGCAGGCGCTGCAGGCAGCGCTCCAGGTCCAGGGCCGCATCGCTGCTGTCCTCGGGTGCGGCCAGGGTCTCGGACAGGCTGTCTATGTCCAGCCACTGCCCGCGCGCGGCAGAGCGCCGCTGGTTCAGGTAGAGGTTGTGCATCAGCGTGAACAGCCAGGCGCGCAGATCGCCGTCGGGGCGCCACAGCAGCCATTTGCGGCAGGCACGCTCCAGCGTGTCCTGCACCAGGTCGTCGGCGGCCCAGGCATCGCCTGCCAGCAGCCGCGCATAGCGGCGCAGGCCGGGCAGGTGCTCCAGGATCTGGCTGCGGTCCATGGGCAGGTCCGAAGGCGGATGCGGCTGGAATCAGGGGCGTGCGGTATGCCAGACGCCCATGACGCCGTCGCCCGTGGTGTCACCGGCCTTGCCGTCCTTCACCCAGTAGTACAGCGGCTTGCCCTTGTAGGCGATCTGGCTGCTGCCATCGTCGCGCTGGATCACGCTGTAGTTGCCGCCGGACGGCGCCTGCTTGCCCATCAGCGGCGGCCAGTTGGTCGCGCAGGGGCCGTTGCAGACGGACTTGCCGCTGCCGGCCGTGTCCTTGTCGAAGGTGTAGAGCGTCATGCCGTTGGCGCCGACCAGCATGCCGTTTTGCACGCTGACCGCGCTGGGCGGGGTCTGGCCAGAGGCGTTGGCCGCAGGCGCGGAATAGCAGCCTGCCAGGGTCAATGTCAGGGCTGCCGTGAAGGCACAGGTACCAAGTTTCATGCCGAGCTTCTTCATCGCTGTCTCCGGTGCTTGCCGGCGCGCGAAATTGCGGCCGGACACTGCAATGAACACTGGGCCGTGCCGGTTTATTCCGCAGCAGTGCAAAAAAAGCTGCGGATGCCCGTCAACGGTTGAAGCTCTTCATGGCGCGCTCGACCTCGCGCTTGCCTTCGCGGTCCTTGATCACGTCGCGCTTGTCGTGCTCGGCCTTGCCCTTGGCAAGGGCGATGTCGCACTTGACGAAGCCGTTCTTCCAGTGAAGGTTGATGGGCACCAGCGTGAAGCCCTTTTGCTCGACCTTGCCGATCAGGCGCAGGATGTCGTCCTTCTTGAGCAGCAGCTTCTTGATGCGCGCCGCGTCGGGATTGACGTGGGTGGAGGCGGTCTTGAGCGGGTTGATCTGGCAGCCGAGCAGGAACAGCTCGCCGTCCTTGACGATGACGTAGCCGTCGGTCAGCTGCACCTTGCCGCTGCGCAGTGCCTTCACTTCCCAGCCGTGCAGCACGATGCCGGCCTCGAAGCGTTCCTCGAAGAAGTAGTTGAACGCGGCTTTTTTGTTGTCGGCGATGCGCGACTGTGTTTCAGGTTTCTTGGCCATGGAGTAATAGATGCGGCGAAAACCTGGAGATGAAAGCTCTCCATACAATACTGGATTGCCGTCTCGCCTCCGTGCGGGATTTTAGTTTCGCCTTGCCGTCATTGTGACAGCCGTATGCGCCATGACCGCGCAGCCGGTGTTTTGCATGCCGTGCAGCCCGCCCCATTCATGAAAAAAGTCAACAAGTCCGTCCTGATCTGGTACAGCCCCCAAGAAATGTTTGCCCTGGTGACGGACGTGGCCCACTATGCCGACTTCCTCCCCTGGTGCGACCAGGCCAGGGTGCTGGAGCAGGACGAGCAGGGCATGACGGCCGAGGTGGGAATTGCATTCGGCGGCATGCGCAAGTCCTTCGTCACTCGCAACACGCACAGTGCGCTCGACGATGGCGGGCGCCAGGTCAGCATCCGCCTGATCAAGGGGCCGTTCTCGCGGCTGGAGGGCAACTGGATGTTCCGCCCCGTGGGCGACGGCTCGCAGCGCGCCTGCCGCGTGGAGCTGCAGCTGGACTATGGCTTTGACAACATGGCGCTGGCCGCCGTGGTCGGCCCGGTGTTCGACCGCATCGCGGGCTCCATGGTCGATGCCTTCGTCAAGCGCGCCGAGCAGGTCTATGGCTGAACCCCGGCCGTTTCTGTGCATCACGCTGGCATGCAGCCCGCGTGCCGGTGAAGTTGTTGAGCTGACCCTGCAATTGCCGGCCGGCGCCTCGATTGCCGACGCAGTCGAGGCCGCTGGTGGCTGGCAGGCGCTGGGCTTTGCACAGGAGGGGCCCGCTGGCCTTTGGGGCCGCAGCGCACCATTGACGCAAGGCTTGCGCGACGGCGATCGCGTGGAGCTGTACCGGCCCTTGACCGTGGACCCCAAGGTGGCGCGCCGCGAGCGTTTCGCACGCCAGGGCGCTCGGGCCACGGGGCTGTTCCAGCGCCAGAGGCCTGGAGCCAAGGCCGGCTACTGAGCCGGCCCGCACGGGCCGGGTTGGGACCGAGCCGGATTCGGCACTCAGCGCACTGCGCCGCAATCGGAGGCGATGATGGCGTCGGCGCGCTTGAGTTCCGCATCGCGCGTGGCGTCGTCCATGAAGCCGCGCTCGCCCTGCTCATTCGTGTAGCCCAGCAGGCGGCCCGAAGACAGCGCGGTCTTGGACTGCTTGGCGCGTGCGCAGTTGTCCTGGCGCTGCTTGGCAAGCCGTTCCTTTTCTGCCTTGGCCTTGGCGGCCTCCTGGGCTTCGGCCTTGCGCTTTTGCTCTTCCAGGGCCTTGTCGGTGCCTGCGGGCTTGGTGTCCTTGGCGGCGGCGGCAGGCGCCGCCTGTGCCGTTGCATCTGCAGCGGGCTGCGTGGCCGCATCTGTAGCCGCCGGTGCAGTGGATGGCGCCGCCGCTGCTGGAGCGGGCGCGCTGCCGCCAGGCTGGCGCAGGATGTTCTTGGCCGGAATGTCAGGGGGGGGCGCGCGGTCGCTGAAGACCTTGCGGCCTGTGGCGTCGACCCATTGCCACTGGGCGGCTGCGGACAGCGAACAGGCGGCAAGCGCGGCTAGCAAAACAAGCTTGGTGGCATGCATGGTGATTGGGGTGATCGGGCCGGTTGCAGGTAGCAATAGCAGGAAATGATGGCGGGCAGCGATAGCGGGGAACAATGGCCTACAGCATACATTGTGATCCGGCGCACGGGTACAATCCTTCTTTTGGAGCTCTCACATGCGCCTTCTCGGTAAAGCCCTGACCTTCGACGACGTCCTCCTGGTCCCCGCTTTCTCCCAGGTCCTGCCCAAGGACACCTCGCTCAAGACGCGCTTTTCGCGCAACATCTCCCTGAACATCCCCCTTGTGTCCGCCGCCATGGACACCGTGACCGAAGCGCGTCTGGCCATTGCCATCGCGCAAGAGGGCGGTATCGGCGTCATCCACAAGAACATGACGGCAGAGCAACAGGCTGCCGAAGTGTCCAAGGTCAAGCGCCACGAATCCGGCGTGGTGCACGACCCCGTGGTCATCACCCCCGAGCACACCGTGCTGCAGGTGCTGCAGCTGTCCGAGAACCTCGGCATCTCCGGCTTTCCCGTGTGCGACGGCGGCAAGGTGGTCGGCATCGTCACCAGCCGCGACCTGCGCTTCGAGACCCGCTACGACGTCAAGGTCAGCCAGATCATGACGCCGTGCGAGCGCCTGATCACCGTCAACGAGAAGGACGGCACCACGCCCGTGGAAGCCAAGGCCCTGCTCAACAAGCACAAGCTCGAGCGCATCCTGGTCGTGAACGACGCCTTTGAACTCAAGGGCCTGATCACCGTCAAGGACATCACCAAGCAGACCACCTTCCCCAACGCAGCGCGTGACAGCGCAGGCCGCCTGCGCGTGGCCGCCGCCGTGGGCGTGGGCGAGGGCACCGAGCAGCGCGTGGAGCTGCTGGTCAAGGCCGGCGTCGATGCACTGGTGGTGGACACGGCCCACGGCCACAGCAAGGGCGTGATCGACCGCGTGCGCTGGGTCAAGCAGAACTACCCGCAGGTCGATGTCATCGGCGGCAACATTGCCACTGGCGCCGCTGCGCTGGCACTGGCCGAGGCAGGCGCCGACGCCGTCAAGGTCGGCATCGGCCCCGGCTCTATCTGCACCACGCGCATCGTCGCCGGTGTGGGCGTGCCCCAGATCATGGCCATCGACAGCGTGGCCCAGGCCCTGCAAGGCACGGGCGTGCCGCTGATCGCCGACGGCGGCATCCGCTTCTCGGGCGATATCGCCAAGGCCCTGGCCGCTGGCGCCTCGACCATCATGATGGGCGGCATGTTCGCCGGCACCGAAGAGGCTCCGGGCGAAGTCATCCTGTACCAGGGCCGTTCGTACAAGAGCTATCGCGGCATGGGCTCCATCGGCGCCATGCAGCAGGGCTCGGCCGACCGCTACTTCCAGGAATCGAGCACCGGCAATCCCAACGCCGACAAGCTCGTGCCCGAAGGCATTGAAGGCCGCGTGCCCTACAAGGGCTCCATGGTCTCCATCGTCTACCAGATGGCCGGCGGCGTGCGCGCTGCCATGGGCTACTGCGGCTGCGCCACCATCGAAGAGATGAACAACACGGCCGAGTTCGTGGAGATCACCGCCGCAGGCATCCGTGAATCGCACGTGCATGACGTGCAGATCACCAAGGAAGCGCCGAACTACCGCGCCGACTGATCCAGGTCCAGCGCCTTGGCGCGAGATGGAAAAGAGGTCCGGGCAGCCGCTGCCCGGACCTCTTTTTTTCGTGCGCTCACGAAGCTCAGATGGCGACGTTCAGATGGCGAAGTTGTCCAGCACCGCGCCCGAGCTGGCGCTCGATGCGTTGAACGCGAACTTGGCCTGCACGCCCCGCGTGTAGCGTGGCGCGGGGGCCTTCCATGCCGCACGGCGCTGGGCGAGCACGTCTTCGGGCACGTTCAGCTGCAGCTGCAATGCGTGCGCGTCGATGGTGATCGAGTCGCCCTCGTGCACCAGCGCGATGGTGCCGCCCACGGCCGCTTCCGGCGCCACGTGGCCGACCACCATGCCCCAGGTGCCGCCGGAGAAGCGGCCATCGGTGATCAGGCCCACGCTCTCGCCCAGGCCGGCGCCGATCAGGGCGCCCGTGGGGGCCAGCATTTCCGGCATGCCGGGGCCGCCCTTGGGGCCCAGGTAGCGCAGCACCATCACGTCGCCGGCCTGTATCCTGCCGTCGAGGATGGCCGCCAGTGCCGATTGCTCATCGTCGAACACGCGTGCCGGGCCGGTGATGACCGGGTTTTTCAGGCCCGTGATCTTGGCCACCGCACCTTCCGGACTCAGGTTGCCCTTGAGGATGGCCAGGTGGCCCTGCGGGTAGAGCGCATCCGAGAGGGGGCGGATGACCTGCGGGTTGGGCGGTTCGTCAGGCACGCCGGCCAGTGTCTGGGCGATGGTCTGGCCCGAGATGGTGATGCAGTCGCCGTGCAGCAGGCCCGCATTCAGCAGGATCTTCATCACCTGCGGGATGCCGCCCGCCTGGTGCAGGTCCACCGCCAGGTATCTGCCGCTGGGCTTGAGATCGCACAGCACCGGCACCCGCTGGCGGATGCGCTCGAAGTCGTCGATGGACCAGGGCACGCCGGCCGCATGGGCGATCGCGAGAAAGTGCAGCACGGCATTGGTGGAGCCTCCGGTCGCCATGATCACCGAGACCGCGTTCTCGATGGACTTGCGCGTCACGATATCGCGCGGCTTGAGGTCCATCTTGATGGCCTCGATCAGCACCCTGGCGGATTCCTTGGCCGAGTTCTCCTTTTCATCATGGGGATTGGCCATGGTGGAGGAGTAGGGCAGGCTCATGCCCAGCGCCTCGAACGCGCTGGACATGGTGTTGGCGGTGTACATGCCGCCGCACGAGCCCGTGCCGGGAATGGCGTGCTGCTCGATGTCCTTGAGCTCCTGGTCGCTGATCTTGCCTGCGGCGTTTTCGCCAACGGCCTCGAACACGCTGACGATGTTCAGGTCCCGGCCTTTCCACCTGCCGGGCAGGATGGTGCCGCCGTAGACATAGATGGCCGGCACATTGGCGCGCAGCATGCCCATCATGCCGCCCGGCATGTTCTTGTCGCAGCCGCCGACCACCAGCACGCCATCCATCCACTGGCCGCCCACGCAGGTCTCTATGCAGTCGGCGATCACCTCGCGGCTGACCAGCGAGTACTTCATGCCTTCCGTGCCCATGGACATGCCGTCCGAGATGGTCGGCGTGCCGAACACCTGCGCGTTGCCACCGGCTTCCTCGATGCCTGCTATGGCCGCGTCCGCCAGCCTTTGCAGGCCGGAGTTGCACGGCGTGATCGTGCTGTGGCCGTTGGCCACGCCGACCATGGGCTTCTTGAAATCCTCTTCCTTGTAGCCCATGCCGTAGAACATGGAGCGGTTGGCTGCGCGCGCCTTGCCTTCGGTGATGTGGGCGCTTCGGCGGTTGATCTGGTTCGGCGGGGTCATGGCATGTCTCTCGTTGTGGGGGTTGGATGAGTATGGGCCGACTGATTCATCTGATCCAATCCTATTCATCGGCATGATTGATATGCTGCACATATGAATGAGCCCCCCATTGATCTGCGCGTCTGGCGGCAATTCCTGGCCGTGGCGGACGAGCTGCACTTCGGCCGCGCCGCATCGCGCCTGCACATGACGCAGCCGCCGCTCACCCAGGCCATCGCCCAGCTGGAGCGCAGCCTGGACGTGGCGCTGTTCGAGCGCTCGAGCCGCCACGTCGCGCTGACGCCGGCCGGCGAGGCGCTTGTGCCGCAGGTGCGTGAGCTTCTGGCGCGGGCGGCAGCGCTGCCCGGGATTGCGCGGGCTGCGGCAGCGGGAGAAGTGGGGCGCGTGCGGCTGGCCTTTGTCTCCACCATCGGCTTCACCCGGCTGCCGCTGTGGGTGCGGGACTTCGTTGCAGGCACGCCCGGTGTGGCGCTGGAGCTGGTCGAGGCCACCAGCGATGTGCAGATGGAGGCATTCGAGCGTGGGCAGATCGATGCCGGGCTGATGCTGCATGCCCCCGGGCATGCGCCGGCCGGCCTGGAGCGCCTGGCCGTGGGACGGGAAGCCATGGTGCTGGCCCTGCCGCAGCAGCATGCGCTTGCCGGTGCGGACAGGCTGATGCTCGACGAAGTGCTGGAGCAGCCGCTGGTGATCTTTCCGCGCCGCATCATGCCCTCGCTCCATGACGCGGTGACGGATCTGTACCGACGGCACGGACATGTGCCGCGCATCGCGCAGCAGGCGATACAGATGCAGACCATCGTGAACCTGGTCTGGGGCGGTATCGGCCTGGCCTGGGTGCCCGCCAGCGTGATGCAGTTCTGCAGGCCCGGCGTGGTCTACCGCGAGGCGGTTTTCGCCAGCGCCCGTGCAGGCAGCAAACCCGTTGCCCTGCCGGTCTGCGAGACCAGCCTGGCCTGGCCGGCCGGAGCCATGTCGCCCGCGCTGGCGCGGTTTGTCGGCTTCGTGCGCGAACAGCGCTGAGTGGCGTTCACCGACAGCCCTCCCCGAGGCAAGGCCCGCGAATATCCGCATGGTTCTGGTCTGAATTTTTGGAAATTCTGGTCAGAATGATAGAATTCGGGCCAGGCCGGACACCAGGCCTGCTTTTGTTTTCAGCCCCGCCATGCAATCTGTCGGTATCTACGAAGCCAAGACCCGTTTCTCCGCCCTGATCGAACTTGTCGAGCAGGGCGAGGAAGTGCGCATCACCCGCCACGGCAAGGAAGTGGTGCGCATGCTGCCGGTGCGCCGCCGCCCCGTGATCACCGACGAGCAGATCGCCCGCGAGCTGGAGCAGATGCAGGCGCTGCAGGCCACGGTGCGGCCGGCCCAGCCGGCACAGTCGGCACAGGCGCCGGACTCCACCACCCGACTGCGCCACGCAGGCCGGAGCCAGGCATGACCTCTTTCGTGCTCGATGCCTCCGTCACCGCCGCCTGGCTGCTGCCCGATGCCGCCAGCGTGCACACCCAGCGCCTGTATACCCGCATCCGCCGCCACGAAGTGGACCCGCAGGCGCCCAACCTCTGGCAGTGGGAGTGCGGCAACCTGATCGCCTCGGGCGTGCACGGCGGCCGCATTCCGCACAGCTCGGTCGAAGGCCTGTGGGGCGTGCTCGAGGCCATCCGCCACCGCGTGGAACTGCACGAGTTGGCGCCCGCCCAGCACAAGGCCGTGCTCGACGTGGCGCTGGACACCCGCCTGCCGGTCTATGACGCGGCCTACCTGTGGCTGGCGCAGTCGCTGCGCCTGCCGCTGGCCACCTTTGACGCGGCCCAGGCCGCCGCCGCGCGCAAGCGCGGGCTGGCGCTGCTGGCCCCTGAAGATTTCTGATCCCCTCCCATCACCTTTGCCTGAGATGACCATGCAACACGACAAGATCCTCATTCTTGACTTCGGCTCCCAAGTCACCCAGCTGATCGCCCGCCGCGTGCGCGAAGCCCATGTCTACTGCGAAGTCCACCCCTGCGACGTGAGCAGCGACTGGGTGCGCGAATTCGCCGCCGACGGCCGCCTCAAGGGCGTGATCCTGTCGGGCAGCCACGCCAGCGTCTACGAAGTGGACGACCGCGCCCCCGACGCCGTGTTCGAGCTGGGCATTCCCGTGCTGGGCATCTGCTACGGCATGCAGACCATGGCCACCCAGCTGGGCGGCAAGGTCGAAGGCTCCCACACCCGCGAATTCGGCTACGCCGAAGTGCGCGCCCATGGCCACACCGAACTGCTCAAGGGCATCGAGGACTTCGCCACGGCCGAAGGCCACGGCATGCTCAAGGTCTGGATGAGCCACGGCGACAAGGTCACCGAGCTGCCCCCGGGCTTCAAGGTCATGGCCTCCACGCCGTCCTGCCCCATCGCCGGCATGGCCGACGAGGCGCGCCGCTTCTACGCCGTCCAGTTCCACCCCGAAGTCACGCATACCGTGCAGGGCGCGGCCCTGCTCAACCGCTTCGTGCGCGAGATCTGCGCGGCGAATGCCGACTGGATCATGGGCGACTACATCGAGGAAGCCGTTGCCAAAATCCGCGAGCAGGTGGGTGACGAGGAAGTCATCCTCGGCCTGTCGGGCGGCGTGGATTCGTCCGTTGCCGCAGCCCTGATCCACCGCGCCATCGGCGACCAGCTGACCTGCGTCTTCGTGGACCACGGCCTGCTGCGCCTGAACGAAGGCGACATGGTCATGGAAATGTTCGAAGGCAAGCTGCACGCCAAGGTCATCCGCGTGGACGCCAGCGACCTGTTCCTGGGCAAGCTGGCCGGCGTCAGCGAGCCCGAGGCCAAGCGCAAGATCATCGGCGGCCTGTTCGTGGACGTCTTCAAGGCCGAAGCCGCCAAGCTGAAAGCTGGCGACGGTGGCCACAAGGGCGCCACCTTCCTGGCCCAGGGCACCATCTACCCCGACGTCATTGAGTCGGGCGGTGCCAAGAGCAAGAAGGCCGTCACCATCAAGAGCCACCACAACGTCGGCGGCCTGCCCGAGCAGCTCGGCCTGAAGCTGCTCGAGCCCCTGCGCGACCTGTTCAAGGACGAAGTGCGCGAACTCGGCGTGGCCCTGGGCCTGCCGCGTGAAATGGTCTACCGCCACCCCTTCCCCGGCCCGGGCCTGGGCGTTCGCATCCTGGGTGAAGTCAAGAAGGAATACGCCGACCTGCTGCGCCGCGCCGACGCCATCTTCATCGAAGAACTGCGCAACTGGACCGACGATGCCACCGGCAAGAACTGGTACGACCTCACCAGCCAGGCCTTCACCGTCTTCCTGCCCGTCAAGAGCGTGGGCGTCATGGGCGACGGCCGCACCTACGACTACGTCGTGGCCCTGCGCGCCGTGCAGACCAGCGACTTCATGACCGCCGACTGGGCCGAGCTGCCCTACGGCCTGCTCAAGAAGGTGTCTGGCCGGATCATCAACGAAGTGCGCGGCATCAACCGGGTGACCTACGACGTTTCGACGAAGCCGCCGGCGACGATCGAGTGGGAGTGAAATCAGGTCCTTCGGGGACTATCGCCAAGTATCGAGAGGACTTCGTAAGTTATTGATTTGAAAGAATTTTGACTTCGAAGGCTATCGATGGCTATCGCCAGCCAGCGCAAGCGGTTGGCGGTGGTCGTGACGTTAGATCCTTGGGACTCGATTGAGACCCTGCTGTTGATGATCCATACCTAATCGGTCTTTGACGGTAAAACTCCACCCGATATGCCGTATTCATGCGGCTTTCGGGGCATCAGCGGGCCTCCGGACCCTTGACGGTAAAAGCCGTCACGATTTCAGGAGAAAACCCGATGCTTACGGATGTGCGGTCCCAGGAAGTCATGGTGCATTCTTCAGCCTGGGACAGGAGAAAGCACTATGGCAATCCGCCTGCATGGCAGCGCCCGCACGACGCCGCGTATCCGCGCAGAACTCCAGCTAGCGACCGGCTCCCATCGGTCCTTGGCCAAGCTCTACGGCACCAACCCCAAGACCGTGGCCAAGTGGTGTGCGCGCACCTCGGTGCTCGATGAGCCCATGGGTCCTCGGGACAGAGCAAGCCAGCATCTTTCCCAAGAGCAAGAACCCCTGGCAATTGCGTTACGCAAGCAAGGGCATCTGTCGCTGGACGATCTCATGGGGCAACTCCTGGAGACAGCGCCCAAGCTCAGCCGCAGCGCCTTGCATCGATGCCTGCAGCGTCACGGAATCAGCCGACAACCCGCAACGCACCTGCCACGAAGGCACGGAAAGTTTGAAGAAACGACGCTCGGCTTCGTGCACATCGACAGCGCCGAAATGAAGATCTCCAGCGGCAAACAGCACATGTTTGTTGCCATAGACCGCGTCACAAAATTCACGCATGTCGCGTTCTTTGACAGGGCCACGAAAGCCAATGCAGCACAGTTCCTTCGGCAGGTGCTTGTGGCCTTCCCGTACCGCATACATACCGTTCTGACGGACAACGGCATGACCTTTACGGGACAAGAACGCTTCAGAGGCGGCGTCACCGACACATGCATCGGTCACATCTTCGAGTGCATCTGCAAGTTCAATGGCGTCGAGAAAAGGCATACCAAGCCGTACCACCCCTGGACGAACGGCATGGTCGAGCGCATGAACCAGACCATCAAGGAATCCACGATCAAGGCCTACGAGTACGAGCGGCTGGAGCAGCTACGGGAACATGTCCAGGCCTTCGTTCAAAGCTACAACTTCGGCAAGCACTTGAAGGCGCTCAGGTGGAAGACACCATTGCGGGCGATTTGCGAGGCATGGGAAAAAGATCCAAGCCGCTTTAGACTTCATCCGCACCATCTCACTGTGGGGCTGAACATCTTAACCTCGCGCTCCAGTTCCTTCATTCGCTGCGCTTCGCTGGTCGTGACGTCTTCGCGCACACCTGCATCGACCTCAGCGGATTTGACCCATTCGTTCAATGTCTGCGGCACACAACCAATCTTGGAGGCAATGGATTCAATGGCGACCCACAGCGATGGGTACTCGCCTCGGTGCTCTAGCACGATGCGTATGGCACGCTTGCGCACCTCAGGTGAAAACTTGTTTGACTTCGTCATGGCTCAATCCTCTCAGAGTGTTGGGCCTCCTCGAGAACCGGGGCGATTCAGGCAGCTGCGAGCTATGGGTAGAGCCGCATGCATGTGGCATAGAGCCAGATCATTCTGCCGGGAGCATGCCCTCTCTGACCCTGGGCAACTTACCTGGCTTCAATTCGGGCGGGCGTGCCGGCTAGATTAGGGCGTGCTGACTCAGGGGCAGAGTCTCGGCCGGCGCGGTGCTGACAGATCCAAAGAACTGTCAGGATGACAATCGCGTGGTGATCATAGGGCGGACAGTTTGCTGGACAGCGTGATTCAGGTCAATGCAGAGATGACCTCGTGCCCCATCTAACCGACCGTGACGCACGGCCTGGACTGCCAATGCAGGTGATGGTGAACCGGGATCTTGTCCTCATGCCTTGCCAGCACTTGTTCTTCAACACAGGAAAACCCCAAAGAGCGTCTAAACAAAAATTCGTCTTTCGTTGCCCAAGAACGAGCTTGTCAAGCTTACATTGGTGCGTGCCGCGAAGCTGAAAGCGTATGCACATGCCTATGGTGATGGGCGCTACTGTCGATGCGCGGGTTCTGATACCGCATATGCTGGATGCCTTCATGCTTGGCGATCGTCGTTTTCGAAAAGCAAGGCAGGTAGCCGAAAGACTGACTTGAATGTAGGAGGTGATGGGTGACTGTAGAGAGTGACAGCCCTCAGGGCAAAGCCTTGCGCCCCAGGGCCCGAATCATGCGTACGCTCGGTGAGGAGCTGATAAGCAGTGAAGTCGTTGCAGTAATTGAGCTTGTCAAGAACTCCTACGATGCCGAGGCGGGATACGTAAGTATCCGCTTTGACGGCAAGTTGGAAGTAGGGGAAGGGTCCGTGTCGATCGAAGATGACGGACACGGAATGAGCTTGACGGTTGTAGAGGGCTCATGGATGGAACCCGCAACCAATAATAAGAAGGTTCAGCGCTCAAGCCATATCCTGAAACGCCGATTTCTTGGTGAAAAAGGAGTCGGGCGATTTGCGGCGGCTAGATTGGCAACCGACCTGGAACTGACGACTCGTGCCCTCGAAAGTGACAAAGAGGTATATGCATATTTCGATTGGTCTCAATTTGACAATGAGGATGCGTATCTCGATCAAATTTTGATTCTTGCTGAAGAGCGAGTTCCGCAAGAATTCGTTCGGGGAAGGACGCGTCCTTTCGATGCTCCCGGGCCTCACGGCGATCTTCGCCGGGATGGAAGCCACGGCACGCTCTTGAAAATGAATGGGCTGAAACGTGCGTGGGGTGATAAAGAGGTCTACTCTCTAAAAAAGAGTTTAAGTCGACTGATTTCTCCGTTCGATGGAGAAAAGGGCTTTAAAATATTTATTCAGCTGCCCGGCGACTATGCTGAGCAACCACGTGAGCTTGAGCCTCCAGAGGTCCTTAAATATCCTCATTACACCTTGTCTGGGAGAGTCGATAAGCATGGCGATTTCGAGTTTCGAGCAGAATTACATGCTTCTTCGATCGTAGAGGCATTCACAGGGAAGCTGGTTAATTCGGATGTTAAAGACAGAGGTGTTGTTGAATTTGTTGACGGAAAAGGTGGACGCCCTCTCGTTTGTGGTCCATTTTCTTTTAATATTTTAGTCTGGGATCGGGATCAGCTCGATAACATTGATCAAAAACTTGGTACTGGTATTCATGATATACGGCGTGACCTTGATTCCATAGCCGGAGTAAGCATATTTCGCGATGGATTCAGAGTGCTGCCATACGGGGAGGCTGAGAATGACTGGTTGAAGCTCGATATTCGTCGCGTGCAAAATCCAACCATGCGTCTCTCGAATAATCAGATTACTGGTTATGTGAAAATTGGCGCCGATGAAAATCCGCTACTCAAGGATCAAAGTAATAGAGAGGGGCTCGATAACAACTCCGCCTATTCGGAACTGCAGGAGATTATAAGACTGGCATTATCCAAACTCGAAAGTCTTCGTTTTAGAGATAAAAAGAGTGCCGGTGCAGATGATGCATCTCGAAAATCCGATGGTGCATTACTTGCAGTCCCTGATACCGCCAAACTGCGCCAGCTAATCTCCACAGGGGCGGATAGCGCTGAAACTTTACATCTGTTCGATGAAACAACTAAAGCATGGGAAAATCAGGTCGGTCGAATTCGTGAAGTGTTGTCGCGATATCACTCACTCGCTACGCTCGGTCAGCTCGTAGATAAAGTTGTTCATGACGGGCGTCAGCCGCTATCTACGATCCAGACGCAGTCATCATTGCTGATCGAGAGCCTTTCAAAGGCACTAAAGAAGCTGGATGGCTCTAGTGAATGCGGCAAGTATCTTGAGGGAATTCATGCTCGTCTTTTGCGTGTCAAGGACGCCGCGGGATTGATTGATCTAGTGCTCAAAAGAATTGAGCCTCTTGGCGGGAGAAAGAAGGGGCGTCCGACAAAAGTATATATAAATGAGATAATAAAAAACGCTTTTTCGCATTTTCAAGCTGATATTGAGAGTCTTGGTATCAATGTGACATTGCCTGCTGCTGATGATCTGATTCAGGTTGATGCGCATGAGTTGCAAGAAGTTCTTATTAATCTTATTGCCAATAGTGTTTACTGGCTTTCGAATGTTCCAAAAGGCCAGAGAGCAATTTTGGTGCAATGCACAAGACCTGCTCCTAGGGAGCTCGACATAATTTTTGCCGACAGTGGACCCGGGGTATCCAAGGGAAACAAGTCTGCAATTTTTGAGCCCTACTTCAGCACAAAACCGGATGGTGTCGGGCTGGGCCTTGTAATAGCTGGAGAGATGATAAGAGATTACTACAATGGAAGTCTTGAATTGCTTAATTCAGGGCCGTTGCCGGGTGCCGTCTTTCGAATTAAACTTCGCAAAAGGGTGTAGGGGTATTTATGCCAAGAGTTCTGTGTTTTGATGATAAGCCTGAAATTCTCGAAAATATAAAGGAGATAATTTCTTCATGGGATGATAGCCTGCACGGAACGTTCGAGGTCTTCGGTGAAAGCGATTTCAATTCAGTTGTTGAACGCCTCAAAGTCGAGCGTTTTGATCTGGTGACTTTGGATCTCCATGGAGGTAACGACCCGGATCCATTGAAGGACGATGGTGAGCAAGGTGCGCAGGAGGGGCTTCGGGTTTTGAACGAATTGCGGAGCGTTCGGTTTATTCCCGTTGTTTTCTATACCGGGTATGCCGAAAAGATCAAGTCGCTTGAGTCCGGTGTGGTAAAGATCGTGAAGAAGGGTGAAAATGATCTTGATGGCGTAAGAAATGCAATCGATGCGTTGTACTCGACGGGTGTGTCTCGGCTTTTAAGCAAGATCGAAGAAGAAAATACTCGATATTTGTGGGACACTATTGATAAATCTTGGGGTGATATACAAATAGATGGTGGCGTCGAAGATTTGGCGTATTTGGTGGCGCGTCGGCTCGGGGCCAGACTAAGTCGTGAGTTTATCAAGGAATTTCTTCAGCACGATCCCGAGAAAGTTTCCCCTATTGAGGTTTATATTTATCCGCCGCACGATGAATCAATAAAGACCGGTTGTGTAGTTCGTAAAGATGGCGGATTTTGGTTGGTGACCACCCCCGCTTGTGATTTTGTCCAGGGTAAGGCTGAATCAATACTTTTGGTTGCGGCAAAGCCACTTTCCAGCTTCAGTCAATACCAAGAGTGGGTAGTTAATAAGCGGGATAGTGCTGAACAAAAAAATCCTGCGTACAACAAGCTATATTCTTTGATTGGAAATAAGGCAGGGGATCGCTACAGATTTCTACCTGGTACATTCTTTGTTGAAAATTTGGTGGTCGACTTTCAAGAATTGAGGCAAATTCCCTTCGCTGATTTAAAGCACTCAGAGGTCGTTTGTAGGGTCGACAGCCCTTTCAGGGAAGAGCTTCTCAATCAATTCTCCAGGTATTATGGGCGAATGGGAGTCCCGGACTTGCACATCCCATCACTAATTAATTCTTTTAAATAGTGACTTTTGGTTGTTGAGGTGCAGCTATATGGGCGGACGAGGCCGCCAGCGTGCTGCTAGTTCGCCTTTCTTGGCTCAAGATTTTTCGTCAATTTTTTGGAGCTAGGTGGCGATGGTTGGAATGTCTCCGGGGTCTCACTGCATGAATATTAGCTTGAGAAAGTCGCGTGATATATTGATCCTCTCCAGGGGCGATGCTGTCACGAAGAGAAATCTTTTTGATCTTATTCAGTACTCGAAAGTGGAAGGCTCTCAATTTTGGGATGGAGTTGAGAATAGGATTGGAAACACACCTCAGCAAGGGATAAATTGGATTGGTCTGAATCCGAGCTGCATTGCCGTTTTGATAAAAACCAGGGTTGGTTCGTACGATGAAGACGGGTGGGTCGAAGGTAGTGAAGATCTCTATCGATACTCTTTCAAGTCTGTGAAAGGTCGTATTTCATACGCAGAGAAAGCCAATGCGGTTTTGATTAATCAGCTGAAGATTGGCTACCCGATTCTTTTGTTCATTGAATCTCGAGATCGATGGATTTATCAAGGAAGTTTCGGAGTTACGGAACTCCATGATGGCTTTGTAGTACTCAGCAGGGGGGCTGTGTCTACTGCGCTGTCTGAAGAACAGCTGCTGGAAGAAATCGATGTCTCGTACATCGAGGGCGACAGGAGGTACGTTACTCATCTCATGGCAGAGAGAAACAAGAAAGTGGTTTCTATCGTAAAGTCAAAGCAGGGCGCTGCATGCGATATCTGTGAGCTTCATTTTTTTGAGCGGTACGGGGTTGAGTGCATTGAGGCTCATCATAAGAAGCCTATATCGACCTATTGTTCGTCATATATTGTTGCCCCTTCGGACTTTGCGTTACTTTGCCCTAGTTGTCATAGGGCGGTGCACAAGTACATGAGGGTGTATGGTGGAAATTATCTCGACATAAAAAAATCTATAGTCGAAAATTTTGGAAAAATGCGTGATATAGATGTGCATTGGGAGAGTGGTGGCGACTTAACACAGCCTGTTTTATGAGATTGGATCCCAAGGTGTCCTTGATCGAAAGATATAACACTGCAATCTATTTTCTGACGATTGATCCTTCTTTGCTGTAGCCATCTAAAGAGTCTGGACTAGTCAGCGAAAGAATTAGTCATGATATTCACTGCCGTTTCTGCCCGATGAGTGCACAACCAGCCGTCGATCTCCTTTCGAAGATGCTGATCGACCAGCAAACACGCGCGGCCAGCTACTTCGCGGGCTACGAGCGATTGGCCATCACGGAGGTGTTCCGGACGTTGGACATGTGCGCCTTTGCTTTCCGGATGGCCCCTAACAGGGAGTACCTCCTTCAGCGAGACCAAGCACGCCACTGGATGTTGGCAGGCGCCGCTCCGGCGTTGAAGCCACTGCTCAAGGGGGTCGCCGAGATCGAGGGGCCTATGTCCTGGGGACCATCCTCCACAAGGTGGACCAGGGTCGTGGAGGACCATCTGCTGCGATGCGGACAGCTGACTTGGCTACACCGCCTGGCCAGTCTGGAGAGATACGGGCTCAGTCACACGACTACCGGAGCCTCGAAGATGCGCATCGAAGTCGTACCCGACGAACTTGAGGCTGCCGACCGCGAAGCATTGGAGTGGCTGAGCTTCCAAAAGCTTGATGCTGCTGGCGTTCGAGGGGAGCTTGACTTGGCAAAGGGCCAGTTGAAGCGACTCCGAAGGCGACTTGACAAGAAGTCGGGTGCAGATATGGGCGGCTGGTTCATTCGGTATTCGGGTGACGATGAACTGTTTGAGCGTAGCCTCCGGCGGGTACGCGATCTCGAGCCTATCTGGCATGAGACCGAGGCTCTCCCCGATGGTGCGATGATCGGCGGGAAGACCTTTCGAGAGTGGAAGGATGCCTGCTGCGTTGCCGCAGCAGCAGTTTTGCACCACATTGAATTTTCCACTCGCCTCAAGACGACTCATCCGGGCATCGACCTACGAGACCTGTTGACTATGTTCATCAGGCGCGATGACCTTGAGCGCGTATGGCAGGAGCGTGGGCTTGAGCCCGAATGGATCAGAGCGGTTTCTCAGGCCATGACGCTTGACTGCCAGTCCATAGAGGAGGTGCTGCTGCACCATGACACGCCGTTCCCCTTCTACGTGGACATGGGGCGCGAATTCATCCTTGCTCCATCGCTGTCCGCGTTGCTTAACCCATTCGTTGGAGTCGTGAGGCATCTGAGGTCATGCTACCGCGGTGACTGGGATCGCGCGGTAGATACCCGGGAGGCGGTATTTCGCTCAGATCTTGCGGCAATCTTCAAAGAGCCGCGCTATGCCGTGCTGCCTTCGGGTGTCCTCCTCCGTCGCCCTGATGGCACCCCGCTGACCGATGTCGATGCTGTGGTGCAGGACCAAGTAAGCGGCACCGTGGCACTCGTACAGCTGAAGTGGCACGACATCTTCGGCAACTCGCTCCGGGAACGGGAGAGTCGAAAGCGGAACCTTCTCGCCGCGAACCAATGGGTCGAACGCGTCGCGGGCTGGGTAGGAGAGCGCTCGTCGGGCGAAATCGCGATGGCGGTCGGCATGCCCGTGGCCGAATGCCTGCAGGCTGAGAAGCCGGTCATTCTGGTCGTAGCCCGCTACGCGGCACGTTTTTCGGGCGCTGGTGCATGTGACTCCCGGGGAGCTTGGCTGTCCTGGCCCGAACTGGTCCGAGCCGCCACTTCAGATGCTCGAGAAATTGACATCTTGCGGTACGTCGCAAACGCCTTTGGGGGTGTAGACCGCAGCTCTTGGCCAAGCAATGACGACCTGGAAGCTGCTTCCTGGCGGCTGCGGTTCCCGGGGCTGGATGTCGAGGTGGTCCGGCGCACCACAGCGTAGTGCATGGGTGTCAAGCCGGATTGCGTTCTGCAGCCGTCTGTTCAATCGTGCCAGCACTGGCCTGGGGCCGGGATGGCGCCGTAGATGGGAAAGCTTGGTCGTTTCCAGGCGGCCTGCTGTGCGCTACGATGTACCCTGATGATAATCAGCCGGAAAGTGTCGACGCCCCCGCAAATCGCTCTATAACATGCGCCAGCAAAAGGTGCGTGTTTTTGACGGGGAAAGGCGACAGTAAAGGTTCGGTCGATCATCAAAAATCCCTTTAATCACGCGGGCTTGCGAGTCCCGTTGATGATGGGCTGGGAGTGATTGCGTAATAGGAAACTGCTGGAACTGTCTGGCAGTATTTCAACCTCAAGCCCGCGTCACGGCGGGCTTTTTGACATCTCGGTGGCGTTTGGCGCGACTGACCTATCCCCCACGGGATGGCCGATAACAAAGAGCCAGCGGCCAGCGTATCTACGATACCGCCATGACTTACGCCAGAATGGGTTATCAGGTCAATCCATAGTGGAGGATCAGGCGGTCAGAAGTACTTCCTGTACTTCGGAGACATCGAGCGATGGCAGGCTTCCGACGTTGATGCTGTACTTGATACCGGTCACACCGGGTGGCGGCATGTAGTCATCGGGGAGTCTGGGGAAGTTGCCGGCGACCTCGAAGACATGAACATCGCGGAATGTGAACCGGAGGAGGGCTCCGGTCTGTCGCAGGCCCTCATGCCAGCCGAGCTGAGCCAGGCGTGAATCGAAGACGTCGAGCGCATGCCCGTCGGATCCCAGTTTTTCCCGAATTTCATCGACGCGGTCTGCCAGCGTTTCGTCGCCGCCCAGACTTCGCTCCAGCATGACGCTGACAAACAGGAGACGTTTGCTGGCAGGTGCCTTCAACTGATCGAGGCGGGAGATCTCATGCTTTGGCTCCGAGCGTGTTGTGGTTTTTACTTCGATATGAACACCCTGGCCGACGAAATCATGACGTTCGCTTTCGGGGCCGCTCCAGAGGTGGCTGACGCGCGGGCCGAGGGTCGGGAGCAACACATTGGACAGCACCCAGAGTTCGCCGAAAAGACCGATCTGCTCTGCCGTGCTGAGGTCAGGTGCAAGCGGGCGCAATGCCGCGCGCATCTCGTCGATGATCCGTTCAACCGAGACAGCAGGATCGCGGCCCTCGATGCGGATGGCGTAGAGGACCTTGTTGGCTACTAGCGTAAGCAGCTCTTCATGGTGACTGCGAGCGGAGACATCCAGCCAGGTCTGTCCGCCTTCAAGGATGCGGACCTGAAGGCTCTGCAGGTCCGGCGGCAGGTTTTGTGGGGCAACATCGATTGCCAGCAGCAGGTGCAGCCGTCCTTCGACTGACACTCCGATGAGCGCAGCTTCCAAGTCTTCTGCCGCCTGCTCGTAGATGTCCTCATGTGGAAGTCGCTGCTCGCGCAGGCTTGCCCAACGGGCCTGTGTGATCTCAACCATGGCGGATCCCGCGGTTCACGACAAACCGTTGCTCGCCATCCGTGGTGCGGGGCAGCGACAGCGCGAGGCCCAGCACGGCCTGTGCCGGCGCGCGGAGCGGTTCGGGATCGAGGGGGTAGAGCAGGAGCAGGCCCTGCTGCGCAGGTCGATCTTCACGCATTGCGCGGGCATTGAAGCCAGAGGCAGCGCGGTAGTTTTCCGGCCCGCCATGCAGGTCAACACCCTCGTGACGAGGATCGATAAGGATTCCGATCGATTCGTTGGCTTGCAACGAACGTCGTACAAGGCCGAACGGCCTCCCACCCAGCAGAACTTGGCGTTCCCGCTGTGGGTTAGCTACGAACACAGTCCAGTTCGTCAGCTCTCCCTTTTCAGCGCGTTCCAGGATCCAGTTGGCAATTTCGGCACCCTGGAATGCAATGCTGTTCGGGTGTCCCTCATAACGCTGCAGGAACAGTGCGATGTCCTCGGCCGGCACATCGTGTGCGATGGAGCCGCCGTGTGCATCGTGTGTCGGGGGATGTTGTCGCAGCAGGGCGGACGCCAAGTCAACGTTCCGCTCCAGCAATTCCCTGTCCTGCATGGGAAACAGAATGGTCTGCGGGTTTTCGCCAGACCATGACCGTGCATCATCTGTCTGCATCCGGCTCTTGTTTTTGCTGGTTAACAGGAGCTTTGAATGGGCGCGCATCCGGATGGCCATCTGGTCTGGCCTGCGGCTGGCCTTGTTCAGTGCGGTGATGGAGTCGCGCAGGGATTCCTCAACCAGCGCCAGCTCGACAAACCACTGAGCAATGCCCTCGGTTGTCCAGATGCGGATCAGGTCTTCGTAGCCTGTCCTGAAACCATACCAGCGGGCCATCTGAAGCAGCGCGTCCGCCAGCGTTGTGGTGCGCAGGAAGTAGGAGATCGTCAGTCCCTCAAGCGTCAGGCCGCGCGACAGCCGATTGCCGCCCACTGCAACGAGCTGGCGCCCGGGCTTGGCCTCGTACTCCAGTTCGTCGCCCGTCGTGCTGTTGAGTACGACGACGACCAGACGGGCCAGGTTTGTCACTGCTTCTTCCAGGAGATCCTCTTCGCTGCAGGGCAGATCGACCGGTCCCAGTCCTGCGAGCGTTGACCGGAACATCTGTTTGAGCACACCGGGTTCGGCACTCTCATGATGGAACCAGTTTCGGACCTGCTCCTCGATCGCTTCACCAATGCGCAGCTGGTCCTGCTGGAACTGAGATACGTGCACCAGCATCGTGTTCGGCTTGCCCGATTGTCCGCGCAGCAACCTGACGGCGCCGACCAGCGCAAACGTCAAAATGGCATCGGCGAGCGACTGAGGCAGATCCAGCGGAGCTTGGACAACGATCGCCTCGCTTCTTTTGTGCTGCTTCGACTTCAGAGCTTTCACATCCGCCGGGTCTACGGGGCGCAGTATGTCTCGACCCTGCGCACTGATGCCGAAAAGCTCCTCCGTCCCTGTGTAGCCGTCCGGCCGCGGAAGCTGCACGACGAAGTCCTTGGGGAACAGGTCTTCGCCGACTTGGTGGTCACTGGCGTCGGGGTCAATGAGGATGTTGGCGAATGGCGTTGCCGTGTAGGCGATATATGTGGCCCGTGGAATCTTTCTGAGAATATCGCGAATCAGGGCGTTGGTCAGTGATGGGGCCGTGTCGTCATCCGGCTCGGTGTCCGTGTCAATGCTGGGGTCGCGTCGATTTCCGCGCGTGTTGATGGAAGCCTGATCGGCTTCGTCATCGATGAGAAGAACCGGTACGTGGGCTAGTCGGCCTTCGAGTTTGCCGAACCACTGGTTA
The DNA here is from genome assembly GCF_002193035.1 of Delftia sp. K82. Lineage (NCBI taxonomy): Bacteria > Pseudomonadati > Pseudomonadota > Betaproteobacteria > Burkholderiales > Comamonadaceae > Delftia > Delftia sp. K82. The sequence goes on along the minus strand of NZ_MYFL01000001.1, from coordinate 3,058,857 downwards.
AGCCGCTTCAGGATCGGCGTGATTTTCTTGGCGACAATCAGAACGGTACCTGTCGATGCAAATCCGTCAGCTATTTCCGGTTCACGAAAGTCTGAAGTCTCATCGGTCAGCGTGATCCAGTCGACGCCAGTCCTGGTCAGCTCCAGATCCAGGCGTTTCTGCGTCTGGTTCCGCAGCGAATCGTGGATGCCGGAAAGAACGATGATCAGGCGATAGCCGACATCGGCCGCGCGCGCTGCCACAGCTGTGAAGTTGGCTGTCTTGCCGGACTGGACATAGCCGACGACCAGCCCGCGGCACTGGAATTCTGGCCGAGCGATCGGCGTGGTCTTTGAGATGATCCGCAATGACTCTTCCGCGACCGAAGCAATCTGGTGCGGTTTCCATTTGGGCTGGGACCGCAGACAGGCTTCATGTCGGGACCAGTTGGTCCAGACGGTTCCGTCAGTCCACAGGGCGAGCCTGGGCTTCAGTGTGAGGGGATACGGAAGCCGGGCCTGCATCAGGCCTTGTCCGTCAGTTGGTCGGGGACACCGGCTGACTCCAGTGCGCGAAGGAATTCGGAGAGGGCAGTCTTGGCCTCGGCATCCTTGTCGATGCGCTGCACGAGCGTCACCAGCGTCGGCATAAGCGGGGAGACCTCGACTTCTTCCCCCTTGAATCCGGTTTTGCGTTGCCATGGCTTGTCGCCGCTGCTGACAAGTCGGATTGCAGTCCTGTCTTTCTTCGCTGCGGGGGCAGGAGCAGGAGCCGTCACTGGGGAGCCTCCCGCTGCTGTCGTTGGCTGTACGAAGCCGCTTGGCGCTGGCGTGCCTGTCGGCGACTCAGTCTTGCCGCCTCCTTTCGGTGCCGGCGCAGGTTTTTCCTTCTTGTTGTACCGGAGGCGGGCTGCTGCACGAGGACTTTTGATCAGGTCTTCGAGAGGCTTGATGATCGCAAAGGGAAGGCGTATGAGCTGCTTGCTGATATCTACCTGCAACTGCTCGTCTGCCAGCCTGTCGAAGTCGACTGCGACACGAATGAGTTTGGTGTGCTCATCCTTGGCGAAGATATCTTCCCAGCCACCCCATTTAATGAGGCGGTCAAGTCGGTAGAAGTACAGGCCCTGGGCATCGTTAGCACGGCCATTCAGGGTGTGGCGGTCACGTTCCACGCGTTGTTCCAGAGGCGGCAGATCCTTGATGTACTCGTCGAACTCTGCCTCGTTTGGCGTGACGTACGCACGAACATAGAGAGCCGCCGTCTTGTCCGAAGCAGAGCCTGGTAGCTCGATGCGATGCTGGTCGTACTCCTTCGTAAGCGGGTGCCCCATGGGGTTGTTGGCGCGCAGGACGTCACCGTTCAGCCGAATGACGATCTTCTCGCGCCCGCGAGCCTTGCCTTCAAGGTACCGGTGGAAGACAAGTTCGAGGTGTGACCTGATGGCAGCGAGCTCTTGCGCATAAGGGGAGCCTGCCTTGCCCCTGGAAGGCTCCATTGAGGGGCGCATCTGCGTGAGCAGCACGGCTGTACCCGAGTCGCCGATGTCTACTGCCGAGGCATGCTCGGGAGCTGCCGGGTCGTTCAGGAGCGACCAGCGGCGCGTCTTGGCGAGATGTTCCTTGTCCCAGGTGAGGGTCGTGGTCTCGTTTCCTGCGGCTTTCGACACCACCGTCAATCGATCGGCCTGAGACCAAGCCGCGCCCTTCAGCCCGTAGCCGAACTTGCCCAGGTCGCCGTCGTCGTATTCACGCTGGTGTCCGATCTTCATAGCGTCGCGCAGACCCGCTGGAGTCATCCCCGTACCGTCGTCGCGAATACACATCCACCGGCCACCCACATTGGGATTCGGGAAGGTGATGTCGATCTCTCGCGCGCCATGCGACAGGCTGTTGTCCACCAGATCGGCCACGGCGCTGGGCAGACTGTGGCCGGCACGCGCCAGGATCTTGAAAAGGCCAAGCGGGTCCGGTGCGGCGTCGTCGTCGTCGTCGCGATTGTTGTCGTTTTCTTTTTGTGGCGTAACGGACACTGTTTCTCCCTCCTTGAATAGCTGCGGGAACTGATCCGAAAGCACGGACTGGCAGTGCAGGCCTTCATCACCGTACAACGCGATCATTGCGGACTTGCCGAGCCGAGCACTTTCGCCATGGCCGAGAATCGAGGAATAAGCAGGGTGGTCTGCGGGTATGACAACCCACGATGCACTGGCCGGAGTGGTCGAGGCGTCGACGACCATTGCAAACAGAACCCCAGGGTCCACAAATCTGTAGAAAGGGCTCGTCGGGCAGTCGCCTTCGAACCTCCAGTTTCGGTTCTGGCGCTTCAGCCAGGATGCAACCTCCACGACGGTGTGTTCGTCTTCCAGGCGTCGGCAGTTGATAGCAATGGTGTCCTGGTCTTCGGCAGAGGGAAAGACTTTGTCTACGACATTCCAGTCGAAGTTGATTGCGCGCTGCTTGGCGCGTTCCTTCCCCTGACGGCGGTACTCATGAAACATGCCGAGTTCGGAAGGTTTCAGCAGTCGGAGGATGGTGAACTTCACTTCGATCCCTCGGTGGTCTTGATCTGTGATGGGTCCAGGCCCAGCAGGGATACACGTATATCTGGAGTCTCGGGGGCGCCCAGACACTCCCGGATTCCACGAGCAATGGCATAGGCAAACAGCGGCGGCACGGCGTTGCCGATCTGCTTGAATGCCGGATTCATCGACCCCTTGAAAACGAAGCCGTCCGGAAAAGACTGGAGCCGCGCAGCCTCGCGGACTGTGATGGTGCGTGCCTGTTCCGAGTCGAAGTGAATGTGGGAATAGGAGTCCTTGCCGAGGTGCGCCATCAGCGTACGTACAGGGGCATCGGCGCGGAGCTTCCACCACTTGTTCGGAAACTTTCCTGGGTCGTAAGGGATGCGCCATGCCGTTATGTAGGAACTGACGTCTGGGTTCCGTGGATCTGTGGACAGCCCGTGCTTCTTGCGGTTGGCCAGCCAAGTAGCGATCTTCTGCTCGACATAGGCATGGACCTGCGGGTACTCCCAGCCCGGCTGGATCTCGGCAAAAATCTTGTAGTCCCTGGGGAGGTATCTGAAGACGTGGCCGGTCGTCGACTTGGTTGCAAATCCCTTCCACTCGCGCATCAGACGTGAGTAGGCTGTTGCCGGGTCTTTTGTCGTGTACTCGACAGGCTCTGCTGGATCCTTGGCACCGCGGCGGATTGTGCCGCTGCTCAGCATTTCTCTAGCAAACAGTGGCGGGAGATCCGCAAGGGCGTCGGATGCAGAGGTGGCGGCGGGAGAGTCGGGTGCCGGGTCCGGGATCCAGCGATGGTGCGCTGAGCCTTCGGCCTTAAGTACGCGGCGTGCGGCGTTCTTTGAACTGGTATAGCCCGAGGGCAGAACGAGGTGGTGCGTCGGCACCGGAAACCGGGGTTTAATGCCGGCAGACCGGTGGATGCCAACAAGAATCATCCGCTCCCGCATCTGAGGAACCCCGTACCAGGCGGAGTTCAGCAGCGTGTAGGCAACGTCGTAGCCCTCATCAGCAAGGCTCTTTGAAACGAGCTCGGCAACGTTGGTGCCGCCATGGTTGAGGATGTCCGGCACGTTCTCCATCAGGAGCGCAACAGGTTTTGTCGCACGGATAAACGCGACGTACCGCTCCCACAAACTCACCCGACCGTCTACGAGGAATGCCTGGTCTGCCGTTACCTCTTCACGCAGGCGCGCCTGTTCGCGGAGCTTGGCCCGACCCACGCGAGCGAACGCCTGACAGGGTGGCCCGCCGACGAGGACATCGATCTGGCGGTCCGTGGCGCCCTGCAGTCCGAGATCGCCGAAGACGGTTTCTGCAGTTTCGGTGACCGCATTGCGCGGGGCGTGGTGCGCTTCCTTGTCACCTCCGACAGAGCGCGAGCCGAAGTTGGCGCCGTGTGACTTTGCGGCCCATGGGTCCATCTCGATGGATGCCACCGGCGTGAAGCCGGCAGTCAGGAAGCCCAATGAGATGCCGCCACATCCCGCGAACATGTCCATGTAACGAATCTCTCCGCCGTGCTGTATGCGCTGCAACTTGTCGTAGATCAGCTTGTCGTCGGATGTCGAGGCGCGGAAATTCTTGCCAGTCGAGGAGGGCAGGTCGGCAGCCGGGGTGCTTTGCTTTTCGTAGGTCTTGCTGGGCTGCGACTTTCGCAGCTCGGTTTGGATGGACATCCGGTATCTCTCATATGGAACATGCGCCAGGACCACCTGTACAGAGCGCAGGGCGACGGCGTCTCAGGCCTGTTCATCCCACGCACTGCAGCCCGGTTTGACGATTCGTCAATCGGGCGCCAAATGTTGCGTCGTGTCAGAGTGTAATGTAGCCGTCGACAAGTCTTGCCTGGACGCCGTCGAGGGTCAGGTTGAATGTATGCTCATGGCTGCATGAATTTTACCCGGATATATATTCTCCGTTTTCGGGAGGCGTTTGGTAAGCTCGACTGAATCAACGAGGATGGTGCTGATGACGAAATTGATCAAGGAACGGCCGCCCGGCAGCATCAGGGATTTCGCACCGATATCTTCGGATATGTGGTGTCGGCAGAGGTGCTGATGGATATCGTTCCTCCCGAAAAGCGCTCTCGGATGATGGCAAGCATCAAGGGTAAGAACACCAAACCGGAGCTGATCGTTCGAAAACTGGTTCACGGAATGGGCTTCCGTTATCGGCTGCACCGCAAAGATTTGCCGGGCTCTCCAGACTTGGTTTTTCCGCGCCTGAAGAAAGTAATTTTTGTCCATGGCTGTTTCTGGCACCGGCATCCTGGATGCAGATTTGCCTATACGCCAAAGTCAAACGCGCAGTTCTGGTTGAACAAGCTGGAGGGCAATAGCCGACGCGATGGTCAGGTAGTGTTGGCTCTGGATGCCCTTGGCTGGCAGGCTCTGATCGTTTGGGAGTGCGAGGTTGCCGATCTGTCTGAGCTGACCCGGAAGGTGAGTTCGTTCCTGGCGGCTGACTATCACTGATCATCAGGTCGTTTGCCGACTGGTCCCGTGCGGGCACTGGTGGATTTCATTCGGGTCTGACGGTGCCGGCTGCACGACAATAGCCCATGATTCAAGAAAAGCCCTTGGCGGCAACCGAACTGGAGCGGCCTGCCATGGCCTTGCGCACTCTTGCGAACGGAGTGCGACTGCTGGCGCTGCCCATGCCGCATTTGCAGAGCGTCAGCGTGGGTGTGTTCCTGCGCGTGGGCTCCCGCGACGAGACCTCCACCAGCAACGGCATCAGCCATGTGCTGGAACACATGGCGTTCAAGGGCACGCACACGCGTTCCGTGCAGGAGATCAACCTGGATGCGGAGCGGCTGGGCGCGGAGGTCAACGCCTTCACCGGGAAGGACATCACCGGCTATTTCATGACCGGCTTGGGCTGGCATGCGCAGGCCTTGCTGGGAATGATTGCGGACATCGTGCTGAACAGCGTGTTTCCCGAGCATGAGCTGCAAAGGGAGCTGCAGGTGATCCGGCAGGAGGCCATCGAGTACGAAGAGGACCCGGAGGACAGCGCCGGCGATCTGCTGGACCGCGCCATCTGGGGCGACGACCCCATGGGCATGCCGGTGATCGGCACGGTGGCCAATATCGAAGGCTTCACGCGGCAGGATCTGGTGCGCCATGTGCAGTCCCACTACGTGGGAGAAAAGACCGTCGTCGTTGCGGCCGGAAACTTCGATGTGCCGGCCTGGCTGGAGCAGGCGGCGCAGCTGTTCGCCGGCATGCCTGCTTCGGCCGATCCCGCTGTGGCGCTGCCCCCTCAGCCCGCAAAGTATGTGGGGCAGGCCCTGGCGCAACGCTTCACGCAGGTGTCCCAGGTGTTCGTGAACCTGGCCTATCCCCTGGTGTTCGAGCAGTTGCAGGGCGAGCATCCGCAGCGTGCGCGTCTCGTGGCCTCGCTGGCGGCCCATCTGCTGGGCGAGGGGATGTCGTCGCCCCTGGTCGATACCGTGCGTGAACGGCTCGGACTGGCTTATACGGCCTATGCGGCGATGGAAGGCGGTGACGTCTGGGCCAACTTCATCGTGCATGCCGTCACGACGCCGGACAAGCTCGAAGCGCTGGTGGCCGCGACAGGCAGCCTGTTGCGCGCCCAGGCTACCGGCATCGACCCCGTGCATCTGGAGCGGGCCAAGAACCAGCTGGCGGTCTCGCGGGTGCGCGCCGGCGAGCGGACCTACGCCACCATGGAGCGGGCTGTCGAGGACCTCTTTGCCCATGGCAGCGTGACATCCGTGGCCGAAACGCTGGCGATGATCGATGGCATCGGGGCCGAGGAAGTGCGCAAGGTCTTCGAGCGCATGCTGGCCCACCCTCCGGCGGTGGCCATCACCGGCAAGGGCGCCAGTGCCCGGACCGTGCGGCAACTGGCCGCAGGCCTGGCGGCCTGAGCCGGCAGCGCGCGGTCAGCGGCCAGCGGCCAGCCGCCAGTCGCCAGTCGCCAGTCGCCAGTCGCAACACATGGCGCTTTTCCCGTTGTCATGGAGTTGAGGGAAGAGGCGGCGGCGCGTTCCATTGCCGCTTGAGGTAGTGCGACTTCGGGTGCTCCTGAAGGAACACGCAGCACTGCACCCACGCCGCTGACTCCGGGGGCACGCCGATCGCACCGATCGCGCGCGAGAGATGCCCGAGCACGACCTCGGCCATGGCCGAGCACATCTGCGGCGGGCGCGGGTTGGTCAGCGTCAGGGTGGCGATCAGTTGCTGCGCGTGGGGGTCCTCGCCGCACAGTCCGACGGCGATGGGTGCCACGCGCGACTTCAGGTCCGCGAGCCGTGCCCATCCGCGCTCGGCCAGCGCAAGGTGCATGGCGTGCAGGACCGGCTCCCACTGGATCGACGGGAGCAAGGATGGCGATACCTCGATGGCGATGTGCGGCATGGGGCGGCGCCTTCAGTCGAGCTTGATGCCGACTTCGCGGATCAGCGTCTGCCAGCGTGCCCGTTCGCTGTCCAGCAGCCGTGCGAATGCCTGGGGCGAGTTGTCGATGGGCACCGAGCCGAGTTCGGCCAGCCTGTCCTGCGTGGCCTTGGTCGCCAGCGCCGCGCCCATGTGCTTGACCAGCCAGGCCTTGCGGTCGGCCGGGATCGCAGCGGGCGCGAGGAAGCCGTACCAGCCGCTGATCTCGGCGTCCACGCCCGATTCCTTGAGCGTGGGCACGCCGGGCAGCGCGGGAATGCGCCTGGCGGACGTCACCGCCAGCGCCTTGAGGCGCCCGCTTTGCACATGCTGCAGGATGGCCGGCGTGGCTTCGAACACCATCTGCACCGTGCCGCCCAGCACGTCGTTGAGTGCAGGTGCGGAGCCGCGGTAGGGAATGTGCAGGATCGAGGTGCCGGTCTGGCGCTTGACGAGTTCTCCCGCCAGGTGCTGCGGTGTGCCATTGCCGGCGGATGCGTAGGAGAACTTGCCCGGGTTCTTGCGCAGCCATTCAAGCGCCTCCTTGGCCGTGGCCGCCGAGAAGGAGGGATGCACGGCCCAGATCAAGGGCACCGAGGCGGCCCATGCCAGCGGTGTGAAGTCCTTGGCTGGATCGAAGTTGAGCCTGGAGTACAGCGCCGGGTTCGCGGCCATGGGGCCGAGTGCGCCCAGCAGCAGCGTGTAGCCGTCGGCCTCGGCGCGTGCTGCTGCCTCCGTGCCGATGTTGCCGCCCGCACCGCTGCGGTTGTCGACGATCACCGTGCTGCCGCTGTCCGTCTGCAAGGCGTTCGCCATCAGGCGGGAGACGGCATCGGTGGTCGCACCTGCTGGATAGGGGCAGATGATGCGGATGGGCTTGGAAGGGAATGCCTGTGCGCGCGCCAAGGGGCTTGCGCCCAAGGCTGAAATGGCCGTCGCCGTGCTGGCGTACTGAAGGAAGTTGCGTCGTTTCATCGGTGCTCTCGTGACCAGAGTTGTCTCGTGGCCGTAGTGTCGGCAGGCCCTTGTTTGTTCGCAATTCGCATTTTCTGGCCGCGCCTATCGGATAATCCGATGGCCATGTCCGCACGCAGCCGCGACCCCCTCGATCTCGTCTCATTGCGCCAGTTGCGCTACTTCGTGTCGGCGATGCGGGCGCACAGCTTCAGTGCGGCATCGCGCGATGCCTCGATCTCGCAGGCGGCGCTGTCGGAGCAGATCGCCTTGCTGGAATCGACCCTGGACGTGCATCTGTTCGACCGTGCGAGCGGTCGCGCCGTTGCCACGGCCTCCGGACATGAGCTCGACCGCCGGGTGTCGGCCTGCCTCAGGGAGCTGCAGGCGGCGCTGCGCGACGTGCAGGCGCGTGCGAGCACCGTGGCGGGCCTGGTGCGCATCGGCCTGGTGCAGTCCTACGCGGGATGCTGGGTACTGCCCGTCGTGCGCAGTGCCCAGGCGCAGTGGCCGCAGCTGGCGATCGCACTGCGCAGGCGCACCGCACAGGCCTTGGTGGAGGGCGTGTTGCGTGGCGATTTCGATCTCGCCGTCAGCTTCGACCCGGAGCCGCATGCCGACCTGGAGATCCTGGCCTGCTTCGACGAGCCGGTGGTGGCCGTCGGATTGAAGCCCCGCCGGCGGCGACGCCTGCTGGAGCTCAGCGAGGTCGCGAACCACCCCCTGGCCTTGCTGCCAAGCGAATACGCCATGCGGCGCCAGCTCGACAACGCCTTTGCGGCGCAGGGGCTGAAGCCGGGCGTGCATCTGGAGTCCGATACGCTGGAGGACTTGGTGCATGCCGCCCGTGAAAACGGCATGGTTGCGCTGCTCAACGGTGCTGCGGCAATGAGCCTGGATGTGCAGGACGCAGTCCCCTTGGCCGAAAGAAATCTGGGCCGGCAAGCCTGCCTGGTGCGCTCACGCAGCCGTCACCACGGCTTTGCCGCCCAGTACGTATGGGACGAGCTGTCGGCGGCAACCCCCACGCTGCCGCCAGCGTGGGGGCGGCGCGTTGCAGCCGCGCGCTAGTCGTCGGCCGGGTCCGTACCGCCCAGGCCCGTACCGCCCGTCAGGGCACTTCCTTCAGGCCCACCAGTTGCAAGGGGCGTGCCAGCAGTTCGTCGAAGCGTTTCTCGAACGCCTTGAAGTACGGCATGCTGAAGTGCGCATCCAGCGCTGCCTGGTCCCTGAATGACTCCCGCATGTAGAAGGTGCCGGGGGTGTCCGCCAGTTCGAACAGCGTGTAGTCCAGGCATCCGGCCTCTTGCCGGGTGAATGGCACCAGCGCGCGCAGGGCGTCGCGCAGCTGGTCGTGCTGGCCGGCCTTCGCTTCAAGGATGGCCAGGTTGAAAATGGTCTCTGTCTTCATGGCTCAGCCCCAGTTCTCCAGCACCACCTTGCCGCGCGCCTTGCCCGACTCGATCAGGGCATGGGCGCGCTTGAGGTTGTCTGCGTTGATGCTGCCGAAGCGCTCGGCCAGCGTGGTGCGGATCAGGCCGGCATCGACCAGTGCGGCAACCTCGTTGAGCAGGCGGTGCTGGCCGATCATGTCGTCGGTGCCGAACAGGGCGCGGGTGAACATCAATTCCCAGTGCACCGACACCGACTTGCGCTTGAGCTTGGTGATGTCCAGCGACGCGGGATCGTCGATCAGGCCGAGTTTTCCCTGGGGCGCGATCGCCTCGACGATCTGTGCGAAGTGCAGGTCGGTCTGCGTGAGGCTCACGATGAGGTCCACCGTGGGAAAGCCGATGCGCTTGAGTTCGTCGGCAATCGGCTGGCTGTGATCGATCACGTGGTGGGCGCCGAGCTCCTTGACCCAGGCCTGCGTCTCGGGCCGCGATGCGGTGCCGATGACGGTAAGGCTGGTCAGCCGCGTGGCCAGCTGCGTGAGTATGGAGCCCACGCCGCCGGAGGCGCCGATGATGAGCAGCGTCTTGTGGCTGGGGTGCTTGCCCGGCGCGATGCCCAGGCGGTCGAACAGCATCTCCCACGCGGTGATGGCGGTCAGGGGCAGGGCCGCAGCCTGTGCGAAGTCCAGCGACCTGGGCGCGTGGCCCACGATGCGCTCGTCCACCAGATGCAGTTCGCTGTTCGTGCCAGGGCGCGCAATGGAGCCGGCGTACCAGACGCGGTCGCCCGGCTTGAACAGCGTGACTTCGGGGCCCACGGCCTTGACGATGCCGCTGGCATCCCAGCCCAGCACCTTGTGCGTCTGCCCCTCGGCGGGCGCGCCGCTGGCGCGCACCTTGGTGTCCACCGGATTGACGGACACGGCCCTGACTTCGACCAGCAGGTCGCGGCCGGTGGCCACGGGATCGGGCAGGGTGATGTCGATCAGCGATTCGGGTTGGCTGATGGCCTGGGGTTTCTGGTATCCAACGGCTTTCATGGTCGTGCTTTCAAAGGTTGAGGAAGAGGGGAAAGTAAGGAGGGAGAGCAAGGAGGGCTTCAGGCAGTGGCGAGGGCTGCGTAGTCCGAGTAGCCGCGCGCGTCGCCGCCAAACAGGGCCTTCGGATCGAATGCGGCCAGCGGCGCCTGGGCGGCGTACCGCGCCGGCAGGTCCGGGTTGGCAATGAAGGGGCGGCCGAAGGCGACGAGGTCTGCCAGGCCCTCGTGCAGGATGGCTTGGGCGCGCTCCGCGTCGTACTTGCCCGCAACGATCACCTTGCCCTGGTAGGCGCGGCGCAGCGCGTGGCGGAAGTCCTGCGGAATCTCGGGCGCATCGTCCCAATCGGCTTCCGACAGGTGGATGTAGGCCAGGCCGATCTCGTCGAGCCTGCTGGCCAGATGCAGGATGGTCTCAATGATCTGCGGGCAGTTCATGTTGCGCTGCGTGATGAAGGGCGCCAGGCGGATGCCGGTGCGCTCGGCCCCGACCTCGCCCGCCACGGCGGCCGCGACCTCTTCGGCGAAGCGCGTGCGCTGGGCGATGCCGCCGCCGTAGGCGTCGGTGCGGCGGTTGGAGGTGGTGCGCAGGAACTGATCGATCAGGTAGCCGTTGCCGCCGTGGATTTCCACGCCATCGAAACCGGCACGCATCGCATTGGCCGCGCCCCTGCGGAAGTCGCCGATCACGTCCTGGATGTCCTGTGCGCTCAGTGCGCGCGGTACGGGGCAGTCGACCATGCGGCCGACACCGTCGTCGCCGACCACCCAGACCTGGGCTTCGGGCGACAGCGCCGAAGGCGCGACCGGCAGGCCATCGGCGTGAAAGCTGGCATGCGACATGCGGCCAACGTGCCACAGCTGCAGCACCATGCGCCCGCCGGCGGCGTGCACCGCGTCCGTGACGCGGCGCCAACCGTCCACCTGCGCCTCTGAATAGATGCCGGGGGTGAAGCTGTAGCCTTGGCCCTGGCGGGAGATCTGGGTGGCTTCCGAGACGATCAGGCCGGCGCTGGCGCGTTGTGTGTAGTAGGTGGCCATCAGTGCATTGGGCACGTCGCCTGGCTGGCTGGTGCGGCTGCGCGTCATGGGGGCCATCACCATGCGGTTGGGCAGGCTGAGTGGTCCGAGCTGCAGGGGGCGAAACAGGGGCGTGGAGGCGGTGGTCATTCGGTTTCTTGGCGGAGCTGTAGAGGTGTTGGGGCGGTAGCGGAAATCCGGTTCGCAAGTCGTCTGGGCATGGAGCGATGTTGACCTGGGCGTTTCAATTGAAAAAGACCCGCAAGACTGAAGGCGGCTTCAAAAGAAATTTGACGATGAGCTCAGAGCGCGGCCTGCACGACACCCCGGCGGATGGCCGTGCCGCGCCTGCCTGGCTACCATCTCCCCCATGAAAACCCAATACTTCGCCGCCACCTCACTCGACGGATTCCTGGCCACCGAGGACGACGCCCTGGACTGGCTGTTCCCGCTGGGCGACATGCAGGCCACGGGCTACCCGGAGTTCATTGCCGGCGTGGGCGCGCTGGCCATGGGTTCCGCCACCTACGAATGGATGCTGCGCCACGCGGACACTGTGGCCAGGGAGACCGGGGCGGCGTGGCCCTATACGCAGCCTGCCTGGGTGTTTTCCAGCCGCACGCTGCCTGGTATCCCGGGTGCCGATATCCGGTTTGTCAGCGGTGATGTGCGTGCCGTGCATGCGCAGATGCAGGCGGCGGCCGGTGGGCGCAACCTTTGGATCATGGGAGGCGGGGACCTGGCGGGGCAGTTCTACGATGCGGACCTGCTGGACGAGATGATCCTGTGCGTGGGCTCGGCCACGCTGGGCCGGGGCAAGCCGCTGTTCCCGCGCCGGGTGCTGCATCCGGTGCTGAGCCTGCTGTCGGTTCGGCAGATTGGCGAGGGCATGGCGGTGCTGCATTACGAAGTGCGCAAGAGCACGGCCTGACAGGCTCCCTGATTCGGTCTGCGCGCCGCTCAGTTCGCCTCCCCGCGCCCAGGCGCCGTCATCCCCGGAATGTATTCATTGGAGATGAAGCTGCGGCAGCGGTGCATGAAGGCTTCCACCACATGGCGGGGCTTTTGTTCGCGGGCCCAGGCCAGGCCGAGTTTCATGGGGCGGTGGTTGCCGTTCAGGTGCAGGTTGACGATCTTCTTGCCGTCCAGCGCGTGGGAGTTGCGCGGGCGCACGTTGACCAGGGAGTAGCCCACGTCGTTGGCGACCAGGGAGCGCACCACGTCGGGGCTGGCGCTGCGGGCCGCGATCAGGGGCGAGACGCCGGCTTCGCGGAACAGCGACATGAAGTATTCACGGCTCAGGGGCAGGTCCAGCAGGACCATGGGCAGCTGGGCCAGCGCCTCCAGCGTGGTGGAGCGGTGGTTGGCCAGCGGATTGAGTTCGCTGACGATGACCATGGGCGGCAGCTGGGCCAGCGGCTCGAAGCAGATGTCCGATTCGGCCACCAGCAGGTCGTAGGTGATGGCGACATCGATCTGCGCGGTGCGCAGCTTGTGGATCAGGCCTTCCTGGTGGTCCTCGATCTGGGTGACCGTGGCCTTGGGGTGGGCGCGCGCGAATCCCTGGCACAGCTCGGGGGCGACCATGGCCGCCAGCGTGGTGAAGCAGCCCACGCGCACGGGGCCGCGCACCTGGCTTTGCGCGCTGCTGGCCACGTCGTACAAGGCCATGGCCTGGTCGAGCAGGCCGCGGATCTCCCGCAGGACTTCGGCGCCTGCGGGCGTGACGGACAGGCCCTGCGCATGGTGGCGCACGAACAGCGGCACCTGCAGCTCGGCCTCCACCTGGGTGATGGCCGATGAGATGGACGAGGGTGAGACGTGGATGCGGTTGGCGGCCTCGGCAATGCTGCCGAATTCGCCCGCTGCCACGCAGTATTCCAATTGTCTGAAGGTCAGTCGTGTCAGCACGGTGTGCAAGAGGTGGAGAGGGGGAGGGCGGCCAGGGTGACCTGCCGCGTAGTTGACCAAGCGGCGGACCGCGCTGCAAGAGGCCCTTCCCGCAAGGCGCCTGCATTGTGCGGTGGTCGGGCCCCGGCAGCCTTCAGTCGCTGGCGTTGTGATTGCGGAACCATTGCGCCACCGCACCGTCGCCCTGGGCCGGCGCCTGCGTGGCCTTCACGCGGTCCGTCAGGCCGGCGGACTTGCCGACAAAGTCCAGCGGCGCATCCCAGTTGAAGTGCCGGTACACGGCCGCCGTCTGGGCGTAGGGCGGGCATTGCGCAAACAGCTGGAAGCTGAGCCGGTGGCCGGCGTGGTCCGAGTCGAGCAGGTCGCGCGCATAGGCCAGCAGCCTGCGGCGGTCGTCGGCCTGCCATTGCGGGCCGAGGGTGTAGAACTTGCGCAGCCAGGGGCCGGTTTCCTCGTTCTCGAAGCTGGCGTGGTCCGGCGTCAGGCAGACCTGGCCGCCGCACAGCTCGCGCACGGTGTTCATCATGTGGTGCAGCTGGCTGGTGGCCAGCGACCTTCCTGTGAACAGCAGCGACTGGTTGGGCATCATCAGGCCGGCCGGGCTGCGCTCGGCCAGCGCGATGGCGGCCGTGAGGTGGGCGTTGATGCCTTCGCGGTAGCAGGCCAGGCCGGCCAGCCTGTCCTGCACGGCCTGCAGCTTCTCCACGCCGGTCTGGCGCGCGTTGTGCAGGGCCGTGCCTATCAGCATGTCGGCCAGCTTGAGGCTGCGCTGCAGGAAGGTGAAGGCCGAGTAGCGGTGCAGCGTCTCGCGCAGGAAATGGGCGGCCCGGGTGTGGCGGTAGAACAGCACGTTCTCCCAGGGAACCAGCACGTCGTCGAAGACCACGATGGCATCCACTTCGTCGAAGCGATGGCTCAACGGTTGGTCCTGGGCCGATGCGCGGGCGGCCAGGCCCGGGCGGCAGATGAAGCGCAGGCCGGGCGCACCCAGGTCGCAGATGAAGCCTATGGCGTATTCGGACTGCGCCGCGTCGCCCCAGTGCGCCAGCCCTGGCTTGGTGAAGGCCTGGTTGGCATAGGCGGCAGCGGTCTCGTACTTGGCGCCGCGCACGATGACGCCTGCATCGGTCTCCTTGACCACGTGCAGCAGCACGTCGGGGTCCTGGTCCTGCGGCAGGCGCGAGCGGTCGCCCTTGGGGTCGGTGTTGGCCGATACGTGGAACAGGTCGCCACGCACCACGCGGCGGATGTGGGTGCGGATGTTGGCGGAAAAGCGCGGGTCCAGCTCGTTGAGCACGTCCTGGCCGTCGAACAGCGACCACATCTCGTCCACGCTCTCGTCGCCCACGCGCATGACCACGCCGCCCATGTCCTCCAGCAGCAGGTCGGTGGCGCGGCGCTTGTCCCACCAGTCCTGGCGCGTCAGCGGCAGCTTGTGGGCGATGGGGTGGCGCTCGCCGTCGCCTTCGTCGTAGGTGAGCGCGTCGCGCAGCGCGGCCTCGTGCTGCAGGTCGTACATGCGTGCGCGGATGTCCACCAGCGGCTTGAACATGGGGTGGGTGGTCACGTCGTTGACGCGCTCGCCGTTCATCCAGACCCGCCGGCCATCGCGGATGGAGTCGCGGTACTGGCTGCCTGTCCTGATCATCAGCGGCTGGCCCACTTGCCGTCTTTGACCTCGTGCAGCTGCAGCTCCACGGGCACCTGCGTCTGGCCGTTGGCATCAAAGGTCACGGTACCGGTCACGCCGTCGTAGCGTATGGCGCGGATGGCCTTGGCCACGGCCTGCCGGTCCTTGGTGCCGGCCGTCTTGAGCGATTGCAAAAGGATGCCGGTGGCGTCGTAGGCGTACTTGGTGTACGGGCTTTCGGAGTCGGCATAGCCCTTGGCGGCATAGGCGCGGCTCATGGCGTCCAGCCGGGGGTTGGTCTGCGATTTGGGCGTGCCGACGATGGTGCCGTCCGCGGCCGGGCCGGCGATCTGGATGAGCTGCGGGTCGAAGATGCCGCTGATGCCCAGCATGGGCTGCTTCATGCCCAGCTCGGCCATCTGCTTGCGCACGATGCCGGCCTCGGTGATCACGCCGCCGAAGTAGACCGCGTCGGGGTTCAGGCTCTTGATCTTGGTGAGGATGGAGCGGAAATCCGTGGTGCCCACGGGATAGCTTTCCTCGGCCACCACGCTGCCTTTTTCTGCCTTGTAGAAGCTGCCGAACGAGGCCAGGTTGGCGCGCCCGTAGTCGCTGGTGTCGGCAATGATGGCGATCTTTCTTGCGCCCAGGCCCGTGGCGGCCCAGGCGGCCAGGGGCTTGTTCTCGTTGACCAGGGTGGGCGTCACGCGCGTGGTGTTGGCGAAGTTCTGGTCGGTGATCTTGGGGCCGATGGCGCCCCAGACGATGAAGGGCATCTGCACGCGGTTGAACACCGGCAGCGTGGCCAGGGCCACGGGGCTGTTCCAGTGGCCGATGGCGCCCACCACGTCGCGGTCGTTGACCAGCTTGAGCGCGGCGGACACGCCGGTCTGCGGGTCGGAGGCATCGTCCAGCACCACGCCCTCCACCTTGAACGGCACGCCGGCCGTGGCATTCCACTGGTCGATGGCCAGCAGGAAGCCGTTCTTCGCCCCCAGGCCCTGCTGTGCGTTGCCGCCGCTGACGGGGCCGATGAAGCCCAGCTTCACGGTGGACTGGGACCAGGCCGCGCCGCAGGCCAGCGTGGCGGCGGCCAGCGCCAGGGCGGATGCGGCAAGGCGCCGGCGCGATTGCAGGAGGGCGGTGGTTGTCGTGAAGGCTTGCATGGTCGGTCGGTCCTGTTCAGGTGAAGACGAGGGGCAGTCATGGCGGCCCGGGGGGGCCGGGGCGGCGGGGCGCCACGGTGCATGGCGGGCTGGCCGGCGCTGTCTGGCAACGCCGCCGGATCAATGTATCGCCGCACCTGCCCGGGACTGGATCGCGTTTTCCGAAGCAGCGCCTCGGCAAAAGCGACGCAGGTTTTGCGCGGTTTCTTGCTTCAATGGTTGCGTGACATGGAGACAAGCGAAGCCCCGCCAACCCGGCCGAACCCGACACAAGAGGAACCCTATCGATGCATGACGCGCTGTTCCAGCAACTCATCAACTGGCTGACCCTGGGCTGCATCTACAGCCTGCTTGCCCTGGGTTTCAGCCTGTTGTTTGGCGTGCTGCAGGTGATTCACTTTTCCCATGGCGACGTGGCCATGGTCGCCCCCTTCATCGCCCTGGCGGCCGTGCAGGCCCTGGCCGCCGCGCTGGGCGGCTCGGCCC
The DNA here is from genome assembly GCF_002193035.1 of Delftia sp. K82. Classification (NCBI taxonomy): domain Bacteria; kingdom Pseudomonadati; phylum Pseudomonadota; class Betaproteobacteria; order Burkholderiales; family Comamonadaceae; genus Delftia; species Delftia sp. K82. The sequence continues at coordinate 3,042,348 of NZ_MYFL01000001.1, read as the reverse complement.
CCTGGCTGGTGCTGGGCCTGGCCTGCCTGGCGGCCATTGCGGCCGTGGGAGGGCTGGGCGTTGCCCTGGACCGGCTGGTGATCAGCCGCTTTCGCAATGCGCCGGCCATGATGCCGCTGGTGGCCACGGTGGCTCTGGGCATCGTGATCCGCGAGCTGATCCGCCACCTGTACCCGCAGGGCAGCAATCCGCACGCGTTCCCGGCGATTGCGCAGGGGGCCGTTCCCACCCCGTTCGGGCCGCTGCCCCTGATCAGCGTGGTCTCGGTGCTGGTGGCGGTGGCGCTGGTGGGCGTGCTGCTGTACGTGCTGCACCACACGCCCATGGGCATGCGCATACGCGCCGTGTCGCAGGACCGCGAAACCGCGCGGCTGTTCTCCATTGCGCCGGGGCCGGTGTTTCGCAACACCTTCTTCATTGCCTCGGCCACCGGCGCGGTGGGCGGCATCTTCCTGGCCAGCTATGCGGGCGTGGTGCGCTTTGACTTCGGCGTGCAGGCAGGGCTGATCGGCTTTTCCGCCGCGGTGGTCGGCGGCCTGGGGCGGCTGGGGGGCGCCATTGTCGGCAGCCTGCTGATTGCGGCCATCGAGACCATCGTGCAGGGCTATGTGCCCAACGGCACCTCGTACCGGCTGGTTTTCGTGTTCGCGCTGGTGATCCTGGTGCTGATCTTTCGCCCCGCCGGCCTGTTCGGCGTTCAGAAAATGGAGAAGGTGTGATGCAGACAACGACGATACAGGCGCCGCCGCAGGCGGCTCCACGGAGTGCGGGCTCTGCCGCCATCGTGCTGGGCGTGGCTCTGGCGGGCGCCGTGCTGCTGCGCCAATTCCTGCTGGCCGAAAGCTGGATCACGGTGCTGGCGCTGCTGGCCTGCTTTGCCGTGGCCCTGGTCGCGGTGCAGAAACGCCCGGTGGTGGAGGACCGCATCGTGGCTGCCTTCGGCCAGTGCAGGCCGCTGGCGGTGGGCACGGGCGTGGTGCTGGCCCTGGTCTTTCCGTGGGTGCTGGGCGGTGACAGCTACGCCATGCACCTGATGATCATCGCCTGCCTGTACGCGGTGCTGGCGCTGGCGCTGAACTTCCAGCTGGGCAGCGCCAACATACCGAACTTCGCCACCGGCGCGTCCTACGGCATCGGCGCCTATGCATCGGCCCTGCTGGCCATCCACTTCGGCGTGAGCTTCTGGATCTGCCTGCTGGTGGCCGCCGCCGTGGCCACGGTCTTCGGCTTTTTGCTGGGCCTGCCGTCCATGCGCACCCGCGACAGCTACCAGGCGCTGGTGACGATTGCCTTCGGCATCGTCGTGCACCAGCTGCTGATGAACCTGGAGTGGACGGGCGGCGCCAACGGCCTGGTGGGCATTCCTTCGCCGACATTGTTCGGGCATTCGTTCAACGACCCCATCACGCTGTGGGGCCACAGCCTGCCGGGCCAGGCCAACTTCTACTACGTGGCCGTCGCCCTGCTGGGGCTGGCCATCGTCTCGGCGCAGCGCCTGCACAGCTCGCGCGTGGGACTGGCCTGGAATGCCCTGCGCGACGACGAGATCGCCGCGCGCGCCTGCGGCATCAACGTCACCTGGTTCAAGGTCAAGGCCTTTGCGGTGGACGCCTTCCTGGCGGGCTTCGCGGGCACGGTGTATGCGTTCTATGTGAGCTTCATCTCGCCGGACAACTTCACCTTCCTGGTGTCGGTGACCATCATGACGCTGGTGATCGCAGGCGGCATGGACAACACGCTGGGCGTGATCGTCGGCGCCTTCCTGCTGACCATGCTGCCGGAGAAGCTGCGGGCGTTTTCCGACTACCGCATCCTGTTCTACGGCCTGGTGGTGATCGCCTTCCTCATCATCCGCCCGCGCGGCATCTTCCCCCAACGGGTGCGCAACCATGAGCATTGATTCCCATCCCACCCACCATGCCGCGCCCGCAGGCCCGCGGGTTTTGGAGGGGCGTGGCCTGACCATGCGCTTTGGCGGCCTGACGGCGGTGCAGGGCGTGGACATCCACCTGGCGGCGGGTGAGGTGCTGGGCATCATCGGGCCCAACGGCGCGGGCAAGTCCACGTTGCTGAACCTGCTGACCGGCATCTACCAGCCCACCGAGGGCGAGGTGCTGCTGCAAGGCCGCTCGCTCAAGGGCATGGCCGCGCACGACATCGCGGGCGCCGGCATTGCGCGCACCTTCCAGACCAGCCGGCTGTTCGGCTCGCTGAGCGTGCTGGACAACGTGATCATCGGCATGCACGCGCGCACCCGCTGCGGCGTGCTCACCGCGCTGTTGCGCCCGGCCGTATCGCGCGCCGAGATGAAGCGCTGCGCCGAGCGCGCCTGCGCGCTGCTGCAAAGCGTGTCCAGCGACCTGCACCAGCGCCGCAACGTGCTGGCCAGCAGCCTGCCGCAGGCCGACCGCCGCCGCCTGGAGATCGCGCGCGCCCTGGCCGCCGAGCCCCGCATCGTGCTGCTGGACGAGCCCTCCAGCGGCATGGACGACCGCGACACCGATGCGCTGATCGCCGACATCCAGCGCCTGCGCGAAGGCAATCCGGCGCTGGGTTTCATCATCATCGAGCACGACATGCGGCTCATCGCCACCTTGCCCCACCGCGTGATGGTGCTGGACTACGGACGCAAGATCGGCGACGACAGCTTCGAGGCCGTGCGCCGGCTGCCGCGCGTGCAGGAAGCCTATCTGGGCAGAAAGGCCAGCCATGCTTGAACTGGACTCCATCAGCACACGCTATGGCGTGGTGAACATGCTCAACCAGGTCTCGCTGCAGGTGCCCGAGCACAGCATCGTCTGCCTGCTGGGCCCCAATGGCGCGGGCAAGACCACCACCTTCAAAGCGATTGCGGGCCTGCTGCCCGTGCACCACGGCGCCATCCGCGTCATGGGCCAGCCGCTGGCGCGCATGCGCACCGAGGACCTGGCCGGGCTTGGCGTGGGCTTCGTGCCCGAAGGGCGGCGCCTGTTTGCCGAGCTGACCGTGCAGGAGAACCTGAAGATCGGCCACGACGCGCTGCGCCCGCAGCAGGGCTTTGCCCAGGCGCTGGAGCGCGTGGTGGCCCTGTTCCCCCGGGTGGGCGAGCGCTTGACGCAGGCGGCCGGAACCCTGTCCGGCGGCGAGCAGGCCATGGTGGCGCTGGGCCGCGTGCTCATGGGCGAGCCGCGTCTGGTGGTGATGGACGAGCCCACGCTGGGCCTGTCGCCCAAGCTCATCGAGGAGTACTTCGAGACGGTGCAGCGCATCCACAGCCAAGGCATCACCGTGCTGCTCATCGAGCAGAACGCCGAGGCAGCGCTGTCCATCGCCCACACGGGCTATCTGCTGCTCAAGGGCCAGCTGGTGGCCTCGGGCACGGCCAGCGAGCTGCTGGCCAACGACGTGGTGAAGCACCTGTACCTGTAGCGCCGCACGGGCGGCCTTCACCTTCTTCCCTTTTTTGTTGCGGACCACACCAAGGCAGTCGGCACCGCGCCGATGCGGGACGGCCTGCGCCTTTTTTTCCTGAGAGACCCACACCATGACAGCTGAAATCCAAACCATCAACACGCTCGTGGTCGGTGCCGGGCAGGCCGGCATTGCGGCCAGCGAACACCTGAGCCAGCTTGGCGTAGAGCACCTGGTGCTGGAGCGCCAGCGCATCGCCCAGGCCTGGCGCACGGGGCGCTGGGACTCGCTGGTGGCCAACGGGCCGGCCTGGCATGACCGCTTTCCGGGCCTGGAGTTCAAGGGCGACCGCGACGGCTTTCCCGGCAAGGACGAGGTGGCCGACTACTTCGAGGACTATGTCTGCCAGATCAAGGCGCCCGTGCGCACCGGCGTGGAGGTCAGGCGGGTCACGCGCAACCAGGGCCGGCCGGGCTTCACGGTGGAAACGTCCGAAGGCGTGATCGAGGCCCGCAACGTGATCGCGGCCACGGGGCCGTTCCAGGTGCCGGTGATCCCGCCGATAGCGCCGGCTGCGCCCGCTGCACCCGCCGATGGCAGCCTGCTGCAGATCCATTCCGCGCACTACCACCGCCCCGCGCAGCTGCCCGAAGGCGCCGTGCTGGTGGTGGGCGCAGGCTCCTCGGGCGTGCAGATTGCCGATGAACTGCAGCGCGCGGGCCGCAAGGTGTTTCTCTCGGTAGGCGCCCATGACCGGCCGCCGCGCGCCTATCGCGGCCGTGATTTCTGCTGGTGGCTGGGCGTGCTGGGCGAATGGGATGCGGCCATTGCCAAGCCCGGCCGCGAGCATGTGACCATTGCCGTCAGCGGCGCGCGCGGCGGCCACACCGTGGACTTTCGCGCGCTGGGCCACCAGGGCATCACCCTGGTGGGGCTGACCGAGTCCTTCGCCGATGGCCGGGTGCGCTTCCGGGACGACCTGGCCGAGAACATCGCCAACGGCGACGCCAACTACCTGGCCATGCTCGATGCGGCCGACGACTACATCCGCCGCAACGGCCTGGACCTGCCCGAGGAGCCCGAGGCGCGCAGGCGCCTGCCCGATCCGGAGTGCGTGACCCATCCGCTGCGCGAACTCGACCTGGCCGCCGCAGGCATCACCTCCATCATCTGGGCCACGGGCTACAGGGTGGATTTCAGCTGGCTGCAGGTGGACAGCTTCGAGCCCGGCGGCAAGCCGCGCCACCACCGCGGCGTGGGCCATGAGCCCGGCATCTACTTCCTGGGCCTGCCCTGGCTGTCGCGCCGTGGCTCGTCCTTCATCTGGGGCGTGTGGCATGACGCCAAGTTCGTGGCCGACCACATCGCCAAGCAGCGCCGCTACAGCGACTACGACGCCGCTGCCCGCAGCAGGTAGCAGGTAGCAGGTAGCGCGCTCTGAGACACCTTCCCATCCACCCCCTGCAGGAGCCAGACCATGCCCACCCATACCCGCATCCGCATGTTCAACACCAAGGACACCTATCCCAACCAGTCGCTGGATAACGACCTGTGCCAGGCCGTGCGCGCCGGCAACACCGTCTATGTGCGCGGCCAGATCGGCACCGATTTCGAGGGCAATCTGGTCGGCCTGGGCGATCCGCAAAAGCAGGCCGAGCAGGCGATGAAGAACGTCAAGCAGCTGCTGGAGGAAGCGGGCAGCGACCTGTCGCACATCGTCAAGACCACCACCTACATCATCGACCCGCGCTACCGCGAGCCCGTCTACCAGGAAGTGGGCAAGTGGCTCAAGGGCGTGTTTCCCATTTCTACGGGGCTGTGCATCTCGGCCCTGGGGCAGCCGCAGTGGCTGATGGAGATCGACGTGATCGCGGTCATCCCCGATGACTGGCAGCCGCCGGCCAGCGCCTGAACGTCGACCACAGCAAGCACCTAGTACAGCCGCATAAGGCAGGAGGCAGAAACCATGACTTTTTCGATTGTGGGGCGCTGCGAGCGCACCGGGCAGCTGGGCGTGGCCATCAGCTCGTCCAGCATTGCGGTGGGCGCGCGCTGCCCCTGGGTGCGCGCGGGCGTGGGCGTGGTGTCCACGCAGAACATCACGCTGCCCGCCCTGGGCCCGCGCGTGCTGGACCTGCTGGAGCAGGGCGCCGACCCCCAGGCCGCGCTGCGCCAGGCGCTGGACGACGGCAGCTGGCCCCAGTACCGCCAGGTCACCGTGGTGGACGCGCAGGGCCGCACCGGCGTCTTCAGCGGCAGCCAGGCCCTGGGCATCTTCACCAGCGCCGTGGGGCGGCAATGCGTGGCGGCCGGCAACCTGCTGGCCAGCGAACGAACCATCGAGGCGATGGTGCCGGCCTTCGAGCGCAGCGCCGACCTGCCGCTGGCCGAGCGCCTGCTGGCCGCCATGCGGGCCGCCATGGCCGCGGGCGGCGAGGCCGGGCCCGTGCATTCGGCCGCGCTCAAGGTGGCGGGCGAGCACAGCTGGCCCATGGCGGACCTGCGCGTGGACTGGTCCGAGCACGATCCCATCGGCGCGCTGCAAGGCCTCTGGGCCGCCTACGCGCCGCAGATGCAGGACTACCAGACGCGCGCCATCCATCCCACGGCCGCGCCCAGCTACGGAGTGCCCGGCGATGAGTGAGGCGGCCGGGTAGCTGACACATCGCCTTGCCCGGGCGTGCGGGCGTGTTGCGGCACTGGCATCGCGCTCACTTGGCGTCCGAAATCACGGGGGTATCGGGCGTCCAGCACGTGGTGCGATTGCGGCCATTGCGCTTGGAGAAGTACATGGCGGCGTCGGCCCGCTCCAGGCAGCGCTCGACCGATGCCTCGCCCTCGTCCATGAGGCATACGCCCAGGCTCACGGTGAAGCGGATCGGGCTGTCCTGGCCCTGTACGGACACGGCCAGCGCCGCCACGGCCTCACGCAGGTTCTCCGCGCGCCGCAGTGCGGTCGTGGCGTCCACGTCCGTCAGCAAGACAGCGAATTCCTCGCCGCCCAGGCGGCCCAGCATGTCGCCCTGGCGCAGCTGCTTGGACACCGCGATCACCAGATGCCTGAGCACCTCGTCGCCCACGCCATGGCCGAAGCTGTCGTTGACGCGCTTGAAATGGTCGATATCCAGCATGATCAGCGCCGACGAATGGCTCAGTCCCAGGCGCAGGTGCTCCAGCTCCGACTCCATGCGCGTGATGAAGGCCCGCCGATTGCTGGCACCCGTGAGCGCATCGGTCAATGCCAGGGCTTCGAGCTGCGTTTCGCGCCTCTTGTAGTCCGTCACGTCGTGGAATACCCAGCAGTAGCCAAGCAGCCGCTCCTGCCTGCGAAGCGGCAGCAGCTCCGTTTCTATATGGCGGCCGTTGGACAGGGCAAAGATCGTTCGTTGCGACAGGGCACCTGCCCCCGGTTGCGGCGCAGGTTGCAAGGCCCTTGCCATGGCCGGGGGCAAATAGGACAGCAATGTCTGCAGGCTTTTCCCCACAAGGCACGCGGCGGACAGCGGCAGCTCGAACAGGTCCACCAGCATTGCGTTGCTTGCCCTGATGCACTGCCCCGCGTCGTCGGTCACCAGGATGCCCGCCGGAAATTTCTCGATGATGGCCTCCAGCCGCTGCTGTACCTCGTGCAATGCGCTCTCTGCCTGATGGCGGGCATCTACGTCGAACAGTGTCCAGATCACATTGCCCTGGGGATCTTCGGGGTCCAGCAGTGCGCCCTGCATGTCGAACCAGCGCATGTGTCCGCCCTTGACCTTCAGTGCCCACTCGGTACGCACCGTGCCCTTCAGGCTCAGGCGCTCATACAGCGATGCGAAGCTGTGGAAGCTGTCGCTGGACGGATGCAGTTGCTGGAATGAGCACTGCGGCTCCAGTGCGCCCGCCGCAAGGCCAAAGCACTCGGCTGCCTGGGCATTGGCGTAGACGATGCTGCGGCGATGGCTGGCGACAAGCACCAGGGCGCTTCCGCGCTCCAGCAGGGCGCCCACCATGTGGGTCTGCTCCACCCGTTCCTGGATATCGGTGTGCATTCCCAGCATGCGCAGTGCCTTGTTGTCGGCATCGCGCAAGGTGACTTCCCCGCGCGATTCGATCCATCGCCAGGAGCCATCGGCCTGCCTTATGCGCATCTCGACACGGAATGGGTCGCCGTGTTCAAGGTGGCGCCTGAGCCGTTCCTGGACGCGAGGCTGGTCCAGTGGGTGCAGCAGATGCATGAAGCCGGCCACGGTGAACGAACCGAGTGCCTGATCCGGCATGCCCAGCATCTGGTAGCAGCGGGCATCCCACAGCACCTGGTCCTGTTCGCGGTCCCACTGCCAAAGTCCGTCACGCACGGCGCCGATGGTCAGCCGCAGACGCTCCTCGCTCTCGTGAAGCGCCTTGCGCAGGCTTTCGTCCTGGGTGACATCGAGGATGTAGCCATGCCAGAGCACGGTTGCGTCGTCAGTGCGTTGCGGGCGTGCATGGCCCTGCAGCCAGCGCACGGAGCCATCGGCGGACTGTACGCGGTACTTGCAGGCCCAGTCCCCCTGGCTGCGCATCGCTTCGTCGATGGACCGCCTGAGCGCCGAGATATCTTCCGGATGAACCCGCTGTGCCAGGTCCTGCAAGGCGGTGTCTGCCGTATCCGGATCGATGCAGTGCATGGCATAAAAGCCGGGGTTGGCAAACGACAGAGCGTAGTGGCCGGCAGGGTCCCAGCTGTACTGGAACAGGCCGCCCGGCACTTCCTGCGACAGGAGATGAAAGCGCTCTTCGGACTGGACCCGCTGGTCCTCCTCCCGCCAGCGCTGGAACGCCAGCCAGGCCGTCAGCATCCCGCCCAGAAAAATCAGCAGCGTGCCTATGCCGTTGCGCCACAGGCTCTGCCGTATGGTCTCGTTGAGCGGGCCGAACACGGCCTCGTGGTCCAGCCCCGTGCTCACCAGTATCGGAAAGCCGCTGACGCGGCTCCAGGCATACATGCGCTGTATTCCGTCGGTGCTCGCCAGCACCTCGTAGGTGCCATGCGTGACATCGGGGGCAAACAGCGCCACCCGCTTCGCGGGCAACTGGCGCCCGAGCACCCGATCCTGGTTCTGCGAGCGCGCAAGATAGGTGCCGTCCTCGCGCAGCAGCAAGATCACGTCGCGCGGGCTGTCGAAGATGGCCTGCAACTGCCGCGACAGGTACTGCGGCGACAGCGACACCACCAGCACGCCCGCAAACGCGCCACGGTGGTGCAGGGCGCGGCTCAGCTGGATACCCCATTGCCCGGAAACCCGTCCCTGTACCGGACGGCCAATGAAGGTTCCCTGCGTCAGGCCCTTCAGATGCGCCTGGAAATGTTCGCGGTCGAAAATGGATACGCCCTGCGCAGGCGGCTCCGAGGCTGCCAGGCTCGAATACACCACCTGGCCCTTCGCATCGGCCACGGCCACCTGGACGATGGTGCCGGGCGGATAGGCCTCCTGGACGCTGGCGACGGCCCGCTCGAACGCCTCGGAGTCACCCGACTCGTAGTCCTGGGCCAGGTCCCGCAGGGAATAGTTCAGGCCCGACAGCATGGTCCCGGCCTGCGCGGAAACCGCCTGGGACATCTGCGAGACGCGCAGCCATGCCTGATCCTGTGTGTAGCGCTGCATGTACTGGTGGCTGGCCAGCAACGCGGCCCAGTACAGCCCCGCTGCGAGCGCCATCAAGCAGACGCCTGCAATGACGGCCAACGATGTTCTTGCGTGCGAGCGCGAGGAAAGGGCGGGACGATGGATAGCGGTGGAACGAGAAGACATGCAACGCAGCGAGACAAGAAAAAAGATCTGCAACGCCAGCTGTCAACCGCAATGGCCCACCGATACAGCGCCCCGCACGCCACAGCGCTCGAGACGCAGGTCCTGCCTGCCGGTGGGCCAGAGCAACCGATATGACTCTGTGAATACGTCGCTCTATAAGCATGCTAACTCAGATAGGGGCCCGCGCGATAGCCAGCAAGTCAGGGCAGCAGCCGGCGCGCAGCCTATCTGCGCATCCCGGATGTCTGGGGTGTCTTGGGTGTCTTGGGCGCCCCGGTCCTGGCAGCGTCCTGGACCTGCCCGGGCTGCGCCTGTGGAAACACCCGCGCGCACAGGAAGTCCACCAGTGCCCGCAGCTTGGGCGAGGGGTGCTTGCTGGCGGGCCACAGCACATGGAAGACATTGGTGTGCTCCATCCAGTCCGCCAGCACGGGCTGCAGCCGGCCGTCGGTCAGCGGCTCGCGGATGGAGAACTCCGGCAGGTAGGCGATGCCCAGGCCCTGCAGCGCAAAGCACAGCCGGGTTTCGATGTTGTTGCAGATCATGGAGGTGGGCAGCTGCAGCTCGGGCGCGCCCGCTGCGCGCCGCAGCACCCAGGGCTCCAGCTTGCCGCTGTGGGGGTAGCGGTAGTGCAGGCAGCTGTGCTGCAGCAGATCCTCGGGCACCCGGGGCGTGCCGCGCTGCGCCAGGTAGCCGGGCGAGGCCACCAGCAGGTATCGGAAGTCGCCCAGCCGGCGCGCGGACAGGCGTGAGTCGGCGGGCGCGCCCGTGCGCACCACGGCGTCGAAGCCGTCCTCGATCACATCGACCAGCTGGTCGGTGAAGTCCAGGTCCAGTTCGATCTCGGGATAGGCGCGCATGAACTCGCCCAGCACCGGCAGCACCAGCGAACTGACCAGGGGCAGGCTGACCCGCAGCCGGCCGCGCGGCGCGGTGCTGGCCTGCGACAGCTCCAGCTGCGCGGCCTCGATCTCGGCCAGGATGCGCCGGCTGCGCTCCAGGAACAGCGCGCCCTCGGCCGTCAGCGTGATGCTGCGCGTGCTGCGGTGGAACAGGCGCACGCCCAGCCGGTCCTCCAGCCTTGCCACGCTCTTGCCGATGGCCGATGCCGATACGCCCAGCAGCCGGCCGGCCGCCACGAAACTGCGGGTCTCGGCGACCTGCACGAACACCACGAAACCGTTCAGGCTGTCCAAACACCGCTCCTTCATTGCGGACATCCAGTTCCGCACAAACCGGAAATCTACCCCACTTTTTCTTTAATCGCGGGCTTTCTATCGTCGGAACCCTGTTCATTTGATCCCGGGAATTCCCATGACGATTGCCCTTTCTGCAGCGCCTTCAGCACCTGCGGCACCCGCTGCGCTGCCTGCGACCCTGTTGTCCTCGCCCCTGTCCGACCGCATCCAGGCCGTGATCCGGCAGGCGATTGAGGCGCAGCGCCTGGTCGGCGCCGTGGTGCTGGTGGCGCGTGGCGGCGCGCTGGTCCACCGCCAGGCCGCGGGCTGGGCCGACCGCGAGCGCGGGCTGCCCATGGCCGTGGATGCGGTGTTTCGCCTGGCCTCGGCGAGCAAGCCCATTGTTTCGGCGGCGGCTCTGGTGCTGGTGGCGCGGGGACTGCTGGCGCTGGACGAGGGGGTGGAGCGCTGGCTGCCCCGGTTCCGCCCCCGGCTGGCCGATGGCCGGCCCGCCCGCATCACCGTGCGGCAGCTTCTCAGCCACACGGCGGGGCTGGGCTACCGCTTCTTCGAGGCCGATGCACAAGGCCCCTATGCGCGCGCTGGCGTATCGGACGGCATGGACCGTCAGGCCATCGACCTGGCAGAGAACCTGGAGCGCATCGCCGGCGTGCCGCTGCTGTACGCGCCGGGCACGGCCTGGGGCTACTCGCTGGCCACCGATGTGCTGGGCGCCCTCATTGAACAGGTGCACGGCAGGCCGCTGGACCAGGCCGTGCGCGAGCTGGTGACCGGGCCGCTGGGCATGACCGATACCGGCTTTGCCGTCACCGATGCGCTGGCCGCGCAGCGCGTGGCCACGGCCTATGTCAGCGATGTGCCGCAGCCCCATCCGCTGGCCGAGGGCGAGACCGTGTCGCCCTTCGAGGGGAGCATCGGCATTGCCTTCAGCCCTTCGCGCATCTTTGACACGCAGGCCTTTGCCTCCGGCGGCGCCGGCATGGCGGGGACGGCGGGCGATTTCCTGCGGCTGCTGGAAGCCCTGCGCCAGGGCGGCAACACCCTGCTGCCCGACGCCCTGATCGCCGAGATGGCGCGGGACCAGACCGGCGGGCTGGCCCTGCCCAATGCGCCGGGCTTCGGCTTTGGCCTGGGCTTTTCCGTGCTGCGCGATGCGTCGCAGGCGGCATCGCCGGAGTCGGTGGGCACCTGGCGCTGGGGCGGGGCCTACGGGCATTCCTGGTTCGTGGACCGGGCGCAGGAGCTCAGTGTCGTGGCCTTCACCAACACCTTGTACGAGGGCATGTCGGGGCGCTTCGTCAACGATTTGCGCGACGCGGTCTACGGGGTTTGTGAGGTCCACGGGGTTTCGGGAGAGCTGCAATGAACGGAGCAAGCCAGGACCGCCTGCCCGTTGCCTCCCTGCTGGCGCTGGCCATGGCAGCCTTCATCACCATATTGACCGAGGCGCTGCCGGCGGGCCTGCTGCCGCAGATGGCCCAGGGCCTGGCCGTGACCGAGGCCTGGGTAGGCCAGACCGTCACCCTCTACGCCATAGGCTCCCTGGTGGCCGCCATACCGCTGACGGCCGCCACGCAGGGCATGCGCCGCCGCCCCCTGCTGCTGGCGGCGATCGCGGGCTTTGTCGTCGCCAACACGGTCACGGCCTTGTCCACGCACTTTGCGCTGACCCTGGTGGCGCGCTTTCTGGCGGGGGTCTCGGCCGGGCTGCTTTGGGCGCTGCTGGCCGGCTACGCGGCACGCATGGTGCCCGGCCATCTCAAGGGCCGCGCCATCGCCATTGCCATGGTGGGCACGCCGCTGGCGCTGTCGCTGGGTGTGCCGGCCGGCACCGTGCTGGGCCAGTGGGTGGGCTGGCGGCTGTGCTTCGGCCTCATGAGCGTGCTGGCGCTGGCGCTCATGGTCTGGGTGCGCGCCCGCCTGCCCGACTTTGCGGGGCAAGCGGCAGGCAGCCACCTGCCGCTGCGGCGCGTGTTCACCCTGGCGGGCGTGCGCCCCGTGCTGTTCGTGGTGCTGGCCTTCGTGCTGGCGCACAACATTCTCTACACCTACATCGCGCCCTTCCTGGCGGTGGCGGGCATGGCCGCGCGCACGGACCTGGTGCTGCTGGTGTTCGGCGCCACCTCCGTGCTGGGCATCTGGATCACCGGCGTGCTGATCGACCGCCACCTGCGTGCGCTCACGCTGGCCAGCATTGCGCTGTTCGCCTTGTCCACGCTGATGCTGGGCGTGGCCGCAGATGCGCCGGCCCTGGTGTATGCGGCGGTGGCCGTCTGGGGCCTGGCCTTTGGCGGTGCCGCCACGCTGCTGCAGACCGCCATTGCCCACACGGCGGGCGAGGCCGCCGACGTGGCGCAGTCCATGCTGGTCACGGCCTGGAACATGGCGATTGCCGGCGGCGGCATCGTGGGCGGCCTGCTGCTGGCGCGCATGGGCGTGGGCGCCTTCACGCCCGTGCTGCTGGCGCTGCTGGGCGCATCGCTGGCCGTGGTGTGGGCGGCCAGGCGGCATGGGTTTCCTGCGGTGTGCAGGTAGGGCAGACCGGTCATCCGAGTTTCAGTGCCGAGGGCCGCGTGAGGATCTCGGGCCGCAGGATGGTGTCCAGCTGCGTTTTGCTCAGCAGGCCCCGGGCCAGCACGATGTCGTAGACGCTGCCGCCGCTGGCATGGGCTTGCTGGGCCACGGAAGTGGCGTTGGCGTAGCCGATGTAGGGGTTGAGCGCGGTCACGATGCCGATGGAGTTCTCCACCGCCGCGCGCAGGTGTTCGCGGTTGGCGGTGATGCCCTGCACGCAGCGCTCGGCCAGTGTCAGGCAGCCGTTGCGCAGGTGGCTCACGCTTTTGAAGATGCTGTGGGCGATGATGGGCTCGAAGGCATTGAGCTGCAGCTGCCCGGCCTCGGCCGCGAAGCTGACGGTGATGTCGTTGCCGATGACCTCGAAGGCGATCTGGTTCACCACCTCGGGGATCACGGGGTTGACCTTGCCCGGCATGATGCTCGATCCCGCCTGCATGGCCGGCAGGTTGATCTCGCCCAAGCCTGCACGCGGGCCGCTGGACAGCAGCCGCAGGTCGTTGCAGGTCTTGGACAGCTTGACGGCCACGCGCTTGAGCACGCCCGACAGCTGCACGAAGGCGCCGCAGTCCTGGGTGGCCTCGATCAGGTTGGGCGCGGTCTGCAGCGCAATGCCGGTGATCTCCTGCAGGTGCTTGAGCACCAGGGGCGCGTAGTCGGGATGGGCGGTGATGCCGGTGCCTATGGCGGTGGCGCCCATGTTGATCTCGCAGATCAGCAGCACGGCCTCGCGCAGCCGCGCCTGGTCCTCTTCGATCATCACGGCATAGGTGCTGAATTCCTGGCCCAGCGTCATGGGCACGGCATCCTGCAGCTGGGTGCGGCCCATTTTCAGCACATCCCGGAACTCCTCGGCCTTTTGCGCGAAGGCCAGGCGCAGCGTGTCCATGGCGTCGATCAGCCCGTGGATGCCGAACCAGGTGGCGATCTTGAGCGCGGTGGGGTAGACGTCGTTGGTGCTCTGGCCGATGTTCACCTGCTCGTTGGGATGCAGGTACCGGTACTCGCCCTTGTGGTGGCCCAGCAGCTCCAGCGCGCGGTTGGCGATGACCTCGTTGGCGTTCATGTTGGTCGAGGTGCCGGCGCCGCCCTGGATCACGTCCACCACGAACTGCTCGTGCAGCCGTCCGCCCTGCACCTCCTGGCAGGCGCTCACGATGGCATCGCAGCGCCGCTGGTCCAGCAGGCCCAGTTCATGGTTGGTCAGCGCCGCCGCCTGCTTGATGCTGGCCAGGGCGCGGATCAGTTCGGGGTAGATGGAGATGGGCGTGCCGGTGATGCCGAAGTTCTCCCGGGCGCGCAGGGTGTGCACGCCGTAGTAGGCGTCGGCGGGAACCTCGCGGTCCCCGAGCAGGTCGTGTTCAATGCGGACGGATGGATCGGTGCTCATGCTTGTGTCTCCAGTTATTCGGACTTGACGATCAACGGACCCAGGCCTTCCTGAACGGCCTGCTCCTGCTCCACGCGGCCGGGCTTCGGGCGGCCCCAGTGGAGCTTTTGCGCCAGCATGCCCAGGGCGACCAATGCACCGCCCAGCACGCTGGTGTAGAGCACTTCCTTGCGGTAGGTGCCCTCGGCCACCATGACCACCATGGAGGCGACGATGAAGAAGATGGTGGCGTAGGTCAGCGCCGGGAAGCACCACATCTTCAGGCGGATGGGCGTGCCGCTGGCTTCGAGCTTGCGGCGCATGTGCAACTGCGACACGGCGATGCACAGGTACACCAGCAGCGCGATGGAGCCGGTCGCGGCCATGAGCACATCGAACACGTCCATCTGGCCGGTGGCGGTGAGGGCGACCGTCAGCAGGGCCAGGGCGCTGGAGGCGATGACGGCCATGTAGGGCGCGCTGGTGCCGCGGCCCAGGGTCGTGAACACGCGGGGGGCGTCGCCGCGGCGCGCCAGCGAGAACAGCATGCGGCTGGAGGTGTAGAGCGCCGAGTTGAAGCAACTGCACACGGAAGTCAGCACCACGAAGTTGACGATCTGGCCGGCGAAGGGAATGCCCAGGTGCTTGAGCGCGACGGCATAGGTGCCTTCGGTGGAGAGGATCAGGCCCGGGGTGTCGTACGGAATCAGGCAGACCACGATGAAGATGGAGCCCACGTAGAACAGCGAAATGCGCCAGACCACGGACCGGGTGGTCCGCACGATTTCCTTGCCCGGGTCCTGGGATTCGGCCGCCGCCACGGTGACGATCTCGGCCCCGATGAAGGCGAACATCGCGCCCAGCAGCGCCACCACCACGGCGCCGGGGCCGTTGGGCATGAAGCCCTTGCTGGTCAGGTACGCCATGCCTGCGACATCGCCCGCAGGCCAGAGCCTGGCGATGGCCAGCGCTCCGATGGCGATGAACAGCACAATGGCCACGACCTTGATCAGAGCGAACCAGAACTCGAACTCGCCATAGTTGTGCACCGGCAAGAAGTTGACGGCCATCAGGCCGAAGACCACCACCAGCATGTAGCCCCAGATGGGAACGGCCGGCATCCAGGCGTTGAGGATGGCCCCGGCCACATAGGCCTCCCAGCCCATCAGCAGTGTCCAGAAGCACCAGTACAGCCAGCCGATCGTGAAGCCGGCCCAGCGCCCGATGGCGCGGTCTGCGTAGGTGGAGAACGAGCCGCTGTCAGGCTGCGCCACGGCCATCTCGCCCAGCATGCGCATGACCAGCACCACCAGGATGCCCCCGCCCATGTACGCCAGGATGGCTGCGGGGCCGGCACTGGCAATCACCTTGCCGGAGCCGACGAACAGCGCACCGCCGATCACCCCCGCAATGGATAGCATGGTGAGGTGCCGCGGCTTCAGCCCACCTTCGAGTTGCTGACTCATTTCATGTCTCCTTGTGTTTGCTGTTGCAAAGTGGGCGCGACCCGCGTGCTGCATGCCGTGCGCAGAGCAAGGCCGGGCGAGGCGCCATCCGGCGCGCAATGGGTGCAGGCAGCAACTGCCTCAACGGGGTTGGACGGCCATGGTCTCGATGAGGGTCTGCAACTGGGCGCTCATTGGCAGGTCCAGGCTGGTGCCCGAGGGCAGGCGGCGCAGGAACCAGCGCCTGTACTGGCGCTCGATCTCGCCGTCCTCGGCCAGCGCCTGGAAGCTGCTCCTCACCACCTGGGCCAGCTGGGGGTCGTCCTTGCGGAACATGATGGCGTAGGGGTCGTAGGAGAGGTAGTCGCCCACCACCTGGAGCCTGGCGCCCTGGCTCGCGCCCGTGCCGCCGTTGCCCTCCGCCTTGCCGGCGTTCTCCGCGATCAGGCCGTACAGCAGCACGTCGTCGGTGGCGAAGGCGTCGGACTGGCCGCCGGCCACCTGGGCAAAGCCCTGGGAGTGGTCGGGCACCACCTGCAGCTGCATGCCCAGGTGAAATTTCCTGTCCAGGTCGCGCATGGCTTTTTCATTGGTGGTGCCGGCCGTCACCGCCACCTTCTTGCTGGCCAGGTCGCGCAAGGAGCGGATCTGCGTGTCCTGCCGGACCATGACCTTGGTGCCGGCCACGAACATGATGGGCGAGAAGGCCACGCGCTTTTGGCGCTCCAGGTTGCTGGTGGTGGAGCCGCATTCCAGGTCCACCTGGCCGCTGGCCACGGCGTCCACGCGGTTGTCGGCCGTGACGGGCACCCAGCGGATGGCCAGGCTCCTGTTGACCGCATCCTCGATGCTGGTCACCAGCGCCTTGCACAGCTCGATGGAGTAGCCGATGGGCTCGTTGCGCGCGTTCAGGTAGGAAAACGGCACCGAGGCCTGGCGGTAGCCCAGCGCAATGGAGCCGCTGGCGCGCACCTTGGCCAGCGTGCCGCTGAGCGTGGCGGGCGCGCGGCTGGCGGCGGTGCGCTCTGGCGTGTCGGCTTCCTGCGCGCCGGCCGTGGCGGCCAGCAGCGCAAGGGCCGCCACGCCCGCTGCCGCTGCCACCCGCGCCGGTGCCCGCAGCGCCCATGGCTGCCCGGGCCGTGATCTGGGTTCGGGTTTCATGGCGTTTCCTTGTGCGGGTTGTCAGGAATGGGCCGGGGAGGCGGGATGGGCCAGCGCGGCCCTGGCCTCCGAATCCAGCCGTGCGGCGTTGGCGGCGGCTTCGGTCTCGGGCAGCAGGTCACCCTCCCACTTGGCGACGACGGCGGTGGCGATGGAATTGCCCACGGCGTTGGTGGCCGAGCGGCCCATGTCCAGGAAGGTGTCCACGCCCAGGATGAGCAGCAGGCCGGCCTCGGGGATGTTGAACTGGTTGAGCGTGGCGGCGATCACCACCAGCGAGGCGCGCGGCACGCCGGCCATGCCCTTGGAGGTCAGCATCAGGATCAGCAGCATGGTGATCTGCGTGCCCAGCGACAGGTGGATGTCGTAGGCCTGGGCGATGAACAGCACGGCGAAGGTGCAGTACATCATGGAGCCGTCGAGGTTGAACGAGTAGCCCATGGGCATCACGAAGCTGGAGATCTTGCGCTTGACGCCGAAGCGGTCCAGCGCGTCCAGGATCTTGGGGTAGGCGGCCTCGGAGCTGGCGGTGGCGAACGAGAGCATGAAGGCCTCCTTGATCAGCACCAGCAGCCTGAAGATGCGCGGGCCCAGGAACAGGAAACCGGCGATCACCAGCACTCCCCACAGCAGAAACAGGCCCAGGTAGAAGTCCCCCATGAAAACGGCAAACTTCAGCAGGATCTCCAGGCCGTTGACCGACACGGTGGCCGCCATGGCCGCCAGCACGGCCAGCGGCGCGAGCTTCATCACATAGCCGGTGATCTTGAGCATGACGTGGGACAGCTCGTCGATGGCGGCCACCAGCGTCCTGCCCTTTTCACCGAGCGCGGCCAGGGCCACGCCGAAGAACATGGAGAACACCACGATCTGCAGGATCTCGTTGTTGGCCATGGCCTCGGCAAAGGACTTGGGCACCAGGTGGCTGACGAAGTCCTTGAGCGTGAATTTGGCGGTGGCGAGGTTGGCCGAAGCGCCGATGTCCGGCAGCGGCAGCCCCAGGTTGTGGCCCGGCTGCAGCACGTTGGCCAGGACCAGGCCCATGACCAGCGACACCAGCGAGGCGGTGACGAACCAGCCCATGGCCTTGAGGAACACCCGGCCCACCGAGGCCGCGTCGCCCATGTGCGCGATGCCCACCACCAGCGTGGAGAACACCAGCGGGCCGATCAGCATCTTGATCAGCCGCAGGAACACGTCCGACATGATGGAGATGTAGCCCGCGATCTGCGCGGCCGCCTTCTTGTCGGGAAAGTTGATGAACACCATGTAGCCGATCACGATGCCCAGCACCATGGCAACCAGAATCCAGATGGCGGGCGGAAGTCTTCTTGTCATTTCCATGTCTCCTTTGGTAGTCGTCGTGTATGTGTGGCAAGAGGCAAGAGGCAAGAGGCAAGAGGCAAGAGGCAAGAGGCAAGAGGCTGGACCTGCGCCGGCGCATGCAGGGGCCTGGCGCGCGGGGTCCGCTCACGGCGGGCGCTGGCCCGGGTAGGCGATTTCGCGCTGGCCTTCCTCGAAGGCGTGCAGGCTCTGGAGCCAGGTCTGGCCCGGCCACGACAGCTCGATGCGGCCTGCTCCTGGCGCATAGGCGGCCGTGTACAGCGTTCCGTATCCGCGCCGCCAGGCGGGCTGGTACAGGGGCTCGCGCAGCAGCGCGGCCTGGGCGTCACGGGCCGGCGTGCCGGCGTCGATCTGCTGCTGCAGGGCGGCCAGCCGCTCGCAGGCGCTGGTGGCGCGTGCATGCTCGGGCCACTCCACCGTGTGCTGGAAGTTGGTCACGGCCCGGCGCCGGGTCACTTCCACGGGGCGGTCGGGGTTCAGGAACACCGTGGCCCATTCGCCCCGGGCGTCCAGCAGCGTGACGCTGTAGCACATGTGCACGGGCACGCGCTGCAGGATGGCCACGGCCGATGCGGTGTCCTGCGCAATCTCCAGCACATAGCGCAGCACCAGCGGAATGCCGAAGCCGTCGCCATGGGCCGTGCGGCCGCCAAAGGACAGCGAGGCGGCCAGGCCCGACTCGTTCATGCCGTCCAGTGCGCCCCACAGGCAGTCGCCCATGGCGGCCACGCGCTGCCCGCTCCAGCGCGTGGCCAGCCAGTG
Organism: Delftia sp. K82; assembly: GCF_002193035.1. Taxonomy (NCBI): domain Bacteria; kingdom Pseudomonadati; phylum Pseudomonadota; class Betaproteobacteria; order Burkholderiales; family Comamonadaceae; genus Delftia; species Delftia sp. K82. The sequence goes on along the minus strand of NZ_MYFL01000001.1, from coordinate 3,023,330 downwards.
GCCCTCCAGCAGCGCGGGCGCGAAGTCGTAGTTGCGCAGCAGCATGGGTTCCTGCTGGCCCACCGCATCGAGCCAGACTGCCTGGGAGCAGCCGGTGATGTAGGGCGGCGGGCACCACAGCGACAGGAAGCGCGCCTCGATGTCGCCGCCGCCGGCCAGTTCCACCAGCCGCTCCCAGGTGGGCACCAGTTCCGGCATGTGCTGGCGCAGGGCGCGGCGGCACTCCAGGAAGCCGGCACGTGCCACAGCGCCCTGGCGCAGGAACCAGGCCCGGTAGTAGGGCCAGGCCTGCTCGCACAGGGCCTGCCATTTCCTGCCGGGCTGGTCTTCGGCGATGGCCTGGAAGCGGATGCGGGAAGGCATGGACAAGGGCATGGGAGTGCCTTCAGAGGATCTTGAACGAGCCTGGCGCCGGCGCTGCGCCGGGCTGGGTGGCCAGGATGGGCTTGCCTGCGTAGTAGTTCTTGATGCCGCGTATCCAGTCGCGCGCCCGGATGTTGAGCTTGAAGTTGTCGTCCATCGAGCGGCCGCGCGTGATCAGGATGCCCAGGTCGGCGCCCTCGTAGCGGTAGTCGCCGGGGCCGGTGATGCGCAGGAAGAAGGCCTCGCGCTCGGTGTCTATGGCCTTGCGGTTGTAGTCGAAGCGCTGGTAGGCGACGCTGCCGTCCTCGCCCATGCGGTAGATGCCGGTGGCCGGAGCATGCGTGACCTGGTCGATGCGGTCCTCGTTGAACTTGAGCACCACCTGAGACCAGGAGTCGATGAAATGCGGCTGCGCCCAGCGCTCGTTGATCTCCTTGACGTTCAGGTCGAACGGCACGCCCGAGAATTCGAGCAGGTGGAACAGGAACAGCGGCGCATCGGCGTAGGCGAAGGCGGCATGGTTGGTCATGGGGCTGGCGCCGCAGATGCGCGGGTTCAGCTCGCCCAGGTAGACCTCGCCGGTGTCGGTGTCGATCAGGAAGTCCAGGTCGAAGTAGCCGCGGTAGCCCTCGGCCAGCAACTGGTTGCCGAAGCGCTCGGCCATGTCGCGCGCCCTGGCGCGCACCTCCTCGGAGAAGGCGCCCGGGAACACCTCGTTGCCGCACCAGCCGCCCTTGTAGGGCGTGAGTTCGCGCGCGCCCACCACCTCGGTCAGCAGCGGCCCGACCAGGGTGCCCGACTGGGTGGCGCAGGCCTCCAGCGTGGCGCCGCGGCAGTTGATGCGCTTCATGATCTTGACCTCGGGGTCGTTGACGATCTCGTCCTTGTGCTTGTCGAAGTCCTCGCGCGAGGCGATGAAGAAGGTGGTGTGGCCCGAGTCGCCGAAGGCCGACTGCACCACCAAGTCCTTGCCCAGGCCGTGGCGTTCGGCGATCTGCATCAGGTGCTCGTAGCTGTCCACCTTCTCCAGCGCGTTGGGCACCGAGTACACGCCGGCCTTGTTGCCTATGCGCACGGTCTCCATCTTGTTGTCGCAGCGCTGGCGCAGCGCGGCTGGCGGAAACCAGACCTCCATGCCCAGCTCCCGGGCCAGGGCCTCGGTCTTCTCGTCGAACATCAGGAAGGTGGCGACCGGCTTGCCGCCGCGCCGCTCGATCAGGTCCACCACGTCCTTGTGCTGCAGCAGGTAGTTGTTGATGTCCTCGATGGACTCGAAGGGCTCGTGCGGCAGCTCCTGCGGCACGAAGGCGTTGGGGTGGCGGCCGTCGAAGCAGTCGATGTAGTTGATGTAGCGGAAGCGGTTGACCCAGCGGTCCATGCCCAGCAGGTTGAAGTTGGTGGCGCTGATGAAGTAGATGGGCCGCTCGTTGCGGTGGAACATCAGCAGCAGATCGGCAACGCTTTTGACTTTGTTGTTCACTTCTTGCTCCTCGTCGTGGTCTTCTTCGGGGTGGGGGAAAGCGTGATCAGTTCAGGTTCGGGCTCGGGTCGGACCAGGCCCAGGCCTTCGTCGCCCGCCTGCGGCTGCGCCGCGCGGCCCGACAGCGCCAGCGCGGCGCGCGCGGCCGTGGCCTGGGCGGCGCGGTCCAGCGCGGCCCGGCTGAAGATGCGAAAGCCCAGTTCGGGCCGGAAGCCGTGGATCTCGCGCACATCGAGCGCGGCCATGAACTGCAGGATCTCGGCGCTGATCACCTGCCCGGGCACGAGGATGGGAAAGCCCGGCGGGTAGGGGATGACGAAGAGCGCGGACACCAGCTCGCGCCCCTCGGCAATGGCGCGCGCGGCCTCTGCCATGTCGATGTATTCGCAGTTGGTGTCGTCGTACGAGAGGAAGAAGGCGCTGCGGATGTCGCCGTCGCGCGTGCCTGCGCGGCCTTCGACGCTGCGGCCCCGGAAGGCGAAGTGAAAGCTGGAGAAATTGGGCAGCGGCGGCTGCTCCAGCGTGAGCGAGCGCACGCGCCTTTCATGGATGCGCCGCTCGATGGCGCTCAGGTCGGCCACGCGGGCGTCCACGTCGCGGGCAATCTTGATCAGCACCTCGATCAGGTAGGCGATGGCCGAGCGCGTGCTGCCGATGTTGGTCATGAACAGCACGGTGTTGCGCGAGGTCTTGTTGATCTGGATGCCGTACCTGTCCATCAACTCCTTGTTCTTGAAGGTGTCGCCGTCCATGCCCGTGGTGCCGATGACCAGGGTGGCGCGGCTGGGGTCGAGCACGAACTCGTCGCTGCGCCATGCCACCTCCAGGTTGTCCCAGCCCGTCTCGTCGTTGTAGTAGTTGTCCACGCCCGACTCGCGGTAGGCCAGCGGCACCAGGTCGCCGATGCGCAGGAAGCGGAAGTAGCGTTTGAGCAGTGGGTGGTGCAGCACCTGCTCGCGCAGGCTCATGGCCAGCTCCAGCTGGCGCTGGATCAGCTCGTAGCCCTCCAGTTCCACCTGGCGGCGGCCCACGTCCAGCGAGGCGAGGATCTGGTAGTTGGGCGAGGTCGAGGTGTGCGTCATGTACGCCTCGTGGAAGGACTCCTCGGCCTTGTCCTTGAAGTCCTGGTCCCAGATATGGATCATCGAGCCCTGGCGCAGCGCCGTCAGCGTCTTGTGCGTGGAATGCGTGGCGTAGACCCGGATGCGGGCCTTGGCGGGGTCGGGGATCAGCCGGGTGTCCAGCAACTGCTGCTCGTCCTCCCAGTCGATGCTGGCGGCGAACTCCGCGTGGCGCCTGGCGTAGGCCGGGTCCTTGAAGGTCTCGCACAGCTTGGCGGCGCTGGCCATGGCCGTGCGCGGGCGGTAGATGGGATGGCAGCGCGCGAAGGCGAACCAGGCCTCGTCCCAGAGGAAGACCAGGTCGGGCTTGATGGCCAGGCATTCCGTCATCACGCGCTCCACGTCGTAGACGATGCCGTCGAAGGTGCAGTTGGTCAGCAGCACCATGCGCACGCGCTCCAGCGTGCCCGCGCGCCGAAAGCCCAGCAGGGTCTCCTTGATGTGGCGCAGCGGCACGGCGCCGTACATGGAGTACTGGTCCAGCGGATAGGAGTCCAGGTAGGCCACCTGGGCGCCGGCCAGCACCAGGCCGTAGTGGTGGGACTTGTGGCAGTTGCGGTCCACCAGCACGATGTCGTCGGGCCGCACCAGGGCCTGCACCACGATCTTGTTGCAGGTGGAGGTGCCATTGGTGGCGAAGTAGGTGCGCCTGGCGCCGAAGGCGCGGGCCGCGTACTCCTGGGCCAGCTTGAGCGGGCCCACGGGGTCCAGCAGCGAGTCCAGCCCGCCCGAGGTGGCCGAGGTCTCGGCCATGAACAGGTTCATGCCGTAGAACTGGGCCAGGTCCCCGATCCAGTTGCTGTTCATGATGGACTTGCCGCGCGCCAGCGGCAGCGCATGGAATACGCCCGTGGGCTGCTTGGCGTAGTCGCGCAGCGCGTGGAAGAAGGGCGTCCTGTGGCGCTCGCCCACGCCTTTCATGATGGCGCTGTACAGCTCGATGTGGTCTTCCTCGCCGAAGAAGATGCGCTTGAAGACCTCGCCCACGCGCGCGGCGATCTCCTCGACGCTGACATCGGTGACCAGGTACAGGTCCAGCTCGGGACGCAGCTGCGCGATCTGGCGGCCCAGCAGCGGGCCCCGCTCGAACTCGGGCATGGCCTCGCTGTTGTCGTCCATGCCTTCCAGGAAGCGGCGCAGCATGCCGTTCCTGTTGACCGAGCGGAATGGAAAGCCATGGCGTATCACCACGGCCTGCAGGTTGAAGTTGACCAGGGTGGCGATCAGCGCGTCCTCGAAGCTGGGCACCACCACGATGTCGAACACGAAATCATCGTCGGCGCTGCGCTTGCGCTGCACGCGGCGGCGCAGCGCGTCTTCCTCGCTGGCCGACATCTCGTCGACGATCAGCACCTCGAAGTAAGGCCGCGTCAGCTGTGCCTGGCGCTCGCTGTCGGTCTCTATCTGCGAGGGCAGCTCGTTGTCGTTGTCCAGCGTGTTGGCGTCATGGCGGTAGGTGCGCGCAGCCAGCACGCGGTGGATGCGCCGCGCCGCCTGGTGAGCGCGTGCCAGCTCCTCGCGCTCTATCCACTGGCACAGCTCGCCGAAGACCCGGCCCCCGGGAAAGGCCCAGTAGCTTTCGACCGGGGCCATCGCGTCGATGATGGTCTGCACATGGGCCAGGCGGCTGGCACGCTCGGGGTGCTCGGGCGCCAGGATGGCCAGCCGGCTGAGATCGTCCACCAGGCTGATCCAGCCATCGGCACGCATTTCCCAGACGCTGCGGTGGCGGCTGAGGGAGGCACGGGCGCGCGTTTCGCTCGGGGGGCGGGATGTCATCGTTGTCTCCTGGTTTTTTGCCGCATCGCCCGGTGGCTTGCGGCTTTGTGGTGCTCGTGATGTCGATCGCTGGGAAAAGGGGCGTGTCAGGTCATTGGGGCTTGTCCAGTGCTCCCAGGCTGTGCAGGTAGGGGAAGTCGGTGCCGTCCTTGCGGTAGACGGTGAAATCGCAGTCGCGGTCGCGGAAGCTCTTGAGCGGCTGGCCCAGGTTGCTGCGCAGGCCGTGTTCGCGCTCGTGCCGCAGCCGGGCGAAGTCGACCTCGATGGGCATGATCTGGGCGCCGCTGTCGGCCTGGTGGAGCACGTAGCCCGAGGGGTCCACGATGATGGAGCGGCCCACGCCGCCGTCGCCCACGCCGTTCACATCGAAGAAATAGACCTGGTTGGTGACGGCCGAGGTGCGTGCGATGCACAGCTCCACATCGCGGTCGATGGTGTCCGTCATGGTGGGGTGCAGGATCACCTCGGCGCCCATGGCCACCAGCGTGCGCGTGGTTTCCGGAAACCACATGTCGTAGCAGATGGACACGCCGAAACGGCCCGCTCCAGGCACGTCGAACACGCAAAAACCGGTGCCGCCGGCCACATCGCGCTCATAGGGCCTGAAGGGGAAGAGCTTGCGAAAACGCGTGACGACCTCGCCCTGCGGGTTGATGACGGGCGTGGTGTTGTAGACCACGGTGCCCTCGGGGCCGGCCACGCTCTCGAACAGCGAGCCGGGAATCAGCCACAGGCCGGTTTCCCGGGCCAGCCCGCACAGCCGGTCCTCGGTGGGGCCGGGCAGCGGCTCGGCCCTGTCGTGCTTGGGGCCCAGCGCCGCCAGCTCGGAGAACAGCACCATGCGGACCCAGGGAAAACGCGAGCGGATGTGGCGCAGGTAACCGGCCATGCGTTCCAGGTTGCTGTCGAAGGCGCAAACCTCCATCTGGACGCCGGCAATGCCGAAGGTGGTGGCCGTGCTCATGGCTGCACCTCCTGGCAGGCGGCTTGCCGGGCCGGCAGGATGCCGCAATGAAAAGCATTCAACTTCAAGGACATAGGCTGACTGAGGGGCGAATGGAACCGGGCGGAAGGCACAGGTCTTTGAAGTGTCTGGAGGCGGATCATTGAAAAAATATTCGGCTTTCACGCCTTCGATAGCTATACATGGGGGCGAGTCTATGTTCACATTGATCCCAACAAAAGAACCAAATACCGTGAACAAAAGAGAACCAATTTCCCGCGTTGGAAGTGCCACGCTGCCGGACTTTGTCAATCGGCATTTCCAACGTAGCGATGCCGAGTACAACCACCGCCAGCTCTACCGCATCGTCAAGGAAGGCATCCTGCGCAAGGCCCTGCCGGCGGGCTCGCGGCTGCCCACCAGCCGCGAGCTGGCGCAGACGCTGGGCATTGCGCGCAACACCATCGTCCAGGTCTATGAGCAACTGGCGCTGGAGGGCCTGGTGCAGGCCGGCGTGGGGCGGGGCACCTATGTGGCCGAGGTGGCGCCGGCCTTCGTGAGCCAGCCACCGTTGCCGCGCCGCCGGGGCACGCCGCTGTCGCGGCGCGGCAGCGCCATCGTGGGCGGGGCGCGGGCCAGCCACCTGCAGTGGGGCGCCTTCGCGCCGGGCGTGCCCGAACTGCGGCAGTTTCCGGCCGCGCTATGGAGCCGCCTGCACGCCCAGGCCTGGCGCGATCACAACCCGCTGCAACTGAGCTATGCCACGGGTGCAGGCCATCCCGCGCTGCGCGAAGCCATTGCCGAGCACTTGCAGGGCACGCGCGGCGTGGCCTGCAGCGCGGACCAGATCCTGGTGACCAGCGGCGCCCAGCAGGCGCTGCACCTGATTTCCCAGCTGCTGGCCGATCCCGGCGACACCGTCTGGCTGGAGGACCCCGGCTACTGGGGCGCGCGCAGCGTGTTCCGCATGGCCGGCCTGCAACTGCAGCCCATCGCGCTGGACGGCGAGGGCCTGGCGCCCACGCCGCAGCAATTGAAGACACCGCCGCGGCTGATGTTCATCTCGCCCTCGCACCAGTACCCCAGCGGCGTGCTCATGGGCCATGGCAGAAGGCGCCAGCTGCTGGACTACGCGGTGGCCCAGCGGGTCTGGATCGTCGAGGACGACTACGACAGCGAGTTCCGCTTCACCTCGCGCCCGCTGCCGGCGCTGCAGGGCCTGGACGAGCACGGCCGCGTGATCTACCTGGGCACGTTCTCCAAGACCATGTTCCCCTCGCTGCGTCTGGCCTACCTCGTACTGCCCAGCGACCTGGCCGACAGCTTTGCGCGCGCGCTGAGCGAGCTGTTCCGGGAGGGGCAGATCATGCAGCAGATCGTGCTGGCGCAGTTCATGCGGCAGGGCCACTACGTCAACCACATCCGCCGCATGCGCCAGGTCTACGGCGAGCGCCGGCGCGTGCTCATCGACGAGATAGGCCAGCGCCTGGGCACGGCGGTGACCGTGCAGGGCGGAGACGCGGGGCTGCACCTGGTGCTGGGCCTGCCGCCCGGCTCGGACGATGACGCCATCGCGCGGCAGGCACGCAAGCTGGGCGTTCTCACGCGGCCGCTGTCCCTGTACTCGCTCAGGCCCGATCCGGCCCGGGGCCTGGTGCTGGGCTACGGTGCCGTGACGGAGCAGGAGATCCGCCACAGCTTCGGCCTGCTGGCCGAGGTGATCGCGCCCCATCTGCCGTGAATGGGCGACAGGGCCCCTTCACTCCGGCACGCCATTCACTCCGGTGCGCCAGTGCGCCGGTGCAGCCAGCCCAGCAACTGCGCCTTGTCCATGGGTCGGGCAACGTGATAGCCCTGTCCCTCCTGGCAGCCCATGGCGCGCAGGGCCTGCCAGGCGCTGGCGTCCTCTATGCCTTCGGCCAGGACCTGCAGGCCGAGCTTGCGGCCCAGCTGGGCGATCATTTCGGCGATGCGGGCTTCCTGTGATTCGCCAAGCTGGCGCACGAAGCTGCGGTCGATCTTGATGCGGTCCAGCGGCAGGCGCTCCAGGTAGCTCAGCGAGGAGTAGCCGGTGCCGAAGTCGTCGATGGCAATGGTCACGCCCAGCGTGCGCAGGGCGCTGAGCGTGGCCTGCAGCAGCTGGGTGGGCAGGACCGCGACGGATTCGGTGATCTCCAGTTCCAGCTGCGCGCCCTGCAGGCCGTGCTCTGCCAGGGCGTTGCTCACGGTCTGCAGAAAGCCCGGGTCCTGCAGCTGCACGGTGGAGACATTGACGGCCATGCGCCTGGGGGCGCGGCCGGCGTCCAGCAGTTCGCGCATGGTGCGGCAGGCCGTGGCCAGCACCCATTGGCCCAGCGGCACGATGAGGCCCGAATGCTCGGCCACCGGAATGAAGCGGTCGGGCGGCACGAAGCTGCCGTCCTGCCGGCGCCAGCGCAGCAGGGCCTCCAGGCCGACCAGGGCATGGGTTTCCAGGTCCACCTGGGGCTGGTAGACCAGGAAAAGCTGGGCGCCGTCGATGGCGGCGCGCAGGTCGGACAGCAGCAGGGCGCGGTCCCGCGCCTCCATGCCCATCTGCTCGGAGTACTCCAGCAGCTGGCCGCGGTGATCGCGCTTGGCGCGCTTGAGGGCGATGGTGGCGTCCTTGACCAGGTCGGTGCCGGCCTGGCGCTCATGGGGCAGGTGCACGTAGCCGCAGGTCAGCGAGACCTTGTGCGGCACGCCGTCCACGGCCAGGGGCTGGCGGGCGCAGTCCAGCAACTGGGCCAGGGCCACCTCGTCGGTGGGGCCCAGGATGCCGAAGGTGTCCGATCCCACGCGCGCCAGCAGGACGCCTGCGGGCAGCGCGCTGGCCAGGCGGCGGGCCATGGCTTCGAGCAGGCGGTCGCCGAAGCGGTGGCCCATCACGTCGTTGGTGGCGCTGAAGTCGTCGATGTCCACCAGGGCCAGCACATGGTCCCGTGTGCCGCGCCACACGCATTCGTCCACTTTTTCCACGAAGTGGGCGCGGTTGGGCAGGCAGACCAGCGGGTCGAAGTAGGCGGACTGGTGCAGGCGCTCCAGCAGGCCGCGGTTGTGCAGCAGCGTGCGCAGGTTGGCGCAGAAGACTTCGAGCAGCTGGCGGTCCAGTGCGCTGTGCGAGGCTGGTGCGTCGATGAAGACGGCCATGTCCTGCTCGTCGCCCCGGCCTATGTACAGGGCCACGCCGCGCTGCACGCCGTAGATGTTGCGCCGCGCCTGCAGCGCCTGGCGCAGCAGGCGCAGTCCGCGCGAGGCCAGCACGGTGGCGATGGGCTGGTCGATGAGCCGGGCGAATGGCCCCGTGGCCGCGAGCACGCGGTAGGGCTCGGCCGGGTGCGTGCCCTCCGAGCAGACCAGGCCTTCGCTGGCCACGCCCAGCAAGGTGGCCAGCTGTGTGATCACGCCCCGCGCGAAGGCGTGCAGATTGGTTTCCTCCAGCAGCGAGGCGCTGGAGCGCACCATCAGCTCCAGGCTGCGGCGGTTGGCCTCGATGGCGCACAGCTGCTCGTAGGAGCGCACGGCGGTCACCACGATGGCCAGCAGCCGGTCGGGCGTGAGTTCGGTCTTGGTGCGGCAGTCGTTGATGTCGTAGCGCAGCAGGGTTTCCAGATCGGGCGCCTGGCCCGGGCGGCCGGTGCGCAGCACGATGCGGCTGTTGCGCAGGCCGGCCGTGTAGCGGATGAAGTCCACCAGGTCCAGCCCGGCGCCCGTGCCATCGGTCACGGCGTCGAGCACCACCACGGCCAGGTCCTGCTCGCTGCGCAGCAGATTGCGCGCCTGTGTGCCGGAGCGGGCGTAGAGGAACACCAGCGGCCGGCCGAACAGGCTGTGGCCTTCCAGCGCCAGGCGGAAGGCGGCGTGTACGTCGGGGTCGCTGTCCACGATCAGCACCCGCCATTCAGGCCCGGGCACGGGCGATGGCGGGGGCGGCTGCAGAGCCGGCTGCAGGAGGGCGGAAGCAGGGGCGGGCGCCCTGGGCGCCCGTGCGCGCATCACGAAACTCATGCCTCAGCCCTGTCTGTGTCCGCGCCGCTCAGGCCGTGGCATGGTCTGCCGCGCGCACGACCTGGTTGCGCCCGCTGCGCTTGGCGGCGTACAGCGCCTCGTCGGCCAGGCTGTAGGCGTCGTCGAAGCGGCCGCCGCTCGGGCGCCAGCTCACGCCGAAGCTGGCCGTGATGCAGCTGGCGTCGGGCAGGCCGAAGGGATGGGCCTCGATGGCGGCGCGCACCTGCTCGGCCACGCACACGGCGCCGTCGCTGTCGTGCTGGGGCAGCAGCACGGTGAATTCCTCGCCGCCCACGCGGCCGATGTGGGCCGTGGCCGGCACGGCGGCCTTGAGGCAGCGCACCACGCCCAGGATCACGCTGTCGCCCACGGGGTGGCCGAAGCTGTCGTTCACGCGCTTGAAGTGGTCTATGTCCAGCACGATCAGGGCCAGCCCCTGCTGGGTGAAGTGGCGGTTCACGCGCTCGATGATGGCCGCGCGGTTGAGCACGCCGGTCAGCGGGTCGTGCGTGGCGCGGTATTCCAGCTCGCCGGCCAGGTCCTGCAGGCGCTGGTTGAGCTGGGTCATCTCCAGCTCGGCCCGGTCGCTGCGGCGCACCAGCCGGCGCGTTTCGCGCAGCAGGCGCTCATAGGCGGTCAGCAGCACGCCCAGGGCCTGGTGGCAGGCCTGGGCGCCGGCTTCTTCGCCCCGGTCGTGGGCGGCGCGGGCCGCCAAAAGGGCCTGGTGCTCGGCATCGAAGAGGTCCGCGGGAGCGGCCACGGTGTCCATCACGCCGCCTTCACGGGGTGGCCGGTGAAGGCGATGGCGGGAAAGTCGTCGCGCAGCTCCTCGCCAAACTCGCAGATGGTGTCGTCTTCCTCGTCGTGGTACCAGTGCAGGGCCACGGGGCGGCCGGCCTCGGCGGCGCCGCTCAGTGCCTCGATCAGGTTGAACAGCATCTTGGTGCTGGAGCTGTTGAAGTAGGCCAGCGCGATGTGCACCTCGATGCGCGCCTGCTGCTGCGCCGGCTGCGGCTGGGCCAGGTAGTCCTTGAGGCGGGCCAGGATGCCGCCGTAGAAGGCGGCGGCGTTCTCGGGATAGGACTCGCCACGCAGGTGCAGCGTGTGCGTGTCGAACTGGAAGTCCACTTCCGGGGAACTGGGAGTCGGTGCGATGTAGAGGTTGTCCATGCGTGATCTCGGTGCGTTGTCCGTGCCTGCGGGCCGGGCCTGTCCAGGCCTGGTGCCGGAGCGACGGCTCAGAGCGTGGCTTTCAGGTAGAAGACGGGCCGGCCGTCCACGGTCTGGGCGGGATCGAAGTCGAACTGCAGCGGCTCGCGCGCATCGCGGGCCAGGGTCAGGAAACCCATGCCCGCGCCCTTGCTGCCTTCGGGCGCGTCATCGCGCAGCGACTGGCGGCAGGCCTTCTTGATCTCGTCCAGCGTCATGCTGCGCAGGGCGTCGAGCTTGGCGCGCAGTGCCTCGCCCATGCCCGGCTCGATGGGGTTGGCGCACAGCAGCACGAAGCTGCCGTCGTCCTCGCGGCGGATGCAGACCGCGCCGTGGCGTAGCTCGCCATCGTCCTGGTGGGGCGGGGTCAGGGCATCGGCCGAGTAATGGATGATGTTCTGCGCCATCTCGACAAAGGACGAGAACAGCTTGCGCCGCGTGGGGCCCGGCACGCCGGCCACTTCCAGCTGCAGCCGCACGGCCTCGGCCATGGCCGCGACGATGTTCTGCGAGAAGTAGCCCACGTAGTAGAAGATCACCTGGTGCTGGCGCGCCAGGTGGAAGAAGCTGCCGTACTTGTCGGCGATCTGTGCGGAGGGCATGGGAGGCATTCAGGTTCTGAAGCAGAAAAAGGTCAGGTCGTCGCGGCGGTGGTGCTCGCCCTGCCAGGTCTGCAGGGCGGCCAGCAGGGCGCGGTTGATCTCGGCGGGGGTGCGGCCGGCCTGCTCCAGCAGCAGCTCGCGCACGCGCTTCTTGCCAAAGGTGATGCCGCGCGGGCCGCCGACCTGGTCGATCAGGCCGTCGGTGGTGATGAAGACCAGGGTGGCGGCGGGCAGCTCCAGGTCGATGTTGTTCCAGGCGAAGTCGAACTCGCTGTCCACATAGCCCACGCCCTTGCGCTGGCCGTCGAGCACCTCCACCGCCTCGGCGCCGGGGCGCAGCACGAACAGCGCAAGGCGCGCGCCCGCAAAGCGCAGGCGCCGGTGCGCGGGCTCGAACCAGAAGCAGGCCGCGTCCAGCCCGTCGTCGGAGCCGGGCGTGCCATCCTTGCCATCGAGCTGGCCCAGCATCTGCTTGACGCTGCGGTTCACATGGCCCAGCAGCGCGGCCGGGTCGCGCGGGCCGTGCTCCTTGATGGCCTGGCTCAGGCTGCTGGTGGCGATCAGCGTCATGAAGGCGCCGGGCACGCCGTGGCCCGTGCAATCGGCCACGGTGGCAAACCAGCCATCACCGTCCTGGCTGAACTGGTAGAAGTCGCCGCCGACCACATCGCGCGGCTCCCAGACCAGGTCTGCCCCGGGGCAGGCGCGGGCCAGGGAGTCGCGCGAGCTGCGCAGCAGCGACTGCTGGATCACGCTGGCGTATTCGATGCTGTGCATGATCTGGCGGTTGCGCGCCACCTGCATGTCCGCCACCGCGCGCATCAGCTGCAGACCGTTGCCCACGCCCGCGAACAGGCCGCCGCGCGTGATGATGAAGCCGTCGGTCAGCGCCTTTTCGCCGTACTCCACGGTCTTCACGGTCAGGGTGTCTATGTCGGTGGAGGCATCGACCACCAGCGGCTCCTTGTCCATGAAGGCGATGCAGCTCTTCTTGCCGTACAGCTCCATGCGAAACGGCTTGCTGAACTGGGACAAGAAGATGCTGCGGTTGATCAGGCCGATGGGGCGGTTGCCCTCCACCACGGGCAGGCTGATCAGGTCCCGGTGGCGCGTGAAGACCTCGAGCACCTTCTCGTTGGTCTCGTCGGCGGTCATGCAGGGAACGGGGGTACACAGGTCCGCAGCGCTGGGTAGGCGGAAACGTGGCCTGGAATCGCTCAGGTAGGCGCGGGACTCATCCATGGAAGGCACATCGCAAAATTGTTAAGGAATGTTACTTTTTCCTTGTTGCAGTTTTGTGACGCGCGGCGGGTGAAGGGGTCTATGCGGCTATCCGCGACTGTCTGCGCAGGGCCTGCGGCGGCATGCCATAGCCGCGCAGAAAGGCCTCACGCATATGGCGCCGGTCCCGGAAGCCGGTTTCCCTGGCCACGGTGTCCAGCGGATGCCGGCTGCTTTCCATCATCAGCCGCGCGGCTTCCAGGCGAAGGCCTTCTATGGCCTTGGCGGGGGACTGGCCCGTTTCGGCAGTGAACACACGGCTGAACTGGCGCGGGCTCAGGCTGGCGGCCTCGGCCAGTTCTTCCACGCTCAGCGGCCGGGCCAGGTGGTTGCGGGCATGCTCCAGCGCCTTCTGGATGCGGTCGGACCTGGGCGAGAGCCTGAGCATTTCCGAATGCTGGGACTGGCCGCCCGAGCGCCTCTGGTGCATCACCAGGCGGTGTGCCACCGCGCGTGCCACCTCCTCGCCCAGGTCCTTTTCCACCAGTGCCAGGGCCAGGTCGATCTCCGCCGTCATGCCGGCCGAGGACCAGACGGCTCCATCGGCGATGTGGATGCGGTCGGCCTCGACCTGGACCTGGGGGTGGCGCTGCTGCAAGGCTTGCGCCCAGAACCAGTGGGTGGTGGCGCGCCGCCCGTCCAGCAGGCCGGCATCGGCCAGGATGAAGGCGCCCGTGCACAGCCCGGCGACGCGCCGTGCATGCACCGCCACCTTGGCGAGCAGCCTTGCCAGTTCAGGGTCCGGTGGCGGGGCCAGCGGTGCAAGCGTGCCCGCCACCAGCCAGGTGTCGGCTCGGCTGCGCGCCGTCAATGGCCTGGCCTGCAGGCAAAGGCCCGTGGATGACTGCACCGAGCCGGCCGGCGCATAGGTCTGCACTGAATAGAAAGCTTGGCCGGCCAGCAGGTTGGCCAGCTCGAAAACGGTCTGGGTCCCCAGCGCCATGACCTGGAAGCCATCGGGGAGCAAGTAGCCGATGCGGTGCATGGAATCCTTCCTTTGGAAATGATGTCCTGATTCATCACTATATACGTCATTTACGACATGGTCTCCGCGCCGCAACATTCATGCCATGGACGGCATCCCGCCGTTCCCAAGGAGTTTCCCCATGACACAGAACCATCCCGGCACCGCCCTCGTCACCGGCGCTTCGAGCGGCATAGGCGCGCTGTACGCCCAGCGCCTGGCAGAGCGCGGTCACGACCTGATCCTGGTCGCGCGCAACCGAGAGCGGCTGCGCCTTCTGGCCAGCGACATCAGTACCCGCACCGGCCGCTCCGTGCAGGTCCTGCCCGCAGACCTGAACGACCGCGCTGCGCTGGCAAAGGTGGAAGCGCTGCTGCGTGAGGACGCCAGCATCACGGTGCTGGTGAACAACGCCGGCATGGGGACGCACACACCGTTGCTGCAAAGCGATGTGGAGCGCATGACACGCATGGTGGAACTGAACGTTACCGCGCCCATGCGGCTGGCCTATGCCGCTGTCCCCGGATTCGTGCAGCGCGGGCGGGGCACGGTCATCAACATCGCCTCCATCGTGGCGATCGCGCCGGAAGTGCTCAACGGCGTGTACGGCGGCAGCAAGGCCTTTGTGCTGGCCTTCAGCCAGTCGCTGCAGCATGAGCTGGCTGGCACGGGCGTGCAGGTGCAGGCCGTGCTGCCCGGTGCCACGGCCACCGACTTCTGGGCCACAGGCGGGCTGCCCGTGGAAAACCTGGATCCGGGCATCGTAATGCGTGCGCAGGACCTGGTCGATGCCGCCCTGCTGGGCTGGGACCGTGGCGAAGCGATCACCATCCCCTCGCTGCATGCGGGCCAGGAGTGGGATGCCTACGAAGCTGCGCGCAAGGCCATGGCGGGCCATCTGTCCAGCAGCACCGTTGCGCCGCGTTATGCGGCTGCGCGTTGAACGGACTGCGGCCAGCCGGCTCAGTACCCCAGGTTGCCGACGACTCGCGCCACGACCTCCAGCGCCTGTTGCAGGCTGGCGTGTGAGACCGAACCCAGCGCCAGCCGGATGGCGTGCGGAGGCTGGCTGGTCATGGCGTAGGGCTGGGAAGTGGACACCAGGATGTTTTCCTCCCGAAGCCGCATGGCGACGGCATCCGCCCGTACTTCCTGCGGCATGGGCATCCAGATGAAGTAGGACGCAGGATGGCCTACGGTCCTGAATTGCGACAGCACCCTGCCCGCAATGGCCTGGCGTGCGCTGGCGTCGCGGCGCTTGTCCCTCTCCAGCCGGGCCACCGTGCCGTCCTGCAGCCATTGGCAGGCAATCGAGGTCACCAGGCTGGGTGTGTTCCAGACCGTGGCACGTATGGCGCGGTTGATCCTGGGGATCAGGGCAGGGGGAGCACTCACGAAGCCGAAGCGCAGTCCCGCCGCCACGCTCTTGGAAAGGCTGGAGACATGGACCGTGATGTCCGGCGCCAGGGCCGCCAGGGCAGGAGGCGCCCTTTTTTCCAGGAAGGCATAGGTGCCGTCCTCCACCAGCAGCAGGCCATGGCGGCGGGCCAGGTCGATGAGGGCATGGCGCTGTGACGGCGGCATCACCCAGCCCAGCGGATTGTGAAGCGTGGGCATGCAGTACACGGCACGCACCCTGCGGGAGCGGCACAGCGCCTCCAAGGCATCCAGGTCGGGTCCCATGCCCGCTGCGGGGATGGCCACCAGCTCCAGCCTGCACTGCTCGGCCACCACCTTGATGCCGGGATAGCTCAGGGCATCCACCGCAAGCACATCACCGGGCTGGAGCAGGGACATGGCCACGGTGGCCAGCCCATGGATGGCTCCGCTGACGATCAGCACCGTATCGGCACTGACAGCGAGGCCCCGGCTTTTCAGGTGCTCCGCGACGACGGCACGCTCGTGCGGGCGGCCACCATGCGGCTGGTACCGCAGAAGGGAGTCCAGCTCGCCTGCGGACGCCAGTTGCCTGAGCGCCGTGCGCAGCGCCTCCGTCTGGGCGGGCAGGGCCGGATAGTTGAATGTCAGGTCCACCAGATCGCCGCTGGCCACATGCATCTCGGCATCCTGGCCCAGGGGAAGGGGTTCGCGCACAAAGGTGCCGCGCCCGACTTCGCCGGCCACCAGGCCCATGGCCTGCAGCTCCGCATAGGTGCGTGTGGCCGTGGCCAGCGAAATGCCCTCCTCGGCGGCAAGTTGGCGGTGGGTGGGCAACACCGTTCCGGGCTTGAGCCGGCCCTGGCGGATGTCGGCGGCCAGGCGGTCCACCAACTGCTTGTAGCGTGCTTGGGGCATGCGGCATTGTATCCATGACAATAATTTGATTGTACTGGATGTGCCGTCTAGGATACCGGTTCCTTTCCTTCATTGAACGCCATGGAACTGAGCGCCACCACCATCCTCGTCACCTTCGCGGGTGTCTTTCTGATCTGCTTCATGAAGGGGGCCTTTGGCGGCGGCTTCGCCATCGTCGGCATTCCATTGCTGTCGCTGGTGATGGATCCGGTGACGGCGGGCGGCCTGCTGGCGCCGCTGTTCATTGCCATGGACCTGTTCGGCCTGCGCTACTGGAAGCCCTCCACATGGTCCAAGCCCGATCTCGTCCTGCTGGTACCCGGTCTGGTCGCGGGCATAGGCGCCGGATACCTGCTCTTCACGGTGCTGGACCACCGGGCCATCGCCATCCTGATGGCCGCCATCACGCTGGCCTTCGTCGGCCTGTGGCTGCTGCGCGGTGGGGAAGTCGTGGTGCGGCCACGCTCCTCGACCAAGGCGGTGGCGGCCGGCGTGGCTTCGGGCATCACCACCATGGTCGCGCATTCGGGTGGACCTCCACTGGCGATGTACCTGTTGACCCTGGGCCTGGGCAAGCAGGTCTATGCAGGCACCACGAGCATGTTCTTCACCGTGGGCAACCTCATCAAGGCCGTGCCTTGGCTGGCTCTGGCAAGGCCGCAGGGCAATGTGTGGATTCTGATGGCCATCTGCCTGCTCGCCATTCCCTCGGGCGTGTGGCTGGGCTGGCGCCTGCATGCGCGCCTGGACCAGCGGCAGATGTACAAGGCCTGCTATGGGCTGCTGGTGATCACGGCCGTGAAGCTGCTGTGGGACGGAGTGTCGGGCTACCTGGGCTGAGGTGCCGGTGCCTTGCTTCGTATTTTGCGCATATCACCTGGCCTGCCTGACTGCCCGTGCTATCGGGCAGCGCGCTGCCTGACCGCGTCTTCGTGCAGCGACTCGCTGAGCTGGTCCACGACGATGGACCACGACGCATCGGCCTTGAGCTGCTCGGCCAGGAACTGGCGCTGCGCATCGCTCCAGTAGGGCGCATCCACCACATCCACATCGGCGGCCAGCTGGTGCGCGCGGATGAAATCGGCAATGGCCTGGTCACTGGCATCCAGGCCCAGCTGCAGGAAGAGATTGGACATGCGTACGACGGAGTTGTTCATGAAGGCGTGTGGATGTGTGTGGGATGAGAGGGCGCTATCTTCCTCGATTTGACCGGCCCTGCAGCCCGGTTGCGGTCATTCGTTGAGCGGGTAGGTGCAGGCTGACAGCCTGCCGCGCTCCGGGCCAGCGTGCGCGCGGCGACCGCCCCACTAGCATGGGGCCATGAGCATTCCCGCCCCTGATCCAGCATGGCCGCCGACCTGATCGTGGCCCGCCCCGAAGGCCTGTACTGCGCGGCCGGCGACTTCTACATCGACCCCTGGCGGCCCGTGGACCGGGCCGTGATCACGCATGGCCACTCCGACCACGCGCGCGCCGGCCACGCCCATTACCTGGCCCATGACGACAGCGCAGGCGTGCTGCGCGCACGGCTGGGCGCGGACATCACGCTGCAGACCCTGCCGTATGGCGAAGCCATCGATCATCACGGCGTGCGCATCTCCCTGCACCCGGCCGGCCATGTGCTCGGATCGGCCCAGGTGCGGCTGGAGCATGGCGGCCAGGTCTGGGTGGCATCGGGCGACTACAAGACCGAGGCCGACGGCACCTGCACCCCCTTCGAGCCCGTGCGCTGCGACACCTTCATCACCGAATCCACCTTCGGCCTGCCCATCTACCGCTGGCCCCGCCAGCCCGAGCTCATGGCCGACATCAACGCCTGGTGGCAGGCCAATGCGGCCCAGGGCCGGCCCTCGGTGCTGCTGTGCTATGCCTTTGGCAAGGCCCAGCGCATCCTGCATGGGGTGGACCGCCGCATCGGCCCCATCGTCGTGCACGGCGCGGTGGAGCCGCTCAATGCCGTGTACCGCGCCGCAGGCGTGGACCTGCCGCCCACGCTGCGCGTCACCGACCCCGGCGTGGATGCACAACTGCTCAAGACCGCCCTGGTGCTGGCGCCGCCTTCGGCGCAGGGCACGCCGTGGATGCGCCGCTTTCCCGGCCATGCCGATGCGTTTGCCAGCGGCTGGATGCAGCTGCGCGGCACGCGCCGCCGCCGTGGCGTGGACCGGGGCTTTGTCATGTCCGACCACGCCGACTGGCCCGGCCTGCAATACGCCATAGGTGCCACGGGCGCCGAGCGTGTCTTCGTCACGCATGGCAGCGTGGCGGTGCTGGTGCGCTGGCTGCGCGAGCAGGGGCTGGATGCGCAAGCCTTCCAGACCGAATACGGTGATGAGGACGAGGCCGCCGCCGCCCAGGCTGCACCGGATGAGGCGCCCGCTCCATGAAGGATTTCGCCGCCCTCTATCGCGCGCTGGACGCCAGCACCGCCAGCCGCGACAAGCAGGCCGCGCTGCAGGCCTATCTGCGCGCCGCCGCGCCTGCCGATGCGGCCTGGGCCGTTTATTTCCTGGCCGGTGGCAAGCCGCGCCAACTGGTGCCCACCAAGGTCTTGAAGGAGCTGGCGCGCGAGGCGGCCGGCCTGCCCGAATGGCTGTTCGACGAAAGCTACGAGGCCGTGGGCGACCTGGCCGAAACCATTGCGCTGCTGCTGCCGCCACCCGGTGACGCGCACGACCTGGGCCTGGCCGCCTGGGTCACGGACCACCTGCTGCCGCTGCGCGGCATGGCGCCCGAGGCGCTGGCGGAAACGCTGCGCATGCAATGGGCGCGGCTGGCGGCCGATGAGCGGCTGGTCTACTTCAAGCTGATCACCGGCGCCTTCCGGGTCGGCGTGTCGCGGCTGCAGGTCACGCAGGCGCTGGCGGCCGTCAGCGGCGTGGATGCCAAGCGCATCGCCCAGCGGCTCATGGGCTACACCCACATCGGCGCGCGGCCCGGGGCGGCCGACTACCTGCGGCTGGTGGCAGGCGAGGAAGAGGGCGATGACGCGCATTCGGGCGAAGCCCGTGGCCACCCCTATCCCTTCTTCCTGGCCCATCCGCTGCAGTTGCCGCTGGAGCAGTTCGACGCCGTGCTCGGCCCGCCGTCCCAATGGGTGGTGGAGTGGAAATGGGACGGCATACGCGCCCAGATCGTGCGGCGCGGCAGCGGTGACGCGCTGGGCACCTGGATCTGGTCGCGCGGCGAGGAACTGGTGAGCGAGCGCTTCCCCGAGCTGCAGGCCATGGGCGATGCCTTGCCTGCGGGCACCGTGATCGACGGCGAGATCGTCGTCTGGGCCGCGCAGCAGGGTGAGGCGCCCGCCCATGTGCGCCCCTTTGCCGACCTGCAAAAGCGCATAGGCCGCAAGACCCTGGGCCCCAAGCTGCTGCGCGAGCTGCCCGTGGTGCTGCTGGCCTATGACCTGCTGGAGGAGGGCGGCCAGGACCTGCGTGCGCTGCCCCAGCATGAACGGCGCGCGCGGCTGGAGCAGCTGGTGGCCTTGGTGGCGCACCCGGCGCTGCTGCCCAGTCCGGTCCTTGCGGGCGATAGCTGGCAGGCCCTGGCCGAACTTCGCGAGCAGGCCCGCTCCCTGGGTGTGGAGGGCATGATGCTCAAGGCCCGCGATGCCTCCTACGGCGTGGGCCGCACCAAGGACAGCGGCGTGTGGTGGAAGTGGAAGATCGATCCGCTGAGCGTGGATGCCGTGCTCATCTACGCCCAGCGCGGCCACGGCCGTCGCGCCAGCCTCTACAGCGACTACACCTTTGCCGTCTGGAACGCGCCGCCCGGCACCGAGGGCCGCGCCCTCGTGCCCTTCGCCAAGGCCTATTCGGGCCTGACCGATGCCGAAATGGCGCGCGTGGACGCCGTCATCCGCAAGACCACGGTGGAGAGCTTCGGCCCCGTGCGCAGTGTGCGGCCCACCCTGGTGTTCGAGCTGGGCTTCGAGGGCATTGCGCGCAGCGCACGCCACAAGAGCGGCATTGCCGTGCGCTTTCCGCGCATGCTGCGCTGGCGCGAGGACAAGCCTGTGCAGGAGGCCGACTCCATCGACACGCTGGCCGCCCTGCTGCCGCATTCCGACCCTTGATCAACCCTTGACCGACCCGTGACCCACCCTTGACGCACCGCGCCATGGCCACCCGTTCCGCCCACCCCCTCGCCACCGCCTGGCTTGCCGCACGGGGCTGGAAGCCCTTTGCCTTCCAGCGTGCCGTGTGGAAGGCGCTGGCCCAGGGCCACAGCGGCCTGCTGCATGCCACCACGGGCGCAGGCAAGACCTACGCGGTCTGGCTGGGCGCGCTGCAGGCCTTTGCGCAGGCCTCCAAGGTGCCTGCCCAGGCCCCTGTCCAAGCCGCATCCAGCAGGAGAAAACCCGCCGCCGCGCCGCTGACCGTGCTGTGGATCACGCCCATGCGTGCCCTGGCGGCCGACACGCTCAAGGCGCTGCAGACGCCCTTGCAGGCGCTGGCCCAGGGCCATCCCGCGCTGGCGCGATGGACCGTGGGCGCACGCACGGGCGATACGGGAAGCGCCGAGCGCAGCGCCCAGTCGCGCCAGCTGCCCACCGTGCTGGTCACCACGCCCGAGAGCCTGTCCCTGCTGCTGGCGCGGGCCGATGCGCGCGAGCTGCTGGGCTCCGTGCGCCTGGTGGTGGCCGATGAATGGCACGAGCTGCTGGGCAACAAGCGCGGCGTGCAACTGCAGCTGGCCCTGGCGCGGCTGCGCGGCTGGAGCCCGCAACTGAGCGTCTGGGGCATGTCGGCCACGCTGGGCAATCTGGACGAAGCCATGCAGACCCTGCTGGGCCTGGACGACCATGGCCAGCCGCGGCCCGGCGTATTGGTCCAGGGCCAGGTGGACAAGCGCCTGGTGGTGGACACCTTGCTGCCCGACCGGCCCGAGCGCTTTTCCTGGGCCGGCCACCTGGGCCTGGCCATGCTGCCGGCCGTGGTGCGCGAGCTGGAGGCCACGGCAGGCTCCACCCTGGTCTTTGTGAATGTGCGCTCGCAGGCGGAGCTCTGGTACAAGGCGCTGCTGGAGGCCCGGCCCGACTGGGCCGGCCTGCTGGCCATACACCATGGCTCTCTGGACCGGGGTGTGCGCGAATGGGTGGAGGCCGGGCTCAAGGCCGGCACGCTCAAGGCCGTGGTCTGCACCAGCAGCCTGGACCTGGGCGTGGACTTCCTGCCCGTGGAGCGCGTGCTGCAGATCGGCTCGGCCAAGGGCATTGCGCGGCTGCTGCAGCGCGCGGGCCGCTCGGGCCATGCGCCGGGCCGGCCCTCGCGCATCACCCTGGTGCCCACGCACAGCCTGGAGCTGGTGGAGGCTGCCGCCGCCCGCGCCGCCGTGCGCGCGCAGCAGGTGGAAATGCGCGCCAGCCCCCGCCAGCCCGTGGACGTGCTGGTGCAGCACCTGGCCACCGTGGCCCTGGGCGGCGGCTTCGTGCCCGATGAGCTGTATGCCGAAGTACGCCGCACCGTCGCCTACGCCGGGCTGGCGCCTGCGGTCTGGCAGTGGTGCCTGGACTTCGTGCACCGGGGCGGACCCTCGCTGGCCGCCTATCCCGACTACCAGCGCGTGCGGCCCGACGGGGAGGGCATCTGGCGCATGCCCGACGCGCGGCTGGCGCGCAGGCACCGCGCCAACATCGGCACCATCGTCAGCGACGCCAGCATGAGCGTGCAGATCCTGCACGGCGCGCGGCTGGGCAGCATGGAAGAGAGCTTTCTGTCGCGCCTGTCGCCCGGCGATGCCTTTGTCTTCGCGGGCCAGGTGCTGGAGCTGGTGCGCATCGAGGACATGACCGCCTACGTGCGCCGCGCCGCCAGAACACGGCCCACCGTGCCGCGCTGGGCGGGCGCGCGCATGCCGCTGTCCACCGTGCTGGCCGACTTCGTGGTGCAGCAATTGGCGCTGGCGGCAGCGGGCGACTACCAATCGCCCGAGCTGCGCTGCGTGCGCCCCCTGCTGGAGGTGCAGCAGCGCTGGTCGGCCCTGCCCACGCCCGGCACGCTGCTGGCCGAAACCCTGCGCACGCGCGAAGGCTGGCATCTCTTCCTCTACCCGTTTGCGGGTCGCCATGCCCATACGGGGCTGGCCAGCCTGCTGGCCTGGCGCGCCGCGCAGGGCGAGACGGGCACCTTCTCCATCGCCGTCAACGACTACGGGCTGGAGCTGCTGAGCGCCACCGAGCGTGACTGGGCCGCCATGCTGCCCGAACTGCTGCGCGCCGAGCCGGTGCAGGCGGTGGCGGCGCCCGGACGTGTCTCTGCCACGGAGGCGGGCGCCATGCGCAATACCGCCAATGCCGACCGCCACTGGGACCAGGCCGCCGAGGATGCCCACCTGGCGGGCGATGACGCCCGCCACGCCCTGCTGCACGAAGTGCTGGCCAGCCTCAACGCCACCGAGATGGCAAGGCGGCGCTTCCGCGAGATAGCGCGGGTGTCCGGCCTGATCTTCCAGAGCCACCCGGGCGAGCGCCGCAGTGCGCGCCAGCTGCAGGCCTCGGCCCAGCTGTTCTTCGAGGTCTTTCGCAAATACGACGACATGAACCTGCTGCTGCGCCAGGCCGATGAGGAAGTCCTGAGCCAGGAGCTGGACGTGGCCCAGCTGCTGGCCGCGCTGCGCCGCATGCAGGCCCAGCAGCTGGTGGTGAGCGCACTGCGCCGGCCCAGCCCGTTTGCCTTTCCGCTGATGGTGGAGCGCTTTCGCGAAAAGCTCACCAACGAGCACCTGGCCGACCGCATCGCGCGCATGCTGGCCCAGCTGCACGAGGCGGCAGACGCCGGCGGTGCAGCCAGCGAGCCGCGCACGCAGGACCTGGTCCCGCCCGATCCACCGCTGCGTCCACGGAAAAAGCCCAAGGCAGACCAGCCCCCCGCCGTGGACGAGGACACGGCCGCCGTGCGCCGCACGCTGGATTTCTCGCTGCAGGCCACCGATGGCCCCGAGGCCGATGCCACCAGCCGCCGCCCGCGCCGCGTGCGCAAGCCCTCGCGGCCCTTGCCGCTGCTGTAGAACCATTGCACCGCTGATGAAAGGCCACGCACCGTTGCCAAGTCCTGTTTCCCCCGACGCCCTGGCCGGCAGCCTGGGCATCCTCCTGGCGGGTGAGCCCGTCCACCTGCTGGCCCAGCACGCCCTGTGGTGGCCCGCCCAGGGCACGCTGTTCATTGCCGACCTGCACCTGGGCAAGGCCGCCACCTTCCGTGCGCGCGGCATTCCCGTGCCGGCCGGCACCACCCAGGGCAACCTGGACCGGCTGTCGGCGCTGCTGCAGGGCCTGCCGGTGCGCCGGCTGGTCGTTCTGGGCGACTTCCTGCATGCCGCGCAGGCCCGCACGCCGTCCGTGCTGGTCGCCCTGGCCGACTGGCGACGCCGCCACGCGGCGCTGGAGGTGGTCCTGGTGCGTGGCAACCACGACAGCCATGCGGGCGACCCGCCGTCCGCGCTGGGCATCGGCGTGGTGGACGAACCCTGGCACCTGGGGCCATTCGCGGGCTGCCATTACCCGCAGGAGGCTCCTGCCTGCCATGTGCTGGCCGGCCATGTCCACCCCGCCGTCGTGCTGCGCGGCCCCGGGCGCGATGCGCTGCGCCTGCCGTGCTTTGCCGTCCATGCCGGCTTCACCCTGCTGCCGGCCTTCGGCCTGTTCACGGGCATGGCCAGCCTGCCGCCCGGTCCTGGCCTCCAGTGCTTTGCCGTGGGCGGCGGGCGGGTCTGGGCCGTTCCCGGTGGAGGGGGCGGGATGTAATCAGGCGTAATTTTCTGAAGGATCGTTGTTCCCTACAGTGCGCTTGCGCCCGCACGGCGGGGCAGCAGAAAGCGCCGCAGCGCTTTTTTGATCCATCAGGAGAGATGCATGGGCGTTCAACTCAACTTCGTCAATCAATCGAACGACGCAAACAACTCGCAGATCGTCATCTTCCAGAAGAACGTGGCCAGCGATTTCGAGGAACTGGCCGTGGCGTGGCGGGTCATCAGAAACTGCGGACAAGGCGATAACCATCCTTTCTCATTTCCCCTCTCCATGCAGATCGCTGCCAGCGACAGCTACGGCAACTACACGCCGCAACTGAATGCGCAAGATGGCGAACTGTTCCATATGACTCTGACGGCCTCGGGAGATCGCCTGGTGCCTGCTGGCCGTAGCACCAGTTCCAGGGAAGTGCAGTTGCTCAATGCGCTGCCCAGGGGGGCCATCAATGCCAGTTGCTACAAGGATGGCAAGCTGCTGGCGGTCAAGAACTCGATTGCTCCCCAGCAAAGGGCCGTCTTCGCGTTCAAGCCCACGCTCTGGATCGGCATTGCCTTGCAGGCCGTGCAGGGCGAGGTGATGGGCTCGGCCACTCTTTCCAACATCAACACCGAAATATCCCTGATGGGCATTGCCAGCGCCGACATCGTGATGACCGGCGGAGGCCCCGGACCTGATTCCAGGCCGTTCTCATTCCTTCTCGAGAACATCGTGATGTGCTGATGGCAGACCACATCCGGTCTGCGGTGCCCCGTTCGGTCGATTGCCGCCAGCGCGGGGCGAAGCTTCCTCCCCCTGTTTGTCGATGAAGGATGTGCTCCATGATGACTCTTCCCACGATGCCCGGTCATTCGTTTTCCATCCCCGGCCTGGGAGACGTGCCGGTCGGTTCGGTCACGGCCTATGCTGGCACCCTTGATACCTCCGGGGCTGGTGGCGCGCAGGACCACACAAGCGTCCTGGAGGCTTCGGCCTGGATGTTGTGCGATGGCAGGGAGCTGGCCTGCGCCCAGTACCCCCAGCTGTTTGCTGTTCTGGGCTATGTGTACGGCGGCGCGGATGGGACGTTCCGCATTCCCGACTACCGGGGCTGCTTCCTGCGCGGCGTGAGCGCCGGTACGAACAATGACCCCGATGAGGCAAGCCGCACCCGGCCGCCTGGTGGACAGGGCCTGGACAATGGTGTGGGGTCTCGGCAGTCCTCCTCGCCTATGCAAGAGAACACCCGCGACGGCACGCCCGCCCCGGTGGCGGCAAGCCCGGCCGAGACGCGGCCCCTGAACGTGTATGTGAACTACATCATCAAGTTCACCTACGGCATTCGCCCCATGTCGATGTGACGCCGCGATTGTTCGCATCCTCTACCCCTGCAAAGCAACGAGGCCATGGGTGCCGCCCGGGCCGAGCCACCAGCGCTTTGCCGTGGGCGGCGGGCGGGTCTGGGCCGTTCCCGGTGGAGGGAACGGGATGTAATCAGGCGTAATTTTCTGAAGGATCGTTGTTCCCTACAGTGCGCTTGCGCCCGCACGGCGGGGCAGCAGAAAGCGCCGCAGCGCTTTTTTGATCCATCAGGAGAGATGCATGGGCGTTCAACTCAACTTCGTCAATCAATCGAACGACGCAAACAACTCGCAGATCGTCATCTTCCAGAAGAACGTGGCCAGCGATTTCGAGGAACTGGCCGTGGCCTGGCGGGTCATCAAGTACTGCGGCCAGGGCGACAACCACCCGTTCACCTTCCCGCTGGGCCTGCAGGTCGGTGCCAGCGACAGCTATGGCAACCACACGCCCCAGCTGGAGGCGCAGTTCGGCCAGCAGTTCCAGCTGTCCCTGAGCAGCAGCGGCGATCGCCTGGCCCCCGCAGGCTATGGCGCAAGCTCCAACGAAGTGCAGGTGCTCAACTCGCTGCCCCGGGGCGCCATCAATGCCAGTTGCTACAAGGACGGCCGGCTGCTGGCCGTCAAGACCGCGATTGCCCCCCAGCAAAAGGCCGTGTTCGAATTCAAGCCCTCCATCTGGATCGGGGTGGTCTCGCAGATCGAACAGGGCCAGGTCATGAACTCGGCCATCCTGGGCGACATCAACACCGAGATCTCCCTGCTGGGCATCTCGCGCGCCGACATCGTGATGCGAGGCGGCGGTGCGGGCGCCGGGTCCACGCCGTTCTCGTTCACGCTGGAGAACGTCGTGATGTGCTGAGGCCTGTCCCGCCCCCCGGACTGGGGCAGGCACATCGGATGACGACTCCGTGACAGTTGTCACACCTCTGTCATGGAGGCGGCCAAGAATCCCGCACTTGTCCGGCCCGCGCAGGCCACTCCCCGCAGGTGCCCCACCCATCCATGACTGACGCAGCCTCCCCCCTGGCCCAGGCCAATGAAGACGCAGGCCTGATCTGCGGCTGGCGGTTTTTCTGCGACACGCAGCGGCGTGTGGAGGCCATGACGGCACAGTCGGCCGCGCAGTGGCTGGGCGCAGAGCGCCCGCTTACCGAGCCCGGCCGGCGCGACTTCCTGTGGCTGCACTTCAACCTGGCCAATACCCAGTCCCTGCGCTGGCTGCAGCGCCACGCCGCGCTGCCCGAAGTCTTCTACACCACGCTGCGCGAGGGCCTGGCCTCCACGCGCATCGAGCGCTCCGATGACTCCCTGGTCGCCGTGCTCAACGATGTGAATTTCGAGTTCAACTTCGAGTCGGCCGACATCGCCACGCTGTGGATCTGCCTGGACGAGCGCCTGGTCGTCACCGCGCGCACGCAGCCGCTGCGCTCAGTCGATGCGCTGCGTGCCGGCGTGCGCCAGGGCGACAGCCCCGCCAGCACGGCCGAGCTGCTGGAACACCTTATGCGCACCCAGGCCGACGTGCTGGTCAAGGTGGTGCGCGAGACCACGGCGCGCGTGGACGACATCGAGGACGCCATCATCGCGCAGCGCTACCACCATCCGCGCGCCCACCTGGGCCGGCTGCGCCGGCTGCTGGTGCGCCTGCAGCGCCTGCTGGCGCCCGAGCCGGCCGCGCTGTTCCGCCTGCTGCAGCAGCCCCCCGCCTGGATGGGCGAGGACGACCGCCGCGGCCTGGCCGCCGCCAGCGAGGAGTTCTCGCTCATGCTGCGCGACATGCAGACCCTGCAGGACCGCATCAAGCTGCTGCAGGAAGAAGTGGCCGCCGCCGTGAACGAGGACAACAGCAACAGCCTCTTCGTGCTGACCGTGGTCACCGTGCTGGCCCTGCCCATCAACATCCTGGCCGGCCTGTTCGGCATGAACGTGGGCGGCATACCGCTGGCAGAGCACGAGCACGGCTTCTGGATCGTGGTGTCCATCGTGATCGCCTTCACCGTCATCGCCGCCTGGCTGGCGTTTCGCAAGAAGCGGTACAGGGATTAGGGGACGTGTCAGGGAATCTTGCAGAAGAACTCGCAAAATATCTCGCACCAAACGGATTTCATCTATATAAATCAGCTGCTTATATAGGTGATCAATGTCGCAAGAATTCCTGCTCTACGACCATCCTGCCCAGATGGAGCCGCTGCTGCCGGGGGAACACAAGCTGGGCCCTTTGCTGGAGCTCTCCCATGACCTGATCAGGCTGGGTGAGCGGCTGGCCGGCCGCTACCGACCAGACACATTGCCAGGCCTGCGCCGGCTGCTTCGGGCCATGAACTCGTATTACTCGAACAGGATCGAGGGGCAGCACACCTTTCCGCTGGATATCGAGCGCGCCCTGCACAACGACTATGCGCAGGACGAAGACCAGGCCCGCCGTCAGCGGTTGGCGCTGGCGCACATGGCCACTGAAGAGCAACTGGAGTACAGGTCCACGCAATGGACGAATGCGCAGGTCTGGACCCCCCAGATGCTGGCCGATATCCACCAGGATCTCTTCGCCCGTCTGCCCCAGGCCGATCTGGAGGCCGGCGCCCTTGGCGACGATGCCATCGAGCCGGGTCGATGGCGCACGCGGGAGGTTAGCGTGGGCAGGCATGCGGCGCCTGCAGCGGGGCAGTTGCCATTTTTTCTGGACCGCTGGTCGAGCTTCTACTCCGGCGTGCGCCGTGGCGAGTTGCAGTTGGTGGCCATGGCCGCTGCGCACCAGCGCCTGGCCTGGATCCATCCGTTCCGGGACGGCAACGGGCGTGTGGCCCGGCTGCATTCACATCTCGTACTAACCCACATGGGCCTGAGCAATGGTCTGTGGTCCCCCCTGAGGGGGTTCGCACGGTCGCAGGAGCGCTATTACGCCTTGCTTGCCGCCGCAGACGAGCCGCGCCGTGGTGACCTTGATGGCCGTGGCAATCTGACCGAACTGGGGTTGATCGACTGGATCGCATACGTGCTGGAACTGTGCATGGACCAAGTGAGCTTCATGGAGGGACTTCTGTCGCTGGACGGCATGAAGGAGCGCATGGCGGCATGCCTTGCCTATGAGGAACGGGTGGTGCGCCAAGGCGTGCGCAGCGAGGCATTGCGCGCATTGCACTATCTTTTTGCGGCCCAGGCGGAGATGGATCGGGCCGACTTCAAGGCCATGCTGGGGTTGGGTGACCGGCTGGCCACCGCCCAGGTATCGGCACTGCTCAAGCGCGGCCTGCTGGAGACGGATTCACCGTATGGAAGAGTGCGCCTGGGCGTGCCGCTGCACGCCCTGCGTTTTTACTTCCCCCGCCTCTGGCCGGAAGCGGAGGCTGATTCGCTGTAGACGGCTCCTCTCAAGCCGCCACAACCCTCGCCCCGAACGCCACCGCCCGCAACTTGCCCAGCAGCGGCCACACCAGCATCAGCAGGGCCAGCGTGGTGATGGTGCCCGACAGGCCGTTGTGCCAGAAGATGCCCAGCCCGCCCTGGCTGGAGAGCATGCTCTGGCGGAAGGCGTCTTCCATGCGGTCGCCGAGCACGATGGCCAGCACCATGGGCGCCAGCGGATAGTCGAGCTTCTTGAACACGTAGCCGACCACGCCGAAGACCAGCATGAGCCAGATGTCCGTGGCGTTGCCGTGGACGGTGAAGGCGCCGATGGCGCAGACCATGAGGATCATGGGCGCGACGATGGAAAACGGCACGCGCAGGATGGCGGCGAACAGCGGCACGGTGGCCATGACGATGACCAGGCCGGCGATGTTGCCCAGGTACATGCTGGCGATCAGGCCCCAGACGAAGTCCTTTTGCTCGGTGAACAGCAGCGGGCCGGGCTGCAGGCCCCAGATCATCAGCCCGCCCAGCAGCACGGCCGCCGTGGCCGAGCCCGGAATGCCCAGGGCCAGCATGGGCAGCAGGGCCGAGGTGCCGGCCGCGTGGGCGGCGGTCTCGGGGGCGAGGACGCCTTCGGGGTTGCCCTTGCCGAAGCTGTCGGGGTCGCGCGAGAACTTCTTGGCCAGCCCGTAGCCCATGAAGCTGGCCGCCACGGCGCCGCCGGGCGTCACGCCCATCCAGCAGCCCACCAGGGCCGAGCGCAGCATGGTCAGCCAGTAGCGCGGCAGCTGGGCCCAGGTCCTGAACACCACCTTGAGGTCGATGGAGGCCTTCTTGCCCTTGAAGGCCAGGCCTTCCTCGATGGTCATCAGGATCTCGCTGATGCCGAACAGGCCGATCACCACCACCAGGAAATCAAAGCCGCGCAGCAGCTCGGTGGAGCCGAAGGTCATGCGCAGGTCGCCCGAGATGGTGTCCATGCCCACGGCCGCCAGCAGCAGGCCCACGGCCATGGCGGCCACGATCTTGGCCTTGGGCTCCTTGCCCATGCCGATGAAGGAACAAAACGTCAGGAAGAAGACCGCAAAGAACTCCGGCGGCCCGAACTGCAGCGCGAACGAGGCCACGACCGGCGCCAGGAAGGTGATCAGCATCACGCCCGAGATGGCGCCGATGAACGAGCCCGTGAAGGCCGTGGTCAGCGCCGCCCCCGCGTGGCCCTGCTGGGCCATGGGATAGCCGTCGAAGGTGGTGGCCACCGACCAGGCCTCGCCCGGGATGTTGAACAGCACCGAGGTGATGGCGCCGCCGAACAGCGCCCCCCAGTAGATGCAAGACAGCAGGATGATGGCCGAGGTGGGCGACATGCCGAAGGTCAGCGGCAGCAGGATGGCCACGCCGTTGGGGCCACCCAGGCCCGGCAGCACGCCGACCACGATGCCCAGCAGGATGCCCGTGAGCATCAGCCCCGTGTTCTGCCAGGTGGTGACGGCCGCGAAGCCGTGCGCAAGGTATTGGAGTTCGTCCATGGTGTTGCTCCGTGGCGGCGACAGGGGTCAATAGCCGAGCCAGGCTTCAAGCGGACCCTTGGGCAGGGGCACCTTGAACTGGATCTCGAAGACGTAGAACAGCAGCACGCTGGTGAAGCCCGACAGCGCCACGGCCTTCCACCAGGGATAGCGGCCCGCAAACACCATGAAGCCCGTGATGAACAGCACCGAGGCCGCGTAGATGCCCAGCGGCGCGATCACGGCGATGTAGGCCGTCAGCGGCAACAGCACCTGGGCCACGCGCCTGAGCTGCAGCCAGCTGGCGAACTGCTCCTGGCTGCGGCTGCGCAGCACCTGCACGAAGACGGCGATGGCGCAGATGCCCAGCACGGCGCCCACGCGCAGCGGGAAGTAGCCGGCCTGCGGGCCGGTGTCGCTCCAGCCCGCGCCAATGCGCTGGTTGTCCCAGACCACGAGCACGGCCAGCGCCAGCAGCACGGCGGCCACGCCGTACTCCACATGGCGGCGGGACAGGCCGGGGGCCTGGGCTTCGGTGGCGGGGATGGATTCGGTGGCCGCGCTGGAGGGCTGGGCCGGGGCTGCTGCTGCGGCCGCTGCATTGGAGGAGGGCGGGGCAAGGTGGATGGCGGTGTCCATGGCGCGGCTCCTCACTTGGCGGTGGCGGCCACGCTGGCCGACAGGAAGCCGGCCTTCTTCATGATGTCGAGGTGGCGCGTCTCGTCCTTGGCCAGGAAGTCCACGAAGGCCTGCCCCGTCATGTACTCGGGCTTGAGCGCGTTTTTCTCCAGGTACTCCTTCCACTCGGGCGTGGCCACCACCTTGTGCATCACGCCTGCATAGAACTGCGCCTGCTCGGGCGTGGTGCCGGGCGGCAGGAAGAAGCCGCGCAGCATGGTGTATTGCACATCCAGGCCCTGCTCCCTGCAGGTGGGGATGTCCGACAGCGCCTGGCTGCCCGTGACCTTGGCCGTGTACTCGATGCGCTGCGTGTCGAACACGCACAGCGCCCGCACCTGGCCCGCGCGCCACTGCGCCATGGACTCGCTGGGGTTGTTGACGTTGGAGTCGATGTGCTTGCCCACCAGCTGCGTGCTGGCCTCGCCGCCGCCCTTGTAGGGGATGTAGGTGAACTTCACGCCGGCGGCCTGTTCCATGTTGGCGGTGATGATCTGGTCCTCGCGCTTGGAACTGGTGCCGCCCATCTTGAACTTGCCGCCGGCCTGCCGCGCGGCGGCCAGGTAGTCGGCGGGCGTCTGGTAGCCGGTCTCGGCATTGACCCAGAGCACGAACTGGTCCTGGGCAATCATGGCCACGGGATTCAGGTCGCGCCACTGGAAGGGCAGGGCCGTGGCCATGGGCAGGGTGAAGATGGCCGTGGAGGCCACCAGCAGCTTGTGCGGGTCGCGCGCCGAGGCCTTGACATCCAGAATGCCCTCGGCGCCGGAGGCGCCCGCCTTGTTGAGGATGACCACGGGCTGCTCGATCAGCTTGTGTTTGGTGACGATGGCCTGGATCACGCGTGCCATCTGGTCGGACGCGCCACCGGCCGAGAACGGCACGACGAGTTCGACGGACTTGGCGGGCTTCCATTGCGCCCAGGCGGCAGGGGCTGAGAGGGCGGTGGCGGCGAGGGTGGCGAGGGTGGCGACGGCAGTTGCCGCCAGGCGGTTGCAGGGCGATGTCATGTCTCTTGTCTCCTGTTATTTCCTGGTATTGGTGCAATCCACGATCAAGGGGGCGAGCCATGTGCTCCGGCTCTGCCAAGGGTTTTCGGCGCGGGGCCGATGGGTTCAGGCGGCCTTGCGCAGCGCCCCGGCTGCGGCGTGGGCAGCGAAGTAGTCCATGGACGCCTGCACGCCGCTGCCGGCCAGCCGGATGCCGGACAGCTTCAGCCCCATCTCCACGCCCGCCACCATGGCCAGCAGCGTCAGGTCGTTGCTGTCGCCCAGGTGGCCCATGCGGAACATGCGGCCCTTGAGCTTGCCCAGGCCCGCGCCCAGCGACAGGTCGAAGCGCGTGTGGATCAGGCGACGCAGGGCGTCGGCATCCACGCCTTCGGGCGTGATCACGCCGGTGAGCACGGGCGAGTAGACCTGCGGATCGGCGCACTGGATGGGCAGGCCCCAGGCCTGGACGGCGGCGCGCACGCCGGCCGCCCAGCGCTGGTGGCGCGCAAACACCGTATCCAGCCCTTCGGCCAGCAGCATGTCCAGCGATTCGGACAGGGCGTACAGCAGGTTGGTGTTGGGCGTGTAGGGCCAGTAGCCGGTCTGGTTCATCTCCACAATCTCGTCCCAGGCCCAGAACGAC
This sequence comes from Delftia sp. K82, assembly GCF_002193035.1. Classification (NCBI taxonomy): domain Bacteria; kingdom Pseudomonadati; phylum Pseudomonadota; class Betaproteobacteria; order Burkholderiales; family Comamonadaceae; genus Delftia; species Delftia sp. K82. The sequence continues at coordinate 2,991,011 of NZ_MYFL01000001.1, read as the reverse complement.
TTGGGCAGCTTCGCGCTTTTGGCGGCCTCCAGCGCACGTGGCGACAGCGCGTTGAAGCTGATGCCGGGCGGCAGCATCAGGCCCTTTTGCGAGCCGCTGATGGTCACGTCCACGCCCCATTCGTCATGGCGGTAGTCGGCACTGGCCAGGCCCGAGATGGTGTCCACCAGCAGCAGGGCCGGGTGGCCCGCCGCGTCGATGGCGCGGCGCACGGCGGCGATGTCCGAGGTCACCCCCGTGGAGGTCTCGTTGTGCACCACGCACACGGCACGGATCCGGCGCTCCGTGTCCTTGCGCAGCCGCGCCTCGATCAGGCCGGCCTGCACGCCATGGCGCCAGCCCGGCGCCTGGGGCAGGTGCTCATCGGAGCCGCCGTAGGACAGGAACTCGGTGGACAGGCCCAGGCGCGTGGCCATCTTCTGCCACAGCGAGGCGAAGTGGCCGGTCTCGAACATCAGCACATGGTCGCCAGGGCTGAGCGTGTTGATCAGGGCCGCCTCCCAGGCGCCCGTGCCGGAGGCCGGATAGATCACCACCGGATGCCGCGTCTTGAAGACCTGCTGGATGCCGGCCAGCACCTTCAGGCCGAGCTGGCCGAACTCCGGCCCCCGGTGGTCGATGGTGGGCAGGCTCATGGCCCGCAGGATGCGGTCGGGAACCGGGCTGGGGCCGGGGATCTGAAGGAAGTGGCGGCCCGTGGGATGGCTGTCGAGCGTGAGCATGGTGCGTCCTTTTCAAGGAAATGCCAGGTCGGTCTGCGGGGGAGGGTGTTTGTGAATTTTTGCATTCAAAATTCATAAATGCCTTGGTGATAACCATGAATGCCTTGAGAAATGCTTGCGTAAAAATGAATGCAAAATTCATTCGACCAGGAGAATCCATGGCGGAGATCATCGAGATTTCGCGGCTTGCCCTGCATGACCAGGTGGCGGCGCGGCTGCGCACCTGGCTGGTGGAGGGGCGCATACCGCCCGGTGCCAAGCTCAACGAGCGCGCGCTGTGCGAGCAGTTGCGCGTCTCGCGCACGCCGCTGCGCGAGGCCATCAAGCTGCTGGCCTCCGAAGGGCTGGTGGACCTGGTGCCCAACCGCGGCGCCGTGGCCGTGCGGCTGGGCGAGGCCGATGTGCTGCAGACCTTCGAGGTGCTGGCGGGGCTGGAGGGCATGTCGGGCGAGCTGGCCGCGCAGCGCATCAGCGAGCAGCAACTGGCCGAGGTGCGGGCCCTGCACTTCGAGATGCTGGCCAGCCATGCGCGCCAGGACCTGTCCGGCTACTACCGGCTCAATGCGCTGATCCACTCGGCCATCAACCGCGCCGCCGCCAACCCCGTGCTGGCCGAGACCTATGGCCGCATCAACGCCCGCGTGCAGTCGCTGCGCTTTCGCACCAACCAGGACGCGGCCAAGTGGAAGCGCGCCGTCCAGGAGCACGAACGCATGCTGGAGGCGCTGCAGGCGCGCGACGCCGCCGCGCTGCGCCAGGTGCTGGTGGCCCACCTGGAGCACAAGCGCGACACCGTCATCGCCCTGCTCAAGGCAGGCCAGATCTACCCACGAACCATGAACGAATGAGAGCCGCCATGCTGATGGAATCCACGCACCGCCTTGCCGCTTCCCCCGACGACACCGTGCCCGCCCCCGGCACCGTGCTGCCGCCCGACGATGTCAGCCAGATGCTGGCGCGCCGCCTGCGCTCGGACACGCGCGGCCAGGTCCTGTTCGACGCCGCCTCGCGCGGGCGCTATGCCACCGATGCCTCCATCTACCAGATCATGCCCGTGGGCGTCTTCGTGCCCACCTGCGAAGAAGACATCGCCACGGCCCTGCAGATCGCCCGCGAGCTGAAGGTGCCCGTGCTGCCGCGCGGCGGCGGCACCAGCCAGTGCGGGCAGACCACGGGCGCGGCCCTGGTGATCGACAACAGCAAGCATTTGCGCAACATCCTCTCGGTGGACCCTGATGCAGGCATTGCCGAGGTCGAGCCCGGCCTGGTGCTGGACCACCTCAACGCCCGGCTCAAGAAGCTCGGCCTGTGGTATCCGGTGGACGTATCGACCAGCGCCCAGGCCACGCTGGGCGGCATGGCAGGCAACAACTCCTGTGGCTCGCGCTCCATTGCCTACGGCAACATGGTGCACAACGTGCGCGGCGCCCGCGCCTGGATGGCCGATGGCGAGCTGCTGGACTTCGGCCCCGTCGCCCAGGCCACGGGCCGCGCGGCGGGCATTGCGCAGTTCGTGCACGGGCTGGCGCAACAGCACCGCGAGGATATCCACGCCCACTGGCCCAAGGTCATGCGCCGCGTGGCCGGCTACAACCTCGACATCTTCGACAACCAGAGCGAGCGGCCCTACACGGCCGACGGCAGCGTCAACCTGGCCCATCTGCTGATAGGCGCCGAGGGCACGCTGGCCTACACGCGCTCGCTCACCCTGCAGCTCAGCGCGCTGCCACGCGCCAAGGTGCTGGGCGTGGTCAACTTCCCCACCTTCCACGCGGCCATGGACTCGGCCCAGCACATCGTGAAGCTGGGCCCCACGGCCGTGGAGCTGGTGGACCGCACCATGATTGAGCTGGGCCTGGCCAACCCGGCCTTCAAGCCCACCATAGAAACCGCGCTCATCGGCCGCCCGGCCGCCATCTTGCTGGTGGAATTCGCCGGCGACGACCGCGCCGCGCTGCTGGCGCGGCTGCGCCAGCTGGTGGAGCTGATGGGCGAGCTGGGCCTGCCCCGCAGCGTGGTGGAAATGCCCGAGGAAGCGGCCCAGAAAAACCTCTGGGAAGTGCGCAAGGCGGGGCTGAACATCATGATGAGCCTCAAGGGCGACGGCAAGCCCGTGAGCTTCATCGAGGACTGCGCCGTGCCGCTGCAGCACCTGGCCGAGTACACCGACGCGCTCACCGAAGTGTTCGCGCGCCACGGCAGCCGGGGCACCTGGTACGCCCATGCCTCCGTGGGCACGCTGCATGTGCGGCCCATCCTGGACATGCGCACCGACGGCGCGGCGCGCATGCGCGCCATTGCCGAGGAAGCGGCCGAACTGGTGCGCAAATACAAGGGCGCCTTCAGCGGCGAGCACGGCGACGGGCTGTGCCGCGGCGAGTGGATTGCCTGGCAGTTCGGGCCCGCCATCACCGAGGCCCTGCGCGCCATCAAGCAGCACTTCGATCCGGACAGCCTCTTCAACCCCGGCAAGATCATCGACACGCCCAGGATGGACGATGGCCGACTGTTCCGCTTTGCGCCGGCCGACACCCCCCGGCCCTACCGGCGCATTCCCATCACGCCCGTGCTCGACTGGTCGGCCTGGAACGTGCAGGCCGACCCGGTCACCGAGGTCACCACGGCGCCCGGCACGGGCGGCGACGTCACGGGCGGCTTTGCCAAGGCCGTGGAGATGTGCAACAACAACGGCCACTGCCGCAAGTTTGACGCCGGCACCATGTGCCCCAGCTACCGCGTCACGCGCGACGAGCAGCACCTGACGCGCGGCCGCGCCAACACCCTGCGCCTGGCCATCTCGGGCCAGTTGGGGCCGGACGCCTTCACCAGCGAGGCCATGCACGACACCATGGACCTGTGCGTGGGCTGCAAGGGCTGCAGGCGCGACTGCCCCACGGGCGTGGACATGGCCCGCATGAAGGTGGAATTCCTGGCCCACTACAAGGCCCGCCATGGCCACACGCTCAAGGACCGGCTGGTCGCCCATCTGCCGCGCTACGCCGCCACGGCCAGCCGCATGCCCTGGCTGCTGAACCTGCGCAACCGCCTGCCCGTGCTGCGCCAACTGGGCGAAAAACTGCTGGGCCTGTCCGCCAGGCGCTCGCTGCCGGCCTGGCGCAGCGACACCTTCTGGCGCGCGCCTGAAGCACATACCTTTCTTGACCGCGACCAGGCCCTGGCCCGCGCGGCGGCCGGCGAGCGCGTGGCCGTGCTCTTCGTGGACACCTTCAACGGCACCTTCGAGAGCGAAAACGCCCTGGCCGCCGCGCGCGTGCTGCAGGCGGCCGGCTATGCGCTGCACACCGCCAGCAAGTCCGCCAAAGAGGGCGGCGGCCACCACTGCTGCGGCCGCACCTACCTGGCCACCGGCATGGTCGAGCAGGCCAAGGCCAGCGCGGGTGCGCTGATCAACGCCCTGGCGCCCTTGGCCCGCGCCGGCATCCCCATCGTCGGCCTGGAGCCCTCCTGCCTGCTGACCCTGCGCGACGAAGCTCTGGTCATGGGCCTGGGCGAGCCTGCGCAGGCGGTGGCTGCACAGGCCCTGCTGTTCGAGGAATTCATTGCCCGTGAAGTGAAGGCCGGCCGCTTTGCGCTGCCGCTGCGCGCCGCCGGGGCGCCCATCCTCGTGCACGGCCATTGCCACCAGAAGGCCTTTGGCGCCGTCAGCCCCATCCTCGACGTGCTGCGGCTGATTCCCGGCGCCCAGCCCGAACTCATCGAAAGCTCCTGCTGCGGCATGGCCGGCAGCTTCGGCTACGAGGCCAGCCACCACCAGGTCTCCATGGACATGGCCGAGGCGGCCCTGCTGCCGGCCATACGCCAGCGCCCCGAAGCCATCGTCGTGGCCGACGGCACCAGCTGCCGCCACCAGATCGCCGACGGTGCGGCGCGCGAAGCCGTGCATGTGGCGCGGCTGCTGGAGAGTCTGCTGGACGTGCGCTGACCGCCTGATCCATCCTGCAAAAGGCCCGAAAAATGAAACACAAACCCTGCCTGGACCTCCAGGACATCAAGACCATCGCCCAGGCCGCCGAGGCGCATGCCACGGCGCGCGGCTGGGCCGTCAGCATCGCCATCGCCGATGACGGCGGCCACCTGCTGTGGCTGCAGCGCCTGGACGGCGCGGCACCGGCCTCGGCCCACATCGCGCCGGCCAAGGCCCACGCCGCGGCACTGGGCCGCAAGGAAAGCCGGCTCTATGAGGAAATGATCAATGGCGGCCGTACCGCCTACCTGAGCGTGCCCGCGCTGCAGGGCCTGCTGGAAGGCGGCGTGCCCATCACCAGGGAGGGCCGCTGCCTGGGCGCCGTGGGCGTCAGCGGGGTGAAGCCGGCAGAGGATGCGGAGGTGGCGCGGGCGGGGATTGCGGCGCTGGGGGCCGCGCCGCAGCGTTAGCGGCCCTGGGCTTCAGCGCGACTTGCGCGGCTGCAGGGCCTCGGCGCGCAGCATGGCCAGCACGGCATCGCGCTTGTGGTGCAGGTGGGTGACCAGCAGCTCGCGCAGGGCCGTGGCGTCGCGTGCGCCCAGGGCCTCGATCATGGCCTCGTGCTCCCTGACGGCCTGCTTCCACTTGGCCGTGTCCAGGTTGGTGCGAAAGCGCAGCGACTGCACGCGGTTGTTGATGCGCTGGAAGGTTTCCGTCAGCACGGGGTTCTTGGCGGCGCTGTTCAGCGCCGCGTGGATGGCGGCGTTGAGCCGGTAGTAGGCAGACACGTCGGCGCGCGCCACGCTGGCCATCATCTCGTAGTGCAGGGCGCGGATCTCGGCGAATTCCTGGTCGGTGATGCGCTGCGCGGCCAGTTCGCCCGACAGGCCCTCGATGCCGGCCAGCACCTCGAAGGCGTGCATGACATCGGCCTCGCTCAGCTTGACGGCGATGGCGCCGCGGTTGGGCAGCAGGTCGGCCAGGCCTTCGGCGGCCAGCAGCTTGATGGCCTCGCGCAGCGGCGTGCGCGAGACGCCGAGCTGCTCGCACAGCTCGCGCTCGTTGAGCTTGGCGCCCGGGGCGATGCGCCCTTCGATGAGCATGGACCGCAAACGGTCCGCCACCTGCTCGTGCAGCGCCGCCCGCGATATCTCGATGATCTCCGCCATCTAGCGGTCTCCTTGGCTGTTCCTGGCTGGTGGATGCCCCCGCCACAGGCATTGCGCCATGCGGGGCGGCGCCGATGTTAGCCGAGTTTGCACCCCAGGCGGGCCTCCCGCCCGGCGCACGCGCTGTCCCTGCCAAGCACTACAGGCTTTTCAGCAGGGGCCTACGGCCTGCGGGCGTGGCTGCCCGCACCATGGTGGCGATCAGACACACCAACCAGGGACAACCAATGGCCAACGCAGCGATCCGGCTGCAGATCCAGGTGGATCTTGCTTATGACATCCGCGATCCGGCCGGGGCCGATTTCGTGTTCAACATCCATGCGGCCCACACCTCCCACCAGACGGTGGAGAACGAGCGTTTGGTGCTCAGCCAGCCCGTGGAGCCCGACATTGCCACCGAGCCCGCCACCTCCACCCGCTTCATGCGCCTGCATGCCAACCCAGGCCCCCTGCACCTGACCTACACGGCCACCGTCTGCATCGCGCACCACCGCGAGGATCCGGCGGCGCTGGGCGAGGTTCCGGTGCGCTGCATCCCGCTGGAGGTCCTGCCGTACATCTACCCCAGCCGCTACTGCCAGTCTGACCGGCTGATGCAGCTGGCCTTCCGCAATTTCGGCCAACTGGCGCCCGGCTATTCGCGCGTGCTGGCCATACAGCAGTGGGTGCAGGAGCTGGTGACCTTCGCTTCGGCCACCAGCAACTCGTCCACCTCGGCCGTCGATACCCTGGTGGAGCAGGTGGGTGTGTGCCGCGACTTCACGCACCTGATGATCGCCCTGTGCCGTGCGCTGAACATTCCCGCCCGCATCGCCACCGGCACGGACTACGGCGCCGATCCTGCACTGGGCCCGCCCGATTTCCATGCCTACGTGGAAGCCTACCTGGGCGACAGGTGGTATCTGTTCGATGCATCCGGCACGGCCATTCCCATGGGCTTCATGCGCTTTGGCACGGGCCGGGACGCGGCCGACGTGGCCTTTGCCACCATCTTCGGCAACGTGGTGGCCGAGGCGCCCGTCCTGCACACGCAGGCGCTGGAAGACGCAAACAGCCAGCTGCCACGGCGGTGCAGCGAGGCGCTGTCGACCACCGCGCCTTCGCCCGCCGTGCTGTCGGGCTGCGCATCGTTTGGCAGCACGGCGGACCGAAGGAGCTTCAGGCAGCTGCCTGCCTGAGCTGCCTGCGCTGTGAAAGACGCGCGGCGGCGGTCCTCAGAAGCGGTGCGTTCCCGTCACCGCAAAGGTGCGCCGCTGGCCGTAGAAGCAGTCGCCGCGTGCCAGGCACTGCGTGATCTGCACCTTGTCGGTCAGGTTGACCACATTGAAGGCCAGGCGCCATGGGCCGGCGTCATAGGACACCATGGCGTCCAGCAGGGTGGCCGAAGGCGTGTCCACCAGGCTGGTGCCCGTCCACTGCGAACCCGTGTAGCGCACGCCCGCACCCAGGCTCCAGCCGCCGCGCCCTTCGCTGGCAAAGCGGTGGGTCAGCCAGGCCGATGCCGTGTGGCGTGGCACGCTGGTCACGCGCTGGCCCTGGTCGCCGCCATTGCTGCGCGAGATGACGGCGTCGGTGTACGCATAGGCGAGCGTGGCGTCCCAGTGGCGCGCCAGGCTGGCGGTGAGCTCGGCCTCGAAGCCGTTGACCTTGACCTCGCCGATCTGCAGGCTGTTGAGCGGGTTGGCGGGGTCGGTGGTCTTGCGGTTCTTCTCGCGCAGCGTGTAGACGGCGGCGAAGGCCGACAGGCCCTGGCCCGGTGGCTGCCATTTCACGCCAGCTTCCCATTGCTCGCCGCGCTGCGCCTTGTAGGGCGTGCCGTAGACATCCACGCCGCCCAGCGGCTGGAAGGACTCGGAGTAACCCAGGTAGGGCGCCCAGCCTCCGTCCATCTGGTAGGTGGCGCCTGCGCGCTTGGTCCATGCCTTCTCGTCCACGGCGGAGGCGGGCCGGCCTTCGGTATCGGTCTGGGCGCTGTCGTGGCGCAGGCCCAGGGTGGCGGTCCAGCGGCCCCACTTGATCTGGTCCTGGGCGTAGAAGCCCAATTGCTTTTGCGACACGCCCGGCTGGCGCACCAGCTGCGAGGCCGTGGGCGGCGTGAAATTGCCGTAGACGGGGTTGTAGACGTCAAACGGCGCGGTCAGGCCGCGCCAGGTGGACTGGCTGGTGCTGTTGCGCTGTGCGTCCATGCCGGCCAGCACGGTGTGCTCGGCCGTGCCCCAGCGCAGCCGGCCTTCGAGCTGTGTGTCGATCACCAGCATGCGCCCGCCGTTGACCTGCCAGGAGGCATCGCGGTAGACGCTGCGGTTGTCGGGGTTGAAGACCGGGCGCGCAGGGCGGCCCTGGCCGGGGATGGCGGTGAAGCTGGTGTAGATGGAGCGGTAGTCCACGTCGCTGATGGTGCGCCGCAGGTTCTGGCGCACGGTCCAGTCTGCGTTCAGGCGGTGGCTGAACAGGTAGCCCCAGGATTTGTTCTCTGTGTCGAACGAGTCCCAGCCGGGCTCGCCGATGAAGGTGCTGGTGGGAATCTGGCCGTAGGGGCTGGGCAGGCGCGTGCCCTGCCAGGGGAAGAAGCCGATCAGCGAGCCGCTCTTGTCCTTCTGGTAGAGCGCCTGCAGCGTCAGCGAGGTATCAGCGCTGGGCCTCCACGTCAGGCTGGGCGCGATGACCAGGCGGTCGTCGTTCACATGGTCCACCTGGGTGCCGCTTTCCCGGCCCACGGCCACCAGGCGGTACAGCCACTGGCCGTCTTCGGTGACGGCGCCGGTCAGGTCGGTGGCGATCTGCTTGCGCCCGTAGCTGCCCATCTGCACCTGCACCTCGCGCAGCGCCTCGGCCTGCGGGCGCTTGCTGGTCAGATTGAGCACGCCGCCCACGCTGCCCTGGCCGTAGAGCACGGAAGAGGGGCCGCGCAGGAATTCCACGCGCTCCAGCGTGTAGGGGTCGGGGCGGCTGGTGTTGTAGGTGCCGTAGGTGCGCAGCAGCCCGTCCTGGTACTGGCTCACGCTGCCGCCGCGTGCCGAGAAGCTGTCCACCCGGCTGTCAAAGTAGTTGGACACCACGCCCGCGCTGTAGGCCGTGGTCTGGCGCAACGTCTGCATGCCCTGCGCCTCGAACTGGTCGCGCGTGACCACGCTGATGGCCTGGGGCGTCTCGATCAGCGGCGTGTCGGTCTTGGTGGCCGAGATGGCGCGCTTGGCGGTGAAGCCCACCACAGGGCCGGTGGGATTTTCCTTCTCGGTGCCTGCGTTCACGGTGACCGGGGCGAGCGTGGCCTCGGGAACATTTTCAGGCTGGGCCTGGGCGTGGGCTGCGCCGCACAGGGCAAGCAGGGCGGCATGCGCAACTGCCGTGCGCGAGAGTCTTTGGATAAGCATGGTCAATGGTCGAGAGCTGGGAAACCTGTGCCGTGGGGCGTGCTCTGGGTGCGTCGGCGCTGCTGCCGGCCTGGGGCCAGCGGCGCAGCCTGTCGTGGCGGGTGCGGATTCTAGAATGACAATGAGAATGATTGCTTTTTCTTTTCATTTGTATGTAGCATGCAACGCATTGGTATCATTTTGATAGCAACAAAGCATGTCTTGAAGAGATCTGCGAGTCGATGTGCAGGGCGGTGCGATACGCGTGCGGTCTTGCTTGCGGGAAGTCCGCGCAGCGTGTTAGCCCCTTTCACGCCGGGGCGCCAACGGCCCCGGTCGCCTCAGGCCAGGGCGGCCTGCGAGGGGTTGCTTCGGTGTGAAACGGCCTCGGGCCACAGCCGCCCGGCCGCCGATTGCAATGCTTCCACCAGCTGCCGCGTATCCGCCTTGCCCGTGGCGTGCAGCGCTTCGGTCACGATCAGCGCGTTGACTGTGGATTCGCGCACTGCCGAGTGGCCGCTTTGGCGGTTGCACCAGCGCCGGGCGTGGGCGCGGCCAGCGGTGTCGGCGAAGATGATTTCGCCGGGCTCGGGATATTCGATCTCGCCCGAGAAGGTCTCGTAGACCTCGCTGCCGGTTGCGGGGCGCACCTGCAGGCAGCCGCTGATGCGGTCCAGGTCGAAGACGGCCACGGGAATGGCAAAGGCCACCGAGGCCGCATTGCACAGGTCCACCAGCGGATGCAGGCCGGGAAGATCACCCTCCTTGCGCAGGCGGCGCAGCAGGGCCTCGGCGGCGCAGCGGTATTGCGTGGGCTTGAGGCCCATCCTGGCAAAGCCGCGCCGCCAGGCCTGAATGGATGGCATCTCGCTTTCCGGGGTGCAGGCCAGGTTCTGCCTGGCCTGTGCCATGAAGGGGGCGATCACGGCGTGTGCGGGCACTTCGGGTGACAGGCCGCGCAGCAGCAAGGTCTGCGAGGCCAGTTCAGGAAAGTCGCGGGGGATGGAGGGTGAGTAGGAGAACTGCAAGATCAGGCCTTGTGAGTGGAGAGGGGATGTGATCTCCATCCTCGCCAGGCCGGTTTGCGTGGTCTTGAAGGAAATTGCAGCGCGTCACGCAGCGCAGGCCTTGGCTGCCCTGGCGTAGAAGCCGGGCGCCATGCCGAAGCTGCGCACGAACAGGCGCGTCATATGGCTCTGGTCGGCAAAGCCGCTGTGCGCGGCGGCCTCGGCCAGCGGCATGCCGCCGGCGATGAGCCTGCGCGCCTGGTGCAGGCGCCGCTGCAGCAGATAGGCATGGGGCGTCATTCCCGTGGCGCGCGCAAAGGCACGCAGGAACTGGTAGCGGCTCAGGCCCGCCTCGTGGGCCAGGGCGCTCAGGGTCAGCGGCGCACCGGGATCGTCGTCCATCCGGGCGCGGGCCAGTGTGATGGGGGCCGGTGCGCGGGGCGCCGGGGTAGGGCGCTGCAGCATGCCGCCCAGCAGTTGCAGCAGGGCTTCGTCCAGGTCCAGGGCGTCCGTTGCCTCGCCGCTGCCGGTCATCCTGCGGTACAGAGCCTGAAAACACGCGGCCAGGCGCGGGTCGCGCACGGCGGGCTGGCGGAACTCGAAGCCGGTCGCTGGCCCTGCGCCATCCATGTCCGCCATGAGCAGCCCGGCCACGACCGATGGTTCCAGGTAAAGCATGCGCCAGGCGCGACCGCCATCGCCCAGGGGCATGCCGTCATGCAACTCGCCGGGGTTGACCATGATGAGGTCGCCAGCCCCGGCCTCGTACAGACCTCGCCCGCTGGCGGACTTCTGCGCGCCGCGCTCGATCAGGCCGATCCCGTACTGCTCGTGGGCGTGCCGCCCAAAGTGCCTCGCCGTGTCTGCGGCCACGGCCTCCACGCCTGCGGTGCGGCAGCGCAGCCAGCTGAAATGCCCATCCGTGGTCGAAACCATGCCGCAGCCTTTCCTACCCACCCTGACGTGCCAGCGTGATCGCCAGGCCGGCCAGCCCCGCGCCGACCACCACGGGGATCACGCCCACCTTCCAGCGCAGCAGCGCGGCCGCCGCAGCCAGGCCCAGCAGTGCGGACGGCCAGTCGAAGGGACCCGCCCAGCCCTGGGGCCACAGCACGTGCCAGGCAAAGAACACGGCCAGGTTGGCGATGACGCCCACCACGGCGGCCGTGATGCCCGTCAGCGGCGCGGTGAAGCCCAGCCTGCCATGGGTGGACTCGATGAAGGGGCCGCCCAGCAGGATGAAGGCAAAGGACGGCAAAAAGGTGAAAAAGGTCACGACCAGGGCGGCGGCGGCGCCGGCCGGCAGCAGCGCATCGGGGCCGAACACCTGCGTGCTCCAGCCGCCCAGGAAGCCCACGAAGGACACCACCATGATCAGCGGCCCCGGCGTGGTCTCGCCCAGGGCCAGCCCGTCCATCATCTGCGTGGCCGTGAGCCAGTGGTAGTGGTCCACCGCGCCCTGCTAGAGGTAGGGCAGCACGGCGTAGGCGCCGCCAAAGGTCAGCAGCGCCGCCTTGGTGAAGAACCAGCCCATCTGGGTGAGCGCGCCCTGCCAGCCGAAGGCGGCGGCCAGCAGGCCCAGCGACAGCGCCCACAGCCCCAGGCTGGCCGCCAGCACCTGGCTGAAAAAGCGCCAGTTGAACCGTGCATGGGCCGGTGTGGGCGTGTCATCGTCGATGACGGCCGGGCCGTGGCTGCCGCCGCGCGGGCCGTGCCCGCCCGCAGGGGAGAAGTGGCGCGGCGTCAGCCTGCCCCCCAGGTAGCCCAGTGCGCCGGCCGCCAGCACGATCAGCGGAAACGGCAGCTTCAACGCGAAGATGGCCACGAAGGCCGCCGCGGCAATGCCCCACAGCCAGCCGTTGCGCAAGGTGCGCGAGCCCACGCGCCAGGCCGCATGCACCACCAGTGCCGTCACGGCCGGCTTGATGCCATAGAAGATGCCGGCAATGGCCGGCACATGGCCGAAGGCCACATAGATCCAGGACAGGGCGATGAGCAGCAGCAGCGAAGGCAGCACGAACAGCCCGCCGGCCACGATGCCGCCCCAGGTGCGGTGCAGCAGCCAGCCGATGTAGGTGGCCAGCTGCTGCGCCTCGGGGCCGGGCAGCAGCATGCAGTAGTTGAGCGCATGCAGGAAGCGCCCCTCCGAGATCCAGCGCCGCCGCTCCACCAGGTCCTCATGCATGATGGCGATCTGCCCGGCCGGCCCGCCAAAGCTGATGCAGCCCAGCTTCAGCCAGTAGCGCAGGGCTTCGGCGCGGGTGGGCGGGAGGGGTGCAGCGGGTGCATCAAGCGAACTGGGAGGCATGCCGCAAATGTCTCATACGGCAGCCGCTGCCGACGCCTGCAGGCGCCTATACCGCACCTGTACCGCACCCGCGCTGCGCAGACGCTACATCTGCCGGGCGGCCTGCTTGACCAGCACCGGCTCGGCGCGGTAGCTGCCCGGGAACAGCTGCTTGAGCTGCTCCACCTTGGGCAAGTCGTTGATGACGATGTAGGGATGGCGCGGGTTCTCGGTCATGAAGTCCTGGTGGTAGTTCTCGGCCGGGAAGAAGCTGGGCTTGTCCTCCAGCCGGGTCACGATGGGCTTGCCGAAGACCTTGGCCGCGTCCAGCTGGGCCACGTAGGCCTGGGCGGTCTTGAGCTGGGCGGCGTCGGTGGCGAAGATGGCCGAGCGGTACTGCGTGCCCGTGTCCGGCCCCTGGCGGTTGAGCTGGGTCGGGTCATGGGCCACGGAAAAGTAGATCTGCAGCAGCTGCCCGTAGCTGACCTGGGCCGGGTCATAGGTGACCTCGACCGACTCCGCATGCCCGGTGCGTCCGCTGCTCACCGCCGAATACGAGGCCTGGGCCGCCGTGCCGCCGCTGTAGCCCGAGACGGCGCGCTGCACGCCCTTGACATGCTGGAACACGCCTTGCACGCCCCAGAAGCAGCCGCCCGCAAAGATGGCTTTCTGCGGCCCCTGGCCCGTGGCGGGCGCATCCTGCGCGGGTGGTGGAATGCGCACGGCCTGCTCGGCCGCCTGCAGGTTGCTGCCCTGCCACAGCAGGGCGCCGCCCAGCAGCACGGCGCTGCCGGTCAGCAGTTGGAGAAGGCCGCGGCGGCGGGGTGCGGTGGCGAGGGTGGAATCGTTGGTCATGGTGTCTCTCCGGTGAAAGTGAAGTGGCCAGGGATCAGCCAAAGGTGAAGGCATAGGCGGAGATGCCGGGATCCAGGAATTCGATGCTGAAGGTGCGCTCGGCTGCGCCGCCGTCCTGGCGCACCAGTTGGTACAGGCGCTGCTCGGTCACGCTGCCGCTGCCGTCGGCGGCCACGTCCATACCGCGCGAGGCGCCGGGCGCCTTGCCGTCGATCAGCACCTTGAAGCGCACGGGCTTGCCATCGCTGCCGGGGCCCAGCACCAGGTGCAGGTCGCGTGCCTGGAAGCGGTAGGTGATGCGGCCGGTGGCGCCGTCCAGCGTGGCGCTTTCCGGGCCCACCGTCCATTGGCCGCTCAGGCCCCAGGCGTTCAGCGGCAGGCGCTCGGGCGTGACATAGGCGGTGGCCTGGTTGTGCACGGCGGCAGGCGTGGCGGCAAATTGCTCGGCGCGCTCATAGCCCAGATAGGTCTCGTGCGAGCGCACGGCTGCCATGTCGGCTGCCTGCTGCACGCCCTTGGCCTGCACGTCGATCAGGCCCTGGTCCACCTGCTTCGATCCGGCTTCCTGCAGCAGTTGCTGGATCACGCGCTCGGACTCGGCATAGCCGCCTTCGCCAAAGTGGTGGTGCCGGATGCGGCCCTGGGCATCAATGAAGTAGTGCGCCGGCCAGTACTGGTTGTTGAAGGCGCGCCAGATCTTGTAGCCGTTGTCCACGGCCACGGGGTAGCCGATGCCCAGGTCCTTGATGGCCTTTTCCACGTTGGACAGCTTGCGCTCGAAGGCGAACTCCGGCGCATGCACGCCCACCACCACCAGGCCCTGGTCGCGGTACTTCTCGGCCCAGGCCTTCACATAGGGCAGGGTGCGCAGGCAGTTGATGCAGGAATAGGTCCAGAAATCCACCAGCACCACCTTGCCGCGCAGTTGTTCGGCCGTCAGCGGGGTGGAGTTGAGCCAGTCGGTGGCACCGTCCAGCGCAGGGGCCAGCCCTTCGTCCGGCAGGGCGGCGCGGGACGGGCCGCCGGCCATGCGCATGGCGCCGCCTGCGGCCATCATGGCCGGGCCAGCACCTGAGCCCCTGTCCACGGCGGCCATCATGGCGGGACCGGCCTGCATGGCCATGGCGCCACCCTGGGGCCTGCCGCTCAGGCGGTCCACCAGCCTTTGCTCCAGGCCGCCGGTGGAGGCCGTGGACACTTGCGCCAGCACGCCCGTGTCCAGCCCCAGCGCAATCGCGCCCACGCCGGCCAGCATGGCTGCGCCCAGCCCGCGCCGCACCCATTCGCCCGCGCCCAGCATGCGCTTGAGCGCCGCAAACACCTTGCCGCCCAGCAGCAGGGCCGCCGCCATGGAGGTGGCCGCACCGGCCGCATAGGCCAGCAGCAGCAGGCTGGAGGTGGTGTTGGCGCCCTGCAGTGCGGCGCCCGTGAGGATCAGGCCCAGGATGGGGCCGGCGCAGGGCGCCCACAGCAGGCCCGTGGCCACGCCCAGCAGCAGCGAGGCGCCGGGGCGGGCGCCGCCGTCCGTGCCCTGGGCACGCTCGGACAGGCGCGAGCCCGCCGCCACCAGCGGCCGCGTCAGCCGCTCGGACAGGCCGGGCCACAGCAGGGTCAGCGCAAACACGGCGACCAGGCCCAGGGCCAGCCAGCGGCCGTATTCATTGGCGGCCACCACCCAGCCGCCGCCCACGGCGGCCAGCGAGGCCACCAGCGCGAAGGTCAGCGCCATGCCCGCCAGCAGCGGCAGGCCGCTTTTGGCGAAGGGCTGGTCGGCGCGCGCAAAGACGAAGGGCAGCACCGGCAGGATGCAGGGGCTGAC
This sequence comes from Delftia sp. K82, assembly GCF_002193035.1. Classification (NCBI taxonomy): domain Bacteria; kingdom Pseudomonadati; phylum Pseudomonadota; class Betaproteobacteria; order Burkholderiales; family Comamonadaceae; genus Delftia; species Delftia sp. K82. Next base: position 2,975,874 of record NZ_MYFL01000001.1, on the reverse strand, counting down.
GATGGTCAGCACCCCGCCCAGATAGGCCAGGACGATCAGCAGCATGGCGTGGCTCCCGGGGTCAGGCAGGCTGGGGCGTGAACGTCAGCGACAGCCCGTTCATGCAGTAGCGCAGGCCCGTGGGCTTGGGGCCGTCGTCGAAGACATGGCCCAGGTGGCCGCCGCAGCGGCGGCAATGCACCTCGGTGCGCAGCATGCCGTAGGCGCGGTCCTGGCGCGTGGCCACGGCCTTGTCCAGCGGCTGCCAGAAGCTGGGCCAGCCGGTGCCGCTGTCGAACTTGGTCTTGGACGAGAACAGCGGCAGCGCGCAGCCTGCGCAGGCAAAGGTGCCGGCGCGGTGCTCCTTGTTCAGGGGGCTGGTGCCGGCGCGCTCCGTGCCTTCCTTGCGCAGGATCTGGTACTGCTCGGGCGTGAGCCGGGCACGCCACTCGGCGTCGCTGTAGCTCACCTCGAAGATTTCGCTGGAGGCGGCGGCCGGTGCGCGGCGCGGGAACAGGCTGGCCGCCAGCACGGCGGTGGTGCCGGCGCCTGCAGTCCACAGAAGATGGCGTCTGGTGGTCATGGTGTGCTCCTGAAGGTTCTTTGCGTCTGAAAACGATGCGATGCCAGTCAGGTTAGGGCGGCGGCCTCCCGAAGTCTTCACGCAGAGTTCAAAGATTCGTGATAACTCCCGGCCCCGGTATTGCGCACAATGGCAGCCACTCCCGCCACTTCCAGGAAACCGCATCCGATGACCGCCACGCGCCGCGTACTTCTCGTCGAGGACGACGCCCATATCGCCGACCTGCTCACGCTGCACCTGCGCGACGAAGGCCTGGAAGTCATGCACTGCGCGCGTGGCGACGACGGCCTGCGCCAACTGGAGCGCGGCGGCTGGGACGCGCTGGTGCTGGACATCATGCTCCCCGGCGTGGACGGCCTGGAGATCTGCCGCCGCGCCCGCGCCATGGCGCGCTACACGCCCATCATCATCATCAGCGCGCGCTCCAGCGAGGTGCAGCGCATCCTGGGCCTGGAGATCGGCGCCGACGACTACCTGGCCAAGCCGTTTTCCGTGCTGGAACTGGTGGCGCGCGTCAAGGCGCTGCTGCGCCGCGTGGAGGCGCTGGCCCAGAATGCCCGGCTGGAGTCCGGCAGCCTGACCATCGCCGGCCTGGCCATGGACCCCGTGGCGCGCGATGCCCGGCTTCATGGTGCCCGGCTGGACCTGACCCCGCGCGAGTTCGACCTGCTGTACTTCTTTGCGCGCCAGCCCGGCAAGGTGTTCTCGCGCATGGACCTGCTCAACGCCGTCTGGGGCTACCAGCACGAAGGCTACGAGCACACCGTCAACACCCACATCAACCGCCTGCGCGCCAAGATCGAGGCCGACCCGGCCCAGCCCGCGCGCATCCTCACCGTCTGGGGGCGCGGCTACAAGTTCGCCGAGGCGGGGGAGGGCGCCTGACATGAAGCTGCGCCTGACACTGACCCAGCGCCTGTCCCTGGTCTTTGCCGTGCTGCTGCTGGTGTGCAGCGGCACCTCGGCCTGGATGCAGCTGCGCGCCAGCCGCATGCACGAGCTGGAAGTGGTGCAGGGCCTGTCGCGCGACGTGGCCGAAAGCATTGCGCGCGACGCCCAGCTGACCGACGCCAACGGCCTCATGCCCGGCGCCGTGCGCAGCTTCTTCAACCAGCTCATGCTGGTCAACCCCAGCGTGGAGGTCTACCTGCTGGATGCCGACGGCCGCATTGCCGGCCATGCCGCCCCCGACGGCCGCGTGCGCCGCGAGCGCGTGGACCTGGCGCCCGTGCACCGGCTGCTGGAAGGCGGCACGCTGCCCATCCTGGGCGACGACCCGCGCAGCGTCGAAGGCCGCAAGGTCTTCAGCGCGGCGCCGCTGCGCGTCAACGGAAAGGACGTGGGCTTCATCTACGTGGTGCTGCAGGGCGAGGCGCATGACCAGCTGGTGGCGCAGGGCTCGGCCAACTCGGTGCTCAGCACGGCGCTGTGGTCCATCGGCATGGTGGCGCTGCTGTGCCTGGTGGCGGGCCTGGTGGCCTTTGCGCTGATCACGCGGCCGCTGCGCCGGCTCACCGAAGAGGTGGCCGGCTTCGACATCCATGGCGCGCCCCCGGACCTGCCGGCCCCCCAGCCCGGAGCCGCACAGGACAGCCGTGACGAGATCGCCGTGCTGGACTCGGCCTACCGCCGCATGGTGGCGCGCATCGGCGAGCAGTGGCGGGCGCTCACGCGCCAGGACCAGGAGCGGCGCGAACTCATCGCCAACGTCTCGCACGACCTGCGCACGCCGCTGTCGTCGCTGCACGGCTACCTGGAAACGCTGCTGCTCAAGGACGCCGTGCTCGACGCCACCGAACGCCGCCGCTACCTGGGCATTGCCCTGGCCCAGAGCCAGAAGGTGGGCGAGCTGGCGCAAAGCCTGTTCGAGCTGGCGCGCCTGGAATACGGCTTTGTCCAGCCTGAGCCGGAGCCGTTTTCCATGCCCGACCTGGTGCAGGACGTGTTCCAGAAATTCGAGCTGCGTGCCGAGGCGCGCCAGGTGGCGCTGCGGGCCGACTTCCCGCCCCGCCTGCCTGTCGTCCAGGCCGACCTGGGCATGATCGAGCGCGTGCTGGGCAACCTGCTGGACAACGCGCTGCGCCACACGCCCGGCGGCGGCAGCATCCAGGTGGCGCTGGCGGCAGCGGGCAACGCGGTCGAAGTCACCGTGGCCGACACCGGCCCCGGCATCTCGGCCGATCTGCGCGAAGGCCTGTTCGAGCGCCCCTTCACCGTGGGCGGCGCCCGCCGCGGCGGCGGTCTGGGCCTGCGCATCGTCCACCGCATGCTGGAGCTGCACGGCTGCCGCATCGAACTGGTGGACCAGCCGGGGCAGGGGGCGAGCTTCCGGTTCGTGCTGCCTGCGGCCGCGCAGGCAACGGGCGCCGGCGCCCGGCCGCGCCAGGGCTGACGCGGATCGTGGGTTACCCTTGTGCACAGCGCGCCCTCGACGGCGCGGCATGCACAAGATCGTCAACACGCCCCAAGGACCCACGCCATGTCAACGTCTGCCTCCCCGGTTCATCGCCTGCCCGCATGGGTGCCGCTGCGCTACACCACGTTCTGCCTGAGCCTGGTCGGCAGCGCGGGTCTGCTGGTGGCGGCGCTGGTGTGGGGAGGGATGTGGTGGTGGCTGGGCTTTGGCGTGTGCGCCGCGCTGGCGCTGCTGGGCGTGCGCGACATGACCCAGGTGCGCCATTCGGTGCTGCGCAACTACCCCATCATCGGTCACCTGCGGTTTCTGCTGGAGTTCATCCGGCCCGAGATGCGCCAGTACTTCATCGAGTCCGACCATGAGGCGCTGCCGTTCTCGCGCGCCCAGCGCTCCCTGGTCTACCAGCGCGCCAAGGGCGACCCGGACAGCCGCCCCTTGGGCACGCAGCTCAATGTCACGGCCCAGGGCTATGAATGGGTGAACCATTCCATGCAGCCCACCAGGCTGGCCTCGCATGACTTCCGCATCACCATCGGCTGTGCCGATGAAGGCGCCTCGCCCTGCACCCAGCCCTACAGCGCCAGCATCTTCAACATCTCGGCCATGAGCTTTGGCGCGCTGTCGGCCAATGCCATCCTGGCGCTGAACAAGGGCGCGAAGATGGGCGGCTTTGCGCACGACACGGGCGAGGGCTCCATCAGCCAGCACCACCGCGTGCACGGCGGCGACCTGATCTGGGAGGTGGCCTCGGGCTACTTCGGCTGCCGCAACGACGATGGCAGCTTCAACGAAGAAAAATTCATCGCCAACGCCACCGACCCGCAGGTCAAGCTCATCGAGATCAAGCTCAGCCAGGGCGCCAAGCCCGGCCACGGCGGCATGCTGCTGGGCGCCAAGGTCACCCCAGAGATCGCCGCCGCGCGCGGCGTGCCAGTGGGCGTGGACTGCATCAGCCCGTCCAGCCACAGCGCCTTCAAGACACCGGTGGAGATGATGCATTTCATCGCCCGGCTGCGCGAGAAGTCGGGCGGCAAGCCCACGGGCTTCAAGTTCTGCGTGGGCCATCCCTGGGAGTGGTTCGCCATCGTCAAGGCCATGCAGGAGACGGACATCACGCCGGACTTCATCGTGGTCGATGGCGCCGAGGGCGGCACGGGCGCGGCGCCGGTGGAGTTCACCGACCACGTGGGCGTGCCGCTGCAGGAAGGCCTGCTGCTGGTGCACAACACGCTGATCGGCGTGGGCCTGCGCCACCGCATCAAGATCGGCGCGGCCGGCAAGGTGATCACGGCCTTCGACATCGCGCGCATGATGGCGCTGGGCGCCGACTGGTGCAACGCCGGGCGCGGCTTCATGATGGCCCTGGGCTGCATCCAGGCGCAGAACTGCCACACCGGCCACTGCCCCACGGGCGTGGCCACGCAGGACGCGGCGCGCCAGAAGGCCCTGGTCGTGCCCGACAAGGCCACGCGCGTGGCCAACTTCCATGACAAGACCCTGCATGCGCTGCAGGAGCTGGTGCAGGCGGCGGGCCTGGAGCACCCCTGCGACATCACGGCCCACCACATCGTGCGGCGCATCTCCGACACCGAGGTGCGCCAGCTCGCCAACCTGGTCCTGCGCGTGGAGCCCGGCGCGCTGCTGGGGCCGCTGGACAAGCAGCACAGCGTGTTCAAGCTCTACTGGCCGGGCGCCAGCGCCCACACCTTCCAGTTCGCGCCGCCCACGCTCAAGCCTTCTGCGCCGCAGGCCAAGGCGCAGGCGGCGGGCCAGGCTGCCTAGAGACGCCACGCAGAGAAGACAGGCGCCACAGACCACAGCCGATTACAGGTTTTAACAACCCTCGGGGATAATGCGCCCCGAGAACTTGGTGCACAACTGTATTTTTCTGTGTAAATGAAAACTATTTTGGTTCGCATTGCAGCTGCCATCTTCGGCGGCTATGCCTTCACCTGGGGCTTCATCGCCCTGGGCGTGGTGCTGATGTTTGCCGCCGGAATGGAGTTCCACGATGCCGAGCATCTGGGCTACATCCTCGGCTTCCTGGTGTTTCTGACGGTGTTCCTCTGGGCCTTTGCCGCCCAGAGCCTCCCGCGCGTCTGGGCCGTGCTGGCCGGTGGCGGCATTGTCATGACCGGCTGCGCATCACTGCTCCAGCAGATGCTGCTGCCCTGATCCGGAGATCGCTTCCCATGTTCCAGAATTTCCGCCTTTCCATGGCCTGGCTGCACACCTGGTTCGGGCTGGTGCTCGGCTTCGTGCTCATGGCCGCCTTCTTCTTTGGCGCGCTGTCGGTGTTCGACCGCGAGATCGACCGCTGGGCCATTCCGGCCTCGCGCTTCGAGCCCACGCCCATGCCCTCGTACGACCAGATCCTCAAGCCGGTCTTCGAGTCCATGCAGCCCAACGCCCAGGCGCGCGAGGCCATGCGCGGCGAGGTCAACGGCCCGCTGCCCGAGCGCTTCGACACGCCCCAGCGCTGGGGCGCCTACACCACGCACCGCGACCCGGTGCTGGGCCTGTTCGCCGGCTACGAGGTGGCCAACGCCAAGAAGCCCGAGACCCTGATTTGGGCCATGCGCACCATCGACCCGCGCAATGGCGAGTCCCTGCCGGACGACCACCTCAAGATCGGCAGCCAGTTCTTCTACCCGCTGCACTACAGCCTGACGCTCAACTGGATGGGCCTTGGCTACTGGATCGTGGGCTTTGCCGCACTCATCATGCTGGTGGCCCTGGTCAGCGGCGTGGTCATGCACCGCAAGATCTTCCGCGAGCTGTTCACCTTCCGTCCGAAGAAGGCCACCCAGCGCAGCGTGCTGGACCTGCACAACATGACGGGCGTGGTGGCGCTGCCCTTCCACTTCTTCTTCGCCTTCACGGGGCTGGTGATCTTTGCGGGCATCTACTTCCCCATCACCCACACCCAGCTGGAGCCGCTGCACGAGCTGCACGAAAAAATGGAGGCCGAGGAAACCGGCCTGCCGCACGACCGCGCCGGCGTGGCCGCGCCCGTGGCCTCGGTGGACGCCATGGTGGCCGAGGCGCAGCGCCGCTGGGCCGCCAAGGGCATGGCCGGCGACGTGGGCTTCCTGTCCGTCACCCATGTGGGCGATGCCAATGGCTACGTCAGCGTCTACCGCGCCGGCACCGACCGCATCGCGCTCACGGGCGAGGGCATCCACTTCAAGGCCAGCACCGGCGCGCTGCTGCGCGAAGACCCGCCGCGCACGGCCGTGGACAGCCTCAACACCTTCCTCACCGGCCTGCACCTGCAGCACTTCCGCCACTGGCTGCTGCGCTGGCTGTACGTGCTCGGTGGCCTGGCCGGCTGCGCCTGCATTGCCACCGGCTTTGTCTTCTTCGTGGAAAAGCGCAAGAAGCAGCACGCCAAACAGGGCGTGCAGGGCGCGCGCGTGGTCGATGCCCTGGCCGTCACCACCGTCACCGGCATGCTGGTGGCCGCCCTGGGCATGCTGATTTCCAACCGCCTGCTGCCCGAGGCCATGCCCCAGGGCTGGCCGGGCCGGGGCGACATGGAGCGCTATTTCTTCTGGGCCACCTGGCTGCTGGCCATGGCGCATGCCTTTGTGCGCAGCGCCCCCGTGGCCCGGGGCCTGCCCAATCCCGCTTGGCGCGAGCAGTGCTGGGCCGTGGCCGCCATGGCCGTCACGGCCGTGCTGCTGAACTGGCTGACCACGGGCGACCACCTGTTCAAGACCCTGGGCGCGGGCTACTGGCCCGTGGCTGGCGTGGACCTGTTCATGCTGGCCAGCGCCGTGCTGGCCGTGGTGGTGGCGCGCAAGCTCAAGACGCGCGCCGTGCCCGCCATGCCCTCGCGCGCCGCGGAGGTGGCCCATGTCTGAGGGACTGATGGACGCACTGCTGCTGGCCGCCGCCTTTGCCGCCTCGCTGGTCGGCATGGGCTGGTTTGCGCTGGCCAAGGACGTGCACTGGGAGCAGGTGCACGGCGACATGCCCCAGCCCGATGGCAAGGTCAGGCTGCTGCGCTGGTTGGGCGCTTCGGGGCTGGCCGCCTCGCTGGGCCTGTGCCTGGCGGTGGACCATGCCTCCATGGCCTCCCTGGTCTGGATCATGACGCTGGCCGCCGCCGCCCTGGCCATTGCCTTCACGCTGACCTGGCGGCCGAGCTGGCTGCGCTGGCTGCCGGCCTGACGATTTCGCGGGGACCTCTGCGCCCGCTGCAGGCTCAGGCCTGCCTTTTCCTCATCCTGCGGCTGGCCAGATAGGCCATGCCGCACAGCAGCGCCAGCATGCCGCCCTTGCCCAGGCCGGGAACGGCCTGGACATTTCCGGGGCCGGGCCCTGGGTCCGTGCCCGGACCGGGGTCGGGATCGGGATCGGTGCCCGGGCCCGGGTCGGGAGGATCGGCAGCGACCACCTCAATGGACACGGCTGCCGGTGCGGCAGCGCTCTGGTGCCCGTCGGATACCGTGAAGGCGAAGGTATCGGGCCCGGAGTAGCCGGCCGCCGGTGTATAGACCAGCGTGCCCGTCTGGGGATCGAAGCCGCTGATGCCGCCATGGGCGGGGCCGGCGGTGATCTCGAAGCGCAGCGGGTCCGACTCGAAGTCCGTGCCAGCGAGGGTGATGGACAGCGCCGTATCCTGCGGCGTCGTGACGGCTTGCGGCAGCGCCACGGGGGCGGCGTTGGCCGCCATTGCGTTGGAAAAGCGCGAGGTGTCGCCGGTGGAAATCCGGGTGGCGGTCGCCGTGACAGCGGCCTGGTCGCCCGGGGGCATGGCGCCCTTGAACGCCAAGGGCGCATGGCCGGAGGCATCGGTGGTCACGGTCTGCGAGCCCAGCAGAACCTTGCCGGCGGCGCGCTCCACCAGCCCGTCGGGCAGCCTGGGCGTCGAGAAATACTCGATGCGCATGCTCTCGTTGGCGACGCTGTCCAGCGTGCCGGACAGGCCGTCGGGCGTCACCGTGAGCAGCACCGGATCGGCAGGATCTCCGTTGGCCAGGCTGGTTCGTGCGATGCCTCCCTCGGTATTGCCGTAGATGGCATTGCCGAGCATGGAGACGCCCTTGACTTCGTCCCCCCGCAATCCCACGCCGAACAGCCTGTTGTGCGCAATCACGTTGGCATGTGCCGCGTCGTCACCGCCGACCAGGGTGTCATGGGCCTTCTGGAAAAAGGAAACGCCTTCCCCATTGGGCAGGGCGGTTCCCTGGGGACTGACGCCCACGTAGTTGCCCTGCACGAGGTTGTTCTTGCCGGCGCCCTGGAACTGTATGCCGGACGCCTTGCTGCCACCGACGATGTTTCCGCGCACGGTCACCTCGTCCGAATCCTTGATGACGATGCCCCATTGATTGGGCAGCATGGTGCTGGCATCCAGGCTGGTTCCCACGATATTCCCGGCAATCAGGGTATTCGAGTTGCGTGCGGCGTAGTTTCCATTCAATTCAATGGCCGTTTCCTTGTTTCCGGCAACCAGGTTGCCGTCTTCAGGGCCTGTTCCAATGCGATGTCCGCCTTCCGGCGAAAAGAATACGGCAATGCCTGGCCCATTGTTGGCAATCATGGCCGTGCCGGCTGCATTGGTCCCGACACGGTTGCGGGTCACCAGCGTGTGCGAGCCGGAAATGGAAATTCCGGATGAACCACCGGTTTCCCTGACATTGCCGGAGACGAGGTTGCTGTCGATCAGCGTGCCGGTAAATCCGGATGCCACGCTGATGCCGTTTCCCTGGTTTCCCAGGGCCACATTGCCGGTGATATCGGTGCCTATGTAATTTCCCTGAATGATGTTTTCTGTACCGACGCCCGGCCAGGAAAGCCATATTCCGGAATTTTCCGCCGCGGAAATGACATTTCGTCCGCCAATATCCAGATTACCGATGCGGTTGCGGTTGCCGGAGTTGACAATAATGTTGCTGCGATTGCCCATGGCGACCGTTCCCGATGCGTCAACGCCTATATGGCAGCCCAGCACGGTGTTGCCGTCGCCTGTCACCGCCAGGGCCGTGTTGAAGCCGCCTATCGCCAGACCCCGCACCGTGATGGCGCCTGCCAGCTCGAGCCCTGTACCGAACTCGGAGCTGCCTGCCTGCAGCGTGATCAGGGGGCGGCGTGGCAAGTGGTCCTCATAGCCGGGTTGCGTGCTGGCGTCCACCGTGAGCGATGTGGCGGGTGCAATGGGCTGCATGAGGCTGCCATTCCAGTTGCTTTGGGTGACGATGGTCTGCTCTCCCCCCGCACCGATGCTGAACTCGATGCGGTTGTCGCCCCCTTTGTTGCGGTTGGCGTTGGCGTAGGTGATGGCGTCGCGCAGGGAGCAGGGTCCCAGGCCGGTGCTGGCGCACGGGCCGCTTGCGTCGGCGGCGCTGTCCACCACGACGGTCCATGCATGGGCCGTGGCGATACAGCCTTGCAAGAGCAACGCCAGGGCGAGCAGGCGCAGCGGCCTGCTTGCCGGCCTGATAGTGAATCGTCGCCTGTATATCCTCATTGCCATTTTTACTTCCCCTGAAATGGGCTGCCGAAACGCATTCTGGATATTGCGCAATACAGGACGTGAAATAGCGCTGGCATTCTGCATGCGCGACGTCTGTGTGCAATATCACAGGGATGGTCAGAAACGGAGCAGCCTTTGTCGATGAATCAATCCGGCAATGATCTCCAGGGCATCGGAATATTGGTTTAAGAATTTTCTTAAAGTGACAGAAATAATGGCACCTTCAAAGAGATTTGACGATTTTCCGATGGCGGATCGATGCTTGAAATCGCTCTTTGGCGAGGTGGCGTGCAAGAGGTTTCAGTATTAAGAAAATTCTTAGACCAAATTCTCCTTTTGATTCCTAAGATTTGGCAATGCGCCAGTTTCAAGCTCTCTTGTTTTCTTCCAGATCGATACAACACAGGCTGTGCCTGCCCCTGGCACGGCGTGATTTGATGGCATTTGCACTGGCGATCATGGCCATGCTGGCCTGTGCCGGTCACGGCGGCAGGGACGACACCGCCCCGGCGACGCCATCGCGCAGCCTGGGCCATGTGCCCGTGCGAGACATTCAGTTGTTTTTCATGGACCGATGTTTCCTGCTGCTGGACGCTGCGGTGGGGGCCACGCACGCAGCCATCCACACGCAAGCCGGTTATGCCTGGCCGTGGCGCGCCAGCGCAGCGCAGGGCCAGCCCGGGCCGCTCCATTCACTGATGCAGGCAGGCCGGGCGCTTCCCGAATCCCTGTTGCTGCGCAAATCCGCGAACAACGCCGGATGGCTTGCAGGCCGCTGGGAGCCCGCGCGGCAGCTGGTCAGGGCCCATGTCTGGCTGCTGCTGGGGTCCGTGTCGCTGGGACTTGCCTTCATGGCTGCACTTGCATGGTGCGTGCGCCGGCTGCGCCGCGGCGTGCCGGCTTCGGCCTGGAGCCGGGCAGGCGCCTGCGCCTGCGCCGCCGGTGATGCGCTCTGCCGAAAGCTGCTGGACACGGCCCCCGTGGGCCTGGCGCTGGTGCGGTGCAGCGATCGCAGCCTGCTGCTGTCCAACGGACTGGCACGGCAGTGGGTGTGCAGTGATTCTTCGTGGTTGGAGCATGCCGTTGCCGAGGGTGCGCAGCAGGGCCGGCGCGAGCTGGTGCTGGGAGACGGTCGGCTGGTGGAGGTCAGCACCACGCACACCAGCCACGCAGGCGAGCCGGTGGTTTTTTGCCTGGTCAGCGATGTGACGGCGCTCAGGCAGGCGCAGGCAGCGCTGGTCGATGCCAAGCTGCGCGCCGAATCGGCAAGCCAGGCCAAGACGCAGTTTCTGGCCACCATGAGCCACGAAATACGGACGCCGCTCTTTGGCATCCTGGGAACGCTGGAGCTGCTGGCGCTGTCCAGGGCTCCTTCCGAACAGACCCGCTACCTGGGGGCCATGCAGCAGGCGTCGGCCTCCTTGCTGCGCATCGTCAACGACAGCCTGGACCTGTCGGCCATCGAGGCGGGCCGGCTGCAACTGGAGGCCCATGCGTTCTCGGCCACCGAACTGCTCGACAGCGTGGCCGCGGGCCTGCTGTCGCGTGCCGAGCAAAAGGGGCTGCAGCTGTATGCCGTCTCCGATGTGAAAACGCCGCCCCTGCTGGTGGGCGATGCCTTGCGGCTGCGGCAGATCCTGGACAACCTGGTGGGCAATGCCATCAAGTTCACGTTCTCCGGCCATGTGGCCATCCGCCTGCAGGTCATGGGCGACAGCGAGGAAGGCACCGACCTGCGGTTCCAGGTTCAGGACACCGGCATCGGCATCGAGCCGGAGCAGCAGCCCTTCCTGTTCGACCCGTACTTCCGTGCCCATGCGGCCACGCAGCAGCAGGTCCAGGGCGCGGGCCTGGGACTGTCCATCTGCCTGCGCCTCAGCCAGGAGATGGGCGGGCGGCTGACGGCCGCCAGCCAGCCGGGACTGGGGACCTGCGTGTCATTCGAGCTGCGCCTGCCGCGCGAGAGCGCGGCAGGCTATGAGGCAGTGCCCAGTCTGTTGCCGCAGACCGTCTACGTGGATGGCGCCATTCCGGAAGTCGTGCACAACCTGTGCGCCTGGCTGCGGCATTGGGGCGCCATGGCCCAGCCCTACCGGGACCAGGTGCAGGGCTCCAATGAACAGGCGGTACTGGTGCAAGCCTGGCCACGGTCGGTGCGCCGTCCGCAATGGACGGGCAAATGCGTTGTGGCGCTGGCGCCGGGCGAGGTCCCCCGCGAAACCCTGCAGGCCCGTGTGTGGGAAACCAGCATGCCTGGCGTGCTGGCCGTGGGCCAGGCGCTGGGCATGGCCCAGCAGGGCATTGCGCCGGGCGCGCGCCCTGACCTGTACGCCGCCGTTCCCCAGGTCCACGAGCCGATGGGGCTGAGCGTGCTCATCGTCGAGGACAACCCCATCAACAGAATCATCCTGCGAGAGCAACTGCAGGTGCTGGGCTGCGAGGTCCAGCAGGCCAGCAATGGACAGGACGCGCTGTCCATGCCCGGCCTGCTCGAATTCGACGCCGTTCTCACCGACCTGCACATGCCGCTGCTGGACGGCCTGGCCCTGGCGCGTGCGCTCAGAAAGCGCGGCTACGGCCGCCCGATCGTCGGGCTGACGGCCAATGCGCAGCCGCAGGGGCAGACGCAGACGCAGGCGCAGACGCAGGCGCAAGGGCAGGGCGACGGACTGCCGGCCGGCTTCGACAGCCTGCTGTGCAAGCCATTCACGTTGGCGGTGCTGCGCACCACCCTGAACCACATCAAGCAATGCAGGACCTGATCCCATGCTGTCGACATTCAAAGTACTCATTCTTGACGACCACGCCCTGTGCTGCGAGCACACGCGCAGCCTGCTCATGGAGGCGGGAATCGTGGACACGCACATTGCTTGCAACGCACGCGATGCCCTGCAAATGCTGCGCGATGGCGGGTTCCACCTCGTCATCACCGACCTGAAAATGCCCGACATGGACGGCCTGCAGTTCATCAATGAACTGAGCCAGCGCGGCCTGCATCCCATGCTCGTCATATCCAGCTCCTGCTCGCGCCGGTTGATGAACAGTGTCAGTCTCATGGCCAAGGAGTCCGGCTTTTCCGTCATCGGGATGTTTCAAAAGCCGTTCGGTGCGGACCATGTCCAGGTCCTGGCCAGCCAACTCAGGTCCTTGCGTGCCTACGAGAGGAAAAGCGCTCCAGGCATCAAGGAACGGCCGATTTTCGCCAAGGCACACCTGATCCAGGCGCTGGAGGAGAAAACCATACAGGCCTGGTTCCAGCCCAAGAAATCCCTGCTCACGGGCCACACCGTCGGTGTGGAAGCGCTGGCGCGCTGGAACGATCGGCAGTTCGGCTTCATGATGCCGGGCTCGTTCATGTCCGCCATCCGGTTCCATGGCCTGGACCATGCCTTGCTGGTGCGGATGATGGAAGACGCCATGTCGGCGCACCTGGCCTGGCGCAGTGCCGGACATGTCGTGCCTGTGTCCGTCAACCTGCCGATACCGCTGCTGGACGATATCGGCCTGCCGGATGAGTTGCACGGCATGGCGGCCCGGTGCGGCATCGCTGCGGAGAACATCACGTTCGAGCTGCTGGAGGACCAGGCCGTCGGCATACCCGCCAACTACTACATGTGCGCGAGCCGCTTGCGGCTCAAAGGCTTTGGCCTGGCCCAGGATGACTACGGGCGGGGTTACAGCTCGATGTACAGCCTCATCTCCACGCCCTTCACCGAATTGAAGATCGACCGGGCCTTCGTGGCCGGCGCCGCAGGTGACGAGGTGCGCACTGCGGCCCTGACGTCGTCGGTGCAGCTGGGGCGGCAACTGGGCCTGACGGTGACGGCGGAAGGGGTGGAGACCACCCAGGACCTGGAGTTGCTGCGCAGCATCGGTTGCGATTGCGTGCAGGGATATCTGCTGTCCGCCGCGGTGCCCGCCAGCGAATTTGCCCTTATGCTGGCATCCGAACCCCGACACCAAGGCAACCCCACCTGACCCAAGCACGCAAGGCGTCCATGCCCGACTCCCCGTTCAGCAAGATCACACGCACCACACGCTGGCAGAACCGGGTACTGTTTGGAGTGCTTCCCCTTGCGATCTTCCTCATCGCCGTGCTGCTGTGGGGCTCGGAGAGGATCTTCGAGCAGGAGCAGGGGCGCCTGGCCTTGAACTTCTCCGCCATCGTCGGCTCGCTGCAGGAGCAGGAGATCTTTCTTCGGCGGCTCAAGGGCCGCAACGAGTCCTGGAAAGCGCTGCCGGACCAGAGAGTAGCCACCATCGTCGACGTGCCCGCTCCTGCGCAGGCGGACTACCGCATGTTCCGTGGCCGCGAGGCCATCGGCGGCATTCCCTTTTCACTGCAATGCTCTGCGCGCGCGGCCTGCGACACGCTCCCGGACCGGCTTTTCTCGCTGGGCAGCTCCCTGGCCGCGGGCTATTCGTCCTTCTGGGCGGGCTCCTACTTCCCGGCAGCCGCTGCCTTCTTCACCAAGGAGGACGGGGCGATCAGCATCGGCGTGCCGGCCATCGACGTGCCCATCGGCAACGAGAGCGTCACGCAGGAAATGTTCGACAGCACGATTGCCGCCGTCAAGGCGCATCTGCGGGCCGGGGCCGCCGATGCCCGGCCTGGCGCCGGCTCCACGGCGCCGGCGCAGGAGATCGTCTGGTTCCGGTCGCCCCAGTTCCCGGAAAAGATGATCGGCATGGTCGCAGCCGGCTTTTCAAGCCATATCGATGCCGGCGACGAAGCCGCCACAAGCCCGATCTACGCTGCCATCCTTTTCAGCCGCCAGCGCATCAGCGCCATAGAAAGAACTATCCATACCTTGCCCAGGCATCTTTTCTGGCTGGAGCACCGGGATTTCGGCGTGCTCATGGGCACCGGTCCGGTGCCGCAGGTGGACGAGGCGGGGATGCGGTACACGCGCAATGGCCTGATCCTCAAGACCGAGGATGCCTCCGGCCGGTGGACAGGCTACTACCAGGTGGACTACGCCACCTTTTTCCAGGGCCGGCTGTTCGCGCCCTCTGCTGGCCTGGTGCTGGCCCTGCTGCTGAGCCTGCTGGCCGGTATTGCCTATACCCGCTGGTTCAACCGCAAGGTGATTGCGCCTGCCCAGGAAGCGCAGCGGGTCATCGTCGAGAGCAATCAATTCAACAGGACGCTGATCGAAACCGCCCCCGTGGCTGTCTGCCTTGTGGCCTACGGCAGTGGAAAGATCATCTTCAGCAACTCGCTGGTGCAGGAGTGGCTGCACTCGGCCGATGGCTACCTGCGCCCCGGCTCGCCGGAAAACAGGGCGGCGCTGGACGAAATTGTCCACGCCAGGGCCGCAGGAACCATGGAGCAACTGGTCACCGCGCAAGGCCGAACGCTTTACGTGGCCTACGCGCCCACCCGCTACCTGGGCCAGGATGTGACGCTGTGCGTTTTTGCCGACGTCAGTGCGCGCGCAGAAATCGAGAGCAATCTGGAGCGGGCAAGAATCGCGGCGGACGAGGCCAACGAGGCAAAGTCCACCTTTCTGGCGACCATGAGCCACGAGATCCGCACGCCGCTGTATGGCGCGCTGGGCACGCTGGAGCTGCTGGGCCTGACCGAGCTCACGCAGCTGCAGCGCAAGTATGTGGACCGTATCGAAGCCTCCTCGTCCATCTTGCTGCAGATCATCAGCGACATCCTGGACACCAGCAAGATCGAGGCGGGCCAGTTGCAACTGGAAAAGGCCCCGTTCAATCCCCGGGAGCTGGTGCAAAACTGCACCAGCTCCTATGCCGCCATGGCGCAGCAAAACGGCCTGCTGCTGTTTTCCTGCGTGGACGCGCAGGTGCCCGAGTCGGTGCTGGGCGATGCGGTGCGCATCCGCCAGATCCTGGGCAATCTCATCAGCAATGCCATCAAGTTCACGGAGGCCGGCCATGTGATCGTCCGCCTGCGCAGCGTGCCGGGTACGGCCTCGCAGGCCCGGCTGGTGTTCGAAGTCAGCGACACGGGCGTCGGCATAGAGAAATCCCTGCATGGGGAGCTTTTCACGCCCTTTTATCTCGTCAAGAACAGCAGCCGCACCGCCCGTGGAGCGGGCCTGGGCCTGTCCATCTGCTGGAGCCTGGCCCGGATGATGTCCAGCTCCATCGAGGTCTGGAGCGAGCCCGGCCTGGGCAGCCGGTTCTGGTTCGAGCTGGGGCTGGAGACCGTCGCGCAGGAGGAGGAGGCGCCCGAGCTCAAGGGTGCCCGGATCGCGGTGCGCACTCCCCACCCGGAACTGACGGACAACATCTGTGCCTGGCTGCAGCGCTGGGGCGGCCAGGCCCGCGCGGCGGGCGCCGCTCCGGTGGCCGCAGACAAGGATGAACTGCTGCTGGACGTCCTGTTGCCGGCGGACAGCCCCGCGCCCGGATGGACGGGACCGCACCTGAACCTTTCCTCGCCGGACAACCGGGGCATTGATGGGCACAACGTGATGAGCATCGGTTTGGGCATTGCGCAAGTGCTCGGCGGCGCACAGCGCTCGGCCGGCTCCGGCTCCGATCTGCCCCTGTTCGACCTGCGCGTGCTGGTCGCCGAGGACAATCCCGTCAACCAGGTGACGCTGCGCGGCCAGCTCGAGAGCCTGGGCTGCGAAGTCACGGTCGCCGACGACGGGGAGGAGGCGCTGGCGCTGTGGGACATCAGCCCGCACGATCTGGTGCTGACGGACGTAAACATGCCCTACCTCAACGGCTACGAACTGGCGGAGCGGCTGCGTGCGGAGGGCGTTGCCTGCCCCATCGTCGGCGTGACCGCCAATGCCATGCTGGACGAGGAAAACCGCTGCCTGAATGCCGGCATGAATGCCTGGCTGGTCAAGCCCATCCAGTTGCGCACGCTGGTTCGCACCCTGGAGAAGTTCGCGCCGAAAAAGCGGCTCCGTCCGGCGTCTGAGCAGGACGGTACCCCGGTGGGGGACACCCCGCAGCCTGCGGCCATGTCGGAGCCCAACGTGCTGCAGACGCACCGGCAGGTCTTCGTGCAGTGCATGAACGACGACATCGCAATGCTGGCCCGTGGCCTGGATGAGCGCCGGCCCGACCTGGCCGCGCAGGCGCTGCATCGCATGCGCGGCGCCTTGCTGCTGGCCAGGATGCACGAGCTTGCCGCGCGCACCCAGTCGCTGGAGGACCAGCTCCCGAACGGCACCCGGGAGCCCGGCCTGCAGGCCGCGCTGTCAGTCCTGCTGGACGACCTCTTGGCCGACCTTCGCGCCATGATGGCGCAATTGCCCCAGCCCTAACCCTTTGCTTGCGATCCCATGAAACTGAAACTGCGCATTGCTGTCGTGGACGACCACGCCGTGGTCCTGCTTGGCGTCAAGGACTTCCTGGAGCAGGACCCCAATCTCCAGGTCGTGGCCACCTTCAGCACGCCATCGGCCTTGATGCAATACGCCAGATCGAACCCGCTGGACGTGGTTCTGACCGACTACTCCATGCCGGGCGACGATGTCTATGGCGATGGCCTGCGCTACGTGGACTATCTGATACGCCACTTCCCGGACATCAAGGTGCTGGTGCTGACGACCGTCTCCAACCCCATGATCATCTCGGCCCTGTATGACGCCGGCGTCGCCGGTGTGCTGCTCAAGGAAGAGCCGCTCACCCAGATCATGGCGGCGCTGCAGTGTGTCCGCCTCAATGCCCGCTACTATTCGCCCTCATTCCAGGCCGACACGCCCAGGCAGGAGCGGTCCGTTTTCCTGGCCGAGCGCGCCAACAGCCTCTCGCCGCGCGAGTTCGAAGTCCTCAGGCATTTCGCCAATGGTGAGTCCATCACCGAAATCGCCGCACGCCTGCGGCGCAGCGTCAAGACCGTCAGCCTCCAGAAGAACTCCGCCATGCGCAAGCTGAACGTGGACAGCAACCAGGACCTGGCGGCCTTCTGCGCCGAGCACCATCTCTTCGACTGACCGGCCTGCGGGCTGCACAAGCCGGTCACCCTTCCAGCGGCTGGCCTTGCGCCGGGCCGCCGTCCTCGGCGTCCCCCTCGCCCAGGCGATAGTGCGGCTCGGACGGCATCAGGCGAAACCCCAGAAGTGCCCCGCGCCGGCTTGTCTTCATCGCCAGGGGAGCCTGGCAATGCACGCAGCCATAGTTCACGAAATTGGCATCCTGCTCCAGTGAATAAAAGCGGAACCTCAGTCCGGGGTGGGGCGTTGACAGGCTTGTATTGCTCAGCAATTCGTAGCATGGGTCGCACAGTTTCTGGGACGTTCTCTTTGGCTGCATTTCTGGAAAAAACGGATCGATATACCGCTCTCCAGTCTTGCCCGGCCTTGCGCAGCCAAGGTTAAGACGATTCTTATTGCCGTATGCGCGCATCAACGCGGCTGCTGCTGCGTCGTGCAGTGGATGCCGCCACCCTCCAACGCCAGCTCGGTCTCCAGGTAGCGCACGTTGGCGGCTTCGGTGACAAAGCCCGCCACCTCGGCATTGTTGTCATGCGCCTGTTTGTGCCCCAGCCGTTCTGGCGGGCGTTGGCCGAAGCCTGGGCGCGATGGCCGGGCGCTGTTGTTGCAACACTTGGTTACTTCCTTGACCCATCTCAAATCCCGCATGCGGCAGCGTCGATACGCTTCGGCCCATGAATCACCAGGGCTTGACTTTGGTCAGCATGGCTTGGCACGCAGGCATTCCCCGCCTGTGCGCGCACAACAGCGGCGCACAACGCCGCACAGGAGATGCATCAATGCACATCGGTCAACGTTTCTGGCGCCGCCAAGGATTGGGCGCAAAGCTGTCACTCACCAATTTTGTCTGGGTCGCCGCCATCCTGGCGCTGCTGGTGCTGGGCATCGCCTGGGATGTGAGCAAGTCCCTGCAGAAAAAAATGCACAACGAGATGCAGCAGGGCGTCCAGATGCTGCACAACTTCGTCGAGTCCACCGACAAGGAGCTGCGCCAGCGCACCCAGTTCCTGGCCGACAGCCTGGCGCGCAGCCTGCAGGGATCGCTCAGCCTGGACACCAGCGGCGGCGAACCCGTGCTGAGCCTGGACGGCCAGCCGCTCAACGGCAACGATGCGCACCTGCAGGCCTTCACGCGCAGCACCGGCGCCGTGGCCACGGTGTTTGCGGCCCAGGGGCAGGGCGACTTCGTGCGCATTGCCACCACGCTCAAAAACGAGAAAGGCGACCAGAGCACGGCCGTGCTGGGCAGTCGGCTGGACCGCGCCCATCCCGCCTATGCCGCCATCCAGGCCGGCCAAAGCTACATGGGCCTGGCCCACCTGTTCGGCCGCCAGTACATGACGCAATACCGCCCGCTCAAGGACGCCTCCGGCGCCACCGTGGGCATCGCCTTTGTGGGCCAGGACTTCTCGCAACTGCTGGAGCACTTCAAGGACTCCATCCGCGCGCTCAAGGTGGGCCAGACCGGCTACTACTACGTGCTCAATGCCGAAGACGGCCCCCAGCGCGGCCAACTGGTCGTGCATCCCGCCCTGGAAGGCCAGAACATGAGCGATTCCAAGGACGGCGATGGCCGCTTCTTCATCCGCGAAATGCTGGACCGCAAGCAGGGCAGCATGGCCTATCCCTGGACCAATCCGGGCGAAACCCAGGCCCGGGACAAGCTGGTCGTCTTCAGCCAATACGCACCCTGGAACTGGGTCATTGCCACCAGCGCCTACGTGGACGAAGCCGTGTCCGAGACCCGCAGCCTGATCCTGCAGTTCGCCCTCATGGGCCTGGGCGCCGTGCTGCTGCTGTCGGCGGCATGGTTCTGGCTCATCCGCCGCATGATCGTGCGCCCCTTGAAGCAGGCCAGCCACATGGCCTACGCCATTGCCGATGGCGACCTGACCGTGCGCATCGCCAGCGACCGCCAGGATGAAATCGGCCACTTGCTGGAAGCCATGAACACCACCAGCACGGGCCTGACGCGCGTGGTCGGCAGCGTGAACGAACAGGCCCATAGCGTGGCCCTGGCCAGCGCGGAAATCGCCCAGGGCAACCAGGACCTGGCCGCCCGCACCGAAAGCGAAGCCAGCGCGCTGGAGCAGACCGCCGCCGCCATGGAGGAACTGGGCTCCACCGTGGCCCACAACGCAGACCACGCGCAATCGGCCGACCGCATCACGCGCGAGGCCCAGCGCGTCGTCACCGAAGGCGGGCAGGCCGTGCGCAAGGTCGTGCAGACCATGCAGGGCATAGACGCCAGCAGCAAGAAGATTGCCGACATCATCGGCGTCATCGACTCCATTGCCTTCCAGACCAACATCCTCGCCCTCAACGCCGCCGTGGAAGCGGCCCGGGCGGGCGAGCATGGCCGGGGCTTTGCCGTGGTGGCCGAGGAAGTGCGCGCCCTGGCGGGCCGCAGCGCCGAGGCCGCCAAGGAAATCAAGCAGCTCATCAGCCACAGCGTTGCCGAAATCCACACCGGCAACCAGGAGGCCGCGTTTGCCGGGGAAACCATGGAGCAGGCCATGGAGGAAATCCGCAAGGTCACCCAGCTCATCTCGGACATCAGCCACGCCAGCGCCGAGCAGAACAGCGGCGTCGCCCAGGTGGCCGAGGCCATCACCCACATTGACCAGACCACGCAGAAGAACGCGGCCCTGGTCGAGGAAATGGCCGGCGCCGCCGCAGGCCTGCGCCACCAGTCCGATCAACTGGTGCGCGTGGTCTCGGTCTTCAGGCTGCCGGGCGGCAATGTTGCGCCGCTGCAGACTGCGGCCCGCGCAGCGAGCGCCGCGCCAACCACCAGCGCCGCAATCCACCGTGCCCTGGCGCTGGCGCCCAGCGCTGCTGCGGCCAAGCCCACAGCCCCGGCGGCCCCGGCAAAAACGGCCGCCGCCAAGCCCGTCGCCATGGCCTCCACGGCCGATGACGACTGGGACAGTTTCTGAGAGCCACCGCGTGAGGCCAGGGGAGCCTGGAGCCCCTGGAGCCCCTGGAGCCCCTGGCTCCAGCGGCCCGCCCTCTCAGGCCCGCGGCGCTCTGGCATGCTCTGCAGCCACTGCATGAACCGGTTGAATCCCATTGACGTCCCTTGAATACATCGATCGCGCCCTGGCGCTGGTGGCCCAACGTGCCCTGGCCCTGCCAGGGCACGATGTCTTCCAGCACCTGGCGCAGCAGCTGCAATACGTGCGTGCGGTGCTGCTGGACCGGGGCCTGGATCGCTCCAGGCTGCACCAGATCACCATCGGCAGCGTTGCGGTCAAGGAGTTCGACGAGACCGATCCAGAACTGGCCCGTGCCCTGAAGGATGCGCACTACGTGGCCGTGCAGACCGGGCGCGGGCTGAAGATCGATTTGCCCTGAGCGCGCTCCAGCAAAGGAAATGGCGAGGGCAGTTGGGCGCTATGCCAGCGGAGTCTCGAAGACCACCCGGCCCAGGCGACTCTTGACGATGTAGCTGTTGCCGCTGATCTCGGCGGTCTTGAAAGAGTCGCGGCGGTCAATGAAACCGGGCACATCGCTCATCCACAGCCTTTGCGGGGTCCTCTGGCCTGCCCTGGTCACTTCGCAATACCAGGCTTCACCCACTTCGGAATCAAGGCGCCGGAACACTTCCACCCGGGACTTTCTGTCCCTGCTGCTCTTGCCCAGCTTCTTGATGGGCAGCGTCAGCTGGAATTGGTGCTGCACCACCGCATCCGCTGCCACGTTGATGGCCTGCACGGCTTGCAGGTTCGGCCCCTTGCGATGGGCGATGTCCATCAGGCACTGGCGCAGGAGCTCCAGCAACTGCTGGTTCTGGGCAGCGCGGTCCTGCGCCAGAAAATGCGCAAAGTCGAAATCCTCAACAAAAATCGCAGTCACTCCAAGAACGTTGTCGAACGCCTCCGCTTCGCCCTGGGGGCCAAGAAACACGGCAATCTTGCTGCTGCCATTGATCTCAACCGCAGGCAGCAGGGCCATGAACATCTCGGTGATGGGGTGGGTCAGGCGGCGAATGTACACACCATCAGGCAGCGTGGCCAGGTCACTTTCGTGCAGGGTGAGCAGGTTCAATTTCATGGGAGTCTCGCTATATGCGCCATTGTCCCTGCCCGGGTCACTGCTCGGTTCACTGCCCTGCCAGCCGCTGGCCATTCCTGGGGTAAAGGAGTGGCATTTGACGCCCGCGTCAGTCGTGCCGCGCCATCAGGTCACGGCGGCGGCGCTCGTAGTAATGCCGCTGGCACTCGGCCGCCTCCTGCCAGGCCTGCCTGTCGATGGCCTCCTGCACATGGTCCGGCAGCGGCCGGGGCGCAGCCGCAGTCGCCAGCATGGCTTCCATGCCCTCCAGCGGCGCAAAGCCCAGGCAGGGCAGCTCGAACGGCAGCGCGGGCTCCTGCGCATTGGCAAGAATGGCCCCCAGCGCCCAACGCGCCATGCGGTCAAAGAACCCGTCAGGGTGCCCATGGTTCCAGTACCGCGCCATCTCCGGCCCCGCAAACCGCATGGCGTCATAGGCATGTCTGGGGTTGTGGCGCGCCAGCTCCACCACCTCGCTGAACCATATCTCTCCAATCCCGTAGTGCTCATGCCCGCTGTTCACGCGCGGCGGCACAAACCACTGAATGCGCTCCCCCTTCGCATTGCGCCGTGTGAAAGACAGGTCATCGCAGGTGCGGATGCGGCGCAAGACCTTGGGCGCAGGCCCCGGGATCAGGCTTTGGGGCGGATGTTTGGCCTTGTACTTGGGTTTGCGGTCTTTGGCCGATGCATCCATGCTGGCCAGGACCTTGTGCTTCACCCAGCGCCTGAAGCGCTTGGCCTCAGGTGAGGGGCTGGCCTGGATCAGTGCATGCAAGCCGTCCGCGCTGACGGCCGCCACGGCTTCGCGCCTGGGCTTGCGGCCGGGCTCGCTGGCAAGGCGGACGGTGCAGCGCAGGGCTTCATCGAGCTTGCCCGCGGCCACTTTGTGGCGGGAGATTCCCAGGGCAGTGCACACATCCTTGGCCAGGAACCAGGTCACGCCGTTCTTGGAGAACGCGCGGATCGGGATGACGCCGAAGTGGAAGGTTTGGGGGGTGATGTCGTCTGCAGGGACGGCACGGGAGGGGAATCGCAAAGCCATGAATGGCCTCCTATGTCAACACGGTCATAGGGTTGCCCGTCTGTCTTTGCCGCAATGGCTTTATGCAGCGGCGGGCAGCCCGGCCATAAACAAGACTTGCCCTGGATTGCAGGGCAAGACAAAGCGTATGGGCGAAATGCCACTGACTTTCGGGAGTGACTTCCGCCTATGAAGGTGTGTTGAGCACCGGGAGGATCGTAGCAGGTGGGGAAGTGCGGTAGGCGCCCACGGTAAGCACTCTATGCGGCGCACGAAGGCGACACCGCAGAACGTAAAATCTCCGCGCTGCGCAGCTGCTACTTGGCAACTCCAAGCTAGCGTCGACCGTCTGCTATCTCGGCATCGAAGTCGACGCTGCCCTCCAGATTTCTGAGCGACGGAAATCTGCCGGTCAGAGACAGGCTTGTTTCGTCGACAGGGGCAAGAGAGGCCCACAGAGCCAGTTTCCCCATCGAATGCCGCATCGTGCGAGCGGCATGGTTCGGCCGCTAGACACCCTCAGGCTCGATAATTGATGAGGTCGGGCGCGTAGAGACAACCATGTTGTTCTCGCGAGCAAGCGCCCCGCAGCAGATCAAGTCGTCGAGCGCTAACTCGATGGTTCTACGCAAAGTGGCACTGGTTGCTTTGAAGCCGAGCTGCCTGGAGATCGTGCTGACAACCTCTTCCGGCGTTGCACCGAAATTCTCTAAAACCACGTTTGAAATACCCGCGGCGAGCTCCTTGGGGGCAATCATTTCTGGTTTGCGCAGTCCCGCTGACCGCGTACTAGAACGATTGCGCAGAGTGACTAGAGCACCAGGTACTGAGAGGAACCCGTCTTCCTTTTCAATCCGTCCCATCGCCTGAGCGCGCTGAATGCCTTGGTGCACTGCGGCTTCGATCCTAGCGCCGGTGCGCTGGAGCCCCCAAGCCGTTCGAAGACGCGTAGTCACTTCGTCTACATGAACTGGTGACTCCACCTGAACGACGCTTGCAACGAGCTCTGCCATTACTCCAAGAGGAGTCTCGTGGAGATCGTACGCACCGGATCGTGCAGGTTCCGCCTCGACATATGTCCGCCCAGTCGAAGCCTCGTCATAATCTGTTAGGCCAATCTGCGTGACGTCTTCCCTCTCAATAGTCACGATCTGCACTGGAATGGCACGACTAGCAGACTGCGCCAACTCGAGTTGTGCGTCGAGCTGAATCTTCGCTGCCTCAATCGCGCGAATCGTGCGCTCCAGCTGTTCCGCAGGCCGCTGGAACCAATCGGTGCTCCAAATCCGATGAATGATCCAGCCGTGGTCTTCCAGAACTGCCTGCCGCAGGCGATCTCGATCGCGTGCTGACCTTGCCGAATGATAGGAGGCACCGTCACATTCAATCCCGAGGAGGTAACGGCCTGGGTGTTCAGGATCCGCGACAGCCAGATCGATGAAGAAGCCAGCAATACCGACTTGGGGGTGTAGTTGATATCCCTTAGCCTGAAGCGCGGAGGCTACCTGCTCCTCGAAGATGCTGTCCATGTCCCGATCAGTCGCCTGTGCTATGGACAAGCGACCTGTTCGCGCATAGTGCAGGAACAACTTGAAGGCAAAGACCCCCTTGCCCTTGACGCGAGCCAAGTCAATATCCTCATCAGTGATGGAGGCAAAAACCTCGCAGCGCCTCTTGGCACGGCTGATCAGTACGTTCAGCCTGCGCTCTCCGCCGTCTGCGCCAAGCGGACCGAAACGCATTGCCATGTACCCTTGCGCATTTCTTGCGTATCCCACGGAGATCATGATGACATCGCGTTCGTCACCCTGAACGTTCTCCAGGTTCTTGACGAAGAACGGCTCACTGGGGTGGGCGTGAAAAAACTCTTCAGTGTCGGGATTGAGCCGACGCAGTCCTTCAAGTTCGTCCTGTATTGCGCGGCGCTGCGATACGGAGAAGGTGGCCACGCCAAGCGACTGCGCCGGATTCCCTTTGGCGTGGCGAATGATGGCTTCTGCGACCGCGCGGGCCTCGATGGCGTTTGTTCCCGTACCGCCGGAATCGAATCGACCCTCGGGTACATGATGGAAGCGGAGCCCCATGCCCGCTTCCTTTGTATATGGGCTAGGAACGATGTAGAGCTTGTTCTCGTAGAACTGGCTGTTCGATATTGCTATTAACGACTGGTGTCGACTGCGGTAGTGCCAGCGGAGCATTCGCTGTGGCAGCCCACGCGCAGAGAAGAGGCCGAGGATGCTTTCGATGTCGGCGACTGGCGTGTCATCATCACCATCATCATCTGGCTGCGACCCTGTCATCTTCGCGAAGAATTTGGTCGGTGGTAGTTGACGTTCGTCGCCCACCACCACTACCTGCTTGCAACGCGCAATGGCGCCAAGTGCGTCGACTGGCTGAATCTGGCTTGCCTCATCCATCACCAACAGATCGAAGGTCAGCCGGCCAGGAGTCAGGAACTGCGCTACCGAGAGTGGGCTCATCATCATGACAGGCTTGAGAGCCTGAACCGCAAGCCCGGATTTCTGCATTAGCTGACGAATAGGCATGTGGCCACGGCGCCGGGCCATCTCGGCGCGTAACACACCAACCGGCCCAATGCCACCTTCGCGGGCAGGAATCTTGCGATGATGGGCTCGCACGACCTCCATGCTTGATGCCTTGATGCGTTGCTGGTCAAGGGTGGCAAATTCGGCGACCAACTGGCTATGTTGATCACCGTCGAAGCGCCCGATCTCTGGATCGTTCTTCGCCAGCTCGGACAGCAAGGCCTCGTAGTAAGCCATCTCGAAAGACGAGCGTGCCTCGGCAGCAGAAACACGACCGTCGATCAGACGATCGACCAGTTGGCTAAGTCCGGCTGTGCGCGCTTTCGCTGATCGGTCGCGATAAGTCACCCACTTGGACAGCTGTTCAGTATTTGCGAGCCATGCCGCAATGCGGGCTTGCGCAGCCTCGAGCGACACAGCACTCATGCTCTCAACGCCGAAGAGCGTAACGGCGTCTGCCTCAAGCGCTGTGGCGAGGGATGCCAATTCGGACTCTAGGCTGCTTGCCTCTTGCGCGAGGCGGCGAACCTCTTCAGCCAGCTGAATCCGATCGGGCGTTCTTGCCGCCATTTGACGCAAATGAGGATGCGCTTCCATCCATTCGGCGCCTGCCACAAGCCGCGGCCAGTCGGACCGGCGCCCGGACCAAGCATCCCCGAATGCGGCACGTGCGTGCTCCTCGTAACGGTCGATCTGTTTGGCCAGCTTCTGCCAATAGTCGAGGCGTCGCGCGAGCGCCAGCTTGGCGGGTTTGTCTGGTGGGACCTGAAGCAGGACTTGATGGAGTAAGTCGTCTGACCACACCATCTTCTCTGCCCTGCCGGAAAATGCCGATAGCGGCGCCTGTTCTGCAGAAGGAGCTTCGCCCAGAAGCTCGGAGGCTGCGGCGCCCAGGCTATCCCATAAGTCAGTGACCAACGGAGCCACCTGCTGCACAAGCTGACGTACACGTCGCGCTCGAGCGCCGACTGTGGCGCGCTGCTCAAGGCGGCTGGCGATGAGTCTTGGCTCGGCGCCTAGGCCACGTAAGGTTCGCATCCATTCGACGAGGGCCAACATCGGCGCGCTCCGCGAACGGTCACCTCGCCAGTCGTGTCCAAAGGCTGACCGTCCGAAAGCATCACCTTCGCGAACCTTGGCTGCAGCAGCCTGACCCTGCATGAGGACGTCGAGGACGCTCACCAGTTCCGAGGCAGGTGCCTTTGGATCTGTCACGATCGAACGCACCAGGGCGTTGGCTTGACGCCAGGTGCCGTTCAAGTACCGCAGAAAACCGGTATGCGTCGCGAGAGTCTGCCTTGCTGCCCGAACGTCGGTCGTCCATGCAACTTCCAGTAGCTTCCCGTCAACGGAGTCGCGTGTCTTCTCCATAGCCACAACTGCGCTTACCAAGTCGGCTGCTTGCTCGACGCCGTGGTCCCAAACGGCGGCCGTGAAGGCGTCGGGACTCGCTTCCGGTGCAACTGCTACCCGTTCGGCGGTGGCGGTTAGCCTTTCAATTTGCGCAAGCGTATCTACAGGGGCTAGCGACCCCAAGTCGGCTCCAAGACGCCTGCTTTCGGTCTGCAGTAAGGGGATCAATTCTTTCAGCTGGCGTGCCCGCGCATATGCGTCGCTTGGCAGCGTATCGGGCATGCACTGAAGCTCAGTCTCCAGCCCTTCAAGCCGTGCATCCATAGCGCCGGGCTGCACTAGCGTGGATAAGGCAGCATCTTCAGCGGAAAACATTTCGCCTCGACGCAAGAGCTCACGCAGGGCGGTTGACGACTTTTCCCAGAGCGACGACGACAGGGCCTCTGACGAGAAGTCCGGGGCGGCCGCTAGCTGACAAGCGTGTTCAGGGAGTTCCTGAATGCTGCCAAAGCGTTCAGTCAAGCGGTGTTGGTCTAAACGCTTCGCGCTGATCTCCAGGCCGGCTCGAAGCGCGCCCATCCGTTCATCAATGCTTGCGATTGATCGGGAGAGTCTTTCGACAGCCGTGGGCAAGATGACTTGCAGACCCACCCCATTCCAAGGGTGGTCCGCAGGCAGCCCGATGTCCTGGATCCGCTGCACCAACTCACTGACCAGCTGGCCTCGAGTGTTGAACTCATCAGAATTCCAGGTCGAAGGGGTCTCGAGTTCAAAGTCGACGGGAGGTTGCCCGGACTGGCGCAACCGGGTCAAATGGCCGATCACTTGGAATGCTGTAATACCTGAGGGGTCCAGGCGAGCGTGCATACGCGCTGCGTGTCCATTGAGCAGATCGCGCGCGCCCTTGAGCTTTTCGGCAAGGCCATCGGGAAAGTCGCCGCGTGGCGACCCAAGTTCCCACGTGCGTCGCAACTCCTCCAGTACGCCGCGTTTGTTGGCCTTATTACTGTGCAGCTCCAGACAAATATCGCCTACCCCGGCTTGATCAAGTCGTCGCTTGACGACTTCGAGCGCTGCCATCTTCTCCGCGACGAACAGCACGGTTTTTCCGTCCGCAACCGCAGATGCTATGACGTTTGCGATGGTTTGCGACTTGCCCGTCCCAGGAGGACCTTGGATGACAAGATTTCCTCCCCTTCGAACGTCGTGAACAGCCAGAGTTTGGGAGCTGTCGCTATCGACTATGTGGAGGAGCTCGGCGGGCTGGATGTGCGCGTCGATGGATATGTCTTCGGAAATCGATGGATCACCCTGCTCGAAGCCATCTGCCAAGAGCGCTCTGATCGTCGCGTGATCGGTCAGTCGACTATCTGCGGGCCAGTTCTCCGGATCCAAATCCCGGTACATAAGAAACTTGGCGAACGAGAAAAAGCCGAGGACGACATTGTCGGCCGCAACAGTCCAATCTGGTTTGCTGGAGACGGCTTCGGCGACGGCAGCGAAATAGACTGCTGGATCGAGCTCGTCCCCGCCGTCAAAGCTTGGCAGTTTTAGGGTGTGCACCCTGTCTAGGTAGGCCTCAAGGGAGAGGTTGGAGATCAAGTCCTCCGGGCGCAAACGCAGCCGAAACCGTTCGCCCGCCGTGCCGCGCTCGAGGCTGACCGGTACCAACACAAGTGGCGCGTGGCGGATGTTCTCCTTCTTGTTTGGATCCACCCAGTTCAGAGTTCCCAATCCCAAGAACAGGATGTTGACGCCTTGCTCTTCTTCAAGGGTCCGGGCGTCGTGGTACAGATCTAGCAGCCGCTTTTGTAGCCCCTTGGGGGTCATTCGAGTTTGAAGACGGGTGTCGGCGTGTCGTGCGGCCACAGCCTCGTTCTCCTGTTCCTCATCGGCCTGTTCAGACATTGCAGGCGATTCGAAGTCGCCTAGGCCGTCGTCGTAAGTCTCGTCGATGTTCTCTTCTGTGCTTTCCGCAGCAGTGCGGTCTGGGCGCCCGGGAAGAAAGGTGAGGGGGCGGTTCTCCCGAACCAAAAGGCGAAAAATCTCTGCAGACTTCTCGTCAACGACATCGATAGTCTTCGCACTCTTGGAGAAGCGGGGGACGTGCAGGAGGCGGTTGCGTGCTGATAAATCCAGCAATTCCATACGCGCACGTTCCAGTTTTTCGCCCAGTGGCAGATCGCCCTGGAACACTGATTTTTCAGTATGTGACATCCGACTCACTTTCTCCAAGCCTTGGCTTCTATTGCGCCGATGCGGCTCACAAGGAATCCGCACCCAGACACAAAAGGATACTTACTTTCCGCGCTGAGGTGTTGTATCGGCAATCAGACCCGGCGGTTAAGCTGAGATAGCCCCCTGATTCCCCGGCCCCGTCCTATCGCTTATCTTTGAAGATAGGAACAGGACTGTGCATATGACTAGGCATACGGAGTCAATCGAGGTAGTCGTGAAGGACCAGCGCCGCAGGCGCTGGTCTCTCGCAGAGAAGGCGGCGCTGGTGCGCCGAACCTACGAACCAGGCATGAGCGTGTCATTGGTTGCTCGGCAGGAAGGCGTCTCGGCTGGACTGCTGTTTCAGTGGCGCAAGCTCGAACGCCAAGGTGCTTTGACCGCCTTCTCCGCTGGCGAGGCAGTCGTGCCGGCCTCCGAGCTGGCGGCTGCCCGCGCGGAAATCGCCAAGCTGCAGCGCGTGCTCGGCAAGAAAACCTTGGAGAACGAAATCCTCAAGGAAGCCGTGGAGTACGCAGCAGAAAAAAAGTGGATTGCGCGCTCGCCCTTGTTGCCCGAGGACGACCAGTGAAAACGGTCTGCCGGACGATGGGGCTGGCGCGCTCGCATGTGCGCGACCTGCTTGGGCGCGGTGAAGACTGGGCCGATGGCTGCAGCCATCGCACACCCAGCGACGATGCAGGGCTGCTCGCCGAACTGCGCCAGGAAATTGCGGACTTGCCCAGCGGTGGCTACCGACGTGCCTGTGCCTTGGTGAACCGCCAGCGTGCGGCACGGGGCGCCCCGAGGGTCAATGCCAAACGCGTCTATCGCGTCATGGCACAAGCCGCTCTACTGCTGCCCAAGGCGTCGCGCCGACGCCAGTCCGCCCGCACTCATGAAGGCCGGGTTGCGGTCTTACATAGCGACCTGCGTTGGTGCTCCGATGGTCTGGAAATCAAGTGCGATTCAGGGCAGACCGTGACAACCGCCTTCGCCAAGGACTGCTGCGACCGTGAGGTGGTGGCTTGGCGTGCATGGGAGGGCAGGGGGCTGCCAGGCGAGCCGGTTCGCGAGATGCTCATCGAGGCCGTCGAACGCCGATTCGGCTTGGTCGAAGCGGTCCCGCAGGGCCAGGAGTTGGAGTTCCTCAGTGACAACGGCGGTGCCTACATCGCCGCCGAAACGAGGGCACTGGCGCGCGCTCTGGGCCTGAAGCCCATCAACACGCCCGTCTGCAGCCCGCAGAGCAACGGCATGGCCGAGAGCTTCGTCAACACCTTCAAGCGCGACTATGTGGCGCGCATGGACCTGAGTGACGCGCAGACGGTACTGGCACAACTACCAGCGGCCTTCGAGCACTTCAACGAGGTGTATCCGCATTCTTCGCTGAAAATGCGGTCGCCTCGAGAGTTCAGGCGGCAACAGGCGGCAGGGGCTGAGCAGG
Organism: Delftia sp. K82; assembly: GCF_002193035.1. Lineage (NCBI taxonomy): Bacteria > Pseudomonadati > Pseudomonadota > Betaproteobacteria > Burkholderiales > Comamonadaceae > Delftia > Delftia sp. K82. The sequence continues at coordinate 2,945,844 of NZ_MYFL01000001.1, read as the reverse complement.
CGCTTTATTGCGAATAGGGCGGGGTCGGGAATCCGGGGGGCAACATCACCTATTGAAGCTTCACAGCTAGCTGGAGTTCTGTGCGGACATGCGGCGCTGTGCGAGCACTGTCATGCGGGCGGATTTTTTCTGTTCTAAGCTGAAGAATGCATCATGATTTGCTGGGAGCGCACAACTTAGAGGGGGCGGGAGCATCCGGCACACATTGCTCACAATGTCTTGCTGGAGTTGCGAGCAGAGATGTTGAACTTGAGCTATATCATCAATGTAGTGCCAAGGGGAAGCTGTGGTACGTAGCTATGTTGATTGAGTGCGGATGTGCAATGGCAAAAACGGAGAGTTTTGTTTACGTATTTTAATAAAAATTTTTTATGAAAAGAGCTTTTCCTTGCAATGATTTTTGTAAGCTTTAAGAAAGAATCAAATGGTAGATTCTATTGAGTTTCCTTATGTAACAGTGTTTAGTATTGGTCATGGTGCGAGAAAAATAGAGGATTTTATTGCACTTTTGAAAAAATACGAAATTGAGTACATAATTGACGTTCGATCAAGCCCAAGATCTAGGTTTAGTCCGCATTTTAATAGATTAAAACTCGCGGATGCACTGAGGCTGGATGGTATTGGCTATTTGTTTTTGGGGGAGAGTTTGGGAGGGCGGCCAAAAGATCCAAATTGTTATGACGTTTTAGGTCGAGTCGACTATCGGCTTGTGGCGGAACGAGATTCTTATAAGAAGGGATTGGCGGGCGTAATTAAAGCGCATGAAAAAAGAGTGAGGGTTGCTTGCATGTGCAGTGAGATTTCTGCATGCGATTGTCACAGATCAAAATTGATAGGAGAGTCACTAAGAGATGTGGGAATCGATATGGTTCATATTACCAAAGAAGGTGGCATTGAGAGTCAGTTGGATGTACTGAGGCGACTTGCCGATGGTGGTGTTACTAGCGACATGTTTGGCCTCGATGTTTTAACGAAATCCAGAAAATCTTATAGATAAAGGGATGACAATGAGCAGAGCTTACTATTCATCAGTGGTTACAATTCTTTCGCGGACCAAAATGGGGGATGATAGAATATGTGTGGGAGCATGGGACGAAAATAATGAAGAAATGGTAAGGCTGCTAAACGAAAAAGGAGGGGCGCTTGTTTCGAGCGCGCCATATACAATTGGCGAGAAATATTCTGTAAGATTGGCTGCCAAAGATGCTGTAAGCAATCCTCACCTTGAAGATGTAGTTGTCTACGCAGCGGAATTATTGCCTGAAGAGGCAGATATGGAGCAATTGACTGACGATCTTGCAGATCAAGTTTCGAAGCTATCTGATTTATTCGATGGGCATTTGGAAAGAGGTGGTAAATCGTTGTATGTCAATATTCCAACGAATCTCAAGAATAGCGTGCAAATTGCGAAGCTCGGTTCTTCTCTAATTAAAGAAGATGATTATTATAGGGATGGTAATGGCGTTAGGGTGAAATTTGTTGGATTTGAAAGCCCGGGATATATCATACCTTCGGGGAAGAAAATTAGATTTTCTCTTTCTAGGCCTTGGGATAGAGATGACAACGGATTGAAGTGCTATCTGCAGCTATCCGGTGTTTATTAATAATCTTGCATTTTGTGTTTCGTTTGACACAAAAATTGGCGTTTTGTGCGCTTCCAGCCAAATACAGTGATTGATTTGCGGCCTGCTGTGGGAAATCACGAGTACAGGCGATGTAAGTCACTTGAAACTGGACGAGGTAGCGCATGTCAAACGATAGAGTAAAAATAAATTTCCATCAGGTGACACCGCGCACCATCCATGGTAGTGCAGTTCCAACAAGAGCACGACCGGATTGCTCCGCGGTTCCTTCCCAAAGGCTTTAATCTGTCAGTCTTCTCATAGAAGGGACTAGATGCGACTGCAAGGCAATTCAACGCATGCCTCAGAAATATGCTGGTGATGTTGCCCCCGTATTCCCGATCCCGCCCTATTCGCAATAAAGCGCCTGGTCAACTCCCGCTGCCTGTTGCCGCCTGAACCCCCGAGGCGCACGCTTTTTCAGCGAAGAATGCGCATTCACCTCGTTGAAGTGCTCGAAGGCTGCTGGCAGTTGCGCCAGCACCGTCTGCGCTTCACGCAGATTTGTTGCGTTAACCGATTGAATCCATCAGCGAACACGGATAACCAGCCGACATCAACTCTTACCTATAGGCGAACCTCGCTCAGTCCGGCGCCTTCCCCTTCACCCACAACCCAAACTCCTTCATCACTTCCACCACGGGCTTGAGCCGCTCCCCATCGGGCGTCAGCTCGTACTCCACCTTGATCGGTGCCGTGGGGTAGACCGTGCGCTTGACCAGGCCCGCTTCCTCCAGCGCGCGAAGGTCCAGGGTGAGGGAGCGTTGGGAGATGCCGGGCATGTCGCGGCGCAGGTCGTTGAAGCGCCGGGGGCCGTCGATGAGGTAGGAGGCGATGAGCAGCCTCCAGCGGCCGCCCAGCAGGCGCATGGCTTCTTCCACGGAGCATCCGGAGATGTTGGATTTCATAGCACATTCATCATAGGCAGGCGGCAGGTATATTTTTTTAACCTATGGGCAGTTTTATTGCCTTCTTCCAGATTTATCCCTGGTGCATGACATTGGCCAGGGGCTGTGCCTGAACGCGCAGACCCCTTGTTCCATCACCAGAGAAATTGCATGAAGCTGTACTACCTGCCGGGCGCCTGTTCGCTGGCGCCGCACATTGTCCTGAACGAGCTGGGGCTTGATTTCCAACTGGTCCGGGTGGACCACAAGACCCACCAGACGGAAGACGGCAGGGACTTCCGTGCGCTCAGCCCGTTTGGCTATGTCCCCCTGCTGGAATTGAACGACGGCAGCCTGCTGCGGGAAGGGCCCGCCGTTCTGCAGTACCTGGCGGACCTGCGGCCTGCAGCGCTTCTGGCGCCGGCCCAGGGCAGCCTGGAGCGCTATCGGCTGCTGGAGTGGCTGGCCTTTCTGAACTCGGAAATCCACAAGGGCTTCATCCCGCTGCTGTATGCGGTGGCGGCGGGAAAGTACGGCGTGGAGACGGCCAGGCCCAAGCTGGAGCAGCGGTATGCCTGGGTGGATTCGCAACTTGCCGGCAAGCGCTACCTGATGGGCGATGGCTTCACCGTGGCCGATGCGTATCTGTACGCGCTCACGCAGTGGGGGCAGGCGCCGTGGCTGGAGTCGGTCTACAAGACGAGCATTCGCTTTGATGGCCTGGAGCATCTTGCAGCCTGGTACGCGCGGATGCGGGAGCGGCCTGCCGTGCGCCAGTCGCTGCAGGCGGAAGGTTTGCGATAGGGTGGGGGCCGCCACGCATTCGGCCACCAAGCACTTTGCTGCTTCATTGCAAGCAGCCCACGCCTTGCGACCTTGAGGGTGCCCAATGCAAATCGTCTGACGTGAAGTGACGTGATGTGGACGTGACGGATTACGCCAAGGTTTCAAGGCTCACGGCCACGATGACGGGGGCAGGATCCGTGTTCACGAGGCGCAAGGCCTGGTTTGGCTGTCCGTCTCCGCGTGCGCGCTGAACCGTCACACCCATGGCCTGCACGGTGTCAGCTTCATCCAGCGTCTGGCGCAGCGAGGCGGGTATCGGCGCTGCGGCAGTGAAGTCGAAGCGGGGCTTCAACGCGACGTAGAAAGTTGACACACGGCACGCCATCAGGCCGCCAGGCCCGAAGAATACGCCTGCATCCGGCACCAGGCCGCGACCCAGCGCCACCATCGAGGCGTCGTACCAGCTGCCGGGATAGATCGGCACTTGGTCCCAGCATTCAGAGGTGATCGTGACCGTCTCCAGCGAAGCTGCGGGTAGCGCAAGGACGCGGCCGGAAGCGTCCAGGGCCTGCAGGGAAGCCGGAGCCTGCGGCCCTGCGCCGGATGTGTCGTTGAGATTCAAGCGCAAGGTGCCGGGGTTTGCGATCGTGCCGACAGCCACTGCTGCGCTCCACTCCGACGAACTCTTGGGCAGTGTCCAGATCGGTTTCCACTGGAGGTAGCCGGTCTCGTACACCTTGGTCCATCCCACCGGAGTGGGCGAGTATGCAGGGGCGCCCGCAGGCGTTGCCATCTTCTGCATGGCGCCTGCAAGCATCGACTGATAGGGAAATTTGCAGGCTTCGAGTACCTGCAGAAAGGTCTTGTATCCCTGCGAAAAGCTGCGCCCCGATGCTTGGTACAGCGCGCCATTGGCAGCGGACTGGGGCACCGTATCTGCAAAGAGAAACTGCGCGTCAGCCATGGTGCCAGTCACTGGATCCGGCCAGTTCCACGCGGTCACTGGCATCAGCATCTGCCCCCGCACCAGCGGCGCCGAAATGGATGCCGAGCGCTTGAACACCATGCCGGTTTTCGGCCCGCTTGATACGCTTGGAGCCCTTGGGGGCGGAGGCACCAGATCAGCCAGGCCGCCGAGGAACTGATGGATCACGTTCATGAACGCTGTCTCCGGTTGACGGGGGTGGGCGGGGGGGGCGGGACCCGCCCGTCCCG
>NZ_MYFL01000001.1:2713949-2941216 GCF_002193035.1 Delftia sp. K82 | reverse complement strand
GGGCGGGACCCGCCAGTCCCGCCCACCCGCTGGTCTTCAGGTCAATGGATGCCCGGGAAGTCGACGATCACGCCGATGATTTGCGGGTTCACCGAGGTGCTGCTGCCCTTGAAGGTATTGGCCTGTGCGGTGCTCTTGGTGTACTCGGACTGGTGACCGCCCGTGCCACCGAAGGTGAAGGGCCCGATGCGCACACCCGCGCTGCCCTCGAAGGCCTGCTTGTTCTGCTGATAGGTGTTGGCGCTCATCGTGATCTCGAACGAAGGCTTGTAGACGACCAGCAGCTCGGACACCCGTGCCGCGACGATGCCGTTCGGGCCGAACAGGGAGCTCGACCCCGGGCCACCGTTGGCCACCCACGGGGCGACGATGGTGTAGCCCTGGCCGTTCGGCCCCTGCTGTGCCTTGGCCAGTTCGCTCATGAAGCCGCCGGGGTACCAGTCGCCCGGATTCACCTTCACGCGCGTGGAGGACTCGCAGCTGATCTTCACGGCCGAGCTCGAGTCCTGGTTGAACAGGTCGGACTTGCTCCAGCCGCCCGATGCGTTGACGCTCCAGAAGAAGTTGCCAACGCTGGTCGAGCCCTTGGCAAACGAGGACTTGAAGTCGCTGCTCGATTGCGAAGATTTCATCGCGATCGAGAACGCGCCTGCACTGCCATTGCTGAGCGCTGCGCGCCAGTCCGCGCCCGTCGTGTCGATGTGGAAGTCCGGCTGCCAGCGCAGGATGCCCGAGCCATCCGGCACCTTGGTCCAGCCTGCCGGTGCGTTGTTTGAGGCAGGGTCGCCCGACGGAATCTGCATCATGTCGATGGCGCGCTGCAGATCGCTGGGCATGCTGGCCCGCTCCAGCTCCATCTTCATCTTGACCGCCTGGTTGTAGGCGTTGGTGGCCGCCTGGATGGTCGTAATGTAGGCAGCAGCCTCCGGCGCGTTGTTGATCCACGTGCTGATGTCAGGGTAGCGGGCCGCGAATATCAAGCCGCCGTTCTGCTTTGAACTCAGGTAGAACTGGTTCATGTCGCTGTTGGCCTTGGCCATCGCATTGCTTTTCTGGACGCACAGGTTGGCCAGCTCCGTCTGATTGGCCTGCTGCTCGGGGCTGACCTTGAATGTCACGTGACCAAAGATCTGGCGAACGGCGTCGAAGAGCGTTGCATCGAGGCTGCCGTACTGGCCGATCGCGGACCACTGCGGCATGCCGCTGACGATCTGATAGGCGGCCGGGTCCCATTGCCCGGTCGGAGCCGTGCCCCAGCTGAAGTCCTTGGGGGTGCCAAGCAACTGGAAATTCGGGGTGCCGAGATTATCGACAAGGGCGTTGTACAACTGGCTGAACATGGCTTGATCTGACATGGCGTGCAATTCCTGAAATTGAATGGATAGGGAGCGACATGAGGTTTGACGTCATGAACGCTTTTCTTTGCCAATGAGAATGATTGCCCGGTATTGGGCCTAAGGCATGAGGTGCTTGGGAGAAATCGCAGGTGGTGACCGCGAAGAATGATTCATGGCGGGATACTCCTTTGAGTTGCGTGCAGGAATCCGACACGTGGGTGCCGGGAAGATGCCTCGACGGATGCGGACCGTAGAGACGAAGAAACTAAAAGGCGTAAAGACTGAAAGGCGAAGAGATATGAGCTTCTGCAGTCGTTCAAGGCTCGCGCGGATATTCCATGTCAACCGCGCAAACCTGAAATGCAATGGTGCCTGCTGCAGCCGCCATAAGGAGATTGCTCGCCCTCCGGTTGATCAAAAGTCGCGAAAGTCAATGTCCGCGATTCGTTGGACTCATCATGCCCAATTGCACCAGGAGGGTGGAATACTTCCAATGTCGTATTCGGTGAGCACGGACAGGCGATGCACGCTGGCCTGGATATCAGATGCTGCCGCCATTGCGAGTTGCCGTTGGCGCGAATGTCTGCAATTGGGCGGTGCTTGTCAGGCCCAGTTTGCGCAGAATGTTTTCGCGATGCTTGCGCACGGTCAAGTCGCTGAGGTAAAGCGAACGTGCGATCTCCTTGCTGGTCTGGCCCGCCAGCACGTGCACCATCACCTCCTGCTCGCGGGGAGACAGAGGGAGCGGTGAGCGGGCAGCGCTCAACCAGCCTTGCCGCCTGGCATGCGTGACGAGTTCTACGGCATTGCGCAGGCCCAGCCGCGTGCACATATTGCTGCGGTGCTTGCGTACCGTGTGTTCGCTGATGCCCAGCGTGTGCGCAATGTCCCTGCAGCCGAGGCCTTTGGCCATCGCTTCGAGTACATCGATTTCGCGCGCGGTGAGCGCAGACGCGATGACTTCATCTGCTATTGGATGCGCAGCATCGAGATGGCATTCGCTATTTGCCAAAGCTATTTCCGATCTATCCATGGTATGTCTCCCATTTTTTATGTGCCGATGCCATAGGGCTATTCCACGCCGAAGCCTCGGCGAGACTGCTTTGCACAGTGCCGTTTGAAAGATTGAATAACTCGCTAAACCGCCTGTTTACCGCCTGAGTAAACTGACGTCATGCCATTCGTGTGAAAATTGTGCGGTAAAGGATCAGCCGAAAAAAGCCTGAACATTGGACGATTGAAAATCGCGCGCATTCAGCCTGTGGCAGCCTTTTGTATCCAAGGCGGGAGATTAGTAAACCATTATCAAGATGGTGTGGTGCGTTGAGGGAGTATCAAAGTCGTTTGAGAATCTGTTATCGCCATTTCACCGTTGGAATGGACATCTTAGTGGAAATCTTTGGTGAAATCATTACATCTGGCTACAAAAATTCGACACCAAGGTTTTTGCAGCAGATTGTGGGAAAGCCAATGGTCTTCTGTGGGTCGCGCTTGCGTGATCAGGATTTTCTGGCATTGCCCATCCGAGTCCAGGATGCGGGCTGTTGCGCAGGTCTTGAGACATGCGCGTAAGCAATTCCTGCCATGGCGTATCGAGAAGCGGCTGGGTGCCTGCGACGTGCTTCAAGGGAAGCACCTCTTTTGCCAAAAGCGTTCCCGGGTCATGACGAAGGGCGTGAGCACCACGACCGTCGCCAGTCCCAATGACCTGGATATACGCCAGTTCAGGGGGCAGGGCGAGTGCCCTCGTCAGGCCCGCCCTCCAGCACGCGCAGCAGCTGGGACAGCCGCTGGTCCAGCGCGGCCAGTTCGGCAACGGGCATGGGCGCCAGCATGGCGCGCTCGTTGTCCAGGTGCGCTTCCACCGCGCGGTCTATCAGCTCCAGCCCCTGGTCGGTGAGCTGCACCAGCATGCTGCGCGCGTCCTGCGGGTTGGGCAGGCGCTGCACCAGGCCGCGCGTCTCCAGGCTTTTCATGCGGTGGGTCATGGTGCCCGAGGTGACCATGAGCGTGGAAAACAGGGCCGTGGGCGTGAGGCAGAAGGGCGCGCCCGAGCGGCGCAGCGTGGCCAGCACGTCGAATTCCCACATGGTCATGCCGAAGCGCGCAAAGCACTCTTCCAGCCGTTGCTCCAGCAGGGCGGCGCAGCGCTTGATACGGCCGATGGGGCCCATGGGGCTGGCGTCCAGGTCGGGGCGTTCGCGTGCCCATTGTTCGAGGATGGTGTCTACCCGGTCGGGCAGGCGGGGGAGGGTGGGTTTCGGCATTTGTCTTGATTTTAAGATAAGTCGTGCATAATGGATTTGTCTTGAATTGAAGATAAATGCCATGTCCTACTCGCCATCCTCCTCCGCCTCACCCTCGGCCAGCCCCGCCCTGTCCTGGCGCGACATCCTGCTGACCGCGCTGGCGCCCGCCATCTGGGGCTCCACCTACATCGTCACTTCCGAATTGCTGCCGCCAGACCGTCCGTTCACGGCTGCGCTGATCCGCGTGCTGCCGGCCGGGCTGCTGCTGGTGCTCTTCACGCGGCGGCTGCCCGTGGGCTCGGGCTGGTGGCGGCTGCTGGTGCTGGGCGCACTGAACATCGGCGTGTTCCAGGCGCTGTTGTTTGTGGCGGCCTACCGGCTGCCGGGCGGGCTGGCGGCCGTGCTGGGTGCCGTGCAGCCGCTGCTGGTGATGGCGCTGGCCTGGGGCGTGGACGGGCGGGTCCCCGCGCGGCTGACGTTGTGGGCCGCCGTGGCGGGCATTGCGGGCATGGCGGTGTTGCTGCTGTCGCCGCAGACGGTGTTCGAGCCTGTGGGCATGGCGGCGGCATTGGCGGGTGCGGTGTGCATGGCGGCCGGCACCTGGCTCACGCGGCGCTGGCGCGTGGACTTGCCAGTGCTGGCGCTGACGGGCTGGCAACTGCTGTTTGGCGGGCTGATGCTGCTGCCGCTGGCCTGGTGGGTGGATGCGCCGCTGCCCGCGCTGTCGCTCACCCAGCTGGGCGCCTATGCCTACCTGTGTCTTGCCGGCGCGCTGCTGGCCTATGTGCTGTGGTTTCGCGGCATCGGGCGCCTGCCTTCAGTGGCCGTGTCTTCGCTGGGCCTGCTGAGTCCGCTCACCGCCGTGGTCCTGGGCTGGGCGCTGCTGTCGCAGTCCATGACGGGCATGTCCTTCCTGGGCCTGCTGGTGGTGCTGGCCAGCGTGCTGGCGGTGCAGTGGTCTGCTTCGCGCGGCGCCTGAGTTTTTGCACTGAGTTCTTTCTCTTTTTCCCACCGAGCGTTTCACATGACTTCTTCCGCACTTTCCTCCATGCCCATCGGGCAGGCCATCGCTTCGCGCATTTCCGCAGACCGTTTCGAGCCGGGCTGCCCGTTGGCCGATGAGACGCTGGCCGCGCTGGTGGCCCAGGCCTCGCTGTCCCCGTCGGCCTACAACCTGCAGAACTGGCGCTTCATTGCCGTGCGCACACCCGAGGCCAAGGCGCGGCTGAAGGCCGCCGCCTATGGGCAGCAGAAGGTGGAGGACGCCTCTGCCGTCTTCATCGTCTGCGGCACGCTGGCCGCGCATGCGCGGCTGGCGGAGTTCTTGCAGCCCAGCGTGGACGGCGGGCTGATGAGCCAGCGCACGGCCGATGGCTGGGTAGCCCAGGCCCAGGCCGCGCACGCGGACAACCTGCAGCTGCAGCGCGACGAGGCCGTGCGCTCAGCCTCGCTGGCGGCCATGACGCTGATGCTGTCCGCCCAGGGCCTGGGGCTGGCCAGCTGCCCCATGGTGGGATTCGATGCGGAACTGCTGGCAGCGGGCTTTGGCCTGCAGGCCCACGAACTGCCCGTGATGCTGGTCGCCGTGGGCCACGCGGCAGGCACGCCACGCCCCCAGAAGGCGCGCAGGCCGCTGGCCGACATCCTGGCCTATGCCTGAGCACGGGCATCGGTAGCCAGGGTGCCGCAGATTAATTATCATACGGTGTATGTTTAATTGGATGGAGAGACTGCCATGGCACCCGACAGGACACCCGCAAAAGCACACGGCAATGCGTTCGGCAATGCATTCGGCAAGGTCTTCATCGCCACTTCGGTCGATGGCTTCATTGCCCGGCCCGATGGTTCGCTGGACTGGCTGCCGGCCGGGGGCGATGGCGGCGAGGACTACGGCTACGCGGCCTTCATGAAGACGGTGGATGGCATCGTCATGGGCCGCTCCACCTATGAAAGCGTGCTGGGCTTCGACGGCTGGCCGTTTGAGAAACCCGTGGTGGTGATGAGCCGCACGCTGGGCGCGAGCGATGTGCCTGTGCACTTGCGCGGCAAGTTGCGCATCACGTCCGTCCAGCCTGCCCAACTGGTGGCCGAGCTGCGGGCCGAGGGCTGGAGCAGCGCCTATATCGACGGCGGCGCCGTGATCCGCGCCTTCCTGGCGGCGGGTGAGGTGGGCGAGATGACCATCACCCGCGTGCCCGTGCTGATCGGCGCGGGGCGGCCGCTGTTTGGCGATATTGGCTGCGATCTGCGGTTGACGTGCCTGGCCTCCCAGGCCTATCCCAGCGGCATGGTCAGCACGCGCTACCGGGTGGAGGCGGGCGGCCGGGTCATGGTGCGTAACGGTGGCGGCGATGAGTGAGCCGGCTGTATCGGCTGTACCGGCTGTATCGACTGCACAGGCTGCACGGCGCGGGCGCCCCTCGGCCGGGCGCTCGCTCAGCCGCGATCAGGTGCTGGATGCCGGGCTGGCCTTGCTGGAGGCCGTGGGCGCGCAGGGCTTTGGCCTGCGGCCGCTGGCGCGGCAGCTGGGCATTACGCCCATGTCGGTGATCCACCATGTGGGCGACCAGCAGGAATTGATGCGCAGCCTGGTGGAGCGCGTGCATGGCCAGCCGCTGGCCGAACCGCAGCCCGGGCTTGCGCCGGCGCAGCGCGTGCAGGCGCTGCTGGCGGGCTACATGGAGCGCGTGCGCCGCCATCCGGCGCTGACGGTGTGCATTCTGGGCGACCCGGCCCTGTTCACCGAGTCGCTGGCCGCCTTCACGCAGCGGCTGCGCGGCGAGGTGCAGCAGTGCGAGTCCAGCGATGACGATGCCGCCGTGCTGCTGGACTTGCTGATCGATTACACCCATGGCCATGCGCTGGCGCTGGCCCTGTCGGGCGAGGGCGCGCAGGCCTTGCATGGCCGGTTCGAGCAAGGGCTGGCGCGGCTGCTGCGCTAGGCGCCGGCCTCCACGCGCAGGCCGGCCTGCTGCCAGCCGGTGAAGCCTGCCTCGAAGCGCCGCGCCTCCCGGCCGCTGGCGCGCAGCGCCGTGACGGCATTGGCCGAGAGCACGCAGTACTGGCCCCCGCAATAGGCCACGATGTCCTTGTCGGGCGGCAGCGCGTCCAGCTCGCCTTCCAGCGCTTCCAGGGGAATGTTGACGGCCCCGGGCAGGTGGCCCTGGGCGAATTCCGCTGGCGGGCGCACGTCCAGCACGATGGTGTCGTCCATCTGCATGCGCTGCAGCAGCTCGTCCAGCGCAACGGCTTGCAGGCGGTCACGCTGGCGCAGGCTGTCGGAGACCACGGCGCGGATCTCGGCGTGGCGGAATTGCAGATAGTCGTGCAGCGCATCGATGATGCCGGTGATGGGCCCGTCGCCCAGCCGGTACAGCACATGCTTGCCCTCGCGCCGTGTGAGCACCATGCCCGCGCGCTTGAGGTGCTGCAGGTGCTGGGAGGTGTTGGCCACGGACAGCCCGCACAGCTCGGCCAGGCGCTCCACGGGCTGCTCGCCTTCGGCCGCATGGCTCAGCAAGGTGAGGCGGTGGGCATGGCCCAGGGTGCGCGCCAGGTCGGCCAGGTCGGGGAAGGCCTCGATCGGTACAGGGCTGCTTGACGGATTCATGGGGGATAGCCTAGCATCACGCAAACATTCAATCAATTAATTGAATGTATTGTTCATTGTGCATGCGGTGGCATCCAAGGAGGCCGCTGCAAACCTGCAAGAGAGTGAAAAGACATGCTGGATGTGCCGGAATTCCTGCTGCGCGCCGTGCTGACGGGCGCAGGCGCGACCTTGGTGATGGATGTGTGGGCGCTGCTGCTGCAGCGTCTGTGGGGCGTGCCTTCGCTGGACTACGCCATGGTGGGCCGCTGGCTGGGCCATCTGCCGCGCGGCCGGCTGGTGCATGCCGGTATCGGCCGGTCCGCGCCGGTGGCGGGTGAGAAGGCCCTGGGCTGGGTGGCGCACTATGCGATCGGTGTGGCCTTTGCTGCGGCTCTGCTGGCCCTGGCGGGTGAGGGCTGGGCCCGGGCGCCCACGCTGTGGCCGGCCCTGGCCTGGGGCGTGTTCACCGTGGCCGCACCCTTCCTGGCGCTGCAGCCCTGCATGGGGGCGGGGCTGTTTGCCCGCAAGACACCCAAGCCCGCCTTGGCGCGGCTGCGCAGCCTGATGGCGCACACGGTGTTCGGCCTGGGCCTGTTCATCGCGGCCTGGGCCGTCTCGCAACTGCGGGGCTGAGCGGATGCGCTGACCCGGTTCAGGCAAACAGCCTGTGCGCCATGAATTCGAGAAAGGCCCTGACCTTGGGCGAGAGGTCGCGGCCCGGGGGCCAGACCATCCAGACCGTGCCCTGGGCGTTGGCGGTGAACGGGTCGAGCACGGTCTGCAGCAGGCCCTGCTCCAGCTGGCGGGCCACGGTGAAGTCCGGCAGGCAGGCAATGCCCTGGCCGCGCAGCGCCAGGAAGATGCGCATCTCCACGCTGTTGCAGACCACGCTGGAGGGCAGCGCGGGCGGGGCGGTGTCGTCGTCATTTCCCAAGGGCCAGCGCTCCAGCCGGCCGGTGGCCGGATAGCGGTAGTGCAGGCATTGGTGGCGGGCCAGGTCGGCAGGTTGCGCCGGCCTGCCATGGCGCTGGAAATAGGCGGGCGAGCCCACCAGCACGCGCCGGAAGCCGCCCAGCCGCCGGTGCTTGAGGCCCGAGTCCTGCAGCGGCGCGGCGCGTATGGCCACGTCAAAGCCGTCGCCGATCACATCGACCAGATGGTCCGAGAAGTTCAGGTCCAGTTCGACCTCGGGGTACTCCAGCAGGAAGTCCGAGAGCGCCTGCTCGAACAAACCGCAGTGGCGTGGCAGGCTGACCTTGAGCCGGCCCTGGGGCCGCTCGCCCGCATGGCGCAGTTCCTGCTGCGCGGCCTCGACCTCGCAGAGGATGCGCCGGCAGCGCTCCAGAAAGCGTTCGCCCTCGGCCGTGAGTGCCAGCGTGCGCGTGCTGCGGTTGAACAGGCGCACGCCCAGGCGCTCCTCCAGCCGCGCCACGGCCTTGCCCACGGCCGAGGGCGACAGCCCCAGCTCGCGCGCCACGGCAGAGAAGCCCAGCCGCTCGGCCACGCGCACAAAGAGGCCGATGCTGCCCAGGCTGTCTATTTCCATGCGCTGTGTGAAGAGGTGAGTGAAGAAGATGATTTGAGACTCGGGTGTCTCAAGTATTCGGAAATAAAGATGGATTGTCTCAGATGAAGACGGGCCTACGCTGGCGGTCGTTTCTTGAAATGGCGCACAAACCATGTCTTCCCTCTCTCGCGGCAGCCCCCTCAAATGGCTGCAACTGCTGGCCGTCTGCCTGACGGGGCTGCTGATTCCCCTGAGCTTCACGGGCCCGGCCGTGGCCCTGCCTTCCATCCATGCCGAGCTGGGCGGCACGCCCTCCCAGCTGGGCTGGATCATGAATGCCTACATCCTGAGCTACGGCAGCGCCATGATGGTGGCCGGCAGCCTGACCGACATCCATGGCCGGCGCCGCCTGTGGCTGCTGGGGCTGGCCTGGTTCGGCCTGCTGAGCTTTGGCGTGGGCCTGGCAACCGATCTGCGCTGGGCCGATGGGCTGCGCCTGCTGCAGGGGCTGGGCGGGGCGGTGGCCTTTGCGGCGGCCATGTCCTCGCTGGCGCCGCTGTTCGAGGGCGCGGCGCGCATGCGGGCCTTCAGCCTGCTGGGCACGACCTTTGGCCTGGGCCTGGCCTTCGGCCCCTGGGTGTCGGGCCTGATGGTGGACAGCCTGGGCTGGCGCTGGGTGTTCCATGGGACGGGGCTGGTGGCGCTGCTGGGCCTGCCCATGGTGATGGTCAGCGCGCGGCGCGATGAAGCCGTGTCTGCCGACCGGCCCGACTGGCTGGGCGCAGCCCTGTTCACCCTGGCCCTGGGCGGCTTCACCTACGGCGTGCTGATGGTGCCCGAGCGCGGCTGGCTCCATGCCGAGGTGCTGGGGCCGCTGGCGCTGTCCGCCGTGCTGTTCGTGGTCTTCGTGGCGGTGCAGCGGCGCGTGGCCCGTCCGTTGCTGGATCTGTCGCTGTTCTCGCAGCCGCGCTTTCTGGGCGTGCAGTTGCTGGCAGCGTCACCGGCGTTTCTGTTCATCTCTCTGGTGGTCATGCTGCCCGGGCGCTTCATCGGCGTGGAGGGCCTCAGCCCGCTGGCGGCGGGCCGCATGATGGGCTGGCTGGCGGCGCCCTTGCTGGTGGTGCCGCTGCTGGCGGCCCTACTGGTGGGCCTGCTGTCGCGCTGGATCAGCCCGGGCCGGCTGTCGGCGGCCGGTCTGCTGCTGGCCGCGGCGGGCCTGTGGTGGCTGGCGGCTGCTTTCGGGCAAGGCGCCGGTCCGGCGTTGGCGCTGCCCTTGCTGCTGATAGGCACCGGCATTGGCCTGCCCTGGGGCCTGATGGACGGGCTGGCCGTGAGCACCGTGGCGCCAGACCGCGTGGGCATGGCCACGGGCATCTTCAACACCGTGCGCATCTCGGCGGACGGCGTGGCCCTGGCCGTGGCGGGCGCCGTGCTGTCGGTGCTGGTGGAGGGGCGGCTTGGCGGGCTGTCGCCCGATGCGGGCCTGCGGCGCGAGATGGCCGGGCAGCTTGCCCAGGCCGATCTGGCGCGCGCCGCCCAGGCGCTGCCGGGGCAGGACGGCTTGCTTGCGCAGATGTACGGCGCGGCCTTCCACGATCTGTTGCTGCTGCTGGCGGGGCTGGCGGTGGTCACGGCGCTGGCCGTGCTGTGGCTGCTGGAGCGCAAGGGCCGGGCCGTGTCTTCCCCGGAGCAACTGGCCCCGCAGGCCGGGCGCAGGCTCAGCTAGCAGGCTGCAACTGCACGCCCAGGCGCGAGAACAGGATCTGCCGGCCATCGCCCTGCAGGCGCTGTATCACCATGCCACCATCGCGGTGCAGGTAGATGCGCAGGGCGCTGCCGTTGCCGGGATCGTGGTCCAGGTAGCAGGGGTCCTTGTCCAGATCCTTCCAGCCGTGGAGTTCGACCAGCCTGCGTCCGGCGAGGCGGCGCAGCTCGGTCTCGGGGGCCGCGAAATAGCTGTGGGTCTGAAGCCACAGCGTGCGCAGCTGCTCGAAGGACTGTTCGCGCGAGGAACAGGCGGGCGCAGCCTCCAGCAGGGACAGCAGCATGTCCAGAAGCTGATCGAATGAATACTGCATGCCGCGCCCCTTTCAGCGATCGACGGTGCGCACTGCGCAACCTCGATCAGGGTAACCGGATATTGCGCGAATGTGAACAAAGCATGACCGTGGTGGTTTGTCGCTATTGCCAGCATGCGCCGACAGTGATTGGCGCGGGTGTTGCATGCATGGCACCGGCCTGGATGGCCGGACAATGGCCGGCACATCCTGCGTGATGCCGACCTTTTTTGTTCCCGCCACCTGTTTCCCCACTTCTGCTGCCCATGGAACGCTTCACCATCTCCATCGACGACGACCTGGCCCGTGATTTCGACGCATGGATCGCCGCGCGCGGCTACGACAACCGCTCCGAGGCCATCCGCGACGTGCTGCGCGCCCACCTGGCCCAGGTGCGCGAGCGCGAGGACGCCGACGGCCTGTGCGTGGCCAACCTGTCCTATGTCTACAACCACCACGAGCGCGACCTGTCCGAGCGCCTGGCCAGCCTGCAGCATGACCACCATGAGCTGCACATGGCCACCACCCATGTGCACCTGGACCACGAGCAATGCATTGAAACCGTCATGCTGCGCGGCCCGGCCAGCGCCGTGCGGCGCTTTGCCGACACCATCACGGCCGAGCGCGGCGTGCACCACGGCCAGCTCAACGTGGTGATGGTGCGCAGGGCAGAGCCTGGCGGGCACGATCACGGGCACCACCATCCGCATTCGCACGACGATTGAGGCAGTCCGGGGCCGGGCGCGCAGCCCCTGTCATGCAGGTCGGTATGAAGTTTGCTTTTTTCTTCATACAACTCTTGGACCCGCATGACACATCCTCTGAAATTTCCTTCTCGGCCCTGCGCCTTGCACCAGATTGCGGCGGCCGGCCTGCTGGGGCTGGCCGCCATTCCCCAGGCTGGTGCACAGCAGGCGACGGATGCCTCGCCCAGCCTGCAGCCTGTCGAGGTCAAGGGCCAGACCGCGCGCGGCGCCTCGGCCGCCTACACCACCAGCGTGATCGAGGCCGAGGACATCGCCAACGCCCATGTCAGCCATCCGCAGGAGCTGCTGCGCCAGGTGCCGGGCATGAATGTGCAGAATTACCAGCTGTCCGGCGTGGGTGACGCCATCGTCATGCGCGGCTTCGGCGGTGGCGGCCATGGCGGCGACGTGGGCGTGGTGCTGGACGGCATTCCACTGAACGAGGCCATGTCGCATGCTGACGGCTATGTGGACCTGGGCGTGATCGTGCCGCTGGAGATGGAGCGCATCAGCATCTACAAGGGTCCCGTGTCCGCGCTGTACGGCAACTTCAACCGTGCAGGGCTGATGGCGATAGAGACGCGCAAGCAGGGCGACTACACCCCCTACCGCGAGGCTGATGTCAGCCTGTCCTCCCACGGCACGCTGGACGCGCAGGGCGCCCTGGGGCTGAAGCTGGGGGAGGGCGAATTCCTGAACCTGGCGGCCCAGCACTACCGCACCGATGGATTTCGCGCGCAGTCGCAGTTCCAGCGCAGCACGGCGGCCCTGCGCTGGAGCAAGCGGCTCACGCCGCAGCTGGAGGTGGCGCTGTCGGCACGGCTGCACCATGGTGAGGGCGATTCGCCGTCGTACCTGACAGCGGGGCAGTTCGCGCGCGATCCGCAAGGCATGGACCCGCGCGCCATGAACGATGGCACGCGCAAGAACTTCGCCACGCTGCGGGCCGATGTGCAGTACGCGCTTTCGCCCCGGCTGACCTGGCTGGGCCATGCCTACACCACGCAGCAGAGCTTCACGCGCTGGTTCAGCCGGCCCATCGACGCACTGCAGTGGCGCCAGCGCGAGGAAAGCTATGACCGCGCCGTCTACGGCGCCGGCACCAGCCTCAATGGCCGCCATGTCACGGCGCTGACCCCGCTCAACTGGGTGGCCGGGCTGGAGGCCGTGCGCGAATCCACCGACTACCAGTTCTACGACGGCCTGCAATGGCGCGAGCGCACGGGCGCAGCCATTGACGACCGCAATTCCAGGCTCAACACCCTCTCGGCCTTTGCCGAGGTGGATGCGCCCGTTCACCGCCTGCTGCAGCTGTCCGCCGGCCTGCGCTGGGACCGCTTCACGGGCGGCTGCCGTCCCAACGGCCCCGAAACGGGCAGCGACCCCTGCGGCCCGCTGGCGCGCACGGCGCATGCCAGCCCCAAGCTGGGCCTGCGCTCGCAGGTGGCGCCGGGTGTGCTGCTGCGCGCCAGCTGGTCCGAGGGATTTGCGCTGGCCAGCGATTTCGCCAAGTACGCGCTGGGCGCCGCGCGGCTCGATCCCAATATCTTTCGGCAGACCGAAGTGGGCGCGCAGATCAAGCCCATGCCGGGCCTGGTGCTGGATGTGGCCGCCTATCGGCTGCAGTCCTCGGGCGAGATCCGCAACGTGGCGCCTGGCGTGTACGAGAACTTCGGCGCCACGCGCCGCACGGGCGTGGAGGCCAGCGCGCTGTGGGCCGTGCGCAAGAACCTGGACCTGCAACTGGCCTGGGGCAGCGCCCATTCGCGCGTGACCGAGAACGGCAACCCGGCCCTGGTCGGCAACCAGGTGGCCGGCGTGCCCCGGCAGACTGCCACCGTGGGCCTGGCCTGGCGCCCGCTGGCGCAGTGGGAGGGCACGCTGACCTGGCGCCGCGTGGGCCGCTATGCCGTCACGGCCGACAACAGCGTGTTCTACGGCGGATACGCCACCTGGGACCTGGGCCTGAGCTGGCGCCTGCCTTCGGCGCGCAGCCGCATCTATGCCGTGGTCTCCAACCTGGGGGACAAGGCCTATGCCACGTCGGCCTCGGTCATCCGCGGCGTGCCGCTGTTCGCGCCCGGCGCGCCGCGCACGCTCAAGGTCGGCGTGCAGACACAGTTTTGAGGAGGAAAAAATGAAATCCAACCCCTGTTTCGCATCCGTTGCAACCGCCGCATTCGTGGTCCTGCTGGCCTGCGCGCCGCTGGCCCAGGCCCACAACGTCTGGCTGGAGCCCGACGCCGACGGCGCCTACACCGTGCAGTTCGGCGGCCATGAGGGCAAGCTGGAGAACTTTGCGGCCGGCAAGCTCAAGAGCGTTGAGGCCTATGACGCGCGCGGCCGCCGCATCGACGTGGCCGTGCAGCCCGTGCCCGGCGGTGCCCGCGCCACGCCGGCCCGCAAGGCCGCGCTGCTGGCCGCGCATTTCGACAACGGATTTTTCAGCCGCGTGGGCGAGGGGCCGATGGTTGAAAAGCCCATGACCGAGAACCCCGGCGCCACCAGCGGCGTGCATGCGCTCAAGTTCCACAAGACCATCCTCGAATGGGGCCCGGTCACCCGCGAGAAGCTGGGCCAGACCCTGGAGATCATCGCCAAGACCCGCCGCTCGCCCCACGCGGGCGAGCCCCAGCAATTCCAGGTGCTGCTGAACGGCCAGCCCCGGGCCGGCGTGCGGGTGTCGCTGGGAGAAAGCGGCCCGCCACTGGCAACCGATGCCGACGGCCTGGTGACCGTCACACCGCGTGCCGGCATGAACCAGCTGCTGGCCATCGTGCGCCTGCCCGTGGCAGGCGACGCGCGCACCACCAGCCTCAGCTACGAGTATCTGCTGGGGTTCTCGGCGCATTGAAGTGGGGGCGGTGCCCGGCCGCGCTCAGTACGCTCAGGCGGACACGGGCGTGGAGCTGCCCCCCAGGTGCCGGGCCGGCCGGTGCGTGTAGCGGTCCAGGGCCAGGCCGTCGGTGCTGATTTCGGGGCTGCGGCCGGTGATCAGGTCGGCGATCAGGCGGCCCGAGCCGCAGGCCATGGTCCAGCCCAGCGTACCGTGGCCGGTGTTCAGGAACAGGTTGGAGTAGCGCGTGGCGCCGATGATGGGCGTGCCGTCCGGCGTCATGGGCCGCAGCCCGGTCCAGAAGCTGGCGCGCGCCACATCGCCGCCCGGGAACAGGTCGTTGACCACCAGCTCCAGCGTGGCGCGGCGGCGCGGGTCCAGGCGCAGGTCGAACCCGCCCAGCTCGGCCATGCCGCCCACGCGGATGCGGTCGTCAAAGCGGGTGACGGCAATCTTGTAGGTCTCGTCCAGCACCGTGGACTGCGGCGCCAGCGCCGGGTTGCCCAGCGGCACGGTGAGCGAATAGCCCTTGACGGGGTAGACGGGCAGGTCCAGCCCCAGCGGCTCCAGCGCCTGGCGCGAGTAGCTGCCGAAGGCCATCACGTAGCGGTCGGCGGTCAGCAGCTCGCCATTCACGCGCACGCCGGCAATGCGGCCGCCTTCGACCACCAGGCCATCCACGTTCTGGTTGAAGCGCAACTCCACGCCCAGGCCGGTGGCGATGCGGGCCAGCTCGTTGGTGAAGCGGTGGCAGTCGCCGGTCTCATCCTTGGGCAGGCGCAGGCCGCCTGTCAGCCGGTCGCGCGCCTGGGCCAGGGCGGGCTCCACCTGGGCGAGCTGGTCGCGGTCCAGCAGCTCGAAGGGCACGGCGCATTCGCGCAGCACGGCCACATCGCGCCCCACGGCGTCCAGCTGGGCCTGGGTGCGGAACAGCTGCAAGGTGCCGCCCGTGCGCTGCTCGTAGGCGATGCCGGTGTCGGCGCGCAACTGCTGCAGGCAGCTGCGGCTGTACTCGGCCACGCGCATCATGCGTTCCTTGTTGACGGCGTAGCGCTGGGCCGAGCAGTTGCGCAGCATCTGCGCCATCCAGCGCAGCTGGAACAGGCTGCCGTCCAGGCGCACGGCCAGCGGCGCGTGTTCCTGCAGCATCCACTTCAGGGCCTTGAGCGGAATGCCGGGTGCCGCCCAGGGCGTGGAGTAGCCGGGCGAGACCTGGCCTGCGTTGGCAAAGCTGGTTTCGGACGCGGGCGCATCCTGCCGGTCCAGCACCGTGACCTCGGCACCGGCCCGCGCCAGGTAGTACGCACTGGTCACGCCGATGACACCGCCGCCAAGAACAAGGACTTTCATACGATTCACCGCCAGGTCAACAAGATGAAATCAAAGTCTATTGACGATGAGGCAGTGGAAACCACTGAAATATTGCTACTCTCCAGTGATTGATAAGCCCCGGGAATCGCCGCCATGGCCGCCAAAAGTGAAAACCGCGTGCTTGACCGCACCGATCGCAAGATCCTCGACATCCTGCAGCGGGATGGCCGCATCTCCATGACCGAACTGGCCGAGCAGGTCAGCCTCTCGGCCACGCCCTGCTCGGAGCGCGTGCGCCGCCTGGAGCGCGATGGCGTGATCACGGGCTACCACGCCCACCTCTCGCCCGAGGCGCTGGGCAAGACGCTGCTGGTGTTCGTGGAGATCAAGCTCTCGTCCAAGTCGGGCGAGGTCTTCGACAAGGTGCGCCAGGAGCTGCTGCACGTGCCTGACGTGCTGGAGTGCTTCCTGGTCTCGGGCAGCTTCGACTACCTGGTCAAGGCCCGCCTGGGCGGCATGCGCGAGTACCGCCGCCTGCTGGGCGACATCCTCAAGAAACTGCCCGTGCCGGCCGAGTCGCACAGCTATGTGGTGATGGAAGAGGTCAAGGAGACGCTGGCGCTGCCTGTGGATCGGTGAGGGAGCCGTCCTCGGCGTTCCAGGTTCGGATCTACCGCTATTCATCACTGCCATTTACTGTTTGAAACGTTTGTCACAATGGCTTTGATTCAAATTGGGTATTGTGCATTCCAATCAAAAAAGATATTTGGGGGTAGATAGGGTGTTATGCAGTTCCGCATTCATCGGCGCTCTCCGTTGAAAAGTAGACAGGACGGCAGCTTGGAGTTCCATTCCAATGGCGGGATTGCAAATATTTGTCATTGAATAGTGGCTGTAGGGGATTGGTGATTTTTAAAGTTCAATACCAGTGATACCTTGATAGCTCAAATCTATCCATCACTGGGAGTTCTATGAATAATCACGCCCTCATGGCTGCCTTGATGGCCGGCGCAGCACTCTCGGCCTGCCCCCCCGCCAGCGCGCAAGTGACGCGTTACTACGGGGAGATGAGAACCGCCTACTCGGATTTCCAGGATCGCACGGCGTGTCCCCTGGGGTCTCACGGCTCATGCCAGGATTTTCCGAGGACCGCCCGCCTGGCCGGCTGGTTTGAAACGGCCGCACCCTTGCAGCCCAATCTGGACGAAAGCGAAATAAGGGCGCTGGTGACTTCCTATAGTTTCTCGGACGGATTGAACGCCTACAGCAGTTCCGATCCGGATGTGCGCGCATTCATTTTCAGGGTTTCCACGGACAGTGGGTCCAATATCGTGAGAAACAGAATCCACCTTCAACGCTGGCTGACGGGAAACAATCCGCACCGCTCCATCAATCAAATTGGCCCGGGTGGATCTCCCAATGATGTGGATATGCTCAGCCGGTTTGAAATGGCCACAGAACAGGTGGGTGCCATGAACAACGCGATGTGCGCTTCCTTGTTCTCGGAAACATCCCAGCAGGTCAGCCATTCGGGTGAGAGCGACACCTGCTTGGGCACCTATGAGATGCCCGACAACGGCGTGTCCATTGCGTGGACCGGGGCGCCCGTGCAAAACCAGAACGTCATGTCCTGGCACAGGGAGGCCGTGCATCCTGCCCTGTCGTTGACCCATAGCATCTCGCCCGCAGGCCAGGTGCAGGCGGGGCAGGAGGTGCGCTACACCATCACCGTCAGGAATACGGGGACCGTGGCCGCCACCCAGGCGCAGATTGCCGACAGCCTGCCTGCCGGTCTGGAGCGCGCCACCTGGATCTGTACGCCCGGCGCCAGCACGCCATGTCCCGTGGCGTCAGGCTCCGGATCGCTGGCAGTCACGGTGCCCGTGTTCGCGGCAGGAGACTCGCTGGTTTTCACCGTGATGGCCAGCGTGTCCAACCCGGCGCCCGCAACCATTACCAATGTGGCCACCGTGAATGCCGGGGACCCGGCGGTGCAGTGCATGCAAGCAGGGCAGGTCGTGGGAACGGTGCCGTGCATGGCTTCTGCGTCCATCAATACGGTGGCGGCTCCACCCGGCGGTGGCCAGGTGACCCCCGTGCCGACGCTGCAGCACACAGCCCTTGTGTTCCTGAGCCTGCTGGCTGCAGCCATCGGATGGATGGGGCTGGGGCGGCGGCAGCGGGTCGGCGCGGGCCGCTGACGCGGCCACAGGGGCGCTGGCGCAGCTAGGTCGCGCTGGCGTCCTGCGCGGCGGCGCCCATTTTCTGGCGCGTGTCCTCGTCGAGCAGGCTGCGCACCTGGGCGAACAGAGGATCGGCGCCCGTGTACTTCCTGCCGTAGCCCAGGTTGAAGCCGTAGTCGAAATCCTGCGGGTTGATCCCCTGGTTGTGCTGCAGGATGGTCTCCAGCTTGTCCAGGGCCTTGACGGCGCGGGCCTCGGGGGTGGCGGCGTCTTCGTACTCCTGCCACAGGGCCATGATGGCGTCGCGGTGCCCGGGCTGCAGCGAGCGGGTCAGGTGCAGCAGGTCGGCCTTTTCCTGCGCGCTCTTGTCGGGGTGCTGGTTCTTTTCCACGGCGGGGATGTCGCCGTGGATGGCCTCGCCCAGGTCGTGGATCACGCACAGCTTGAGCATGTCCAGCTGTGCGAATTGGTCCTCGAAGGCAATGGCCATCAGGCACAGGCGCCAGCTGTGCTCGGCCGTGCTTTCGGTGCGGCCGGTGGAGGTGTGGGCGCTGCGCAGCACGCTCTTGAGTTTTTCGGCCTCGCGCAGGAAGTCCAGGCGGCCCTTGATGTTGGCTGTATCCATGGCGGATATTCTCCCCGGCTTTCGCCGGGGCAGGGTTGGTGTGTCCTCGTGCTCAGTCGATCAACCGCCCGTCCGCACCCCAGAACGGGTGCGGCCCGTCGAATTGCCCGCTGGCCACGGCATGGCTGACCAGTCGGCCGCCGTGCGGCAGGGCGTGCAGCATGAAGCCGGGCGGCTCCAGCGTCCAGGCCGATGCGGCGTCGGGCGCCAGGTCCAGGCAGACCTGGTGGGCGGGCGCGGGCGAGGTCATGGCCACCGTGCCGCCGAAGGCGACCTGGATGCTGCGGTGCAGGTGGCCGCAGATGACGCGCTGCACGTTGGGGTGGCGGCGCACCAGGTCTTCCAGCGCCTGGGCACCCTGCAGCAGGCCGATCTTGTCCATGTGGCCTATCAGGGTCTCGAAGGGCGGGTGGTGCATGGCGATCACCACGGGGCGGCCTTCGCTGGCGGTGAGTTGCAGCTCCAGCCATTGCAGGCGTTCCTCGCACAGCGCGCCCTCGCTGTGGCCGGGCACCACGGTGTCCAGCGCGATCAGCCGCAGATCGCCGATGTCCACCGCGTACTGGATGAAGCCTTCGCTGCGCAGCCAGGTGTGCTCGGGAAAGGCGGTGCGCAGCGTGTCGCGGTCGTCGTGGTTGCCGGGCAGCAGGTAGATGGGAAGCGTGCCCAGCGGCGCCAGCAGGCTGCGCAGGTGGGCGTATTCGGCGGGCCGGCCGAAGTCGGTCAGGTCGCCCGTGATCACGACGGCGTGCGGCTGCTGCGGCAGGGCGAGTACGCCTTGCACCGTGCGCTCCAGGTATTGGGCGGTATCGATGCGGCGGTAGGTCAGGCGACCGGGTTCGCGGATGTGCAGGTCGGTGAGCTGGGCCAGGAAGGTGGTCATGGAGGGGCGCAGGGTTTCAGGCGTGGGCATGGTTGGGCATCCATTGGTGGGGGGCGATGCGCAAGGCCACGCGGTCGCCCGATTGCGCGGCGTGGTCGCGGGCCACGTCGGCCATCAGCGGCGTGTGGCCCGCCAGCTCCAGCGTGAGCTGCAGGCGGTCGCCCAGGAAGACGCGGCGCGTCACCGATGCCGGCACGGCGCCCGGCGTGCCGGCGGCGCAGACCTCGATGTCTTCAGGGCGCAGCAGCAGCCGGGCCGCGCCCGTGCATTCGGCCGGGCAGGCCAGCTCCATGCCGGCCAGCGCCAGCCGGTTGCTGCGCGCATCGTCTTCGCTGCGTTCGACCTGGTTCACGCGCCCCAGGAAGGTGGCGACAAAGGGATGGGCCGGTCGGCGGTACAGGCTCTCACCGTCGCCCACCTGCAGGATGCGGCCTGCCTGCATCACGGCCATGCGGTCGGCAATGGCCATGGCCTCCTGCTGGTCGTGCGTGACATGGACGGCGGTGATGCGCAGCTGGCGCAGCAGCTGTGCGAGTTCGTCGCGCAGGGTTTCCTTGAGCTTGGCGTCCAGCGCGGTCAGCGGCTCGTCCAGCAGCAGCACGCGCGGGCGCGATGCCACGGCTCGGGCCAGGGCCACGCGCTGGCGCTGGCCGCCGGACAGTTCGGCCGGGCGCTTGTGCTCCAGGCCGTTCAGGCGCACCAGGTCCACCAGTTCGCCCACCACGCGGCGCTGCTCCTGCTCGGACACGCCGCGTATGCGCAGGCCATAGGCTATGTTGGCCTGCACGCTCATCTGCGGGAACAGCGCGTAGTGCTGGAACACCATGCCCACCTGGCGCTTTTCTATGGGCACGCGGGTGACGTCGGTGTCGCCGAAGGCGATGCGGCTGCCCGCGTCCGGCGTCTCCAGCCCCGCGATGATGCGCAGCAGCGTGGTCTTGCCGCAGCCCGAGGGGCCGAGCAGGGCCAGCACCTCGCCGGGCTCCACGCGCAGGTCGGTGGCCTGCAGGCCGCGGGTGCCGTCGGCATAGGTCTTGGCGCATTGCCGGATGTCGATGGCGACGCTGTTACTTTCCATAATGCTTCTCGATGAAATGCCCCAGCGCCTGCAGCAGCCACATCACGGGCAGGATGACGATGAGGAAGATGAGGGTGTAGGCCGAGCCCACCTCGATGCGCATGGACGCATAGCTGTCGGCCAGGCCCACGGGCAGGGTGCGCGTCAGCGGCGTGTGCAGCATCCAGGTCAGGTTGAACTCGCCCATGGACAGGGTGAACACCATCAGGCAGGCGGCCACGATGGCGGGCAGCACGGCAGGCACCAGCACGCCCAGGAAGCGCTGCGTGAACGAGGCGCCCAGGCTGCGCGCAGCCTCCTCCAGCGCCACCAGCTCCTGGCGGCGCAGCGCCGAGCCCACCATGCGCACCATGAAGGGCAGGGTGAACACCACATGGCCCACCAGGATGAAGGCAAAGCTCTGGCGGAAGGCGGCCACGCTGCCATAGGCCAGCAGCAGGGCCAGGGCGCTGGCCAGGCCCGGAATGGCCACGGGCAGCGTCAGCAACTCCTCGAAATGCCGGGCCCAGGGCGAGCGGCTGCGCGCCAGCGCATAGGCGCAGGGCACGCCCAGCACCAAGGTCATGGCCACGCAGGCGCAGGCCAGCAGCAGCGACATCAGCACGGTATTGCCGTAGCCGGCCCAGACCTCGGCCAGCCAGCGCGTGGTCAATCCGCTGGACAGGCCCTGGCCGTAGTTCTGCACCAGCCCGGCCAGCACCGACAGCAGCATGGGCGCCAGCATGAACAGGGTGACCGTGGCCGTCACCAGCCACATCAGCGGTGGCATTTTTGGCCGCCGGGCCGCCCCAAGGCAAAAAGCGGCCCCTTCGGGGGGCAGCGGACCTTGCGCTGCAAGGGCAGCGTGGGGGCTATTTTTTTGTGTGGTCCGCATGTTCAGACTCCCGAGGCGGCCGGACCCGCCCAGCGCCGCGACAGCCACAGCACCAGCCAGGTGATCAGCCCCAGGCTGATCGACAGGCTGGCGGCCAGGGCGAAGTTGGCGTAGTTGGTGAACTCGTTGTAGATGGTGATGGGCAGCACCTCGAACTTGCTCGACAGCGTGAAGGCCGTGCCGAAGGCCCCTACCGACGTGGCGAACACGATGGCACCGCAGGCCAGCGTGGTGGGCAGCAGCTGCGGCCACCACACATCGCGCGCCACGCGCCAGCCGTTGCCGCCCAGCGAGCGCGCGGCCTCTTCCAGGTGCGGGTCCAGCGCCTCGGCCGCTGCCGTGTAGGAGGCAATGGCGCGCGGCAGCGAGAAGTACAGGTAGCCCAGGAACAGGCCCAGCAGCCCGTAGGCGAAGGTGATCCGCTCGCCGCCCAGGGCCACCGACAGATCGGCCAGCGCGCCCTGGCGCCCGCCCAGCAGGATGATGAAAAAGCCGATGATCACGCCCGGAAACGACAGCGGCAGCGTCAGCAGCGACAGCAGCAGGCCGCGCCCCGTGAAGCGGTGGCGCGCCAGCGCAATGCCCATCACCGCGCCGATCAGCAGCGTGGCCAGGGTCACGGCCAGCGACAGGGCCAGCGTCTGCAGCAGGCTTTGCAGGTACAGCGTGTCGGTCAGCGTGGCGAAGTAGGTGCGCCAGCCTTCACGCGCCGGCAGCGCCAGCAGCAGGCCGGCCGGCAGCAGCCAGAACGCGGCAAAGAAGGCCACGGCCGGCGCGCTGCAGGCCAGCAGCAGCGCGCGGGCGCGCCAGTCGCCTGGCGCTTGGGAGGGAATGCCCACGATGCAGTCCGCCTGGCTCAACGCACTTCACGCAGGTAGCGCGTGGAGAAGCCCTTTTGCACATCGGCCATCTTCTGGTAGTCCACCGAGGTGGCGCGTGCGTACTCGCTGGCGGGCAGGAAATGGCCGGCCACTTCCTTGGGCAGGGCCACGTCGCGCACGGGGCGCAGGTAGGCGTTGGCCCAGATGGACTGGCCCTTGTCGGACAGCACATAGTCCAGCACCTTCTTGCCGTTGTCCGTGTGCGGCGCCTTGTTCACCAGGCTCATCACATAGGGCATGACCACGGTGCCTTCCTTGGGGATCACGAAGTCCACATCGGCCTTGTCCTTGTAGCGGGCGCGGTAGGCGTTGAAGTCGTAGTCCAGCAGGATGCCGATCTCGCCCGACAGCAGGCGCGCATACGAGGTCTGCTTGGGCACGATGGGCTCGTTCTTCTGCAGCTTCTTGAAGTAGTCGATGGCGGGCTGGAAGTTGTCCAGCGTGCCGCCCATGGCCTGGTTCACCGCCACGGCGCCCACATAGCCCACGAAGGCCGAGGCCGGGTCCAGGTAGCCCACCAGGCCCTTGTATTCGGGCTTGAGCAGGTCTGCCCAGGACTGAGGCACGGGCTTGCCGCCCAGTGCCGCCTTGTTGACCATGAAGCCCAGCGTGCCCGAGTGGATGGTCACCCACTCGCCCTTGGGGTCCTTGAGGCCGGCGGGAATCTGGTCCCAGTTGGCGGGCTTGTAAGCGGCAACCACGCCGTCTTTCTGCGCCTGGATGGCGAAGGTCACGCCCAGGTAGGTCACATCGGCCACGGGGCTGGCCTTCTCGGCCACCAGCTGGGCCAGCGACTGGCCGGAGTTCTTGTTGTCGGGCGGCACGGTGATGCCGGTATCGGCCTTGATGGCCTTGATCTGCGTGCCCCAGTCGGCCCATTCGGGCGGGCAGTTGTAGCAGATGGCGCTCTGGGCCAGCGCCGTGCCGCAGACGGCGGTGGTGGCGGCCAGCAGGGCAAGGCGCTTGAAGGAGGGCTTGAAGGAGAGCTTGAAGGGAAGGGCAGTCAGTTTCATGGTGCGTACTCGAAGAGGTGAGGGAGCGTGGGGAAGGGAAGGGCGCGGCCTTGGCTTGCGCGGGCCGCTGTTGTTGGTTTCAGAGCCGGCAGGACTCGCCGCTGCGCCAGCCATGCGGCAGGCACAGGCTGTCTTGCGCGGCCAGGGTTTTCTTGCCCGCCAGCGCATCGCACAGCAGGCGCACGCAGGCCGAGCCGATGTCGTGGTTGGGTTGGGAAATCGAGGCCAGCGAAGGCGTGAGATCGCCCGCCATGGCAATCCCGTCAAAGCCGACCACGCTCAGGTCCGCAGGCACGCGGAACCCGGCCAGCGATGCCGCGCGGATGGTGCGTATCGCCAGCAGATCGTTGCTGCAGACAATGGCCGTGGGCGGGGCCTGCTCGGCCAGGTGCTGCTGCAGCATCTGCACGGCCGTGGCGGCAAAGGGCACCTCCCAGACCGGCAGCGGCGACAGGCCTGCGGCCTGCATGCCCAGCGCATAGCCGCGGCAGCGCTGCTGGGCGCGGTCGGACGCCTGCAACTGGCCCGTGACCATGCCGATGCGGCTGTGGCCTGCCGCAGCCAGGCGCAGCACCAGCTCCCTGACGGCGCCCGTGTTGTCCACGCCCACGCAGGCATGCTCATGGGTGTGGTGATAGGCCAGCACATAGGGCTTGCCGGCCTGGCGCACACGCGCCAGCGCCGCCGAATCGCCAGGATTGGAGACCACCAGCACCAGCGCATCCACCCCGCTGGCCAGCAGCCGCGTGGTGGCCGCGTCTTCACCGGCGTGGTCGTATTCGGTGGTGCAAGGCGAAATCGCATAGCCGCGCAGCGCCGCCTGTGAGGCAATGCCCTGCAGGCACTCGGCAAACACCGGATTGGTGAGTGTGGGCAGCACCACGCCCAGCACCTTGCTGCTGCGCGTGCGCAGCGTGCGGGCGCTGGCATTGGCCACATAGCCCACTTCCTGCGCCACGCGCAGCACCGTGCTGCGCGTTTGCGCATTGACCACCTCCGGCGAATTGAAAACCCGCGAAACAGTGGCGACGGACAGTCCCGCGCGGCGTGCAACCTCGGTGATGCTCATGGATGTAAACGATTTCTTGAAAACGTTTACATTGCACCCGCTGCGCGTGACGGCGCGGTGACAGAGGAGTGAAGGTTTTGTTGCGTATCAGGCGCTTGGCGGCTTGGGCCCTGGCGTTGCCCGGTACCTAGACTGCCGTAGATGCAGCCCGCTGGCGCCGAATCCAGCTGATGAAGGCCGAAAGCTCTGCGTTGAAACGAGCTCTCGGTGCCTCGGGCGTCCTTGACTGCGCCAGAAAGAAAGCCATGGACTGCGCCATTTCCGGATGGAGCTGCGCAAAGCAATCGGCGAACTCCTCCAGCGTGCGCGGCCAGAAGCCCCCTGAGCAGGGGCGCAGCACATTGGTGGCCCGGATCAGCTTGCGTGCGGCTTCGCGTTGCAGGCGCAGGGCCTCCATGTCGTCCCTGGCTCCGGAAATGCGCTGCAGGTAGTCGTTCAGCACCTGCACGTAGTCGCCATTGACGGCGTGTGCAATCGCCCTGGACGGCTCGAACGCCTCAAACTGCTGCGCCAGGTCCGCGCCGTGGATGCAGCGGCACTCATGCTTGAGCCAGTAGCCCCAGCTGTAGAGATGGGCCGGGTCCAGCACCTCTTGCCGAGTGCCCAGATCGAAATCGATCTTCACGACTTCTTTGTGGCGTATTTGCAGGTCCTGGCGCAACTGCTCCAGCTGGGCGCTCTCCTGTCCGCTAAGGGAGCGCGCCAGCACCACCGTCAGGTCCAGGTCCGAGAAGCCCGCCCTCGCGCAGCCGCGCGCCACGCTGCCATACAGGTAGAGGCTGTCCAGCGCCTCGCCAAGGTCGCTGGCGATGGCTGCGCGCGCATCGTCCACCAGGCGCTGGAACTCGGGCTGGACAGGATCGTTGGGGATGAGGTCCAGAGTGCGGGTCGCGTGAGGATCGCTGCAGGAGTGCATGGGGATGCCTGGGCTTATCGCCCGCTCATTCGTCTGCCGCAAGCCGCGCATAGAGCGCATAGTCCCTGGGCATCCCGCGAACCAGCCTGAACGAACGCAGCAGCCCCTCATGCCGGTACCCGCAGGCCTGCACGACCCTGGCCGAGGCCTGGTTCGACTCCAGCACCGCAGCCTGGATGCGGATGAATCCGTATTCCTGAAAGGCCCATTGGGTCACTGTCGCGCACAGGGCCTTGGCTATGCCGCGTCCCCAGTACTCCGGGGCGAGGTCGTAGGCGATTTCGGCGGAGCGGTTCACGCCGGAGATGGTGTGAAAGCCGATGCTGCCCACCATCCGGCCACTGCGGGCATCGACGACGGCCAGGCGGCGCTGGGAGTCGGCGGACGGGGACTCGAACGCATCGAACAGCGGCAGCAGGTCATCGCCTGAGGCGAGGCTCCAACTGGTGTGCTCGGTGACGGCGGGCAGCCTCAGGTAGGCGTACCAGGCGCCGATGTCCGAGCGTTCGATCTGGCGAAGGGAGATTCCGGGCAGCTCCGGTGCGGGGGGATGGTGTATGCGCATGGGTTCCGGGATGGCAGCGCCGGCTTGCCCGGCAGGCACGATTGTGGACCGGCGCCAGCGCGAACTCTGTGAACAAGCCTGAAACCTACAACCCGCCGACAGGCCCAGGCATACGATTTGTAGCGATTGGAAACCGCCCACCGCTTGCGGCATGCCGCATGCCGCAAGCGCGCAGGCGGGGTCCAACGCCAAGAATCACAACTCCAAGCTTCCTATGTCTTCATTCGATACCCAACTGCTGCTCATCGCGCTGGCCAGCGTGCTGGTCCTCGTCGCGCTGATCGTCTCGCGCATCCGTCTTCATCCCCTGCTGGCGCTGCTGGTGGTTTCCATTGGCGTGGGCTTTGCCACGGGCATGGCGCCGGGCGAGATCGTCAAGAACCTCACCAACGGGGCCGGCAAGACGCTGGGCGCGGTGGGCGTGGTGATTGCCCTGGGTGCCATGCTGGGCAAGATCCTGGCGGACTCCGGCACCACCGAGCGGCTGGCCAGTGCCATCCTGCAGCGCACGTCCGAGCGCATGATTCCCTGGGCCATGACCCTGGTGGCCTTCGTGATCGGCATTCCCATGTTCTTCGAGGTGGGGCTGGTGGTCATGCTGCCGCTGATCTTCAGCGTGGCGCGCAAGCTGGAAAGCAATGAGCGCTTCAAGGGATCGGCCTATGTCTATGTGGGCGTGCCCGTGATCGCCGCGCTGGCCGCCATGCACGGCATGGTGCCGCCGCACCCCGGCCCGCTCACCGCCATCGCCACGCTGCACACCACGGTCGGCCCGACCATGCTGTACGGCTTTCTGGCCGTGATTCCCGCCATGGTGCTGGGTGGCCCGCTGTATGGTGCCTTCATCACGCCGCGCATGAGCACGCGCCCCGATGCAGCCCTGCTGGAGCAGTTCACATCAGGCAAGAAGGAAGGCGGGGAGGGCAGTGCGCCCAGCATCGGCATGGGCGTGCTGTGCGCCTTGCTGCCCGCGCTGCTGATGCTGGTGCATGCGCTGGCCGAGGTGCTGCTGCCCAAGGATTCGGGCCTGCTGCATGCGGCGGCCTTCCTGGGCAATCCGCTGGTGGCCATGCTGCTGGGCGTGGTGTTTGCCTCCATCACCCTCGGCTATCTGCGCGGCGCCGACGCAGAGAAGCTGCGCGACGCGCTGGGCCAGAGCCTCAAGCCCATCGCCGGCATCATGCTCATCATTGCGGGCGGCGGTGCCTTCCAGCAGATCCTGACCAGCGCCAAGGTGGGCGATGCCATCGTCCACATGACCCAGCAGTTCGCCCTGCCTCCGCTGGTGCTGGGCTGGATGATCGCCATGCTGCTGTCGGTGTCCACCGGCTCGGCCACCGTGGGCATCGTGGGCGCGGCGGGCCTGCTGGCGCCGCTGGCGGCCTCCGATCCTTCGCTGAACGTGCCGCTGCTGGCGCTGGCCATCGGCTGCGGCTCGCTGTTCTTCAACTATGCCAACCACGCGGGCTTCTGGATGGTGAAGGAGTCCTTCGGCATGAGCATGGGCGAGGCCACCAAGACCATTACCGTGGTCCAGTCCATCGTGTCCTTTGTCGGCCTGCTGATGGTGCTGCTGTTCAATCTGCTGCCCAAGCTGGGATAGGTGAAAGGCATGAGGCGGGCCGCCTGCGGCCGCTTCGATGCCGCGGCAACCACCTAGAGAGGGCACTACTTCCGGTTCGACTGCGAATTGCCCCAGTCGCGACAGGGAAAATGCCGCCCCGGACAGGTGCGGTACCCGGCGCCGCTTCAACGCGCGGCCGGCAATTCACCTATACTGATGGAGGTGCTGTCCTTGTTGTTCGCCTCCTCAGTGCCCGTCTGACACCTTCGCGGTCTCCGGGCTGCCGTTAGCCGCCCACTGTCACAAAGTCTGTGACGAGGTCCGCAACTGTCACTCTCAACGGCGAGCACCACGCGAATCCAACCCACCTCCCGGGTCCGCACTCTCCCTGCCACCTGCAGGGTCCTCTTTTCCCTTTTTCGATGCTCCGCTGCCTGCGTGCAGCGGTCATCCTGCGCTGGCCCAAGGCCGCAGCATGGTGCTGCACCAGCAACTTGCGGCGACGCAACCCTTTCAACATGTACTCACAGGAGTCCCATTGGCTAAAGAAGAACTGATCGAAATGCAAGGCCGGGTAGACGAAGTGCTGCCTGATTCCCGCTTCCGCGTAACGCTGGAAAACGGCCACCAGCTCATCGCCTATACCGGCGGAAAAATGCGCAAGCACCGCATCCGCGTGCTGGCCGGCGACAAGGTGACGCTTGAAATGTCGCCCTATGACCTGAACAAGGGTCGCCTCACGTTCCGCCACATCGAGCAACGCTCCGGCGCACCGGGCCCGCGTCCTCCGCAGCGCCGCTGAAGCCCGCCGGCCCGCTTCTGTTGCGGAGCGGGCATTCGGGGCGCAGGCAGGACCGGGCTCTGTGCCTGGTTGCCTGATCGGCAGCCCCAGTCAGCTTTCCAAGCAGCCCCGACGGCCCGACCGCCTGGAGGGCACCAGACGGATCAGGCGAGTCCGTCTGCTTATTTGGACATGGCGTCCTTGCCCATGGAATCCTTCTTCATTCCATCCTTGGACATGCCGTCCTTGTGCATGCCATCTTTGTGCATGCCGTCCTTGGACATCGAGTCCTTCTTCATCCCGTCCTTGGACATGGAGTCTTTCTTCATGCCGTCCTTGGCCATGGAGTCCTTCTTCATTCCATCCTTGGACATCGAATCCTTGGACATGGCTCCTTTGGACATGCCGTCCTTCGCCATCTCATCCGCAGCGAATGCCGTGGTGGCACCGGCCAGGGCGAGGCAGGTGGCGAGCAGGGTGGTGGTGAGCTTGGTCATTTGAGTCTTCCTTTGGATTAGCGGTTTGCGGGATTGCAAATCGGCCGGCTTTGGATGGGCCCGGCCTCGCACCTTCGTTGGCGGCCCAGCGGCTTGGAAGGCCGCTCAGCTGCCTCCGAACCAGTTGTAGCCCTGGTCTTCCCAGTAGCCGCCGGAGTAGGTGTTGGTGACGAAAATGGCCTGGATGTGCTTCGGGTTCTTGTAGCCCAGCTTGGTGGGCATGCGCAGCTTCATCGGAAAGCCATATTTGGGCGGCAGGGGCTGCCCGTCGTAAGTCAATGCCATCAGCGTCTGCGGATGCAGGGCCGTGGCCATGTCGATGCTGGTGAAGTAGTCGTCCACGCACTTGAAGCCGATGTACTTGGCACTGGTGTCGGCGCCTATGTGGCGCAGGAAATCGGCAAAGCGCACGCCGCCCCAGCGGCCTATGGCGCTCCAGCCTTCCACGCAGATATGGCGCGTGATCTGTTCGTCCTGCGGCATGGCGCGCAGCTCGGCCAGGGTCCAGGCATGGCGGTCGGCGACCATGCCGGTCACCTCCAGGCGCCAGCTGGCCCCGTCCACCTCGCGCACCTCGTCCTCTCCGTAATAGGCATTGAAGGGGAAGGGGCGCGTGATCTCGGCTGCGGAATAGGTGGGCGCCAGCCGCGTGGGGCTGAAGAGCAGGCCCTGCATGCGGTCGTTGAAGCGCGATACCTGGCTGAGCGCGGCCTCGACGTGGCTGTCATCGCTGATGCTGCAGCCCGTGAGCAGGGACAGGCCGCCCAGCGTCAGCGAGCGTTGCAAGAAGGCGCGGCGTGCGGGCTGGTCCAGCTTGCGGGCGATCAGCGAGCGTGCCTCGTGCACCACGGCCGCGCCATCGACGCCGGGCAGGGAAGGGGCTTTGAAGATTTTCATGGGGACTTGGGCGCACGGCCGTGGATCATGGTCAGGAAGGTCCGGGGCACCAGGGCGACCATCGCCAGGTGCACCACCACAAAGGCCACCAGCGCAGCCATGCCGAAGAAGTGCACGCGCCTTGCGGACTCATAGCCGCCCATCAGCTCGCGCAGTAGCGGGAACTGCACCGACTTCCAGAGCACCAGGCCCGACAGCACGATCACCACCAGGTCCAGCACCACGAACAGGTAGGCCAGCTTTTGCACATGGTTGTAGCGGGCCGGGTCGGCGTGCGAGAGCCGGCCCTTGAGGGCGGCCACCAGGTCCTGGCGCACGCCCTGCACGCTGACGGGAAAGAACTTGCGCAGCCACCGGCCGCTGGCGATGTTGAGCAGCAGGTACAGCAATCCGTTGAACACCAGCAGCCACATGGCCGCGAAATGCCATTGCAGCGCCCCGCCCAGCCAGCCGCCCAGCGTGATGGAGCCCGGAAAGCTGAAATCAAAGAACGGCGCCGCGTTGTAGATGCGCCAGCCGCTGGTCACCAGGATGACCACGGCCAGCGCATTGAGCCAATGCGTGAGGCGCAGCCACAGCGGGTGGATGCGCTGGCCATCCTGGGGCTGTGCCGGTTGGGGGGTGATGAGCGCGGTGTTCATGGGTCCCATTGTTGGAGGGACCCTGTAGCGGATGTATCACGCAAACTTCAATTAATCGTGATAACTCCCAAGGCCGGCTCAGCCCGCCTGCGCGCACCCGGCCAGATAGTCCACCAGCGTGCGCGCCGCAGGCGATAGCCGGCTGCCGTCCCTGAAGCAGATGGCGAACTGGCGCCGCGCCCAGGCATCGGTGAGCGGCACCATGTGCACACCCTGCACACCCTGCACGCCCTGTACGCCCTGACCGGAGCCCGCCATGCCCAGGATCTCCCTGGGCATGATGGCCACGCCCAGGCCGGCGCGCACGCAGCGGATCGTGGCGTCGAAGGAGCTGACCACGGCGCGGTAATTGATGGGCCGGCCGATGATGGCCGCCGCCCGCGCCAGCATGGTGTAGACGGCCGTGGAGGCGGGCAGGCCCACATGCTCGCAATCCAGCGTTTCGCTGAAGCTGCAGCTGTCGCGCAAGGCCAGCGGGTGGCCGGCCGGCACGGCCACGGCCAGGGTGTCGCAGCGGTAGGGCAGGGTCTGCAGGCCCTCCAGATCGGCTGCGTTCCAGCACACGCCCACCAGGGCCAGGCCTTCGCGGATGGATCGGATGATTTCGCTGCTGGTCAGCTCCTCGATGTCCACGCGGATCTGCGCGTGCTCGGGCTTTTGCAGAAAGGCGGCGATGTCATCGGGCAGCGACTCGGCAATCGACGAGACCGAGGCCAGTATCCGCACCTGTCCCTTCACGCCGTGCTGGTAGGCCGCCATGTCGCGCGCCGCGCGGTCGGCGCTGGCCAGCATGGCGCGTGCATGCTCCAGCAGCATCAGCCCGGCTGCCGTGGGCACCACGCCCCGGCGGTGGCGCTCCAGCAGCGGGGCCTGTACCTGCTCTTCCAGCAGCGCCATGCGCTTGCTGATGGCAGATGAGCCGATGTGCTGCTGCTCGCCCGCGCGGGCAATATTGCCCAGGTCGCAGGCCGCGACAAAGAGCCGCAGGGTGGTCAGGTCCAGGTCTTTCATGGCGGTTATGGATTTCCATTTGGGAAACTCTGAGGCGAAAAATTATCGCTTCTGCACGCTGGTGGGAATGTCTAAAGTGCCATTCAAGACAAACCACCCCACGCGAACCTTCCCATGCCAGAACCCATCCGTGCCCTGCAGTCCGCCGTCATCCGCGAGGTCGGCCTGCGCGATGGCCTGCAAAGCATCCAGACCGTGCTGTCCACCGAGCGCAAGAAGGAATGGATACGCGATGCCTACGCTGCCGGCCAGCGCGAGATCGAAGTCGGCTCCTTTGTCCCTGCGCGCCTGCTGCCCCAACTGGCCGACACGGCCGAGCTGGTGGCCTATGCCCGAACGCTGCCGGGCCTGTTCGTCTCCGTGCTGGTGCCCAATCTGCGCGGTGCCGAAAGCGCCCTTGCCAGCGGGGCCGACCTGATGCTGGTGCCGCTGTCGGCCAGCCATGCCCACAGCCTGGCCAACCTGCGCAAGACGCCCGATGAGGTCGTGGCCGAGGTGGCCCGCATGCGTGCCGCACGCGATGCCGCAGGTTCGAAGATGCTGATCGAAGGCGGCATTGGCACGGCCTTCGGCTGCACGCTGCAGGGCAGGGTGGAGCCGGCCGAGGTGCTGCGCTGCATGCAGGCCCTGCTGGACGCGGGGGCCGACCGCGTCAGCATGGCCGACACCGTGGGCCATGGCGGGCCGGGCCAGGTGCAATCGCTGTTCGAGCAGGCGAGGCGCATTGCGGGCGAACGCTTTTGGTGCGGCCACTTCCACGACACGCGCGGCCTGGCGCTGGCCAATGTGCATGCCGCACTGCAAACCGGCGTCGCGCGCTTCGACGCCACGCTGGCCGGCATCGGTGGCTGCCCCCATGCGCCCGGCGCCAGCGGCAATGCCTCCACCGAAGACCTGGCCTTCATGCTGGACACCATGGACATCGACACGGGCCTGGACATCGAGGCCCTGCTGCGCCTGCGCGCCAAGGTGGCCGCCTGGCTGGAGGGCGAAAGCCTGCACGGCGCGCTGTGGCGCGCGGGCTTGCCGCGCAGCGTCACCGCCGACGCAGCCACCGCCGCTGCATGAACCCCTTACCTTCCCACGAGCACACCTGTATGGCCACCGAACCCCTGCTGCCGCTGTCCGGCATCCGCGTCATCGAATTCACCCACATGGTCATGGGCCCCACCTGCGGCATGATCCTGGCCGACCTGGGCGCCGAAGTCATCAAGGTCGAGCCACCGGGCGGCGACAAAACGCGCACGCTGCCCGGCCTGGGCATCGGCTTTTTCCGCAGCTTCAACCGCAACAAGAAAAGCGTGGTGCTGGACATCACCACCGAAGCGGGCCGCGCCACCGCTGCCGAGCTGGCCGCTGGCAGCGACGTGGTGCTGGAGAACTTCCGCCCCGGCCTCATGCAGTCCCTGGGCCTGGACTACGCCACGCTGTCGCAGCGCTCGCCCGGCCTCATCTACGTCAGCCACAAGGGTTTTCTGCCCGGCCCCTACGAAAAGCGCCTGGCGCTGGACGAGGTGGTGCAGATGATGGGCGGCCTGTCGTACATGACCGGCCCCGTGGGCCGGCCGCTGCGCGCGGGCACCAGCGTCAACGACATCATGGGCGGCATGTTCGGCGCCATCGGCGTGCTCGCCGCCCTGCGCGAGCGTGAGCGCACCGGGCGCGGCCAGGAGGTGCAAAGCGCGCTGTTCGAGAACTGCGTCTTCCTGTCCTCCCAGCACATGCAGCAGTACCTGATGACGGGCGAGGCACCGCCGCCCATGCCCTCGCGCGTATCGGCCTGGAGCGTCTACGACGTGTTCACCCTGGCCGGTGGCGAGCAGCTGTTCATCGGCGCCGTCAGCGACAAGCAGTTCGCCACCCTGTGCCGCGTGCTGGACCGCGCCGACCTGCTGCAGCGCCCCGAATACGCCGACAACGCCGCCCGCGTGGCCGTGCGCCCCCAACTGCTGGCCGAGCTGGGCGCCATCCTGGCCAGCCATGAATCGGCCCGGCTTGCGCCGCAGCTGGAGGCCGCAGGCATTCCCTACGCGCCCATCACGCGGCCCGAGCAACTGGTGGACGACCCGCACCTGCGCCAAAGCGGCGGCCTGGCTTCCATGCAGACCGAAGACGGCGGCCAGACCGACGTGGTGCTGCTGCCCCTGCTCATGAACGGCCACCGCCCCGGCGTGCGCATGCCGCTGGCCGGAATTGGCGAGCACACCGAAGAAATCCTCGGAGCCCTTGCATCACGGACCTGACAGCCAACCCCGGGCGCCGAAGGCCGCAGAAAAACACCCCGGCGCGCATGAGACAACACAAAAAGGAGACAACCCCATGCACTCGTCCCATCCCACCCGCCGCCGCACCCTGCTGGCCCTGGCCGGCGCATCACTGGGGGCCGCTGCCCTGGGCGTGCGCGCCCAAAATGGCACGCCGCTGCGCGTCATCCTGCCCGTGGGGGCAGGCTCGGGCGCCGACACCATCGTGCGCTCGGCCCAGACTGCGTTGGTGCGCTCGCTGGGCGGCCAGCCCGTGGTCATGGAGAACCTGCCGGGCGCGGGCGGCATCACGGGAACGCAGGCTCTGGTCAAGGCGCCGGCCGATGGCAACACCATCGCCTTCATCTCCAACAACCACGCCGTCAACCCCAGCGTCTTCAAGAAGCTGCCCTACGACAGCCTGGCCGACATCACGCCGCTGTCCATCGTCGGCGGCTCGCCCTTCGTGCTGGTCGTCCACCCCAAGGTGGCGGCGCGCAATGCGCGCGAACTGCAGGCGATCATGAAGGCGCGGCCCGGCGACCTCAACTACGCCTCGTCCGGCAACGGCACCATCTTCCACCTCGCGGCCGAAGTCTTTCTGGACGCGGCCGGCACCACGGCACGCCACATTCCCTACAAGGGCGTGGGCCAGATGGTGGTGGATTTGCTCAGCGGGCAGGTGGACTTCGGCGTGATCGCCGTTGGCACGGCGCAGGCGCACCTCAAATCCGGCGCGCTGCGTGCCATCGGCATCATGGGCCGCGAGCGCGTGGCATCGCTGCCCGATGTGCCCACCGTGGCAGAGCAGGGCTTTCCCGGCGTGGACATCGCCGGCTGGGTGGCCGCCATAGGCCCCAAGGGCATGCCGCCCGCCCAGGTGCGGCGCCTGCACGACGGCATCGCCACCGCCTTTGCCGACCCCGAGGTCAAGGCCGGCTTTGCACGGCGCGACGAATACACCGTGCTCAACAGCCCCGAGGCAGCAGCCCAGTTCCTGCGCTCCGAGCAGGAACGCTTTGCGCGCCTGGTCAAGAAGGCCAATGTCACGCTGGAA
Organism: Delftia sp. K82; assembly: GCF_002193035.1. Classification (NCBI taxonomy): domain Bacteria; kingdom Pseudomonadati; phylum Pseudomonadota; class Betaproteobacteria; order Burkholderiales; family Comamonadaceae; genus Delftia; species Delftia sp. K82. Next base: position 2,906,803 of record NZ_MYFL01000001.1, on the reverse strand, counting down.
TAAGCGCATGGCCCCCTGACCGCGAAGGACAACGCAAGGGCACTACAGATACTGACTGGGATCAGCGAGGTGGAGCGGGCGCTGTTGCCGCTGGATCTGCAGCCGGTTGGCCGGACGACATCACCGCCTCCAGCCCGCTTCTAGGGAAGACCGGGCTGTAGTTCACCTGGATCTCGGAGAGCCTGTCATTCACCCGCGTCGTCATGAAATAGCGCGGCATGCCGAACCCCACCTTCATCACCAGGCCGCGAAGCTCGGAGAGGGCGCCGACCTTCACATCGGGATCGACCAGCACGGCAATGCGAACCGTACTTTTGGCATCGGGGGCTGCGGTCAGCTTCCTGGAGAGTGTGTTTCTCAACTGAGCCGGACTGACCCGCTGGCCATCCAGGCTGTACCGGCGATCATTGCCGCTTGCCGCATGCATTTCGATCACGGTCAGATCTGCGGCAAGAGCGGGTGGGCCGAGCAGGGCGGCCAGCAGCAGGAATCTTGTTGGTTTCATGGTTCTGTTGTGCGATGCAGAGCTTGTTGACTCACTCGCTCTGTGAGCTTGTACCAGCTCGTCCCCACTTCTCCCAATTTCCCCCCAGATTGGTCGCAAGAATTCCTTGGCAACTCCAGGAAAAGACCATGATTGATTTCTCGCAAACCAACGCTTCACGCATTCGCCCGGCCCTGGTGCTGGCTATGGCGGCCTTCGCGGCGGCCTGCAGCCATGCGCAGGGCCACGGGGGGCACGGCAATCCGCCGTCGCCGCCACCCGAGGCCTATACCGCCTGCCAGGGCAAGGCCGAGGGTGACAGCGTGACGCTGACCATGCCCGATGGCAAGACGCTGGCCGGCACCTGCCGCAGCCTGAACGGGCAGCTGGTGGCCATGCCGGCCGGCGGGCCCGGCGCAGGCGGGCCGCCGCCCCATCCGCAGCAGTGATCGCGTGGCCCGGCGGGCCACGCCGCCGGGCTGTCTGCAACCCCACGGGCCTGCGCACAGGCCCTCATGAAAAGCCATCCCCATGAACCACTCTCACGATGCCCATGATCTTGCCCACGACCTGGGCCTTCAGCACGATCTGCAAGTCATGGCGCGCCGCCTGTTCGAGCGCCGCCGCCTGTTGGGCCTGATGGCTGCCGGTGGCGCTGCCGCGCTCTTGTCCGCCTGCGGTGGCGGCGGTGGTGATTCCAGTGATTCGACAGGAACCGGCACGGGCACCGGATCCGGGACAGGAACGGGCACCGACACAGGCACAGGTACGGGAACCACGACCACCACCTGCATGGTCGATCCCACGGAGACCGAAGGCCCTTACCCCGCCGACGGCTCCAACGGCTCGCGCGGCAGCCTGGTCAACGTGCTGTCGCAAAACGGCGTGGTGCGCAGCGACCTGCGCAGCAGCTTTGGCGGCATGAGCGGCACGGCTGCGGGCCTGCCGCTGACGCTCAGGATCACCCTGGTCAACGTCAGCACCAACTGCAGCCCGCTGGAAGGCTATGCCATCTACCTGTGGCATTGCACCCGCGAGGGCGAGTATTCGCTGTACTCCACCGACCTGCTCAACCAGAACTTCCTGCGCGGCGTACAGGCGACCGACAGCAATGGCGAATGCACCTTTGTGACCATCTTCCCGGGCTGCTATGACGGGCGTTGGCCGCACATGCACTTCGAGGTGTTCCGCAGCCTCAACACGGCCGGCAGCTACACCAACAAGCTGCTGACCTCGCAGATGGCCATGCCCAAGGACGTGGCCAGCGCCGTCTATGCCGGTGTCAGCGGCTACAGCGCCAGCGTCGCCAACCTGTCGCGGGTCAGCGTGACATCGGACAATGTCTTCGGCGACAACACCAGCGAGCAGATCGCCTGGCAGACGCCCACCTTCATCGGAGACACCACCAATGGCCACACCGCCACGATATCCATCGGCATTGCCGTCTGACGCAGCAACTGAATGAGCCTCCGCCTCCCGCGCCTGAAGCTGCAGCACAAGGCCTTCTTCGCCCTGGCCGTGCTGCTGGTGGCCCTGCTGCTGGTGTTTCTCGGGTTCTCGCGCCTGGGGCTGCAGCGGGGCCTGGGCCCGTACATGGCCGAGGTGGAGCTGACCGGCATGGACGGGCTGGCCGAGCGGCTGGTGCAGCACCATGAGCAAAACGGCGGCTGGGATGCGGCGCGCGCCAACCCCGGTTTCTGGCGCGACATGGTGCGCCCGGGCGCAGGCATGGGCCGGGGCTTTCCTGCGGGCGAGCCCGGGCCACGGCCCTCCATGCCCATGTCCATGCCGGAGCCGAGGCCTGGTTTTGAGGGAAGCCACGGTCCGGGGCCGGGCCTGGGGTTTCCACCGCCACCTGGGCCGGAAGGCGGAGAGCCTGCCGATCGATCAGATCGATCAGATCGCTCCGACCGTACAGACCGCCCTGGCCCGCCGCCGGACCGCCCGTTCGGCGGCCCGTGGGCGCGCGTGGGCCTGCTGGATGCCCAGGGCCAGCTCATCTCCGGCATGGCGCCGCAGCCCGGTGCGGCGCACCGCGTTCTGCGCGCCGCCAACGGGCAGGCCATTGGCGAGATCGTGCTGTCCCCCGTGCAGACAGGGCAGGGCATGCAGCGCGACCTGGACCGCGCCTTCCTCGCGCAGCAGATGGGTTTTGTGGCCTGGACCGGGCTGGCCGGCCTGCTGTTGGCGCTGCTGCTGTCGGCCTGGCTCACGCGGCGCTGGCTGGAGCCGCTGAGCGCCTTTGTCGACGGCCTGCGCGGCATTGCGGCCGGGCGGCTGGACACGCGCGTGGCCATCAAGGGCGATGCGGAGCTGGCCCGCCTTGCGGAAACCTTCAACGACATGGCCGTGCAGCTGGCCACCATGGAAGCCTCGCGCCAGCGCTGGCTGGCCGACGTGGCGCATGAGCTGCGCACACCGCTGTCCACCATGCGCGCCGAGGTCGAGGCCGTCCAGGACGGCGTGCTGCCCATGGACGACCGCATGGCGCTGCGACTGCACCGGCAGATCATGCGGCTGATACGGCTGGTCAGCGACCTGCGCGTGAGCCTGGACGACCCGCAGGCCCTGCACGGCTCGGGCCATGTGCCCGTGCATGTGCTGACCCTGCTGGGCGAGGCGCTGGACGGCGCGCGGCCCGGCTTCGAGCAAGTCGGCATCGGCCTGGACCGTTCCACCGTGGACCAGCTGGCCGCGCGCATTCCGCCGCCGCTGGTGCAGGGCGACCCGCACCGGCTGCACCAGGTGTTTGCCAACCTGCTGGAAAACAGCCTGCGCTACACGGCTGCGGGCGGGCGACTGCAGGTGTCCGCCGAAATCGTCCAGATGCAGGACCGCAGCATGCTGCAACTGCGCTGGGACGACACGGCTCCCGGCGTGGCCAGCCAGCACCTGCCGCGCCTGTTCGACCGCCTCTATCGCGTGGACGCCTCCCGCGTGCGCGACGGCGATGGCCTGGGCGGCTCCGGCCTGGGGCTGGCCATCTGCCGCACCATCGTGCAGGCCCATGGCGGCAGCATCGAGGCGGCTGCCTCGCCGCTCGGCGGCCTGCGCATCACGCTGTGGCTGCCCTTGCTGGAAAATCCCGCGCCATGAAGCCTGCCCGCATCCTCCTGGTCGAAGACGAAACCGACATGGCCGCCATCGTCATCGACTACCTGCGCCATGCAGGCTACGAAGTCGAGCACATCCGCCACGGGCGCGAGGCGCTGGACCGCATGCTGCGCTCCCCGCCCGACCTCACCGTGCTGGACATCATGCTGCCGGGGCTGGACGGCCTGGACATCCTGCGCCAGTTCCGCCCCCACAGCGCCAGCCCCGTCATCCTGCTCACCGCGCGTGTCGAGGAAATGGACCGCCTGCTGGGCCTGGAGCTGGGCGCGGACGACTACATCTGCAAACCCTTCGCCCCGCGCGAAGTCGTGGCCCGCGTCAAGGCCGTGCTGCGCCGCAGTACCGGCCCCGGCCCTGCCCAGCAACGCCTGACGCTGCTGCCCGAGCAGGGTCGCGCCATGCTCAACGGCAGCGTGCTGCCGCTGACCAAGCGGGAGCTGACCTTGCTGCAGGCCCTGATGCGTCAGCCCGGCCGCCTGTATTCCCGCGCGCAACTGCTGGAGCTGGCCTGCGCCGACACGCTGGACGTGAACGAACGCGCCATCGACAGCCACATAAAGAACCTGCGCAAGAAACTCAAGGCGGCGGACGACCGCCATGAGTGGATTCGCTCCGTCTATGGCGTGGGCTTTGCGTTCGAGCCCGATGGTGGGGCCGACACGCGGGCGCAGTGAAGGCCCGGCGAGGGCAGGGCGCAGCCCCTACCTCGACTCGTCGAGGTGCTCCATGAACGTGGTGCCCGTGTAGCGGGAGCGGAACAGGCCGGCCTCCACCAGGCGCGGCACCAACTGCTCCAGCACGCAATGCAGGGACTCGACGGAGCCGCCGGGCGCGGCCAGAAAGCCGTCGATGGCGCCGGCAGCGCTCCACTCGGTGATCTGCGCCACGGCATCGTCCACCGTGCCGACCACCTGCCAGTGCGCGGCGGAGAGGATTTCCGGCCGCAGCAGCAACTCGTCGATGCGCAGTGACTCGCGCTCCATCAGGCGCCTGAGCAGGCCCGCATGCGTGCGGCTGGACGGGGTTGCCACGGGCGACGGAAGGTCGGCCGCGGTGATCGGCCGGTCTGCAGGCCAGTCCGTCAGGTCCAGGCCGACCATGGCCTTGATCGATGCCAGCTTGCGGCCCCTGTCCACCCGGCCGTGCGTCTGCTGGAACATCTCCTGGGCCTGCTCGCGGGTGTCGGCCAGGTACAGGCTCAGGCCGGGCAGCAGGCGCACATCCTGCGCCTGGCGGCCATGGCGCTGGGCGCGCCGAGACAAGTCCCGGCGCAGCTCCAGCGCCGCGTCCAGGTCCGGCGTGGGCGCGAAGACGATATCTGCCACCGATGCGGCAAAGTCGCGCCCGGTGCTGGACGCGCCCGCCTGCACCAGCGGAATGCGCGGGCCGCCGAACTCCGGCAGGTTCAGCGGGCCGCGCACCTTCAGGTGCGGTCCCTCGTGGTCTATGGGGTGGACCAGCGAGGCGTCGGCGTAGCGGCCGCTGTCCCGGTCGATCTTCAAGGCCTCGTTGGGGAAGCTGGCCCACAGCCGGCGTACCACGTCGGTGAACTCTGCGGCCCGCGCATAGCGTTTATCGGCATCGGGCATGGCCTGCAGCCCGAAGTTCTCGTGGCCCTGCAGGGCCGTGACGATGTTCCATCCGGCGCGGCCGTTGCTGATCCAGTGCAGCGACTGCAGCTGGCGCGCCACCGCATAGGGCGGGAAAAACGTGGTCGATACCGTGGACACCAGGCCGATGCGCGAGGTCTCGCGCGCCAGCGCGGCCATCAGCACCGTGGGGTCCAGGCTGGCGAAGCCCGCGCCCGTCTCCAGCGCCTCCATGGGCAGAAAGCTCACGTCCGGGCGGAAGACGAAGTCCAGGTGCGCAGCCTCGGCGCGCCGGGCCAGGTCCAGGGCGAAGTCGCTGGAGTACAGCCTTTCGATATTGCTGCCGGGCCGCCGCCAGGCGTCGCCGCTCAGCCAGGTGGGGGCCAGCGAAAGGCCGATGTGCAAGGGTTTGCGGGTTGTCATGTCTGCTGTCATTCCCATCTCAGAACGTTCCGCGCACGCCCACGCCGATCATGCGCGGCGCGGTCATGCTGGCCTCGATGCCGCCGATGCCGCGGTTTTGCTGCAGGTACGTCGGTGCGCGCCTGTCGAAGACGTTCTTGATATAGCCGTACAGCTGCACGCGCGCGCTGTAGGCATAGGTCATGCGCAGGTCGGCGATGGTGTTGGAGCCGACCGCATAGGCGCGCGTGTTGGCGGTATCGGAGTAGTAGCCGTCCAGGTGGCGCACCTGGCCGGAGACATTGAACCGGGGGCTGGCGTCCCAGCTCACGCCCAGGCTCAGGTTGTAGCCGGGCGAGCGGGCGAAGCGGTTGTGCTCGTAGCCGGGGTTGCTGCCCATTTCCTCGATGCGGGTGCGCAGCACGCCCACGCCGGCCTTGATCCGCAGGTTGTCCAGCGCGCGGTAGTCGGCGCCCAGCTCGAAGCCGTAGGCATGGGCCTTCTCCGCGTTGATGGTGTAGGACTGGGCCACGCCCGGGGAGATGACCACGGGGATGTTGTACTGCGCGTCCCGCATGTCCATGTAGAACAGGTTGGTGTTGAGCATCAGCCGGTCATCGAGCAGGCTGGCACGGCTGAACAGCTCGTAGTTCCAGATCGACTCCTTCTTGAAATACGCCCACTGCCGGCTGGTGAGGTTCAGCGACACACCGCCCGGGTTGTAGCCCCGGCTGACCAGCGCGCCCACGGTCCAGCGCGGTGTGGCGGCATAGGCCAGGGACAGCTTGGGCAGCAGGGCCGAGAAGGTTTTCGTGTAGTCGAGGGCGGTGGGTGCCAGCACCGAAGTGCCGGTGCGCACCACCTCGTCCTGTTGGTAGCGCAGGCCGCTGGTCAGGGTCCAGCGGTCGGCCAGGCGCCAGTTCAGCTCGCCGAAGACGCCCAGGTTCTTCTTCGTGTCGTCGAAGGCGGACAGGCCGCGCAGCAGCAGGCTTTCGTCCGTGCCGGTGCGCGCGTAGTAGACGCCGCCGAAGCCGCTCAGGCGGTCCTTGTCGCTGCCCACCAGGGCGCGGAACTCATTGGAGACATTGTTCTGGCGGATATCGGCATCGCCCTCGCCGGGAATGCCCGTATAGCGCTGCACGGACGAGCGCGAATACTGGGATTGGTTGACCAGCCGCACGCCGTTGCCCAGCTCGTAGCTGAGGTCGAGGATGCCGGTGTCGGTCTTCTGCTTCCAGCTGGGCATGGTCGTCGTCCAGTGCTCCAGCGCGTTGAACGGAGCGGACGCTGCCTCCTGGCTGGGGCGGTTGCTGTCGTTGTGGGAATAGGTGAACTTGGCCTCCAGGCCCGGAACGCTGCTGGGCAGCCACAGGAACTTCATGCGTGCGTTCAGCGCGCGGAAATCCTGATCGGCCTGGCCCCGCTGGAACTGCGGATTGGTGTAGTCGATGAAGGTATCGCGCCCCGAGTAGTCCACGGCCAGCCGCGCGGCCAGCTCCTCGCTCACGGGGCCGGAGACGGCGATGGACGCACGCCGCGAGTGGTAGTCGCCCGCCTCCAGCTGGTAAGCCCCTTCGCGCTTGAAGCTGGGGTCCTTGGTGTTCACGACGATGGCGCCCGCAATGGCATTGGCACCCTGCGAGGTGGTCTGCGGGCCGCGGAACACCTCGATGCTCTCCACATCCCAGACCGAGGTCGCGCCGAAGAACATCTCGTTGTAGTTGAGGTAGTGCCCATCCAGGTTGATGGTGGCGCGCGGCACCGTGCCGCCCCAGAAGACGTTCTGGCCGTTGTTGGGCCCCTGCGTGTCCTGCCCGCGGATGATGGGCGCACCCACCGTGTCGGTGTAGACCACGTTGGGCACGTCGTGCAGCACCTCGTGGACCGAGGCGTTGCCGGATTCCTTTCGGGCCAGGTCCTTGCCGGCCTTGACCGACACGGAGGAGGCCGTGTCCTTGAGTTCGCGCCTGACCTTTTCTCCGCTGACCACGACCGCTTCAAGCGCGTTGGACTCCCCCCCGGAACCCGATGCGCCCTGTGCAAAGGCGCCGGCCGGCGCCATCAGGGTAGAGAGTGCGATGGCGCCCGCCCGGGACGGGAGCCTGCGATGGAAACACAGCTTCACAGCATCTTCCTTTGATGAGAATGATTCGTATTTTTCAAAGGTCGCCATCATGCATTGAAATTCCGCAGTAGGGAACGCATTCCCGCATGCGGAAGAAAGAAACAGCGGCGAAATGGTGTGCGCGCACCTGTGCAGAGCCTTCGGCAGAGCCGGTATCATCGACACCGGCGGCGCCTGCGCCCCCACCTGCGATGCGCCTGGTACAGGCAAGAAAGCCCAGCCCTTGAAAACAACAACACCTCAGACGACAGCCGGCGAGAAGCGCTCCGGCACCATCCAGTCCGTCTCCATCGCCACCCGGTTTCTCATGGTCCTGGCCAATGCCGAAAGCGAGCTGGCGCTGGGCGAGGTGGCCCGGCGAACGGGAACGGGGGGCTCCACGGCCCACCGCTACCTGCAAAGCCTCGTCAAGGAAGGCCTGGCCAAGCAGGACCCCGCCAGCGGCCTGTATGACCTGGGCAGCGCGGCGCTGAGCATCGGCATTGGCGCGCTCAAGCGTGTGGATGCGGTGGAGATTGCGGCGCAGCGCATGAAGGCGCTGACGCACAGCCATGCGCTCAGCGGCGGCGTGGCCATCTGGACCGACCGGGGGCCCACCCTGGTGCGCTGGTACCGCAGCGCCTACTTCTCGATCAACCCGCTGGCGCTGGGCGACATCCTGCCCATAGACAACACCGCCTGCGGCCTGGTGTTCCAGGCCTTCCTGCCCAAGGCCACCATCGACGCCGCACGGCGCCAGCAGCCCCCGCATTTCCGTGGCAAGCCGCCGGCCAAGGCCGTGCTCGACGAAGTGCGCGAGCGCTGCTGGTCCGAGATGACCAGCCACCTGCTGTCCAACGTCACGGGCCAGGCGGCGCCGGTGTTCGATGCGCAGCATGAAATCGTCTGCGCGGTCACCACCGTCTCGGACCTGGGCCAGCTCAAGTCACCGGAAGACCGGGTCGCGTTGTTCCGCGAGGCCAGCCTGATCAACCAGTCCACGGGCGGGCGGGCCTTCAGCGCAGATTCGCCTTGAAAGCCGCGCCGGGAAAAATGCCCGGGCGCCTCAGTTCCCTGCGGCGCGCTCCATGGCATTCACGGCCTTGCGCCCCCTGGGCACCATCAGGGGCGTCCCCGACACAGGGTCCGCCATGATCACGGCCGGCAGGCCGAACACCTCCTGCACCAACTGCTCCGTGAAGATCGCCCCGGGCGCGCCCTGCGCGGCAATGCGCCCGTCGCGCATGGCGATCAGGTGCGAGGCATAGCGGCAGGCCTGGTTGAGGTCGTGCAGCACCGCAACCACCGTGCGGCCGGCGTCGTTGAGATCCGCCAGCAGCTCCATCAGCTCGATCTGGTGGGCGATGTCCAGGAACGTCGTGGGCTCGTCCAGCAGCAGGATCGGCGTCTGCTGCGCCAGCACCATCGCAATCCACACCCGCTGGCGCTGGCCGCCTGACAGCTCGTCCAGCAGGCGGTCGGACAGCACTGCCACATCGGTGGCCTGCATGGCCTCGGCCACGGCCTGCTCATCCGCGTCCGTCCACTGCCTCAGGAAGGATTGATGGGGGTAGCGCCCCCGCGCCACCAGGTCCGCCACCGTGATGCCCTCGGGCGCCACCGCGCTTTGCGGCAGCAGGCCCAAGCGCCGCGCCACCTCCTTGGCGGGAAATTGCGAGATGTGCCGGCCATCCAGGATGACCTGCCCGGCCACCGGCACCAGCAGCCGCGACAGCGCGCGCAGCAGGGTGGACTTGCCGCAGGCGTTCGGCCCCACGATGACGGTGAAGGAACCATCGGGAATGGCAAGGGACAGGCCCTGCGAAATCGTGCGCTCGCCGTAGCGCAGCGTCACCGCATCAGCACTCAGGCGCTGCGTCATGGCCGGTCATTTCCCACAATCGATAGGTCCTTCGGTGTTTGCGATGTGGAATGAATTCTACAATACGGAATATGCTGAAGACGCCGCCCTGGCGCCCGGCCCCGTCGCTTCGGATCGAGATGAACAGACTCCAACTTGCCGCCCTGGGCGCGGCCGCCGCACTGGCCGTGCTGGCCTGTTTCGCATGGTTTCCACGCGCCGCCGTTCCCGTGGCGGGCGCCGCACCGCATACGCCGGATACATCGGATACGCCGGCTGAAGCTCACGCAGACCATGCACCGCTGCCCCGGCGCATCGTCTCCACCTCGCCCAGCGTGACCGGCATCCTGCTGGCCATCGATGCGCCGGTCGTCGCGACCGCCGCGACCACGCCCAGCCGCATGACCGACGACAAGGGCTTTTTCTCGCAATGGGCCGCGGTTGCCGACAAGCGCGGCGTGCAGGTGCTCTACCGCAACCTGCAATTCGACATCGAGGCCGCCATCGGCGCCAGCCCCGACCTGCTGGTGGCCTCCGCCACCGGGGCCGACAGCGTGGCCCAGCACCGCACCGAACTGCAGGCGCAGGGCGTGCCCATGGTCGTGGTCGATTACTCCAGCCAGTCCTGGCAGGACATCGCCACCGAGCTGGGCCGCATCACGGGCCATGCGAAGCAGGCCGCCGCAGCCATTGCCCGCTTCGATGCCCATGTGGCGCAGACCGCCGCCTCCATCACGCCACCGGCCCAGCCCGTCAGCATCGTCGCCTACAACCTGGCCGGCAGCTACTCCATAGGCCGCGCCGCCAGCCCCCATGCGCGGCTGCTGGCCGCACTGGGCTTCAAGGTGGAGGGCCTGCCGCCCGCGCTGGCCGCGCAGGTCACGCGCGCCTCGGACTTCGAGTTCATCTCCCGCGAGAATCTCTCGGCCGCCATCACCGGCGACTCCGTCTTCCTGCTCGGCGCCTCGCAGGGCGATGTGCAGGCCTTCCTGGACGATCCGCTGCTGGCCAACCTGCCCGCCGTTGCCGGCCGGCGCGTCTATCCGCTGGGCCCGACCTCGTTTCGCATCGACTACTACTCGGGGCAGCAGATGGTCGACGCCGTGGCAAGCCATTTCCGCTGAGCCATGCGTGCACGGCTCCAAGGCGCGGTGGCGCGGCCTGCCCAGCGCTCCTGTTTGCGCTCCTCCCCGCGGTCCTCCCCGCGGTCCTCCCTGCACTGCAGGCGTTGGCTGGGCCTTGCAGGCGGGCTGCTGGCGCTGGCCATCATCGCCGTGCTCGGCATCACCGTCGGCTCGCGCGACATTGCGCTGGCCGACATCCTCGGCGCGCTGCGGGCTCCGGACCTGCGTGATGACCAGCACCTGATCGTCAGCCTGCTGCGCATGCCCCGCGCCGTGGTGGCCATCCTGGCCGGCATGGCGCTGGGCGTGGCCGGCGCGCTCATGCAGGCCGTCACCCGCAATCCCCTGGCGGAGCCGGGCCTGCTGGGCGTCAACGCGGGCGCGGCGCTGGCCGTGCTCATCGGCATGACGGCCTTCGGCCTGACGTCCGTGCTCCAGTACGTCTGGTGCGCCTTTGCCGGCGCGGGGCTGGCGGGCGCCGCCGTCTTCGCGTTCGGCCAATCCCGGGGCGCGGGCGCGCACCCGGTGCGCCTGGTCCTGGCCGGGGCCGGCCTGTCGGTCATGCTCACCTCCAGCGCCGGCATCATCCTGCTCAACGCGCCCCCGGAAGTCTTCGACGGCTTCCGCCACTGGGCGGCCGGCTCCCTGGAGGGCAGCGGCTATGCCAGCGCTGCCGTGCTGGCGGCCGCCGTGGCGGCGGGGCTGGCGGCGGCCTGGGCCATCGTCGGCCAGCTCAACGCCATGGCGCTGGGGCATGACGTGGGCCTGGCGCTGGGCGTCAATGTGCGCGCCACCGCGCAATTGGCCTGCCTGGCGGTCATGCTGCTGGCCGGGGCGGCCACGGCGGCCGTGGGGCCCATCGCCTTCGTCGGCCTGGTGGCGCCGCATCTGGCACGCCTCTCGTGCGGGCCGGACTACCGCTGGATACTGCCGCTGTCCGCGCTCTACGCGGCGGTGCTGCTGCTGGGTGCCGATGTGCTGGGCCGTGTCGTCGCGGCACCTGCCGAAGTGGCTGCGGGCATCGTCGCCTGCCTGATCGGCGGGCCGTTCTTTGTCTGGGTGGCGTGCAGATACCGGTTGAGCAGGCTATGAAGACCTCCGTGAACACATCCGTTGTGCGCTGGGGAGCCTGTTCGTTTCTCTGGCGGCCCAGGCCGCTGGCCGTGGGCATGGCGCTGGTCGTGCTGGCCCTGGTGCTGGGTGTGCTGCTGCTGGGCACGGGAACCCTGTCCCTCAGCCCCGCCGAAGTGCTCGACAGCCTGCTGGGCACGGGCTCCAACCCCGCAGCAGAGCGCATCGTGCAGCGGGTGCGGCTGCCGCGTGTCCTCACGGCCGTCTTCGTGGGCGCGTCGCTTGGCATGGCGGGTGCCATCTTCCAGTCCATCTCCCGCAACGCGCTGGGCTCGCCGGACGTGATCGGCTTCACCACCGGCGCGGCCAGCGGGGCGATTGCGCTCATCGTGCTGGGTGACGCCGGGCCGCTGTGGACATCGCTGGCCGCCGTGCTGTCGGGCATGGCCACGGCGGCGGTCGTGCTTGCGCTGTCCGGAGGCCGGCGTGCGGCCGGCGGCTACCGGCTGGTGCTGGTGGGCATAGGCGTGGGAGCCACGCTCTCGGGCCTGAACACCATCTTGCTGGTCATGGGGGACCTGGACCGGGCCGTCGCCGCGCAGCGCTGGCTGGCCGGCTCGCTCAGCGCGCGGACATGGGCCCATGTCGTGCCCGCCGCGCTGGGCTTCATCGCCATCGTGCCCATCGTGCTGTGGTGCGCCCGCCGCATCAACCTGCTGGAGCTGGGCGACGATGCCGCCACCCAGCTCGGCGTCAACGTGCCTCGCACGCGGCTCACCATGGTGATGGCTGCCGTGGCCCTGACCGCCATCGCCACGGCAGCGGCGGGGCCCATCGCCTTCATCGCGCTGGCCGCGCACCAGGTGGCCAGGCGCCTGGGCCTGTCGCCCGACGTGCCCCTGTTCACGGCGGCAGCCATGGGCGCCGTTCTACTGCTGGCGGCCGACATGCTCAGCCAGTGGGCACCCGTGCGCCTGCATCTGCCCATCGGGTTGGTGACGGGGCTGCTGGGCGGGGTGTATCTGCTGTGGCTGCTGTTTCGCACGCGCAAGGGATAGACGGCAGTGCAGGGTGCAACGGGGCGCAGCCCCATGGCCTCCGGGACTACCTGACGCCCCGCGCCGCCCCAGGCCCCACCACGGTGTACACATGCCCGGCCTCTTCGGCAGCCACCTTGGCCGCCTCGCTGCGGCGCACCTCTGCCTGATCCTCGTACTCGCAGTTCATCACCCGGGCTTCACTGCCCGCGAACTCCGCCAGCGATTCAGCGCTGTTGCGAATGGTCACCAGCGCCTGCGCCACCACGTCCAGCCGCTGATGGCCCTCAGGAATCTCCAGCCAGGCCAGCGCCAACTGGGCCAGGGCGGAAACCTCGGCACAGCCTTGCTGCACAAAGCGGTCCATTTCATGCAGTGCTGTTGCGAGCTTCTGGGCGTGGGTGTTTTCGGGGGGAGGGGATGGGGGGATGTGCTTCATGGGTTGCTGCTCCTGTGTCGAAGCGCCGTGCTGCGGCGAGGACGTTCCGTAGCGATTCGTGGCTGCAGGCTAGAAAACTACGCAACTCGTAGTATCGAGAATACAGCATAACTACGAGTCTCGTAGCTTTTGGAAAGCACGAGATGTCAGACGCAGATGAACAATGGGGCGCGAGGCTCAAGCAAGCTCGGCTTGCAGCAGACCTGTCCCAAAAAATGCTGGGAATTGAAGCTGGAATCGATCCGTTTGTGGCGAGTGCACGGATCAACCGCTATGAGCTGGGGAAACACAAACCGGACTTGCTGACTGTGCGCAAGTTGGCGGAAGTGCTCAAGGTTCCGATGGCGTTTTTCTATTCGGATACGGATGATGAGGTGGCTGAGTTGTTGCTCAGGTATGGGCAGGCGAGCAGGGCGGTGCGCAAGAGGGTGAGCGAGGTGTTGAAGGGGTAGGGCGTTTGGGTGGTTTGGAAGGCGGCTTGCGATCCTATTACTGCCGTTCGATCCTTTTCGGGCTATGTCTGCGATTGCTGTCGCCCATGGCCTCATCGTGAGCTTACGGACACAACCGCATAGCGGTCAGGCATGCAAGGAGCCTGCCGCAAGAGCTCTATCGCTCCTTGACCCGGGATCGCGGCTCAGAGATGGCGGGGCATAACCGCTTTACCTTGGCAACCGACATTCAGGTTTACTTCTGTGACCCGCACCATCCATGGCAGCTAAGCACCCAACGAGAACACGACCTGGCCGATCTGCGACTGTCGCAGATCGTGACTCACAGCAGAAGTTCAACGACTAGTTAATTCTTTGACACTCAGTCATTTATTCAGCATCTGCAAATTCTCCTCGGGTACCCAGCCTTCCCTATCCATGGTGGAGGATGTGTGCACCATACCCAGCCTTTTAGCTTTATCCCACCTTCGACTGTATCCCCCAGAGCCACTTCCATCTCCAGCACGGTGTAATCCATCGTGGCAGTGCCTATCCCATCCTTGATGGGAATCCCGGGCTCCACTGGCCTGAGGAAGCCAATGATCCGCTCTTAGGGGACTCTGCTCTTTTTATATCCATCGTTCTCATGGTTGACATACTTCACGAACTTTAGGTTGTTCGCTTTATAAGGTGGCAGGTTAATCACGCACTCAGTTTTCGTTGCCTTGGCTGATATTTCATAATTCAACATAGAAGCATATGCTCATTTCAGTTTTTCCAGATGGTGTTTTGTCAAACTGTGCTTCACTGACCTGAGAAAATCCAGCCTTGAGAAGGCTTTTCAATGATGCAGGGTTTTCTCTAACAGTTCGAGCGCACAGTTTTTTTAAACCCAAAATACGTGCAATTTCTACGCCCAGCATGAGGGCACGCTCAGATACACCATGACCTCTATGCGTAGGTGCAACCCAGTAGCCTATCTCTGCCTCGTCCTGCTTAACATCAAATATGACCAAACTCCCAAGAAACGAGTCTGAGCTTGCATCAGCGATTGTTAAAACTGCTAGCGTTCTATCGCGCAACCCATCTGTGATTACGCCTTGGATCATGTCGCTGACAACCTGCGGTGTATATTTTTCCAGCGGAAGGTGAGCAAAACGCTTGACTAGCGCATCATCTGCTCCTGCTGCATAGGCATCTGCATCTACATCGAACATAAGCCGGATTGTCACTACTCCATCAGAGATAGGGACGGCTGTCGTGAAATCTTTTTCTAGGTTTTTCACAAATTTATTGTGCTCGATCATTTCTACCTCTCGGAAAAATTTGGCTGCACATGACTTTTAGCACCACTTGAATCGGCCAATCAGGTAAGGCTGGATCGGCCAAGGAGCTATCTTAAGTGGGCGCCTGGCTCTATGCCTCACTCGGTCGAGTAGCGGCTACTTCCATCGCAAGCCATTCTTCCCTGGTTATTCTGCTGATGTGCTCTGTTCGATAGTCTCCAAGGAATTGGTTGAATTTGTTTTCTTCAGTGTGATGATGGATGAATCCACACTTTTCTTGTGCCTTGAATGACTTATCGTTATTTGCGAAATATCCGCACCACAAAGCACGAACTCCGAGGGTTTGAAATGCATGGCGCATTAATTCTTTGACAGCCTCGGGGATAATACCTTGCCCCCAGAAAGGTACGCCAATCCAGTACGCGACTTCAGCCTCGTTGTCAAGAATTTCGAAGTTGCTGTCCTTGCCGATGAGAAGGCCGACCATGCCTATGGATATATTGTTCTCTTTTAAGCAAACAGCATAAACCTCGGGTCGGCTGAAGACATTTTCGATGACTTGGCGGCTACATTCCTCGCTAACATGTGTCGGCCAACCAGCGATAGGTCCAACGCGTTCATCACTAGCATACTTAAATAGATTTGGTGCGTCGTCGGCATGCCATCGGCGCAGGACAAGTCGTTCGGTATTCAACATACTCATATCCAAATAAAAATTGATGATGTTATTTTATTGAGAAAAAAATGAAGCGTCTGTGCCGAAAGTTAAGTAATATAGGTAATTTTCAAAACAAAAAAGCAAATCAGCCTTGCTTAAGCATAAAATTTACGCCGAAATGAAAACTACCAGCCAGCTACTTGACACAGATGCCGACGGGATCTCGATCGGCCGTACTGAGTTCAATTGTGAAACTGTACGGCCGATTCCCCTAGCGTACGTGGTAGTCCTGATCTGCCAGCAAGGCAGTGCGGAATGGGACGTAAACTTCAATCCGTACAAGATGGAGAAGGATGACTTCTTTGTTTTTGCAGAGGACACCGTTGCATGCTTTAAAAGCAGATCTGATGATTTTTTGTGTAACTACTATCTCGTCAGTCGGTCGATCGCAGCGGAAATCGCAGATGGCCTACCTACGAGTCTTTTTATTTACCTCAGTCGTTCACCATTTTTTCGGCAAGATCGGAGATTCCTGCCGTATCAAGTCGCTTGGGAGCAGCAGGCCGAAGCAATTCAGAAGCAATGCACCACTCACAAGCGGGCCATGATCGTTAATCACTTTCGGAATTTTTTTCTTTGCATTTGCGAAAGAGTCGGGGATTTTGGCACGGTAGAAAGCAGTGACTTCAGTAGGCCTGAAGCGATCTGTTGGAGTTTTTGGGAGTTAGTTTTGAAAAATCACAAATGCCAACGTTCAGTGGAATTCTATGCGGACCGTTTACACGTGACTTCATACTATTTGTCTCAGTTGACGAAAAGGTTCTTCGGCGACTCTCCTAAGGCACTCATCGATAGACAGGTTGTATTGGAGATCAAGAAACAACTCGCCCAACGTGGAAAATCTGTTCAAGAAATTGCAGAAGATTTGCGCTTCGCCGACGCCTCTTATCTCGGAAAATACTTCAAACGCCATGCGGGAGTTGGAATGACGGATTATAGAAGCCGTATTAAGAACTGATGTAGATATCCGCTAACGCTAGGTATATTTTATTTTATGAATTCTTCAAGGTCTATTGAAGATGTGAGCTTCTTTCATACGTTGAATTGGAACCAACCTCCAGTTACCTAGAGCCAAATTTAATATTGAACTGCATGAATCTATCAATTGAAAGCCTGGTTTCTCAGGCGCAGGCAAGCTTCGCTTCGGCATCCGATCCTCCTTCACTCGAGAGTGCAAAGGCCAGGTTCTTAGGTAAGAGCGGTGTGTTGACGATGTTGCTGAAGGATTTGGGTAAATTCGAACCGGATCAGAGGCGTGAGACAGGCGCGCGGATCAATCGGGCGAAGGAGCAAATCCTAGAGCTACTAAGCCTACGCCGCGCAGCACTCGCGCAAGTGGAGGTGGATCTCCAGTTGGCGTCCGAAACTATTGACGTGTCGTTGCCAGGCCGCGGCCGCGTGCTGGCTGGTATCCATCCCGTTATTCGGACGTGGGAGCGCGTGGAGGAAATTTTCCGTTCCATCGGGTTCGATGTGGCCGACGGCCCTGAAGTGGAGCACGACTGGACCAATTTCACCGCGCTAAACAGCCCGCTGGACCATCCCGCGCGCTCCATGCACGACACCTTCTACGTCGACATGAACGACGCCGAAGGCCAGCCGCTGCTGCTGCGCACGCACACTAGCCCCATGCAGGTGCGTTACGCCCGCATGCACAAGCCGCCCATCAAGGTCATCGCGCCGGGGCGCACTTATCGCGTCGATAGCGACGCCACGCACTCGCCCATGTTCCACCAAGTGGAAGGGCTCTGGATCGCCGAGGACATTTCCTTTGCCGACCTGAAGGGCGTATACACCGATTTTCTGCGTTGCTTCTTTGAAAGCGACGACCTCGTCGTGCGATTCCGCCCGTCGTTCTTTCCGTTCACGGAGCCTTCGGCAGAAGTCGACATGATGTTTATGTCGGGTCCGAGCCGTGGTCGCTGGCTTGAAATCTGTGGCTCTGGCCAAGTGCACCCGCAAGTGGTGCGCAATTTCGGCCTGGACCCCGAACGCTACATCGGATTTGCTTTCGGCTCCGGACTTGAGCGCTTGACGATGCTGCGCTACGGCGTCATCGACCTGCGCCAGTTCTACGAAGGCGATTTGCGCTTCCTGCGCCAGTTCAACGAATAACAGACGGCTGATCATGCAATTTCCCGAATCCTGGCTGCGTACGCTGGTCAATCCTCCGATCGCAACCGACGAACTCGCGCACCGGCTCACCATGGCCGGCCTGGAAGTCGAAGACACCGTGCCGGCCACGCCCGCATTCACGGGCGTCGTGGTGGGGCACATTGTCGAGATCGCCCCGCACCCTGAGGCCGACAAGCTGCGCGTCTGCCAAGTGGACGATGGCTCCGGCACGCTGCTACAGATCGTGTGCGGCGCACCCAACGCGGCCGCGGGCCTGAAGGTGCCGCTGGCCCGCGTCGGCGCGGAACTGCCTGGCGGCATGAAGATCGGCGTGGCCAAGATGCGCGGCGTGCAATCGTCGGGCATGCTGTGCTCGGCGCGCGAACTGGGCCTGTCGCAAGACCACGCAGGCCTGCTGGAACTGCCGGCCGAGATGACGCCAGGCCAGTCGATCCGCGAAGCGCTGGACCTGGACGACACGCTCTTCACGCTGAAGATGACGCCCAACCGCGCCGACTGCCTGTCGATCCTGGGCGTGGCGCGTGAGGTCGCCGCGCTGACCGGCGCGCCGCTGTCGATGCCGACCGCCAAGGCCGTGCCCGTGACGCTGGACGAGCGCCTGCCCGTCAAGGTTGAGGCGCCCGACCTGTGCGGCCGCTTTGGTGGCCGCGTGATCCGTGGCGTGAACGCCCGTGCGCAGACCCCGGAGTGGATGAAGACGCGCCTGGAGCGCGCCGGCCAGCGTTCGGTGTCGGCGCTGGTCGACATCTCCAACTACGCCATGCTGGAACTGGGCCGCCCCTCGCACGTGTTCGACCTGGACAAGATCCACGGCGACCTGTCGGTGCGTTGGGCCCGTGAAGGCGAGACGCTCGAGCTACTGAACGGCCAGACCGTCACGCTGGATTCGAAGGTCGGCGTCGTGGTGGCGGGCGATCAGGTCGAAAGCCTGGCCGGCATCATGGGCGGCGAGGCCACCTCGGTTACGCTCGATACGCAGAACATCTACCTGGAAGCCGCGTTCTGGTGGCCGAAATCGCTGGCCGGCCGCGCGCGCCGCTTCAAGTTCAGCTCCGAGGCCAGCCACCGCGGCGAGCGCGGCGTGGACTTCGCCACGATCCCGCAGCACATCGAATTCATCACGCGCCTGATCGTCGACATCTGCGGCGGCCAGGCCGGTCCGCTGGACGACCAGATCGTCAATCTGCCCAAGCGCGAGCCGGTCCGCATGCGCCTGGCGCGTTGCCATCGCGTGCTGGGCGTGCCCGTCACGCCGGCCGAAGTCGCCAAGATCTTCGGCAGCCTGGGCCTGGAATTCACGCTCGAAAGCAATGACTTCATCGTCACGCCGCCGTCGTACCGCTTCGACCTCGTGATCGAGGAAGACCTGATCGAGGAAGTGGCCCGCATCTACGGCTTCGAGAACATCCCCACGGTGCCGCCGATGGCGCGCGCCAAGATGTTCTCGCAGCCCGAAGTGCGCCGTGGCCCGCACGCACTGCGCCGCCTGGCCGCCGCGCGGGACTACCAGGAAGTCGTCAACTACAGCTTCGTCGAAGCCGCATGGGAACGCGACTACGCCGGCAACGACACGCCGGTCAAGCTGGTCAACCCGATCGCCAGCCACCTGTCCGTGATGCGTTCGAGCCTGATCCCCGGCCTGGTGGCGAACATCCGCCACAACGCCAATCGCAAGCAGACGCGCGTGCGTCTGTTTGAACTGGGCCGCGTGTTCGCGCGTGACGCCGCCGCCCAGGACGGTCCGCTGGAAGTGGCCGGCGTGCGCCAGCCGCTCAAGGTGGCCGGCGCCGCTTGGGGCCCGTCCGTGGAAGAGCAGTGGGGCGCGCCCGCGCGCCAGGTTGATTTCTACGACGTGAAGATGGATGTCGAGGCGCTGTTCGGGACCCGCGGCGCCCGCCTGCGCTTCGAAGCCGCCACTCATCCCGCGTTGCATCCGGGTCGCAGCGCCCGCGTCACGCTGGATGGCAAGCAGGTTGGCTGGATCGGTGAGCTGCACCCGCGCTGGGCGCAGCAGGCCGACCTGGCGCACGCGCCGGTGGTGTTCGAGCTGGACGTGGACGCCCTGTCTGAAGGCGAGCTGCCGCAGGTGCGCGAGCTGTCGCGCCAGCCGGTGGTGGTGCGCGACCTGGCCCTGTGGGTCGATGCGCCCGTGACCGCGCAATCCATGCTGGACACGGTGGCGGCGACTGTCAAGGCCGATCCGCAGCTGGCCGTGGTGCAGGACATGCGCCTATTCGATGTATGGCGCGGCAACTATCGAGGCAGCGAGCCCCCCAGCGAGAAAAGTCTTGCTTTCCGTTTCTGGCTACAGGATAGAGAAAGAACGCTGGACGAAGTGCGCGTGGCGGACTACTTAGTGCGCATTAAGGACGCCTTGATGGCTGCGCATGGGGTGCGTCAGCGTACTTGAGCCTAGAGGTGGGATGCTGCTGGTTTCGATGCCACCTCTGAACGAACGCTACGGGTCGACATGAGCCAACCGAGCTTCGTCCTTCGAACTGGTGCACAGCGAATCGATCAATCGACTGGCGGCTTGCAAGGATGAAGCGGTCGTCCACGGCTGGAAGCGTTCAACGGCTGGTGGTGGTCACGTTCACTCGCGCACTGCCCTGTGAATGGCGCAGATCAGCCTGAAGCTGCCGCTCAGAAGTTTGCCGTGGCCAGCCGCTCTTGGCCGTAACCCGCTCCCCCCCACCGTCAAAACCCTTACCCAAACAACCCCCCCTCATCCAACAACTCAAACGCCACCTCCGGCGTCCTCTCCATCCCCCGCCGAATCGCCGCAGGAATCGCCTGCCGTGTCTTGCTGCACAACCCGCGCATGGGCAAGACCTCTATCTGGATGCCGCGCACTGTACGCACTTCGCTGGCGCCGGGCTCGATGCGCACGCGGATGCCGAGCTGCTCATACATGCGCTGCTCCACATGGCGCAGGTCCTGCAGGCTGGTGATCTGTTCGAGCCGCAGCAGCAGGCGTTTTTCCTCTTCCTTGGTGAGGCGCAGGATGCGCTGGTCGGCCATGGAGTCGGTGAGCAGGGCGTCGTGCTCGCAGATGCAGGCGCCCGGAGGGCAGGGGACTCGGATCGGAATCTGAACGGGAAAGCTCATCGATGCCCAAGGAAGATCCGCCCCGGCTGGGGCGGTGCAGGCCATGCTAGTTCAAGGCTGCGGCGGGGCCAAGGGGAAAGTCCTGGGCGCGCCCGCTGCCTGCGCTTGCTGCCTCTTCCCCTCCCGTATGTCCGCGCCTGCGTCGTGGCGGTTGCGGGGTTGCAAGCCTGCCGAAGGACAGGCTTGCTTCGTCATCTGACTCGCCGTGATGTTTGAGTGAAGCGCGCAGCGCGCAACGAGTTTCACGGCGAACCCCGCAGCCGTCACGACGCAGGTGGCCCCGCAGCGCAGCGAAGGGGTCGCGGACATTCGGGTCGCCTTCTTTGATCTGACCTTTCTTGGCGAATCAAGAAAGGGCAGTCGGCTGCCGGGCCGAGACTCGGCCTCGAAAAGCAATCGCCCGGCAGGGTGAACAAGTGCGCGCGGCGTTCAAATTTACAGACGTTCAGAGCCGCAACAGCGAAGCCGCATGGGTTGGCCCGCCCGCCTCACGACTTCTGACTCCTCCCATAAAGATTCTCCAACCCCGCCCACACCCTGCGCGTGAGCGGCTTGCTCTGCGCCGCAGGCCGGCGGTAGAGCCGTACGTTGATGGGCACGTCCTTGTCGGGCCCGGCCGCGCGGGCCAGGCGGCCCTCGGTCAGGTCGGTCTTGACCAGGGTGAGCGGCAGCCAGGCCAGGCCCAGGCCCTGGTGGACCATGGCGTGCAGGGAGTCGGCGAGGTCGGCCTCGTAGACGGTGCGCAGGCGCGTGGTGTCGCACAGCTCGTGCAGGTGGCTGCGCAGGATCTTGCCCAGGGACATGCTTTGCGCGTAGTCCAGGTAGGGCACCAGCGGGCCGCCGCCGTGGGCGGGCAGGGCGTATTTGGGCAATTGGGGGACCAGGGGGATGCTGACGGGGATCAGCGTGTCCTGGCCCACGGGCAGCCAGGCCAGGTGGTGGCCCTGCAGGCTGCCTTCGATGGCGGGCTGGGCGTGGCACATGAGCAGGTCCACCTTGCCTTGCAGCAGCATTTCCACGCCGTAGTCCAGGCTGGTGGTGACCACTTTCCAGCACAGCTGGGGCATGGCCTGGTTGAGGGCGGTGATGATGCTCGGCAGGACGGTGTGCGACAGCGTGCGGCCGGCCGCGATGGTGATGGTCTCGTCGCGCGTGCGGTGGGGGCGCTGCAGCAGGCCATGGGTCTGCTCCAGGATGCCCAGCACTTCATGGGCCGAGGCCAGCAGCGTCTTGCCGGCGGCCGTGAGCGTGGTGGATTGGTGGCCGCGCTCGACCAGGGGCGTGCCCGCCCATTCCTCCAGCGCGCGGATGCGGCGGCCAAAGGCCGGGTGGGTGATGTGGCGGCGCTCGGCGGCCTTGTAGAGGCTGCCGGTGTCGGCCAGGGCCTGCAGGTCCTGCAGCAGTTTGAGGTTGAGTTCGTGCATGGGTAGGGTGGGTGCAGGGCTGTGCTGATCCGGCACAGCCCCGCCGCAATCGGCACAGCACCAAGGCGGGGCATGCCTAGCATGGCGGCATGCGAGAGAAGCCCTGTTATGCCTGAAGTTTGCCTCAGGAAGATGCAAAGCCATTTCATTGGCGGTGCGCAGCGCACGGTGCGGGATCTGCCGATCCAGCACAGGGAAGTGGTGCGCAATGGTGGCGAGCGGCCGCTGGACATGAATGGCAGCTATGCCGTTGGCCAGATGTACGCCATGGAGTACCGGCTTGCGCGTCCGCGCAGCCCTCTGCCCGTGCTGCTGTGGCATGGCGGCGGCATGACCGGGGCGCAGTGGGAGTCCACGCCCGATGGGCGCCAGGGCTGGCTGTGGCGCCTGCTGGAGGCCGGCCACGACGTGGTGGTCTGCGATGCCGTGGAGCGTGGCCGCGCGGGCTGGGCGATGTTCCCCGAGATCTATGCCGAGGCGCCCGTGTTCCGCAGTGCCGAGGAGGCGTGGCAGCTGTTTCGCATAGGCCATGCGACGCCTTCAGGTGTGGACCTTGGCCTGGGCGAGCCTTTCGCGGGACAGCGTTTTCCGCATGAGCATTTCTGTGCCCTGGTGCGGCAGATGGTGCCGCGCTGGCTGGGGCATGAGGCCATGGCCATGGCGGCCTATGACGCGCTTCTGGAGCAGTTCGGCCCCTGCGTGGTGATGGGCCACAGCCAGGGCGGTGGCTTTGCCGCGCATGCGGCCAGCCGCAAGCCGCACCTGGTGCGCGCCGTGGTGGGCGTGGAGCCTACGGGCATGCCGGTGGTGCAAGAAGGGCAGCAGGGGGCGGATGCTTTCACGCCTGCCTCGGCCATCCCGCACCTGGCGGTGTGGGGCGACCATTTCGCGCACAGCCCGCAGTGGCAGAAGTACCGCGCGCAGACCGATGTGTATTGGCAGCTGCTGCGCCGCCTGGGCGGCCGCGCCGAGGTGCTGGACCTGCCGGCCGCAGGCATCACCGGCAATTCGCATTTCTGCATGCTGGACACCAATGGCGACGAGGTGCTGGGCCGGGTGCTGGCCTGGCTGGAGCGCCTGGGCCGGTGACTGGAGAGTGCTGGTCCCGAAGAATTTCAACGAGGAGAAAAATCCTATGCAACGCCGCAATTTCATGATCCGCAGCCTGTCTGCAACCACGGCGGCCCTGGCCCTGGGCGCCCTGGCGCCCGCGCAGTCGGCCCTGGCGGCCGATGCAGGCTGGCCCACGGCCGAGCCCATCCGCCTGATCGTGCCGTTTCCGCCCGGCGGCACGGCCGATGTGGTGAACCGCCTGTTCGCGCAGCAGTTGGGCAAGGTGCTGGGCGCCTCGGTGATCGTGGAGAACAAGGCCGGTGCCGGTGGCTCGCTGGGCACGCGCTTCGTGGCCGACGCCAAGCCGGACGGCTATACGCTGCTGGGCGCCACGTCCAGCACGCACGGCACGAATCCGGCCGTCTACACCAAGCTGCCCTATGACGCGGTGAAGGATTTCACGCCCATCACCCAGGTGATCACGGTGCCGGGCGTGCTCAGCGTGCATCCCTCGGTCAAGGCGGCGAATCTGAAGGAGCTGATCGCGCTGGCCAAGGCGCAGCCGGGCCATCTGTCGTATGCGTCCTCGGGCGCGGGCGGTCTGGGCCATCTGGCCATGGAGCTGTTCAAGGCCAAGGCGGGCGTGCAGATCATGCATGTGCCCTACCGTGGCGCGGGCCCGGCCTTCACCGATCTGATCGGCGGCCAGGTGTCCATGCTGTGGGAGCCGCTGCCGGCTTCGCTGCCGCACATCAAGTCCGGCAAGATCCGCCCGCTGGCCGTGGCCACGGCCCAGCGCAGCAGCGAGCTGCCCGATGTGCCGACCTTTGCCGAGTCCGGCGTGCCCGGCTACGCCGTGCAGGCCTGGAACGGCCTGCTGGCGCCCAAGGGCCTGCCCAAGGACATCCGCGACAAGCTGCACAAGGCCAGCGTGCAGGCCCTGGCCGATCCGCAACTGCGCCAGCGCCTGGCGGAGCTGGGCGGCACGGTGGTGGCCAATACGCCGGAGCAGTTCGGCGCGGTGATCCTCAAGGATGTGACGACCTGGAAGCAGGTGGCCGCTTCGTCGCAGATCAGCCTGGACTGATGCGGCGGGCACCGGGGAAAGCCCTGTGTCCCGGCGCCCACGGGTGGCGGGGCCAGGCGTGGTGACGGTGCCATAGTCCGGGGGTGGCGGTCCGGGCGCGTTGCCTGCAGCCGCGCACAAGGCCGCACACAAGGCGGGCCGCCTGACCTGCCGCTCTCAAGCCATGGACATCAACCTCATCCGCAATTTCGTAGAGATCGTGGACGCGCGCAGCCTCAGCGCTGCGGCGCGCAAGCGCGACATCACGCGCTCCAAGGTAAGCAAGGAGCTCAAGGCGCTGGAGACGGCGCTGGGCGTGACCCTGCTGCACCGCACGACGCGCAGCTTTTTGCTGACGGCGGCGGGCGAGGTGCTGTACGAGCATGGGCGCAGCATCATCCAGGAGGTGGAGGCGGCGCAGGGCGCCATCGACGCGCTGCAGCATGTGGTGACCGGCTCGGTGCGGCTGAGCATTCCCACGGGCCTGGGCGAGCTGTACCTGGCCGACATGCTGCTGGCCTTCCAGAAGCGGCACCCGCAGGTGCGCATCCGCGTGCTGTTCTCCAACCGGGTGAGCGATCCCATGAGCGCCCAGGTGGATGTGGCCGTGCGCGTGGCGCGCGACGTGCAGGAGCACCTGGTGGCGCGCGACCTGGGGCCGGTGGGCTTTGGCCTGTATGCCAGCAGCGCCTATGTCAAGGCGCGGCCGTTCCACGACCCCGCCGAGATTCCCCACGGCGTGCTGCTGACGCCGCCCGGCGACGGCAAGACCTATGCCGTCTCGGTGAAAAAGGGGCAGCAGGAGATTGCGCTCAAGTGCGAGCCCTGCATCACCAGCGAGCATTTCCCCTTCCTCAAGCAGTCCATGCTCCGTGGAAGCGGCGTGGCTACCTTGCCCAACTACATGGTGATGGACGAGCTGCGATCGGGCGCGGTGCAGCGCGTGTGCCCGGACTGGACGGTGTCCGGCCTGGGCGACAGGCTGTACATCATCACGGCCGAGGACCGGCGGCCCTCGCATGCCGTCAAGGTGATGACCGAGTTCCTCAGGGCCAGCCTGCTGCGCTTCGTGGAGCAGGCCGAGGTGTCCGGCCCTTAGGTCCTTAGGCCCTTAGTTCATCACCTTTTCGGTCTTCAGTTCTCCAGCGCAATCGCGTTGTCCGCGATCACCTTGCGCCACATCTGGCCGTCAGCGGCCAGGAAGTCGTCGAGCTGGGCCTGGGTCTGGGGCTTCCTGGCGGCCAGGGTCTGGTTGCCCAGGGCACTGGCGAACTCGGGGTTGAGCATGACCTTGTTGACGGCGGCCTGCAGGGTGTTGCGCGCGTCCGCTGGCGTGCCTGCGGGCACGGCAATGCCGAACCAGGTGGAGGCCCTGAAGCCGGGCACGCCCGATTCGGCAATGGTGGGCGTCTGCGGCAGGAACTGCGAGCGCTCCGGCCCGGTGGTGGCAATGGCCACCAGCTTGCCGGCCTTGATGTGGGGCAGGGAGGTGCCGGCCACGTCCACCATGAGCTGGGTGTCGTTGGCCATGAGGGCGGTGAGGGCCGGGGCGCTGCCGTTGAAGGGGATGTGGGTGGCGGCCACGTCCAGGCGGGACTTGATCAGCTCGGTGGTCAGCTGCAGCGGGTTGCCCAGGCCGACCGAGCTGTAGTTGAGCTTGCCCGCGTGGGCCTTGGAGTAGGCCTTGAGGTCGGCCACGTTTTTGATGCCGGTCTGGCTGTTGGTGACCAGCACCAGCGGGGCCTCGGCCAGGATGTTGGTGAGCTTCAGCTCCCGGTCGGGGTTGTAGCTCAGCTTCTTGTAGAGCAGGGGGTTGAGCACCATGCTGGCATTGCTGGCCAGCAGCAGGGTGTAGCCGTCGGCCGGCGAGCGCGCCACGGCCGAGGCGGCAATCATGGTGTTGGCGCCCGGCCGGTTCTCCACGACCACGGACTGCTTGAGCTCCGTGGACAGGTGCGTGGCCAGGGTGCGGGCCAGCACGTCGACCGAGCCGCCCGGCGCATACGGGGCGATGAGCTTGATGGGCTTGCTGGGGTAGTCGGACTGGGCGAACCCGGGGGCTGCGGCTGCGGTGGCCGCAGCGGCAAGCAGCAATGTAATGGCCTTGTTCATGCGTTGTCTCCTTCTCTTTCGGTGTTGGCGGGTTCAGATCTTGCGCTGCGTCGCGCCCCAGTGGGCGTCGCGCAGCTTTCTTTTGGCGATCTTTCCGTTGTCGTCGCGGGGCAGGCGCTGGAAGACGAAGCTGCGCGGCAGCTTGTAGGCCGCCAGCCGGCCGCGCAGCCATTCTTTCAGTTCCGCCTCGGGCAGTGTGCCTGACTGGCCGGGCTCGACCAGGGCCAGCAGCCGTTCGCCGTACTCGGCATCGGGCACGCCGATGACGGCGCAGTCTGCTATGCCGGGGTGCCTGAGCAGCTCGTTCTCTATCTCGGCCGGGTAGATGTTCACGCCGCCGGAGATCACCATGTCCGAGTCGCGGTCGCAGACGTAGAGAAAGCCTTCCTCGTCCAGGTAGCCCATGTCGCCCAGGGTGATCAGGCCGCCCTGATCCATCTTGCGGCGGGCCTCTTCGTTGCCCTTGTAGGTGAAGTCGGCATAGGCGGGCTGGCGCACGTAGATCAGGCCGACCTCGCCCGTGGGCAGGGCCTGGCCCTGCCTGTCGAGGATGCGGACTTCGGCGTCCTGCAGCGGCAGGCCCGCGCTGCCCGGGTGGGTGAGGGCGTCGGCCGAGCCGATGAAGGTGACCAGGCCCGACTCGCTGGAGGCATAGGTCTCGTTGATGATGGGCCCCATCCACTCGATCATGGCCTTCTTGACCTCGGGCGCGCAGGGCGAGCCGGTGGAGGCGATGAAGCGCAGCGAGGAGATGTCGTAGCGCTCGCGCACCTCGCGCGGCAGCCGGAGCAGGCGCACGTACATGATGGGCACCATGTAGGCCGTGTCGATGCGGTGCTCCTGCACCAGTTGCAGGAAGCGCTCGGGGTCGAAGCGCGGCTCCAGCACCACCAGCTCGCTGAGCATGAGCGCGTTCTGGAAGTACAGGCTGGGCGCGCTGTGGTAGATGGGCGCGGTCAGCAGGGTGCGCGCGCCGGGCTGCAGGCCGTAGGCGGTGGCGATCAGCGCCTGGTTCACGGCCAGGCGCCGGGGCAGTTCTTCCACGGGAAACGCCTTGCGCAGCACGCCCTTGGGGCGGCCCGTGGTGCCAGATGTATAGGCCATGTGGCCGCGCGGCGCGACCAGCGGGCCGTCGTAGGGTGCCTGGGCGGCCAGCCAGGTTTCGTAGTCCTGCTCCGGCTCGCGTGCGTGGGCGACGCGCCGGGGCAGGTCCGCATAGAGTTCGCCCTTGAGGCCGTCGAGCAGGTCCTGGCTGGTGATGAGGGCGCGGGCGCCGCTGTCGGCCAGGATGTAGTCGATCTCCGTGGCCGTGAAATGCCAGTTGATGGGGCAGTAGTAGATGCCCGCAATGCGGCAGGCATGGACCACGTCGGCGTATTCGATGCCGTTGCGAAGGAAGACGGCCAGCACGTCGCCTTCGGCCAGGCCCAGGCTGCGCAGGCCCTGGGCCAGCTGGCGGCCGCGCTGCTGCTGGGTGGCGCCGGCCAGCGTGCGCTGTTCGAAGACCAGGGTGGAATGGGGCGTGGCGGCGGTGCTCATGTGGGCGTGGCCTCCTGCTCCCCATCGTTGACGTTGGGCTGGTTGGCGGCCTTGGCCATCTGCCGGGCGCGCGCCCAGTCGGCATCGTCCCAGGCCTGGTATTCGGTGAAGTAGGCGCCGTTGGCCAGGGCGTCGCCGCCGTCCAGCGTGATGGTCTGGCCGTTGAGCCAGGTGTTGCCCGGGGCCAGGATGAAGGCGGCCATGTTGCCGATGTCCTCGCCCGTGCCCAGGCGGCGCGTGGGGTTGTCCAGGCGGCGGCGGTCGGCCGAGTCCTCGTTGCCGTCGATCCTGGGGCGCAGGCGCTGGCTGGCTCCCTGGGTGGGAATCACGCCCGGTGCAATCGCGTTGAACCGTATGCGCTTGGGACCCCATTCCACGGCCAGCGATTTGGTCATGGCGTCCAGCCCGGCCTTGGACATGGCCGAGGGCACGACGAAGGGCGAACCCGTGTCCACCCAGGTGACGACGATGGACAGCACCGAGCCCGGCAGCCCTTCGGCGATCCAGCGGCGGCCCACGGCCTGGGTGACGTAGAAGGTGCCCCGGAAGACGATGTCCGATATGGCATGGAAGCCGTTGATGCTCAGGTCCTCGGTGCGGCTGACGAAGTTGCCGGCCGCGTTGTTGACCAGGCCCGTCAGCGGGCCGTGTTCGGCCCAGATGCGGTCGATGACGGTGTGCACGGCCTCGGGCTGGCGAATGTCGAGTTCATGTGCAAAGGCCTGCGCGCCCGTGTCGTTGTTCAGCATCTCGCAGGCCTGCTGCACCACGGAGCGCCGCCGGCCGCACAGGTGCAGCTCGGCACCCAGTTCCGCCAGCTTGGCGGCCATGGCCAGGCCCAGCCCCGTGCCGCCCCCGGTGATCAGGACGCGCTGGCCCTGGAATAGATTGGCTTCGAACATGCTTGTCTCCTTTTGCTTTCACTCTAGGGAGACAGGGGCGGCTGGCAAAGGACGGTGGTGGAACGCGGTTGGTTCCGTGGTGGAAACAATGGGCTTGTGTTTTGGGGCTGTGACCGCGGCTTGTCAGCGAGTGCAGGGGGGCTCATTTCCCCCTGCCGGGTGGTTGTTTTTCGAGGCCGGGTCTCGGCCCGGCAGCCGACTGCCCTTTCTTGATTCGCCAAGAAAGGTCAGGTCAAAGAAGGCGACCCGGATGTCTGCGACCCCTTCGCTTCGCTGCGGGGCAACCTGCGTCGTGGCGGTTGCGGGGTTCGCTGCGGAACTCGCTGCGTTCACTGCGTGAACTTCGCTCAGACAACCGCAGCGAGTCAGTTGACGAAGCAGTCCTGTCCTTCGGCAGGACTGCAACCCCGCAACCGCCACGCCGCAGGCGCAGGCATACGGGTTGGGCTCCGTAGAACAGCCGGTGTTTCACGGCGCAGCCTTGTGCCCGGCCTTTCCAGCTGCGCTGCGCAGGTCTGCCACCTGGGCGGCCGTCACGTCGGCGGGCTGGCCGCCCAGGGTGGCGCGGGTGTAGTTGGCCAGGGCGGCGACTTCGCCATCGGTCAGTTCCTGCATGAAGCCGGGCATGCCGGGCAGGGGCGTGGGGCCCTGCTGGGTGGCCGGGTGCTTGGGCAGGCCGACGAGGATGGCCAGCACCAGGTTGCGGGCGTCGGCCTGGCGCACGGTGCTGTTGCCCTTGAGCGGGGGCATGGTGAGGCTGCGGCCCAGGCCCTCGCTGCCGTGGCAGCTGGCGCACAGCGCCATGTAGTGGCCCCGGCCCGCGTCCAGCGTGCCCGCGCCATTGCCGGCGCCATTGCCCGCGCTGTTGCCGGTGCCGGAATCCGGGGGCGCGGCGGCCGGCAGGGGCTGGGGCGCGGGCGGGTTGTCGCCCAGCAGGAAGGTGGACAGCGCCGTCATGTCCTCGGCCGTGAGGTACCGGGTGCTGTTGGCGATGACCTCGTGCATTTCATCGAAGGCGCTGCCGTGGGCCGAAAAGCCCGTCTGCAGGAACTGGGCCATGCCCTCGCGCGTCCAGCCGCGTGCGGCCAGGGCTTCGGCGGTGATGCCGGGGGCCGTGAACAGCGACAGCGTGCCGCCCTGCAGCCAGCGGTCTTTCTGCATCTGGCCGAACATGCCGCGCGGCGTGTGGCATTCGGCGCAGTGGCCCATGACATTGCCCAGGTACTGCCCGCGCAGCCAGGCCGGGCTCTGGCCCTGCGAGCCCACGGGCAGCGGCGCGCTGGACAGGAACAGCGTCTTCCAGCCGAACATCAGCACGCGCAGGTTGAAGGGGAAAGGCAGGGCGGGCTTGGTGTTGGGCTGGGCCACGGGCCGGATGTTCATCAGGTAGCCGTAGATCAGGTCCGAGTCTTCGCGGCTCATCAGGTGGTAGGAGGCATAGGGCATGGCCGGGTAGAGCTGGCGCCCGCCCGGCGCCGTGCCGCGGGTGACGGCGGCGTGGAATTCCTCGGCCGTCCAGCGGCCTATGCCGTGGTCGGGGTCGGGGGTGATGTTGGTGCCGTAGAGGGTGCCGAAGGGCGTGGGCAGGGGCTTGCCGCCCGCAAAGGGCTGGCCTTCCCGGGCGCCACCTATGCCACCCACCCCGTCATGGCAGGCCATGCAGTCGGCGGCGCGCGCCAGGTACAGGCCCTGGGCCAGCTGCTGGGGGCTGCGGTGCACGGCCTGCGGCTCGCGCTGCGGCACATGGGGCCGGTTGCCCCAGACGGCGGCAATGGCAAACAGCACGGCCAGCAGCAGGAGGATGAGCAGCAGCCCGCGCCAGCGGCGCCTGGGCCTGCGCGGTGGCGGGGGGCGGGCACCGCTGTAGTCGGCAGGTGGCGCGGCGGTGGCGGCGGTGGGGGCGGCTGCGCTGGGGTCGGCGGCGGACATGGCGCTCATCCTTTCAAGGTCAGCCCGGGCGTGTTCAGGACCAGGTCCTTCACGGCCGCGTAGTAGCGCACATAGCCGGTGCAACGGCACAGGTGGGGCTGCAGCGCCTCGCCCACGACCTGTTCCACATCGGCCGCGCGGATGGGCGCCTTGGCCAGGCGCTCGACCAGCACCGTGGCCGCGATGACGAAGCCCGGCGTGCAGTAGCCGCACTGGAAGCTGAAATGCTCCAGGTACTTCTGCTGCACGGGGCTGATGGCGATGACCTTGCGCGGCTGGCCCGAGGCGCCGGGCGAGGGCGGGGGGGCGGTGTCCGCGCCGGCCGGGTCGGCAATGCCTTCGATGGTGCGGACCTTGCGGCCCTGGAAGTAGTGGGCGCTGGTGATGCAGGTGCGCATCTCGCGGCTGCCCTCGGGACCGTCCACGATGATGGTGCAGGCCCGGCATTCGCCGATGCCGCAGCCCAGGCGCGAGCCGGTGAGGTTCAGGTATTCGTGCAGGAAGTCGATCATGGGCATGCCTTCGGGCACGTCCATGGGGCCGACGCTCTGGCCGTTGACGGTCAGCGACAAGGGGCGCGGGACAAGGCTCATGGTGCGAGTGCCTCCCTGATCTTTTGCGGGGTCACGGGCAGGTCGTGGAAGCGCTTGCCTATGGCGTGGTGCAGTCCGTTGACGATGGCGGCGACGATGGGAATCATCACCACCTCGGCAATGCCCTTGGGCGGATCGGTGTCCGACAGCGGTGCCAGCAGCTCGGCCGTCTGCTTCCAGACCGCCACCTCGCTGCCGCGCGGCAGGTGGTAGCGGTGGAAGTTCCAGTTGCCGTCGCCGGGGCCGCCCTCGTACAGCGGCATGGTTTCGTACAGCGCATGGCCTATGCCCATGGCGATGCCGCCTTCGAGCTGGCCGTGCACCAGCTCGGGCACGATGGGCCGCCCGCACTCCATGATGGAGTGGTGGGCCAGCAGCTCGACCGCGCCCGTGCCCGTGTCCACCGCCAGTTCGACCAGGGCCGCATTGGCGCTGTAGTAGGTGACGCCCGCGTTGTTGCGCTGCATGGGCGGATAGAACAGGTTGCGCCGCGCAATCATGCGGTAGCCGGCGGCGCTGCGCCGCGCGGTGACAGAGGCCTCGACGGGTGTGGCCGCCTGCGGCGTGTCGGTGGTGTCAGGGGCCGGCGTGACGGCGCCGGCATCGGGCGCGCTGCCCAGGCGCACGGCCAGCGCGTCCAGCGGCCGGCGCGCGCTGGTGCCCAGGATGTCGAAGTCGGCCTCGGCCCATTGCCAGCGGTTGAAGGTATGGCCCACGGCGCCCGTGACCAGCTGCATGGCATGGGCCTTCTGGGCCAGGGCCTGCAGGGACAGCGGCTGCATGCCGTTGGCCGTGAGCATGCCGTTGACCCAGCGCGCGTCCTCGCGGCGCACCACGTAGGGCGCCTTCTGGCCGCCGCCCGTGCCCTGGCTCCAAATGGCGACGGCGGCCGACCACAGGCCGTGCTCGAAGACCACGCGCGCCGTCTCGCTGGTGGCGTGGCTGTAGTAGTAGGCCGAGTTGCTGGCGCTGGCCGGCGAGGCGTAGACCGGCGTCCACAGCGGCCGGGTGGCGAAGCGGTCCTGGTCGGCCTGGGGCATGGTGTAGTTGTCGCCCTCGGCCTTGAGCGGCAGCTCCGGCCAGTCCAGGCAGGCGGTCTGCAGCTCGTCGGCGGGCTTGCCGAACCATTGCACGCACAGCTGGGCCTGCGAGGTGCCCATGCCCGTGCCGATCTCGGTGCCCGAGTGGTGCAGCAGCACGCGGCCCTGGGGCGTTATCTCGATGCGGGCGAAGGCCGCCTCGCCGCCCGTGCCGAAGTCCTTTTGCACGCAGGCAAAGCCCACGCCGTAGCGCTGGCCCGGGTGGCTGGCCTCGTAGGCGGTCTTGCGCTTGGCGCGCTCGGTCCACAGCGGATGGCGGCGGGCGCGCTCCAGCACCTCGTCGGCGCGCAGGGCACCGGCGGCAATGGCGCCCTGGGTGTTCTTGGCGCCCGAGGTCAGCACGTTGCGCAGGCGCAGCTCGATGGGGTCGATCTGCAGCAGTTCGGCGATTTCGTCCACCATCATCTCGGTGGCCGCCATGCTCTGCAGCGTGCCGTAGCCGCGTGCCGAGCCCGCGTCCAGCGCGCGGCTGGCAAGAGCCACGGCGGTGATGTCGTTCTTGGGAAAGTAGTAGATGGACTGCGCCGCCGTGCCGCCGACCATGGCGACCGAGGGCGAGAAGTTGGCCCGGCCGCCGCCATTGGCCGTCATGTTGGCCACCAGGCTCTGGAAGAGGCCGGTCTTCCTGTCGATGGCCATGGTGTAGTCGATCTCGAAGGCATGGCGCTTGAGCGAGGACTGGAACTGCTCGAACCGGTCATTGGCCAGGCGCACGGGCTTGCCGTCCGCATACAGCGCGCAGACCAGGCCGTAGTAGGGCATGGGCGCGTGGTCCTTGGAGCCGTATCCCACCGTGTAGCAGGGGTGGACGAAGAGGTTCTTGAGCGGGAACCTGCTGGCCTGCACCATCTGCGCTGCCCATTCGGCCACCTCGTGCGGCGACTGCGTGGCCAGCACCATGTGCAGGCTTTGCGTGGCCGCGTCATACCAGCAGTTGGCGTTGTCGGGTTCCAGCGCGGCTGTGTCCACCGATTGCGTGGCGTAGTGGCGCTGCAGCACCAGCCAGTCGGCGGGCGGCGTGGCCAGCTCCTGGGCGATCTGCTCGGCCGCGCGCAGGCCGCGCGCCGTGACCGCGTCGGCCTTGGAGATCTGCGGCCAGACCAGCGGCTTGCGTTCGGCGGGGAACAGCGGGGCATCGCGCAGGCTGGAGAACACGTCGTCGTCAAAGGCCGTGGCGCCGCCCTGGCGCACATAGCGGAACACGCCCCAGGGCGGACGGTCCAGCGCGCCCGTGATGCGGCCGTAGCGGATGACGCCAGCCGTGGCCTGCAGCCTTTCCTTGGCAAAGCGAAAGCGCGCGAAGTCGTGGTAGATGAGGATGGCCACGGCCTGGCCAAGGTAGGCGGGGGTCTTGCCTGCGGGCAGCAGCATGTCCTCGCCATAGAACTCGGGAAAGGCCAGGCCATCGCGCGCCAGGTCCTCGGCGGTGACCACGCGGTCGGGCGCCAGTTCGCCGTCCAGGGAAGACAGGTCCATGCCGTCGAACAGCCGGTCGGCCAGCGTGGTGCGCACGATGAAGGCATGGGATTGCTGCTGGGGCCAGTGCGGCATGTCGCGTGCGCGGATGTCGCGGGCGAAGACCTTGGCGCCCATGACCTTGGAGCGGCCATCGAGCCGCATGCGCGGCAGCTGGGTGGCCGGCTCGCGGGCCACGCTGCCCAGGACGCGGTCTTCAAAGAGGGCTGCATAGGCCTGGCTGGCCAGCGGCGCCACCCAGACGCTGACGCCTGCGATGCTGGCGGCCTGCAGAAAGCCGCGCCGCGACAAGGGAGCCGCGCCGGCCTGGCTGCCGGCGCCGGAGTGTTGTTCTGGGCGCATGGCGCTCTTCTCCTGTGGGGTTGAGCCCACTGTAGGAGGGCGCATGCCGCGCGGCCTGTCAGCAAAGGCTGCTTCTGGCGTCAGCGCGGCGGCAGCGGCGGGTGCTTGCCATCGTCAAAAGCAGGAGCGGGACAGGGCCGCCAGGCCGCGACGGCAGCGTGCCGGCCGCACTGTCAATCAGACGCCGGCGCAAGAAGGGCCTTGCCGCAGTGCTCCGTGGCGCCGCGCATAGCCCGGCAGGGCCAGGGCGTGTCCACATTCAGGCATAGTTGAGGGTTGTGCAGAAAGTAGTGAAGTCCCGGCCATAATCGGAGCTTCTTATTACTTAATTTTTTATAGTTTGCGTTTTTATACGCGCAACCTATATTTGCTCCCACTTCCCAACAATGCGCAGCGGCGTCCCCAGGCCGTCCTGCGCCGCGGCGTTTTTTCATGATCGAGATTCGGGATCTTTCCCTGACCTACAAGGGCCCCACCGGGCCCGTCCATGCCTTGCGGGGCATCAACCTGCAGATCGAGTCGGGCGAGGTGTTCGGCATCATCGGCCGCAGCGGCGCGGGCAAAAGCTCGCTGGTGCGCTGCCTGAACCTGCTCAACCGCCCGACCTCGGGCCAGGTGCTGGTGGGCGGCCGTGACCTGATGCAGCTGAGCGATGCCGAGCTGCGCACGGCGCGCCGCGACATCGGCATGGTGTTCCAGCATTTCAACCTGCTGTCCTCGCGCACGGTGTTCGACAACGCCGCCCTGCCGCTGGAGATGGCGGGCATGTCGGCCGACGACATCAAGAAGCGCGTGGACCCGCTGCTGGACCTGGTGGGGCTGAGCGCGCTGCGCGACCGCTATCCGGCGCAGATCTCGGGCGGGCAAAAGCAGCGCGTGGGCATTGCGCGCGCGCTGGCCAGCCACCCCAAGGTGCTGCTGTCGGATGAAGCCACATCGGCCCTGGACCCCGAGACCACGCGCTCCATCCTGGACCTGCTGCGCAAGGTCAACCGCGAGCTGGGCCTGACCGTGGTGCTGATCACGCACCAGATGCAGGTGATCAAGCAGATCGCCGACCGCGTGGCCGTGATCGACGGCGGCGAGATTGCCGAGCTGGGTCCCGTGATCGACGTGTTCACGCGACCGCAGCAGGCCATCACGCGCAGCCTGATCGACGAGATCGTTCCCCAGCAACTGCCCGAGTCGGTGGCCGTGCGCGTGAATGCGCTGGCCGCCCAGCTGGCGCCGGGCCAGCAAGGCCGGCTGCTGCGCCTGTCGTATGCGGGCGAGAGCGCCTACCAGCCCATCCTGTCGCACCTGATCCGCGAGCTGGGGCTGGACCTGTCCATCCTGCATGGCCAGATCGACGAGATCCAGGAGCAGACCTTCGGCTCGCTGGCTGTCTTCGCCAGCGGCGACGCGGCAAAGATCGATGCCGCCGTGGACCATCTGCGCGCCACCGGCGTGCAGGTGCAGATCGTTTCCACCAGGGATTGAGCGATGTTTGAGAATTTTTCGGAAATGATGCTGGAGCTGTTCGTCAGCTCGCTGTGGGAGACCATCATCATGGTCGGCGTCTCGGGCCTGGTGGGCGGCCTGATCGGCATTCCCCTGGGCGTGTTCCTGCGCCTGACCGACCACGGCGGCGTGCTGCAGAACGGCCCGGCCAACAAGATCGTGGGCTGGATCGTCAATGCGCTGCGCTCCACGCCCTTCATCATCCTTTTGGTGGCCATCATCCCGCTGACGCGGCTGATCACGGGCTCGTCCATCGGCACCTGGGCGGCCGTGGTGCCGCTGACCATTGCGGCAGCGCCCTTCGTGGCGCGCCTGGTGGAGACCGCGCTGCGCGAAGTGGACAACGGCCTGGTGGAAGCGGCCCAGTCCATGGGCGCCACCACGGGCCAGATCGTCTGGAAGATCCTGCTGCCCGAGGCGCTGCCCGGCATCGTGGCGGGCCTGACCATCAGCTTCGTGAGCCTGACCGGCTATTCGGCCATGGCCGGCGCCATTGGCGGCGGCGGCCTGGGCGACCTGGGCATCCGCTACGGCTACCAGCGCTTTTTGCCCGATGTGATGCTGGCCGTGGTCATCATCCTGATCTTCTTCGTGCAGGCCATCCAGAGCCTGGGCGACTGGGCGGTGCGCAGGTTGAGCCACCGCTGATCCACACACCCCGGCGGCCGGTGCGGCTGGCGTGGCCGGGGCGGCAAGCTGCCGCGAGATTGTCTGAAAGAGGGATTCCATGAAAAAGCGCGCATTGCTTCAATCGCTGGCCCTGGCCGCCGTCCTGCCCCTGGCGGGAATAGCGGCGCTGCCGGCCCATGCGGCCGACGGCTCGGTCACCATCGGCGTGACCTCGGGCCCGCATGCCCAGATCGCCGAGGTGGCCAGGAAGGTGGCCGAGAAGAACGGCCTGAAGGTGAAGCTGGTCGAGTTCGGCGACTTCATCCAGCCCAACGCTGCCCTGTCGCAGGGCGAGCTGGATGCCAACATCTACCAGCACCAGCCCTTCATGGATGCCCAGAACAAGGACCGCGGCTACAAGCTCGTGCCCGTGGCCCGTGCGGTCAACCAGCAGATGGGCGTGTACTCCAAGAAGATCAAAAGCCTGGCCGACCTCAAGAGCGGTGCGCGCGTGGGCATCCCCAACGACCCCACCAATGGCTCGCGCGCACTGATGGTGCTGGCCGCGCAAAAACTGATCGAACTGAAGACCGGCGCGGGCGCCCGTGCCTCGGTGCTGGACATCACGGCCAATCCGCAGAAGCTGCGCTTCGTCGAGCTGGAGGCCGCCCAGCTGGCGCGCTCGCTGGATGACCTGGACGCCGCCGCCGTCAACAGCAGCTACGCCGTGGCCGCAGGCCTGTCGCCGCAAAAGGATTCGCTGGCGCTGGAAGCCACGGACACGCCCTATGTGACCGTGCTGATCGCCACGCGCGCCGGCCATGAAAAGGACGCGGGCCTGCAGGCCTTCGTCAAGGCCTACCAATCGCCCGAGGTGCGCCA
The DNA here is from genome assembly GCF_002193035.1 of Delftia sp. K82. Taxonomy (NCBI): domain Bacteria; kingdom Pseudomonadati; phylum Pseudomonadota; class Betaproteobacteria; order Burkholderiales; family Comamonadaceae; genus Delftia; species Delftia sp. K82. The sequence continues at coordinate 2,869,372 of NZ_MYFL01000001.1, read as the reverse complement.
GTTCATCGACACGCAGTTCAAGGGCGCCTACACGGCGGCCTGGTAAGACCATGGGCGCCCTCGCATCCCACCGGGTTTCCGACACGGACTTCGTGGCCGCCATCGGCGTGCAATGGCAGCACCGCCCGCTGGCGCCCGAGCCCGGCCTGGCCGCGCTGCTGGCACAGGCCCAGCTGGACGACGGCGGCAAGGCCACCGTGGTCCAGGCCGTGGGCATGCTGGTGGTCGACGAATGCGTGGCCCATGGCTACCACAGCATGGACCTGGTCGTGCTGCACCCGGGCACGCCGGGCCTGGACGAGGCGCTGGAGCGCTTTGACAAGCCCCACACCCATGCCGATGACGAGGTGCGCTACGTCCTCGAAGGCGAAGGCCTGTTCGGCTTCTTTGATGCCCACGGCCAAGAGCGCGTGCTGCGCGTGCAGCCCGGCGACTACCTGCGCATACCGGCCGGCGTGGAGCACCGCTTCACGCTGACCGCCACGCGGCGCATCAAGGCGCTGCGCCTGTTCGCCGATACGGCGGGTTGGGTGGCGCAATATACCCAGCGGCCCGCCGCTGCCATGGAGGTGCCTGCATGAGCCTGCCTGTCCCGACACTGTTCCAGACACTTGACGAGGCGCTGTTCACGCGCGCCCAGGACCTGCTCGACGAGGAATGGCTGGCCAAGGATGCCGACCTCGCTCCTGTGCTTCCCGTGGTGCTGGCGCGCGGCGTGGGCCAGGACTGGCACAAGGCCGGCACCTTCCGCCACCACCTGGCGGGCGTGGCCCGTTCGCTGGCGCTATGGCGCCAGCCGCGCGACGTGCGCCTGCTGGGCCTGCTGCACAGCGTCTACGGCAACGCCTTCGTGGACCTGGTCAAGTTCGACGCGGGCAGCGAGCGCGGCCGCCTGCGCGAGCTGGTGGGCGAGGGCGCCGAGCACCTGGTCTACCTGTTTTGCACCATGAGCCGCACGCAGTTCATGCAGAAGATACTGGCCGGCGACCTGGCCGAAGACGGCTCCATGGCGCTGGAATCCGCCGGCCGCAGCCAGCGCCTGAGCGCCTATGAGGTGGCGGCCTTCACCATCGTGAGCATGGCCGATGCCATGGAGCAGTGGTTCAGCTGGCAGGAAGACATCTACTCGCAGTTTCCGCAGGTGCAGAACCAGCGGCAGCAGGGCGTGCACTGGGCGGCCTCGCTGTGGCCCGGTCCCATGCGGCCGGCCAGCCGCATGCTCAGCCAGATCAGCGACCTGGGCTGTGCGCTGCAGCACCCGGCGCTGCGCGCCCAGCTGCCGCTGCCTCCGGTGTTCGACCATTGCAGCCGGCAGCTGTCGCCCGGCGACGAGGCCGCTGCCGTGTCGCTGTACTGGTCGGTGATCCAGCTGGACCAGCCGCTGGTGGACCTGGATGCCGCCACGGCCGTGCTGGAAAGCGCCGTGCGCCTGAACCCCTGGGTGGGCGAGCCGCAGATGGTGCTGGCCCAGCTCTACCTGTCTGCCGGCCGCGCCGACGACGCCGCGCGCGCAGCCACCAGCGCGCTGCAGTGCTTCAGCGGCTGGGGCAATGCCTGGGACAAGCGCGTGCAGTGGGACGCCTGGATCGCCTGGACGCGCATCCTGCTGCAGTCGGCGCAGCAGGGAACCTGGCCTGAACGGCTGGACAAGCTCAACAACTTGGCCCTGAAGGGCTGAGATGCAAAAAAGCCTGGCGCGAGAGCCAGGCTTTTTTGTTATGGGAGCGCGCCCGCGCCTTATTTGGCCGGCGCGGCCGGCGCAGCGCTGGCGGGCACGGCGCCATCCTCGATCGCCTCGGGATGCATGGGCCGGCGTGCATAGCGCTGGGCCAGCACGGCGCAGACCATGAGCTGCAGCTGGTGGAAGATCATCAGCGGCAGCACGATGGCGCCCACGGCGCTGGACTCGAACAGCACCTTGGCCATGGGCACGCCGCTGACCAGGCTCTTCTTGGAGCCGCAGAACACCAGGGTGATCTCGTCCTCCTTGGAAAAGCCCAGGCGGCGCGCCGTCCACGACGTGATGACCAGCACCAGGGCCAGCAGGACGGACGACAGCAGCAGCAGGCCCAGCAGCGCAGGCAGGGGCGTCTGCTGCCACAGGCCGCTGATGACGGCGGCGCTGAAGGCCGTGTACACCATCAGCAGGATGGAGCCCTGGTCCACGAACTTCACGCGCTTGGCATGGCGCGAGATGAAGCCGCCGATCACGGGCCGCAGCAGATGGCCCAGCACAAAGGGCAGCAGCAGCTGCAGCGCGATCTTGCCGATGGCCTGCAGCGCGTCGCCCCCTTCGGCGCTCTTGTGCAGCAGCATGCTGACCAGGATGGGCGTGATCACGATGCCCATCAGCGTGGAGGCCGATGCGCTGCACACGGCAGCGGGCATGTTGCCGCGCGCCATGGCCGTAAAGGCGATGGCTGACTGCACCGTGGCCGGCAGCGTGCACAGGAAGAGCACGCCCATGTACATCTCGGGCGTGACCAGCGGCTCGAGCACGGGGCGCAGCGCCCAGCCCAGCAGGGGAAAGAGCACGAAGGTGGCCGCGAAGATGGTCAGGTGCAGGCGCCAGTGGCCTATGCCGGCAAAGATGGCCTCGCGTGAGAGCTTGGCGCCGTGCAGGAAGAACAGCAGGCTGACCATGAGCGTGGTCGCCACCTCCAGCCATTGCGAGACGGTGCCCGAGGCGGGCAGGAAGCTGGCCAGTGCCACGGTGGACAGCAGCATCAGCGTGAAATTGTCAGGGGCGAAGCGGGGGCGTGCCATGGGAAAACTCTCTCCAACTAACTATCGGTTCGTGCAGCCAGGCTGCAAGGCCCCGATTGGACGCCACGGCCATTGAAAAGAGAAATGGATTTATCTGATGGTTTTATAATTTTTCCGTATGAATATCAGCCTGCGCCAGCTGCGCGCCTTCCTGGCCGTGGCGGAAAGCCGCAACTTCAGCCGCGCTGGCGAGCTGATGGCGCTCACCCAGCCCGCCGTCAGCCGCAATGTCACCGAGCTGGAGCAGGCCCTGGGCGTGCAGCTTTTGCACCGCACCACGCGCGAGGTGGAGCTGACCGACGCCGGCCGCCTGCTGCAGGGCCATGCCACGCGCGTGCTGGACGCGCTGGATGAGTGCCTGCTCGAAGTCAGCGGCCTGGCCACCCAGCGCCTGGGCAAGGTGCGCGTGGCCAGCAGCCCCACGCTGTCGGCGCATCTGATGCCGCGCTGCATTGCGCGCTGCCGCGAGCAGGCGCCGGGCATTGAGCTGCTGCTGCTGGACCGCATCCAGAGCGACGTGCTGCAAAGCGTGCGCAGCGGCGAGGTGGACTTCGGCGTGGTCATCGACCCGCAGGGCCGCGACGACCTGTACTGCGAAACCATACTCAGTGAACCGTTCTGCCTGGTCTGCCCGGCCACGCACCGGCTGGCCCGCAAGCGTCAGGTGGCCTGGAGCGACCTGGCCGGCCAGCCGCTGGTACTGCTGGACCACGCCTCGGGCAGCCGCCGCCTGATCGACGCCGCGCTGCAGGCCCACGACGCCGAGGCCGCCGTGGTGCAGGAAGTCGGCCACACCACCACCATCTTCTGCATGCTCCAGGCGGGCCTGGGCCTGAGCGTGGTGCCGGAACTGGCCGTGCCGCAGGCATGGCGAACTCCCGCGAGTGGCGCCACCACCCCCGACGCCCTCGCCAGCCGCCCCCTGCTGCCGCGCGTGCAGCGCGACATCATGCTGGTGCGCCGCCGCCAGCGCGAGCTGTCGCCGGTGGCGCAAAGCGTGTGGGATTTGATCAGGGGGGAGGCGGGGCAGCTGTGAGGCTCGCGTTGCAGGCCGCCGCATACGGCCGTATCGCCTCGCGCACGCGGTCCAGCACCAGCGCGTGGGGCGAGGGGGCCAGCCGCCCGGCGCGCACGGCCTGGTATTGGGCCGGGAGGAACTGGCTGAGCATGTTCTCGGGCAGGGTGCAGGTGGACAGGTTGTCCAGCAGCCGGGCCACGGCGGCGTTCACCGTGGGGTCGGCCCAGTAGTAGCGGATGCGGTCGCTGTAGCTGTAGATGCGCAGCAGCCTTTGTGCGCCGGGATCGGGCTGCTCGCCGCGGTAGTAGCGCTCCCAGCTGGCGGGGCGGCCCAGCATGGCGGACTCCAGCACGGCGGGCAGGTGGGAGCGCTGGTGCGCGTCGATGAGCTGCTCCTCGATGGCTGCCAGCGCGAACAGCACCTCGCGCAGCGCAAAGGTGGCGCCGGGGCCGACCTTGAGGATGGCAAAGCCGTCCTGCACCAGCTGGCGCAGGGCCTCGGGCCGCTGGTAGTCGGTGGAGTGGGCCTCGAAGACCAGTTGCGGGTGCTGGCGCAGCAACTGCTTGAGGTCGGCCGCTTCGCCGGGCGCGTAGTCCACCACGCGCGTGTGATCGAACTCCACGCCGGGCTGGACCACCATGGCAATGATGCGCGCCCAGACAGGGTCCAGCCCCTGTTGCGCGAAGACTTCACGGTGCACCTGCAGCGTGCGCTGGGCGTCGGCGCGGGCAGTGACTTGCACATGCTCCAGCGCATGCGCGGCGCCGCCGGGCACGGGCACTTCGGTGCCGATCACGTAGACGGGGCCGGGCGCCGGGCAGGTGCTGCCGCGCTCGGCCGCCTGGCAGAGCAGGGCAGCGCGGCGGGCCACGGTTTCGTCGTCCAGCGCCTGGGGGTCGTCTGCGCAGGCCATGCTGGCGTCCAGGTGCAGCTTCACGAAGCCGGCCGCCGCATAGGCGTGTACCAGGTCCTGCGCCAGTTCCATGGCCTCGGCGGCAGGCAGGTGCGTCCACGCCGTGGGGCCCAGGTGGTCGCCGCCCAGCAGCACGCGCTCCAGCGGCAGGCCGACGCGGTGGGCGATGGCCAGCACGAAGCGGCGGAAGTCGGCGGACTGCATGCCGGTGTAGCCGCCGAACTGGTTGACCTGGTTGGCGGTGGCTTCCACCAGCAGGGGCGTGCCATCGTCCAGCGCCTGGTGCATGGCGGCCTCGATGACCAGGGGATGGGCCGAGCAGATGGAGTAGATGCCGAGTGCGCTGCCTGTTGCGCGCGCATCGCCTGCGGCTGCTGGCGTTTGCCTGGAGCGTGACTGCGCCAGGCGGGTGAAGTGGGTGAGATGGGTGAGGTGGGTGAGATGGGCGGGCATGGTTTCAGCCCTCCATCACCGCATGCCGCAGGTGCTGCGGCTGTTGTGCCAGCAATGCGTCGAGCCCGGCAAAGCCGGATGTCCCCTCCATCGGCCCCTTGCTGGAGACGGCCAGCGCGCCGGCCGCATTGGCGTAGCGCAGCGATTGCAGCGCGGTCTTGCCCAGGCGCCGGCAGGCGATGAAGGTGGCGCCGAAGCAGTCGCCCGCGCCCGTGGGGTCGGCCACGTCCACGGCAAGGGCGTCGAGGTCGATGCGCTCGTCGGCACTGAAGTAGCTGCAGCCGTCGGCGCCGCGCTTGACCACGATTTCGCGCACGCCGCGCGCGAAGATCTCGGCAATGGCGCCGGCCTCGTCGGCCGAGCGGGCCAGCTGCGTGACCTCGTGGCCGCTGGGCAGGAAGATGTCGGTGAACTCCAGGATGTAGGCCAGGGCTTCGCGCATTTCGGGGATGCGCAGCATCTCCTTGCGCACGTTCGGGTCGAAGGACACGGTGCCGCCCTGGGCCTTGACGATTTCGATGGCCTTCTTCATGGCATCGATGATGCGAAACGAGAACAGCGACGAGCCCATGACATGGAAATGCGCGCAGTCCTTGAGCACGGCCTGGTTGACCTGCTCGGGCTGCAGCTGTGCCGAGGCGCTGTTGGTGATGTTGAAGATGAAGTCGCGCTCGCCGCTGTCGCGGTAGGTGACGAAGGCGCTGCCCGTGACGGCGCCCTTGCACACGGCGATGGCGCTGGTGTCCACGCCGTCGCGGCGCAGGCGGTCGATGTTGAGCCAGCCAAAGTCGTCATCGCCCACGCAGCCGATGATGGCGGCCGGATGCCCCAGCCGGGCCACCTGGTCGATGAAGATGGCGGGTGCCCCGCTGGCATAGGGCCCGGTCAGAGGCCCCGGCGCGCGAAAGCTCTGGCCTTTTCGCTCGGCCATGATTTCGACGAGGATCTCGCCCATGGTCATGATGGATTGCATGCTCTCCCTCCCTTTGGAATCAAACCCCGTGCGCTGTTCGCTGCACCGCCGGCCCATGCGTCAGCGCCTGCGCCTGCTGTGCACATCGATGCACACGGCCACCAGAATCACGCTGCCCTTGACGATGAGCTGATAGAAGTAGGGCACGCTCATCAGGTTCATGCCGTTGTTGATGACGCCGATCATCAGCGCCCCTATCAAGGTTCCCGCAACGCTGCCGTGGCCTCCGGCCAGGCGCGTGCCGCCCAGCACGGCGGCGGCAATGGCGTCCAGCTCCCAGCCCATGGCCGCGTTGGGCTGGGCCGAGTACAGGCGCGAGGTGAGCAGCAGGCCGCCCACGGCCGCCATCAGCCCCGACAGCATGAAGATGGCGATCTTGAGGCGCCCCACCCGTATGCCCGCATAGGTGGCCGCCTCGGCATTGCCGCCTGCCAGATAGGTCTTGCGGCCAAAGACGGTACGGGCCAGCACGAAGTGGTTGGTGGCCAGCAGTGCGGCCAGGATCCAGATGGGCACGGGCATGCCCAGCCATTCGCCGTTGCCGATCCACAGAAAGGCCTCGTTGTCCACCGGCGCCGGCATGCCGCCCGAGACGATATAGGCCAGACCCCGGAAGATGCCCATGGTCGCCACCGTCACGATGAAGGACGGCAGATTCAGCAGCGCCGACAGCGAGCCGTTGAGCGCGCCCAGCAGCAGGCCGCACAACAGCACGGCGGGCAGCACCAGGGCGGGCGCCAGGCCCTGGCCCAGCATCAGGCCGGCCGCGCTGCCGGCCAGGGCGACCACCGATCCCACCGAGAGGTCGATCTCGCCCAGCAGCAGTACATAGGTCATGCCGAAGGCCACGATGGCGATGATGGACACCTGCAGCAGCACGTTGCGCAGGTTGCCGCCCGTCAGAAAGGCCGGTGACAGCAGGGAGAACAGCAGCACCAGGGCGGCAAGGCCCATGAGGGTGCCGGCGTGGCGCCGCAGCGATCGCCGGCCACCTCGCAAGCCGTCGCGCCATGTTTCCTGGCTGTCCGGGATGCTTTCGGCGGCGTCGGCGGCGTCGGAGGCCTTGGAGGAGCCAGACGCGGTGATGCTCAGTTCGGAAGGGGTCATGGCAGTCCTGCTCCGGTGGCGTGCGCCATCACGGTCTCCTGGCGCAGATGAAGGGTGTCCAGGCTCTGGACGAGGCGCTTGTTGCGCATGACCAGCAGGCGGTCGCTCATGGCCAGTGCCTCGGGCAGTTCCGACGACACCAGGATGACGGCCGTGCCGGCTGCTGCCAGCTCGCGGATCAGGGCATAGATCTCGAACTTCGCGCCCACGTCGATGCCGCGCGTGGGCTCGTCCAGCACCAGCAGCCGGGGGCGCATGGCCAGCCACTTGGCGAACACGATCTTTTGCTGGTTGCCGCCCGACAGCTGGCGCACGGGCTGGTGCAGGCCGGCAACGCGTATCTTCAGCCCCTGCACGCAGGCGCGGGCCAGCGATTGCTCGGCCGCCTCGTCGGTCAGCAGTGCGCCGCCGCGCCCGCTGTGCACCTGCACCATGCAGATGTTGTGCTGCACGGACTGGTCCAGCACCAGGCCTTGCTCCTTGCGGTTCTCGGTCACGAAGGCCATGCCCTGGCCAATGGCGTCGGCCGGCGAGCGCAGGCGCAGCGGCCGGCCGTGCATGAGGATGCTGCCCGTGCAGCGGTGCATGCCGAACAGCGCATCCATGACATCGGACCGGCCCGAGCCGACCAGCCCGAAGAAGCCCACGATCTCGCCCGCGTGGACCTCGAAGTCAATGCCTTCGAAGCGCCCGGCCAGGCCCAGGCCGCGCACCTGGAGCAGGGCGCGCGTGCTGCGGTCAGGGGTGGGGCCGCGCGGCGGATAGATGTCCTGCATCTGGCGCCCCACCATGAGCGCGATCAGCGCCCCGATGTCGGTTTCGTCCCGCGCCAGGGTGCAGATGGAGCTGCCATCGCGCATGACGGTGATCTCGTCGGAGATGCGCATGATCTCGTCCATGCGGTGCGAGACATAGATGATGGCGCGCCCTTCGGCCTTGAGGCGGGCGATGAGGGTGAAGAGAATCTGCGCCTCGCTGTCGCTGAGCGAGGAGGTGGGCTCATCCATGATGACGATGCGCGCGGGCTGGCACAGCGCCTTGGCGATCTCCACCAGCTGGCGCTGGGCCAGCGACAGTTCGGCCACCTGCGCGTTGGGGTCCAGGTCCATGCCCAGTCGGGTCAGCAGCGCGGCGGCGTCGCGGCGCAGTGCGCGGCGGTCCACGCAGCCGGCCCGCTGCGGGAGCCGCGCGGCAAACAGGTTGTCCGCCACGCTGAGGTTGGGGGCCAGGCTCAGCTCCTGGTGAACGATGGCGATGCCGTGGCGCTGCGCATCGGCGGGGCTGGCCAGCTCGGTGCCGGTGCCCTCGATCAGTAGTTGGCCGCCATCGGGCCGGTGCACGCCGGCCAGGATTTTGAGCAGGGTGGATTTGCCGGCCCCGTTCTCGCCCAGCAGCGTGTGCACCGTGCCTGCGCGCAGGCGGAAGGACACGCTTTTGAGCGCCTGCACGGCGCCGAAGGATTTGGCCAGCGCCCGGGCCTCGAGCATGGGGGGCGGCGCAACGGCGTCGAGCATGGCACGGCCTGGGTGGCTGTGTGCAGTGGGGCCTGGCATGGCGGGCTCCGCAGGTCCATTTACCTGGTGGCAGCCGTGTACACGCCGGGCAGCACGGGGTGGAATTTCTCCACCGGCTTGCCCTGCAGCAGCTGCGCGGCAATGGCCACGGCTTGCAGTCCCAGCTGGTCGGGGTACTGGCGGATCACGCCCACGAAGGCCGGCTCCCGGTCCACGGCCGCGCGCGCCTCGGCCATGCCGTCAAAGCCGACGATCTTGACCTGCTCCAGCTTTCTTGCGCCCTTGACGCTGGCCAGTGCAGCCAGGGCCGCGTCGTCGCCAAACCCGAAGATGCCCGCGAGATCGGGGTGGGCCTGCAGCATGTTCTGCGAAGCGGCCAGGGCCTCGGCCCGCGTGATGCCCGGCTGCACGGAGACGATCTTCATGCCGGGAAAGGTGGCGATGGCGGCCTTGAAGCCCTCCACGCGATCGACCACGGACTGGATGGACGGGTAGTGCAGCACGCCGATCTGGCCCTTGCCGCCCGTGGCCCGACCCATGAGCTGGCCGGCCAGCACGCCGCCGGCGCGGTTGTCGGTGGCCACGTGCGATGCGACCTCGACCCCGCTGGCCGCAATGTCCACGGTGATCACGGGAATGCGGGCGGCGGCAGCCTTGAGCACGGCGGCCTTCACGCCCCGGGAATCGACGGGAGACAGGATGATGGCATCGACCTTCTTGCTGACGAAGTCCTCCACATCGGAGATCTGCTTGCCCAGGTCCTGGTTGGCAATGCTCAGGTCCAGCTTCAGCCCCTGCCGCGCGGCTTCCTGCTGCATGGCCTGGGCCAGCTCCAGGTAGAACGGGTGCTGCTGCGTAAGCAGGGACACGCCGATGGTGCGGGCAGGGCTGGGGCCGGGGCCCGGCTGTGCAAGCGCCGGGCTGGCCGGCAGGCCGAATGTGAATGCGCCGGCCAGCATGCGCCGGAGAAACGTGTTGCGGTCCATGGCTGTCTCCCTCCCTCTGTCGTTGTGGAAAAGCTCAGGTTCTGGCGAATTCGATGCGGCCCTCGGCCTTGCGGTTGGCCTGCAGCCGGTGGTGCGCCAGCAGATCGAAGGCGCCCGGCTCCATGTCCTGGTGGGCGCACAGGCCGTCGATCTGGGCGATATCGCAGACCGGGTGCCCGCCCGTGGTGCTGTCCAGATCCAGGGCCAGCGCCACGGCCTTGGTGCTGTGCTCCACGGCTGCCGAATACAGGCGAGCCGCGCCCGGGTCGCGGCACAGCACGCGGTTGCGGTCGTCGATGCCGCAGATCTCGAACAGGCAGATGTCCAGCGGCCGGGCCCGCAGGCCCGCTTCCGCCCCGGGGCCGATGAGGCCGTGCTCGTCGCCGGCCAGCGCGCCGCCCGTGACGTGAATGGCGCAATCGAGAAACTGCCGCGCCGTCGCCACCATGGCCAGGTCGTGCAGCGTCAGCGCAATGCCCTGGCGGCTGGCCAGCAACGGCAGCACGCGGTGGGTGATGCGGCCGCTGCCCAGGAAGACCGAGGCGTCGTCCTCGATCCAGCCCAGCGCGCCCTGGGCCACCTGGGCCTGCGCCGGGCCTTGCGCGGCGGCAGGGGCGCCGGGTATCTCGGCGGCCGTCTTGAGCAGGGCCGGGTTGTAGCGCGCCTTGCCGAAGGCGCGCACCACATAGCCTTGCTGCTCAAGGTAGTGCAGGTCGTTGCGGATGGTGACGGTGGAGACGCCGAAGAGCACGCTCAGCGCCTCCACCCGCACCTCGTCGGTCTTGCGCGCCAGCTCCACGATCTGCAGCCTGCGCTTGAGTGAACTGTTGCCTTGGTCCTGCATGGATTCTTTCGATTCGAAAGTTTTTTATTTCGTATCGAAAGTTTCCCTGCGTGCAAACGCCACGTCAAGCGCTCCCCGGGTATTCACCGGGGCGTCCGCTTCGGGGAGGGCTATCGGCTGGCCACGCCCAGACTCACGACCACCGGCCGCTGCAACTGTGCCGTCCAGGCCCGGTAGGTCCGGTGGGCCAGGGCGTTCAGCACGGGAATGCGCAGGTCCAGGTGGCGCAGGATCTCGCTCTCGGTCTGCGCCGCGGGGCCGCGTGCGCGCAGCAGCTCGTCATGGCCTTCGGTGCACCAGGCAGCCACGCTGGCGGCGGTCACTTCCATGTGGCCCTGGAAGGCCCAGTGCCGGCCGTGGCGAAAGCCCTTGTTCAGGCAGTGGCTGCCGTACATGGTGCGCACGGCGCCGCGCGGGATCTCGAAGGTGTCGTAGTGCCAATGGAAGATCGTCGCCTCGCGCGGCAGGTCCATGACCTGCTGGGCGGCGGCCGTCACCCAGATGCGGCTCCAGCCAATGTTGGGGCAGGGGTTGCGCCAGACCCTGGCGCCCATGGCACGCGCCAGCATCTGCGCGCCGAAGCAATGGCCGAGCACGGGGATGTCGCTGCGCAGCGCATCGGCCAGCAGGGCCTCTTCATCCTCCATCCACGGCAGGCCCTCGTTCACGCTGTGGTTGCTGCCCAGCACCACGATGCCGCTGTAGTCGGCGGCGTGCACAGGGGCTGTGCCATCGAGGGCGGGCTGCAACAGTCGGTAGGGAATGCACTGCTGCTCCAGGTGTTCACGCAGAACGCCGGGGCCCTGGGCGGATTCGTGCTGGAGGATGGCGACAGGTCTCATGGCGGCGCGGCTTCATCGGGAAGCCATTGGTTGTGAGGCCTTGACTCTAGGGACGGCTGCCTCAAGGGCGGATTGTGTTTGCGCACAACGCCATCAAGGCCGCATCAAGGCGCCCCATGCCTTGCGCAGGTCCAACGCAAAAAGGCGCCACGGCCGTGGCGCCTTTGATGGTGGCAACTACGTCAATCGTGGTGCCGCCCGGAGCGCTGCGGACCCGGCTGCCTGCCACGGCGGCGCAGTCCCAGCGCCGCCGCGCCCAGCAGGAGCAGGGAGGCCCAGGCCCCGCCCACGGGGATGGCTGCGACGGAGTCGCTGCCTGGGACATCGTCCGCGCCAGGCGTGGTCTTGGTGGTGGTCGCAGTGCTTGAGTCGACATCGCCCGTCGCCTGGGTCTGGGTGACCGTGATGGTCACCGATCCCTTGGGCAGGCCGCTCACGTCTGTGGCAGGAGTGGTCCAGTGGCCATTGCCATCGCAGGGCACGGTCACCACCACGGCCTTGGGTGCCGTGCCGATGGTCACCGTCACGCTGCCGCCGCCGGCCGTGCAGGTGCCAGAGAGGATGTAGCCGCCCTGGTTGCCCGCGTCTATCGGGGGAGGATTCACCACCGTGACCGAGGGCGTGGTGGGCGGCGTGGTATCGACCTTGGTGACCGTGACATCGGCCGTGCCCGAATTGCCGGCGGCATTGGTCTGAGCCACATGGATGCCCACCGTGCCCGCAGGCAGTGTGCTCACATCGGTGGCGGGGGTGGTCCAATGGCCATTGCTGTCGCAGGGCGCAGTGGCCACCACTGCGTTGGGCGCCGTGCCTATGGTCACCGTGACGTTGCCTGCGCCGACTGTGCAGGTGCCAGAGAGGATGTAGGCGCCCTGGTTGCCAGCATTGATCTGGGGCGCGGTGCCCACTGTGACCACAGGCAGCGTGGTGTCTGCCTTGGTGACGGAGACATTGGCGGTCCCTGTATTGCCAGCCGCATCGGTCTGGCTGGCCTGGATGGGCACCGTGCCCGCAGGCAGCCCGCCCAGGTCGGTGGCGGCAGTGGTCCATTGGCTGTTGCTGCCGCACGCTGCGATGGCTTCCACGGAGTTGGGCGCCGTGCCGATGCGCACCCTGACATCGCCATCGCCGGCCGTGCAGGTGCCCGAGACGGTGTAGCCGTGCTCATTTCCGGCATTTATCGCGGCTGCGTTCACCACCGCGACCACGGGCGCCGTCGTGTCCGTGGCTGCGGCCGTGGTCTTGGTGGTGATGACACTTCGCGTGCCGGTGTTGCCGGCCGCATCGGTCTGGGTGGCCGTGATGTCCACCGGACCCAGAGGCAGGCTGGCCACATTGGCAGCCGGTGCCGTCCAGGCTCCGGCTGCATTGCAGGCTGTCGTCATGGTCACGAACTTCGGGGCCGTGCCGATGGTCACCTTCACATTGCCATCGCCCGCGGTGCAACTGCCTGCGACGATGTAGGCGTCCTGGTTGTCTGCATTGATCACCGGGGACGTGGTGATGTCTACCGCAGGTGGCGTGGTATCTCCTTGCGCTGCGGTGCAGTCGGCAAGCGAGGCTTGCGAATGGCCCAAGACGAGGTTGACGTCGGCGAGGGTGGGTATTTTCGCGCCAATGCGCAGGGCATTGACTTCCATTCCCCCATCCACGGGAGTTTGCTCATTGAAAACGATTTCCAGGATTCCGGTATTCAGTCCGGTATTGGGGGATGGATTCAGTGGAATTGGGACAGGGATACCGAGCACGGAGATGCTCAGGTTCTCGATGGTCGCGGCCCCGGTGGGCTGGACGGCGCCATTGACGCAGGTTGCCTGCACTTGGGACTGCAGCACATCAGCCTTGATGGCCACGACGCCAGCGATGGACAGGTTGATGTCACTGATGCCTGCGGTTGTTTCGACGCGGTTTTGCGCCAGCGAGCTCTCGGTGCTTGCCGAGAGCACACCCGCCTTCAATGAAATCAAGCTGTCGGTGGCGCCCCCGATGTCTGCAGCAAGCATTTTCCCGGAGACATTGAACGCCGGCGGCGCACTCTGCAGTCCGGTATCTACCAGCGGGATATCCAGCCCGAGGTCTACCAATGAAACGCCGGCCTTCACTTCCAGCGCATAGCCGCGACCTTCCCCTGCCGAGGCGGCCCATGCGGTGCCACCTGTCCCAAAAACGATTGTGCAGCTGACTGCCATTGCTGCCGTAAAGCCGGCCAATTTCCGTTGATTTCCCGCGCCACGCTTTTGCATGCCATCGCCCTTTCATGAGTTCCTGAATTGAATGACCATCAAGCCGATGAATGGCTTGCCTGTTTTCAAAAGCGGAATCTAAAGGGTTGATTGCGTTTTGTAATGATCTTTTTGATGAAAATCGGATTTTCAGAGTCGTCCTAGGATTATTGAGGAAATGGGATTTATCCTAGGAATAGCTTATTTGATCTCGGATGTTTCTGATTGATTATGAAAATACCGTTTTTCAAGAGCTTCTGAGAAGTGTCCTGGCCGGGCTTTCAAGGCGCCTGGCATGCCCCCGCGATTTGTCCTGCGCAGCAATTCGCCTGTGGCCTTGCCGCAGGGTTGGACAGGTGCGGCCCAGCACGCCGGGGGCCGCAGCCGGGGCGCGTTACGGCTTGGGTGTTTGCCTGCCCAGGCGCAGCTCGCTGACCAGCACGCCGCCCACGATCAGCGCGGCCCCCAGAATTGCCAGCCCCGGCAGCCGGTCGCCGGCCATGCGTCCCACGATGCCGGCCCAGACCGGCTCGCTGGCATAGATCACGGTCGCACGCGTGGGCGACAGGGACTTCTGGGCCCAGTTCATGGTCAGCTGGATCAGGATGCTGGCGCAGGCCATGGTCACCGCGGCGGACAGCCAGACCCAGGAGAAATCGGGCACGGATTCGCCCGCCACCGGCATGGCCAGCAGCGCCATGACGCCGGCCGCCAGCAACTGCACCGTGGTCACGCGCCGCGCATCGACCTTGCCCGCGAAATGCCCGATCAGCAGCACCTCGGCCGCAATGGCCAGCGTGCTCAGCATGGTTGCCATCTCGCCCACGTTCAACTCCATGCCGCCGGACTCCGGTCCCGCCACCAGCATGAGTCCCGTGAAGGCCAGGCCAATGCCTATCCAGCTCATCAATCGCGGCGGCTTGCCCATCACCAGCCATTGCACAAGAGGCACCAGCGGCACATACAGCGCCGTCAGAAACGCCGACTTGCTGCTGCTGATGGTCTGCAGCCCGAAGGTCTGCAGGCCATAGCCCAGGAAGATGCTGGCGCCGATGGCGATGCCTGCCACCAGCTCGGTGCGCGTGAGCCCGGCCATGGCCTTGCGGAACACCAGCAGCCCGATCAAACCCGCCGTGACAAAGCGCAGGCCCACAAAGAACAGCGGCCCGCTGTACTGCATGGCCAGGTGGACTACGAGAAAGGTGCCGCCCCAGACCATGGTGACGGCGATCAAGGCCAGCTCCTGCCGGCTGAGCAGCGGCGTGCGCGAACTGTGAGAAGATGACGTGTGCAACATATTGCGCAGATCATATGAGAAATATATTGCACAGCGCTGGCGAGCGCTCCGATGTCCTGGCTTTCGTCAGCGAAAACCTGCGCCGCCTTCGCCAGCGTGCAGGACTGAGCCAGGCGGCCCTGGCCGAGGCCGCAGGCCTGAGCCGGCGCATGGTCGTGCAGCTGGAAGGCGGCGACACCAACATCAGCCTGTCCAGCCTGGATCGGCTGGCCGACGCGCTGGGCGCCAGCTTCATAGAAATCGTCAGCGACCCGGCCGCGCAGCGCCTGCGCATGGACGCCATGGCCTGGCGCGGCACCCGGCCCGAAAGCCAGGCCATGCTGCTGGGCAGCGTGCCCGCCACGCGCGAGGCTCAGCTGTGGTCCTGGTCCCTTGGGCCCGGCGAACGCTACCAGGCCGAACCTGACCCGGAAGGCTGGCACGAGATGATCGTCGTGGTCGAAGGCCGCCTGCTGGTGGACCTGAGCGAGGGTCCCATGACCATCGAGGCCGGCGACTACGCCATCTACGGCAGCGCCCAGGACTACGCCTATGTGAACCTGCACGAAGGCGTGACGCGGTTCATTCGCAATGTGATTTCCTGAGGGCGCTGCAGCGGTCTGTGCCGTGCTCTGTGCAAGGCACTGTCGTCAGTGAAATGCGGTGGCCTGCGGTGCCGCTTCAGACTGAAGCTGTGCATACACAGCGCGGACTACCAAAGGATCTGTGCTGCGCAAATCAAAGGAACGGGCAAAGCTGCAGATCGACTCGCCGTTGTGGGCAGCGGCAAGCGCCTGCAGTCTGTTTTTCTCGCGGTTGTTCAACCATGCTCCGCAACTGACCAAGGCAGTGACTGTGAGAGCTGTGGCAGCCGGATGCGCCACGGAAATGGTGCCTAGGGCGCACGCCAAGATTGCAATGAAGCTCCAGAAAGCCACACGCTGCCAAATGTGGGGCACAGGGCGGGCGGGTGAGCACACCGAGGAGGTGTACATGAGGCGAGACAGACTTTTCCGGGGCTGGTACATCGTGGGCGCGGTCCATGTGCTGCTGGCGCTGATCTTTGGCGCGGCCTATTCGTTCACGGGTTGTGCGCGCCGCAGCAGCTGTGCGTGCAGCGGACCCAGGCGCGATTCGATGTCCTGGCGTTCGCTTTCGCCAAAGACGGCCACCTTGTCCCGCCCGTCAGGCTCGAAGCGCTGGTTCAGCGCCTTGGCATGCTGGCGAAGGCGTGCGGCGATGCGCTGGCGCGCTGCCTCGCCTGCATGCAGGTCGAAGCGCCGGGCTATCTGCTCCATGGCTTCGGCATCCAGCTGGCGGTAGTGCAGCACAGGAACGCCCTGGCTTTCGTGCAGATCCCGCATCCGCTCCATCATTGCCTGCAGCACGCGCACGCGGTGGTCGAGCATGGAGACAACGGGCTGGCTGCCACTGCCGGAACAGAAAACCGGACCAGCGCCAGCCAGCGACGGGTCGCCCGACATGTGCCGGCCGGCCTGTTTGTGGTGTGAGGCCAGGATCTCCACAGGATCGCGGACCAGCATCAGGCTGGGCACCTCGGGGTAGAGATCGTGCAGCAGCTCCCACTGGAAAATGTCCCAGGCATTCCACTTGACCACCAGGTTACGGCGCCCCGGCACGGCCACGGTGATGGCCGACACCAGGCCGGCAATGCCATCGCGCTTTTGCGCCCGGTCCAGTGAGCTGTCCAGCAGCAGCTCGGTGAATACAGGTGGCTCCGACAGGACCAGCGTGCCGTCCAGTTCGGAAAGGCAGCCCGAGACCAGGGTGGAGCCGCAGCGCGAGAGGTGGAAGATGAAGCCGGCAGGCGGATGGCCCCCGGGCCTGGGAAGGGATTCCGCGCACAGGCCGGCCAGCGGCGTGCGCGGCCGGATGAACTGGTTCAGCAGCCTGCGCTGCAGGCAGCGGCTGATGTACTCGTCATGAAACGGCTCGGTGGCAGGGCCGTCCGGCAGGCACCAAAGGATGCTGCGCGTGCGTGCCTCATACCTGTGTGGCAGCCAGCCACCGGCCAGCAGTGCGGCAGTTGGCACGGCAGCCGCCTGGTTCAACTGCTGCAGCGCCTGCATGAGGCGACCATCGTTCCAGGCGGGAAGACACCACAGCAGGCGCAGCTGCACCAGTAGCGACTCCATGCTCCTGGCCTGCTGGAACAGGGTGTGCTGCCGGGGGCTTGCGATCAGTTCGGCAAAGGCCGCCTGCAGCTCATGCATGGGCGTGTCCCTTGCCGATGCTGTCTGCCAGCCAGGCGTTGGCAAGGCAGTCGATGACCAGGTGGGTGCGGTCCCGGGTGCCCCGGTTCACCACTTCATGCGTGGCATCGGCATTGAAATACCAGAGCTCCCCTGCGGCCATGGGGATCGTGCGGCCTTCCACGATGAACTGCACATCGGGATGTGTGTGCACGGGTACATGCAGCCGGGCCTGGCCATGCGCCAGGCCCAGCCCACGGTCGCGATGCGGCTTGATGGATGAGCCGGCCTTCAGCTGCATCAGGCGCACAGAGCGCAGCGGGCACTGCAGTTGCTCCAGCACCTGGCGTATGGCGGGGCAGTGCTGCAGCAGGGGCAGGTCCTCCCAATCCTCCTCGGGTTCCTCGATGGAGAAGCTCTGGAGAATGGGGTGGGCCGCCACATGCTGGCGCTGGCAGCGCAGCGGCATCACACGCCATACGCCTTCGTAGCCGCCGTGGTTCACGTGGTCGCACCATGGCGAGGACAGCAGCGCATCCACCTCCTCGCGCAGCGCCTGCAGCGCAACCCTGGCATCAAGCCGCGCAAACAGGGGCGTGCCGGCACAGGCGTCTTCATGCGCGCAGGGCAGGGCGGGCCTGGCATTCATTGCAGCGCCTTGGCCAGTGGCAGGGGACAGGCCATCAGCGGAGCCATGCCCTGGGTGGGCGTGCCCGGCGCAGTCGGCTGCCCGTGCAGCAGCAACGCCTGCAGGCGCGAAACACATGCGGCCACGCTGAGCTGGTCCGTGCGCAGGGTCAGCTCCGCTGCCACAGGGGGTTCATAGGGCGAGTCGATTCCGGTGAACTGACGCAGTTCGCCGCGGCGCGCTTTTCTGTACAGGCCCTTGGGGTCCCGCCGCTCGGCAACGGACAGGGGAACATCCACGAACACCTCCAGGAAGTCACCCTTGTCGAACAAGGCCCTGGCAGTGTCGCGCTCGCTACGGAATGGGGAAATGAAGGCCGCGATCACGATCGTGCCCGCATCCACGAAAAGCCGGGCAACCTCCGAGACCCTGCGTATGTTCTCCGCCCGGTCTTCTTCGGAAAAGCCCAGATCGCGGTTCAGTCGGCTGCGGATGTTGTCTCCGTCCAGCACATAGGTACGCCGGCCGGCCGCGTGCAGATGCGCCTGCAGCGCATTGGCGATGGTCGATTTGCCGGACCCCGAAAGTCCGGTCAACCATATCGCAACCGCTTTATGACCATGGAGTATCTCCCGGTCTTGCCTTGAAACGGAAGACAGTTGGTCATGTATGTCGGGCGGCGGATTCTGGCCGGAAAACAGCATGGATTCAATACGGGAAGGAAAGGCCTAGAGTGGATGCTGAGCGCATCAGGTAGGCGGGAATATCGATGGATTGTAAGAAGTTTTCAAGAAGAGATTGCTGAGGCGGTTTTTCGTTGTGTGACCGGATTCAAGCGCTTTCATTGGTCATTTATTTTCTTCTTCAGAGGAAGAAGACGGACAAGAGATGTGTTTTTGGTGATCATCAGTAAATGCTTATATTTTTCATGATTCTTGATAATTCATTTGCAATAGTCGTTGATTATATCGATTGAACATGCTGCTGTTGGTTTTTGGTGATTGATTGATTTCTTGTTATCAATAGCATTGTGCGAATCAAGAATATAAGACAGAAAAATATGCGTCTGATGCGAATGGTTGGAAAACCTGTTCAATGCATATGCGCGACATATTGCTGAAACCAGGTACTGACTGCAGATTCCAGATGTCCGGCGCCCGGCGCTGTCCCGCATGCCTGAAGGAGGGGAGGGGGGGGGCTGCTCGGGGCTGAATTTGAAAGTGAGAGGCTGCGCGGTTCCGGCGCAGAGGGAAGGCGCCGCCTCCAGGCGAAGCACCGATCAGCCTTTGGTGGCTATCATGGCGGCGTCACTGTTGTCAATATGCATCAAGTAACAAATTTAAATAACAGATACAAGAATTTTTTTACCCTCGATAGCTACAATGCATCGTTTTTTTAAAGCCAGCGGCCAGTAGCTACTGGGCGTGACATTCAAACATAGGCATCGGGGGGAGATTTTCGTGCGCCGCGTTTTTGCGATTCGGGCGTGGTCTGCGCTTGCGCCCGGACTGCAGGAACCTGTCCAGTGGCGGCAGTGGGCAAGGCAGCCCATCTTGCCACAGGGCGAGGTCCGCCCGGATCTTGCCCATATCCCCCCAATCGCCCGCAGGCGCCTCGGCCCATTGGCCAGATGTGCCGTTGTTCCCGCCGATACCGTTGCGGCGCACGCTGCATTGGCTGACCTGCCCGTGGTCTGGGCATCGCGCTATGGCGATGCTGAAAAGTCGCTTGCCCTGCTGCAGGCGCAGGCGCTGGGAGAGGCGGTGTCTCCCACGGCATTCGGCTTGGCGGTGCATAACGGCATTGGTGCCCAGCATTCCATTTTGCGAGGCATGCGTGCCAATGCACTGTGCGTGGCATCCACCGATTGCGCGCCGGAGGCGGGCATGGTGGAAGCATTGGGTCTGCTGCACGAAGGCGCGCCGCAAGTCATGCTGGTCTGTTACGACGCGCCACTGCCTGCTCCGTATGACGGCTTCCATACAGAGCCCCAGGTGGTATTCGCCTGGGCGGTCTTGCTGCAATGGGCAGCACCCGGAGAGTCCGGGTTCCTGTTGAGCAGGCAGCCCGGGATGGACGCCGCGCAGCCGGAGCCGGCCCGCGCGCCGCATTTGCAGCATTTACCGCACGGGTTGCAGGTGTTGCAGTTTCTGTTGCACGACGGCCAGGCATCCCTGGCAGGCCCGCAGCGCCCGGCACAGCGCCGTGGTGCTGGCGGATGGCGATGGGAGCGCGCTCATGGCTGAGTGGCTCAATCGCCAGTGGCGCCTGGCGGCCACCGGCCTGTGCTTTGCCGTGTTCGGCCTGGGTGGGCTGGTGGTGCGCTGCGTTGTCTATCCGGCCTTGCTGCTGGCCATCCGCCAGCCGCAGTCGCGCCAGCTGGCGGCCCAGTCGGTGATCCATCACAGCCTGCGCTGGTTCGTGGCCCTGATGACGGGCGTCGGCGTGCTGTCCTATGAAGTGCGCGGCCGTGAACGTCTGCAGCGGCGCGGCCTGCTGATTCTTGCCAATCACCCGTCGCTGATCGACGTGGTGTTCCTGATCTCCTTCGTTCGCCATGCCGATTGCATCGTCAAGGCGGCGCTGGCGGGCAACCCTTTCACGCGCGGCCCCATCCGGGCGGCCGGCTTCATTGCCAACAGCCGTGGCGAGGGCCTGCTGCAGGACTGCCTGCGCTCTCTGGCATCCGGCAACAACCTGATCATCTTTCCCGAAGGCACGCGCACACCCCTGCATGGCCAGGTCCGGCTGCAGCGCGGCGCAGCCCATGTGGCGGTGAAGGGCTGCGTCGATATCACGCCGGTGCATATCCACTGCAGCGTGCCCATGCTGACCAAGGGCGCGCCGTGGTGGCAGGTGCCGCCGCGCAAGCCCCACTTTTTCATCGAAGTTCGTGACGACATCGGTATCGAGGCCTTTTGCCAAGGGGCGGCCAGCGACTCCGTGGCGGCCCGACATGTCACGGACCACCTGTCCACACAACTATTCAAGGAACCGTCCCGTGCCTGAGCTTGAGCAAGAAATCAAAGAACTCATCATCGAGTCCCTGGCGCTGGAGGACATCACGCCGCAGCAGATCAATGCGGGCGAGCCCCTGTTTGTCGAGGGCCTGGGGCTGGACTCCATCGATGCGCTGGAGCTGGGCCTGGCGCTGCAAAAGCGTTTCGGCGTGAGCCTGTCCGGGGACTCGGAACAGACGCGCCAGCATTTCCGCAGCGTCCAGGCGCTTGCTGCCTTCGTGGCGGCCCAGCGCACGCACTGAGTGCGGCCCTCCGCGCAGACCGCAGCAAAGACATTTTCATGAACAAAGAAACCATCTACGAACGCATCGTCGAAATCCTGACGGAAACCTTCGATATCGAGGCGGAGCGCATCACGCCCGAAGCCCGGCTCCATGACGACCTGGACATCGACAGCATTGATGCCGTGGATCTGATCGTCCAACTGAAGCCTCTGGTCGGCAGGCGGCTCAATGCCGAGGCCTTCAAGTCGGTGCGCACCATCCAGGACGTGGTGGATGCGCTGCATCAGTTGATGCAAGAAGACAGCGCCGTCGCCTGAGGAACACGCCTGCCATGCGCAAAACCGCGACAGGCCTTGTGCTGCTGGCCACGGTGCTCTATCCGCTGGCCGTCTATGCCGCGCTGGGGCGTGTGGCTGCGCACTGGATTGCCGCCGCATTGGTGGTGCTGGCGCTGGCGCGTGCCTGCAGCAGCCGCGAAGGATTTTGGTGGGTGGTCGCTGCGGGGGCGGCGGCGCTGTCTGCCGTCTCGTGGTGGCAGGGCGATGGCCTGGCGCTCAAGTTCTATCCGGTGCTGGTCAATGCCGTGCTGCTGGCCGGCTTTGGCTGGAGCCTGTGGTTTCCGCCGTCGGTGGTGGAGCGCCTGGCCCGGCTGCGGCAGCCTGATCTGCCTGCGCCAGCCGTGCGCTACACCGCCCGGGTGACGGCCGTGTGGTGCGTCTTCTTTGTCTGCAATGGCGCGGTGGCGGCCTGTACGGCCCTGTATGGCAGCGACGAGGCCTGGGCCTTGTACAACGGTTTGATCGCCTATGGGGCCATGGGGCTGCTGATGGCGGTGGAGTGGCTGGTGCGCCAGCGTGTGCGCAGGCGCCATGGACATGTGTGAGGCAAGGATGACGGCCACAAAGAGCGAACAAGGTCTGGCACTGGCATGGGTGGCATTGGCGCAGGTGGCACTGCAGCAGTCCAGGGACGCAGGGCATGTGGTGGCAAGGCCGCAGGATGCGGCGGTCACGCATGCGCAATGGGTCGATGCTGTTCGGGCGTGGTGCGCGGCCTTCCAGCGTGTGCAGGGGACGGAAGTGGCCTTGTACTGCGGCAATCCGCTGACCTTTGCCGCTGCGCTATGGGGCGCCTGGCACGCGGGCAAGACGCCGGTGCTGGCCAGTGACCTGCATGCGCACACGCTGTCGGCGCTGCTGCCCCAGGTGGCGGCCTGCGCGGGCGAGTTGCCCCAGGCCCTGGTGCCTGATGCCGCTGGCGCGGACGGCGTGGTACTGCAGCCCCTGGACATGCACAAGGCGCGCGTCGTGCTGTTCACTTCCGGCTCCACGGGGGTGCCCGAGCGCATTGAAAAGCGGCTGTCGCAGCTGGATGCCGAAGTGCAGGCCCTGCAGGCCGTGTTCGGTGTCGGCATGGCGCAGGGGCCGCACGTGCAGGTGCTCTCCACCGTGGCGCACCATCACATCTACGGCCTGCTGTTTCGCATTCTGTGGCCGCTGGCGGCTGGCCGCGCCATGGGCACGCATCTGGCGCACTATCCCGAGGATCTGGTGCAGCCACTGCAGCAGGCGCCGCGCAGCCTGCTGGTATCGAGCCCCGCCTTGCTCGGCCGCTTGCCGACGCACCTGGACTGGTCGCAGGCGATGGAGCGGCTGGGCGGCGTGTTTTCCTCCGGCGGCCCACTGGCCGAGAGCGCCGCGCAGCACACGCTGCAACTGCTGGGCCATTCGCCCACCGAAGTCTTCGGCAGCTCTGAAACGGGCGGTATCGCCTGGCGCCGCCGCGCAGAACACGGCGAATCCTGGCAGGCCCTGCCTGGCGTGGAGCTGCGCCTGTCGGACAGCGGGCTTCTTGCCGTGCGCTCGCGCCATCTGCCTGATGCGCAGCTTTGGTGGGAGACGGCCGACCGTGCCTTGCCCGGCACCGACGGCCTGGGCTTCGTGCTGCAGGGGCGTGCAGACCGCATTGTGAAGATTGCCGAAAAAAGGGTGTCTCTGACCGCCATGGAGCGTGTTCTGGAAACCCATGGTGGAGTCCGGCAGGCCAGGGCCGTGGTGCTGGAGCAGCCGCCCGGCGCCAGCGGCATCGCTGGCGGCGCGCCGCAGCGCGTGGGCATGGTGGTGGAGCTGTGCGAAGCGGGCTGGCAGGCGTTGCAGCAGCAGGGCCGCCGCGGCATGGGTCAGGCGCTGCGCTCGCTGCTGCAACCCTGCGTGGACCGCGTGGCCTTGCCACGCCACTGGCGTTATGTGGAGCGCATGCCCATGAATGCGCAGGGAAAGACTACGCATCACAGCCTGCTGACCTTGTTCAATCCCGTGATTCCCTTGCCGGCATGGCAGGAGCGCAGCGCGCAGCGCGCTACGGCGCAACTGCTGGTGCAGCCCCGGCTGCGCGTGCTGGAAGGGCATTTTCCCGAGGCATCCCTGGTGCCCGGCGTGGCGCAACTGCATTGGGTGGTGAGCCTGGCGACCCAGGCCTTCGGTCTGGAGCACGGATTTGCCGACGCGCAACTGCTCAAATTCCAGCAGCCCATCCTGCCCGGCGATACGGTACAGATGCAGCTGGAGTGGCAGCCCGAGAAAGGCTGCCTGCAGTTCGAATTGAGTTCCGCGCGGGGCGTGCATGCCAGTGGCCGCCTGCTGGAGCGCAGGCCATGAGGGCGCCGGACTTTCGTCCCACGGCCCTGATCCCCGTCTACAACCACCCCGACACGGTGGGCGTGATGGTCCGGGGCTGCCTGCACGCCGGCCTGCCGTGCCTGCTGGTGGACGACGGCTCGGAGCCGCGCTGCGCCGCCGTGCTGGATGCGCTGGCAGCGCAGCACGCAGGGCAGGTCCAGGTGCTGCGCCTGGCAAGCAACCAAGGCAAGGGTGCCGCCGTGATGGCCGGCCTGCGCGCCGCGCTGGCCCAGGGCTGCACGCATGCGCTGCAGATCGATGCCGATGGCCAGCACGCCGTCAGTGACATTCCCGCCTTCCTGGCGCTGGCTCGTGCCCACCCGGGGAGCATGGTCTGCGGGGCACCCGCCTATGACGCCAGCGTGCCCAAGGCGCGTCTTTATGGCCGGTACCTCACCCATGTGTGGGTGTGGATCAACACCTTGTCGTTGGACATTCGCGATTCCATGTGCGGCTACCGCGTGTATCCGCTGAAGACCACGGTGGCGGTGCTGGACCGCTCCCGCATGGGCCGGCGCATGGAATTCGACACCGAAGTGCTGGTGCACCTGCACTGGCGCGGCGTGGCCTTCGTGACCTTGCCCACGCCCGTGACCTATCCCGCCGATGGGCTGTCGCACTTCAGGGTCTGGAGCGACAACCTTCGGATCTCCGGCATGCACGCGCGCCTGTTCGGCGGCATGCTGCTGCGCAGCCCGCAACTGTTGGCGCGCCGACTGCGAACGCGGG
The DNA here is from genome assembly GCF_002193035.1 of Delftia sp. K82. Classification (NCBI taxonomy): domain Bacteria; kingdom Pseudomonadati; phylum Pseudomonadota; class Betaproteobacteria; order Burkholderiales; family Comamonadaceae; genus Delftia; species Delftia sp. K82. Next base: position 2,844,966 of record NZ_MYFL01000001.1, on the reverse strand, counting down.
GGGCGTCATGAGCGGGCCTTCCACACGCAGCCCGCACCACTGGGCGCAGATCGGTGAAAGCACCTGCGTGGGCGGCATGTGGCTGCTCTACCAGCTTCACCGCTGGCTGGGCCGCTGGCCCTTTTTGCTGTGCCTGTATCCGGTCGTCGGCTACTACTGGCTCACGCGCCCGGTGGCGCGGCGCGCTTCCCTGCAGTACCTGCAGCGCCTGCAACAGGCGCATGGCCTGTGGCCGCGCGGGCCGGGCTGGGTGCACGGCCTGCGGCACTTTGGTGTCTTTGCCCAGGTGATCCTGGACAAGCTGCTTGCCGTAACGAACAGCTACCGCACCGAGCACGTGCGTTTGGAGGGGCAACAGCCCTTGCTGGACCTGATGGCCCGCGGGCAGGGGGCCGTGCTGGTGACCGCGCACATGGGCTGCGTCGAGCTGTGCCAGACCCTGGCCCGGCAATGCCCTGGCCTGCAACTGACCATCCTGGTGCATACCCGGCATGCCGAGCGCTTCAACCGCCTGCTGCGCCGCATGGCGCCGGACAGCGGGGTGCAGTTGCTGCAGGTCTTGGACTTCAACATGGCCACCGCCATGGCACTGGCCGACCGCGTGGCACGCGGGGAGTTCATCGCCATTGCCGGTGACCGCGTTCCGGTGCATGAGAGCAAGACCACGCAGGCCCTGTTTCTGGGCCATGAGGCCGCCTTCCCCTGCGGGCCCTACATCCTGTCTGGCCTGCTCAAGTGCCCGCTGTATTTCATGGGCTGCGTGCATGAGGGGCGGGGCTATGTCGTCGAGTTCGTGCCGCTTGCCGCCCAGGTTGAACTGCCGCGTGCGCGGCGCGCGCAGGCGCTGGCCGGCTATGCCCGGCTTTACGCCCAGCAGCTTGAACGCCTGCTGTGCAAGGCGCCTTATGACTGGTTCAACTTCTTCCCGTTCTGGGAGCAGGGCATGCCTGCACCTGCACCCACGCATCCTCTCAACCATGGGTAATTTGCCCTTCACGCGGAGCCTTCATGGCCACTGACCAGGAAATCGCCTCGCGCGAGCGGCTGAGCTACGAGATCGAAGTCACGCCGGCGTTCTACGACATCGACGTGATGGAAATCGTCTACCACGGCCACTACGTGCGCTATCTCGAACTGGCTCGCAGCGCCTTGCTGGCCCACTTCGACTACGACTATCCCCGCATGCGCGACTCCGGCTACGGCTGGCCCGTAGTGGACATGCGTCTCAAATACGTGCGCCCTGCGCTGTTCGGACAAAAGCTCCGGATCAAGGCCACCATCACCGAGTGGGAAAACCGCCTGCGCATCGACTACCTGATCAGCGATGCCGCCACGGGCGAGAAAGTGAACACGGCCCACACCACCCAGGTGGCCGTGGACATGCGCACGCGCGAGATGTGCTTTGTCTGCCCTCCCGTGCTGTGGGAACGGCTGGGGGTGCAGCCATGACTGCCCGAGGGACGCGCCTGGCTGCATGGGGCATGGCCTGCACCTTGTCTCTTCCGGCTGCCTTGCAGGCCGCGCCTGTTGCCGGTGTTTCCGGCGTTGGCGACGGTTCCCAGACCGCCCAGGCCTCCCAAGTGTCACAGCAGGCTCTGTTGGCCCAGGTGCGTGAGCGCGTGCAGAGCGCGCCTGTGGTGCGTGGTCAGTTCACGCAGCTCAAGACCGTGCAGGGCTTCAGGCAGCCGCTCAAATCCTCGGGCGACTTCGTCGTGGCACGTGGCAAGGGCATCGCCTGGCAGGTGCGCCAGCCCTTTGCCTCGACGCTGATCGTCAGGCCCGACAGTCTGTTGTCGCGCGGCGCCGATGGCAGCACGGCCGTGCAGATGCGCGCGCAGGACGAGCCCGTGCTGCGCACCATCAACGCCATGCTGTTTTCCGTGGTGTCGGCTGACCTGGCGCAGCTCACCCACTACTTCGAGGTCAGCGGCCAAGTGCAGGGTGCCCGCTGGAGGCTCCACCTGGTGCCGCGCGACCCGGTGCTGGCCCAGTGGCTGCAGGCTGTGGACCTGAGCGGCCAGCAGTTTGTGCAGTCCGTGCAATTGCAGGAGGCGCGCGGCGACCGCAGCCAGATCCAGATGGCGAACCCCGTTGCCGAGCAGGCGCTGCGTGCGCAGGATGCCGCACTGTTTGACTGAGCCCGCGCCATGAGCACCTGCCCATCCCCCGCGCACGACACCGGCAGCCAGGACCGTCCCGGCCTTCTGTGGCGTGCAGCCGCATTGGCCTGGCTGCTGGCCGTGCTGGTGGTGGCCGTGCACCAATGGCATTTCTGGCATGGCCAGCGCATGGACACCGATGTGCTGGCACTGCTGCCGGTCAATGGACAGGCGCCCGAGGTGACGCGCGCCACGCAGCAGCTGGCCGACCAGTTGTCGCGCCAGGTCACCGTGCTGCTGGGTACGCCCGACTGGGCCGGCAGCCGACAGGCCGCACAGCAGTTGCGGCAAAGTCTTTCACGTCAGGCGGCCGCGCCGCTGCGCGAGCAGCCGCTGGCGCAGCAGGTCTCCATGCAGGCCGCCCTGGATTTCTACCAGCCCTGGCGCCAGTCCCTGCTCACGCCGCAGCAGCGCGACCGGCTGCAGCACACGCCGGGCGAGGTTCTGGTGCAGCAGGTCCTGCAGGACCTGTACCAGCCCGGTCTGCAGGCGCGGTTGACCGACTGGATTCGTGATCCCCTGGGCCTGTGGACTCCCTGGTGGACGGCGCGCGCTGCGCAAAGCCATGCGCGTCCGCGCGACGGCGAGCTGTGGGTTGCCGGGCAGGGGCAGCAGTGGGTGCTGCTGCAGTACGCGCTGTCGGGCTCGGCGTTTCGCCTGTCGGGCGAACCCGTGCTGCAGGACGCGCTGCAGCAGGCCCTGGCCGATGTGCGCCGGCAGTGGCCCGATGCGCAACTGCTGATGGCCGGCGTACCGCTGCATGCCGAGGCAGCGGCCACGCAGGCGCATGGAGAGATCAACACCATCGGCTGGGGCTCCCTTGCGGCTGTCCTGCTGCTGGCGTGGCTGGCATTTCGCGCCGTGCGCCCGATGGCCCTGGTGGGCCTGTCCCTGCTGATCGGCACGGCGGTGGCGCTGAGCGTGACGGCGGCCCTTTTCGGCCAGGTGCATTTGCTGACCCTGGTGTTCGGCGCCAGCCTGGTGGGTGTGGCCGAGGACTATGGCATTCACTACTTTGCTGCCCGGCAGGGCGCCCCACGGCGCACGCCGCATGCGCTGATGCGTTCCCTGCTGCCGGCACTGTGGCTGGCGCTGGGCACCAGTGTGATTGCCTACCTGGCATTGGGCGTCGCGGCTTTCCCGGGACTGCGGCAGATGGCCGTTTTCTCCGTGGTGGGACTGGCCGCCGCCATGTTGACCGTAGTCTGCTGGTTCCCCTGGCTGGACCGGGGCCACATGCCCGCCAGCCCCGCTGCACGGCGCATAGGCCTGAGCCTGATGGCCTGGCCGCGCTGGCGCGCAGCGCTGCCGGGTTCGGTGGTGCTGTGCGCCGCCATGGCGGCCTGGCTGGCGTGGGGCGGGCGCCTGAACATCCAGGACGATGTGCGCCAGCTGCAAAACGGCGCGCCTGCCCTGGTTGCCCAGCAGCGCCAGGTGGGTGACATGCTGGGCCTGCCCAGCCCGGCCCAGTTCTACCTGCTCGACGGGGCCAGCGACCAGGAGCTGCTGCAGCGCGAGGAGCTGCTCAAGCAGCGGCTTGATGTGCTGGTGCAGCATGGTCAGCTTGCCGGTTACACGGCTGTGTCCGACTGGGTGCCTTCCGCCCGGCGCCAGAGCGAGGATCTGGCCCTGGTGCGCCGTGTCGAGGACCAGGCGCTGCAAGGGATCAATGCCCAATTGGGCGAGTCTTTCAGTGCGCCTGCCGCCGCACCGGTGCAGCCCCTGACCGTGCAGGCCTGGCTGGAGCAGTCCATCTCCGCGGCGGCCGGCCCCCTGTGGCTGGGCGAGCGCGATGGCCGTTGGCGCAGCATGCTCATGCTGCGCGGCGTGGCCGGTCAGGCCGCACTGCCAGGGCTGGCGCAGGCAGCGCAGGGGCTGGAGGGCGTGGTCTGGGTGGACAAGCCCGCCGAGATCTCCGGCCTGCTTCAGCGCTACCGCCTGTCGATGACGCAACTGCTGGTGCTGGGCCACGGCCTGGTGCTGGCCGCTCTGTGGCTGCGCTTTGGCCGCAAGGCCTGGCGAGCCTGGCTGCCCACCGTGCTGGCCAGCCTGGCGGTGGCGGTGGTCCTGTCCGTCTGGGGCCAGCCCTGGCAGCTTTTCAACGTGTTGGCACTGATGCTGTTGCTGGGCGTGGGCATCGACTACGGCATCTTCCTGCAGGAGCACGAGGACGATCCCCACGCCTGGCTGGCCGTGGTGATCGGCGCGGCCAGCACCTGGCTGTCGTTCGGCCTGCTGGGCCTGTCCCAGACGCCGGCCTTGCGGGCCTTTGGCGTCACGCTGATGCTGGGCCTGCCGCTGGTGCTGGTGCTGGCGCCGCTGTTTCGCGCGCCGCCGCAGGCGCCTGCCGGCACCCCTCTCTGAAAAAGGCACCGTACATGCAACGTACCGAACAGACTGAAATCCTGATCATTGGCGCCGGTCCCTCCGGCGCCGTGGCGGCGGGCCTGCTGCGCCGACAGGGGCGCCAGGTGCTCATCCTGGAGAAGGAAGAGTTCCCGCGCTTTTCCATTGGCGAGAGCCTGCTGCCGCAAAGCATGGCCTACATCGAGCAGGCCGGCATGCTGCAGGACGTGGTGGAGGCGGGCTTCCAGCACAAGAACGGCGCGGCCTTCGCCCGGGGCGATCTGCGCACGGCCTTCGACTTCCGTGACAAGTTCTCCTGCGGATGGGGCACGACGTACCAGGTGCAGCGCGCCCATTTCGACAAGGTGCTTGCCGATGCCGCCCAGAAGGCGGGCGCCGAGATCCGCTATCGCCATACGGTGACCGGCGTGGACGTGGCAGGCGCCCAGCCGCAGGTCACGGCCCGCACGCCGCAAGGCGAGGAATATGTGGTGCAGGCCCGCCATCTGCTGGATGCCAGCGGCTTTGCGCGCATCTTGCCGCGCATGCTGGGGCTGGAGCGGCCCTCCGGTTTTCCCGTGCGCGCGGCCCTGTTCACGCATGTCGAGGATCGCATCGCCGCACAGGACATGGACCGCGACAAGATCCTGATTTCCGTGCATCCCGAGCACCGGCATGTGTGGTTCTGGACCATTCCGTTTTCCAATGGCCGCAGCTCGCAGGGCGTTGTCGCCACGCCCGAATTTCTGGAGCGCTATGCGGGCTCCGAGGTCGAGCGCCTGCGCGCCATCATTGCCGAGACGCCCAGCCTCGCGCAGGTGCTGCGAAATGCCCGGTGGGACACGCCGGGTCGTTCGCTCACGGGCTACTCGGCCAATGTGACGGCGCTGTGGGGCCCGGGCTATGCCTTGCTGGGCAATGCGGGCGAGTTTCTGGACCCGGTGTTCTCCAGCGGCGTGACCATTGCCCTGAAGTCGGCCAGTCTGGCCGCCGACTGCATCGCCCGCAGCTGGCAGGGCGAGGCGGTGGACTGGCAACAGGACTATGCCCAGCCGCTGCAGGCAGGTGTCGATACCTTTCGTGCGTTCGTGCAGGGCTGGTACGACGGCAGCTTCCAGGATGTGATCTTCCACCCGTCGCATGCGCCGGACATCCGCCGCATGATCTCGTCCATACTCGCCGGCTACGCTTGGGATGGACGCAACCCCTATGTGGCCGAGCCAGAGCGCCGCTTGAACGTGCTGAGCCAGCTTTGCCAGCCTGCGCAGGGGGTGATGGCATGAGGCGGCTGCGTCTTTTCCCGGCCTTTGCGCGCCGGCGTGCGCCAGCTTTGTTTGCGGCGTGCGCTGTCATCATCACGGCCAGCACGCTGGCAGGCTGCTCCACCGAACCTGCGGCGCGTGCACCGCAGGGCGATGCCACGCCGCCGCGGCTGGCATTGCCGCCGGCTGCGCTGGGCTGCGAGCTGGCGCTGCAGCAGCATCTGGTGGTACAGGCGCCTGGCCAACCCGCGCAGGAACTGGACGCGCTGCTGGAGGTCGATGCGCAGACGGTGCGCCTGGCGCTGGTCCACCTGGGGCAGCGCGTGGGCGTAATCGTCTGGGATGGGCAGCAACTGCAGGCCGAGCTGTCACGCTGGTGGCCGGTGCAACTGGCGCCGGCGCAGGTGCTCGGAGACATGCAACTGGCGCTGTGGCCGGTGGACGCCATTGCGCGGGACTTGCCCGCGTCCTGGATGCTGCAAGAGGTCGGAACACCCAGCGGATCGGCCAGACGCCTGTCTCACCAAGGGCAGACGCGCGTCGAGATCCGGCCTGCCGGCAGCGATGGGTTCGAGATCGTGTATGCCGCAGGCGCCTGGCAACTGCGCGTTGCCTCGCCCGGCGGCATGCGTCCCTGTGCCAATGCAGGGGAGGGCGCATGACCTTGATCACCTCGATGGCACAGGCCGTGTTTGTGCAGACCCTTTCAGCCACCAGCGCCCTGGGCGCCGATGCGGCCAGCCTGCGCGCCGCATTGTTCGCCACCCAGGCCCCCGACAGCCTGCAGTGCAGCGACCGCTACAGCCCGGGCCGGCGCCTGCCGATGGGCTGCCTGCCGCCCCACGTGGTGCTTCCCACGCTGGACTGGGCACCGCCGCCGCAGCGATCGCGCAACAACGCCCTGGCATGGCACACCGCCCAGGGTGTGCGCGGCTCGGTGGAGCAGGCCCTGTCGCGCTGGGGCCCGGCGCGTGTGGGCGTGGTGGTGGGCACCAGCACGGCCGGCGTGCAGGAGGGCGAAGCCGCCGCCGCCCATTGGCAGGCACAGGGCCGGTTCCCGCAGGACTTTGACTACGCCTTGCAGGAAATGGGTAATGTGTCGGAGTTTCTGGCTCAGCACCTGGGCATCCAGGGGCCGGCGCACACCCTCTCCACCGCCTGCTCCTCCGGGGCCAAGGCGTTGGCATCTGCCGCGCGCTGGCTGCAGGCCGGCCTGGTCGATGCCGTGCTGGCCGGCGGGGTGGATGCGCTGTGCGCCTTCACCGTGGCCGGTTTCAGCGCGCTGCAGGCCGTGTCGGACAAGCGCTGCAACCCGCTGTCTGCCCGGCGCAGCGGCATCAACCTGGGCGAGGGTGCGGCGTTCTTCCTGCTGACGCGTGAACCGGGTCCCGTGCGCCTGGCCGGTTGGGGCGAGACGCAGGATGCCCACCACATGTCGGCCCCCGACCCATCCGGCCAGGGCGCCATCCAGGCCATGGAGCAGGCGCTGCGGCGTGCGGCCATGCGGCCCGGTGACGTGGACTACATCAACCTGCACGGCACGGCCACGGTGCACAACGACGCCATGGAAAGCCTGGCCATACACAGCGTGTTCGGCGAAGCAACGCCCGTGAGCTCCACCAAGCCGCTGACCGGCCACACCCTGGCGGCGGCCGGGGCGCTGGAAGCGGCCATGGCCTGGCACCTGCTGCACGACAACCCGCAGGGCCGGCTTCCTGCGCACTGGTGGGATGGCGAGCAGGCGCCCGAACTGCCCGCCCTGGCCGTGGTCCGCCCGGGTATGGCGCTGGGGCGTGCGCCCCGGGCCGTGCTCAGCAATTCCTTTGCCTTTGGCGGCAGCAACTGCGCCCTGCTGCTGGCCGCTGCCTGAGGAGCCATCGAGATGAACGCATTTCTACCGATTGAAAACTACGTGCCCCATCGCGGCGTGATGCTGCTGCTGGACTGCCTGCTCGATGCATCCGCCGACAGCGCCCATGCGCAGGTCACCGTGCCGCGTGATGGCCTGTTTCTGCAGGACGCCGGCATGCCTGCCTGGGTGGGGCTGGAGTACATGGCCCAGACCGTGGCCGCCTGGGCTGGCTGGCAGGCGGTGCAGGCCGGGCGACCCGTCAAGCTGGGTTTTTTGCTGGGCACGCGCAAGTTCCAGGCGGCCTGCGCACATTTTTCCCCGGGCAGCGTGCTGCGCGTGAGCGTGCTCTGCGAACTGGGGGGCACCAATGGCCTGGGCATGTTCGATTGCTGCATCCAGCCCCAGGGCGAGGACAGCGTGCTCGCCCAGGCCCGCATATCCGTTTACGAACCAGACAATGGCAGCGCATTCATACAGGCGCTGGAGCAAGAAGGAGTTGGACAAGCATGAGTGCAATCGCCCAGCCAGCCACGGTGCTGGTGACAGGGTCGAGCCGGGGCATAGGCCGGGCCATCGCCCTGCGCCTGGCGCGCGATGGTTTCGACATCGTGGTCCATTGCCGCAGCGGCCGCGAGCAGGCCCTGCAGACGGTGGCCGACATTGACGCGCTGGGCCGCCAGGCCCGCGTGCTGCAGTTCGATGTGGCAGACCGCTCTGCCTGCGCTCAGGCGCTTGAGGCCGACATGGAACAGCACGGCGCCTACTACGGCGTGGTCTGCAATGCCGGCATCGCCCGGGACAACGCCTTCCCTGCCATGACGGGCGAGGAGTGGGATGCCGTGGTGCATACCAACCTGGATGCGTTCTACAACGTGCTGCACCCGGTGGTCATGCCCATGGTGCGCCGCCGCAAGCCGGGACGCATCGTGACGCTTGCCTCGGTCTCCGCCCTGATGGGCAACCGGGGGCAGGCCAACTACAGCGCGGCCAAGGCCGGGGTGATCGCTGCGACCAAGTCCCTGGCCGTGGAGCTGGCCAAGCGCGAGATCACGGTCAATTGCGTGGCGCCCGGCCTGATCGACACGGAAATGGTCAGCGAGGAAGTGCTCGAACATGCCTTGGCGCTGATTCCCATGCGCCGCATGGGCACGGTGGACGAGGTGGCAGGTGCGGTCGCCTTCCTCATGGGGGGTGAGGCCTCGTACATCACGCGCCAGGTCATCTCCGTCAATGGAGGGATGGTGGGATGAGCGCAGCAAGCAAACGGCGTGTGGTCGTCACGGGCATGGGCGCCTTGAGTCCCCTGGGCCACGACTGGTCTGCGGTGCGGGAGCGACTGCGCACCGGGCGAACGGCCATCCGGGTGATGGAGGAATGGGCTGCCTATGAGGGCCTGAGCACCCGGCTGGGCAGCACCGTGCCATCCTTCGATCTGCCGGCGCACTACAACCGCAAGACCATGCGCAGCATGGGCCGCGTTGCCCTGATGGCCACGCGCGCCAGCGAGCTGGCACTGGCCGATGCCGGCCTGCTGGGCGATGCCTTCGTCAAAAGCGGGCACATGGGCGTGTCCTATGGGTCTTCTGCGGGGACGCCCTCGGCCATCGGCGACTTCGGCCGCATGATGGCCGACAAGAGCACCGAGGGCATCAACGCCAACACCTACATCAAGATGATGTCGCACACGGCGGCAGTGAACATCGGCGTGTTCTTCGGAACCACGGGCCGCGTCATCACGACGTCCAGCGCCTGCACCTCGGGCAGCCAGGGCCTGGGCTATGCCTTCGAGGCCATTCAGAGCGGCAAGCAGCTTGCCATGCTGGCCGGCGGGGCCGAGGAGCTGGATGCCACGCAGGCGGCGGTGTTCGACACCCTGTTTGCGACCAGCGTCAAGAACGACAGCCCCGAGTGCACGCCACGTCCATTCGACGCCCGGCGCGACGGCCTGGTGCTGGGTGAAGGAGCCTGTACCTTCGTGCTCGAAGAGCTGGAGCATGCACTGGCCCGGGGCGCATGCATCCGGGCCGAGTTGATCGGCTTCGCCAGCAACTCCGATGGCACCCATGTGACGCAGCCCAACGCCGCCACCATGGCCCAGGCCATGCGCATGGCGCTCGAAGACGCGGGGATCGAGCCCTCGGAGGTCGGCTACGTCAACGCCCACGGCACGGCCACGGACCAGGGGGACATTGCCGAATCGCAGGCCACCCGCGAAGTGCTCGGCAGCCAGGTGCCCATCAGCAGCCTCAAGGGTTACATGGGCCACACGCTGGGCGCCTGCGGCGCGCTGGAAGCCTGGATGAGCATCGAGATGATGCGTGAAGGCTGGTTTGCAGCCAATGCCAATCTGCAGCAACCCGATCCGCGCTGCGCCGATCTGGACTACGTCATGGGCGAGCCGCGTGCCTTGCACACCGATATCGTCATGAGCAACAACTTTGCCTTTGGCGGCATCAACACCTCATTGATTTTTCGACGTTGGAAGCAACAGGAGCCAGTGAAATGAAACAGACGAGAACCGCCGCCATTGTCCTGGTCCTTGCCCTGGCCGCAGGCAGCGCGGTGGCGCGAAGCACGGACATCTATGAACCCCCGGCGGTCATGTGGACCGCCTCGCCCGAGACCACGACGCAGCAGTTGCACGATCGCATCGTGGTGGCGGCAAAGTCGCTGGGCTGGATGGTGGTCGGCGACGAGCCGGGCCGCCTGGAGCTGCACTACGACAAGCAAGGCAAGCACCAGGTCAACATCGCGGTGCACTACAACACAGATACCTACCGGATCAGCTATCTGCACAGCGTGAATCTGAATTACTCGGAAGGCGATGGCAAGCGGGAGATCCATCCCAACTACAACCGCTGGGTCCGGAATCTGATGAAGAAAATCAGTACCCCGTAATCCATCGCTGTCCCTGTTCCAGGCTTTTTTACAGAGAGGGAGTTTCCATGAGAAAGATGATCTTGGCAGCCATGGCGCTGGTGGCCGCAACGGCGGTACATGCCCGCAACGAAGCAGTGATGCTGCCGCTGGCCGACGTGGTGAAGCTCGGCCTGGAGCAGGGCAAGCTCGACGGCAGCGTGAGCTTTCACCTGTCCGGTGCCAGCACGCCCGCCATCTCCGAAAAGCTGGGCGATGACGTGTCCAACAAGAAAACCAACGGCGTGGGCAAGGACGATGCCACGGCCTGCAACTGGGCAGCGCTGTCTGCCCTGATCGCCTTCGAGGCCAAGGCCAAGCAAAAGGGCGCCAACGCCGTGGTGGACCTGCACAGCTTCAACAAGAAGCAATCCACCCGGGATCCAGTCAATTTCGAATGCCGGGCAGGCAATGTGATGGCCGGCGTCACCTTCAAGGGCACCTATGCCCGCGTAGGCCGGTGATTTGAGCGCGCCGGCTGCCTGCGCCTTGCTGGTGGGGGCGCAGGCGCCCTTGTGGGCAAATGCGCAGTCGCTGGCTGCGGGCTGGCTGACGGACTCGGAGCGGGAGCGCCATGCCGGCATGCGCGAGGCGCGCCAGCGCGAATTCATCGCCTGCCGCTATGCCATGCGCCTGCTGCTGGCCGGCGGGCACGATGCCGCATCGACCTGGCGGCTGGCAGCGCCCCGCAATGCTGCACCCCACGTGGAGCAAGGCGGGAAGGTTGGCATTTTTGGAGCGCAGTCCCGTTTGAGCCTCTCGCACAGCGCCGGCTGGCTGGCCTGCGCCGCCGCACAAGGCCCGGTGGGCGTGGACATTGAGCGGCGGGCAGAGCGCCGCCAGCGCGACGTGCATGGCATGGCCGAGATGGTGTGCTCCCCGCCCGAACGCGCGTGGCTGCAGGCGCAGGACGGAGCCCGCCTGCAGCACAGCCTGGTGCAGCTGTGGAGCCTGAAGGAGGCCTATTTCAAGAGCCTGGGCCAGGGCCTGGACTTTGTCCGGATGCGGCAGCTTGCGTGGGCACCGGCCTCCGCTGCGCTCGACACGGCCCGGCAGCCCCTGGCCCACGGCCGCCTGTGGCAAGGCCGGGATTGCGATGCACAGGCCGTGTGCCTGGCGCTTTGCATGCCTGGGCCCCTGCCCGAGGTGGCTATGTACGTGCAGGGCGAGGTGGCTTGGCACGCTGTTTCGGATTGGCGGCTCGTTGAGCTTGCCTGACCTCTGACGGGCAACTGCCGGTGATCTCGCTTGCCTGTGATCTCCGGGTTGATACTTAATGTCTGAACATGTATAGACAACTACAGTCAGCCCTATCAAGGAGATGCATATGGACCGAGGCAGGCTGTTCCGGGGTTGGTACATCGTGGGCGCTGTCCATGTGCTGCTGGCGCTGATTTTTGGTGCCGCCTACTCGTTCGGGGCATTTTTCTTCAGCATCCAGGCACAGTTCGGCGCCAGCAGCTTCTCCACGGCTTCCATCTTTTCATTGACGGCACTGATCTACTACGCCGTCGGCGTGTTCTCGGGCGCCTGGAGCGACAGGACCTCGGTGCGCACCGTCACCTCGGCCGGCATTGTGTTGCTGTCGCTGGGCTTTGTGGCCAGCAGCCTGCTGACATCATCGCTGGCGGCTTTCCTGGGTGCCTTCTGTGCGCTGGTCGGGCTGGGAGTTGGTCTGGTCTACGTGCCTGCTGTCTCCACCATTCAGCGCTGGTTCGTGCTGCGGCGCAGTTCAGCTTCGGGTATTGCGCTTGCCGGCACCGGACTTGGAACCCTGCTCGGGCCCGTGGTGGCCGGCGCACTCATGGAGCATTTGTCCTGGCAACTGACCATGCAGGTCTATGCCGCAGCCATCGCACTGGCCGGCCTGGCTGCCGCAGCCGCCCTGCGCAGCAGGCCCGAGGAGCTGGGCCTGCATCCCGATGGCATCCCTCCCGGCAGCGCCAAGGCTGCGGGGCAGACCTGCCAAGGTGTGGTGGGTGTCGGCCTGGGGCAAGTGGCCCGGCAGGCGCGCTTTTGGTGGTATTTCGCCGCCATCTTCTTCGGCTCCATCGGCCTGTTCCTGGCGCTGATCCACATCAATCCGCTGGCACGTCAGCAGGGGCTGCCGGCCGCGCAGGCCAATCTGCTGATCGGGCTGATCGGCGTCGGCAATGTGCTCGGGCGTCTGGTGCTGGGGCGGCTGGGCGACAGGATGGGGCCGCTGCGCTTTCTGATGCTGCTGACCGCGAGTCTGGCCCTGCTGTGCGGGCTGTGGTCCATGGCGCAAGGCTTCACGGCCCTGGCGGGATTCGCGTTGGCATTCGGTGCAGTCAATGGCGGCTGCATCGCGCTGTACCCGGCCGTGGCTGCCACCTGGTTTGGCACGCGGAGCCTGGGCGCCATTCTGGGTGCGCTCTACGTGTCGGTCGGTATTGCTGCCGTGGCAGGGGGCAGCCTGGCGGGGCTGCTGTTCGATCTTTCGGGCAGCTACACATCGTCCATCCTGCTGGCGGGCGGCAGCGCCGTACTGTCGGCCCTCGCGGTGCGGATGGCGGCGCGCGCAGGAGGCGCGAAGCCACAAGCATGACCCAACGAAAAAGCCCCAGACTCTTGCGAATCTGGGGCTTCTTGTTTGGTGCCCCCTCTATGTCAGGATAGTTGTCGCCTCAGCTTCCCTTTGCAAAGCAGGCGGCACCATAGAGCGCAAGATGAAGCAGATCCGTTACACCCCCGAGCAAAAACTCTGGGCACTCGAGCAAATGAAGCCACCGCTGAACCGCACCGTGGTTGAGCTGGCCAAAGAAACCGGCATCACTGCCGTCACCCTGCGCACCTGGCGCGATGCGGCCCGCCAGGAAGGGCAATGCGTGCCCGCTGGCCAGCCCAGGGAGCGCTGGAGCAGCACCAAGAAATTCCAGGCTGTCCTGCAGACAGCGCCGCTCAGCGAAGAGGAGATCGCGACTTACTGCCGAACCAGGGGCATCCTGCCAGAGCAGCTGCAGCAATGGCGCCAAGCCTGCGAGCAGGCCAACGGCGGCGCAGGTCCTGTACATGAACAGGGCCGTGTGATCAGCGCTGATACGCAGCAGCAGTTACGCAATCTCGAGCGGGAACTGCAGCGCAAAACCGAGGCGTTGGCGGAGGCAGCAGCATTGCTGGTTCTCAGAAAAAAAGCGGATGCGATCTGGGGCAAGGACGAGGACGTCTGATCAACACCCAAGATCGCAAACAGGCCATGGAGTTGATCGACGAAGCCATTGGCAGTGGCGCCCGGCAAGGGCCGGCATGTGCTGTGCTGGGCCTGAGTCTTCGGACTATCCAGCGCTGGCGAACCCGGCCATCGGATGGACGCCCAGGTGCCCGGCACGAACAACCCGCCAACAAGCTCAGCGAAGCCGAGCGTCAGGCTGTGCTCGATGCCGCCAACCGTGGCGACTGCGCCAGTCTCACGCCGCACCAGATCGTGCCCAAGCTGGCTGACGAGGGCCTGTACTTGGCCAGCGAATCGACGTTCTACCGCGTGCTCAAGGCCGCTGGCATGAACCGGCGACGGGGACGCAGCAAAGCGCCGGTGGCGCGGCCCTTGACCACGCACAGAGCGGACGCACCCAACCAGTTGTGGTGCTGGGACATCACCTGGATGCCCAGCACCGTCAAAGGCCGCTTCTTCTACTGGTACATGGTCAAGGATGTCTACAGCAGGAAGCTCATTGCCAATGAAGTGCACGAAGCCGAGTCCTCGCAGCATGCATCCCAACTGCTGCACAAGGCCTGCCTGCGTGAGCAAACGGCAGGTAGCCCGTTGGTGCTGCGCTCAGACAATGGCTCGGTAATGAAGGGCTCGGACCTGCTGATGGCAATGCAGACACTGGGTGTGGTGCCGTCATACAGCCGGCCTCGGGTCAGCAACGACAACGCCTACGCCGAGGCCTTGTTCCGCACGGCCAAATACTGTCCGCTGTGGCCCGAGCGCCCGTTCGACAACGTGCGGCAGGCCAGGCAATGGGTGCTGCGCTTTGCAGATTGGTACAACGAAGAGCATCGCCACAGCGCGCTGAAGTATGTAACGCCAGGCCAGCGTCACAGAAGGCAGGATCGGCGGTTGCTGCAGCAACGCATGCAGCTGTACGCGCAGGCCAGAAAAGCGCAACCCGCAGCGTTGGAGCGCGGGGCCGCGCAACTGGCATCTGCCGGATGAGGTGTACCTCAATCCGGAGCGTGCGGAACATGAGATGAGCAGGCGAGTGGCCTGACGACTGACGTGACAACTACCTTGACACACGCCGTGCCGGAGAAAGGAATCGAATAGCTGTGTTGGTATGTGCTTGTCTTGCACAAAGTCATGCAAATCAACAAGTTTTGATTGTTCCAAAAAGCGGCATGTGCAGCGGAAATACATGTTTGCACAACGTTTGCCCCCAATTTTCGCCACTTTTCCCCCATGGCGAAGCCCAAGAAAACTGCCTCCGGTACCTACCGAATACAGATCGACGTAAAGGGGGTGACCGAGGAGCAGTTGCAGCGCGTGGCCGAGCAGCTGCCTCGCAAGAGCCGAGGCCGACTCGACATGGTTGGCGCCCGCTTTGCCGAGGGCCGGTGGCAGATGGAGCGCCGCATGCAGATCCTGCGCAGCCTGCCGCAGTACAGCCGCCTGGTGGACACGCACGCCGGCTTCATGCCCTGGGTGCTGGCGCAGGGCATGAAGAATGCCCGCGCCAAGCTGACCGACGTGCTGCTGTGGTGGTGCGACCGCAAGTGCCCAGGCTGTGGCGGCGTCAAGCTGGGCAAGATGGCGATCTGCGAGACCTGCAAGGGCTTTGGCGCCCGTGAAGTGCCGCACGAAGCCGAGGGCCTGCTGATCTCCGAGCACATTGGCGAGCATGTGGACCGCGCCCGCTGCGGCACCATCGCCGCGCTGAAGCTGATGAAGGGCCTGAAGGTGGTTGCAGCCCAGGGGTGAGTCTGGCAAGACATTGAAGCGATGGGGGGAAACATCACACGTCCCTAAAGATCACTAGCCCGCTGGCAATGCCTGCGGGCTTTGTTTTTCCGGGTACAGAGCGAATGAATGTTGCGAAGGCGGGAGAGCGCCTTCCCTTACGCCGCGCCGGCTGTCTGGACCACAGGTGCGAGTGAGCAGCAGGGAGTACAACGAAGGTGAGGCGAGGTGCTTCCATCTTCCTCATCTCTGGGGAGAGCGCTATGACTTCATCGATTTCGCTTAAGTACCTGCTGGGGCGGCCCGTTGACCCGGATCTTGCTGAGCAGGCCGTTCAGGGGCATGGTGTGCCCTCGCAAGATCCTGATCCCTCGGCGCAGATTCGGATGACCAAAGAGGAGTCAGTCCGGGAATCAAAGTCAACCATGGTGGCCGGCTTCATGATGCTTGGCGCAGTGATGGGTGCGGGAGTCGGCGCCGTAGCTGCTGGCCCTGTAGGCATTTTTGTTGGCGGCGCCCTGGGAGGCTTGATAGGCGCTGGAGCCGGAGAGGCAGCGGGTATGGCGACAGTAGCGCGTGAGGCCTGAAGGCGTCCTACCTGCCATAAATTCTTCTTGATACGCTTCGTATCCCTCCCCTGCTGGATCCGTCCAGCAGTTACCTACCCAGGCTTGCCTTGGTAGGTTTTTTTTTGCAGTGACCCCGCTGACACTGCGGGGTCAGTTGCGGTCAAGCTGCGCGAGGTAGTGGCAGATATCAACCCGCGCGTCATACACCGCAGACAACCAATTTCCCGCTATCGGATGAGAGCCGGAGGTTGGCTTCAGGTGCAGAGCTGCCTCATTGACTGCAGGGGAAAAAAATGCAGCAACTGCGCAAGCTGGGTCCTTCCCGGCGCGACGCGTGGCAGCGGCATCGGCCTTGAGATCTCTTTTGAGCGCGATGTATTGGTCCCTGATCTGCTCGACCCGTGCGGTGACCGTTTTGTTGTCGCCGATTGCGCGCAACAGTAGCGTGCAACGCTCCTCGTAGCTGCGTAGCCGCAGCCGGATGGCGTTTGTATCGGCGTGGTCGAATGGCTCGGTCATCGGACCAGTCTATAGAGAACGTTAAGTGACTCATCTCAGACCGGGGGAGTACACATGTTCGCACAGTGGTTGCGCCACTTTCGGGTGGCTTCGTTGTTTCCGCCGCCATCAGACGCATGCGGCGAAGAATGCATCGCGTCATGGGATGAAGGCCTGCGTGGTGGCGCCTAACAGGAGCATCGACTTGGCTCAAGTTGATGGAGAGGAAGATGTGGCCTTGCGCCATCTTGAAGACGATGGGCGCGCGTGGTTTTGCTCAGGCAGCGTTGAGGCACGTATACCTCGACACCACGTCGTAATCCGCTGGGCCGCTGTGGCTGCGACAAGCAGAATGAAGTCATAGCAACCAGCAGACTTCAGAGATGCAAGAGATGAGATGTGACCCTGCCTCGATTTCACGTACAGCAAGAAGTTGATAACTTCAGAGGTACGGAGAATCGAAATGAAAGAAGGCAAGCTGCCCAAGCGGCAGTACACACAGGAATTCAAGGCTGAGGCCGTCAGACTCGCGGCGTCAGTCGGCGGACACGAGGCAGCACGTCGCCTGGGCGTGCCGGTGGCAACGTTGGGCAACTGGTCCAGGCGAGGTGTCGCAGCGAGCGGCGGCAGTGGCGCGGCTGTGCCGCCCACCGAGGCGCCTGCGCGCCGCCCCGTGAGTGAACTGGAGGCGGAGAACAGCCGCCTGCGCAGAGAACTGGCCGACGCGAAGCTGGATGTGGAAGTCCTTCGAAAAGCGACGGCGTACTTCGCCAGGGGGTCGCGATGAAGTACGCCTGGATCGACGAGCATCGCGACCAATACACCGTCAGTCGGCTTTGCCGCGTGCTGCAGGTGTCTCGCAGCGGCTACTGCCAATGGCGCGTGCGCCCGCCCAGTCCCAACACGCTGGCCAACCAGGCTCTGGACGCCAAGGTGGCGGCCATCCACGATGCCAGCCGTCGAAGCTATGGCCGCCCTCGGATCGTTCACAAGCTGCGCCAGCAGGGAGAGGTCGTCAGCGCCGAGCGAGTGCGAAAGAGCCTGCGGCGCCAGGGCCTGCGCCCGGTGTACAGAAAGCCGTTCGTGACGACCACCGACTCGGCGCACCGTTTGCCGGTGGCGCCGAATCTGCTGGATCGGCGCTTTGATGGTTGGCAGAGCGACCAGGCGTGGGTGGCGGACATCACGTACGTGCCCACCTGCGAGGGCTGGCTGTACCTGGCCGCCGTGCTGGACCTGGCCAGTCGGCGCATCGTCGGCTGGTCGATGTCCGAGACCATCGACGCCACGCTGGTGTGCTCCGCTTTGAAGTCGGCATGGTGGCTGCGCAAACCTGCCAAGGGGCTGCTGGTCCACACCGACCGCGGGTCGCAGTATGCCGGCGGGCGCTACCGGGCACTGGCCGCCGAGCTGGGCATCACGATGTCCATGAGCAGGAAGGCCAATGCCTGGGACAACGCGCCGATGGAGAGCTTCTTCAAGACGCTGAAGGTCGAGCGCATCCATCAGGTACGCTACGACACGCGAGCGCAGGCCAGGCTGGACATAGTCGATTGGATCGAGGGCTGGTACAACCGCCAGCGCCTGCACTCGGCCAACGGCTTCCTGCCCCCAGTGACCTGGGAGAACGCTCGTTTGGCTGCATGACTTGGTGTACGTGGAAACGAGGCAGGGTCAGTCTTGGTCGGATCTGAAATCCGAGCAAGTTGAAGGCACTTGGTGTGCTGGTGAGGGTACGGAGAGGCCTGAGGAAGAAGCGCCGCTGCGAGCGAGCCAGCTGCAAGCGCCATGGGCTGAACATGCTGGCTTGAGCTGCCGAGGCTCAGGTATGCTTTGACCGTTGCAAAACAAAAAGGGAAATTGAGTTTCCCCAATTTCCCCTCAGAATCCTTGCGGAACCCGCATGGATGCTATGTTTTTGGTGCCGGAGAAAGGAATCGAACCCTCGACCTTCTCATTACGAATGAGCTGCTCTACCAACTGAGCTACACCGGCGACAGACAAAAATTATAACGGCAAATTCATGCCTCGGAATGGTACTGCGTCACTTTTTCGACTTCGTTCTTCGAGCCGAGGATGACGCTCACACGTTCGTGCAGTTGGGTGGGCTGGATGTCGAGGATGCGTTGCTTGCCGTTGGTGGCGGCGCCGCCGGCCTGCTCTATGAGCCAGGACATGGGGTTGGCTTCGTACATCAGGCGCAGCTTGCCGGGCTTGTTGGGCTCGCGGCGGTCCCAGGGGTACATGAAGATGCCGCCGCGGGTCATGATGCGGTGCACGTCGGCCACCATGGAGGCGATCCAGCGCATGTTGAAGTCCTTGCCGCGCGGGCCTTCCACGCCGGCCAGGCATTCGTCCACGTAGCGCTTGACGGGGGTGTCCCAGTGGCGCATGTTGGACATGTTGATGGCGAATTCCTTGGTGTCTTCGGGGATGCGGATGTTTTCCTGCACCAGCACGAAGGAGCCTTGCTCGCGGTCCAGCGTGAACATGGACACGCCGTCGCCCACGGTCAGCACGAGGGTGGTCTGCGGGCCGTAGATGCAGTAGCCGGCCGCGACCTGCTGGGTGCCGGGCTGCATGAAGTCCTGCTCGGTCACGCCGGGGTGGCCTTCGGGCTTCTTGAGCACGCTGAAGATGGTGCCGATGGAGACGTTGACGTCGATGTTGGATGAGCCGTCCAGCGGGTCGAACATCAGCAGGTATTCGCCGTGCGGGTAGCGGTTGGGCACCAGGTAGATGCCTTCCATTTCCTCGGAGGCCATGGCTGCCAGGTGGCCGCCCCATTCGTTGGCCTCGATCAGCACCTCGTTGGCGATGATGTCCAGCTTCTTCTGGACTTCGCCCTGCACGTTCTCGCTGCCGGCCGTGCCCAGCACGTCGCCGATGGCGCCCTTGTTGACGGATTGGCTGATGCGCTTGCAGGCACGGGCCACGACTTCCAGCAGCAGGCGCAACTGGCCGGGGATGAGGCCGTCCACGCGTTGCTGCTCGACCAGGTAGCGGGTCAGGCTGACGTTTTTCTTCATGGGTTCAACTCCTAAAAATCCGGGAGGCGCGGCCTGGGCCGCGCCTTGGGTCAATCCGCGAGGGCGCGGGTGACGACTTCACGCACGTCGTTGCTCAGTTCAGCGCGGGCCGCCACGCGGGCGACGGCCTCGCGTGCGGCCGTGCGGTAGGGCTCGGCCAGCTTGCTCCAGCGGTCCAGGGCGCGCGCCAGGCGGGCGGCGACCTGGGGGTTGATGGCGTCCAGCTCGATGACGCGCTCGCTCCAGAACACATAGCCCGCCGCGTCGGCGCGGTGGAAGGCGCCTGGGTTGGCGCTGCAGTAGCTGAAGATCAGGCTGCGCGCGCGGTTGGGGTTCTTGATCTGGAAGTCGGGGTGCTTCATCAGCTGCTTGACGGCCGGCAGCACGTTGCCGCCACGGTCGCAGGCGCCGCCCTGCAGCGCGAACCACTTGTCCAGCACCAATGCATCGTGCTGGAACAGCTTGTGGAAGCGCGCCAGGGCCTGGGCGGCCAGCGGGTGGCCGCTTTGCACCAGTGCCGTCAGGGCGCTCATGCGGTCGGTCATGTTGCCGGCGTCCTTGAAGCGCTGCAGCGCCTTGCCGGGCCAGACGCTGTCGCCCGAGGCGCGTGCGGCCAGGCACAGCATGGACAGGGCCAGGCCTGCCAGCGCACGGCGGCCGGAGCTTACGGGGTCGGGGCGGTAGGCGCCGGTGTCGCTGTGCTCTTGCCAGGCTTGCTGCCAGTCGGCCTGCAGCTCGGTCGCCAGTTGCTGGCGCATGGCTTCACGCACGGCGTGCACGCGCTGCGGATCGACCACGGCCAGTTGCTCGGCGATGTAGCTTTCGCCGGGCAGGGTCAGCATCAGCTCCTTGAAGGCCGCATCCAGCTGCGGATGGCGCAGCACGCCGCGCATGGCCTCGACGAAAGAGGCCGGCAGCAGGGCGGCCGTGATCTGGCCGCTGGCTTCTGCCGTGATGGAGGTGTCGCCAATGGCCTGCAGCGCGATGCGCAGGCCCAGGCGCTGGCCAGCTTCCCAGCGGTTGAAGGCATCGCTGTCATGGGCCAGCAGGGTCAGCAAGGCGGCATCGCTGTCGCTGTGCTGCAGCACCACGGGGGCGCTGAAGCCGCGCAGCAGCGAGGGCACGGGCTCCTGGTCCACGTCGGTGAAGACGAAGCTGTGGCTGGGCTCGGACAGCACGAGCAGGCGGCTGTCGCCCGCTGCCGCCTGATCCTCGCCCTGCAGGCGCAGGGTCAGCGCGCGGCCGTCCTGGCCCAGCAGGCCCATCTGCACGGGGATGACGAAGGGCAGCTTCTCGGCCTGCCCCGGCGTGGGCGCGCAGCTTTGGCTCAGCGTCAGCGTGTAGGTGCGTGCGGCGGCGTCATAGCTGCCTTCGGCGCGCAGTTGGGGCGTGCCCGCCTGGCTGTACCAGCGCTTGAACTGGTCCAGGCGCTGGGCCAGCTCGCTGCCAGGGTTGGCGTCGGCCATGGCCTGGGCGAAGTCGTCGCAGGTGACGGCGTGGCCGTCATGGCGCTCGAAGTACAGCTTCATGCCCTTGGCAAAGCCTTCGCGGCCCACCAGGTTGTGCTGCATGCGCACGACCTCGGCACCCTTTTCGTAGATGGTGACGGTGTAGAAGTTGTTGATCTCGATGTAGCTGTCGGGCCGCACCGGGTGGGCCATGGGGCCCGCATCTTCGGGGAACTGGGCGGTGCGCAGCACGCGCACGTCCTCGATGCGCTTGACGGCGCGCGCCGAGGGGCTGCCCGCCATGTCCATGCTGAATTCCTGGTCGCGGAAGACGGTCAGGCCTTCCTTGAGCGACAGCTGGAACCAGTCGCGGCAGGTGACGCGGTTGCCGGTCCAGTTGTGGAAGTACTCGTGGCCGACGACGGACTCGATGTTGGCGTAGTCGGTGTCGGTGGCCGTGGACTGGCTGGCCAGAACGTACTTGGTATTGAAGACGTTCAGGCCCTTGTTCTCCATGGCGCCCATGTTGAAGTCGCTGGTGGCGACGATCATGAAGCGGTCCAGGTCCAGGGACAGGCCGAAGCGGGCCTCGTCCCAGGCCACGCTGGCCATGAGGGAGTTCATGGCGTGCTCGGTCTTCTCCAGGTCGCCGGGGCGCACGAAGACCTGCAGCAGGTGGTCGCGGCCTGCGCGGCTCTTGATCTTTTGCTCGCGCGCAACCAGATTGCCGGCCACCAGGGCGAACAGGTAGCTGGGCTTTCTGTGCGGGTCGGCCCACTTGGCGAAGTGGCGGCCGTCTTCCAGCGCGCCTTGCTCGACCAGGTTGCCGTTGGACAGCAGCACCGGGTACGCGGTCTTGTCGGCGCGCAGCGTCACGGTATACATGGCCATCACGTCGGGACGGTCCAGGAAATAGGTGATGCGGCGGAAACCCTCGGCCTCGCACTGGGTGAAGAACGTGCCCTGGCTCACATACAGGCCCATGAGCTTGGTGTTCTTGGCGGGCGCGCAGGTGGTGAAGATTTCCAGATCGACGGGGTCGCCGCCCTCGGGCAGGTTCTCCAGCACGAGCTGGTCGCCGTCCATCTTGAACGAGGTGCCGCCGCCGTTGACCAGCACGCGCGCAAGGTTCAGTTCATCGCCGTCCAGGCGCAGCGGCTGCGCCGGCACCTCGGTGTTGCGGCGCACGCGCATCTTGTTGAGCACGCGGGTCTTGGCCGGATCGAGATCGAAGGTCAGGTCCACGGTGTCGATCCACCAGGCAGGAGCCTGGTAGTCGGCGCGGTGGATGGCGGTGGCAGGGGCCTGCCCGTCACGCAGTTGCAGCATACAGATTCCTTCCTATGCCAATATCAGGGGACAGAGTTCAAGCCCCTGTGCGGCCGGTGCCGCCCAGGGGCTTGAAATCAGAGGCCTTGCTTGAGCGAGGCTTCGATGAAAGCGTCGAGGTCGCCGTCCAGCACCTTCTGGGTGGCCGAGATTTCGACGTTGGTGCGCAAATCCTTGATGCGGCTGTTGTCCAGCACGTACGAGCGGATCTGGTGGCCCCAGCCCACATCGGTCTTGGTGTCCTCCAGCTTTTGCTGCTCCACCATGCGCTTTTGCATCTCGTGCTCATATAGCTTGGAGCGCAGGCGCTGCCAAGCCACGTCGCGGTTGCTGTGCTGGCTGCGGCCGTCCTGGCATTGCACGACGATACCGGTGGGCATGTGCGTCAGGCGCACGGCCGAGTCGGTCTTGTTGATGTGCTGGCCGCCCGCGCCCGATGCGCGGTAGGTGTCGGTGCGCACGTCCGAGGGGTTGATCTCGATCTGGATCGAGTCGTCGATCTCGGGGTAGACGAACAGCGAGGCAAAGCTGGTGTGGCGGCCGCCCGAGCTGTCGAAGGGCGACTTGCGCACCAGGCGGTGCACGCCGGTTTCGGTGCGCAGCAGGCCGTAGGCGTACTCGCCTTCGATGTGGATGGTCGCGCTCTTGATACCGGCGATGTCGCCCGGCGTCTCTTCCTCGACCGTGGCCTTGAAGCCCTTGCGCTCGGCGTACTTCAGGTACTGGCGCAGCAGCATGCCGGCCCAGTCGCAGGCTTCGGTGCCACCGGCGCCGGCCTGGATGTCCACGAAACAGTTCAGCGGATCGGCTTCCTTGCCGAACATGCGGCGGAACTCCAGCTCCTCGATCAGCGGCTGCAGCTTGGCGGTCTCGCCCTCGATGGTGAGCAGGCCGGTCTCATCGCCTTCTTCCTTGCTCATCTCGAACAGCTCGGCGTTGTCGGCCAGCTCGGTGGTCAGCTTTTGCAGCGTCAGCACGACGCCGTCGAGCAGCTTCTTTTCCTTGCCCAGTTCCTGGGCCTTCTTGGGGTCGTTCCAGACGCTGGGATCTTCCAGCGAGGCATTTACCGTGCGCAGTCGTTCGTACTTTGCATCGTAGTCAAAGATACCTCCGTAGATCTGCCGCACGCTGCGACAGATCTTCGAGGGTGTTGCCGATGAGGTTGATGCGTTCTGCTTCCATGATGTGTTCCGTTCTTCTGATGAATGTGTTCTTGGCCGAATCGCCGATTTTCTCATGCTGGGGCATCGTGCCGGGACAAGCGCCCGCCGCGCGGGCCTGGAGGCGCGCTGCCGTGTGACGATGGCTTTCAAAACAAGGGCTTGCAGCGGCCGATCATGGCAGATTTGAAGGGCTTGGCCATGGCAATGCGCAGGTTGCAGCGTGGACCCTGGCGTGATCTGGCTGCAGACCTCCCGGAAAAAAGGCCCGGCCAGCAGGAGCTGGTCGGGCCTTGGCAGGCATGTCCGCCCCCGGCGGGGCGGGCGAAAACCTGGTTCAGAAGGTTTCCCAATCGTCGTCGGAAGCCGTGCTGGCCGCCTTGGCCTTGGCTTTGGCCGATGCCGTCACGGCGGGCCGGGCCGGCTGTGCTGGCTGGGCCGGGCGCGCGGCGCCTGCCGGGGCAGGGGGTGCACCGGTCGCACCGGTTGCACCGGTTGCAGAAGGCAGGGCGGCCGAAGCACGTGCGGGCACCGTGCGTTTGGGAGCGGAAGGCGCCAGATGCGGACGGGGCGCCGTCGGCGCGTGGCGGGGCGCTGCCACGGCGGCAGCGTGGTTGACGCCACGGCTGTTGCCCAGCATGCCGGTGGACGGCGAGAGCTTGAACACGCTGACCACCTCGGCCAGCGCCTTGGCCTGGGCCTGCAGTGCGCCGGTGGCCGCCGCCGATTCCTCGACCAGTGCGGCGTTCTGCTGGGTCATCTGGTCCATCTGCGTGACGGCCTGGTTGACCTGCTCGATACCGGCCGTCTGCTCATGGCTGGCGGCCGAGATCTCGCCCATGATGTCGGTCACGCGGCGCACGCTGGCCACGATCTCCTCCATGGTCTTGCCGGCCGAGTCGACCTGGGCGCTGCCTTCCTCGACCTTGCCCACCGAGTCGTCGATGAGCTGCTTGATCTCCTTGGCGGCGGCGGCCGAGCGCTGGGCCAGGGTGCGCACTTCCGAGGCGACGACGGCAAAGCCGCGTCCCTGGTCGCCGGCGCGGGCCGCTTCCACGGCAGCATTCAGCGCCAGGATATTGGTCTGGAAGGCGATGGAGTCGATGACGCCGATGATGTCCACGATCTTGCGCGAGGCATCGTTGATGGCAGACATGGTCTGCACCACCTGGGCCACGGCCGAGCCGCCGCGCACGGCGACCTGGGAGGCGGCGGCGGCCAGCTGGTTGGCCTGCTGGGCGTTGGCGCCGTTTTGCTTGACGGTGGAGGTCAGCTCCTCCATGGAGGCGGCGGTCTGCTCCAGCGAGCTGGCCTGCTCCTCGGTGCGGGCCGACAGGTCCTGGTTGCCCGATGCGATCTGGCCGCTGGCCGTGGCGATGGAGTCCGTTCCCTGGCGCACCTGGCCGACGATGCGCTGCAGGCTCTCGTTCATGTGCTGCAGGGCCTGCAGCAGCTGGCCGGTCTCGTCCTTGCCATGCACCTCGATGCGGCTGCCCAGGTCGCCGGCGGCCACGGCCTGTGCCAGGCTCACGGCCTGCTGCAGGGGGCGTGCCACGCTGCGGGCGATCAGCAGCGCCATGCCCAGGCCGAAGAGGACGGCCCCCGCCAGCAGGGCGATCACCCACCAGCGCGCGGCGGTGAAGATGTCGTCGCCTGCCTGGTTGGCATCCTCGATGCCCTGGGCGTTGATCTTGAGCAGTTCGTCCAGCTTGGCGTTGATGGCACGGCTGGTCTTGACCGAATCGCCGCGCAGCACCTCGGACGCCTCGTCGGTGCGCAGGGCGTGGGACAGGTCCACGATCTTTGCCGTGTGCTGCGCGTACTGGCCCAGGTCGTCCTTGATGCCGGCCATCAGCTCGCGCTCACGCGCGGTGTTGGCATAGCGCTCGAAGGCCTGCTGGTTCTTGAGCAGCTCGGACCTCAGCGCCGGCATGCTCTTGTCGTAGATGGCCATTTCATCCATCGAGGTGGCCAGCACATGCTGCATGGTCTGCGAGCGGTAGCGCTGCAGCTGGTAGCGCATCTCCATGATCACGCGCTCGGCGGGCATCCAGTGGTGCGCCAAGTCGGTGGCCGTGCGGTTGACACGGTCCAGCTGGACCACGGAGAACAGGCCCAGGCCGGCGGTCAGCAGCAGCAGGGCGATGAAAGAGGCCAGCAGCTTGTGGGCCAGCTTCAGATTGCGGAAAAACATCATGGTGGGGAGTGCCGTACGGCGAGAAGCGAAAGCGGGTGAGCGGCGGTGGCTGCGAATCGAGGGGATGCAGTGGCGATCGGGGGCGATCGGCGGGACCGACACTCGGCCCCGCCATGCCGCAGTTATCGGTCACTTGCCGGCGAGGCTTAGGGAAAAATAGGTCCAGTCCGAATATTTATTGCGGATTGTTACTTTTTCCGGCCAAGGTCTCCGTGCACATGGCCTGGCCCGCTCACATGCCGTTCACACGTCCGTCGCCAGCCCGGCTTGCAGGCTCGATGCCTGCAGCCACCGCTCCAGATCCGCTGCCGGCAGCGGACGCGAGAACAGATAACCCTGCGCGACCGGATAGCCCTGTTCGCGCAGGATGGTGTTCTGCGCCGCCGTCTCCACTCCCTCGGCCACCACGGTCAGGTGCAGGCTGCGGCCTATGCCCAGGATGGCGTTGCTCAGGGCCTGGGCGGCTTCGTCGTTTTCCAGGTCCGCCACGAAGCTGCGGTCCAGCTTGAGCTCGCTGACGGGCAGGCGGCGCAGGTAGCTGAGGCTGGAGTAGCCGGTGCCGAAGTCGTCCATGGACACGCGCACGCCCTGGGAATGCACGGCCTGCAGCGTGCGCATGGTGCCCGGGTTGGTGTCCAGCAGCAGGCTTTCGGTGATCTCCAGCGTGAGGTCCTGCGGCTTGAGCGCGTTGTGCTCCAGCGTGTCGGCAATCATGCGCGGCAGGTCCAGGTTGTGAAAGCTGGTGGGCGAGAGGTTGACCGACATGGCCGGCACGTCAATGCCCCGGCTGCGCCACTCGCCCAGCTGGCGGCAGGCCTCGCGCAGTGCCCAGGTGCCCAGCTCGCCGATCAGGCCGCATTCCTCGGCCAGCGGAATGAAGCGTGCGGGCGAGATCTCGCCGAATTCCGCATGGCTCCAGCGCGCCAGGGCCTCCACGCCGTAGAGGCGCCCGTCCTTCAGGTCGAGCTGGGGCTGGTAGTGCAGTCGCAGGCCGCCGCTGCGCAGGGCGTCGCGCAGCGCCGTCTCCAGCACCAGCCGTTCCTGCGCCAGGCGGTTCATCTCGGGGCTGAAGAAGCTGTAGAGCCCGCGCCCGCCCGATTTGGCCTGGTACATGGCCATGTCGGCGCGGTGCAGCAGGGTCTCCATGTCGCGCCCGTCGGCGGGAAACACGGCAATGCCGCAACTGGCCGTGCTGGCCAGGGACACGTCGTCGATCATGCAGGGCTCGCCAAGTGCCGACTGCAGCCGCTCGATCACCTCGGCCGCCTGCGCACCGCCGCAGTGTGGCAGCACGATGACGAATTCATCGCCCGACAGGCGCCCGGCAATGTCGCCCGTGCGCAGCTCCGCCTGGATGCGCTGGGCCACGCTGCACAGCAGCCGGTCGCCGGCCGGGTGGCCCAGCGAGTCGTTGACCTGCTTGAAACGGTCCAGGTCGATGAAGACCACGGCCAGCTCGTGGCCCTCGTGCGAAGCCACGGACAGCGCCTGCTCGGCCTGGGCCAGCAGCAGACTGCGGTTGGGCAGGGTGGTCAGCCCGTCGTAGAAGGCCAGCTGCCGGATGCGGCGGCGTGCCTGCTCGCGCTCCAGCGCCAGCGCGCACAGGTCGGTGCAGGCCTCCACCAGCCGCTGGTGGAAGGGATCGGGGCCGGGCCGGTCGAAATGGCGGTAGTAGAAGGCAAAGGTGCCGGCCACGCCGCCCTGCAGCCCGCAGATGGGCGTGGACCAGCAGGCCGTATACCCCAGCGGCAGGATGAGCTGCTTGAATTCGGCCCACAGCGGGTCGGTGGCGATGTCGCGCACCAGCACGGGCCGGTTGTGGAAGGCGGCCGTGCCGCAGGAGCCGATATTGGGGCCGACGGGCACGCCGTCCAGCGCCGCCGAATAGGAGGCCGGCAGGCTGGGCGCGGCCAGCGGGCGCAGGCGGTTCTGGTCATCGACTTCCAGCACCGAGACCGCAATGTCGGGCGCAATGCGCTCGACCTCGCGGCACACCAGGTCCAGCACTTCGGTCAGCGGCTGGTCGCGCGCCATGGCCTCCAGGGCGCGCCGCTGCAGCACCTCGTGCATCTTGGCCTCGGTGATGTCGGTGATCACGGTCACCGTGGTGTGGAGGCGGCCGTCGGGGCCCATGACGGGATTGGCCTGGGCGCTGACCCAATACCGCTCGCCGTCCTTGCCGACGAGGATCTCCTCGCGGTACACCGGCTTGCCTGCGTCCAGTTCGGCGCGGTAGGCGGCCGTGAATTCGGGCGAGGCATGCGGCACCAGCAGGGCGATGGGCGCACGGCCCACGACCTCTTCGCTGCTCCAGCCGAACATGCGGGTGAAGCCTGCGTTGACATAGGAGATGGTCCAGTTGCCGTCGGCGATCACCACGGCCGCGTCGGTGGCATCGGCCACCAGGGACAGGCGCCGCAAATGCTCCTGCCGTCTGCGGTCGGCCTGCACCCGGGCCGTGATGTCGGTGGCAATGCACAGCACATGGCTGAGCGCG
The DNA here is from genome assembly GCF_002193035.1 of Delftia sp. K82. Lineage (NCBI taxonomy): Bacteria > Pseudomonadati > Pseudomonadota > Betaproteobacteria > Burkholderiales > Comamonadaceae > Delftia > Delftia sp. K82. The sequence goes on along the minus strand of NZ_MYFL01000001.1, from coordinate 2,816,783 downwards.
CCCTGGGTATCCAGCACGGGGGCATAGGTGGCCTCCAGCCAGCAGGTGCTGCCGTCGCGGCGCCGGTGTTCGCCCACGCGCGAAATCGTCTCGCCCCCGCCCCAGCGCTGGCGCCACCGGCCGTAGGCGTCGGGATCGGCATGTGCCTGGGTGCACAGGTCACTGTGCAACAGGCCCTCGGCGCCCGAGGTGGAGTAGCCAAGAATGGCTTCGTAATTGGCGTTGGCGCGCATCAGCCGGCCTTCGGGCGTGAACTCCGCCAGCGCCATGGCCTTGTCCAGCGTGCTCCACAGCGCCTGCTGCCCTGCCGTGCCTGCTACCCGCGTTTCGAACATGGTTCGCTCTCCTGATGGATGCTGAGCTGATGATTGATTGTTTCTAAATGATACCGATCCGGCGCAGCAGCTGGATGTCAGCCACACCTGATCGCACTTGCTTCCACTGTTCGCCCTTGGATGGTCCGCCTGATGGCACTCTTAGGCAAGTGCTTCCGCTGGTTACAATGATTTGAGAATGATTCTTGTTTGATGGTGCATCCCGCCTTCAAGCCATCGGGTCCTACCATGCCATCCGCCCCAGCCTCCAGCGCCGCCTCCAGCCCCTTGCACCGCGAAATCTCCGCCCTCTATGCCGGCCACCATGGCTGGCTGCAGGGCTGGCTGCGCCGCCGACTTGGCAATGCCTGCGACGCGGCCGACCTGGCGCAGGACACCTTCATCCGCCTGCTCACCGCGCCTGCAGGCGACTTGCCCGCCCTGCGCGAGCCACGCGCCTACCTGGCCACGGTTGCGCGGCGCCTGCTGATCAACCACCTGCGCCGCCAGTCGCTGGAGCAGGCCTGGTTGCAGGCCCTGGCCGCGCTGCCAGCACCGCAGGCGCCGTCGCCCGAGCAGCAATTGCTCATCCTGCAGGCGCTGCAGGAGGTCGATGCCATGCTCGACGGCCTGCCGCCCAAGGTGCGCGCGGTCTTCATCCTGTCCCAGGTCGAGGGGCTGACCTATGCGGCCATTGCCGAGCAACTGGGCATGGGCCTGCGGTCGGTCAAGCGCTACATGGCCCAGGCCATGGCCGAGTGCATCCTGCTGTCGGCATGAACGCCGTGGACTCCCAGGCCGCAGCGCCGCTGTCGCGCGAAATCGCCTTGCAGGCCGCCGAATGGTTTGTGCTGCTGCACTCGGGCGAGGCCAGCGAGGCCGACCACCGCGCCTTCGAGGCCTGGCGCACCCGTGCCGATGTCCATGCGCAGGCCTGGCTGCGCGCCCTGGCCGTGAGCCAGCGCGCGGGCAGCCTGCCGCCCGCACTGGGTGCACCGGCCCTGGGCCGCAAGCAGCGCCGCCTGGGCGCCATGGGCCGCCGCGATACCGTGCGTGCGCTGGCCCTGCTGATCACGGCCGCCCCCGTGGGCTGGCTGGCCTGGCGCGCCGCGCCCTGGATGCAGTGGGCCTCCACCCATGCCACGGCCACGGGCGAGCGCCGCGAATGGATGCTGGCCGATGGCAGCCGCATCGTGCTCGATACGGGCAGTGCCGTCGATGTGTTGTTTGACGAGGCGCTGCGCCGTGTCCACCTGAGTGAGGGCGCCGTCTTCATAGAGACTGCGCCCGACCCGCAGTCCCGGCATCGGCCCTTCGTGGTCACCACAGGGCAGGGTGCGCGCCCTAGGCACGCGCTTTGTCGTGCGCAGTGTCCGGGAGCGCAGCGAGGTGGCCGTGCTGCAGGGCGCCGTGCAGATCACCACCCGTGGCGGCGCCGCGCAGCAGCTGCAGGCAGGCCAGCAACTGTGGTTTGACGCCATGGGCATAGGCCGTGCCGAGCCTGCGGACGCCGGCGCCGCCCAATGGGCGCGGGGCCTGCTGGCCGCAGACAACATGCGGTTGGCCGACTTTGTGGCCGAGCTGTCGCGCTACCGCTCCGGCTGGCTGCACTGCGATCCGTCTGTGGCGGATTTGCGCGTCACCGGCGCCTTTCAACTGGGCGATGCCGATACCGGCACGGACGCCGTGCTCGCCAACCTCGTGCACCTGCTGCCCGTGCAGGTCCACTACCGCACGCGCTACTGGGTGACGGTGGCGGCGCGCGGTACACCACCGGCTTGAAATTTCTTTCGGAATCTGGCCCCTTTCTGCGGCAGGCCGTGTCCTGTTCGATGGCAACCGATTTCATCGAACGACTTCCGAAGGAAAAACAGACCATGGCTCTCCGGCCCGGCATGCGCAGCGTGGCGCGCACTCCCTCCCCCTTGCTCTTTCCGCTGTCCCGGACAGGCCTCGCCGTGCTCATGGCCGCGGGCCTGGCGGCAGGCGCCGCCTTGCCGCGCGCTGCGCGGGCCCAGGCCGGTGCGGCGGCGGCCAGCGCGGTGCAGCGTCCGTTCCAGGTGCCGGCAGGCCCGCTGGCCGCCGCGCTCACGGCGTTTGCCGCTGACGCAGGCGTGAGCATCAGTGCACCGCCCGCCCTGGTGCAGGGCCGGCGCACCCAGGGCGTGCAGGGCCGCCTCACGGTGCGCGAGGCGCTGGACCGGCTGCTGGCCGGCACCGACCTGCAGGCGCAGGCGGCGGGGGAGGGCGGTTTTGTGCTGCGTGCGGTGCCCGAGGCCACCCAGGCATCGACCGTGCTGGGTGAGGTCAGGGTGACCGCCGCGGCCCCGGCAGAAAGCCCCTGGGGCAGCACCAGCGGGTATGTGGCGCGCCGTGCCAGCACGGCCACCAAGACCGATGCGTCGATTCTGGAGGTGGCGCAATCGGTGTCCGTCATCACGCGCGACCGCATGGACGACCAGGGCGTGCGCACGCTCAACGACGCCGTGCAGTACACGGCCGGCGTGCGCACCAATACGGGTGGGGCAAATCCTGCGGATGACAGCCTGTCGGTGCGCGGCTTCAGCCAGTTCTCGGGCAATTTCTACCTGGACGGGCTGCGCCTCATGCCGCTGGGCACGCTGGGCTTTTTCGGCATGGAGCCTTACGGGGCCGAGCGCATGGAGGTCCTCAAGGGGCCGGCCTCGGTGCTGTATGGGCAGAACTCGCCGGGCGGCATCGTGAACTTCGTGTCCAAGCGGCCTTCGGCCGATGCGGTGCGCGGCATGGAGTTGTCCGTGGGCAGCCATGCTCGCCGGCAGGCGGCCTTCGACCTCGGAGGGTCGGTGGGTGACGATGGCACGGTGAGCTACCGCCTGGTGGGGCTGGCCAGGGCGGCCGACCAGCAGATCGACTTCATGCGTGATGACCGCGTCTACCTGGCGCCCAGCCTGACCTGGGCGCCGGACGCGCGCACCAGCGTCACGCTGCGCGGCTTCTACCAGAAGAACCACGCCATGATGTCCACCAACGTGCAGTGGGATGCGCTCAACGGGCGCAACCCCAATGGCCGGCTGCCCCTGAACCGCTTCCTGGGGGAGCCGGGCTTCGACCGCGAAGAGACCGAGGTCGCATCGCTGGGCTACGACGCACGCCATCAATTCGACAACGGCTGGACGCTGCGGCAGAACTTCCGCTACCTGCACGCACGCAACCACGAGCAGTACATGTTCCGCTACGGGCCGCTGATCGACGGCTCCATCACCAACCGGGAGATCGATTCGCGCGATGGCAAGGGCGGCGTCTACACCGTGGACACCAGCCTGTCGGGCCAATTCGCGGCGGCCGGCCTGCAGCATGAGCTCATCGTGGGGCTGGACTACAACCGCAGCCGCTCCAGTTTCGACTCCTATATTGCCGACGGTCCGCAGCTGGACATCTACCGGCCCGTCTATGGCAGCTTCATCGACACCTCGCTGCTGCAGCCCGATGCGCTGCGCGATGAGCGCGCCCAGCAGGTAGGCCTCTACGTGCAGGACCGCATCCGCAAGGACCGCTGGGTGCTGGCCCTGGGCGGGCGCCACGACTGGAGCCGCCTGGAGCAGACCAGCCGCCTGGCCGACCCCGTGTCCACCAGCGTGCGCAAGCCCAAATCCTTCACCGGCCGCGTGGGCCTGACCTATCTTGCAGACAACGGCGTGGCGCCCTATGTCAGCTACAGCGAGTCGTTTGTCCCTTTGATGGGCGCTGACCGCAACGACCGGCCCTTTGATCCGGAAACCGGCAAACAGGTCGAGGTCGGCGTCAAGTATTCGCCCGACGAGCGCAGCAGCTTCACGCTGGCCGCCTTCGAGCTGCGCCGGCAGAACGTACTCACCACCGACCCCGAGAACGTCCGCTATTCCATACAGCAGGGCGAAGTGCGTTCTCGCGGCATCGAGTTCGAGGCGGCAGTCCAGCCCACGCGAGGCCTCAAGCTCCTGGCCGCGCTGACCTACAACCCCGTCAAGGTGACCCGGGCCCAGCCAGACCAGTGGGGCGGCAACGTGCAGGGCAAGTCGCCTTACGAAGTGCCCCGCAAGATGGCGTCGGCCTGGGTGGACTATGCCTTTGGGGGCGACCTGCTGGGGCTGGGGGCGGGCGTGGGGGCACGCTACATCGGCTGGAGCTGGGGCGATGCGGACAACAGCTTCCGCGTGCCGTCGTTCACCCTGGTGGATGCCTCGCTGCGCTATGACCTGGGAAAGATGCGCAGTGACTGGCGCGGGGCCAGCGTGAGCCTGACGGTGAAGAACCTGTTCGACAAGTACCACACGGCGTCGTGCTTTTCCGCCAATGCCTGCAACTACGGCGAAGCGCGCAACATGGTGGTTCGGTTCGGGTACATCTGGTAGGCCCTGCGGCATCAGGCCGGTCGAAAGCGCTCTCGCACGCTCCCTGGCATGGATACAATCGAATAAGAATGATTCTTGTTTGATTGCGGGCCCCGCCCCCAAGGGAATCGGGACCTGCCATGCCATCCGCCTCCACCCCCCAGCACCGAGAAGCCGCCTCCCTGTACACCGCCCACCATGGCTGGCTGCAGGGCTGGCTGCGCCGCAGGCTGGGCAACGGGGCGGATGCGGCGGACCTGGCGCAGGACACCTTTGTGCGCATCCTGGGCGTGCGCGACCTGGCCGGTGTGCAGGAGCCGCGTGCCTACCTGACCACGGTGGCCAAGGGCGTGCTCGTCAACTGGTACAAGCGCCAGGCGCTGGAGCGCGCCTACCTCGAAGCCCTGGCCGCGCTGCCCGAGCCCGTGGCGCCGTCGCCCGAGCAGCGCGCCCTGGTGCTGGAGAGCCTGCACGAGATAGACGCCATGCTGGACGCGCTGCCGCCCATCGTGCGGCGCACGTTTTTGCTGTCCCAGCTGGACGGCATGAAGTACGAGGACATCGCGCAGCAGCTGGAGGTCTCGCTCACCAGCGTCAAGCGCTACATGGCCCAGGCGTTTCGCCAATGCCTGGTGGCAATGGCGTGATGGAGCCGCCCCTGCAAGCGCGCGTGCTCGACGAGGCCGCCGAATGGCTGATGCGCCTGCACGACAGCGGCGCCACCGACGCCGACCGCGCCGCCTGCGAACGCTGGCGCCAGGCCGACCCACAGCATGCCCTGGCCTGGGAGCGCGCCGAGCGGCTGCTGGGCAAGTTGGGCGGCCTGCCTGCAGCGCTGGCCATGCCGGCGCTGGACCGGCCCCGAAGCCACCGCGCCCAGCGCCGCGCCGCCGTGGCCCGGTTGGCCGCGCTGCTGGCCGTGGCGCCTGCAGGCTGGCTGATATGGAGTGCGGCGGACCAGCGCGGCTGGGGCGCCGACCTGCGCACCGCCACCGGCGAGCGCCGCACCGAGCATCTGGCCGATGGCAGCCGCCTCCTGCTGGACACGGCCAGCGCGGTGGACATCCGGTTTGATGGCGCACTGCGCCTGCTCACCCTGCGCCAGGGTGCGATTTCCATAGAAACGGCGGCAGATACCGCCACACCGCACCGCCCCTTTGTCGTGGACACCGCCCATGGCCGGCTGCGCGCCCTGGGCACCCGCTTCACCGTGCGGCAGGAGGGCGACAGGGCGGACGGCGGCCCCGTGCGCCTGGCCGTGACCGAGGGAGCCGTGGAAGTGACGCTGCGTGGCGCCGCCAGCCCGGCGCTGGTCGTTCAAGCCGGTCAGCAAACGGTATTGCGAGCGGGGGAGGTGACCTCGCCCCAGCCCCTGCAGCCCGAAGCCACGGCCTGGACCCACGGCATGCTGATGGCCGACGCCATGCCGCTGGCCGCGTTCTGCGCCGAACTGTCGCGCTACCGGCCCGGCCTGCTGCAGTGCGCGCCCGAGGTGCGCGCGCTGCGCGTGTCCGGCTCCTTTCCGCTGGGCGATACGGACCGGACGCTGACCATGCTGGCCTCCACCTATCCCGTCGACGTGCAGACGCGCATGCGCGGCTACTGGATCACCGTGGTCGCCAGGAACTAGAAAAATCGAGGCAGGGTGACACTTTTTCGGATCTCGGCTGGCAACGGGGAAAGAGCTTCTTTCTTCACCGTCTCCAAGGACCGATTTCCATGCCTGCCGTACCCATGCCGCATCCCGTCTTCCATCCCTTGGCGCATGCCGCCCGACTGGCCCTGCTGGGCATGGCATTGGCCGCAGGCGCCGTGCAGGCGGCCGAACCGGCCCCCGCAGCCCAGACCTACCAGATCGCGCCTGGGCCGCTGGGCCGCACGCTGGCCGGCGTGGCCACGGCGGCGGGTATTTCGCTGTCCTTCGATCCTGCGCTGACCGAAGGGCTGACCAGCCCGGCCCTGTCCGGCCACTATGCGCCGCAGCAGGCGCTGCAGCGCCTGCTGGCCGGCAGCGGGCTGGACATGGTGGCGCGCAGCGATGGCAGCTACACGCTGCGCAGGCAGGCCGCACCGGCCGGCGCTGGTGCCGGTTCCACCACGGTCCTGAACGAAGTGCAGGTGACGGCCCGCGCCGAGCGCAGCGCCACCAGCGAAGGCACGGGCAGCTACGTGGCCCGCGCGGTCACGGTGGGCAAGGGCGAGCAGGCGATCAAGGACATCCCCCAGTCCATCAGCGTGATCACGCGCCAGCGCATGGACGACCAGAACCTCAACACCGTGGACGACGTGCTGGCCAGCACCACGGGCATCACCATGTACGACAGCCCCATGGGCGGGCGCTATGTCTACTCGCGCGGCTTCCGCGTGGATACCTACCAGTTCGATGGCGTGAACCGCGCCTTCTACTACCCGCAGGCCGACAACTTCACCAGCAACGCCGCCACGCTGGACCGCGTGGAAGTGGTGCGCGGTGCCACGGGGCTGCTGCAGGGGGCGGGCTCTCCCAGCGCGGCCATCAACATGGTGCGCAAGCGCCCCCTGGCAGAGCGCCAGCTGGAAGTCTCGGCCAGTGTTGGCTCCTGGAACAACCTGCGTACCGAGATCGATGCCACGGGCCCGCTCAACGAGGCCGGCACGCTGCGCGGGCGCGTGGTCGCCAGCCTCAACAGCCGCGACTATTTCTACGACGTGGCCAGCAGCCGTACCGGCGTGCTCTACGGCGTGCTGGAGTACGACCTCAGCTCCCAGACCCGGCTGACGGTGGGCGCCACCCACGAGCGGCTGCGCTCCACGCCGTTCTTCCAGGGCCTGCCGCGCTATGCCGACGGGGCGGACCTGCGGCTGCCGCGCTCCACCTTCCTGGGCGCGGACTGGAACCGCTGGGACAGCGAGCAGACATCGCTGTTTGCCGAGCTGCAGCACCGCTTCAACGCGGACTGGACCGTCAAGGCCACGGCGGGCTACACCCGGGAAAAGCACGACATGAAGTACGCCTTTGCCCTGGGGGCGATCCATCCCGCCACGCTGGCGGGCAACGAGATGTATGCCGGCCTGTTCGATGTCACCACCGACAACAAGACCCTGGACGTGGCGGTGGACGGCAAATTCGACGCCTTCGGCCGCCGGCATTCGCTGAGCTTTGGCGCCAACACGGGCCGCATGGTCAACGACAGCGACTATTCGCTGATCCGCATGGGCCTGCCCAACAACGTGTTCGACCCGAGCGCCGCCATCCGCGAGCCGTCCCGCGCGGAATTCCTGGCCAACCGCTATCGCGGCGATGAAAGCCGCACCCGCATGACCCAGTCCGGCGCCTACGGCGTGGCGCGGCTGGGCCTCACCGATGCGCTGACCCTGATCGGCGGCGCCCGCGTCACCCGCTTCACGGGCAGCAGCAACTACCGCAACACGGGCGAGGCCTACAACGACCCGTACAAGGAAAGCGGCGTCATCACGCCCTATGGCGGCCTGGTCTATGCGCTCAATGACCAGTGGTCGGCCTATGCCAGCTACTCCGACATCTTCCAGGCCCAGAACGCCGTGACGGCGGCCGGCGACCTGCTGGCACCCATCAAGGGGCGCAATCTGGAAGTGGGCATGAAGGGCGAATTGCTGGACGGCAGGGTGAACGCTGCCGTGGCCCTGTTCCGCATCGACCAGAAGAACCGCGCCGAAGAGGACCTGGTCAACCCCTGCTCGGCCAGCACCTACTGCTATGTCTCCGTGGGCAAGGTCCGCAGCCAGGGGCTGGATGCCGAGATCAGCGGCGAGGTGGCGCGCGGCTGGCAGCTGTTTGCCGGCTACACCTTCAGCCATTTCAAATACCTGGACAACACCTCCAATGCCGGCGTGGAGTTCGCCAGCACCTATACGCCCAAGCACATGCTGCGGGTCTGGAGCGACTACCGCCTGCCGGGCGAATGGAGCGCCTGGAACGTGGGCGGCGGCGTCAACTTCCAGACCGCCAGCTCGCGCGCGGTGGGCGCCATCACCGACGTGCAGCCAGCCTATGCCGTGTGGTCTGCCCGCCTGGGCTACCGGATCGACCGCAACTGGTCCGTGGCACTGAGCGTGGCCAACCTGTTCGACAAGACCTACTACCAGACCATAGGCGCACCGGCCTGGGGCAATGTCTACGGCGCGCCGCGCAGCGCGACGCTCACCCTGCGCGGCAAGTTCTGAAACGCGGCCAGGAACAACGGACTGCAGCAGCAGGCGGCAGAGCAGGGCCGCAAGAGGGTCGTAGTTGCCTATAATTGAGAATTATTCTCAATCTCGGGTCGCCGCGTGTCCAGCCCATCGCCTTCCTTGTCCGCCCATGTCGAATCCCTGTACCTGGCCCACCACGGCTGGCTGCAGGGCTGGCTGCGCAAGAAGGTGGGCAATGCCTTCGACGCGGCCGATCTGGCGCAGAGCACCTTCCTCAAGGTGCTGGGCGCCAAGGGCCTGGACCAGCTCCAGGAACCGCGCGCCTACCTGACCACCATTGCGCGCAACCTGCTGATCAACCAGGTGCGCCGCCGCGCCATCGAGCAGGCCTATCTCGATGCCCTGGCCGCCATGCCCGAGCCCGTGGCGCCGCCGCCCGAGGTCCGGCTCATGGTGCTGGAGACCCTGGTGGAGATAGACCGCCGCCTGGGCCGTTTGCCCGCGCTGGCCAAGCAGGCCTTCCTGCTGGCCCAGCTCGAAGGGCTCGGCCATGGCGAGATCGCGGCCGAGCTGGGGATTTCCGTCTCCACCGTCAAGCGGCATCTGGCCAAGGCGGCCATGCGCTGCTTCTTCCCGGAGTAGGCGGCATGCAGGCGTTCCCTTCCGCTTCTTCCCCCATTTCTGCCGAAGTGGCCCGCCAGGCCGTGCAATGGTGGCTGCAACTGAACTCCGGCAAGGCCCAGGCCCGGCAGCACGATGGCCTGCGGCGCTGGCGTGCGGCCAGCCCCGAGCATGAGGCCGCCTGGCAGCGCATCGAATCCATGGGCAGCCAGATGGCCGGCATCCCCATGCCGCTGGCGCGGGCCGCATTGGCCGCGCCCGGCTCGGCCGGCAGGCGCCGTGCTGTGCAGGCGCTGGCCGTGCTGCTGGTCTCGGGCGCAGGCTCCGCGGCCGTCGTGCGCTCGCAGGCCTGGCGCGGCTGGACGGCCGACCAGGTGGCTGCCGTGGGCGAGCAGCGCCGGCTGCCGCTGCCCGACGGCGGCAGCGTGGTGCTCAACACCGGCAGCGCCCTCAACCTGCGCTACGGCGCGGCCGAGCGCGTGCTGGAGCTGGTGCGTGGCGAAATCCTCGTGCAGACCGCGCCGGACAGCCTGCACCGTCCCTTCATCGTGCAGACCGCCATGGGCGCCGTTCAGGCCCTGGGCACGCGCTTCACGGTGCGCGAGCGCGAGTCCGGCGTTGAAGTGGGCGTGCTGCAAGGCGCCGTGCAACTGCGGCCCGCGCATGCCCCGCATGCCGCGCAGCGCATCGATGCGGGAGAGCAGGGCACGTTCACGGCCCAGCAGGCCGTGCACTCCGGCGCGCTGGACACGGCGGCCAGCGCCTGGGCCGAAGGCATGCTGGTGGCCTCGCGCATGCGGCTGGAGGATTTCCTGGCCGAGCTGGGCCGCTACCGGCGCGGGCGCCTGGGCTGCGACCCGGCCGTGGCCGGCCTGCACGTCTCCGGCGCCTATCCGCTGGCCGACACCGACCGCGTGCTGGCCGCGCTGACTTCCTCGCTGCCCGTGGAAATCCACTCCTTCTCGCGCTACTGGGTGATGGTGCGGCCTGCCGGGGCGGGCAAGGCATGACCGGCACGGCCGGCATGAAGGCCTTCGCACTTTCCTGAAAAAAATTTGAGCTGATTTGCCGGCGATGGCTGTCAACAGAGACAGGAGCGCACCGCAGCGTGCGCCAACGCTTCTCTACAACCATTGCAACAAGGCCTTTCCATGCGCCCTCAGACCATGCGCCAGAACTCCATGCGGCAGACTGCCGCCTCCACCGTCCGCCCATCCCAGGCGGCCCCGGCATTACGTCCGGTGGCGCTGGCGCTGCAGGTGCTGTGCGCGGGCACGCTGGCGGGGCTGGCTGCCGCGGGCGCCCTGGCTCCGGCACAGGCCTGGGCGCAGCCGGCTGCCGGTGCTTCGCAGCAACGCCAGTACGACATTGCCGCCGGCCCGCTGGAAAGCGTGCTCAACCAACTCGGCCGCGAGGCCGGCGTGCTGGTCACCTTCGGCTCGGCCGTCACCGAAGGGCTGCGCAGCGGCGGCGTGAGCGGGCGCTTCACCGTGGAGCAGGCGCTGGACCGCGCCTTGCTGGGCACGCCGCTGGCGGCCGTGCGCTCGGCCGGTGGCGGCTACACCCTGCGCGAGATGCCTGTGGTGCCTGCCACCTCCGGCGCGGCGGGTGCTGCGGGTGCGGCAGGCGCGGGGTCCTCCCAGACGCTCAGGACCGTGCTGGTCACGGCCTCGGCCCAGGCCAGCCCCACCACTGAAGGCTCGGGCTCCTACACCACGCCGGCCACGGCGGCGGCCACGGGCCTGAGCCTGTCGCTGCGCGACACGCCGCAGTCCGTCAGCGTGCTCACGCGCCAGCAGATCGAGGACCAGGGCCTGCTCTCGCTCAACGACGCCATGCGCAGCGTCACCGGCATCCATGTCGTCAGCTCGGACAGCGACCGCTCGGACTTCTACTCGCGCGGCTTCTACGTGGACAACCTGCAGTACGACGGCGTGCCCACCTCCATCGGCCTGTCGTTCTACGGTGACTCGGGCACCGATACCACCATCTATGACCGCGTCGAAGTGGTGCGCGGCGCCACGGGCCTGCTCACGGGCGCGGGCAATCCGTCGGCCTCCATCAACATGGTGCGCAAGCACGCCAACAGCAAGGTGTTCACGGGCTCGGCCTCGGCCAGCGTGGGCTCGTGGAACCACCATCGCGGCACGGTGGACCTGTCCATGCCGCTGACGCAGGACGGCCGCATCCGCGCACGCGTCGCAGGCATGGCCGAAGAGCGCGACTCCCATGTGGATCTCTACCACGCGCGCAAGCAGGTCTTCTACGGCGTGATCGATGCCGACCTCACGCCCGACACCACGCTCAGCGTGGGCGCCGACTACCAGTCCAACCGGCCCACCGGCTCGACCTGGGGCGGCCTGCCGCTGGTCTTCACGAACGGCATGCCAGCCGACTGGAGCACCTCCAAGACCACGGCCGCGAACTGGACGCGCTGGAACAGCACCAACAAAAACATCTTCGCCAACCTGCAGCACCGTTTCGGCAACGACTGGAAGCTCAAGGCCAACTTCGTGCACCGCGACAGCGCCTACGACGCCAAACTGCTGTACCTCATGCGCCAGCCCGACATCACCACCGGCCTGGGCATGGCAGCCCTGCCCAACTACTCCGAATACAGCTTCCAGCAAAACAGCGCCGACCTGCAGGTGACGGGCGGCTGGGAACTGGGCGGGCGCCGCCATGAGGCCGTGGTGGGCCTGACCAGCAGCCGTGCCCGCGAGCACAAGGCCGGCCATGCGCGCACCAGCCCCCTGCAGGACGTGGGCAACTACTACCAATGGGACGGCTCCTATGCCGAGCCCACCTGGGGGCCGCTGACCACCAGCAGCCTGGACCACACGCGCCAGGACGCGCTGTACGGCGCGCTGCGCCTGTCGCTGGCCGATCCGGTCAAGCTCATCGTGGGCGGGCGCCAGAGCAGCTGGAAGGTGCGCAGCCTCAGCGAGGTGCGCGACCACAACGTCTTCATCCCCTACGCAGGCCTGGTGCTGGACCTGAGCGAAGGCTTCTCGGCCTATGCCAGCTACACCGACATCTTCCAGCCCCAGAACTACCGCGACCGTGGCGGCAGCTACCTGGACCCCGTGGCGGGCAAGAGCTTCGAGATCGGCATCAAGGGCGAGCACCTGGACGGCAGGCTCAACAGCTCGCTGTCCGTGTTCCGCATCCAGCAGGACAATGTGGCCCAGCTGGACGAAGGCCAGGTCGTGCCCGGCACCACCGACTTCGCCTACTACGGCGCCAAGGGCGTGACCAGCAAGGGCTTCGAGGCCCAGGTCTCGGGAGAGCTGGCCACGGGCTGGAACCTGTCGGCCGGCATTGCCCACACCGTCGCGCGTGACGCCCAGGGCCTGTCCATCAACGCCTGGGCGCCCAAGACCCAGACCCAGCTGTTCACTTCCTACCGCCTGCCCGGTGGGTGGAATCAGCTCACCGTGGGCGGCGGCCTGCAATGGCAAAGCCGCACCCGCGCCAGCGTCTTCGTGGCGGGCAATGACCTGGTCTTCGAGCAGAAATCCTTCGCCACCGCCAGCCTCATGGCGCGCTATGCCTTCAGCCCCAGGCTCTCGCTGCAGCTGAACCTGAACAACCTCTTCAACAAGAAGTACTACGTCAACATCGACGGCCAGGGCCAGTTCGGCACGCCGCGCCAGGCCATGGCGGTGCTGAACTACAAGTTCTGAGTGGACAGGGCGGCGGGGGCAACAGCGCAGGCCAACCGTTAGAATGCAAATGAGAATTGATCTCATATTTCGGGCCAGCCGCCCACGCATTCCTCCTCCCGCGCCATGCCTGCCGCCGAAACCTCCCTTCACCGCGAAGTCGCCACGCTCTACACCGACCACCACGGCTGGCTGCAGGGATGGCTGCGCAAGAAGCTGGGCGATGTGCACCAGGCGGCCGATCTGGCGCACGACACCTTTGTGCGCCTGCTGGCGCGCGACGAGCCTGTGCAGGCGCGGGAGCCACGCGCCTTTCTGACCACGGTGGCGCAGCGCGTGCTGGCCAACCACTACCGGCGCCAGCAACTGGAGCGCGCGTATCTGGAGGCGCTGGCACAGGCGCCGCAGTCCTTTGCCATCTCGCCCGAGGAGCGCGCGCTGCTGCTGGAGGCGCTGGACGAGATCGACCGCATGCTCGACGGCCTGCCTGCCCCCGTGCGGCGGGCCTTTCTGATGGCCCAGCTGGACGGCATGAAGCAGGCCGACATTGCGCGCGAGCTGGGCCTGTCGCTGACCACCGTCAAGCGCTACCTGGTGCAGGCAGGCATGCACTGCTATTTCGCGGTGGATGCATGACGGCGGCAGGAGCCGGCCTGCCGCCCGAGGTAGCGCGCAGCGCCATCGAGTGGTGGCTGAAGCACCAGGAGGGCGGCCTGTCCGATGAGTTGGCCCGCGAATGGCAAGCCTGGCAGGCCTGGCGCGCGGCCGATCCGCTGCACGAGCAGGCCTGGCAGCGCATCGCCGCCGTCAACCAGCGGCTGGCTGGGCTGGTGGCGCCGCCGCAATCACCGATAGCCCGGGCTGCGCTGGCCCCGCGTGGTTCCGCTCGCCGGCGCGTGATCCGGTCCCTGGCCGTTGCGGCCTTTGGGGCAGGCATTGCCTGGCAGCTGGAGCAGCGCCTGCCCTGGCAGGGCTGGGTGGCCGATGCACGCACGGCGCGGGGCGAGCGTCGGCAGATGGCGTTGCCGGACGGCACGCAGATCGTGCTCAACGGCGCCAGCGCGCTGGACATCGAATACAGCCGGCGGCACCGCCGCCTGCGCCTGTTGCAGGGCGAGGTGCTGGTCACCACGGCCAAGGACACCGAGCAGCCCGCCCGGCCCTTTGCCGTGCAGACCACTGCGGGCGAGGCGCTGGCCCTGGGTACGCGGTTTTCCGTGCGTGCGCTCGCGGATGGTGATTTCCAGGTGGGTGTGTTCGAGGGTGCCGTGCGCCTGACGCCTCGGCTGGCCGGCCAGGGTGTGCTGGTGCTCAAGGCGGGCGAGCAGGCCACGCTGCGGGCCGATGGCATTTCTGCCGCCACCTCCGTGCACGAAGAGAGCACCGCCTGGATCCAGGGCATGCTGGTGGCGCGCGGCATGCCGCTTGCCCGGATGCTGGAGGCGCTGCAGCCGTACAGCGATGCGGCCCTGGCCTGCGAGCCCGAAGTGGCCAACCTGCGCATCTCAGGCACCTATCCGCTGGCCGATGTGCCGCGCGTGCTGGCCGTGATCGGTGCGCTGCCGGGACTGGAGCTGCGCTCCATGACGCGCTGGTGGGGCCGGCGCGAGGTGGTTGTGGGCAAGAAGGTGTCAGGGGCTTGAGGGGGGTCTGCGCAGTTTTTTGAAGAAATCTGCGCCCGGGGTGGTCTGTTTCGAGAACTCGCGGGACATGGAGGAAGAGGGGGGGCTTGCCATGCCGGGCCCGCCCATCGATTCGTCCATCCATCCGTTTCTCTTTTCCTTCCAGGCCCAGTCCTTCGCACACCATGGCATATCCCTCAGCGCCCCGGCGCTTTCCCTGCGCCTTGCGCCCCTCCGTCGTCCCGTCCCGTGGCCTGTTGCTGGCATTGGCCTGCGCGGGGCTGGGCAGCAACCTGTGGGCGCAGGCGCCTTCGCCGTCCGTCAACACCACGGCCGCCACAGCAGCCACACGCAGCTACCAGATTCCGGCGGGCACGCTGGAGGACGCGCTCAACCGCTTCGGGCGCGACTCGGGTTTGCTGCTGTCCTTCACCCAGGACCAGGTCCAGGGCCTGCGCAGCCCGGGGCTGCAGGGCAGCCACACCGCGCAGGCCGGCCTGGCCGCGCTGCTGCAGGGCACGGGGCTGGAGGCGGCGGTGCAGCCGCAAGGCGGCTATGTGCTGCGCCCGCGCGTCGTGCCCGATGCCCGGGCGCCAGACGTTGCCCCGCGCGAGGTGTCGCTGGCCGAGGTGCGCGTGGCCGCGCGCCGCGCCGGTGACGGCACGACCGAAGGCACAGGCTCCTACACCAGCCGAGTGACCAGCATTGCCTCCAAGACGGACCAGTCGTTCCGCGAGATTGCGCAGTCGGTATCCGTGGTGACGCGTGAACAGCTCGATGACCAGCATTTGGTCAATGTCAATGAGGCTCTGGCGCTGACGCCGGGCATTACGGTCAATCGCGCGAATTTCAGCACGTTCGATTTCTATGCGCGCGGCTTCCAGATCACAAGCATGCAGATCGATGGAGGTGCCCCACTGGCGCTGGGCTCGTACACCTACGAGCCGCAGCAGGACATGGCTTTCTACGACCGGGTCGAAGTGATGCGTGGCGCCTCGGGTCTGTTGGGAGGTGCCGGAGACCCGGGAGGCATCGTCAATCTGGCACGCAAGAAGCCGTTGGCCGAGCGTAGGTTCACGCTGGAGCAGTCCGTGGGCCGCTGGGACAGCTCGCGCACCATGCTGGATGCCACAGGGTCGCTGGGCCTGGACGGCAGACTGCGCGGACGGGTCGTCGCCGTCTATGAAAATCGCAACTACCACCTGCGGGACCGCAGCCTCGAAAAGCCGGCGCTCTACGGCGTGCTCGAGATGGATCTCACGCCCGACAGCCTGCTGACCGTGGGCGGCAGCTACGGCAAGCGGCATGAGAACGGCTACGGTGATGGCATGCCGCGCTACAGCGACGGCCGGCCACTGAACTTGGCGCGCAGCGCCAGCTTGACCCAGCCCTGGGCATTCTGGGATACCGAAAGCAAGGAGCTGTTCGCGCAGCTGGCGCACCGCTTCTCCAATGGCTGGAAGCTCAAGGCGAATCTGACGCATGTGCTCGCGCGCTCCAAAGCTGCCACTGCCTTCGTCGATGGCGCCATAGATCCGTTGACCGGCACCGGGGCCTACTGGGGTGGCGGCCGCTATGACACGTCCAGCCAGCAGGATATCGTGGATGTCAGCCTGAGCGGCACCTTCGGGCTGCTGGGCCGCCGCCACGAATTCGTGGCGGGCATGGACTGGCAGCGGGCCCAGGGCACATGGGCCACGGGCAAGCCGTCGGACAACTGGGCGGTTCCTGCCGATGTGTTTTCCGGCAACCCTTGGAACCCCGACATGAACGTGCCACTCACCTCGATCTTCGATCCGTGGAACCAGGAGCAAAAGGGCGCCTATGGCATGCTGCGCCTGCATCCGACGGACCGTCTGCATGCCATCGTGGGCGCGCGGGCCAGCCGCTACGACTTCCTGCAGGGCATCTCCAGTGCCGATGCAGCAGGCCATCTGAGCCTGACTTCGCGCACGGCCTTTGGCGAGCCCACCAAGGTCACGCCCTACGGCGGCGTGATCTATGACCTCGACTCCCAGTGGTCGGTGTATGCCAGCTATGCCTCGATCTTCAAGCCCCAGGCTCTGCTCAAGGCCGGTCCACTGCCGGGCAGCTCACTGGCGCCGATCAAGGGCAAGAGCCTGGAGGCGGGCTTCAAGGGGGGACTGCTGGATGGAAAGCTCAATGCGACTTTTAGTGTGTTCAGCGTTGAGCGCACCGGCACGGGCGTCGTTGATGAGCGCTACCCCACGAACCGTGATCCCTGGGCCGGCAATTGCTGCTACCTGCCCCAAGGCAAGGTGACCAGCCGCGGCTTCGATGCCGAGATCGGCGGCGAGCTGAGGCTGGGCTGGCAACTGGCGGCCGGCTACACCTTCAACCAGACCCGGGACCGCAGCGCGCAAGGCAGTTACAGCACCATCACGCCGCGGCACCTGCTCAAGCTGTCCACGGCATACCAGTTGCCCGGCGCCTGGTCGCAGTGGCTGATAGGAGGCTCGGCCCATGTACAGAGCAGGACTTCGGTCAAGGGATCGCTGTACGACGCTGATTTCAATGCCACGCCCTATTCATTCAATCAGGGCGGCTACGCCGTGCTCAATGCCATGGCGCAGTACCGGATCGATCCGCGCTGGACGGTGGCCTTGAACATCAACAACCTGCTGGACAAGGTCTATTACGAGCGCGTGGGAACGGCGTCGGGCGGCAACTGGTATGGAACGCCGCGCAACGTCGTACTCACGCTGCGCGGCAGCTTCTGAGGACGGCGGCGCAGGCGTTCGGGCCGCCGTTGTGCAGTCAGCGGCCTTGCGGTAGATCACACCACGCGCCGGGCCTCCACCTTCACATGGCCGGCCAGCAGGTCGGCGCTGTCGCGGATGGCGCGCAGCGCATGGGCCAGGGCCTGCTGGCTGTGGTGCTCCTGCGGTGCATGCACTGCCGCCAGGGCCAGTTGCGCCAGGGCCGAGATGGCGGAGCAGTTTTCCTGCACGCTGCCGTGGATCTCGGTGATGGCGCTGGTCAACTGGTGCAGGCTGGGGGGCTGTGTCCTGGGGGTGTCCTTGTCCATGGCCATGCCTCAGCCCTGCGGGCGCACCGGCTCATGGGTGCGGCATTCGAGCAGTTGCGCCATGGCCTTGGCAGCCGCCTCGGCCGCTTCGGCGCGGCGCATCTCGGCCGCGTCTTCGAATCCGCAGCCCATGGCCTGGGCCTCGGTGCCGGCGTAGTCGGCCAGCGTCTCGGCGCTGTCGCGGATGCTTTGCAGGGCGCGGGCCACCACGTCCATGTGGCGATGGCCCTTGGGCGTCTCCAGCCATGCCAGGGCGAGCTGGGCGATGGAGGAGATCTCTGCACAACCTTGCTGCACGAGATGGTCCACCTGGGTGAGGGCATTGGACAGCTGCTGGGTGCTGTGGCTGTCCGTGGCGGGGGTGGGCTGGGCGGGGTTCATGCCTGGGCCCTCCGTGTGGAAAGGGCGACGCCAAAAGAGGGCGCGCAGGCGAGTGCCAGAGAAACGGCAGTCATGTTTCCGTGCTCCTTACTGAGACTGAAACCACCGACTCCGCGTTTTGAAGCACGAAACAGGTGGACGGGATGTTCAAAACACACAGCAAGATGTGCGGACGCCCTTACGGGTAGCCCCATCCCGCCCGAAACCGCAGGGGCGTGGACGAGCGTCCACAGCCCGGAATCCAGACGTGACAAGGCCTCGCTTTCGGGGAGGCAGCACCGCTTACTAAATTGGTGTTTTGAAGCACCGGCCCCGTGACAGGGGGCTGGTGCGGATGATAGCGCGTGCGGCGTGCGCAAAGTCGCTTCGCGGCCCGCTGCACCTTGCGATCGCGCCCTTTCAGGGATGGCCCAGGAACCGCTGAAAGAGCCCGGCATGCGTTGCGTTTATTGAGAATGATTCTTCTTTGCGCGGTTATGATCCAGCCCCATGGATTTGTCCGCCTCCTTCACCGCACTCCGCGTGCAGGGTGAGCGCCAGCCCCATGCCGGCCTGCGGGCGGGCGCAGCAACACCGGGCGTAGGCCGGCAACCACCTAGGCCGCTGTCCATTGCGGCTGGCCTTTTTTTCAATCTCGTTTGTCATGTATCAGGAGGGCCGTTACGGCCATTGCTTTCGGCATTTGCTTTGCCGCTTTTCTGAACAACCCACTACATGTCCCTTTCCCATTCCGGCCAATCCGGTCATTCCGCCAAACCCACCCATCCGGGCCTGCTTGTGGTTTCCCGCCTGCTGGCCGCCGTCTTCGGCGGCTATGCGCTGGCCAGCGCGCTGGCTGCCTTCCTGGCCGCTGCGCTGCCCGGCGCGCGTGTCGATGCCGTGATCGCCGGCATGCAGTGGAGCTTTGCGCTGCACGCGCTGGCGGTGATCTGGGCGTTCTCGCCGGTTTCGGCGGGCCGGGTCTGGCTGGGGTTGCTGGTGCCTGCGGCCCTGATGGGCGGCGCCGCGCTGCTGCTGGCGCGCAATGGCGCGGGAGGCTGAGATGGCCAAGGCGCAGATCAGCAAGGTCCCCGGCAGCGGCGCTGCCACGGGCGGTTTCCGCCAGGCGCAGGCCTGGCTGCATACCTGGTGCGGGCTGTGGTTTTCGTGGCTGCTGTTCGCGGTGTTCCTCACGGGTTCGCTGGCCGTGTTCCAGGAAGCCATCACGCACTGGATGACGCCCGAGCACCATGCCGAGGAGGCGGCCGAGGCGGCAGCGCGCGCCGCCGCGCCGGCCGGGCAGGGTGCGGACCTGGGCCAGCGCCTGGCCTGGGGCGCGGCCTACATGCAAAAGCACCACCAGGGCGCGCAGATGTGGGAGATCTGGCCGTCCGACGACAAGGGCGGCGGCGACCTGCGTGTCTACTGGTTCGACGCCAACCGCCAGTACGCCGATGCCGAACTGGACACCGCCACGGGCGAGGAAATGACGGCCGGCCACGGCCACGGCGCCGCGCGCGCCACCATGGGCGGCAACCATTTCGTGGATTTCCACTATGAACTGCATGCAGGGCAGGTGGGGCTGTGGGTGATCGGCATTGCCGCCATGGCCATGCTGGTGGCCCTGGTCAGCGGCGTGATCACGCACAAGCGCATCTTCAAGGACTTCTTCACCTTTCGCGCACGCAAGGGCCAGCGCAGCTGGCTGGACGCGCACAACGCCGTGGCGGTGCTGACGCTGCCCTTCCAGTTCATGATTGCCTATACCGGCATCGCCATCTCCAGCCTGAGCTTCATGCCCGTTGGCGTCTGGACGGTCTATGGCACGGACCAGGCCGCCCGCACGGCCTTCATCGCCGACATGAACGAGGCCGGGCCGCCCGCGCTGTCCGGCAAGCCCCTGGCGGTGCCCGATCTGGAGCCCTTTGCGCGGCGCGGCCAGGAGCTGATGGGCCAGGCGGTGCGCGCGGTGGTCGTCAACCATCCCGGCGATGCCTCGGCACGCATCGGCGTCTACGGCTGGAACAGCGATGACCGTGCGCATCAGCGCCTGAGCCCCAATTCGGGCATGGCGATGTTCTCGGCCGCCACGGGCGAGGTGCTGCAGGTACGCCTGCCCGGCGGCGCCGACGGCGGCACCCCCTCGCTGGCCCAGGCGGTCATGGGCGGGCTGCACATGGTCAAGTTCGGCGGGCTGGCCATGAAGTGGCTGTACTTTCTGTGCGGCCTGGCGGGCGCGGCCATGATGGCCACGGGCGCCATCCTCTTCATGGTCAAGCGCCGCAGCCGCCACCAGGGCGAGTTCGGCAGCGCCACGGCGCGCGTGTACCGGCTGATCGAGGGCCTGAACGTGGCGGCCATCGCCGGGCTGGGCCTGGGCTGCATCGGCTACCTGTGGGCCAACCGCCTGGTGCCCGTGGGCCTGGCGCACCGCGATGACTGGGAGCTGGCCGTGTTCTTCGGCCTGTGGGGCCTGGCGCTGGTGCATGCGCTGGCCTGCGCGCCAGCCACGGCCTGGCGCCAGCAGATGGGCCTGCTGGCCATGCTGTGCCTGCTGCTGCCGCTGCTCAACTGGATCACCGTGGGCGAGCCGTTGTCGGCCCACATGCTGGAGGGCGACTGGGAAAGCGCCGGGGTGGAGCTGTTCTGCCTGGCCACGGGGCTGGCGGCCGCCTGGGCCTGGCGCTGGCTGGCGCGGCGCGGCGCGGGTGCCGCCGCCAAGGCAAGGACGGCCAAGGGGCAGGCCGCCGTAGCCGGCCCCTCGGAGGTGCAGGCATGAGCACGTTGCACGCATCCCTGGCCGCACTGGCCCTGGCCTTTGCAGGCATGGCGGCCCTGGCCTTTGCCATGGACCGCCACTACGAACAATTGACCGGCGCGCGCGAGCTGCCGGCCCGCCGTGGCCCGCAGTTGCGCGGCCTGGGCACGGCGCTGCTGGCGCTGGCCCTTGTGCCCGTTGTCTCGGGCTGGGGCGGCACGGTGGGCACGGTGGCCTGGCTGGGCTTTGTGTCCGCCGGCGCGCTGATGGCCGTGGCCCTGATCAGCGCCCATGCGCGCTGGGCGGCGCGGCTGGCCTGGTTGGCTGGCGTGCTTGCCGTGGCGGATTTGGCGTGGATTGTTTTCAGTTTCGGTACTACGGGGTTTTTCAGATGAGTTTCCTGCTTTCGTTCCAGTTCGGGGTGTGTGTGGTCGGGAGGCAAGCATGACGCGCACGCAGCAACGCTGGAAAGCCATCGCCGTGGCGGTGGTCCTGTTGGCGGCGGCCGGGGGCGCGGCCGCCTGGTGGTCCAGCCGGCCTGCCGTGGCCTACCAGACCGAGACCGTGGCGCGCACCGATATCGAGTCCACCGTCACGGCCATCGGCACGCTGCAGCCGCGCCGCTATGTGGACGTGGGCGCCCAGGTGTCGGGCCAGGTCACCCGGCTGCGCGTGGAGCCCGGCGCCCAGGTGGAAAAGGGCGCACTGCTGGTGGAGATCGACCCCAGCGTGCAGCGCGCCACGGTGGATGCGGGGCGTGCCTCGCTGGCCGGCCTGCGCGCACAGCTGGCCGAGCAGCAGGCGCTGCGCAAGCTGGCCGAGCAGCAGCTCACGCGCCAGCGCCAGCTGGCCCGCGACGGGGCCACGCGCGAGGAAGACCTGCAGACCGCAGAAGCCAACCTGGCCGCAGCCGGTGCTCGCATGGAGCACCTGAAGGCCCAGATCGACCAGACCCAGGCCACGCTCAAGGCCGACGAGGCGCGCCTGGGCTATACGCGCATCTACGCGCCCATGGCCGGCACCGTGGTGTCGGTGGAGGCGCGCGAGGGCCAGACGCTGAACGCCACCTACCAGACGCCCAACATCCTGCGCATTGCCGACCTGTCGGCCATGACGGTGTGGACCGAAGTGTCCGAGGCCGACGTGCGCCGCGTGCGCGACGACATGCCGGTGTACTTCACCACGCTGGGCGGCGCCGACCAGGCCAGGCCCCGGCGCTGGTCCAGCAAGGTGCGCCAGGTGCTGCCTTCGCCCTCTACCAGCCAGGCGCCGGCCGGCGGCAATGCGGGCCAGGCGCCTGCGCCCGCCACCAAGGCCGTGGCCTATACCGTGCTGTTCGATGTGGACAACGAGGACGCCGAGCTGATGCCCCAGATGACGGCCCAGGTGGTCTTTGTCACCGGGCAGGCCGCGCAGGCGCTGACCGTGCCGCTGATGGCCGTGGCCGACAAGGCGGGAACGACTGACAAGGCGGAAAAGGCAGAGAACGCCGAGAAGGCCGAGAAGGCCGGCAGCACGCAGACCGTGCGCGTGCTGGACGCCAAGGGCCAGCCCGAGCAGCGCACCGTGCGCCTGGGCGTGCGTAGCCGCCACCAGGCCGAGGTGCTGGAGGGCCTGCAGGAAGGCGAGCGCGTCATCGTCGGCGAGACGCCTCTGGACCGTGGCCCGCGGTGGCTGCAATGGTGATGGCGCAGGGCATGCAGGCCGGCGCGCCGCTGACCGCACCGCTGATCGAGCTGCGCGGCATCACCAAGCACTACGGCGGCGGCGACAGCGGCCAGCCCGCCGTCACCGTGCTGCACGGCATCGATCTGGAGATACGCGCGGGCGAGTTCGTGGCCGTGGTGGGCAGCTCGGGTTCGGGCAAGTCCACGCTGATGAACATCCTGGGCTGCCTGGACCGGCCCAGCGAGGGCAGCTACCACTTCCAGGGCCAGGACGTGGCCACGCTGGACTCGGACGCGCTGGCCTGGCTGCGGCGCGAGGCCTTCGGCTTCGTCTTCCAGGGCTACCACCTGATAGCCAGCGAAAGCGCCAGCGAGAACGTGGAAATGCCCGCCATCTACGCGGGCCTGCCCAAGGAAGAGCGCGTGCGGCGCGCCCGAGCGCTGCTCGAGCGCCTGGGCCTGGGCTCGCGCCTGGGCAACCGGCCCAACCAGCTGTCGGGCGGGCAGCAGCAGCGCGTGTCGATTGCGCGCGCGCTGATGAACGGCGGCCAGATCATCCTGGCCGACGAACCCACGGGCGCGCTGGACTCGCACAGCGGCGCCGAAGTCATGGCCCTGCTGCGCGAGCTGGCCGATGCGGGCCACACCATCATCCTCATCACCCACGACCGCACTGTGGCCGCCCAGGCGCGCCGCGTGATCGAGATCAGCGACGGCCGCATCACCAGCGACAGCCAGCGCGACGATGCCGCAAATGGGGTGAATGCGGGCGCCGCTGCCCTGCCGCTCACGCCGCAGCGCGGCAGCGCCGGCGCGCCCTGGCTGGCGGAACTGTTCGAGGCCGCGCGCAGCGCCTGGCGCGGCATGCGCATGAACCGCGTGCGCACCAGCCTGACCTTGCTGGGCATCGTCATCGGCGTGGCATCGGTGATTGTCATGCTGGCGATTGGCGAGGGCGCGCGGCGCAAGGTGGTCGAGCAGATGGGGACCATGGGAACGGCCATCCTCTACATGGGCAGCAAGCCGCCGGCCACGGGCGGGCCGGCCGGGCAGATGACCGAGGAAGACCTGGCCGCCGTGCGCGAATTGCCCGAGATACGGCGCGTGATGCCCGTGATCGGCGACCCCATCACCGTGCGCTACGGCAAGGCCGACAAGCAGATCTACGTCTTCGCCGCCAGCGAGGAGATGCCCCTGGTGCACCACTGGAAGGTAGCCCAGGGCCGCTACTACACCGAGGCCGAGGACCGCGACCTGGCGCCCCTGGTGGTCCTGGGCCACAAGGCGCACCAGCACTTCTTCCCCGACACGCCCAACCCGCTGGGCCGCCAGCTGATCATCGGCACCTCGGCCTTCGAGGTCATCGGCGTGATGAGCGAGCGCGGCGCGGACTCGGGCGCGCAGAACTATGACGACATGGTCTTCATTCCCTACCGCTCGGGCCGGGCGCGCGTCTACCAGTCGCAGACCCAGCCCGACTATGTGGTGATCGAGGCCATGTCCTCCGACGTGGTGCACGAGGCGGAGGAGGCCATGCGCAAGCTGCTGCTGGCGCGCCACGGCGGGCGCGAGGACTTCGGCATCGGCAATGCGGCCGCGCGCATCCAGGCCGAGGCGGCCACGCGCCAGAGCATGGCGGTGATGCTGGGCCTGATTGCCGCCGTTTCCCTGGTGGTGGGCGGCATCGGCGTGATGAACGTGATGCTGATGACGGTGCGCGAGCGCACGCGCGAGATCGGCATCCGCATGGCCACGGGCGCGCGCCAGCGCGACATCCTGCGCCAGTTCCTGACCGAGGCCAGCCTGGTCACCTTCGTGGGCGGCACGGTGGGCCTGCTGGCCGGGCTGGCCGTGGGCGTGGTGCTCATCGTGGCGGGCGTGCCCGTGGTGTTTTCGGTGCGCGCCATGCTGGGCGCCTTTGCCTGCGCCGTGGTGACGGGCCTGGTGTTCGGCTACATGCCTGCCAAGACGGCGGCGCGGCTGGACCCGGTGCGCGCGCTGGCGGGAGAGTGAGATGAAAGACATGAACGACAAGACGATGCCGGCGCGCCTGGGCTGCATGGCCCTGGCCCTTGCGGCCCTGGGCGGCTGCGCCGCGCAGCAGACGATGCCGGACCGGGAGGCGCCTGCGCTGGCCGCTTCCTGGAAGCAGCAGGGCGAAGTCCTCCCTGCCTCCGTCTCACCCCAGTGGTGGCAGGCCTTTGGCAGCGCAGAACTGGGCGGCATGGTGCAGGCCGCCCAGGACCAGAGCCTGGACATGGCTGCCGCCATGGCCCGCGTGCGCCAGGCCGAGGCGGCCACGCGCCAGGCAGGCGCGGCGCTGCTGCCCTCGCTCAATGGCGAGCTGCGCACCCAGCGCATGAACCATGCACAGGTGGCGGGCGGGCAGGCCAGCGTCTACGGCGCCGCGCTGACGGCCTCGTATGAGGTGGACTTCTGGGGCCGCAACCGCGCCACGCGCGATGCGGCGGCGGCGGCCTGGCAGGCCAGCCGGTTCGACCAGGACACGGTGCGCCTCACGGTCACTGCCCAGGTGGCCCATGGCTGGCTGCAGGCCGTGGCGCTGCGCGAGCGCCAGGCCATTGCGGCGCGCAACGTGGCCAATGCCGAGCGGCTGCTGGGCCTGGTGGAGTCCCGCGCGCGCGCAGGCGCCGCCACCCAGCTGGAGCTGGCCCAGCAGCGCGGCCTGGTGGCCAGCCAGCGCCAGGTCCTGGCCACGCTGCGCCGCCAGGGCGAGGATACCGATGCCACGCTGGCCGTGCTGCTGGGCCAGGCCCGGCGCCCCGCGCTGGCCACGGATTCGCTGCAAGCCCTGCAGCTGCCCGAGATCGGCGCAGGCCTGCCCACGCAGCTGCTGCAGCGCCGGCCCGACATTGCCAATGCGGAAGCGCAGCTGGCCGCCGCCAGCGCCAACCTGCAGGCGGCCCGCGCAGCGCTGTGGCCCCGGCTGACCCTTACGGGCAGCGCGGGCACCAGCGCGGGCCGCGCCAGCGACTGGCTGCGCGAGCCCGTGTATTCGCTGCTGGCCGGCCTCGCCGGCCCCATCTTCGACGGCGGTCGGCTGGCGGCCGAACGCGATGGCGCCCAGGCCCGGCGCGAGGAGCTGCTGGCCGGCTATTACAAGTCCATCGTCGCGGCCTATGGCGATGTGGACCTGGCGCTCAATGCCGTCCACGGCCTGAAGGCCCAGGCCGAGGCCCAGGCCGAGGTGCTGGCCCAGGCCCGCCAGGCCGTGTCGCTGGCCGAGCTGCGCTACAAGGCCGGGGCGGAAAGCCTGCTGTCCCTGCTGCAGGCCCAGACCACGCTGTACGCGGCGCAGGACGATGCCGTGCTGCAGCGCCTGCTGCAGCTGCAGGCGCGCGTGGCGCTGTACCGGGCGCTGGGCGGGGGATGGGAGCCGCCTGCCATGGGCACTGAAATGCCGGAAAGGCAGGCGCAAAAAAGCCAGGAGGCATTGCCACCTGGCTGAGAGGGGTGGGGCAGGGCCGCCACCCGGTCCTGCCGGATGCGCGGCCTGAGGCCTCAGGCTTGAAGCCTGCTCAGCTGCCGCGCGTGATGGGCACGCCGGCATCCTTGCCGTAGGCGCCGTACTTGCCCAGCTCCCACTTGGCGATGGCGTTGCGGTGCACTTCGTCCGGGCCGTCGGCAAAGCGCAGCGTGCGCGCGTGGGCGTAGGCGCTGGCCAGCGGGAAGTCGTCGCTCATGCCGCCGCCGCCGTGCACCTGCATGGCCCAGTCGATGACCTGGCAGGCCATGCTGGGAGCCACGACCTTGATCATGGCGATCTCGCTGCGCGCCACCTTGTTGCCCGCAATGTCCATCAGCCAGGCGGCCTTGAGCGTGAGCAGGCGCGCCATGTCGATGCGGCAGCGCGCCTCGGCGATGCGCTCCTGCGTCACGGTCTGCTGGGCCACGCTCTTGCCGAAGGCGATGCGCGAGCTGGCGCGCTTGCACATCAGCTCCAGCGCGCGCTCGGCCAGGCCGATCAGGCGCATGCAGTGGTGGATGCGGCCGGGGCCAAGGCGGCCCTGGGCGATCTCGAAGCCACGGCCCTCGCCCAGCAGGATGTTGCCAGCGGGCACGCGCACGTTCTCGAAGTACATCTCCATGTGGCCGTGCGGCGCATCGTCATAGCCCATGACGTTGAGCGGACGCACGATGCGGATGCCGGGCGCGTCGCCGGGCACGATGATCATGCTTTGCTGCGAGTGCTTGGGCGCATCGGGGTCGGTCTTGCCCATGGTGATGAAGACCTGGCAGCGCGGATCGCCGGCACCCGAGATCCACCACTTGTGGCCGTTGATCACGTACTCGTCGCCCTGGCGCTCGATGCGGGTGCAGATGTTGGTGGCGTCGGAGGAGGCCACCTCGGGCTCGGTCATGGCGAAGGCCGAGCGGATCTTGCCCTCCAGCAGCGGCTTGAGCCAGCGCTCCTTGAGTTCGGTGCTGCCGTAGCGCGCAATGGTCTCCATGTTGCCGGTGTCGGGCGCAGAGCAGTTGAACACCTCGCTGGACCATGGCACGCGGCCCATGATCTCGGCCAGCGGCGCGTATTCCTGGTTGGTCAGGCCGCCGCCCTTGTAGCCTGCGGCCTCGGCGCTGTCCACGGGCAGGAACAGGTTCCACAGGCCTTGCTCCCGGGCCTTGACCTTGAGCTTCTCGATGGTCTGCAGCGGCGTCCAGCGCTTGCCTGCGGCGGTGTTGGCTTCCATCTCGGCGGCATAGTCCTTTTCGCCGGGATAGATGTGCTCGTCCATGAACTTCAGCAGGCGTTCCTGCAGGTCCTTGGTCTTGGGCGAATATTCAAAGTCCATGGATGCGCTCCTTCTCTTGGCTTGTCGCTTGTGGTGGAAACGGGGTGATCGGTGAGTGATGGGGGCGGTCTGGATGGCTCAGCTGCGCTGGGCAAAGGACCAGGCCAGCTCGGCCATGGGCCGGGCGGTGTCGCCCGAGGCCTTGGCCTGGGCGCTGGAGGCCGTGCCGGCTTCCACGCGCTTGGCAATGCCTTGCAGGATGGCCGCGATGCGGAACATGTTGTAGGCCATGTAGAAGTTCCAGTCGGCGCGCAGCGTGTCCACGTCCTTGAGGCCTGTGCGCTCGCAGTAGCGGCGGATGTATTCCTCTTCGCCGGGAATGCCCAGGGCCGCCAGGTCCTTGCCTGCGATGCCCCGGCCCAGCGTGGCGGGGATGTGCCAGCTCATGCAGTGGTAGCTGAAGTCGGCCAGCGGGTGGCCCAGGGTGGACAGCTCCCAGTCCAGCACGGCGATGACGCGCGGCTCGGTGGGGTGGAACATCAGGTTGTCCAGGCGGAAGTCGCCGTGCACGATGGACACGCGCGAGGCATCCAGCGCGCTGGCCGGCATGTGGGCAGGCAGCCACTGCATGAGCTGGTCCATCTCGGGGATGGGCTGGGTGACCGAGGCCACGTACTGCTTGCTCCAGCGGCCGATCTGGCGCTCGAAGTAGTTGCCGCTCTTGCCGTAGTCGGCCAGGCCCTGGGCCGCGAAGTCCACGGTGTGCAGGGCCGAGATCACGCGGTTCATCTCGTCGTAGATGGCGGCGCGCTGGGCCGGTTCCATGCCGGGCAGGGACTGGTCCCAGAGCACGCGGCCTTCCATGCACTCCATGATGTAGAAGGCGCGGCCGATGATGGACTCGTCCTCGCACAGCGCATACATGTGGGGCACGGGCACGTCGGTGCCGGCCAGGCCCTTCATCACGCGGAACTCGCGCTCTATGGCATGGGCCGAGGGCAGCAGCTTGGCCACGGGGCCGGGCTTGGAGCGCATCACGTAGCTGCGGCCCGGGGTGATCAGCTTGTAGGTGGGGTTGGACTGGCCGCCCTTGAACATCTCCACCTGCAGCGGGCCGGCAAAGCCCTGCACATGGCCCTGCATCCAGGCGGTGAGCGCGGGCACGTCGAATGCGTGCTGGTCGGAGACGGGGCGCGTGCCTACGAAATGGTCGAAAGTGCTCATGGGGCAGTCAGTCCTGTGATCGGTTCGGAAACCGGTTCTAGAAAGGGGTGCGGCCGCGCGGCACGGGCGCGGCAAGGCACCGGCCGGCGCGAACGTCCGGTCGGTGAAGGAAAGGGTTGTGTGTACGCGGCGCGGTGGGAGCCGCGCAGGTTCAGGCGTCGGGCGCGGCGATGCGCAGCAGCGTGTCGCGGTCGCAGACCACCAGGCCGCCCGGCTCGATGCGGATGGCGTTCTCGCGCTCCATGGCCTTGAGTTCCTGGTTCACGCGCTGGCGCGAGGCGCCCAGCAACTGGGCCAGTTCCTCCTGCGCCAGATGCAGGCCGATGCGGATCTCGCTGCCATCCGACAGGCTGGTCACGCCGTAGCTGCGCACCAGGTGCAGCAGCTGCTTGGCCAGGCGCGCGCGCAGCGGCAGGGTGTTGAGGTCCTCGACCAGGCCGTAGAGCTGGCGGATGCGCCGTGCATGCAGGCGCAGCATGGCTTCCGAGAACTCCACATGCATGGACAGGATTTTCTTGAAGTCGGTCTTGGACACGCACAGCAGCGTGGTCTCGCCGTGCGCATAGGCATCGTGCGTGCGCTTGTCCCCGTCCAGGATGGCCACGTCGCCGAACCAGATGCCCGGCTCCACGTAGTCCAGCGTGATCTGCTTGCCCGTGATCGAGGTCGAGCTCACGCGCACCGCACCCCGGGCGCAGGCGATCCATTCCTCGGGCGGTTCTCCGCGTGCGCAGATGAGCGTGCCATCTTTGAACCGTTTGACGTAAGCGCATCGAAGAATGTCGTGCCGAAGCGATGGAGAAAGTGATGAAAACCAGCGACCGGAATTGATCGCTTCACGTTCTTCGATGGTAAGAATCGGGTCGTCCATGGCCTGTCTTTTGCGTGACTGATGACGGTCACATTGTCGCGTGTGGGACCGCCGCGGCGCAGCATGCCGCCGGCGGGCCTGTCACTTCGGTGTCTGGGCCTGCCGAAAACGGGGCAGGGCGGCGAAAAAAAGGCGACCCGTCGTGCGTCGGGTCGCCGGCTTTGCAGGGCTTATGGCTCCTCGTGCGTGAGGCTCAGCCCCAGCGCGCCACGGCGGCGCAGCCAGGGGCTGGGGCGGTAGCGTGGGTCGCCGTAGACGGTCTGCAGGTTGAACAGGACCTCCAGCATGTTGGTGGGGCCCCAGCGGTCGCCCATGGCCAGCGGGCCCATGGGATAGCCCAGGCCCAGGGTCACGGCCTTTTCCAGGTCGGCCGGGCTGCCGATGCCCTGCTGGCAGATGTCGCTGGCGATGTTGACGATGGAGCCCACCACGCGCTGCGTGACGAAGCCGCCGCTGTCGCGGATCACGCTGACGGCCTTGCCGTCGCTGGCAAAAAGCGCATGGGCGGCATCGCGCATGTCGGTGCGCGTGGCCGGCGTGGTGGCCAGCACGCGGCGGCGCGTGTCGGCGTCGGCGATCAGCATGTCGATGCCCATGGTGCGCGTGCAGTCCAGCCGCTCCACGGCAGCCACCGTGGTCACGTCCAGGCCCAGCGGCGCCACCAGGATCAAGGCCTGCTCGGTCGGTGCCTGCGCGGTTTCAATGCGTGCGCCCAGGCTCTTGAGCAACTGGTAGATCTCGTTGCGCCGGGCCGCGCGTGCGGACACCCAGACCGGTGGCAGCGTCTGCACCTGCGGCACGGCAGGCTCGGCAGGCTGCTCGGCGCGGCCTTCGGCATAGCGGTAAAAGCCCCGGCCGGTCTTGCGGCCCAGCAGGCCGGCCGCCACGCGCTGCGCGGCAATGGGGCTGGGGCGGTAGCGCGGCTCCTGGTAGTACTGGTGGTAGATGTGCTCCATCACGGCATGGGTGACATCCAGGCCGGTGAGATCCATCAGCTCGAACGGGCCGAGCTTGAATCCCACCTGCTCGCGCAGGATGCGGTCGATGGTGGCGAAGTCGGCAATGCCTTCCTGCACGATGCGCAGCGCCTCGGTCACATAGCCTCGGCCCAGGTGGTTGACCAGGAAGCCCGGCGTGTCCTGCGCACGCACGGGCGTGTGGCCGAAGCTGCGCGCGAACTGTGCCAGCGTGGCGCAGGTGGCCTCGTCCGTGGCCAGGCCGCGCACGATCTCCACCACCTTCATCAGCGGCGCCGGGTTGAAGAAGTGAAAGCCGGCAAAGCGCTGCGGGTGCTTGA
Source organism: Delftia sp. K82 (assembly GCF_002193035.1). Classification (NCBI taxonomy): domain Bacteria; kingdom Pseudomonadati; phylum Pseudomonadota; class Betaproteobacteria; order Burkholderiales; family Comamonadaceae; genus Delftia; species Delftia sp. K82. Next base: position 2,786,080 of record NZ_MYFL01000001.1, on the reverse strand, counting down.
GCGCCGTGGCCAGCGTGGTGATGGACAGCGCCGAGGTGTTGCTGGCGATGAGGGTCCCGGGCGCAACGATGGCCTCCAGCTCGCGCAGCAGCGCCTGCTTGGCATCCATGCGCTCGACGATGGCCTCTATCACCAGATCGCAGTTCTTGAAGGCATCGAGACCGTCCGCCACCGTCAGCCGGGCCTTGCAATCTGCGGCCTGCTCACTTGTTATTTTTTGTTTCTTCTCAAGCATGTCCCACAGCGCAAGCAGCTGTTGCTGCGCTTGTACGGCAGCGCCGGGACGGGCATCCTGCAGCAGCACCCTGGCGCCTGCCTGGGCGGCCAACTGGGCAATGCCTTGACCCATGATGCCTACGCCTATCAATCCGACGTTTCTGATAGGAGAAATGTTGTTTTGGATCATATACATAGAGGAGGTGTCCTACAGGTGTCTATGCAAAAATGCAAGCGTTCAAAGAAAGGCTGATGTGAGAATTTGTAGCACCATTCTCGGCGTCGCCCTGTCCTCCATGGCCTGGAACGCGTCCGCATTGTCGTTGGGCAGTCCTCGGGGCAACGTGGTGCTGGGCGCTCCGTTCGACCTGGTGGTGGGCTTGCAGCCCGATAGCGGAAACGACGCCGGCAGCTCCTGTGTGCGCGCCGAGCTGCTGGCCGGTGACAGGCCCATCGAATCCTCGCGCGTCAGTGTCAGCCCGACCTCGTCGGGCAAGGCCGTGCGGGTGCAGGCCCGCTATACGGTGGACGAGCCCATCGTGACGCTCAAGCTGTGGGCGGGCTGCGAAGGTGGCGGCATCAGCCGCAGCTATACGCTGCTGGCGCAGCTGCCAGATTCGGTGGACGCCTCAGGCAACCAGCCCATCAATGTGCGTGAACTGGCAGCAGCGCAGCCTGCGCTGCCGACCGTGGGCGCCGCTGCAGCAGCTGGCGCTGCCGGTGTGGCTGGCACCGCTTCTGAATCTTCTTCGACACCCTCCCGCGCGGCCGCTGCCCGCAGTGCCCGGTCGGATGCCCGGCCTGCCACGGCGCCCGCTCCCAAGGAGGCGCAGCCCCAGCCCAAACCAAAACCCAGGCCGAAACCCAAGGCCGCGACCGAAAAGTCCAAGCCTCCCGTGGGCGTGACCGCCCAGGCCCAGGCCGGGCAGTTGCAGGCGGGCCTGCGCATCGAACCGCGCCTGCGCATGGAGCCGGTGGAGGAGTGGCTGGGATCGGGCGGCACCCCGGGCGCCGCTGGAGCAGCCGGAACACCCGGAACACCCGAAGGCGGCGTCGCATCTGCAGCTCCCATGTTCGATGCGGGCAGCGAGCAGCTGGCCGAGGCCAACAAGCGCGTGCAGGCGCTGGAGGCCGAGATGGCGGCCTTCAAGAAGCGCGACGGCGTGGACCGTGGGCAACTGGCCCAGTTGCGGGCCGAGCTGGACGCAATGCGCCAGGAGTCCGGCGGCTCATCCTGGCTGTTCAATGCGCTGCTGCTGGCCCTGATTGCCGCCGTGGCCGTGATCGGCTGGATGGCCTGGCGCATGCGCTCGGGTGCTTCGCTTTTCTCGCGCGAGCAGAACGCCTGGCGGGAATCGGTGGAGCGTTCGTCGCAGGACCCCGTGCCGTCGACCCCGCCCCATGTGCGCGATGACGAGATCCACACCCTGCCGCATTCCCTGGATCCCCATAGGCCCACGCGGCCCATGGCTCCCAGCCTGCGTGAGCACCGGCCTGCGGCACCGCAGCAGGACGACCGCCGGGGACCGGATACCCTGGCTTCGCCCTATGTGCAGCGCGGCGCCCAGATGCGCCCCGGCGTGACCTATGAGCTGCATGAGGATGTGGACCCTGGCGACTTCGGCCCGGCCACCATTCCCGTGCCTGTGTCCGTGCATGCCGAGCTGGAAACCGAGCCTGCGCCGCAGGCCCCGGCACCTGTGCGCACATCCGGGCCCGAGGCCATCAAGGCCAGGCGCATGGTGCAGCCCGGCGAACTGTTCGACGTGCAGCAGCAGGCGGAATTCTTCATCTCGGTGGGCGAGCACCAGCAGGCCATCGAGCTGCTGCGCTCGCATATCGACACGCATGAGGATTCCTCGCCGCTGGCCTATCTGGAGCTGCTGCACCTGTACTACACGCTGAGCCGCCGCGACGATTTTGACCAGCTGCGCGCGCGTTTTGCCAGGCATTTCAACGCCCGTGTGCCGGCCATGCCGGGCTTTACCGACAAGGGCAGCAGCCTGCTGCAGGGCTATCCCGAGCAACTGGCGCGCATCGAGGCCCTGTGGCCCGTGGACGAAGTCGAAACTTGCCTGGCGCACTACCTGTTCAAGCAGGACGGTGCACCCGACCCCGATGCGCCGGCCCCCTTCGACCTGGCGGCCTTCGACGACCTGCTGCTGCTGCTGTCCATTGCGCGCACCTCACCTGCCGGAACACGCGGCGAACCCGGCCCGCGCGAGCGCACCACGCCGCGCATGGTCACGGGCACGGCCGCAGCCGGCGCAACCACGGCTGGCGCGGCTGCCTTCACAGCGGCTGCAGAAGCCACGCCGGCGCATGCTCCTGCATCCGCGGCCACGGGCGTGGACTGGATGGCAGAGCTGCAGCCGCCGATAGAACCTGCACAGCCGCAGCCGGCCTCCTTGACGCCGCTGGAGCCGGGCCTGGAGTTCACCCCCATGGACACGCTGCCCCTGTCCACGGGTGCAGTCGGTGGCGGCGACAAGCCTGCGAGCAGCGCACCGGACTCGTTGTCCGCACCGCTGCACTTCGAGCTGCAGCCCCTGAACTTCGATCTGGATCAGGCCGGCCAACTGCCCGCAGGCCAGGTGCGCTCCGTGCCCCTGGGCGAGGCGCCTTCCTTCATCCACGATGAGTCGGCACCGCTGCTGGACATAGACCTCACGGACCTGGGCGAGAACGAGCTGCCGCATGTCGATGTGCCCTCGCGCTTTCCGCCCGTGACGCTGTCGATGCCCGGCTCGGGTGCCGTGGGTTTCAGCAGCCACAATCTCAAGGCGCCGCTGGACATGGACCTGGCGCTGGACAAGTGGGAGCTGGAGCCGCCCGACACCGTGCGTGAGCACCGTGGCCTGGACGAGCCGCTGAGCCGCTCGGTGGACATGCTGCTGTCGCGCGAGACCGACCCGGCCTTTCGTAGCTCACCACAGGCTCCGTCGCCGCAGGCAGACGACAAGGATCCGCCCAAGGGTTGAGGCAGTGCAAAAAAAGGGAGCAGATGCTCCCTTTTTTGTTGGAGTGCCCAGCAAGAACTCAGTCGGCAGCGTGCATGCTTGCGAGCAACTGCTGCGCCGCCGCTTCCGGATCCTCGGCATTGACCAGTGCCCGCACCACGGCCACCGAGCCCACGCCCGTGGCGCGCACGGCCGGGAACTGGTCGGCCGAGATTCCGCCGATGGCCACCAGCGGATAGCGCTGCATCAGGCGCACATAGGCGCCCAGGCGCGCCAGGCCCTGCGGAGCCGTGGCCATCTTCTTGAGCGTTGTGGGGAAGACGGCGCCCAGCGCGATGTAGCTGGGCTGCACCGCATGGGCGCGCACCATTTCGGCATAGCCATGCGTGCTCACGCCCAGGCGCAGGCCCGAGGCGTGGATGGCCTGCAGGTCGGCGCCGGCCAGCGCATCCAGGTCTTCCTGGCCCACATGCACGCCATAGGCGCCGGCATCGATGGCCTCGCGCCAGTGGTCGTTGATGAAGAGCAGGGCGCCCGTGCCTTCCACGGCGGCCACGGCGGCGCGCACTTCGCGGGCGATGGCGTCGCGGTCCTCGGACTTGAAGCGCAATTGCACGGTGGGCACACCGGCGCGGGCCATGCGTCCCACCCATTGCGCATCGGGCAGCACGCCGTACAGGCCCAGGGACCTTGGACAGTCCGGGAAGGCCAGTGCGGGATCGGCGCCCTCCAGGCCGAAGTCGCGCGGATCGTCGGGCCATAGCGTGGCCTCGAAGCGGCCCCTGCGCAGCGTCTGCGCCTGCCAGGCGCAGGCCAGCGTCTCGGCGTCGATGGCGATGAAGCCCAGGGCGCTGCAGGCCTGCAGCGCCGCAAGATAGGCCGGCTCCTGGCGCTGTGCCTGCGGCACGGGCTGGGAGGGCAGGGCGGAGCCTTCAGGGGCGAAGGTGGCGCCGTGCAGGCGCACGATGGCATCTGCCCAGGATTGGATGGAGTCGTTGCTCATGGCCGGTCTCCTCAGCCGTGGTGCCAGAACGGCGTGCCCAGCACGGGCGTGCTGGGCTGGGCGGCAGATTGCTCGGCCATGGCGCCGGCGCGGTGGGCGGCGTGGCCGGCGTTCACGGCGTCGGCAAAGGCGCCGGCCATGGCCACCGGGTCTTCGGACAGGGCCACGGCCGTGTTCAGCAGCACGGCGTCATAGCCCCATTCCATGACCTGGCAGGCATGGGACGGCCGGCCCAGGCCCGCATCCACGATCAGCGGCACCTTCAGGCGCTCGCGCAGCGTCTGCATGGCGTAGGGGTTGACGGGGCCGCGGCCCGTGCCGATGGGCGCCGCCCAGGGCATGACGGCCTGGCAGCCCACATCCACCAGGCGCTGGCACAGCACCAGGTCCTCGGTGGTGTAGGGCAGGACCTGGAAGCCATCCTTGATAAGGATGGAGGCGGCCTCGACCAGGTTCAGCGTGTCGGGCTGCAGGGTGTAGTCGTCGCCGATCAGCTCCAGTTTGATCCAGGGGGTCTCGAAGACTTCGCGCGCCATCTGGGCCGTGGTCACGGCTTCCTGCACGGTCATGCAGCCGGCGGTGTTGGGCAGCACGGGCACGTTGAGCTTTCTGAGCAGTTCCCAGAAGCTGGCGCCGGTCTCGGCGGCATTGCTGCCCTGGCGTCGCAGCGAGGCCGTGACCATGGCCGGGCGGGCACGCTGCACGGCAGCTTCCAGCACGGCGGGCGAGGGGTAGCGGGAGGTGCCCAGCAGCAGGCGGCTGTCAAAGCGCTGGCCGTACAGGACCAGGCTGTCGTCGGAGGAAGGGGCGGAAGTCGTCATGGCGTGAGGCAATGGGAGAGTCGGATGGGGCATCAGCCGCCGGTCACCGGCGAGATCACTTCGAGGCGGTCGCCGTCGTTCAGCGCCTGCTCGGCATAGCGGGCCTTGGGTACGAAGACGGTGTTGATGGCCACGGCAAAGGGCGGGCGCGGTGCAAGCTGGGCCAGCGCGTCGGCCACGGTGGCTCCGTCGCTCAGTTCGGTCGCTTGCTGGTTGATGGTGATGTTCATGGCGGCTGGGGGGAAACGAAAGGCGGGTACGGGGGCTTGTTCGATCTTAGGCAGGGCCGGGCCTGGCGACCCTGCATGCATGTCCGGTCTGTTGTGCGTGAAAGTGCCGTGCGTGCCGTTCAGGCGGCTGCCTTGTGCTGCGATGGCGCATGCTCGACGGCAACATCGAAGCGGCGTGCCAGTTCGGAATCACCGCTGTCGAGCAACTCCAGCACCACGTCCAGCATGGCCGGCGCGATCATGAAGCCATGGCGGTACAGGCCGTTGACCTCCATCACGCGCGGCGCGCTCCAGCGCACGGCCGGCAGATTGTCGGGCAGGGTGGGGCGGCACTGGGTGGCGATCTCGACGATGCGGCCCTCGGCAAAACCCGGATGCACGGTGTAGGCGGCGCTGAGCAGCTCCAGCGTGGAGCGCACGCTGGCCGGCGACATGTCGTCGGACTCGATCTCGGTGGCGCCGATGACGAAGAGGTGGTCCTCCTTGGGCGCAATGTAGATCGGGTAGCGCGGATGGATCAGGCGCGTGGGCCGATGCAGCGTGACCTCGGGCGCGTGGATGCGCACCACCTCGCCGCGCACGCCGCGCAGCGCGGGCCACTGGCCGCGTGCGCCCAGGCCCCTGCAATCCAGCACCCAGTCGGGCTGGCCCGGCGCGCCGGGTTGGAAGTCGGCCAGCTCGCGCGGCTGGTTCCAGTGCTGCTCCACGCCCAGGCGGGTGAGCGTGGCGTGGAGTGAGACCAGCAGCTGGCGGTTGTCCAATTGGCCCTCGCCCTGCAGGTACATGGCCTGGGCAAAGCGCCGCTCAAGCGCGGGCTCGCAGTCGTGCAGGGCCTGATCGGCCAGCGGCTGCAGCGCGGGAAGGCTGGGGTTGATGCGGCGGTTTTTCTCCAGCAGGCCGAAGAAGCGCTGGGCATCGCCCGCGTCCTGGCGGTGCCAGAGGATGAGGGTGCCGTTTTGCTGGAAGAACACGGGCGCATCGAGCTGGGCCAGCAGTTCGGGCCAGCGCGTCAGGCCGTGCTGGCCCATGCGCACCACGCCGGGCTCGGTGATGGCCGATTCGGCCAGGGGCGCGAGCATGGCGGCTGCCACGCGGGCCGCTGCGCCATCGCCTTCGGGGCCGTGGGCGTCGTATACGGCAATGCCGTGGCCGCGACGGGCCAGCGCCAATGCCAGCAGCCGGCCCATGAGGCCGCCGCCCAGAATGGCGATGCGGGAAGAAGCTTGTAGAACGGACATGTGCATCTGGTGGTCAAGTGCGCCCATGCCCGTGGGACTGCCGGCCGGCTGTCCGCGCACAGGGCATGTGCTGGACAAAACGCGGCGTACCACCCCGATTGATTGAAACTCCCCACGCCAGCATGACCTGGATCGGGTGCAGGGGCGCTGCGCGGCAAGGTGCCTGTGGTGCAGGCTTGTGCGGCAGGGGGCTGGTCGCCCCGGGGCCCCAGGGTGTTTCTCAGTCACGCATCGGTGAGGCGGGCCAGGCCCTGTTTCACCGACGGGACACCCCTGTTTCGTCCGTCAGCAGGCATTACAGCACATCCCGCAGCTGCCGGTATTGACCATGCGCATGGGTGATAATTTTCGCCCATGACTGCCGACCACTCCCCTTCGACCGCCGCATCCCCCGAACCGGCTCCCGCCGCGCGCAAGCGCTATGCCCGCGTGCTCATCATCGCGGGCTCCGACAGCGGTGGCGGCGCCGGCATACAGGCCGACCTCAAGACCTGCAGCGCCCTGGGCTGCTACGGCATGACGGCCATCACGGCCATCACCGTGCAGAACACGCTGGGCGTCAGCGGCATCCACGGCATTCCCGTGGACATACTGCGCGGCCAGATCGATGCGGTGGTCGAGGACATCGGCGCCGACGCCGTCAAGATCGGCATGCTGGCCACGCCCGAGGTGGTGCAGGTGGTGGCCGATGCCATCCGCCGCCACCAGCTGCGCAACGTGGTGCTGGACCCCGTGATGGTGGCCACCAGCGGCGACCGGCTGATCGCCCCGGAAACCGCCTCCGTGCTGGTGCGCGAACTGTTCCCCCTGGCCACCGTGGTCACGCCCAATCTGGACGAGGCGGCGCTGCTGCTGGGCCACTCCATTGATGGCATAGACGCACTGGACGGCGCCGTGCAGGAACTCCTGGCGCTGGGCGCGCCGGCCGCCTTGCTCAAGGGCGGGCACTTGTCGGGCGATCTGGTGGTGGACCTGCTGGGCCATGGCAACGGCCAGCGGCTGCGCCTGCAGTCGCAGCGCATTGCCACGCACAACGGCCATGGCACGGGCTGCACGCTGTCTTCGGCGATTGCCTCGCACCTGGCGCTGGGCCTGCCGCTGGAGGCGGCCGTGGCCCAGGCGCGCGAGTACATCCTGGGCGCGATTGCGGCCGGCGCCGATGTGTTCACGGGCGCCGGCCATGGCCCGCTGAACCACGGCTATGCGCCGCGCGCGCAGGTCGTGGTCAACGGCTGAACGTTCGGCGCAGCGCCTGGTTCACCAGCCCCAGGTCAGGCTGCGCGCCACCCAGTCCTTTTGGCCGTTGTCGCGCTGGACCTGGGCCCAGGAGCCCTGTTTCCTGAGCGTGCGCACCACTTCCATTTCAGCCAGCTTGCCCACCACGCGATGGTTCTGGCCCGGCCCGGCGCGCAGGTTGGCGGTGCGCCCGGTCACCACCATGTGCGGGGTCTTGCCGGTCAGCGGCGCATGCACCCAGCCCAGCGTGCTCTCGTTGTCCCTGACGCGCAGCCACTGGCCCTTGCGCTGCACCACCTGCAGCGGATAGCCCTTGCCCAGTTCCCACAGCGTGGCCGAGCGCGTGGTGGGCTGCTGCCGCACATTGACGCTGGTGCCCTTGACGCTGACGAACTCGCGCGCATGGGCGACGGCCGGGGCCAGGGTGGTGGTGAGGACGGCGAGGGCGGTGGCGGCTGCGGCCAGCCAGCGGGCGGCACGGCGTTGATTGCAAGGCACGGGAACGGGTCTCCTTTCGTTCGAGGTCGGCTGGCGCGCGGAGACTTTCCAGCGCGGGCCGAGCCCAGGGAAAGCGCGTGGGATCAGGCGATGCCGCTATAGTTCCTGAATGAAACTGACGGGCGGCACCCCGGGTTCGCGTGCAATCGCCCGGGCTTGCCGTACGCTTGCCGCACCACAGTGTTTTCCAGGAGGGCTTGTATGCACCATGCTGTTTCCCGATCCGGCGCGCAGGGCCGGCACGCGGCGATTCTGACGGCCTGCCTTGCGGCGGGACTGGCGGATGTCCAGGCGCAGGATGCCCAGGCCGTTGCCGCCGCCGCCGAGGGCCGCGACGCGGCCAAGGCGCAGGAGGGTGTGGTGAACCGCCCCGAATTCGGCCCCGCGCTGCTGGCGGCCGCCCAGGCGGGCGAAGCGCTGCAGGTACGCGACTGGCTCAAGCGCGGCGCACCTGTCGATGTGCGTGACCGGCAGGGCAACACTCCGCTGCTGCTGGCCGTGCGCGGCAACCATGTCGAGGTCGCGCGCTCCTTGCTGGTCCACGGGGCCAATCCCAATCTCAAGAACGACCTGCAGGACAGCGCCTATCTGCTGGCCGGTGCCCTGGGCCGGCTGGAAATCCTGCGCATGACACTGTCCTATGGTGCCGACCTGCAAAGCGTCAACCGCTACGGCGGCACGGCGCTGATCCCCGCCTGCGAGCGCGGCCACGTCGATACCGTGCAGGCCTTGCTGGCTGCCGGTGTGCGGGCCGACCATGTGAACCGGCTGGGCTGGACCTGCCTGCTCGAAGCCGTTTTGCTGGGCGATGGTGGCCCGCGCTACCAGGACATCGTGCGCCAGCTGATCACGGCGAAGGCGGACCTCAGCCTGCCCGACAAGGACGGCGTCACGGCCCTGGCCCACGCCCGCCAGCGCAGCCAGCATGAGGTGGAGCGGCTGCTGCAGGAGGCGGGAGCGCGCTGATCGACGCAAGCGAAAACGACTGAAATCCAGGTCTGAACGCCAGAATCAGACGGATCTGATTGCTTGGGAAAGGTCTTGTTGCAAATGATTTCCATTTTCAACAAAGGCCCTTGCCATGCGCACTTCAGATTGCCGTTCCCGACCTTTCGTCTCCGGCCCCCAGTCATGCCTTTATTCGGTCTTCGCTGCGGCGCTGGTCACACCCGCATACGCGCAGGAGGTGCCCCCTGAGGATCGCCAGGTCCAGCTGGCGCCGGTCACCGTTTCGGGACCGCGCACCACCGGCTCGCGCACCGAGGCATCCGACTCGGTCAAGTACGCCAAGCCGCTGCTGGACGTGCCCCAGACCATTACGGTGGTGCCGGGGCAGGTGCTCCAGGAACAGAACGCCCTGAGCCTGCAGCAGGCGCTGTCCAATGTGTCGGGCATCACCTTCAATGCGGGCGAGGGCGGTGCAGGCTCGGGCGACAGCATCAACATCCGCGGCTTCAGCGCCAACGCCAACCTGCAGATCGACGGGCTGCGCGACAGTGGGCAGAACAACCGCAGCGACCTCTTCAACACGGAGTCTGTCGAAGTGATCAAGGGCCCGAACTCGGTCTTTGGCGGGGCAGGCACCTCGGGCGGCAGCATCAACATGATCAGCAAGCAGCCCAAGGCCCATGACTTCACCGAGGCCGACGCAGGCCTGGGTACGGCCAGCTACCGGCGCCTCACGCTCGACACCAACCGGGTGCTGGCTGGCGGCAAGGCCGCCATGCGCCTGAATCTCATGGGCCATGACAGCGACGTGGCCGGGCGCGACACCATCTTCAAGCGGCGCTGGGGTGTGGCGCCCTCGCTGGCTCTGGGATTGAATTCGCCCACGCGCGTGACTCTCAGCTTCTTTCACCAGAACGATGACAATCTTCCCGACTTCGGCGTGCCGGCCTTTCGCGGCAAGATGCTCGATGGCGTCTCGCGCAATGCCTATTTCGGCTGGCGCAACCTTGACCGGGAAAAGATCAGCCAGGATGCCCTGACCGCGAAGATCGAGCATGACTTCGCCTCGGGCGCCAAGCTGCAGAACCTCTCGCGCTACTCGCGGCTGAGCCGCGATACCGTGATCTCTGCCTCGCATGTCGATCTCCGGGGCATGCAGCCTGGCTACTACCGGCCCGCAGGGCCCCAGGCCTATGGCCGCGATGCGGCCACCACCCTGTGGATCAACCAGACCAACCTGACCCAGCGCTTCGACACAGGCGTGCTGGGGCATACGCTGATCACGGGCTTCGAGATCGCGCGCGAGACCTATGACCGCACCACCTCTTCCTACAACATCAACCGGCAGTTCCCGGCCGGCGGCTATCCGCTGGCCCGTCCGCCCGGATACTGGACGGGCACGACGGACTTGCAAAACAGCGGAAGGAACGAGACCAGCCTGGACACCCGCGCGCTGTATGCCACCGACTCCATTGCGCTGGGTCCGCGCTGGGATCTGAACCTGGGCCTGCGCTATGACTGGATCGACGGGCGCTCCAACGCCACAACGGCCGCTGGCGTGCGCACCGCGGTGGACAGCTCCGACGGCCGGCTCAGCGGCCGCACGGCCCTGAGCTTCAAGCCCGCCGACAACGGCCGCATCTACCTAGCCTACGGCACGGCCTTCAATCCGTCTGCCGAATTCCTGGTCTCCAATGGTTCCGGCCTGGATGCGGCCACGGCCTCGCTGGCACCCGAGAAGAACACCAGCCTGGAACTGGGAACCAAGTGGGATGTGCTGGACCGCCAGCTGGCGCTGACCGGCGCCCTGTTCCAGGTGGACAAGACCAATGCCCGAGAGCAGATGGCCGATGGCAGCTATCTGCTGGCCGGAGAGCAGCGCGTGCGCGGGCTGGAGCTCGGTGCCGCAGGCAAGGTGACGCCGCAATGGGATGTCTTCGCCAACTACACCTTCATGGCCAGCAAGACCCTCAAGTCATTGAACGAGCCTGCGCGTGTGGGTCAGGCGCTGGGCAATACGCCGCGCCATTCGCTGAACCTGTGGACCACCTATGCATTGCCCCAAGGCTGGACGGTGGGCTATGGGGCGCGCTTCGTGGGCACGCGCAATGTCACCTCGGCAGGCGATGGGAAACTCTCTGCCTATTGGGTGCACAGCGCCATGGTCGGCTATGAACTCAACCGGCAATGGAAGCTCAGGCTCAATCTCGAAAACATCGGCAACAAGGCCTATGTGGCCGGCGTGCGCCAGCGCCTGGGCGAGCAGTCACGCTCCTCGGCCGTTGAATACGGCGAAGGCCGCACGGCCCGGGTGACGGCGCTCTATCAGTTCTGAAGTGCCTGATTGCCTGGGGCCGACGCTCAGCGTGTCGGCCCCAGGTAACAATGCGTGCAAGCTGCCCCCAGAGGGCAGCTTTTGTTTTTATAGGTTCGTTGGACAAAAAAAGAGCCCGCACAAGGCGGGCTGGTGATGGTCAGGCCGGCGGCAAAAACCGCCGACTCGTACGCATCTTACTGGATCTTGGCCTTTTCGCGCAGCGATTCCTGGAATTGCGCCAGCTTTTGCTGTTGCAGCTGCTGCACGATCTGGGGCTTGACTTCCTCGAACTTGGGCAGTTCAGCCTGACGTGCGTCGTCCAGGCGGATGATGTGGTAGCCGAACTGGGTCTTGACCGGCTCCTGGGTCATGCCACCCTTTTCGAGCTTGATCAGGGCTTCGGAGAACTCGGGCACGTAGTTGCCGGGGTTGGCCCAGTCGAGGTCACCGCCACGGGCGCCGGATCCGGGGTCCTTGGACTCCTTCTTGGCGATGTCTTCAAACTTCTTGCCGGCCTTGATCTCGGCAATGATGGCCTTGGCGCGGTCTTCCGACTCGACCAGGATGTGGCTGGCCTTGTATTCCTTGCCGCTGTTGGCAGCGACGGCCTTGTCGTACTCGGCCTTGGCTTCGGCGTCGGTCACGGGGTTCTTCTTCTGGAAGTCTTCGAACAGCGCGCGGATCAGGATGGTCTGGCGGGCCAGTTCCATCTGCTGCTTGTAGGCTTCGCTGTTGGCCAGGCTGCGCTTGTTGGCTTCCTGCATGAAGATCTCGCGGGCGATGACTTCTTCCTTGATCTGCCCTTCCATCTCGGGCGTCACGGGGCGGCCGCTTTGCTCGATCTGTTGCTTGAGCACTTCGGCGCGTGCCTTGGGCACAGCCTTGCCGTTGACGACGGCGATGTTCTGGGCCGAGGCGGACAGGGCCGCGGTGCTCAGCACGGCGGCAGTCACCAGGCTGGTCAGAAGCTGTTTTTTCATGCGAATTCCAGATATGAAGGAAAAATTGATTCTATAGCGCGGATACGCAACAGGCTCCGAATCGTCGGAGCCTGTAAAAGTTCAAAGAACCTCGATGGCGATGGCGTGTGCGCCCTGGTCAATGAATTCTTGCAGCGCATCATACACAAGGCGATGGCGTGCCACGCGTGGCTTGCCTTGAAACAAAGGTGACGCAATGCGCACGCGGAAATGCGTGCCGAAGCCGGTGCCGTTGGCGCCCACATGGCCGGCGTGCTGGTGGCTCTCGTCGATCACTTCCAGGTGATCGGGGGCGAGGCGCTCGCGCAGCACGGCCTGCATGGCTTCGGCGGTGATGGGCAGCGGATGGGCGGGCACGCTCATGGCTGCTTGTCCTGCTGCACGCCAGGCGGGGGCAGGGCGTCGGGCGTGGCGGCTGCTGCCTCGCCCTTGTCTTCCTGCATGAAGCGGCTCATGTAGATGGCCTGGCCGATCACGAAGACCAGCATCAGCCCCATTCCGCCGAACAGCTTGAAGTTGACCCAGGTGTCGGTGTCGAAGCGGTAGGCGATGACCAGGTTGAGCGCGCCCATGACCGCGAAGAACGCCGCCCAGCTCCAGTTCAGGGTGCGCCATGCGTTGTCGGGCAGTTGCAGCTGTGCGCCCATGACCGAGCGCAGCAGGTTCTTGCGGAACACCAGCTGGCCTATCAACAGGGCACTGCCCATGAGCCAGTACAGCACGGTGGGCTTCCACTTGATGAAGGTGTCGTTGTGGGCCAGCAAGGTGGCGCCGCCGAACAGCACGATCACGCCCAGGCTCACCCATTGCATGGGCTCGACCTTGCCGTGGCGCACGCGCAGGTAGGCGATCTGGGCAATGGTGGCGACGATGGCCACGGCCGTTGCCGTGTAGATGCCCCAGACCTTGAAGGCGACGAAGAACAGGATGATGGGGAAAAAGTCGATCAGTAACTTCATTGGAAGGTTTCGATGGGCTTGGAGTCAGGCATGGGGCCTGAGCTTGGCAGGCGCATTGTGGCGCAGCCGGCGCGGCCCGGCATCGGTGCAGGGCCGCGTGGCCTGGGGTTTTTGCGGGCCTGGAGCCTAGGCCTTGGGCGGCTCGAATTCCAGCGATGCGGAATTCATGCAGTAGCGCAGTCCTGTGTCGGAGGGGCCGTCGGGGAATACATGCCCCAGGTGGGCGCCGCACTGGCTGCAGACGGTTTCGGTGCGCACCATGCCGTGGCTGCGGTCCACGATTTCGGTGATGGCGCCGGGGATGGCGCGGTCGAAGCTGGGCCAGCCGCAGCCGGCATCGAACTTGGTGTCGGAGTCGAACAGCTTGCTGCCGCAGCAGATGCAGTGGTAGCTGCCATCGGCCCAGAACTGTTCATAGCGGCCGGTGAACGGGCGCTCGGTGGCTGCATGGCGTGTCACCTGGAAGGCGGCAGGTTCGGCGCCCTTGGCCTGCAGCTCGGCCTGCCATTCCTGTTCGGTCTTGTGGATGGGAAAGCTCATGATGAACAGCTGATCTCGATGGAGGAAGCCCAGTCGGGCGGGAAGCCTGCCCATTCGGCATGCTCGGCGTGGGGGTCGAACGGAGTCTGCAGCACGGCCAGCAATTTGCGCACGGGAGCGAAGTCACCGGCCTTTGCGGCGCGGATGGCCATCTCGCCCAGGTGGTTGCGCAGCACGAAGCGCGGATTCGATTCTTGCATCAAAGCGGCGGCCGCCGCGGCGTCCGTGCCTGCCAGGTGCCGCGCGTACAGGGCTGCCCAGCGATCGAAGGCCTCGCGGTCCAGCACCAGGTCGCGCACGGGCTCGAGGTCGAGGTCCGTGCCGGCACTGGCACCGGCAGCCACCGCATCGGTCAGGCGGCTGAAGAAGATGGTGTAGTCCACCGCGTTGTCGGCCATGAGCTGCAGCAGCGGGTTCACCAGGGCGGCAAAGCGCCCCTCGGCGGGCGGCGTGCCTGGCGCATCTTCGGGCAGGCCCAGCTTGCGCAGCATGAGGGCGCCATAGGCCTGCGGAAACACCTGTTTGTATGACTCCAGCGCCGCAATGGTCAGTTCTTCTTCGCCGATCAGCGGCAGCAGGGCCTGGCCCAGGCAGTACAGGTTCCAGTAGGCCACCTGGGGCTGGCGGTTGAAGGCGTAGCGGCCCTGGGTGTCGCTGTGGTTGCAGATGTGGCCGGGGTTGAAGGCATCAAGGAACTGGAAGGGCCCGTAGTCGATGGTCAGGCCCAGGATGCTCATGTTGTCGGTGTTCATCACGCCATGGCAAAAGCCCACGGCCTGCCAGTGCGCCAGCAGCCGCGCCGTGCGCTCGCTCACGGCCTGCAGGAAGTTGGCGTAGGCGTTGCCGGCCAGTGCCTCGGCCGTGCGGCATTCGGGGTAGTAGCGGTCGATCACGTAGTCGGCCAGCTGGCGCAGCGGCGCTATCTGGTCGCGCGCCGCAAAGTGCTCGAAATGGCCGAAGCGTATGAAGCTGGGCGCCACGCGCGCCACCACGGCGGCGGTCTCGATCTCTTCGCGGCGAATGGGGGCGGGCGATCCGGTGAGGCTCAGCGCGCGCGTGGTGGGAATGCCCAGGGCGTGCATGGCTTCGCTGCACAGGAACTCGCGGATGGACGAGCGCAGCACGGCGCGCCCGTCGCCCATGCGCGAGTAGGGCGTGCGGCCCGCGCCCTTGAGCTGAATCTCGTGGCCCGAGGCCGTTTCGCCCAGCAAGATGGCACGGCCGTCGCCAAGCTGGCCGGCCCAGACGCCGAACTGGTGGCCGCTGTAGACGCTGGCCAGCGGATGGCTGCCGGGCAGCACGGCATTGCCGGTGAGCGCCTGCAGGGCCTCATCGGAGGCCAGCCATTGTGGGTCCAGGCCCAGCAGCTCGGCGGTGCCGGTGCTGGTGGCAATCCAGTGCGGCTCGGGCAGCGGCGTGGGGCGCAGATGGGTGAAGAAGTCCGGGCCCAGGGCGGCGAAGCCGTCTTGCCAGGAGATGTGAGGGCGTGGGGAGGTCGCCGGAGCCTGGCCTTCGGCGGCAGCATGCAGGTTCATGCGGGAATTGTCCCCCAGCGCCTATGCCCCGTGGGGCGCAAGGTTCATGCGCGCATTCACCGCATGCATTCACGCACGCAGTTGCTGCCGGTACTGGCCGGGCGGCATGCCGAACCATCGGCGGCAGGCGCGAAAGAGGTTGCTCTGGTCCACAAAGCCCAGCAGGTCGGCCACCTCGGCCAGGCTGCGGCGCGGCTCGCCCAGGTACTGCAGGGCCAGCTCGCGCCGGGTTTCGTCCAGCAGTTGCTGGTAGCTGGTGTCTTCGGCCTGCAGGCGGCGCTGCAAGGTGCGGTCGGTCAGGCCCAGCAGGCTGGCCACGTCTTCGCGGCGCGGCTCGCCCTGGGGCAGCAGGCGCGCGATCTCGTGGCGCACGCGCGCGCCCACGCCGGCCTGGCCCAGGTGGTCGAGCTCGGTTTCGACCAGCTTTTCGTGCAGTGCCAGCAGTTCGGGGTTGTGTGTGGGAATGGGGGCGAGCAGGTCGGCCTCGGACAGCAGGAAGCGGTTCGCGTCCTCGCCGAAGCGCGGCAGCAGGCCGAAGGCCGCGCGGTAGGCGGCCTCGTGCGAGGGGGCGGGCGCCTCGGCCATGAATTCCACGGCCAGCGGCCGGACATCGCGCCGCGTCAGCCAGTTGCACAGCACCAGCAGCGTGAGCACGGCGAACTCCACGCGCTGGCGCGGCACGGGCCGTGTGGCGCCGATGTGATGTATGGACAACCAGTAGCCGCGCGCATCGCGCTCCAGCGTGAAGGACGTTGCGTCCGAGATCACGGCCATGTGGCGTTCCAGGTCGCGGAAGCCGGCCAGCAGGTGCGGGCCCGAAGCCAGCGAGTAGCCGACCAGATCGATGTTGCCGTGGCGCGCGGCCAGTTGCCGGTCCAGCCCCAGCGTGGGATTGGCGGACTGGGCCACGGCCAGCTCCCAGAGCCGGCTCACGCGGTCCACATCGGTACGGGTCTGCGAATGCTGCAGTGCGGCAAGGTCGATATCGGCTGCGGCGCACAGGCTTTGCGGGGCCAGCCCTTCGGTGGCCATCATGTCCAGGATGCCGCGCACCCAGGCGGCGGAGCTGCTGCGCTGCGTTGTCATGACCGGGTTTTCCTGGGCCATTCGGGGCGCTGTTTGCGTTCTGAAGTCACTGTTTTGGCGTGGTTGCGATAGCGGCGTTTTGCCGCGCTGTTCCTAGAATTTTTGCAGCGCGGCGAACGACTGCGCAGTGTGACCCATGGGCCCGGCGCGGCCCATACGGGAAACCCCAAAAACCATTCAGGAGACAAGCATGCGCACAGGACAGCGGTGGATGGCTGGCGGCATACGCCTGGCCGTGGCTTCAATGGCTTTGTGGCTCGCGGCCTGCGGCGGCTCGGGCGGCGGAGGTCCCGAACTGCGCGAGACGGCCTACGGCCCCTTGCGCGGCGTGGACGATGGCGCCGCCACGGGCACCTATTACTGGAAGGGCGTGCCCTTTGCCCAGGCGCCCGTGGGCGCGCTGCGCTGGCAGCCGCCGGCCGAGCCCAAGGCCTGGGAGGGCGTGCGCGAGGCGCGCCAGTTCGGCAATGCCTGCCTGCAGATCGGGCGCATGTACGGCCCGGGAGCCAACAACCGCTTCGACGACACGATCGCCTCCACCCTGGGCCAGCCCGTGGGCAGCGAGGACTGCCTGACGCTCAATATCTGGCGCCCGGCCAGCGGTGCCGAGAAGCTGCCGGTGCTGGTGTTCATCCACGGAGGCAGCGCCATCTCGGGCTATACGGCCGATCCGCTGTATGACGGCGCGGCCCTGGCGCGCGCCGCCAATGCCGTGGTGGTGACAGCCAACTACCGGCTGGACATCCTGGGCTACATGCACATGCCGCAGATGCAGGCCGGCGCGCCGGCCACGGGCAACTTTGCGCTGCTGGACAACCTGCAGGCGCTGCGCTTTGTGCAGCGCAATATCGCGGGCTTTGGCGGCGATCCGGGCAATGTCACGCTCATGGGCCAGTCGGCGGGTGCCACCAATGTGCTGGCGCTGCTGGCGGCCGAATCGGCGCGCGGCCTGTTCCACAGGCTGGTGCCCATCAGCGGCGGGCTGTCGCTTCCATCCAATCTGCCGGCCGGCGTGCTGGCCACGCTCAAGCCGGCTTCCGCCTACGCCACCCAGTCCGCGCTGCTTCTGGCCCATCTGATGGTGGCCGATGGGCTGGCTGCCGATGTGGCGGCTGCGTCCACGGTGGCTGCCGGCTGGACACCGGCGCAGATTGCGGCCTACCTGCGCGGCAAGGATGCGCGCGTGCTGCTGCAGACCCTGGTGGCCAAGGGCCTGACGGGCGCGGGACCGATTCCCGACGGCCTGCTGCTGCCCACCGATCCCATGGCCGCGCTGGCTGCGGGCCAATACAACCGCATGCCCGTGATGGCCGGCTACACGGCCGAGGAGGGCAAGCTGTTCGCACCCCTGCTGGCGGCGCTGGGCGGCAAGCCGGGCTTCAGGATCGATGATGCGGCGCGCTTTCGCATGATGCAGTCCTTCGATGCGCAGTCGCCCAACGCGCCGGGCCTGGCCGACATCATCGATGCCGCCTACCTGCCCGTCGATACGCCGGTCACCGGCTACAACGCCCGCATGGCGCAGCTGACCCATCTGTTCGCCGACCCCAGCCGCGACCAGTTGCTCAATACGCTGCGCACGCGCCAGGCCGAGGTCTGGAGCTACCGCTTCGACTGGGCGCGCCAGCCCGCCCCCTGGAACACGGTCTACGGCGCGGCCCATGCGTTCGATCTGCCCTTTCTCTTCGGCAACTTCGGGCCGTCCGTGTTCTCCCGCGTGACCAACAGCACGGCGAATGCCCCGGGCCGGCTGGCGCTGTCGAACGCCATGATGGCCAGCCTCAAGGCCTTCATGCAGACGGGCAATCCGCAGAACGCGACCCTGGGCCAGACATGGAAGCCCTGGCCGTCCAGCCTGATCTTCGACGCCGAGCCGGGCGCGACCAGCATCCGGGTGCAGTGAGCGAGCAGGGGCTTGCCGCGGCAAGCCCCAAGAGACAGCCAACAACAACGAAGGAGACAAGTACCCATGACAGTCAAGACCGTTTTCACACATGCCTGGCGCTGGCCGCTGGCGGGAGCCATTGCGGCCGCCGCCGTGGGCCTGGCCGCCTGCGGAGGGGGATCGTCGGGCATGCCCGCGCCCATGGGGCCGGGCCAGCAATCGGGCTACATCACCCTGCCGGACGGCAGCAAGATGCGCTACTCGCTGCTGCTGCCCGAGGGGCAGGGCCCGTTCCCGCTGCTGGTCGAGTACGACGGCTATATCTCGGGCTCGTACCCCAACATCAGCAGTCCCTGGACCAAGGAAGGCTATGCGGTCATGGGGCTGAACGTGCCGGGCACGGGCTGCTCCACGGGGGATGACAAGGTGTTTGACGCCAGCGTGGGTGCGGCCGGGGCCTTTGCCATCGAATGGGCCGGGCGGCAGGCCTGGTCCAACGGCCGCATCGGCATGATCGGCTACTCGTACTCGGGCTACAACCAGCTGTGGGTGGCGGCGCACCGGCCCAAGGGGCTGCTGGCGATCACGCCCAGCAAGAATGTGGGCGATCCCTACCGGGACGTGGGCTATCCGGGCGGCATTGCCAACATTGGCTTTCCGGCGCAGTGGTGGAACGGCTTCCCGCGCATCTGGCGCACGGCCGCCGACCTGGCCGTGAAGAACGGTGGCGACACGGAATGCGCCAAGACGGTGACCGACAACATCGAGAAGATCAAGCGGCCCGAGCTGGACCTGATCAAGTGGCTGGACAACCCCTATGCCGATGGCCTGTACCTGGAGCGCAGCGCCATGCTGCAAAGCGGCAAGATCAATATCCCCACGCTGGGCACGCAGTCCTGGCAGGACGAGCAGATCGGCCCGCGCTCGGGCTACTACGAGGACACCATTGCGCCCGACAGGATGTGGCTGGTCAGCTCCAACGGCGACCACCACACGAACATCACCTCGGACCATATCGACCAGACGCTGAAGCGCTTCCTGGCGCGCTTCGTCAAGGGAGAGGACAACGGCTTCGACAAGGAGCCGCGTGTGCGCTTGCTGCAGGAGATGCAGACCACGGACGCCAAGGCCCTCAATGGCGGCGCCAAGCTCATGCCCACGGGCGAGGTACGATTTGACCGGCTGCCTGTCCAGGTCAAGCCCCTGCGCCTGTGGATGCAGCCGGGCCAGGCGCTGGGCGACAGCGCACCCGCCTCAGGCACGGCTTCGTCCAGCTACCGCTATCCGGCCCTGAGCCCGCAGGTGAACAACCCGGCGGCCGAAGGCTGGCCCGCCGTGCCCGCGTCGGAAAAGGATGGCCAGCTGGTCTTCACCACGGCGGCCCTGCCGCAGGACCTGAGTTTTTATGGCGAAGGCTCGGCCGACCTGTGGCTCAGCGCCACGGCCGCCAATACCGACATCCAGGTCACCGTGTCCGAGGTGCGGCCGGACGGGCAGGAGATGTTCGTGCAGCGCGGCTGGCTGCGTGCGTCCAAGCGTGCGCTCGATGAGAGCCGTTCCACGGCGCTGCGTCCCTGGGGTGCCTACACACGGGACAAGGATGTGCCACTGGTCGCCGGCCAGCCCCAGTTGATGCGGGTGGAGATCCAGAAATTCGCGCATGTGTTCCGCGCCGGTTCAAGCATTCGCGTGACAGTGGATTCGCCATCGCAGACCGGATACTGGATCTTCGGCAACGACAAGACGCCGTCCACGAACACGCTGTGGCATGACGCGGCGCATGCGTCGAGCATCGTCCTAGGGTATATCCCATACGAGCATGCGAAGACGCTGCCGAGTTGCGACAAGACAATGCGTCAACCATGCCGGAAAAACGATGCGCCTGTCCCTGCCGGGATCGGACCCAGGGCGCCGGCCTGAGCCCACCCTCCATGCGGGCAGCGGCATCGCGCACCAGGGCCTTGGCCTTGCGCGAATCCGCGGTCCGCAGTTCACGACGTTCACGAAGTTCAATCACCTTAGGAGCCTATAGATGCTGGGTCTGATGCAAAGCCAACCACTGTTGATCTCGTCGCTGATCGACTTCGCCGACCGCCACCATGGCGATGCGGAGATCGTCTCGCGCAGGGTGGAGGGCGATATCCATCGCTATACGTACCGCGACCTGGCACGGCGTTCGCGCCAGCTGGCGAACACGCTGGACGGCCTGGGCCTGCAGCCCGGTGACCGCGTGGCCTCGCTGGCCTGGAACGGCTACCGCCATATGGAGATGTACTTCGGCGTCAGCGGCTCGGGCCGCGTGCTGCACACGGTCAATCCGCGCCTGCATCCCGACCAGGTGGCGTGGATCATCAACCACGCGGAAGACCGCGTCATGTGCTTTGACCTGACCTTCCTGCCCATCATCCAGGCCGTGCATGCCAAGTGCCCCACGGTGCGCCAGTGGGTGGCGCTGTGCGATGCGGACCGCCTGCCCGCCGACAGCGGCATTCCGGGCCTGGTCAGCTACGAGGACTGGATTGGCGGCCAGTCCGACCAGTACCAGTGGCCCGAATTCGACGAGAACACGGCCTCCAGCATGTGCTACACCAGCGGCACCACGGGCAACCCGAAGGCCGTGCTCTACAGCCACCGCTCCACCACGCTGCACGCCTACGCGGCCGCGCTGCCCGATGTGATGTGCATATCGGCGCGCGACTCGGTGCTGCCCGTCGTGCCCATGTTCCACGTCAACGCCTGGGGCATTCCCTACTCGGCCGCGCTCACGGGCTGCAAGCTGGTGTTCCCCGGCCCGGCGCTGGACGGCAAGTCGCTGTACGAGCTGATCGAGGCCGAAGGCGTCACCTACGCGGCCGGCGTGCCTACGGTCTGGCAGATGCTGCTGGGCCACATCAGGCCGGGCGGCCTGCGGTTTTCCACGCTCAAGCGCACGGTGATCGGCGGCTCCGCCTGCCCGCCGGCCATGATCACGGCCTTCCAGGACGAGTTCGGCGTGGAGGTGCTGCATGCCTGGGGCATGACCGAGATGAGCCCGCTGGGCACGCTGTGCACGCTCAAGAACAAGCAGCTGCAGCTGCCCAAGGATGAGCAGATGAAGATCCTGCAAAAGCAGGGCCGTGCCATCTACGGCGTGGACATGCGCATCGTCGACAGCGACGGCACCGACCAGCCCTGGGACGGCAAGAGCTACGGCGACCTGCTGGTGCGCGGCCCCTGGATCGTGGACAGCTACTTCAAGGGCGAGAGCCCGCTGGTCAAGGACGCGCAGGGCCGCGGCTGGTTCCCCACGGGCGACGTGGCCACCATCGACCCGGACGGCTTCATGCAGATCACCGACCGCAGCAAGGACGTGATCAAGTCCGGCGGCGAGTGGATCAGCTCCATCGACATCGAGAACATCGCCATGGCCCATCCGGCCGTGGCCATGGCCGCCTGCATCGGCATGCCGCATCCCAAGTGGGACGAGCGCCCCATCGTCGCCGTGGCGAAGAAGCCCGGCGCCGAGGTCACGCGCGAGGAACTGCTCAAGTTCTACGAGGGCAAGACCGCCAAGTGGCAGATCCCCGACGACGTGGTCTTCGTCGATGCCATTCCGCTGGGCGCCACCGGAAAAATGCTCAAGACCCGGCTGCGCGAGCAGCTGGCCGGCTACCGGCTGCCGGGGCTTTGAGCCGTTGCGGGCGGCCACCGGGCCAGGGCATGCGGGGGCATGTCCTGGCCGGGGCGGCCGGTCCGAGTCTCGTCGGCGATAGCCGCTAGGGGCAATCACCGATCAGGGCAGGGCACAGGGGCCATTACCCTGGGCCTCGCCCAGAAACCACCACAAGAGGAGACGCTTCATGAAGTTTGCGATCAAGGCATTGACGGCATCCCTGGCCCTGGCTTGCGCCACGGGCGCCATGGCCCAGAAGGGCGAGACGGTGAAGGTTGCGTGGATCGACCCGCTGTCCGGCCTCATGGCCGCGCTGGGGTCCAACCAGCTCAAGAGCCTGCAGTACATCGCCGAGGAGCTCAACAAGGGCACGGCCTCGGGCGTGAAGTTCGAAATCATCGGCATCGACAACAAGCTCAGCCCCCAGGAAACCACGGCAGCCCTGCGCTCGGCCATGGACCAGGGCGTGCGCTACGTCTTCCAGGGCAACGGCTCGGGCCCGGCCCTGGCCATCATGGATGCGCTGGAAAAGCACAACGCGCGCAACAAGGGCAAGGAAGTCGTCTACCTCAACTACGCGGCCGTGGACCCGGACCTGACCAACAGCAAGTGCAGCTACTGGCACTTCCGCCTGGATGCCGACACCTCCATGAAGATGGAGGCCTTGACCACGTACATGAAGGACGTGCCCGAGGTCAAGAAGGTCTACCTGATCAACCAGAACTACTCGCACGGCCAGCAGGTCTCCAAGTACGCCAAGGAGATGCTCAAGCGCAAGCGCCCCGATGTGGAGATCGTGGGCGACGACTTCTCGCCGCTGGCCCAGGTGCGCGACTTCGCACCCTACATCGCCAAGATCAAGCAGTCGGGCGCCGACTCGGTGATCACGGGCAACTGGGGCTCGGACCTGGCGCTGCTGATCAAGGCCGCCAGCGACGCGGGCCTGAACAACGTCAAGTTCTACACCTACTACGCCATCGCCACCGGCGCGCCCACGGCCATGGGCGCGGCTGCGGCCGACAAGGTCTACATGGTGGGCTACGGCCACATGAACCTGCCCGGCCCGCTGGACCGCATCACCAAGGGCTACAAGGCCAAGTTCAACGACGACATGTACACGGGCTCGCTGTACTCGGGCCTGACCATGCTGGACCAGGCCTTCCTGCGCGCCAAGACCACGGACCCGGCCAAGGTGGCGGCCACCATGGAAGGCATGAAGTTCAACAGCCTCAACGGCGAAGTGGAGATGCGCAAGAGCGACCACCAGCTGCAGCAGGGCCTGTTCATCGCGCGCTGGGAAAAGGCGGGCGGCAAGTACCCGATGGACTCGGAGAACACCGGCTACACCTTCGTCCCCGTGAAGTACTACGAGCCCTATGTGGCCAGCACGCCGACATCTTGTGAGATGAAGCGACCCTCATGACGGCATAACTGGCCATTGAACTTCGCAAAGGGGCGCGAGGCGCCCCTTTTTTTGCCTGAAATCAGGCAAAACACGGTTTTCTGGCCTGATCGATGGCGATCTGTCGCCAATGTGTCCAGGGCCGCAGCCAAGTCGCATGCGCGATAGTTTCTAAGGCATTCCCCAGAGGGAAATTGTCATTCAGGCGTTAGTCTGGCGCCAATACAGATATCCGAATCAACCGGAAAAAGGAGACAGAAAAATGAAGTGGATCGTGCATTCGGTGGCCGCCTCGGCCATGCTGGCCTGTGCATCGGGCGCCTGGGCGCAAAAGGGCGAGACGGTGAAGATCGGCTGGATCGATCCGCTGTCGGGTCTGATGGCCGCCGTGGGCACGAATCAGCTCAAGACCTTCCAGCTGATGGCCGAGGAGTTCAACAGGAAAAATGCCTCGGGCGTGAAGTTCGAGATCATCCCGCTGGACAACAAGCTCAGCCCGCAGGAGACCACGGCCGTGCTGCGTTCGGCCATGGACCAGGGCGCACGCTACGTGGTGCAGGGCAACGGCTCGGGCCCGGCCCTGGCCATCATGGATGCGCTGGAAAAGCACAACGCACGCAACAAGGGCAAGGAAGTCGTCTACCTCAACTACGCGGCGGTGGACCCGGACCTGACCAACAGCAAGTGCAGCTACTGGCACTTCCGCCTGGATGCGGACACCTCCATGAAGATGGAAGCGCTGACGACCTACATGAAGGACCTGCCCGAGGTCAAGAAGGTCTACCTGATCAACCAGAACTACTCGCACGGCCAGCAGGTCTCCAAGTACGCCAAGGAAATGCTCAAGGCCAAGAGGCCCGACGTGCAGGTGGTGGGCGACGACTTCGCGCCCCTGGCCCAGGTGCGCGACTTCGCGCCCTACATCGCCAAGATCAAGCAATCGGGCGCCGACACGGTGATCACGGGCAACTGGGGCTCGGACCTGTCGCTGCTGCTCAAGGCCGCCAACGACGCGGGCCTGAACAACGTCAAGTTCTACACCTACTACGCCTTCGGCTCGGGCTCGCCCACGGCCATGGGCGCGGCCTCCGACGGCAAGGTCTACACCGTGGGCTACGGCCACTACAACATGGGCGGCCCCATCCAGCCGCTGATGGCCGAGTTCAAGAAGAAGATGAACGACGACCTCACGCAAAGCTCGATCTACCACGTGTTCGCGCTGCTGGATGCGGCCTTCGTCAAGACCGGCGGCACCGACCCCGTGAAGGTGGCGGCCGCGCTGGAGGGCATGAAGCTCAAGAGCTTCAATGGCGAAGTGGAGATGCGCAAGACCGACCACCAGCTGCAGCAGGGCCTGTACATCACGCGCTGGGAAAAGGCCGGCGGCAAGAACCCGTATGACGCAGAGAACACGGGCTACACCTTCGCCCCGGTGAAGTACTACGAGCCCTACGTGGCCAGCACGCCCACCTCCTGCCAGATGAAGCGCCCGTCCTGAGAGCGGCCCGCCCCGCTTCCTGTCCCCAACGCACCGAGACCAAGGCCTTTCGATGACGCTTGAGTTCTTCACCATATCGCTGCTCAACGGCGTGAGCTATGGACTGCTGCTGTTCATGCTCAGCTCTGGGCTGACGCTGATCTTCAGCATGATGGGCGTGCTCAACTTCGCCCACACCAGCTTCTACATGCTGGGCGCGTACTTCGGCTACACGCTCAGCGGCATCATCGGCTTCTGGGGCGCGCTGTTCGTCGCGCCCCTGCTGGTGGGCGCGCTGGGCGCCATGTTCGAGCGCTACAGCCTGCGCCGCGTGCACAAGTACGGCCATGTGCCCGAACTGCTCGTGACCTTCGGTCTGTCCTACCTCATCCTCGAGGTGGTGCAGCTGGTCTGGGGCCGCGGCACCGTGCCCTACGGACTGCCGCCCGCGCTGCAGGGCCCGCTGTTCACGCTGTACGGCACGCAGTTCCCGCGCTCGCGCTCCTTCGTGATGCTGCTGGCGCTGCTGATGCTGGTGGCCGTCTGGCTGCTGCTGACGCGCACGCGCATCGGCCTGGTCATCCAGGCCGCGCTCAAGAACCCCGAGATGGTGGAGGCGCTGGGCCACAACGTGCCGCGCGTGTTCATGATGGTGTTCGGCGGCGGCTGCGCGCTGGCGGGGCTGGCCGGCGTCATCGGCGGCAACACCTATGTGACCGAGCCGGCCATGGCCATGTCGGTCGGCTCCATCATCTTCGTGGTGGTGGTGGTCGGCGGCATGGGCTCGCTGGCGGGGGCCTTCGTGGCCTCGCTGCTGATCGGCGTCGTGCAGACCTTTGCCGTGGCCATCGACTGGTCGCTGGCCAGCCTGCTGACCTCGCTGGGCAGCCCGGTCGGCGAGCAGACCTTTGGCTGGCCGCTGCTCAAGCTCACCATCTCCCAGGTCGCGCCCATCCTGCCCTACCTGTTCCTGGTGCTGATCCTCATCTTCCGGCCCAAGGGCCTCCTGGGCACGCGGGGAGATTGACACCATGTCCTCGATCACCAAAACGACCATGACATCCACTGCCGCAAAAGGCGTTCCGGGCGCTTCAGGGGCTGCGGGCGCAGGGCGCCACTACAGCTTCCAGCCGCTCAACATCGGCCGCATCCTGATCTGGGGCGCCTTCGCCCTGGCGCTGATCGTCGCGCCGCTGGTGTTCACCAGCAGCCTGGCGCTGACCATGCTCAGCCAGATCGGCTATCTCATCATCATCTGCCTGTCCTACAACATCCTGCTGGGGCAGGGCGGCATGCTGAGCTTCGGCCATGCGGTCTACACGGGGTTGGGCTCGTTCATCGCCATCCATGCGATGAACCGGGCCAGCTCCGGCGACTGGGGCATTCCGCTGGTGCTGATTCCCATCATCGGCGGCCTGGGCGGCATGTTCTTCGCGGCCCTGCTGGGCTATGTGACCACCAAGAAGTCGGGCACCACCTTCGCCATGATCACCATGGGCATCGGCGAGCTGGTGGCGTCCATGGCGCTGATGTTCCCCGAGTTCTTCGGGGGCGAGGGCGGCATCACCACCGACCGCGTCTATGGCAAGCCCTTCTTCGGGCTGACCTTCGGCTCGGGCATGGAGGTGTACTACCTGATCGCCGCCTACTGCTTCATCTGCACGGCCGCCATGTTCGCCTTCACGGGCACGCCGCTGGGGCGCATGCTCAACGCCGTGCGCGACAACCCCGAGCGCGTGGAGTTCGTGGGCTACAACACGCAGCGCGTGCGCTACTTCTCCTTCATCATCGCGGGCTTCTTCGCAGGCGTGGGCGGGGGGCTTGCAGCCATCAACTTCGAGATCATCACGGCCATGGACAGCGTGAGCGTGATGCGCTCGGGCTCGTACCTGCTGTTCACCTTCCTGGGTGGCGCCACCTTCTTCTTCGGGCCCATCATCGGCGCCGTGCTGCTGGTGCTGGCCTCGGTGCTGCTGTCGGAGCTGACCAAGGCCTGGCTGCTGTACCTGGGCCTGGTGTTCCTGCTGATGGTGATGTACGCACCGGGCGGCGTTGCCAGCCTGATCATGATGAACCTGCGCGTGGCGCGCTTCGGCAAGTGGCGCCGGCTGGCCCAGCCCTACCTGGCCATCGCGGCCAGCGCCCTGGTCATGATCGTGGGCGGCGCGGCCATCGTCGAGATGATCTACCACCTGCAGCTCAATGCGGCCCTGGGTCCCCAGGTCTCGTTCATGGGCGTGCAGCTCGATACCAGCTCGGCATCGACCTGGACCGTGGCCGTTGCCATCTTCGTGGTGGGTCTGGGCCTGCTGGAAGTGGCCCGGCGCTGGTGCCTGCGCCGCTGGGAGCGCATCCAGGAAGAAATCGAAGAAGCCATCAAGCGCGGGGAGGGTTGAACCATGTCCAGCATTGCAATCGAACGTCCGGGCACCGCGGCCGCCGCCGTGGCTGGCGAGGCCACCTATGCGCTGGAGCTGCGCGACCTGTACAAGCGCTTCGGCAAGGCCGAGATCATCCGTGGCGCCCAGCTGGCCGTGAAGCCGGGCGAGCGCGTGGCCATCATCGGCCCCAACGGCGCGGGCAAGAGCACGCTGTTCAACCTGATCAGTGGCCGCTTCGAGCCCACCAGCGGCCAGGTGCTGCTCAACGGCCAGCGCATCGACGGCAAGAAGCCCTATGAAATCAACCGCATGGGGCTGTCGCGCAGCTTTCAGATCACCAACATCTTTCCCAAGCTCAGCGTGTTCGAGAACCTGCGCTGCAGCGTGCTGTGGAGCCTGGGCTACCGCTACAGCTGCTGGCGCTTCCTGTCGAAGCTGCGCGACGCCAATGCCCGCGCCGATGAGCTGATGGAGATGATCGGCCTGCACAGAAAGCGCGACACGCTGGCCGTGAACCTGACCTATGCCGAACAGCGTGCGCTGGAGATCGGCATCACCATCGGCGGCGGTGCCGGCGTCATCCTGCTGGATGAACCCACGGCCGGCATGAGCAACAGCGAAACGGCCCACTTCATCCAGCTGATCAAGAAGGTCACCGAAGGCAAGACCCTGCTGACCGTGGAGCACGACATGGGCGTGGTCTTCGGCCTGGCCGACAAGATCGCCGTCGTGGTCTACGGCGAAGTCATCGCCTACGACACGCCCGAGGCCGTGCGTGCCAATCCGCGCGTGCAGGAGGCCTATCTGGGCTCGTCCGTGGCGGATCAACAAGCTGGTGCACATTGAATGGAAGCACCCCCTGAGTCGCTGCGCGCCTTCCCCCTCTCTACTTGCTTCGCAAGGGAGGGGGACGACACCCTCGCGGCGGGGCGGCCCTTGCTCGGTGTCCCTGGCTTGGGGCACGTCAGTTTCATGCGCTACGGGTAGCGCTCAAAGCGATAGAGAACAGACAGGATCTGAGATGCTGAACATCAACAACCTGCATGCCTATTACGGCAAAAGCCATGTGCTGCATGGCGTGGATTTCTCGGTGCAGCCCGGCGAAATCGTCGCGCTGCTGGGGCGCAACGGCTCGGGCCGCTCCACCACGGCCAAGGCCATCATGGGCCTGGTGCACTGGGAGGGCTCGCTGGACTGGAAGGGCCAGAGCCTGACCGGCCGCAAGGCCTACGAGATCGCCCACCTGGGCGTGGGCTACGTGCCCGAGAGCCGCGATGTGTTCCCCAACCTCACCGTGCACCAGAACCTGCTGCTGGGACAGAAGGGCAAGGGCCGGGACAGCCGCTGGGGCTTCGACGACATGTACGCCATGTTCCCGCGCCTGAAGGAGCGCCAGCACACCGAGGCCGGCGTGATGTCGGGCGGCGAGCAGCAGATGCTGACCCTGTGCCGCACGCTGATGGGCGACCCGGACCTGATCATCATCGACGAGCCCACCGAAGGCCTGGCTCCCAAGATCGTCGAGCTGGTGGGCGAGTACCTGCAAAAGATCAAGCAGCGCGGCGTGTCCGTGCTGCTGATCGAGCAAAAGCTCACCATTGCCATGAGCATCTCGGACCGGGCCCTGGTCATGGGCCATGGGCGCATCGTCTTCGACGGCACGCCCGACGGGCTGCGCGCCGATCAGAAGGTGCGCAAGGAGTGGCTGGAGGTCTGATACCTGCCTGTTCTCTGCTCAGGGTGCACTGGCCAGGGCGCTCGTTGCCTGCGTACGCTCCGTCCAGCCGCCACCCAATGACTTGTACAGATCGATCAGGTTGCCCAGGCGCGCCAGCCGCGTCAGCACCAGCGCCTGCTGCGATCCGTAGCGCGTGCGCTGCGCATCCAGCAGGCTGAGGTTGTCGTCCAGGCCTTCGGCAAAGCGCTGGGCGGCCAGTTCCTCGGCCTTTTCGCTGGCGTCCAGCAGCAGTTGCTGCGCTTGCATCTGCTCGTCCAGCGTGCGTTTGCCGGCCAGACCATCGGCCACTTCGGCGAAGGCGGTCTGGATGGCCTTCTCGTAGCTGGCGACCTCAGCGCGCTGGCGCACCCGGGCGACGTCTAGCTGGGCCCGCAGCGAGCCGCCCTGGAAGATGGGCAGGCCAATGCGCGGCATGAAGCTCCAGGTGCCCGAGCCTGCGTCGAACAGGCCGCCCAGGCTGGCGCTGGCCGTGCCGGCAACGCCCGTCAGCCCGATGGTGGGGAAGAACGCTGCCTGCGCGGCGCCGATGCTGGCGTTGGCTGCGCGCAGCCGGTGCTCGGCGGCGCGCAGGTCGGGCCGGCGCATCAGCAGGTCCGAGGGCAGGCCTGCTGGCAGATTGGCGGGCACCAGGTCGTCTGGCAGCGTGAGGGCCCTGTCGAGCTGGTGTGACAGCTCGGGTGTCAGCGGCTGGCCCAGCAGCAGCACCAGGGCGTTGCGGTCCCGTGCCGCCTGGCGCGTGTACAGCGCCCGGTTGGCCTGCGCCGTGCGCAGGGCGATCTCAGCGCGCCGCAGGTCGATGCGGTTGGCGCTGCCAGCCTCCACCAACTGGGCCGTCAGTGCGAAGGAGCGCTGCTGGGCCTCCAGCGTCTGCTGCGTCAGGCCCAGCAGTTCCTGGTCTGCGCGCAGCGCCAGATAGGCGTTGGCCACTTCGGCGACCAGGCTCAGTTGCCCGGCCGTGCGGGTTTCGTCCAGGGCCAGGTAGGCGGCCAGCGCCTGTTCGCCGAGGCTGCGTATGCGGCCCCACAGGTCCAGCTCCCACGAGACGACGCCCGCGACCTGGAAATTGCGACGGATGCCGGCTGTGCCGCTGGGGTTGAGGTCGGCTGGCAGGCGCTGTGCCGAACCGTCGGCGCCCAAGCCGATGCGCGGCAGCAGGTCGGCGCGCTGTATGCGGTACTGGGCCCGCGCCATCTCCACGTTCAGCGCGGCCTTGCGCAGGTCGCGGTTGTTGGCCAGGGACAGGGCCACCAGTTCCTGCAGCAGCGGGTCGCGCAGGAAGTCTCGCCAGCCGATGTCGGCCACGGCCTGCGGGGCCGCATCGGCATCGCCATAGGCGGGACCGCTGGGGTAGATGGTGTCGATGGGCGCTGGCGGGCGCTCATATCTGGGGGCCAGCGAGCAGCCGGCCAGCAGGCTGGCCAGGGCCAGCAGCGACAGTTTTTTCAGGGGACGTTCAGTCCGCATGGCGTACTCCGATCTGCTGCGCGGGTGAGGTGGATGGCGTGGCCGCAGGGCGCTGGCGGCGCGTGGTCCAGCGCCTCACCAGCACGTAGAACACAGGCGTGAGCACCAGGCCGAACAGCGTCACGCCCAGCATGCCGGCGAACACGGCCACGCCCATGGCATGGCGCATCTCGGCACCGGCGCCGCTGGCCAGCACCAGGGGCACGACTCCCGCAATGAAGGCCAGCGAGGTCATCAGGATCGGGCGCAGGCGCAGGCGCGCCGCTTCGAGCACGGCGGCGAGCGGGTCGGCCCCTTCGTCTTCCTTGGCGCGTGCGAACTCCACGATGAGGATGGCGTTCTTGGCGGCCAGCCCCACAAGCACCACAAAGCCGATCTGCGTGAAGATGTTGTTGTCGCCGCCGGTCAGCCACACCCCGGCGATCGCCGACAGCAGCGCCATGGGGGCGATCAGCAGCACGGCGAAGGGCAGCGACCAGCTGTTGTACTGGGCCGCGAGGATCAGGAAGGCCAGCAGCACGGCCAGTGGGAAGATGTACAGCGCCGAGTTGCCGGCCTGCTTTTCCTGGTAGACCAAGTCCGTCCATTCGAAGGTCATGCCTTCGGGCAGGGTTTCGCGCGCAATCCGCTCCATGGCGTCGGTGGCCTGGCCCGAGGAGTAGCCGGGCGCCGGCCCGCCGCTGATGTCGGCCGAGGGAAAGCCGTTGTAGTGGATCACCCGGTCCGGGCCCGAGCTGCGGGTGATGCGCACGAAGGCGCTCAACGGGATCATGTCCCCGGCCGCGTTGCGCAGCTTGAGCCGGCCGATGTCCTCGGCCTGCATGCGAAACGGCGCGTCGGCCTGTGCCATGACGCGGTAGGTGCGGCCGAAGCGGTTGAAGTCGTTGACGTACAGCGAGCCCAGGTTGATCTGCAGCGTCTCGAACACGTCGGTCAGCGAGATGCCCAGCGACTTGGCCTTGGTCCGGTCGACGTCCACCTGCAGCTGCGGCGCGTTGGTCTGGAAGCTGGCCAACATGCTGGCCAGCTCGGGCGTCTGCATGGCCTTGGCCATGAGGGCGCCCTGGGCCTGCACCAGCGCCTCCAGGCCCAGGCCCGCGCGGTCTTCGATCTGCATCTTGAAACCGCCCATGCTGCCCAGGCCCGGCACGGGCGGCGGCGGAAACATGCCCAGGAAACCGTCGGGGATCTGGCTGAACCGGCCCATCAGTTTCCCCGCGATGGCATTGGCGGACAGCGATGGGTCCTTGCGCTCGGCAAAGGGCTTGAGCATGGCGAACATGACGGCCGAGTTGGGCACGTTCACGAAGCCGTTGATGGACAGGCCCGGGAAGGCCACCACGCTCTCCACCCCGGGCTCGGCCAGCGCGATCTCGGACATCTGCTTGACCACGGCCTCGGTGCGGTCCAGCGAGGCCCCGGTGGGCAACTGGGCGATGCCGACCAGGAAGTACTTGTCCTGGGCCGGAACGAAGCCACCGGGCACCTGCTGGAAGCCCAGCCAGGCCAGGGCCACGAAGCCGCCATACAGCAGCAGCACGATGGCGCTGCCGCGCACTGCGCGGCGTACCGTGCCCACGTAGGCATTGGAGGCGCCGTCGAAGAAGCGGTTGAACAGGCGGAAGAACCCGCCGAACACGGCGTCCATGGCGCGCGTGAGCCGGTCGGGCCTTGCCCCGCCGTGGTGGGGCTTGAGCAGGATGGCCGACAGCGCGGGCGACAGTGTCAGCGAGTTGATGGCCGACAGGATGGTCGATATGGCGATGGTCAGCGCGAACTGGCGGTAGAACTCGCCCTGCAGGCCCGACAGAAAGGCCGATGGGATGAAGACCGCCGCCAGCACCGAGGTGATGGCCAGGATGGGACCGGTGACCTCGTCCATGGCCTTGCGCGCCGCGTCGCGCGGCGATTCGCCCAGGGCGATGTGGCGTTCCACGTTCTCGACTACCACGATGGCATCGTCCACCACGATGCCGATGGACAGCACCAGCCCGAACAGCGACAGCGTGTTCAGCGAAAAGCCGAAGATCTGCATCAGCGCGAAGGTGCCCACCAGTGACACCGGTACGGCCACCAGCGGGATGATGGAGGCGCGCCAGGTCTGCAGGAACAGCACCACCACGATGACCACCAGCACGATGGCCTCCAGCAGCGTGACGGCCACCGATTGCAGCGAGGCGCGCACGAAGACCGTGGGGTCGTAGGCGATGCGGTACTCGATGTCCTGCGGGAAACCCTTTTGCAGCTCTTGCATCCTGGCGCGCACGGCATTGGAGACGTCGATGGCATTGGCGCCGGGGCTCTGGATGATCTGCATGGCCAGTGCCGGCTCGCCATCGAGCAGGCTGCGCAGGGTGTAGGCGTCGGCGCCCAGCGAGATGCGGGCTACGTCGCGCAGGCGCGTGACCTGGCCGTCGGCGCCGGATTGGACGATGATGTCGCCGAACTGTTCCTCGCTGGCCAGGCGGCCCATGGTATTGACCGTCACCTGGAAGGCCGACGAGGTGTCGGGCTGCTGGCCCACCGAGCCGGCCGCGACCTGCACGTTCTGCTCACGGATGGCGGCGACCACATCGCTGGCACTGAGCCCGCGCGTGGCCACCTTGGCCGGATCCAGCCACACGCGCATGGAGTATTCGCCCGCGCCCCAGACCTGCACATCGCCGATGCCGGGCAGGCGCGCCAGTTCGTCGCGCACCTGGCGCAGGGCGAAGTTGGACAGGTACAGCGGGTCGTAGCGCTTGCCGGGCGAGACCAGGTGCACCACCATCAGCACGTCGGGCGAGGTCTTTTGCGTGACCACGCCGATGCGCTGCACCTCCTGCGGCAGGCGGGGCAGGGCGCGCGAGACCCGGTTTTGCACCTGGATCTGCGCCATGTCCGGGTCGGTGCCCTGCTTGAAGGCGATGCTGATCGCCATCCGGCCGTCGGTGGTCATCTGGGAGCTCATGTAGAGCATGTTCTCCACGCCGTTGATGACCTGCTCCAGCGGCGCGGCCACGGTGTCGGCGATGACCTCGGGATTGGCGCCAGGGTAGCTGGCCGTGACCTGCACCGTGGGCGGCGTGACGGCCGGATACTCGCTCAGCGGCAATTGCCAGAAAGCGATGGCGCCGGCCAGCAGCATCAGCAGCGACAGCACGATGGCGAAGATCGGCCGCGCGATGAAAAAGCGGGGAAAGTTCATTGGCGTGCCTCCACCCGGTCATTGGCGGCGCCAGCCGCTGCGGGTGAGGCGGCAGCGGAGGCCGTCTGCTGCATGGGGGTCGGGCGGGGCGTGACCTGCATGCCGGGACGCACCAGCCCCTTGAGGATGATTTTCTCGCCGCTTTTCAGGCCCTCGTCGATCACGCGCAGGCCATCCACCAGCGGCCCCAGCCGCACCGGGCGGTACTGGGCCTGGTTGTCCTCTGCCACG
This sequence comes from Delftia sp. K82, assembly GCF_002193035.1. Lineage (NCBI taxonomy): Bacteria > Pseudomonadati > Pseudomonadota > Betaproteobacteria > Burkholderiales > Comamonadaceae > Delftia > Delftia sp. K82. Next base: position 2,752,096 of record NZ_MYFL01000001.1, on the reverse strand, counting down.
ACCAGCACATAGTTCTTGCCCTGGTCGGTGCCCACGGCCTGGTCATCGATCAGGATGGCCTCGCGCGCAGCACTCGTGGCCAGCCTGGCCCGTGCGAACAGGCCCGGGGCCAGTACACCCTTGGGGTTGGGCACCACGGCGCGTGCGCGGATGGTGCCGGTGGCGCGGTCCATCCTGTTGCCCACGAAGTCGAGCACGCCTTCATGGGGGAAGCCCTGGTCCGTGACCAGCCCCAGCGCCACGCGCGGCGCCGCCTTGCCGCCACGCGCCTCGGGCCGGGCCTGGCGCACGGCCGTGAGATAGGTGGCTTCGTCGATGTCGAAATAGGCGTGCATGGGATCGACCGAGACGATGGTGGTCAGCAGCGTGGCCGCGCCCGCCGAACCTCCCGAGCTGCCGCCGACCAGGTTGCCCTCGGTCACCAGCACCCGGTCCACGCGGCCCGAGATAGGCGCCGTGATGCGCGCGTAGGACAGGTCCAGCCGCGCCGCTGCCACGGCGGCCTGGGCCGCCTGCACCTGCGCCTGGCGGGCGTTGTGCGCGGAGACGGCATCGTCATGGGTCTTGCGCGAGACGGCGCCCGTGGGCGCCAGCCGTTCGGCGCGCTCGACATCGGCCTGGGCCTGGCTGGCCAGCACCTGGGCCTGGCGCAACTGTGCGGCCGCATTGTCCAGCGCAACATGGAAGGGGCGCGGGTCGATCTGGAACAGCAACTGGCCCTTGCGCACCAGACTGCCCTCGGGAACGCTCACGGCCTCGACCGCACCGCCCACGCGCGAGCGCAGCTCCACCGTCTTGGGCGCGGCGAGAAAGCCCGTGAACTCGGCCGATGGCGTGACCGTGCGCGTAATGACTTCGGCCACCGGCACCTGCGGCCCGGCGGGTGCGGCCGCCTTTGGCTGGTCGCCCGAGGCCTCGCGGGTGGCGAGGGCTATGCCCAGTACCCCCGCCATGGCGCCGGCAAGCGCGGCGATTCTGATTTTTTCACGCATGGAAGTGCCCCTTTCTCGGCTGCAGGGCCCCGGACCATCCGGCGCGTCGCTGCATCGACATGCGCAAAGGCTGGGGCTTACAACGGCGGCAAGGTCAAGCTTTGCCAAAAGAACTCCGGGCCGCGAGGGCACTTGACCTTGACGTTGTGTGAAGGATCAAGCTGTGCACGCCGTGAGGCTGGTCCTGCGGGGCGGGCCATGCCACGGCACCTTGAAACAGGAGATAGACCATGAACATCGGAGAAGCCTCCAAGGCATCTCGTATCTCGGCCAAGATGATTCGCTATTACGAGCAGATCGGGCTGATACCCCCGGCGAATCGCTGCGAAGCGGGCTACCGCGTCTATGGCGGTCCCGACATCCTGCGGCTGCACTTCATCCGCGGCGCGCGCGACTTCGGCTTTTCGGCGTACGAGATAAAGGACCTGCTGGACCTGTGGGCCGATCCATCGCGGCGCAGCGCGGACGTCAAGCGCGTGGCCGAGCAGCACATCGCGGCGTTGGAGCAGCGCATCGATGACATGCGGCAGGTGGCCTCGTCCCTGAAGGCGCTGACCAGATCCTGCGCAGGCGATCAGTCGCCGGCCTGTCCTATTCTGCAGGGACTGCAGCAGCCCGATAGCGGCAAGAGGGAACCCTCGCGGCGCACAGGCGCCGTACCGCGCAAGTACTACCCGCATGCGTGCGGCAAGACGAACGAAGTTGCGGGCCGCTGCGCCTGTCCGCACTGAAGGGAGGGCCGCCACCATGCCACAACTGACCGTGATCGCGCACGCCGAACTGGCCCCGGAGGGGGCGGTGTTGCAGGTGCCTGCGGGCACGTCGATCTGCGAAGCCCTGCTGGACCACGGCATTGCCATCGAGCACGCCTGCGAGCAGGTCGGCGCCTGCACGACCTGCCACTGCATCGTGCGCCAGGGATTCGGCTCCTTGAACGACGTCGAGGAGCAGGAGGAAGACATGCTGGACCGGGCCTGGGGGCTGCAGGCGCAATCGCGCCTGAGCTGCCAGGCCATCGTGGGGCGGGAGGATCTGACCGTGGAGCTTCCCCGCTACACGATCAATCACGCCAAGAAGGGCCGGTGACCCTCCGAGGAGGCTGGCGCGGGGCTTGCGTCCGTGGGAGGGCCGCAATCCATCGGCCTTGCCGACGGATTGCGGCGGCGTGTCATCCCTTGCCTGGCGGGTAGCCCGCCTGGCGCAGTGCGGTGGCGATCTGCTCCTCGGTGGCGCTGGTCTGCACCTCCACCCCACGGGTCAGCGGGTCCGTGGCCACCCTGGCATCCGGATCGACGGTCTTGATGGCCTTGGTCACGGAACGGGCGCAGCCGCCACAGGTCATGTCTTCAAGAAAAAACTGCATGAAAAACTCCTTGGGGGTTGAAGGTCCATGCAGTCTGGGCATTGCTACGGTGGGAAGGTCAAGTCCCTCAAGCTGGATTTCCCTGTCGGTACAAACACTGGAGCCTTGGCGCTTGCATGACTTTGCGAGACCGCCTCCCCGTAAGCTGGCGCGGGCGCGGACCCCGGCGAGACCTGCTGGACGCTGCAGCGCAGCAAAACTTGTCCCGACCGGGACAGCTTGCACCGCCAACGGCATGGCGCTGCCGGTCAAGCCTTCCTAGAATGGAAAAAGCACGTCCGTACTATTTGCTTAAACCTCAGGAGACATTGCATGACGGCTGAATACAAGGTCGACGGCTCGGTTGCCGTGATCACGCTCAACAATCCCCCCGTCAACGGCCTGGGCCTTTCCACGCGCCGCGGCATCGTCGAGGGGCTGGACAAGGCTTACGCCGACCCGGCCATCAAGGCCATCGTCATCACGGGTGCCGGCAAGGCCTTCTCGGGCGGTGCCGATATCAACGAGTTCGGCAAGGAAGAGGCGTATCGCGAGCCGCACCTGGTCTCGCTGATCAACTCCCTGGACCAGGGCAGCAAGCCCGTGGTGGCCGCCATCCACACCGTCTGCATGGGCGGTGGGCTGGAGCTGGCGCTGGGCTGCAACTACCGCGTGGCCGCTCCCGGCACCCTGGTGGCCCTGCCTGAAGTCAAGCTGGGCCTGCTGCCCGGTGCAGGCGGCACGCAGCGCCTGCCGCGCGTGCTGGGCGTGGAGACCGCGCTGAACATGATTGTCAGCGGCGAACCCGTCAAGAGCGAGCTGCTGGCCTCCATCCCCGGCCAGAAGCTGTTCGACAAGATGGCCGCTTCGCCCGAGTCCCTGCTGGACGAGGCCAAGGCGTTTGCGCTGGAAGTGGCCGACAAGCGTCCGCTGCCGCGCGTGCGCGACCTGCCCTGCAAGCATCCCCAGGGCGACGCCTACTTCCAGTTCGCGCGCAACATGGTCAAGGGCATGGCCAAGAACTACCCGGCCCCGGCCCGCTGCGTGGACACGGTGGAGAACGCCGCGCGCAAGAAGTTCGACGAGGGCATGGCCCTGGAGCGCGAAGCCTTCATGCAACTGATGTGGTCGCCCGAGTCGCGCGCGCTGCGCCACCTGTTCATGGCCGAGCGCGCGGCCTCCAAGATCGCCGACGTGCCTTCGGACACGGCTGTGCGCGACATCAAGACCGTGGGCGTCATCGGTGCCGGCACCATGGGCGGCGGCATCTCCATGAACTTCCTGAACGCGGGCATCCCCGTGACCATCCTGGAGACCAAGCAGGAAGCGCTGGACCGTGGCGTGGCCACCATCCGCAAGAACTACGAAGCCCAGGTCAAGAAGGGCAAGCTCACCCAGGAAAAGTACGACCAGCGCATGGCGCTGCTGAGCACCACGCTGTCGTATGACGCGCTCAAGAACGCCGACCTCATCATCGAGGCGGTGTTCGAGGAGCTGGGCGTCAAGGAAACCGTGTTCAAGCAGCTGGACGAGGTTGCCAAGCCTGGCGCCATCCTGGCCTCCAACACCTCCACGCTGGACGTGGACAAGATCGCCGCCTTCACCAAGCGCCCGCAGGACGTGGTGGGCATGCACTTCTTCAGCCCCGCCAACGTGATGAAGCTGCTGGAAGTGGTGCGCGGCAAGCACACCGCCAAGGACGTGCTGGCCACCGTGATGAAGCTGGCCAAGAAGATCAAGAAGACCGCCGTGGTCTCTGGCGTGTGCGACGGCTTCATCGGCAACCGCATGATCGAGCAGTACTCGCGCCAGGCCGGCTTCCTGCTGGACGAAGGCGCCACGCCCGCCCAGGTGGACAAGGCCATCGAGAAGTTCGGTTTCGCCATGGGCCCGTTCCGCATGGGCGATCTGGCCGGCAACGACATCGGCTGGGCCATCCGCAAGCGCCGCGCCATCGAGCGCGCCGACATGAAGTACAGCCGCACGGCCGACAAGCTGTGCGAGCTGGGCCGCTTCGGCCAGAAGACCGGCGCGGGCTGGTACGACTACCAGGCGGGCAAGCGCGACGCCATCCCGTCCGAGCTGGTCAACCAGATGATCGAGTCCCACCGCAAGGAGCTGGGCATCACCCCGCGCAAGATCTCCGATGAGGAAATCGTCCAGCGCCTGGTCTTCGCCCTGGTCAACGAAGGCGCCCACATCCTGGAAGACGGCATCGCCGGCAAGTCGGGCGATATCGACATGGTCTACCTGACCGGCTATGGCTTCCCCATCTGGCGCGGCGGCCCCATGCACTACGCGGGTGAGGTCGGGCTGTTCAACGTGGTCCAGGCCATGAACCGCTTCGCCAAGAACCCCAACGACGACGCCGATTTCTGGCAGCCGGCCCCGCTGCTGGCGAAGCTGGCGGCCGAAGGCAAGCAATTCAGCTGAGACGTGCGGCGCACGAACTTTTTGCGAACCACCGCAAACCCGCCATACAAGGAATATCCATGACATCCGCCGTGATCGTTTCCACCGCCCGCACGCCCCTGGCCAAAAGCTGGAAGGGCTCCTTCAACATGACCCATGGCGCCACGCTGGGCGGCCATGCCGTGCAGCACGCCGTGCAGCGCGCAGGCGTCGACCCTGCCGCCGTCGATGACGTGATCATGGGCTGCGCCAACCCCGAAGGCGCCACCGGCATGAACATTGCGCGCCAGATCGCGCTCAAGGCCGGCCTGCCCATCACCGCATCGGGCATGACCATCAACCGCTTCTGCTCCTCGGGCCTGCAGACCATTGCCACCGCATCGCAGCGCATCATCGCGGGCGAGGGCGATGTCTACGTGGCCGGCGGCGTGGAGTCCATCTCCTGCGTGCAGCAGGAAATGAACCTGCACATGATCCAGGACCTGGCCCTGGCCAAGCAAAAGCCCGAGATCTACTGGAGCATGCTGCAGACCGCCGAACAGGTCGCCAAGCGCTACGGCATCGGCCGTGACGCCATGGACGAGTACGGCGCCGCCAGCCAGCAAAAGGCCTGCGCGGCCCAGGCGGCCGGCCTGCTGGACGCCGAGATCGCCCCCATCACCGTGACCATGGGCGTGGCCGACAAGGTGCGCGGCCTGATCACCAAGGAAGTGACCTGCAGCAAGGACGAGGGCGTGCGCGAAGGCACGACCAAGGAAGGCATCTCGGGCATCCGCCCCGCGCTGCCTGGCGGCGTGATCTCGGCTGGCAATGCCAGCCAGTTCTCCGATGGCGCAGGCGCCTGCGTGGTGGTCAGCGAGGACTATGCATCGCGCAACAACCTCAAGCCTCTTGGCCGCTTCCTGGGCTTTGCCGTGGCCGGCTGCGAGCCCGACGAAATGGGCATCGGCCCCGTCTTCGCCGTGCCCAAGGTGCTCAAGAAGCTGGGCCTGACGGTGCAGGACATCGACCTGTGGGAGCTCAATGAAGCCTTTGCCGTGCAGGTGCTGTACTGCCGCGACAAGCTGGGCATCCCCAACGATCGCCTCAATGTCAACGGCGGCGCCATCGCCCTGGGCCATCCCTATGGCGTGTCGGGCCAGCGCCTGACGGGCCACGCCCTGATCGAAGGCAAGCGCCGCGGTGCCAAGCGTGTCTGCGTGACCATGTGCATCGGCGGCGGCATGGGTGCCGCCGGCGTGTTCGAAGTGCTGTAAGTGCAGGTGGCGGCTGCGGCCGCCACCGCCTGTTCCCGTTACTCCTGTTGGCCGCACGCGCTCCCTCTGGCGGCGCCTGCGGCTTCTTTTTTGATTCCGGACATCACCATGCGCCTGCGTTCCACCATCGATTTCCTGCTCTATGAATGGCTGCGCGCCGATGCGCTGGGCGAGCGCGAGCGCTTTGCCGACCATTCGCGCGACACCTTCGATGCCGTGCTCGACACCTGCGAGCGCATCGCCCGCGAGAAATACGCTCCCTTCAACCGCACCGTGGATACGCAGGAGCCGCAGTTCGACGGCGAGAAAGTCATCCTGCCCCAGTGCACCCACGATGCGCGCCAGGCCTATGCCGACTCGGGCATGCTCAGCGCTGCCCAGGACTACGACATCGGCGGCATGCAGCTGCCCTATACGGTGGAGGCGGCAGCCAACAGCTTCTTCGCGGCGGCCTCCATCAGCATCGGCTCCAACATGCTGACCTCGGGCAATGCCAACGCCATCATGGCCCACGGCACGGACATGCAAAAACAGGTCTTCGCCACCAATGAGTTCAATGGCCGCTGGGCCGGCACCATGTGCCTGTCCGAGCCCCAGGCCGGCTCGTCACTGAGCGACATTGCCACCCGTGCCGAGCCCGATGGCGCCGATTTCGAGAGCGATGCGCTGGGTCCGCGCTACCGCCTCAAGGGCAACAAGATGTGGATCAGCGCGGGCGACCATGAGCTGACCGAGAACATCGTCCATCTGGTGCTGGCCAAGATCCCCGGTCCCGATGGCAAGCCCGTGCCCGGCGTGCGGGGCATCTCGCTTTTCATCGTGCCCAAGAAGCTCGTGGACACCGAAGGCCAACTCACCGGCGAGCGCAACGACGTCGCCCTTGCCGGCCTCAACCACAAGCTGGGCTGGCGCGGCACCACCAACACGCTGCTGAACTTCGGGGAAGGCCGCTTTCCCGTGCGCGGCGGTGCCGGGGCCGTGGGCTACCTGGTCGGCAAGCCCGGCGAGGGCCTCAAATGCATGTTCCACATGATGAACGAGGCCCGCATCTCCATCGGTATGGCCGCCACCATGCTGGGCCTGGCCGGCTACCACGCCAGCCTGGACTACGCGCAGAACCGCCCGCAGGGCCGGCCGATCAAGGGGGCGCCGGGTGCCGCCGGCAAGGATGCCACGCGCCCCCAGTCGCGCATCATCGAGCACGCCGACGTCAAGCGCATGCTGCTGGCGCAGAAGTCCTATTGCGAAGGCGCGCTGGCGCTGAACCTGTTCTGCGCACGCCTGATCGATGAGCAGCACACCGGCACGCCCGAATCCGTGGCCGAGGCCCGGCTGCTGCTGGAAGTGCTGACCCCCATCTCCAAGAGCTGGCCCAGCGAGTTCTGCCTGGAGGCCAACTCCCTGGCCATACAGATCCATGGCGGCTACGGCTACACGCGCGACTTTCCCGTGGAGCAATACTGGCGCGACAACCGCCTGAACATGATCCATGAAGGCACGCACGGCATACAGGCCATGGACCTGCTGGGCCGCAAGGTGCTCATGGAGGGCGGCAAGGGCCTGCAACTGCTGGCCACGCGCATCAACGACACCATCCAGCGCGCCATGGCCCGGCCCGAACTGGCCGGCCATGCCAATGAACTGGCCAAGGCCCTGCAGGAAGTCGGCGCCACCACCAAGGCCGCATGGGCCACCGACGACCCGCAACAGGCCCTGGCCAATGCCGTGCCCTACATGCAGGCCTTCGGCCACACGGTACTGGCCTGGACCTGGCTGGACGTGTCCCTGGCTGTACTCGCCAAGGACGCCGCCCTGGCCGAACCCGCCAACGCTGGTCGCATGGCCGCCATGCGCTACTTCTTCCGTTATGAACTGCCCCGGATAGGCGCCTGGCTCAAGGTCGTGCGTGAGCGCGACATGACTTGCGCGCAGATGAGTGAAGAGGCGTTCTGAGGGAGTTGGCAGCACGGCTGCCGGAGGATGCAAAAAAGCGCGGACCATGTGGTCTGCGCTTTTTTTATTTCAGGGATTTTCAAGGTTGCTGGAGAGCCTGGCCTGCTCTTTGACCCATTCCCTGGTTTTTCCGCGAACGCACCATTCTGGGTTTTTGACCCAGTCTGTGAAATAAATGGTTGGGTGATCCCTTAGGATGCTGCAATTGGTATATCCAAGCTTTGGCATTGCATAGTACTGCAATGGAATTAATATAATAAATGAAATGGCTATGCTTGCAAAATTAATGGAAAGCATAACTATCAAAATGCGCTCCATAATTTTTAGCACTCTTTCTTTGCAAGGAATTGCATTCGCGATCATCGTTAATAAGAGTATCGCTGGTGTTGGAAGTGAAGAGATTAATAGTGGTGTGATTGGGACTATTTTTACAATTGCTTCATTGTTATGAAGGTCACTAATATTTGGAAACGTATCATTAATGCAAATGAGAACATTGGCAATGAATATGAGGATTAGGAATGGAATTCACCATATGGAGTTTCTTCTGTTTGTGATTGTGCGATTTTTCATCTTCTTTAATTGTTTTTATTTTTGTCTGGATTTGACTCGCCAATATGTATCGGCTTGATTGAGCGCAAAGCCGGTGATGAGTACGGCTACAGCCGTGGCAAAGAGCGGCATCACTGCCACGGTCGTCATTCCAGCGGTTATGGTGGCCGCCACTATCCCAGCAAGTGTTCCCGGTCCTGCTTTCACGGCCTCTACCCCAATCCCGGCCACAAGATCATGAATGGTCTTCTCGTCATTGAAGATGAAGTCCAGTGTCTCTATGCCGGTGCCCACCATCAGGCTCAGAAGAAATCCGCCCTTGGCCACATTCTGCAGACCGCGAATGCCCAGGCCCATCTGGACCATGCGTGGATTGGCGGCAAGAAATCGCGTGCCTTGCCGCAGTTGGCGACGAAGTCAAAAGCGGCTAGTGATAGCGAAAAGGAATTCTGCGCAAGCCGGCAAAGAATCTGCCTGAAAAGAGGGGAATAAAGGTCGCAGACCAAGCAGTCTTCACTTTTCTATCTCATGGATCAATTTCAGAACTGCCGGTCAGCAGGGCCTGATCCTTGACCCATTCTCTGGATTTTCCGCGAACGCACCATTCGGCGTTTTTGACCCAGTCTGTGAAATATATGGTGGGATGCCCTTCCAGGATATTGCAGCGTGTATAGCCAAGTTTGGGCATTGCATAGTATTGCAAAGGAGTTATGAGTGCAAGGCAAGAAGCCATGATCATTAATCCTGCCAGCATGGTTGCGTTAAAGGTGCGTTCGGTTACCTTTAAAATTGATGTTTTGCATGGTATTGCCTTAGATAATGAGGAAATTAGACCGACTGCCAATATTACGGGAAAATATGCTACGACTGGTGCGCCGGGTGTTATTCTTATTGATGCTGATAGTTCAATGAGATCTTTGATATCATTAAATATTGCATGCTTAATGTACCAAATGCAAAGAATAAAAATGAAAACATTTAATGGAATGCCCCATATCAAGGTTTTCCTTATTTTTTTTGCGTCCAACATTTTCTTAATTAGTTTTTACGATTTGTGCGGCACATAAATTCATTTTTGAAAATTTCTGTGGAACAGTTGTTAAATTTATACTCTATCTGCTGATAAGGTTTCTGATTATCAAAATTGAGTTTGTCGATATTTATCCGATATATGCCTTGAGGTATGCTACTGGTGGAAATGCGCAGCATATTGATCACACGTTGTTTGATTTTCAAATCATCGTCTATTTGATTCAAGATGATTCCTGTGACAAGTACGGCCACTGCCACAGCAGCCAAAGGAAGAATTGCAAGGGACGTTGCCGTTGCAAGCTTTATTCCCAAGCCAAGGCCCACCATCGTCGCCAATCCCGCCTTGACCGCCTCCACTCCAATTCCCCCCACCAGATCATGCATGGTCTTCTCATCATTGAAGATGAAGTCCAGTGTCTCTATCCCGGTGCCCACCACCAGGCTCAGAAGAAACCCGCCCTTGGCCACATTCTGCAGACCGCGAATGCCCAGGCCCATCTGGACCATGCGTGGATTGGCGGCAAGGAATCGCGTGCCTTGCAGCAACTGGCGGCGAAGTCCCGCGTAGCCCGTGATGATGATATAGGTGCCTGTGGCGGTTGTCTTGATATAGGAGCGGGCACCGGCCAAGCCCAATGCAATCAGCGTTTTGGTGATCAGGTACGCGTCGCTGACCATCAGAGAGGCGGGGGCGACCCAGGGTTTGCCTGCATTCGGGCTGGCGGTCTGTGTCCAGTATTGCCCAAGCGCACTATGTGCCAGGATGGCATGCAGCGTGGCCGCCAGGCGAGGATTGTTACGCGCCTTGTCGCTCAGTATGTCTGCGTATTCCTGTGGCGTGAGCACAATGGCATCGATCTGTTTTTGCTCCATTTGGCGAGCAAGCATGTCGGCATAGCCGATCTGATAGAAGGTGGCGGCAATGGAGGCTGGCATGGTGTATGGAGACGCTGGATCAGGAGCGGAATCGAGAATTCCAGCCAATGCGCCTTGATCAATAAAGGCAATTTGACGGGAATGATTGGTTGCAAGCAGGCGAATAATCCGCTGTCAGTGTCCAAGCGGGTTTCTGATGTTTGCTGTGTGAAGAGTCCTCATTTGATTTCATGGCCTGCACGAGGTCAATCAAAGAAGTCGCCCACAGATCATTTTCAGAATTGTCCTTAGGACAATTCCTAAAATCAGGTTTGAAATGCCAGGTGAATAGAGATGCTGCCAATGAGCGTTTGGTCCCAGGCAGCGCCATTCGCCATGGGCGGTATTCACGGGGCACAAGCGCAGGCCGCCCGGCTCGGCCACGGGCATTTGCGGGTGAAGGATGCGGGGAGAGGTGGTCCGTACCGCCGCTGCGCTTGCGGGCAGGCTGTTGGACCGGGGTATGGGCTACGGTCTCACCGTGCTGAATGCTTGCAAACGAGGACTCAGGGACCGGGTGTCAGCGCATCGGAAGCCGTGCAGGCGCTGAAGGCCGCCTGCCGGAGGGTGCATGCCTCAAAGATCCAGTCCGAGATAACGCGTGCCCGGCACGGGATTGAAGCTCACCGGTTCCGCATCCACAAAACCCAGGTTTTCATACAGCCGCTGCGCAGCCTGGAACTCGGGCAGCACGTCCAGGCAGATGCGGGTGTAGCCTGCGTGGCGCGCGGTGTCCAGGATGCCTTCCACCAGGCGGCGTCCCAGGTTCTCGCCGCGTACCGTGGGGCGCACGTAGACGCGCTTCATTTCGCCTGTCTGCGCATCCACCTGGCGCAGGGCGGCGCAGCCCACGGGCTTGCCGTCTTTCCAGGCCAGCAGCACGCAGCCCTCGGGTGCGGCGTACTTGCCGGGCAGGGCGGCGAACTCGGTCTCGAAGTCCTGGAAGTCCAGGCTCACGGTGGGACTGGCCACGTACTCCCGGAAGATGCGGACCACGGCGTCGAGGTCTTCGGGAAAGTGGGCGGGGCGTATATCGGTCATGGGTGGCAAGGGGTCAAGCCCTGTTCAAGGGCGCTGCTCAGTTGGAATGAAAGCGCACAAGGATAGAGCAAGACGCCTGGGCCGCCGCCGATCCGCTACAGCATGGGCACCACGCCCAAGCACAGGTCATCGTCGTGTGCCAGGCGGGCAACGGGATAGCCCGCAACTCACTCCTTCGGGGGAACCTGTTCAGGGCGTTCGCACCTGCCGGTCTGCCTGGAGATCTGTGCTTCAGCTTTCAGGCATTTGTCTTTCTCCACTTGGTTCAGGATCAGCGGCGCCAGCCACGCTGCCAGCAAGGCAAGCGCCAAGGGCTGCACGCCAAGCACCCACAGCATCCACTTCGCCTCACGCCGGAAATGCCCGGAGATTCCTGCGTTGGGCGATGCGGGATCTTTCATGGCGATGGCTCCGCTCAACTGCACAAGCGCAGATTGGTGCGCGCAGCCTTGAGCATGGGCAGCACCACATCGGCATCGGTGGGCGGATAGGCCTCGCGCAGTTCCTGATCCGTCTTGCCGGCTTCCTCGGCCAGCGGGGCCAGGGTCTGGCGGCAGGCGGCTGCGTCGCCCGAGCGAAGCTGCGCCAGCGCCAGGTCGTTGCGCAGCCAGCCCTTGGTAACCCCGGTCAGCACCTCATCGCAGTCCTGCAGCACCGGCGCCAGCGTGGTCAGCGCCAGGCGGTAGTCCTTGGCGTCGTACGCTCGCTTGAAGTTTCTGCGCGATGCGGCAATGGCCTTGTCCGTGCAGCCGGGTGTGGGCCGAAGGTAATCGCCACCGAACCAGGCCCGCATGCCGCAGAAGTCCCGGCATGCCTCGGCGGTGGCCGTTTCGACCCCGACGCGCTGACCTGCAGGCGTGAAGTCCACGGCGCAGGCCGAATTCGCCATCCTGGCCCGGCCGTTGGTGATGGTGCCTTCCAATTCGCAGGTATGACCATTGGCGCCCACGGTCTGGATGTGGAACTTGCCGCCAGCCTGCACCACCAGATCGCCGCCCCCGCCTTTGCGGACATAGGTGCCTGGCGCTGGTGTGGTTTGCTGTGCACTGGCTATGCCGATGTGGCAGGCAAGAACCAAGGACGGCAGGCGAAGCAGGTGGACGGCGAGTTTCATGGGCAGGGGCTTGGGAGTTGCGGTGTAGATGGTCGGCGCCGGAATTGCAGCGAGTGTATCGATGAAGACCAATGGTCTTGGCAACGCCGTTTGTCTGGTGACCGTTTGGTGCGGCGCACAGTTACATTGCTCCTCCATAAAGCCTTGGCCATTCATGGAAACCACAAAGCACATCAATCCAGACCACTATCTGGAAACCGAACAAGGTCGCCTGTTCACCCCGGAACGCAGTGCTGCCGCATGGGAGTTGGCGTACCGGGACTTGGACAAAGCACTGTCTGTCAGCTCGCCCGCGACCAAGCTCTATGTGGTGGTGGGGGTGCAAGCTGCAGGCAAGAGCAGCTGGATTCAACAGAACGCCGAAGCGTTGGGTGGTGATGCGGTGTTCTTTGATGCCGCCCTTCCGAAGACGGTGCATCGTGAGCGTGCCATTCAGATCGCCAGATCTCATGGCGTGCCCGTAGTCTGTATTTGGCTCAAAGCCGATTTGCAGACCGCCTTGCGGAGGAACACGCAGCGGCGAGCCGATCACCAAGTGCCGGAGCAGGCCATTCGCAGCGTGTTTGCCATGTTCGAGCCGCCGAGTGAGCAGGAAGGGTTCGCGGTAATCCATATCGATGACACCGAGCCGGCCCCAGGGGGCTCCATCCAGCCCATGGGGCCGCGCCAGTTCCCGTCCCTTCAGGATCTCGACCAGCAGGTGATTGTGGGCTGGCGAGCTTGCGAGATGGCGTTGGCCGAAGGCGGCCGCTGGGATATGGATGAATCAGGTCGGCAGCACTGGGTACCTGGCGAAGCAGTCTGGAGCCATCCGCAGGTGCCCTATCTCCAGTTCATCGAGATTTGGATCCAACTGGTGGACGGACGTGTCTGGTCAATGCTTTCCCATATCGAGGATGGCAGCGGGTTTCACGGCCTGTACCTTGTGACTCCAGAGGCGCCTGAGTCGGGTCCCGGCGTGCCTGCATCCATTGGTTACCGTGACCGACTGCTGGCTGAGTTGCCCTTGGGCCTTGTGCGGATAAAAGACATGCGCCGGGACGCAGATGGCTTTGTCGTGGAGATGTGCATGCACATCGGCCAGAAAGTGGTTCGGTTGCTGTCAGGGGAGGTCTATGAGCGGGGTCAGGGCCTGTTTGAAGTCATAGAGCTTGATGAATCGATACTCGTCCAGATAGAAAGCTAGATGCAGCCAAGCATTGGGCAGCAACCGCTGATGCGCCTTTTGCCGTCGGTATGTCCTGATGTGGAAAGCGCGCAGAGACAGGCTCCTCACAACGCCAGATGCAAAGCCTCCCCCGTCCCCTGCGCAGGCACCGCACAGCAGATCAGGGCCTCGCCCGCCGGCACGGCGAAGGAGGGCGGGGATGCATAGGTCACGCCGCCTTCCAGCACGCGAGCACGGCAGTCGCCGCAGCTGCCACCCCGGCAGCCGAAGGCGGGTTCCAGCCCCCTGGCCTCGGCCACTTCGAGGAGGCTGCTGTCGCCGGGCTTCCAGCGCGCTTCCTTGGCCGAGTCGGCAAAGATGATGCGGACAGGCTGTGTGGCGGGTGCAGGCAGTTCGGCGGCGGGGGCTGCACCGGCCATGGATCGCTTCAGCGCCGAGGGACCGAAGGCTTCTGCGTGGATGCGCTCGTCGGGCACATTGCGTTCGCGCAGGCCGTCATAGGTGGCCTGCATGAAGGCGTCCGGGCCGCAGAGGTAGAAGTCGTAGTCGTCCCAGGGCAGGGTGGCTTTCAACAGGGCCATGTCGATGTGGCCTTCGTGGTCGTAGTCGCGGCCGGCCTTTGCCGTGCCGGGCTGGCTGAGCGTTCGCACCCAGTGCACCTCGGCATTGCCGGCCTTCACCAGTTCGGCAATCTCCGTGTCAAAGGCCCGTTCGCTGCGCGTGCGAGCCGCCTGGAACAGCCAGGTGGGCCGCAGGCTGCGGGTGCGCCGGCCTTCGTGGACGATGTGGCGCAGCATGGCCAGCAAGGGCGTGATGCCTATGCCCGCGGCCAGCAGCACGGCGGGGCGGCGCAGGGCCGCATCGGCGGTGAAGCTGCCAGCGGGCGGGCGGGCCTCGACCAGATCGCCTTGCTTCAGGCCATGCAGATGGCTGGATGCGCGGCCTTGCCTCTTGACGCTGATGCGCAAGCGCCCGTCCGAAGGCGCCAGCGACAGCGTATAGGTGCGCTGCAGATGGCTGCCGTCCGCCAGCGTGAGGCGCAGCGGCAGGTGCTGGCCGGCCAGGGGAGCCACAGCGGCCATGCCATCGGCCGGCTCCAGGTAGAGCGAGCGGATGGTGGAACTCTCATCCACGACCTGCGCCACCCGAAACGGCCGCCACTGCCGCCCCAGCCGGGCGGCGGCCAGGCGCTGGCTGGCATCGGCCCAGCTTCCGGTCATCTGCAGGTGGGGCGACCAGCCATCGGCCGCCATGCTCCAGCGCAGCGGCAGGGCGTCGGGCCGGCGCACGATGCGGCGGGGCTTGAAGGTCCACAGGCGCTCGGCGCCCTCGAAAGCGGTGATTTCCGGGGAGTCGAGGATGACGCTGGCCTCGCCCGTCATCTGCAGCATTTCCCCGGTTTCGGAGTCGATGAACAGCAGGCCTGCCTTGGGATTGACCAGGAAGTTGCCCAGGGTCATGAAGAACAGGTTGCCCGAGAAGTCGGGGATGGTCAGCGTTCCATCAGCGTCGATCCGCACAAAGCCCGGCTTGCCGCCCCGGTGGGAGACATCGACCTGGCGCAGGCCATCCTCCCCATCAACGTAGGACGCCACGTAGAACGTGTCCGCCTGCGCAATCAGCTCCCGCGCGCGAGGGTCCAGCGATGCCAGTTCGACCGCCGGCACCTGCGTGGGCTCGTCCGCAGGCCGGACGAACCGGACGCTGCGGTTCTGGATATAGCGCGGGCAGTTGCCGAAGCTCTGGACCACGCCGATGTCGAAGGCGCCCGTCCCATCAACGCCTGTCTTGCGCCGCACGGTGCCGTTGAGCCGGTTGCGCCGGCGCGTCATGGGGTCCATGCCCAGCAGGCCCACGGCATGGCCATCGGCCAGGCCCGGCTCGGCCGGGTCGGCCGCATCGCGGCCCGCCGCCACATGCAGGGTCAGCGGGTCGGGAGAGTGCAGGAAGCCCGGCTCGCCTGCCCGTACCGTGGCCCAGGCGTCGCCTTGCGCATCCACGCTGCCCAGCACCACGAAATGCAGCAGAGGATAGAACTCGCGGTGCTGGTCCAGCAGGAAGGGCCGCAGGAACTTGCGTCCCGGCATGTCCATGCGGCCCACGACGCCAACGCTTTGCTGGATCGCCAGTTCGCCCGCATGCCAGGGCGAGGCGGGGTTTTGCAGGGGTTGCGGGTGCATGGTGCGCTCCTTTGCCGGGGGTTCAGGGGAGGTGTGGCTCAGGCACTCAGGCCCGCAGGCCGGCCGGCGTCTGGGCGAATGCCACGAAGCCCGGCAGCGCCTCGATGCGGCCGAGCCAGGCGCGCACTTCGCGGTAGGGCTGCAGGTCCACATTGCCCTCGGGCGCGCTGGCGATGTAGCTGTACAGGGCCACGTCGGCAATCGTGGGCGTGCTGCCGGTGAGGAAGGGGCGGGTGGTCAATTGCGCCTCGATCTTGCCGAGGATGGCGTGGGCGCGGGCTATCACTTCCTCGGCCTGGAAGGGGGCCTTGAACACCGTGACCAGCCGGGCCGCCGCCGGGCCGAAGGCAATGGGGCCGGCGGCGATGCTCAGCCATTTCTGGATCTCGGCCTCGGCCTGTGCGCCCAGAGGCATCCAGTCCTGGCGGTCCAGCTTGCGCGCCAGGTAGACCAGGATGGCGTTGGAGTCGGCAATCACCGTGCCGTTGTCGTCCAGCACCGGCACCTGGCCCAGCGGGTTCAGCGCCAGGAATTCGGGCTTCTTCTGCGCGCCGTTGGCCAGGTCCACATGGACCAGCTCATGCTCCACGCCCAGCAGGCCGAGGAAGAGGCGGGCGCGATGGGCGTGGCCGGACAGGGGAAAGTGGTAGAGCTTCATTGCGGTTCCTTGGGGTTGGTGAAGGCGCCGGTTGTCGGCGCCACGGGACGTATCCTCCTTCTCCGCCCGCATCTTTAGAATCCCTGGCGGCGGCAAGTCACTCTTGCGGGAACGCGAACAATGCGCCGGCGCAAACCTGGGCAGGCCTGCGCGGGCCGCCCGCAGCCGGGCAGACACACGACAAAGACAAGGCAGGCACAGATGGATCGCTTCCAGTCCATGACGGCATTTCTCGCGGTGGTGGACACGGGCGGCTTCGCCTCGGCCGCACGTCGGCTCAAGGTCTCGCCCTCGGTGGTGACGCGCGCGGTTTCCGACCTGGAAGAGCGCTTGGGCGTGCGCCTGCTCACGCGCACCACGCGCTTCGTGCGCGTGACCGAAGCCGGCATCGCCTATGCGGACAGCTGCCGCCGCATCCTGGCCGAGCTGGAAGAGGCCGACGAGCATGCCGCCAGCGCCCACGCCGCACCGCGCGGCCGGCTCACGCTCACGGCGCCGGTCAACTTCGGGCGCATGCACGTGCTGCCCGTGGTGCACGACTACCTGGGCCGGTTTCCCGAGGTGGACGTCAACTGCTGGTTTGTGGACCGCGTGGTCAGCCTGGTGGACGAGGGCGTGGACGTGGCCGTGCGCATCGGCGAGCTGCCCGACTCCTCGCTGCAGGCCATCCGCGTGGGCAGCGTGCGACAGGTGCTGTGTGCCTCGCCCGCATACCTGGCCAGCCACGGTGTGCCCCAGCGGCCCGAGGAGCTAGCGCAGCACACCACCATCACCGCATCCGGCCTCACCTCCACGCCCGAATGGCGGTTTCTCGAAGGCGACAAGGCCCTGGCCGTGCGCCTGCAGCCGCGCCTCATGTCCATGACCAACGAGGCTGCGGCAGACTGCGCCCTGGCCGGGCAAGGCATCACGCGCCTGCCGCTCTACCAGATCGCCAAGCCCGTGCAGGACGGCGCACTGCGCCTGGTGCTGGAGCCCTTCGAGCGGCCGCCGCTACCGATTCATGTGGTGCACCGGGAAGGGCGCCATGCCGCGCACCGCGTGCGGGCGTTCATCGACATGGCGGTGGATGCGCTGAGGGTGGCGGCGTTGAGGTGGTAGCGGCCAGTGCCTGGAAGCCATCTCCCGCGCATTGCAAACCATGTGCACCAGCGCCGAATCGCTGGATTGCGGCTTTGTCGATCAGGCCGAGGTCAGGCGCAGGGAGGCTGCGCAGGTGGCTCGGGAAATGACTTTGGGATTGGGCGCGTAGGCGGGCATGGCGTTTCTATTGGGAGAATCGGGTTGTTTCTCCTTGAAATAGATAGGCAAATGCCATTTCGTCGGAAGGCGGATTCTTCAAATTGAAGCGAGTGACATTCAGAACACCGTGCCAGCCCGCTGGATGTGAATAGCCATCAATCGCTGTCAATCCGACGGTCTGCCATTTTCCATGGTTGTGGAATTCGCCTTTCCCGTTGCGAACATGCCAGTTGACCTCTCTAACGCGCAGGCACTCGCTGCCCTTGGCTGTGCTGTCCTTGCACGGCACATGTTGTGCTTCGACTTCCAGAAGAATCGCCTGGCCATCGCTTCCGTACTTGGTTCTTGGCGTGGGCTCGCCCTGCAATTCCCAGCGGCTGCCATCGGCAAAGCGCAGTTGCAGATGGGGCGGTGCGTTGGCGATTGCCGTTGTCAATTGGTAGTGGAATTTCCTTGACAGCAAGTCACTTGCCCATTTTTGCAGCTCCATCAATGGCTCGGGACACCCGGCCATCGTGTAGATGCCGGGCTTGATCTGGAGGCTTCCATCGGCATCCATCTCATATTTCCAGTTCATGGAATTGCATATCTGTGTGCCGAAATCTCCATCTTTGGAGAACCACAGCTTTATTGAGGGGCTGTCTGGTGTTTTCCAATTCTTTTTCTCTTTGCCTACGGCATCGAAAGCCTGCTGCAGGTTCCACTCGTAGGCAGATAAATACTCCGCGTCCTTGTTTTGATGCGGTAGCGCACTTTGGCTGGCAATGTGTTCCATGCCGTGGCTTGCAGTGGACAAAAGTATGGCTGCCAGGAATTGAAGAAAAGCTTTCAATTGAAGCCCTCAAGGTGGTGACCAGAGAACCCGCTATCGCAGGGAAGATGCCTCGACCCAGACCGTCTGCCCCGGATGGTGTTCCTCAATGGTGGACACACCATCGTCGATCAAAACGCGGTCCTCCAGCGAGTAGGCAAAGCGGCTGAGGTTGGGCCATTGTCGGGCGGCGTAGTCGGCTTCGGAAATCGCGTCGCTGCCGCACCAGACGGCGTCGCTTTCGGTGGCGGCGAGAAGTGCCTGTGCCAAGCCGGTAGATGTGATCGCCAGGAAGATCATGGGCATGTGGTCCGGATGTTGATGGGTGGACAGTTTGCCTTCGATGGCCAGTCCGCCGAGCCTGCCTGGATCAAACAAAACTAGAATGATAGTCATTCTCGTTGTCGATTCCTCACCTCCCCCCGGCCATGCCCACCCCTTCCGCTTCCTGGACCGCTGCGCGCTGGCACCAGCTTTTCTGTGCCTGCCAGCAGCAGCTGGTGTCCTATCTGGTGGGCAAGACCGGCAGCCGTGACGAGGCGCAGGAACTGGCCCAGGAAACCTGGCTGCGCCTGGCCGATGCGCCGCCGCAGCTGCCCGATGGCAGCTCGCCCACGCTCGAAGCCGCGCGGGCCTACCTGTTTGCCACGGCCAAGCATCTGGCGATAGACAGGCTGCGCCAGCGCGGTGCGCAGCAGCGCTGCATGGACGACTGGGCGCAATTGCAGCCCGAGGCCGAAGGCGATGTGGCCGACCGCGCCATGTACCGGCAGGCACTGGCCGTGGTGGAGCGCACGATTGCAGACCTGCCCGAGCGCATGCAGGCCGCCTTGCTGGCCCACCGCCTGCATGGCGAGCGGCAGGCCGACATCGCCCAGCGCCTGCAGGTCTCCCTGAACACCGTGGAGCGTGACCTGATGCAGGCCGATGCCTGCCTGGAAGCCGCCTTGCTGCGCTGGCGCGGCGGGGTGGAGGCGGGCTTGCAGGCCTCTTCCAGAAAGCGGCGGCGGCGTGCCCTGGGCGCGCTGCTGGGCGTGGCCGGCATGGCCAGCGCGGCCTGGCCCGCCTGGCAGATGTGGAGCCGCCGCGTGCTGTGGCAAGGTGAACTGGCCAGCGCCACGGGCGTGCAGCGCAGCCTGGAGCTGCCCGATGGCAGCGTACTGCGTGTGGACGCCGCCAGCCGCGTGGCGCTGACCTACCGTGCCGACCTGCGACAGGCACGGCTGCTGGAAGGCGCCGCCTTCTTTGCCGTGGCGCGCGATGCGGCACGGCCCTTTGTGGTGGAGGCCGGCCCCTTGCGCGTGACCGTGCTGGGCACGCGCTTTGGCGTGGAACTGGAGCCCGATGCGGTGCGGGTGCAGGTGGAGTCGGGCCAGGTGCGGGTGGAGCATGCGGCCACCGGACGCAGCCAGTTGCTGCAGGACAGCCAGTCGCTGCGCATTCCCCTGGACGGCGGGGCAGGAGATGCCGACGGCGCTGCCTGGCAGCCGCAGCTCCAGCAACGGCCCGCGGCCTGGCGCGAGGGCGAACTGGTCTTCGAGCAGGAACCGCTGGGCCGCGTCGTGCACCGGCTGGGCCGCTACACGCAGCGCCGCCTGGTGGTGGAGGAGGGCGCGGCGCAACTGGCCATCAGCGGCCATGTGCGCATTGCCCAGGCCGAGCGATGGTTGCGCGGGCTGCCGCAGTTCGCCCCGGTGCAGGTCAGCGTGCTGGACGACGGCGGCCTGCGGATTGCGCGGCGCGGCGGGCGCGCGGAGCCGTGAAGTTTTTTTCAGGGTTTTTGGGAGTGACTCGTATTTGCATATGAAAGGCCGGGCGCCCTGCCTGTGCCGGCGATTCGCAATGAGCCTGTCTTCCAGAAAGTCCTTATGTCCGCTCCCAAGTCCTCCCGATTCCGATTCCGCCTCCGTCTCCGCCGCACAGCGGTTTTTCATGCATGTGCAGGCCTGGTGCTGGGCCTGCAACTGCAGTTGGCCGCCGCGCAATCGGTGTCCTTCGACGTGCCGGCCCAGCCGCTGGCCCAGGCGCTGAGCCAGTTTGCGCGCCAGGCGGGGCTGCAACTCACCTACTCCTCCGAACTGGTGCAGGGCCGTCAGGCCCCGGCGCTCAACGGCAGCCACGATGTGCGCCAGGGCCTGGCGGCATTGCTGCAGGGCAGCGGCCTGCAGGGGCGCATCGAGGGCGGCACGCTGACCCTGCTGCCTGCTGCCGCCAACGCGCCGGAAAACGCGCACCGCCTGTCCGAGATCACCGTCACGGCCGGCGACCAGTATGTGAGCCTGCTGCCCGCGCCCTACGCCGGCGGGCAGGTGGCCAAGGGCGTGCGCCTGGGCGTGCTGGGCAATACCGGCAACATGCAGGCGCCGTTCAGCACCACCAGCTACACGTCCGAGGCCGTGCGCAACCAGCAGGCCGGCACCATTGCCGAGGCGGTGAACCGCGACCCTTCCGTGCGCTACACCGTGCTGCCGGGCGGCAACGTGGACAACCTCTATATCCGGGGCTTTCCGATCTGGGAAGGCAACTCGGGCGAGATCGCCTTTGACGGCATCTACGGCATTGCCCCCAACTACCGCGTGCGCACCGAGTACGTGGACCGCATCGAGGTGGTCAAGGGGCCGGGCGCGCTGCTGTTCGGCATGTCGCCCAACGGCTCGGTGGGCGGGGTGATCAACATCGCTCCCAAGCGCGCCAATGAAGACGTGGCGCGGCTGACCACGGGCTGGACTTCGGACAGCCTCTGGCGTGCCCATGCCGACGTGGGCCGGCGCTTTGGCGACGAGGCCCAGTACGGCATCCGCGTCAACGCCAGCAAGTATGGCGGCGATACGTCCATGGACCATCAAAGCACCGACGGCCATGTGCTGGCCGTGGCGATGGACTACGAGGTGGAGCGCTTCCGTGCCACGCTGGACCTGCTCTCGCAGGACGAGCGCATCGACGGCGTGGGCCGGCCCATCATGCCCACGGGGCTCACCTCCATGCCTGCTGCGCCGGATGGCCGGCGCAACGTGACCCAGCCCTGGGAATGGTCCAAGAACCGCGAGCGCGCCGTGCTGCTGCGCACCGAACTGGACCTCACGCAGCAGCTCACGCTGTTCGCCAACATCGGCCAGTCGCGCGCCGATGTGGACCGCATCTACGACTCGGCCCCGCGCCTGACCAGTGCGGCAGGCGCCACCAGCATCACGCCCACCTACGCGGTGTTCGACGTGGACCGCAGCACCATCGACGCGGGCCTGCGCTCGCGCTTTGCGCTGGCCGGTGTCAAGCATTCGGTCACGCTGCAGCTGGCCAGCTACCGTGAGGATTTTCACCGCGCGCTGCAGGCGGGCTCCACCGTGGTGTCCAACGTCTATGCGCCCATTGCCCACGCGCCGCAGAGCATTGCGCGGCCTTCGGCCATTCCGCGCATCCATGACAACCGCAACACCAGCCTGGCGCTCGTGGACACGCTCTCGCTGCTGCAGGACCGGCTGCAACTGTCGCTGGGCCTGCGCCACCAGGCCATCAAGTCCACCAACTACAACGTGCTCACGGGCGGCACCGCCAATGTCTACGACGAGAGCGTGACCACGCCCGCCGTGGGCGTGGTCTGGCGCCAGGCGCCCAACTGGAGCCTCTACGCCAACTACATCGAAGGCCTGAGCAAGGGCGACATCGCGCCGCCCGCGGCCAGCAACTACGGCGAGGTGCTGCGCCCCTACAAGAGCCGCCAGTACGAAGTGGGCAGCAAGTACGACTTCGGCAGCTTCATGGCCACGGCCACCCTGTTCAGCATTGAAAAACCCAGCGGCGGCCTGGACCAGGGCGTCTACAAGACCAATGGCGAGCAGCGCAACCTGGGCATGGAGCTGTATGCCTACGGCGAGGCCGCGCGCGGCCTGCGCCTGCTCGGTGGCGTGACCTGGCTCAAGCCCGAGATCACGCGCTCGGCCACGCCTGCGCTGGTGGGCAACCGGCCCATCGGCACCTCGCGGCTGCTGGCCAACCTGGGCGTGGAATGGGATGTGCCCGCTCTTGAGGGCCTGACCCTGGTCGGCGACCTGGCCTACACCGGCGCCCAGTTCGTGGACCAGGCCAACCGCCTGCGCATCCCGGGCTGGACACGCACCGACCTGGGCCTGCGCTATGCCACCCGCATCGCAGGCCGCAAGACCACGCTGCGCGCCACGGTGCAGAACGTGGCCGACCGCAAGGCCTGGGCCGGTGTCACGTCCTGGGGCGCCGTCTCGCCGATGATTCCGCGCACCTTCGTGGTGTCGGCTTCGGTGGATTTCTGAGGCATGGGGCGGCCTAGGCGCCTTCCGCACCTCGGCGAATGGCGGCGCTCTGCGCCGCAGGGGCTCCCTGGCCGTCACGCACTGCGGCTTTGCGCGCCGGCAGCCATCGGCAGGCAGCCAACGCCGCCAGAACCGCCAGCGCCGCGCAGCCGAAGATGGCCTGCAGCCCGTGGCCCAGCGCGGCGGTGACGGCATCGGCCTGTGCTGCCAGGGGGCTGGCCGCAGCCAGCTCCTGTTTCATCAAATGGCTGAGCAGGGCTGCCAGCAAGGCCACGCCGGCGGCGCCGCCCAGGCTGCGCAGCATGACGGGTGCCGCCGTGGCAATGCCCAGGTGCCGGGCCGGCGACACACGCTGCGCCACCACGGTGATGATGGGAAACATCAGCCCCAGTCCCAGGCCCAGCGGCAGCAGTCCTGCGGACAGGGCCAGCGGCGCCTGTGGCAGCCAGTGCAAGGCCGCGGTGATCAGTCCGAACGACAGCAGCATCAGCACGCAGGCCACCCGGGCGAGCGACGCGGCTGGCGTCTGGGCGCGCAGGCGCCGGCCGCTGCCAATGGCCCCTGCAGTGATGCCGGCCATCAGCGGCGCAAGGTGCCAGGCGGAACCGGTAGGCGACAGGTGCAGGCCAATCTGCAGATACTGCGGAAGGAAAACAACGGCCGCATACAGCGCAACGCCCGTGGACAGGGCCAGGAAACTGACTGCCGCGTAGGCCGGGTGGGCAAACAGCGACAGCGGCAGCAGCGGATGGGTGGCGCGGCGCTGGCGCACGAAGAATGCCAGGGCGAACTTGGCGCCCAGGGCCAGCAGCACCCACAGCGACAGCTGCTCTGGCAGATTCAGGTGGCTGTGCTGGGTGGCCAGCAGCAGGCTGACCAGGGCTGCGGCCAGCAACACGGCACCCAGCCAGTCGATGCGCTGGCGGGGCCGGGGCTCGGCGGCAGCCTGCGGCGCAGCCGCCCTGGCGGGCAGCGCCCATGCCAGCACTCCCCAGGCCAGCCCTGCGAGCGGCACATTCAGCCAGAACGCCCAGTGCCAGGACAGATGCTCCACCAGCGCCCCGCCCAGCAGCGGGCCGATCATGGTCGATACGCC
Organism: Delftia sp. K82; assembly: GCF_002193035.1. Lineage (NCBI taxonomy): Bacteria > Pseudomonadati > Pseudomonadota > Betaproteobacteria > Burkholderiales > Comamonadaceae > Delftia > Delftia sp. K82. The sequence goes on along the minus strand of NZ_MYFL01000001.1, from coordinate 2,728,049 downwards.
ATAGGCAGCGCCCAGCAGGCTCTGGTAGCGGGCCCGTTGTTCAGGCGCAAACAGATCGGCAAGGGTCAGCATCGTCAGCGTCATGAGTCCGCCGCCGCCTGCGCCCTGCAGGGCACGCGCCAACACCAGCTGCTGCAGGTCATGGCTGGCACCACAGGCCAGGGAGCCGGCCAGGAACAGGCCGATGGCCAGCAGCAGCATGGGCTTTCTGCCCAGCACATCGGCCAGCCGCCCGTACAGCGCAATCACCACGGTGGCCGCCAGCAGATAGGCCGAGAACACCCAGGCCAGCGGCCAATGGCCCGGCAGTTCGCGGGCCATCACGGGCAGGGCGGTCGAAAGAATGGTCTGGTCCAGGGCCGCGAGGACGAGCGTCAGCACGAGCATGGCGAAGCAAAGCCGGGGCAGGTTCCGCCGACCGGGCGGGGAAGTCAGCGAGGTTGTGGGCATGGGCGTCATGGGCGTGCAGCGGCGAGGGCTTGGGTTGAGGCAACGGCCGCCAGTGTCGGGAGCGGTGTGGATTTTGTACAGTGCAATGTATTGAACGTATGATTTCGCATGGCGAACACATACGACCTCAACCTGCTGATTGCACTGGATGCCTTGCTCAGCACCGGCAGCGTGACGCAAGCGGCCGGGCGCATGCACCTGAGCACTCCCGCCATGAGCCATACGCTGGCACGCATCAGGGAGGCGTTTGGCGATCCCATCCTGGTGCGTGCGGGCCGCAGCCTGGTGCCCACGCCGCGCGCCCTGGCCCTGGCGGAGCCGGTGCGCGCGCTGCTGGCCCAGGCGCGGGCGCTGCAGGACCCTGTCGATGCGGGAGGACTGGCGGGCCTGCGCCGCCGCTTCGTGGTGCGGGCGCCCGAAGGCATTGCCGTCGTCTTCGGTGCCAGCCTCTCGTGTGCGCTGGAGGCGGAAATGCCGCTGGCCAGCCTGCAGTTCCTGCCCGAAACCCATGCCGACCCCGGGGCCCTGCGCGAAGGCCGCATCGACCTGGATGTGGGCAGCTTTCGCAGCATGGACCCGGAAACCGAGAGTCTGGTGATATCGGAGCAGACCTTGGTGGGCGTCGTGCGCGCTGGCCATCCCCTGTTGAAGTCCACCAGAAAGTCGCAACGGCTGAGCGCCGCGCAGTTCGCCGCCGCGCGCCACGTCGGCATCACGCAGCGCCCGGGTGAAAGCTCGCCCGTGGACGCTGCCCTGGAGGCGCTGGGCCTGCAGCGGCAACTGGCGCTGCTGGTGCCCAGTTCGTTCTCGGCCCTGATTGCGGCCTCCCGCACCGACCTGGTGGCCTGCGTGCCGACACGTACGGCGCATGGCATGGCCGCATCGCTGGGGCTGGTGGTGTTTGCCTTGCCCATCGACGTGCAGGTGCAGCCCATGCGCATGGCCTGGCATCCGCGCCATCAGGCGGATCCCGCGCATCAATGGTTGCGCGACTGCATTCAACGGCAGCTCGATGATCCGCAATGGATCAGGCCTTCCGTGGCGTCGCTGACGGATGGGGCCGGCAGAGGGGTTACCTGAGCCGCACCGTGGCGGGAGCGGCCCGGTTCTCCCACCATCGGTCTATGCTCGCGGCATGAACGCAAGCAAGACCCTGCTGATCGTCTACCACTCCATGACCGGCGGCACCCGCCAGATGGCCGAGGCCGCGCGCGACGGCGCAGCGGCCGAAGGCCAGGGCGTGCAGGTGCGCCTGCTGCACGCCTCCGAGGCCGGCCCCGACGATGTGCTGTCCGCCGACGGCTACCTCTTCGCCACCCCGGAAAACCTGGCCGCCATCAGCGGCCAGCTCAAGGACTTCTTCGACCGCAGCTATTACGCGGCCCTGGATCACCTCAATGGCCGGCCCTATGCCAGCCTCATCTGCGCGGGCAGCGACGGCCAGAACGCCGCCCGCCAGATCGCCCGCATCGCCACCGGCTGGCGCCTCAAGCCCGTGGCCGAGCCCCTGATCATCTGCACCCACGCCCAGACCACCGAAGCCATCCTGGCGCCCAAGCGGATTGCCGCAGCTGAGCTGGAACAGTGCCGAGCGCTGGGGGAGGCGATGGGGGCCGGGCTGGCGCTGGGGGTCTTTTGAGGGTTGCCAGCATCTTGGGTGCCCTACATTTCTTGGTGGCCCGGTCGCCCGGTGTGGTTCAGCCGAACAGGCGCGACCAGAATCCGCCTTTTCCACCTACCTGCTGCCGGGCTCCCTGCATGTGGGCGCGTATGCCGAGCAGTTGGGCATTGTCCGGATCGTGGCGCAGGGCGATCTCGACCAGTTCAGGCTGAAGGTGCGAGGCCTTGAGCTGGCCCAGGGCCCTGAGGGCGGTGACCTTGTGCGCATGAACGAAGCTCATGCTGCGAACTTCCCATTGCGCTTGCTGTTGCTGCGGCGAAAGCTGCGCATAGCGGCGCTCGGCTTCGGCCACGATGTCGAGGACGTCCTGGTGGTGGCTGGTCTCGTTGAGATAGGCGCACGCGGTCTGCGCGCAGTCCAGATACAGGCCGGTATCAAGCGCGTAGTCCTCCATCAGCAGCAGTGACAGGTCGGTGGCTTGCTTGCGGTTCCCCAGTTGCCGATAGGCATGGCGCAGGTTTTCCAGCAGGGCCTGGAAACGGGTCTGCTGCAGCCCGGCTTCGAGGACGGCTGCCGCCTGCTCGTACTGTTCATGCGCGTTGTACAGCACGCCCAGGTTGTTGCAGCACATGGCATAGGTGTGGATGTCCAGCGCGGCGGGCGCGGCCTCCTGGCCGTTTGCCGGCGTGCCGGCGCTGGTGAAGCGCTCCAGACAGAGTTCGTAGAGTGTGGTCTGCAGGCGCTCGATTTCCTGCAGGGCCGCTGCATCCGTGTCGGGGCGCTTCCACTTGCCCACGGTCACGCCGGCCGTGTAGTAGTCGGGTGCCGCCGGGCTATCAGCCAACTCGGGATAGGAAAAGATGCTGCGCCAGGGCACGGCATGCTCCATCTCGAAAATGCGGGCTTGCAAGTCCACCTGGGGCTGCAAGGCATGAGACTTGCGGTAGGCGGCCAGCGCGGGCTCGGGTTCGTCCAGCCAATAGTGGGCACTGCCCAAATAGCGGTGTCCATAGGCATTGCCTGGTGACATCGCCAGTGCGCGCTGTGCCCATTCGCCGACTTGGCGCAATGCCGCACTGCGGTCCTCGGTGAATTGGTCACTGGAATCGAGATACACCAGGCACAGCATCAGCCATGACCATTCGCTACCCTGGCCTGATTCGGCAGTGGCCTGAATGCTGGCCAAGAGGCTGGCAATCGCTTCGTTGTCCAGATGGCTGAAAACCGTGGTGCCGGACCATAGCGCATGCATGCGCGCGTGGTCGCCCTGGCTGAAGGAATGCATTCCTTGGGAAATCAGTCGGTCCATGGTCTGTTGGGAATATTGTGGGAGGCGCCATCGTATCCGCTGTGTTTGACAGGAGGATGGGGCATCACTCAATGGGAGTGACAAGACGCCCGTGTAGACAATGTCTGAACAACAGGTCAAAGCCCCGTCAACTGCGGCAATGCCTTCTCGCAGGCCTTGCGGCACAGGTAGCGCAGGTCGTGATCGCCATCTTCACTGCGCAGGTAGCCTGCACCGGCGGCGTTGATGTTCCATTCATAGACCTTGCCCGAGCGCAGCAGCCGTCCGCTGAAACTGCAAGGCAGGATGATGGATTCCTCGTGGAAGCTGCCAGCCGAGACTTGCTTTGCCGTCGCGAAATAGCGGGCCACGTCGGCGGCGTCCAGGCTGACTTTCTCGCATCCCATGGTCTCGCCCGTGCCTACGGAACGGGTGACCGGGCCGATGACGGAAATGGGTGCCGCCTTGGCAGCGTGTTTGTGCGTGGGCGTGGATGTGGATGTAGATGAGGCCTGCAGCGGCGCATGCAGGCACAGCATCACGGCAGCCCAGGCGGCAATGCGCAGGCTGCGAGAGGGATTGTTGAAAAGCTGGCTGGATGGCATGGCTCAGGCTCCCGTGAAGATGTAGCGCAGCAATTGGGCGCCTTCGGTCGCCTCCTTGCGGGCAATGGCGCCATGGGAGTAGACATCGGACAGCAGTTTGAGCTTGTAGTGGTCCACCAATTGCTGGGTCAGCCATTTGGTCTGGAACAGCTGCGATTGGGTGGGCGCCTCGTAATCCTTGGTCGATGGCAGGAAACGGCCCACCACCTCGATGCCCACGGAGTCGCTGTTGGCCGGATAACGCAACGGATAGGCCTTTGTGTTCTCGTGCGATGACACATTCTTGGCCCGCTTGCTGAAGCTCAGGCCCTTTTGGTGAAGCAGTGCATTGATGTTCTTGAGTTCCGTGGGATCGCAGGTGCTCTCGTTGACGCAGCGCGGCTGAAGAATTCCCACATGCCAGCAGATGCGCTCAAGGCTGGCCGTCTGGTAGATCTTCCCGTCCTTCTCGATCAGAAAGTGCGCCCCCGTCTTCTGGCCGCTCTTGTAGGCATTGAGCACGCTGGCGGCCGTGGACGAGTCAGTGCGGTGTAGCACGATGGATGTGACGGACAGCAAGGCGCCGTGCTCTATGGACGGATAGGTCTTGACTTCGACGCTTTTGTCTACCATCAATCCTTTTTCGATAGTGGCCAATTATTTCTCCCTCTGTATTCCGGCTGAATGAATGCGAATGGCGAAAGCCGGGAGAGCATACGGGTTGAATGGCCATAAATAATTCGAAATGTACTATAGGCTCCAGTGGATGAAGCATGTTGAAACAATTTGCTGGAGTTCATGACGGATTGATGAATACCGTGAATGCTGGGCATTCCATCATGCTCAATGCAGCGCAGTGCAATGCCTGTGCGATGACCCACGACTGCGCCGCAATGGCCGGTGCCGGCAGCCGCTGTACCTGACGCTCCCCCGGAACCCGTCCAGATGGCTGAAAACCGCGGTGCCGGCCACAAGCGCGTGGAGTCTGGCCCAGTGGCCTTGCTCCATGGCAGAACCAGGGCTTGCGAGATCAATCGTTGCATAGGTGTTGGGGGGAGGGGCTGTAGGAGATGCCATCGTATCTGTTGCAAACGGCGTGATGAGCAGAACTGCATTTATCTCGGGATTGTTGAAAAGTCAATTGTTTTTTTCTGCAAAAAATAACGTAGAGCCGACTGATTTTCAGACTGGTCCTGCTTTTCTCGTTTTTTCAGGACTTGGCTAAGACTGGTCCTATGAATTCGCTCGTGGAAATTGAGATCTCGGGTGAGTCACATCATTTTTTTGCATGCATTGGATGATCTGCGGTAGTCATTTGTAACGAAACAATTTGTGTATCCGGTTCGGCCATCGTCTGATTGGGGCTGCCGGTTGTTTTCGGATGTTGATATTGGAAAGATCTGCCTACGCACGAGAACGTACAAGGTGGACATATGCAGCACAGGGGGAGGCTTGCCCATGCGGCAGGCTGGAGGAGATTTCTTTGCGCAATGCGGTGGTGGATGGCATGCCTGTGGTTGGCGCATGCCATGGGAATGTCTCCGGCCCATGCGCAGGAGGTGGAGTCGGCAAAAGGCCTGGCGTGGCTCCAGGCACAGGTCCAATCCTCGGGTCAGATGGCCCGGCGCTCGCGTTTTGGCACCCATGCCCAGGCCCAGTGCGAAGTGGCGCAAACGCTGCTGCGCTTGGCGGGCAATGGAGGGCAGGTCTCGGCACTGGCCAGCGCAATGCCTTCGGTCGGCGATGGGATTCCCACGGAAACACTGGCCTGCCGGCAGATCATCAGGCGCCTTCAGGGCCTGGATGCCTCCGTTTTGGCCGATGGCTCCGCAGCCCTGTCCGCCCGGTATATCGACGGCAAAGGCTTTGCTGCCTATCTAGATGAGATCTTGCCGGGGCTGATCGATACGGCCTGGGCATATGGCGCTCTGTCATATGGCGCTCTGTCCCAGCCCGATCCTGCGGTGCGGCAAGGCGTAGTGCAATGGATGGAATCCCGGCAATCGGATGGCATGCTCAAGGTGGGCGGATATGCCAATCTCTACACCACGGCTGTGGTGCTGCGGGCGATCAATGCCGATGCTCCCAGGGATGGGGCCACGCTGGCCCTTGCACAGTCATTGGCTGGTGCCTTGCTGGCCAGGCAGGGGGCCTCGGGGGCCTCGGGGGACTGGGGCCACTGGGGCGACAGCGCCATGCTGACGGCCCTCGTCTTCGAGGCGGTGCATCCCTATACGACTTCAATGCCCCAACTGGCAGGCCGCGTCCAGGCCCGCTTGCTGGCGACTCAGCAGGCCAATGGCTCCTGGGCTGACGACCCCTACACCACGGCCCTGGCCCTCAGGGCACTGGCGCTGGTGGGAGTCAAGCCGCTGGACCCCGGTCAGCAGGCCCATTCCGGTTCGGTGCGGGGCATTGTGCTGGATGCCGAAACCCGGGCGCCGCTGGAAAACGCCACCGTGGCCGTGCAACCGGCTGCGGGCGGCGCGCCCATCACGGCGCAGACCGATGCCCAGGGCCGCTATGACATCGTGGTCTCGCCTGTTGGCGAGGTGGGAGTCTCGGCGGCCAAGGCGGGATACAGCCTGGCGTCGGGCGCCGGCGTGGTGCCGCGCCAGGGCGTGCTCAACTTCTCGCCTGCATTGCAGCGTTCGATCACGGTGGCGCCTCCGCTCCAGCCCGACCCTTCGGACACCACGGCCTCCGTGGCCGGCAAGGTGACAAAGGCATCCAATGGCGATGCGCTGGCCGGCGTTGCCATCACCGCCAGCAGCCGGGCCAGCGGGCAGAGCCTCACGGCCACTACGGATGCGCTGGGTGTCTTCAGCATTGAAGGCATCGCGGCAGGCTCGGTGACCGTCACGGCGCAAAAGGCGGGCTGGATCACGGCCTCGGGGCTTGCCGAACTGCCTGCGGGAGCCCGGGGCATGTTTTCCCCGGCACTGATGGAGGCCGGCTCCCCCGCAGCCACCTCGGTGCCGGTCGGCGGCCAGGTGGTGGACGCGGCCACCAAGGCGCCTCTGCAAGGGGTGGACATCACCATTTCCGGGCCTGCAGGCAAGGCTGCGGCCACCACAGGGGTGGATGGCCGGTTCTCGATGACGGCCCCCATCGGTGCCATCACCCTGGAATACACCAAAAGCGGATACCTGCCGGTCACCCGGCAGGCCACCACGGTCAGCGGCTCGCGCGTGGATGCCGGTGTGGTGGAGCTGGCAGCAGCCCGCCAGAGCAGCACGCTGCACGGACGGGTCACCGACACCACGGGCCGGGCCCTTGCTGCGGCCTCGGTTGCCATAGCCGGCAAGGCCGCCACCACCAATGCGGCCGGGGCCTATGTGCTGCAGGACATCTCAGGTACGCGATGGACGGTGGAGGTCTCGGCCAGTGGCTACCAGGGCCGCAGCTTTGAGGTCACCGTGGCGCAGCCGGGCGATGTCACGCAGGACTTCGTGCTGCCCGAGCGTCAGGACGAAGGCTTTCTGGATCTGGCCGGCCTGGGCGCCAGGCCTGTATCCGCAGGCCTCAACCAGAAGATCCGTGCAAGCGTGCGAGTGCGCAATGCCTCCCGGGCACAAGCCGCCAGCAGCCTGGCACTGGAGGTGCAGGCTGCCGATGGCACGGTGATTGCCGTGCTGCCTCCCCTCGATGCCGCAGGCCTTCCCATGGGCGATGCGCAATTGCAGCCCGGTGAAGAGGTTCAGGCCCACTTCGAATGGAGTACCGCAAGCCATGCGGCGGGCGACTATGCCTTGGTCGCCCGGCTCATCGTGCCAGGCTCCCGCCACAAGGACGACCCCACGGGTGTGGTCACGGCCAGCCTGCGCGCCAGTGCGTCCATCGAGCCCCAGCCCTGGTTCTCTGGCTCCGCTGCGGCCGAGCCCCCGGTGGTCCAGGCGGGCACCCGGACGCCCGTGGCCCTGACGGCGCTGGTCAGGAACAGCGGCAATGTGATGCTGCCTGCCGGCGCCTACAGGCTGAGGGTCATCGACAGCACCACCGAGCAGGTGCTGCATGAGGCAACGGCCCAGGCACCCGCCCTGGTGCTCAATGCCATGCACGGCCTGGACTTCGGCTCCTGGATGCCGCAGCAGCCTGCCAGCCTGCGGGTGGAGATCACTTCGGGCCTGGCGCCCAGGGCCGTGGTGGCCTCCGTGCTCTATGTGGGCGACATGGCCAGGGCCGTCTTCACCGCAGACAAGGCCGTCGTCCCTCCCGGCGATCAATCGGCCAGGGGGACGGTAAGGATCAGGGGGCTGGACATGGCCTCGGGCAGCAGCACCGACCCCCTGGCCCCGGTGATCCGCGAAGCCATCACCAAGGCCGTGCGCTACGGCGACGAGTTCGCCTATGTGCACCATGTCAGCGACCTGCGCTGCTTTGCCTGCCATGTGCAGACCCAGGCGCTGGTCGGCGGGGAGAAGAACCTGCGCTTTGCCCAGCCGCTGGACCAGAACAAGCGCAATGAAATGCTCAATGCCATCTTGCAGTCCATCGACAGCAATGGCCTGGTGCAAGGGGCATCCGCCCCGCAGACCAGCACGATGCTGGGCCTGTGGGCGACCAAGGAATGGCGCAACGCAGGGGAGATCGCGTCCGGCAATCGCCAGTTGGCGGATGCACTGATGGCCATGGCCAACAACGGGCAGTGGATCGTGGATGAGCGCCGTTCCTGGTGGGGAACTCCCGGTCAGTCCACTGGCATCAACACGGCCAGTCTGGTGGACTATTCCAAGCTCCTGTCGCAGCACGGGCCGGGCTTCGTGCAGAGCACGCAACCGCTCGCCGTGCGCAACCTCGCATCCGGGGAAAAGCGCCTGGCTGCCGCACCTGATGGAACGCTGTATGTGGGCAACAGGGGCGACGGCTCCATCGTGCGCATCGCCCCGGGATCGGACGAGGCCCTTTCCGTGGCCAGCGGCCTGTCCCTTCACAACATCCGCTACACGGCTAGCGGCAAGCTGCTGATCGCGGCCAACGATGGCGTCTACCTGTCCGATGGTTCCGGCGCCCCGGCCAGAATCAGTCATCAGCCCGCCAGCGACGCCATCGAACTGGCGGCTGGCGGCTACCTGCTGCGTTCTCCGAACCAGGCCATCGTCCATGCGCTGTCGCCGGACGGCAGCTTGCTCGAGCGCATCAACCATGCCGCCCTCGGCACGGGTGGCGGGCATCTGGAGGAAGAACCCGACGGCTCCATCCTGGCCACGGTTCCGGGGCAGCAGCGCATCCTGCGCTTCGACAAGGGCGGGGGGCTCAAGGACCTGCCCGCCGCCTACACCAACGGCGTGCCCTACCAGATGTCAAGGCATGGACAGAGCGGCTATCTGCTCAGCACCAGCCAGGGCCTGTATTGGTACAACGAAAACTGGGTGGTGCAGCGGGTTTCGTTCGACCCCCTGGAAACCGCCGTCGCCATGCCGGACGACTCGCTGGTACTGGGGCGTGGCAACGCACTGCTGCGCATGCGCTTCGCGCCGGCCGACGGCAAGGCCATGGCCACCCGCCTTGCCGCCACCCTGGGGCAGGCGGCAGACCGGCTCCGGGATGGCGCCATCTTCAATGCGGACAACAACATCGACGTGGCACTGCGGCTCAACGGCCTGGCCAGGCTGCGCGAGCACTACCAGGGGACGGCCCGTGCCGGCGAGTTCGACAGCCTGATCGACAGCCTGGCCCGGACCCTGTGGTCAAGGCAGCGCAGCGACGGCGGCTGGGAGATCAGCAACGGCTGGTACTCGCGCAGCGACCCGGTGGTGACCGCCATCGTCGGCGTGGCGCTGGACCACACCCATCCTTCGCGTGACGATCCGCGCCTGCGCAAGGCCATCAGCTATGTGCTGGCCGCACAGAACGCAGACGGCTCCTGGCTCAGCACCAACGGGCTGGGTGGCAAGCTGCTGTCGTCCACCTGGATCGAGATCTGGCTGCCCACCATGCTGGACCGGCTGGGTGCGCTGGATGCGGATCTGTCCCTGAGCTTCGCGGCCAACGTCGTGCCCTCGGGGTTCACGCCGCCGCCCGCACGGACCACGCCCCAGGCCGATGGCTCCACCCGCTACCTGTGGTCGTTCACCGGCATCACGCAGGACGGGCGCGATCTCTTCTTCGACCTGGCGCTGCGCGACATGGCCATCGACGAAGTTCGGCCCGTGGCGCAGCAGGCCAGCCTGCAGTTTCGCAACAGCTTCCTGCCCGGCGAAGAGGTGAGCATGCCGCTGGTGGTGCCGCGCGTGGCCGCCAACGCCAACCTCTCCCTCACGGCCCGGACGGACAGGCCTGTCTATGCCGACCAGGAGACGGCGCGCTTCGAAGCACCCGTGGCCAATGGCGGCATGGAAACGCGCGAGGCCCAGGTGCGCTTCACCGTGCTCGACCGGGCGCAAGACACCGTGGCCGTGCTTGCACTGCCCCCCGCCGCCATGGTGGATGCCGGCCAGACCCGCACCGTGGACAGCCTCTGGCGCATCAATGGCGTGCTGGCGGGTGACTACGAATTGCTGGCCGAGCTGGTCTCCCCCGCAGGGGCAATCTACGGCAGCGCCAGGGCGCCGTTCAAGGTGATCGGCGGTGCGGGCTCCGGCAATGCCACGCGCATCTCCGCCGACCGCCAGGAGTACCGGATCGGCCAGCCAGTCCATATCACCTCCATGGCGGGCAACACCTCGGCCAACGTGGTGCAGGAAAACCTGCGTGCCCGGACCACGGTCGTGCGTGCCGGCTCTGGCGCGGTGGCCGACCTGGACCGTACAGAGACCATTGCCCAGCTGTCCCCCGCGGGCACCCGCGACTTTGCCTATGCCCTGCCGGGCGGGCAACTGGAGCCGGGAACCTATCAGGCCCGCCTGCAGCTCATGGACCCGGCCGGCGCCTTGCTGTCGGAAAGCCGGACCAGCTTCCTGGTCAAGGGCGCGGCGACAGGCTGCCTGGCTGGGGTGAGCGGCGTGCTGGCCGCCGCGCCCAGCACCGTGCCCGTGGGCGGCAACGCGCGCTTCGAGCTCCAGCTCTACAACCCCGGCAGTCAGCCCCTTCGCGGTGGTGCCGTCGTCCTGCGGCTGGTGCATCCGGACACCGGAGACGTGCTGCACGAAGACACCCGCACGGGCATCGGCATCCCGGCGGCCGGCCAGCAAAGCCTGCGCTTTGACTGGACGGTGGCCCCCGGCACGCCATCCGGGGCGCTGGCCATTGCCGTCCTCAGGGCCGGCCCCTGCGAGGAAAGCCTTGCCGTCGCCACGCTGGCCGTCGGCGCCCGCCCGCCCGGACCTGGCGGGCCGGTGCAGTCCATCCCCTTGGGCGGGCCTGCCGTCCTCTTGCTGCTGGGACTGGCGCTGCCGTGGATGGCGCGGCGTCGGCTTGCGCAGGACAAGGCCCGATCCTGTGAACAACGACAAGACAGCAAAGAAAACACCGAGGGAACACCATGGCAGCCATAGACCACACTCCGACCCAGGACCGCGCCGCATCCGCGCTGCTGCCGGGCCTCATGTGCCATCTCAAGGCCATTGCCCGCCCGCTGGCCGCCCTGGTCGCGGCAGCCCATCTCGCCCTGGCCCTGCAGCCCCTGAGCGCCATCGCCCAGGACAAGGGCCAGGCCCCCGCAGCCAACCCCATCGCCCGCGAGCAGATGCAGCGGCTGCTGGCCTGGGACGCCAAGGCCCGGGAGGCCCGCCACCAGAGCCGGCATGACGAAGGGGCCGCCCGGCGCCTGGATGCGCTGCTGCAGCAGGCGCACGAACAGGCCGGTGACCTGCTGGCGCAGCAGGGCCAGCCTGCCGGGCAGGCCGCCATGCAGCCGGCCGCCGCCAGCGCGCCTGCGCCCAAGGCGTCCACCACGCCCGTCTTCAACCCCGGCACCACGCCCGCCCAGCTGCTGGCCAGCCTGGAGGCCATCGCCCAGGCCACAGCCGCTGCGCGCGAAGACCTCGCGGCCGCCCGCCAGGAACTGCTGCGCCAGGGCGCCAGCGCACCCATCCTGGCCCGGCATGACGAAGCTGCCGCCGCCTTCGAGCAGCGGGAGCAAGCCTTCCACGGCCTCCAGCAGCGCCTGGCCCGTACCCCACCCATGGCCCGCAGTGCTGCAGCACTGCCGCACAACGACCTGCAGCAACTGCAAACCCTGCTGGCCCAGGGCACGGCGCAAAGACCGCTGACCCCTGGCCAGCCGCTGCCCTGGCGCAACCCCACGGCCACCAGACGCCTGCCCTCCGACTCCCAGGCGCAATGGCAACAGCGGCTCCATTGGCTCCAGCAGACGGACCCGGCGCAGCAAACACCGCAAGCGCAGCAAAAAGGCCAGGCCCCACAGACCCCACAGGCCCCACAGGCCCCACAGGCCCGGCCCGGCGCCATCGCCCGCCAGGACCACAACACAGGCACCACCACCATCGCCGGCCTGCAATTCACCACGCCGCCCCCGGCCGAAGAAGCGCCCACCCCGGCCGACCTGGCCGAGACCGATGAAACCGGCCTGGCCGACGCCATCCGCGCCAAGGCCCGGGAACTGGGCCACAACCCCGTCGCCATCCAGAACTGGGTGCGCAACCACATCGAATGGGTGCCCACCTGGGGCGCCATCCAGAACGCCGACAGCGTGCTGGCCAGCGGCCGGGGCAACGCCTTCGACATCGCCAGCCTCACCATCGCGCTGCTGCGCGCCAGCCGCATTCCCGCACGCTACCAGCTGGGCACCATCGAACTGCCGGCCGCCCAGGCCATGAACTGGGCCGGCGGCATGGCGCAGCCGGCCGCCGTACAGCAACTGCTGGGCCAGGGCGGCATCGCCACGCACGGCGTGCAGGCGGGCGGGCGCATCAGCCACATCCGGCTGGAGCACATCTGGGTCAGCGCCTACGTCAACTACGCGGCCGGCCGCGGCGCCGTGGACGGCGGCGACCACCTCACCCCGCCCCAGCACCCCAGCCCCGACGCCCAGCTCAACGCCTGGATACCGCTGGACGCCAGCTACAAGCAATACCAGTACGCCAAAGGCATGGACCTGGCCGCAGCCGTCCCCCTGGACGCCCAATCCCTGTTGGACGCCGCCCGCCAGGGCGCCACCGTCAACGAAGCCGAAGGCTGGGTGCAAAACCTCAACCAGGCGGCCATCCAGAACCAGCTGCAGCAATACCAGGCACGGCTCAAAACCTACATCGACGGCCAGAATGCCCAGGCCACGGTGGGCGACGTCATCGGCAAAAAAATCATCCCCGAGCGCCAGCCGGCCACCCTCAGCGGCCAGCTCCCGTACCCCGTCATCGCCGAAAGCGCGCCCATCAGCCGCATCCCGGCCGGCCTGCAGCACCGCTTCACCTACACCCTGTCCGACGAAGCCGGCAACCCGCTGCTCAGCTACACCGAAAAAACCAGCCAGCTCATCGGCAAGCGCCTCACCCTGAGCTACCCGGCCGCCGACCAAGCCAGCGAAGACCTCATCGCAAGCTACCTGCCCAAGCCCCATGCGGACGGCAGCCCCATCCAGCCCGGCGAACTGCCCACCAGCCTGCCCGGCTACCTCATCCGCCTCAAACCCCGCATCAGCCTGGACGGGCAGACCGTCGCCCAAGGCACGCAGGCCCTGACCATGGGCACGGCCCTCACGGGCCAGGGCGGCTTCACGCTCTACAGCAACCCCATGCAATGGGACCTGACGAACGACAGCAGCCACACCGCGGGGCAGGCCACCGCCATAGGCATCAGCGCAGGAGGCATCCACGCCCGGCAGCTCGATGACCTCAAAAACCGGCTGGAACAGGCCAAGGCCCAACTGCAGGCCAACAACGTGCAGAACCTCACCGGCGAACAGATCAGCGGCGACCTGCTCACCGCCGTGCTCTGGAGCTGGTTCGCCGCAGCGCAAAGCCACAACCGCCTCAGCCAGAACCAGGCCGGCATCGTGGAAACGCCGGGCCTGAGCTACGGCCTGTTCCATGCCGTGGCCCAGCCCGTCTACAGCTGGGGCGTGGTGCGCCGGGTGGAGTTTCCGGGCGTCAACATGGACATCGGCCACATCCGCAACCTGACCTGGGCCAAGGACAACGACCAGAAAAAGGCGATTGCCTACAACCGCCTGCGCGGCCAGTACATGAGCGCGCTGGAGCATGCGGTGCCGGAGCGGTTCTTCAATGATCCGGCGCAGTGCAATCTGGCGGGGACGG
>NZ_MYFL01000001.1:2713049-2713817 GCF_002193035.1 Delftia sp. K82 | reverse complement strand
TGGGTGCGCACAGTGTGGATACGAAACGTCGAGTGCAAAGGGCTTTGGATTCAGGGATGGAAGTGACGATTCACCAAGCGCCGATTGTGGAGAGCGGGTGGAAGGGGGCGGGGTTTACGAGTGTTGATCCTGCTACCGGGGCTGGCGGTTACAGCATTGAAGGAGGTATGAATGGCAGTTGGCTCTATTTGGTGGCTACGTTTGCCTTTGCATTGCTATCGTTGGGGATCCTGGCTGCATTTGGGCCTGCTGCAATTTTGGGATATGGCTGGATGCTATCCGCGTCGATTGCATCTGCTGGTAAATATTTGGATGTTATCGGTGCAGAGGTTAATTGGCCGGCAATATCGAACTGGATCAGTTTGTTCTTGACGATAATTAGTGTAGCTACTTTGATTCCATCTTTGGGTGTTGCTCTTGCTGGGCCTGCAATTATATTTTCTGCTATTACTGGCCTTATCACCGGAATCTACTCTATATTGCAGTGAATTATGTTAAATATTATAAAAAAAGCATTTGAAGATTATTCAAAGAAAAGAATTTCCGTTGGATCTTTGATAATTCTATTATATTTCATAGCATTGTTATTTTATTTTTTATGGAGGGTTGCAAAGGATGTGATTAATGCATTTTCGTAGATTTTGTTAATATGGAAATTTCCATAAATAGAGATCTAATAATATATTAGGTTTGCATTTCCCTGTGATTTGCATGCAGTGCTGGAAATATTTTTCAATGATCCGGCTCAGTGCAATCTGGCGGGGACGG
>NZ_MYFL01000001.1:2711794-2712931 GCF_002193035.1 Delftia sp. K82 | reverse complement strand
TGGGTGCGCACAGTGTGGATACCAGGAGGCGTGTGCAGCGGGCCTTGGATTCAGGGATGGAGGTGACGATTCACCAAGCGCCGATTGTGGAGAGTGGGTGGAGGGGGGCTGGGTTTACTAGCATTGATCCGGCGACAGGGGCTGGAGGGTACACAATAGAGGGTGGAGCAAATGGAGGAGGATTATTTGACTTTATTGTTGGCCTTGGTTTGGGAGCACTTTTCATCACAAGTTTTTTATTGATGGCAAAAGTATTTGCCGCATTGATGGCTGCAAGTTTTGGTCTTGGATTGTTGATGTTGTTTGTACTTTCTATTGTGCTGTTTTCTTTGGTTTTAATGATTACGTATACGGCACTTTCGGAAGCCTGGGATTCTTCACCATGTTTTCTGTCTGGTTTTGCTGCTGCATTTAGTATTCTGGCTATGAATTTACCGAAAGTGCTTCAATGGTTCTCTTGGTTGGTTGGCACCTTCGCCGCTGCAGATCCTGCTGCAAAATGCTTGAATGGGGCGTGAAATGCATAAGGAAATTTCGATTATTGCTATATTTTCTACTATGTCTTATATGCTTGCTGTTTATTGGGTGGGAGGTTCAATTTACAGTAGATTAATTTTCCTCACGCTATTGATTTCATCTGTGGTGACAATTCTCATTCCGGCTGGAGGCTTTCTTGAAGTGATCATTGTTTTTTCTTATATGCTAATGTTTTTGTTTCTATCTAAGATTGACGGAGTTAAATATTATTCATTTATTTTTATTTTAATTTTTTCAGTTATATTTTTTGAGAATTCTTTTGGTATTGGATCTGTTTATTTGATTTTTGTTGGCATTTTGTGTTTACTATTTTCAATATTTTTGATTGCAAAAAAAGACCATGGATTTTCTTTGAAATTATTGAATTTCTTGATAATCATGTAATAAGAGATTCTGTATTTTACTTTACTCTATTTTCTTTATCTATGCTTCTACGGATTCAATCTGGAAGAGTTTAATGGGTATCAAACCCGATGCTAGCCATGTGGTATGGCAGGCCGCCGCCATAGGACTCAGCGCAGACGGCATCCACGCCCGGCAGCTCGATGACCTCAAAAACCGGCTGGAACAGGCCAAGACCCAACTGCAGGCCAACAACGT
>NZ_MYFL01000001.1:2569384-2711445 GCF_002193035.1 Delftia sp. K82 | reverse complement strand
GTCAACATGGACATCGGCCACATCCGCAACCTGACTTGGGCCAAGGACAACGATCGGGAAAAATGGATCGCCTACAACCGCCTGCGCGGGCAATACATGAGCGCGCTGGACCTGCAAGCCACAGTTGCGGTCCTGGATATGGTGCCGGCGCCTGATATCCAGTCTGTCAAGAATGCTTTTCGCAGATCGGAAATCAGCGTTCGGGGCCTTGGCTTTTGCCACCGTCTTGCTGCCAGGTTTGAATAAGACCCGCCAGCCAGCAAGCAGGGCATCCGCGAAGCAGCAGCACTGCGCCACCGAAAGCGGCAAGCCTGGGCAGCAGGGGCAGGCTGTCCAGCAGCACTGCTGCGATCACAAGGGCGAGGGCGGCGGCGCCGCGCAGCAGGTGGATGGTCACGGAGCGGCTACAGAACATTGCCTGCCTTTTGCGCCATATCGTCCTTGGCCCAGTAGCCGCTGGCCAGAAGGTGTTCGCGCAGCATGGCGCGTGCGCGGTGCAGGCGGCTTTTCACCGCCTCGACGCTGATGCCGAGCTGGACTGCGGTTTCTGGGGCGGTGAGTTCATGCACGTCGCGCAGGATCAGCACTTCGCGGTAGGGCGCGCCCAGGCGTTCCATGGCCCGGGCCAGGTCCAGCCGCAGGTCGTGGGGGATGGGCGCTGCGGCCGTCTGCAGCGGCGCGGCTTCCGGTGCGTCCAGGGATTCGGTACGTCCGCGCCCGCGCATCAGGCGCCAGCATTCGCGCTCCACGATGCGAAAAAGCCAGGTGGCAAAGGTGGCGGCGGTGCGTAGCGCGCCTATCTTGCGGTAGAGCTGCCACAGGGCGATCTGCACGGCGTCCTCGGCATCCTCGGCGTTGCTGCAGGTTCTGCGGGCAAAGCGCTTGAGATCGGGTTGGCACACCGACAGCAACTGGGCAATGGCGCCGGGCTCGCCTCGGCGCGCGGCGTCGATCAGTGTCGTGTCGGCGCGGATCATGGCAATTCCTTTGGGTGTTGGCGCCCGAACATTGCGCAGGCCGGGCAGAAGCCGATGATGCCAGTCAGCGCGAGCGTGGCCGCGCCGGCGATCAGCAACCAGAATCCGGTAGCGCTGCTGCCCGCCCAAGCCATTGCCGCGAGGGCGGCGAGGACAAGAGACCCGGCGGTGCGCAGGGCGCGCTCCCACAAGGGCAGGTTTCGCTTGAGATAGAACATGGTGACAGGCCTTTGAAGGTTTGGGTCTTTGCCAAGAGGCGGCAAAGGACCCAAAGGATTCAGGCGATGTCTGGATTGCGTTGGGTGCGGGTCACAAGGATCGTGCCCGGTGCGTCGGAAAGGGACGCCTGCCCGGTGCTGGGGCTTGGCAAGAACCGATGCGCCAGTGAACATGACGCGGTCGGGATTTGCGGGAAAGAGGCCGGGGCATGAAGCCCCGGCGCGAGAGTACCAAGACCGCGAGAAGAATACTGCAGACGGTCTCCTCCAGGCCTGTGGACAGGCCAGAAGGTTGATCACCTGAAGGAAGTCAGGAACGTTCTATGGGCTTGAGAACATTCCAGGCATCAATCGGACCGGGATTGCCAGGCTGGCTGGCGCCTCCGAACAGTACGGCGGTTTTATGGATCGCATTGATTGCGGTGGTGACGGCGCCTTCGGCCCATCCGGCCGTCCATGAAACGTCATCGCCTGCGAGAATGAACCCGTAGGGGTCATTTTCTTCAACGCCGGTCATGAATTGGGAGAATATCCTCCTCTGGTATTCATACTGCCCTGGAAGGTTCATTTTGAATGCCCCAAGATGATAAGGTTCATTCTCCCAGCTGATTTTGGCAAAGGTGTCCGAGCCAGTGTAGAAGTCACTGAGATTGGCTTTGGGATAGATGGATTCCAGCAGATTGGTGCAGAGGTCTTGCGGCAACGGGGTTTGGCCTTGGAACTTGAGCGCATCGTCATTCCAGGTGTATGACAGAAACAGTCCGCTGCCGCGATAAGGCCCCTGGCTGCCAGCATAGTCCACCAGATATGTGCCTCTGGTCAGCCGGTCGGACAGGGTGACGCTCATTTTCCGCTTGCCGTCAACGGGATCGCGTTCTTCCCAGAAGGGCGACGTGGTCGATGCGAAAATCTTGGTCGACTGCATGTAGTGCGTGTTCATCACCGCTTCCCAGGTCCCTTGGGGCAGAAAAGGGTTCATTTGCTCAAGGCTTGCGGGGCCATCGGCATAGCGCAGTTTGTCGAGCACACGGACATGGGGTGTATAGATAACACAGTCGAATTCCCGGCTGAAAGCTTCCTGTGTTCGCGTGTCAATGAATTTCACCACGAAGCCGCCGCCCGGTTGCGGTGCGATGTGCTGCACTTGCTTGCAGAACGGGTCTGCAATCGCCTGCCGGGTCAATGTTTCTACAGTGGTGCCTGCGGGCCAGTGCGTCAGGTTGTCGCCCAGAGTGTTCGCAGACATGGACCAGAGGCGCTCGGGCAGACTCGATGCTCCGTCATAGGCCAGCTTGTGGTCGGCGTCCAGTCCACCATAGATGACGCGCAGCAATTCGAGAATCGAGTTGGGAAAATCGGTGTTCCAGCCCCCGGTTCCAAAGCCGATCTGTCCGAAGAGATTGATTTTTTCCTCGTCCCAGCCCGACAACTCCTGCAGTGCGCGCAGGAAGCTCTTGTCATCCCAGGTCACGCCATTGTCATCGACGATCTTGTTCCAGATGGTCTTGATTTTTGTCAGATCGATGGAGCCTTCTGTCATGGCTGCTTCCATCTCGGCAAAATAGAACGGATTGCCGCCCAGGAAGTTGCTGAAGAACTCCTCTTCTATCTGCTCGTACTCCGGGGGCTTGGGGAAACTGGTGCCTGCAGCCTCATAGTAGACAGGTGACTCTCCCTTGTAGTCGACAACAGTGCTGATGGCGGCCTCCGTTCCCGGGTTGGGAAAATTTCCCATGTTGGGCTCTATGCCCACCTTGCCAAAATAGTGGAACAGGGACTTGGCGGAAACGGGGAATCGCATGCCTCCCAGCTCGCAGATGACTCCATTGCCAGGGCTTCCCAATTTCTTCGAGTACAGCCTTCCACCAATGCGATCGGCTGCCTCGAGCACGACCGGATGCAAGCCCATGCGCATCAATTCATAGGCGCAAACCATTCCGGAAACGCCCGCGCCTACAATGAGAACCTGTTTTCCGTAGTGTGTGCTGGAAACATTGCACAGAGTATTTTGGCCGGATTGTTTCAGGAATTTTCCATACTCGAATGGAAAGTCCGGGATGAGTGCCGTGATATCCATGCTCCTTCTGGAAGGAGTTCTGATGGTGCGTGCTGGTATTGAAGACATGGTACATTCCTTGGCTGAATAATGAAGCAGACGCCTGTGATTAATCAGGCGTCCAATTTCATTCTAGGCGGGCGCTTCCAGGAAATGGCGTGGAAATTGGCAGGATTATTCTGATAAAAAAACCGGATTGTTCCTGAATGGAATGGAAGCATCCTGTCTTTTGCCAGTGGTTACCTCATCCGGTGCCCCAGCACCGCCACCACAATGCAGCCCATCCCGACCCACTGTGCGGCTGACGGCACGGCGCCAAACCAGACCAGGTCCACCAGCAAGGCCATGGCGGGGTAGACGAAGGACAGTGCCGCAATGGCGGGCGCCGGCAGCCGCTGGAATGCGGCATACATCACCGTGTACATGAAGGCCGTATGGACCAGTCCCAGGGTCAGCACCATGGAGGCGGCCCGCGCTGACAGCAATTGAGGGCTGGCTGCGGCGATATGGGTGAGCAGGGGCAGGGCCCACAGGCTCAGCACCAGTCCGCCCGCCAGCATCTGCAGCATGGCGATCTGGGCCGAGGGCATGTGGCCCAGGCGGCGCGTGGCGACCGTGGTGCCTGCGTAGAGTGCGGCGGCCAGCAGGGCCAGGGCGACGCCGACCCACGCGCCTGTTCCAGCATGCGATGCATCCATGCCGTCCAGCCCGACCAGGCCGCTGCTCAGCGCCACCCCCAACAGGGCCAGCAGCAGCCAGGGCAGCTTGCGGCGTTCGACGGGCTCGCCCTGCAGGGCTGACAGAGCCAGCAGCATGAAGGGCTGCACGTGGTAGACCACGGTGGCCACGGCGATGGAGCTGTAGTGGTAGGCGCTGAAGAGGGCGACCCAGTTCAATACCAGGGCGATGCCGCCCCCGGCCAGCCACAGCCATTCACGGCCTTGAGGGGCGACCCATTCGCGCCGCCATGCCAGCCACAGGCCCAGGCCCAGTGCGCCCAGCACGCAGCGGGCGAATACGACCAGCAGCGGCGGCAGCGCGCTTTCCACGACGAGCAGGCCGATGGTGCCCGACAGCGCCATGGCCAGCAGCATGCGCCAGGTGCCGCCCTGGCTGGTTCGGGGCCATGTGGGTGAGGTTGCAGAGGTGAGGCTGGGGCTGTGGGACATGGTGTCGATTCCTGGGCGCGCTTCGGTATGGAGCGCATGGCCGTATCTTGCGGACCCTGCAATCAATCAACAATCCGCCATTCATTCAAATTAATATTGCCTACCATGCAACAAAGACCGGAGTAGCGCCTTGCCCGATACCGCCATGCCCCTGGATGAAATGCTGGTCTTCGCCCGCGTGGTGGAGCACCAGAGCTTTGCGGGCGCGGCGCGGCAGCTGGGGCTGACGACTTCGGCCGTGAGCCGCAGCGTGGGGCGGTTGGAGGCGCACTTCGGGCTGCGGCTGCTGCAGCGCACCACGCGCTCGCTGTCGCTGACCGAGGCGGGGGCCGAGATCCACCAGGCCTGCCTTCGGCTGGTGGCGGATGCCCAGGCCGTGCAGGCGCTGGCCGGCCAACTGCGCCAGCAGCCGCGCGGGCTGCTGAAGATCAGCGCGCCGGCCGTGCTGGGCGATCTCTGGCTGTCGCCACTGCTGCCGGGCTTTTGCGCGCGCTGGCCTGAGGTACAGGTGCAGGTGGACATGACGGACCGCATGGTGGACCTGGTGGCCGAGGGGCTGGACCTGGGCCTGCGCATCAGCGTGCGCGGCCAGATCGCGCCGGGGCTGGTGGCGCGGCCGCTCAAGACCATCCGCTATGTGCTGGTGGCCACGCCCGGCTATCTGGCGCGGCATGCGCAGATCACGGAGCCCGGACAACTGCTGGCGCATCCCTTCATCAGCCTGGGCTACGGGCAGTTCCAGAACGAGGTGGAATTGCGCCCGCTCCACCCTGCGGCCGCGCCCGCCACGCGTCTGCTGGTGAATACGCCCATCACCATTGCCAGCAGCCTGGGCATCATCCAGGCGCTGCAGCAGGGGCCGGGCATTGGCGTGGTGGCCGACTTTGCCGCGCAGGCGGCGCTGCAGGCCGGGCAGCTGGCGCCCGTGCTGCCGGGCTGGGCGCTGTGCGGCAAGTACGCGCCGCGCGTGGTGCATGCGGTCTATGCGCCCACGCGCCATGTGCCGCTGAAGCTGCGGGCGCTGATCGACTACCTGGTCGAGGTGGAGGGTGAGGGCGCCGCGGCCCCCACCACCTAACCCATGCGCCTTCGCAGCGCCGCGCTGGCCCAGTCCACGGCCACGGACAGTGCCAGCATGGCGATGATGACGGTGCTGGCCTGGGCGTAGTGGAACAGCGACAGCTCGAAGTACAGCAGCTGCCCCAGCCCGCCCGCGCCCACGAAGCCCAGGATGGCGGCCATGCGGATGTTCATCTCCCAGCGGTACAGCGTATAGGCCAGCAACTGCGGCGCGGCGCCGGGCAGCGTCGCGTAGAGGAAGGCCATGGCGCGGCCGCTGCCGGACAGGCGCAACGCTTGGGTGGGGGCGGCGGGCTGGTTCTGCAGGGCCTCGGCATAGAGGCGCCCCAGCACGCCGGCCGTGTGCAGCGCCAGCGCCAGCGCGCCTGCGAACGGGCCCAGGCCCACGGCCAGGGCGGTGATGGTGGCCCAGACCAGCTCGGGCACGGAGCGCAGCACGTTGAGCACCAGGCTCCAGGGAGCGCGCCAGCGCGGCAACGCCAGCAGCAGGCCCAGCACGGCCGCCAGCAAGGTGCCGACCACGGAGATGGCCAGCGTCTCCCACACGCCCACGGCCACCTTGCGCAGCCATTCGGCGCTGGTGTCGGGCGGGAAGAAGCTGATGACGAATTCCAGCATGGACCGGCCCGCCGCGCCGGTGAACAGCGAGGGCAGGTCCATCTCCAGCATGGCAAAGCTGGCGACCACGCCCAGCGCCAGGGCGGCGCAGGTGAGGGCGCTGCGCCAGCCCCAGGCGCTGGCACGCGCGGCGGGTGGCGTGTCCAGCGCGCGGCGCAGGCCGCGCGAGAGCAGGTCTGCACCCCAGACCAGCAGCATGAAGGTCAGCAAGATGGTGCTGGCCTCGCCGCCGTTGAGCATCTTCATGGCCTGGTCCATGAGCTGGCCCAGGCCGCCCGCACCCACAAAGCCCATGACCACCGAGGCGCGTATGGCGCACTCCCAGCGGTAGACGGTGTACGAGGTCAGCTCGCGCGCGGCCTGGGGCAGCAGGCCGTACAGCATGGCCAGCGGCCGGCGCGCGCCGGCCTGCGCCAGGGCACGCGCGGGAGCGGGGTCGGCCGATTCCAGGATTTCCGCATAGACCTTGGCCAGCATGCCGCCATAGGTCAGGCCCAGGGCCAGCACGCCAGCGGCCGGCCCCAGGCCGAAGACGCGCACGAAGACCAGGGCCCAGACCAGCTCGGGCACGCCGCGCAGGATGGTGAGCAGGCCGCGCGTGACGGGGTTGAGCGCCCGCCGCTCGCGCGCGGCGCCCGTGACCAAGTAGGCCAGCGGCACGGCCAGCACAAAGGCCAGGGCCATGCCGGCCGTGGCAATGGCCAGGGTCTCCAGCGTGGCGCGGCCCAGGTAGCCGAGGAAGTCGCGCCCGGTCTCGGGCGGCAGGAAGGTGGCCAGAAAGCGGCCGATGACCTGCAGGTTGCCGGGATCGAACAGCGCGCCCAGGCTGAAGCCTGCGCCCTGGAACAGCGGCCACAGCACGACGGCGGCCAGCACCAGGGCGCCGAGGCGGCGAGGCGCGGCGGGATCACGCAGCGCGTGCAGATCGGAACTCAACGGCATGCGGATGCGGGCAGCGGTGCGGCAAAGGCGGCGGGCGCGGGTGTCCACGCAGGGCGGGAGGGATCATCGCCAGGATGCTCGGGCCCATACAGCGCACGCAGGTGTTCCTGCGTGACTTCAGCCGCCGGCAGGTCGAAGGCGATGGCGCCATCGCGGATGCCCACGATGCGCGCAAAGCAGGCCAGCGCCAGGTCCACGGCATGCAGGCTGGCGACCAGGGTGGCGCCGCGCGCGGCGGCTTCGTGCACCAGCAGTTGCACGGTGGACAGGGCCAGGGCCGGGTCCAGCGCGGCCACCGGCTCGTCGGCCAGGATGAGCTCGGCCTGCTGGTAGAGCACGCGGGCAATGCCCACGCGCTGCAGCTGCCCGCCAGAGAGCTGGTCGCAGCGCGCGAACAGCTTGTCTGCCAGCTGCACGCGGGCCAGGGCCTCGCGCGCGCCAGCGGTGTCCTGTGGGTAGAGCAGCGAAGCCAGCGCCTTCCAGGCCGGCCACCGGCCCAGGCGTCCGGCCAGCACCGCCGTGACCACGCGCTGGCGCGGCGGTATGGGCGGCGCCTGGTGCACCGTGCCGATGCGCGCGCGCAGCAGCCGGGGAGCCCCCGCGCTGGACGCAGGCACCTCGTCGCCCAGCACGCTGCGCCGGCCCTGGCTGGGCCCCAGCGCCGTGCCGATGACGGACAGCAGCGTGGTCTTGCCCGCGCCCGAGGGGCCGATCAGCGCAATGGCTTCGCCCTGGCGTGCGGCCAGCGTCACGCCGCGCAGCGCAATGCCGCCGCCGGCGTGGGTCAGGCCCACGCCTTCCAGTTCAAAGCTCATGGATTGCGCCTGCCGCGGCTTACTTGAGCAGGCCGGCCGACCTGGCGGCGGCCTCGATGCCTTCGTAGTTCGAGGCCTGGGTGGGCACGAAGCGCGCGGCGCGCTGCAGCTCCAGGATGGCCTTGTGCTCGGGCTTGGCCGGGTCCAGCGCCAGGAAGGCGTCGGTCAGCTTCTTGACCAGGGCCGGGTCCAGGTCGCCGCGCACGGTCCAGTTGTAGTCGAAGTAGGGCGGTGTGGTGGCGAACACGCGCACCTTGCTGGTATCGACCTTCTTGGTCTCCACCAGCTTGTCCCAGACCGAGGCGTTGAGCACGCCGGCCTCGGCCTTGCCTGCGGCCACGAAGGCCACGGTGGCGTCATGCGCGCCGGAGAAGGCCACGGTCTTGAAGTCCTTCTCGGGGTTGATGCCGTCCTGCTGCAGGAAAAAGCGCGGCATCAGGCTGCCCGAGGTGGACGAGGGCGCGCCAAAGGCAAAGCTCTTGCCCTTGAGGTCGGCCAGGGTCTTGATGGCGGGGTTGGCCGTGATGAACTTGGAGGTGAACTTGGCGTCTTCCTCGCGCTGCACGATGGGGATGGCCGTCCCGTTGGTGCGGATCTTGGCCTGCACGAAGGTGAAGCCGCCCAGCCAGGCCAGGTCCAGCTTGCGCGTGGCCAGCGACTCGACCACGGCGGCGTAGTCGGTCACGGGCGTGAACACCACCTTCATGCCGGTCTGGGCCGAGAGGTACTTGCCCAGCGGCTCGAACTTGCGCTGCAGTTCGGTCGGAGCTTCGTCCGGGATGGCCGAGACGCGCAGCACGGTGGGTTCGGCGGCCAGCGCAGGCAGGCTGGACAGGGTGGAGGCGGCCAGCACGCAGGCAGCCGCCTGGCGCAGCGCCGAGCGGCGCGCAGGAATGTGGTTCATGGATGGGCTCCGTTCAATCAGCCACCGCCGTCCGGATACACGGCGGTTTAATGGGCGCCCGGGATGACCGGGCGCCGAAGGTACAAGGGCGGTACACCGACCGCTGAGGCTGCATTGTAGGGAGCGGGCTTTTCCGTTGGGGACGTCAGGCATGAGCACCGGACCTGCGGCGCCGATCTTTTTCCCGCGTGCGCTGCGTTTGTGCACCGCCCGGGGGGCCTTGCCTGGCCGGGGACTTGAACATGCGTTGCACCAAAACATCCATGATTGGTCTGACCAATAAACATCGTGGTGCATTATCTGCACTTTTTTAGGTGTTTACCCTGTTCATCTGCCCACTTGAAAGCTCTGAGAATCGCACCACTTCGCGCAATGGTCTGAATTTTGGTTTAATTGGTTGGACCAATTTGCCAATGGCCCACAAGGCGCCAGCGCGGGGAACACTCCCGGTCACCGTTGCAGCCAGCCAGCAGACATCCAGTGCGGATCGCACCGCATGCCAACGCTGCAACGAGAGGGAGTGGCCGACAAGGGGCGCTTACCGCGCCCTCCCCATCATCTAGAGACACGGTCATGCAAACCATCTGGCAGCAGAACTACGATCCCGCCGGGAACATCTGGATCTCGGCGCTGATCGCGCTGATTCCCATCATCTTTTTCTTCCTGGCGCTGACCAGGTTCCGTCTCAAGGGCTACCAGGCCGGCACCGTCACCGTGGCGCTGGCGCTGGGCGTGGCGCTGCTGTTCTACAAGATGCCCGTGAGCGCGGCGCTGGCCTCGGCCGTGTACGGCTTCTTCTACGGCCTGTGGCCCATCGCCTGGATCATCGTTGCGGCCGTGTTCCTCTACAAGATTTCGGTCAAGACGGGGCAGTTCGACGTGATCCGCTCGTCCATCCTGTCGGTCACGCCAGACCAGCGGCTGCAACTCATCCTGGTGGGTTTTTGCTTCGGCGCCTTCCTGGAGGGCGCGGCCGGCTTCGGCGCGCCCGTGGCCATCACGGCCGCGCTGCTGGTGGGACTGGGCTTCAAGCCGCTGTACGCGGCCGGGCTGTGCCTGATCGCCAACACGGCGCCCGTGGCCTTCGGCGCCATGGGCATTCCCATCATCGTGGCAGGGCAGGTCTCGGGCGTGGATGCATTCGCCATCGGCCAGATGGCCGGCCGCCAGCTGCCCTTCATGACCGTGCTCGTGCTGTTCTGGCTGATGGCCATCATGGACGGCTGGCGCGGCGTCAAGGAAACCTGGCCTGCCGTGCTGGTGGGCGGCGGCTCCTTCGCCGTGGTGCAGTTCCTCACGGCCAACTACATCGGCCCGGAGCTGCCGGACATCACCTCGGCCATCGTCTCGCTGGTGGCGCTGACGCTGTTCCTCAAGGTCTGGCAGCCCAAGCGCATCTTCCGTTTCGACACGGAAGGCGAGGGCGGCAAGGCTGCGGCAGTTGCAGCACCGGCCATCGCCTCCGGTGCACCGCTGACAGCAGGCGCCGTCATCAAGGCCTGGTCGCCCTTCATCATCCTCACGGCCATGGTGACGATCTGGAGCATCAAGCCCTTCAAGGCACTGTTCGCCGCAGGCGGCCCGCTGGCCTCCACTGTCATCAACATCCCCGTGCCCTTCCTGCACAACCTGGTGGAGAAGACGCCCCCCGTCGTGGCCGCCGCTGCGCCCTACGGCGCGGTCTACACCTTCAACTGGCTGCTGGCCACCGGCACGGCCATCCTGATCGCGGCGCTGATCACCATTACCTTCACGCGCCTGTCTCCCGCCAAGGCCGTGGCCACGCTGGGCGAGACCTTCAGGGAGCTGGCCGTGCCGATCTACTCCATCGGCATGGTGCTGGCCTTCGCCTTCGTGGCCAACTACTCGGGCCTGTCGGCCACGCTGGCCCTGGCGCTGGCGCACACGGGCCAGGCGTTCACGTTCTTCTCGCCCTTCCTGGGCTGGATCGGCGTGTTCCTCACGGGCTCGGACACCTCGGCCAACGCGCTGTTCGCCGCGCTGCAGGCCACGACGGCGCAGCAGCTGGGCCTGCCACAGGTGCTCACGGTGGCGGCCAACACCACGGGCGGCGTGACGGGCAAGATGATCTCGCCCCAGTCCATCGCCATTGCCTGCGCGGCCGTGGGCCTGGCAGGCCGCGAGTCGGACCTGTTCCGCTTCACGGTCAAGCACAGCCTGATGTTCGCTGTGATCATCGGGGTGATCACCACGCTGCAAGCCTATGTGTTTACGTGGATGATTCCTGGTCACTGAAAACACCAGAGAGTTCCCCATGCGCGTTGCCGATCAAGTTGTCGAGAAATTGCTTGCCCTGGTGCAGGCCAGCGGAGTGCAGCCCGGACAGCGGCTGCCCGCAGAGCGGCAACTGGCGGCCGAGCTGGGTGTCTCGCGCACCTCGGTGCGCGAGGCCATACAGAAACTCACCAGCCAGGGCGTGCTGGTGGCGCGGCGCGGCGATGGCACTTACCTGCAGGAGCCGGAGCCGGCTGCCGAGCCTGCGGACTGGCTCAAGGACGCCATGCGGCCGCTGGCCGGCCTGATGGAGTCCGACTCCCACTACCGCTATGACGTGCTGGAAACCCGCCATGCGCTGGAGACCAGCACGGCCTGGCTGGCAGCCCAGCGTGCCACGGAGCGCGACAAGGACCATATCCAGCGCTGCTTCGAGGTGATGATCCAGCACCAGCAAAGCGGCCACGCCGAGCTGGCGGCGCGCGCCGATGCGCAGTTCCACCTGGCCATTGCCGAGGCCTCGCACAACCTGGTGCTGGTGCAGGTCATGCACAGCCTGTTCACCGTGGTGCTGACCACGGTGGAACGCAACCGCCACGACATGTTCCGCCTGAGCGCACCCCAGACCCTGCAGGAGCTGACCGTGCAGCACCAGAGCCTGATGCAGGCCATCCTGGACGGCGACCCGCAGCGCGCCCGCGAATGCATCGGCGAGCACCTGGAGCATGTGCGCACCACCATCCAGCGCCTGGACGAGGACCGCGCGCGGCGCGAGCGCTCCATGCGGCTGCCTCTGGACGCCGCGCCTGCGCTGCTGCCCACTTCAGACCTGATACGAAAGACATGAGACACCCATCATGATCATCTCCTCCACCTCCGACTACCGTGCGGCTGCGCAAAAGCGCCTGCCGCCTTTCCTGTTCCACTACATCGACGGCGGCGCCTATGCCGAGCAGACGCTGCGCCGCAATGTGGAAGACTTGGCCGCCGTGGCGCTGCGCCAGCGCGTGCTCAAGGACATGAGCCGGCTGGACACCAGCATCGAGCTGTTCGGCGAGAAGCTGTCCATCCCCGTGGCGCTGTCGCCCGTGGGCCTGACGGGCATGTACCGCCGCCGCGGCGAGGTTCAGGCCGCGCGCGCGGCCGACGCCCATGGCATTCCGTTCACCATGTCCACGGTCTCGGTCTGCCCCATCGAAGAGGTTGCGCCCAAGATCAAGCGCCCCATGTGGTTCCAGCTCTATGTGCTCAAGGACCGGGGCTTCATGCAGAACGCGCTGGAGCGTGCCCAGGCGGCCGGTTGCTCCACCCTCGTCTTCACCGTGGACATGCCCGTGCCCGGCGCGCGCTACCGCGATGCGCATTCGGGCATGAGCGGCCCGAATGCCGCCATGCGCCGCTACTGGCAGTCGGTCACGCATCCGGCATGGTCCATGGACGTGGGCCTGCTGGGCCGTCCGCATGACCTGGGCAACATCTCGGCCTACCGGGGCAGCCCCACGGGCCTGGCCGACTACATCGGCTGGCTGGGCGCCAATTTCGATCCCTCCATCTCCTGGAAGGATCTCGAATGGATACGCGCCTTCTGGAAGGGCCCCATGGTCATCAAGGGCATCCTGGACCCCGAGGACGCCAAGGACGCCGTGCGCTTTGGCGCCGACGGCATCATCGTCTCCAACCATGGCGGCCGCCAGCTCGACGGCGTGCTGTCCTCGGCCCGCGCGCTGCCGGCCATTGCCGATGCGGTCAAGGGCCAGATCAAGATCCTGGCCGACTCCGGCATCCGCAACGGCCTGGACGTGGTGCGCGCCATCGCCCTGGGCGCCGACTGCGCCATGATCGGCCGCGCCTTCATCTACGCCCTGGCCACCTCCGGCGAGGCGGGCGTCAAGCACCTGCTGGAACTATTGGAAAAGGAAATGCGCGTGGCCATGACGCTGACCAGCGTGAGCAAGGTATCCGACATCACCGGCGACCTGCTGGTGCGCCAGCCATGAGCGCGCTGCAGACTCCGGTCGTCTCCCGCGAGGCCCTGCTGCTGCAGTTGCGCGAAGCCGTGGGCGCCGCCCATGTGCTCACCGACGACCAGGCCACGCGCCGCTTCCGCAAGGGCCACCGCACGGGCGAGGGCCCGGTGCTGGCCGTGGTGCGGCCCGCGACGCTGCTGGAGCAGTGGAAGGTGGTGCAGGCCGCCGTGGCGGCCGGGCGCATCGTCATCATGCAGGCCGCCAACACGGGCCTGACGGGCGGCTCCACGCCCGACGGCGCGGACTACGACCGCGAGATCGTGCTCATCAACACCTTGCGCATCACCGGCGTGCAGGTCATTGGCGGCGGCGCCCAGGTGGTCTGCCTGCCCGGCGCCACGCTGGACCGGCTGGAGCAGGCGCTGGCGCCGCTGGGGCGCGAGCCGCATTCGGTGATCGGCTCGTCGTGCATCGGCGCCTCGGTGCTGGGCGGCATCTGCAACAACTCGGGCGGCGCCCTGGTGCGGCGCGGCCCGGCTTACACCGAGCTGGCGCTGTACGCGCGCGTCTGCGACGACGGCTCGCTGGAACTCGTCAACCACCTGGGCATCGCCCTGGGCCGCACGCCCGAGGAAATCCTCACGCGGCTGCAAAACGGCGACTACACCGAAGCCGACATCGCCCACGATGCGCAGCGCGCCGCCTCCGACCCGCGCTATGCCGAGGCCGTGCGCGCCGTGGACGAGGACACGCCCGCGCGCTTCAATGCCGACCCCTCGCGCCTGTTCGAGGCCTCGGGCTCGGCCGGCAAGCTGTGCCTGTTCGCCGTGCGGCTGGACACCTTCCCCAAGGAGCCCAGCACCGTCTTCTATATAGGCAGCAATGCGCCCGACGACCTCACGGCCGTACGCCGCGAGCTGCTGACCGCGCTGCCGCGCCTGCCGATCGCGGGCGAGTACATCCACCGCACGGCCTACGACATCGGCGAGAAATACGGCAAGGACACCTTCCTGCTGATCGACCGCTTCGGTACGGCCAGGGTGCCTGCCGCCTTCGCTCTCAAGAGCCGCGTGGACGGCTTCTTCGAGCGCTTCGGGCTGCGCGGCGTCACCGACCGCGTGATCCAGGCGCTGACCAACCTGCTGCCCAGCCACCTGCCCGCGCGCATGCGCCAGTGGCGCGACCGCTACGAGCACCACCTGCTGGTGCGCGTGTCCAACGACACGGCCGAGGCCACGCGTGAATTCCTCACGCGGCACTTCAGCGGCAGCACCACGGGCGGCTGGTTCGAGTGCGATGCCGACGAGGGGCGCAAGGCCTTCCTGCACCGCTTCGCCATCGCGGGCGCGGCCATCCGCTACCGCGAGGTGCACCGCGCCCAGGTGGAGGACATCGTGGCCCTGGACGTGGCCCTGCGCCGCAACGACCGCGAATGGGTGGAGCAACTGCCCGCCGAGGTCGAGCGCGACATGGTCCACAAGCTCTACTACGGCCACTTCTTCTGCCATGTCTTCCACCAGGACTACATCGTCAAGAAGGGCGTGGACCCGCTGGCCATGGAGCACCGCATGTGGGAACTGCTGGACGCGCGCCGCGCCGAGTACCCGGCCGAGCACAACGTGGGCCACCTCTACGTGGCCAAGCCCGCCCTGGCGGGCTTCTACCGTGAGCTGGACCCCACCAACACCTTCAACCCCGGCATAGGCCACACCTCGCGCAAGCTGGGCTGGGAGGAATGCTGCGACCGGCCGGGGGGATGGCCCAAGGGGTATTCGGAGTAGGGGGAAGCTGTGTGGGCAGGTACGCCAGGCCAACTGGCGCATCACGATCCGCAGCTCTGCCGGGTCGCCATTGGCCAGGATGGCGTTGACGGTCTCGACGGCCATGACCGGATCGCTGCGGTACAGCTCGGCCATGGCGTCGTCATGGGACCTGCTTCGCATCATCCGATCTCCTCAAAGCCTGCCTCTGTTCAATCCAGCTGGATGTTTCCTGCCGTGGGCAGGATGCTGTCCAGCACCCAGGCCTGCACGGCGGCAGTGTCGGCAAGGTCGCCGTCGAAGACGAACTGCGGCAGGTAAGGCTTGCCCTCCTTGTCCTGGCGCCCGTGGTTCTTCCAGACCTTGAGGGGGACGCGGAACGTCACTGTGGGCGAAATTGCCTTGTCGGCCACGTCGGTGTACTGCGTGTCCGTTCCGGTCATGCTGCCCACGTGCACGATGCCCGGAATCTGCAGCGCCGCACTCACGAAATCCAGGCAGGCGCTCTGGCATTGGGCATCCGTGACCAGCACCAGCTTGCCCTTGAAGGGGTTTGCGCGTGCGGCGGCGGTGTCTTGCTGCAACTCCTTGTGCGTTTCATCGACCTGCGGCTGCTCGACAAAATCTTCCCCGCGCAATGCGGCATCGCCCATCAGCGAGGCCATCTGCTGTGTGAACTGGTAGACCAGGCTGCCGGCGCCTTCCGTGCGCAGGAGCTGTGTCCTGCGCTCTTCGAACGCCTCCAGGGCCATGGCGGAGACACGCCAGTAAGCCCTGGCTTGGGAGTGCTGCGTGGCGCCTGCCGTGATGGCATCTGTCAGCAGGGCCATCAGGATGCGGTAGCCGAGCAGGGAGTTGCCCCCGCCATTGCCGCGCACATCGAGCACCACGGCCTGCGCATCCCCTGCCTGCCGGATGCCCTCCAGCATTTTCTCGAAGGCGGCCATGGCCTTCTCGGACGATGGCATGAAGTTGGTCGCTTGGATCCACTGCACTCCCGGTCGCACTTCCTTGATGCCCTGGCGCGGTGCCCGGGGCCGCGCCAGGGCACGGGCGTCCTTGTCGTCCAGCGGCTGCCATGCCAGGTTGAAACTCCGGATTTCGCCAGCGGCGGAGCGGGTCGTGCATTGACGCACCCTGAGCGGCTCCCACAGCGGGGCGCTGGGCGATTCGTGGGTCAGGTGCCATGCCAGATCGGACTTCGTTCCCTCCAGGTGCACGAGCCGGTCCACGAAGGGCGCCACTTTGTCGGTGAGCAGATCGTCGATGGGGATGCCGTCGCACGACAGTACCTGCTCCCCCACCTGCGGCGTATCGATCGGCCATTGCGCAGCGCGGCCCGAGACGCGGTAGCGGCCTGCCTGGCGCTGCACGGCCCAGCCCGCCCAGGTCTTGCGCACAGGCGTGGCGGCATGGTGGTTGCGCCATATGGCCAGATGGCCGTCCCGGTATCCGGTGGTGTAGAAGCGCAGCGCGGCAAAGGCCTGCTGCTCCGTGGCTGCGCGCCCAGCCAGCGCCATGGCCTGGTCGTATCCCTCGCTGAACCACTGGTGGAAAGCACTTGCGCCAGGGTCGAGGACGGCTGGATGCGCCTCCCGGATCATCTGGTGCACTCGCTGGATGTCGGCCACGGCGGTGTGGCTCCAGCGCGCTGCCTCCTGGCGGGCCTGTGCGGGCGTGGGCCTGTCGGCCTTGCCCCCGTCCTGCGCCTGGCAGGACCAGGCGATGAAGAGCCATGACAGCCCTGCGATCCATCGACGATCCATGGTCTCCCTCTCTTTCTGTGCCGCACTGCAGGCGGCATGGCGTGGAAAGCGGGGAAGTGTGCAGGGGTGCGCAGTGAAAAGATATCGGAATGATCTGAATCCGTGCTTTCCGACAAGCACCCGTTGCCGGCCTGCACCAAAGCTGCAGGCCGGCAGCAGCCCTCACAGATTGATGAACACCGACTTGGTCTCCAGGTAGGCATCCAGCGCGGTGCGGCCCATGTCGCGGCCCATGCCGGACTGCTTGTAGCCGCCGAAGGGCATGCCCGGGTCCAGGGTGCTGTGGCAGTTGACCCAGACCGTGCCGGACTGGATCTTGGGGATCAGCCGGTGGACCTTGGACAGGTTGTTGGACCAGATGCTGGCGCCCAGGCCGTAGGGCGTGTCGTTGGCCCAGGCGGCGACCTTGTCCAGGTCGTCATAGGGCATGGCCACGAGCACGGGGCCGAAGATTTCCTCGCGTGCCACGCGGTGGTCGTGCTGCACGCCGGTCATCACCGTGGGCTGCACGAAGTAGCCGCGCTGGCCTGCGCGGGCGCCGCCCGTCACCACCTCGGCGCCCTGGCTGCGGCCTATGTCGATGTAGCTGCAGACGCGCTCCATCTGCTCCTGCGAGACCAGCGGGCCCATCTGCGCGCTGGGGTCCAGGCCATGGCCCAGGGTGAGCCGGGCGGCCTGGTCGGCCACGTCGGCCACCACGCGGTCGAACATGCTCTTGTGCACGTACAGGCGCGAGCCCGCGCAGCAGACCTGGCCGTGGTTGAAGAAGATGGCATTGGCCGCACCCGCCGCCGCCGTGGCGGGATCGCAGTCATCCAGCACGATGACGGGGGACTTGCCGCCCAGCTCCAGCGTGATGCGCGTCATGTTGTCCATGCAGGCATGGCCGATGAGCTTGCCCACCTCGGTCGAGCCCGTGAAGCTGACCTTGTTGACCAGCGGGTGCGAGACCAGGGGCGCGCCCGTGCCGGGGCCGTCGCCCGTGACCACGTTGAACACGCCGGGCGGAAAGCCCGCTTCCTGGATCAGCTCGGCCAGCATCAGCGCGGTCAGCGGCGTCTGCTCGGCGGGCTTGAGCACCAGGGTGCAGCCTGCGGCCAGCGCGGGCGCCAGCTTCCAGGTGGCCATGAGCAGGGGGAAGTTCCAGGGCACGACGGCGGCGACCACGCCCACGGGCTCGCGCCGGGTGTAGGTGAACATCTGGGCCTCGGGCGCGAAGGGCACGGAGTGCTCGTGCGTCATGCCCTCGATCTTGGTGGCCCAGCCGGCCATGTAGCGGATGGAGTCGATGGCCATGGCGATGTCCACGGCGCGCGCAATGGCGGCGGACTTGCCGTTGTCCAGCGATTCGACCTCGGCCAGGGCCTGGGCATGGGTCTCCATGAGGTCGGCCAGGCGCAGCATCAGGCGCTCGCGCTCCACGGGGCGCATGCGGCCCCAGGGGCCCAGGTGCAGCGCGCGGTGGGCGGCGCGCACGGCCAGGTCCACGTCGGCCGGACCGGCACTGGCGACTTCGGCGATCACGGCCTCGGTGGCCGGGTTGACGGTGGACAGGCGCTGGCCGGTCTGGGCCGCCACCCATTGGCCGTCGATGAAGAGGTCATGCGTGCCCCGGTTGAGGAAGGCGCTGGCGCGCTCGGTGATCTGGTGCTGGATGTCGCTGAGGTTCATGGTGTGCTCCTTGGTGGTGGACAGGGGACAGGGGGTGTGGATTCAGAAAACCTGCAGCAGGCGCAGGTTGATGCGGGCGTTCTCCTTGAAGCCCTGGCGCACATGCAGATCGCGGCCCACGGTGGCCAGCAACTGCGTCTTGGGCGCGACAAACACCGCGCCGCCGAAAGAGACCTTGGTGGTGGACTGGCGGTCGCTTTGCGCCACGCCATTGACCTGGGTCTCGCCGCCCGTCAGGTGCGACAGGCCCAGGCGCAGGTCCGAGGTCTCCGACAGGTGGTAGCGCAGCAGGCCCTGGAACTGGAACTGCGCCTTTTGCTTGAGCGTGGCGCTGTGGGCGCCGAAGTCGTCGTTCTTGCCGAAGACGGTGACATCGGCCGCCAGGTCCATGGTGACGCTCTTGCCCAGCGGCTTGATCCAGCCGGCCTGCAGGGCCGCCTTCCAGCGGTTCTCGCCCAGGCTCAGCGGGTCGTTGCGGTTGTACTGGCCTGTGGGCAGCCAGACAAAGGGGGTGATGCCGAAGTGCTCCTTGTCGCCGGGCTTTGTCAGCCACAGGGTGGCGGCCAGCATCAGGTCGCCCACGCCGGTATTGCTGCCCATGGCCGCGATATCGCGCGAGGCCGACAGGCGCCCGAAGGGCAGCAGGAACTGCGGGTCGATCACATAGTCGCCCAGCTTCATGAAGTGCACGCCGCGCGCTATGCCGATGTCCGAGGTCAGCCTCGGCCGTATGGGCGCCTGGTCGCCATTGGCATAGAGGCTGTCCCGCGTGGCGTGCTGGTAATAGACCATGCCCAGCGTGGTGCCGGGCGGCAGGGCGGTGTAGTCGCCCGCGTCGATATCGACGGCGTGGGCATTGAAGGTGGCGCATGCGGCCATGGCAGCCAGGGCCAGGGATGCGCGGGTGAAGGGCTTGGATGGCATGGCGAAGAGTCCGGTCCGGTGTTTTCAGGCAAAGCCCTGCCCAGGCCTGCTGCAGGACAGCAGGGCCGGGGAGGGGAATGGGAGGTTGGGGGAGGGGGGGCGGCTCGCGCTGGCTACTTGGGCCGCACCGCGTCGGCCGTGCCCTGGATGAAGGCCTTGATCTTTTCCACGTCTTCCATGCTCAGCTTGCCCGTGAAGTCGGGCATGCCGCGCGACATGGCCGGGCCCTTGAAGATGAACTTGTCCAGGTGCTCGATGTAGGCCGGGTCCAGGTAGCCGAGGTTGGGCAGGTTGCCGCCGCGATCCACGCCGGGCACGCCGTGGCAGAAGGCGCAGTTGCTGACGTACAGGGCCGTGCCTTCGGCCACCAGGCTCTTGTCGTAGGGCACGCCCTGCAGCAGCTTGCCCTGCTGGTAGGCGACGAAGGCAGGCGCCTCGGCCTTGCCATCCAGCGCGAAGGTGTAGACCGTGCCCGGGCCCTTGCGCTCGGTGTGGCGCGCGGCCAGGCCGTAGACGCCGCCCCAGCCCACGGCGATGGAGACGTACTGCCGACCATCGACCTCATAGGTGATGGGTGCGGCCACCACGCCCGTGCCCGTGGGCTTTTCCCAGAGCTTCTTGCCGTTGCGCGCGTCATAGGCCACGAAGCGGCCGTCGGCCGTGCCCTGGAACACCAGGTTGCCCGCCGTGGCCAGCGTGCCGCCGTTCCAGGGCGAGGCATGCTCCACGCGCCAGCGCTCCTTCTGTGCCACCGGGTCCCAGGCGATCAGGCGGCCGAAGGGCGTGCTCTTGGGCGGCTCCATGTTGATCAGCGTGGCCGTGTTCCAGCCGATGTTGCTGTGCGGCTCGGGCAGGGAGCCGCCGTTGAACTTCCAGTTCTTGTTGTCCTGCAGGGTCAGCGGCACATGCTGGGCCGGCAGGTAGGCCAGTCCCGTGTCGGGGCTGTAGGACATGGAATGCCAGTTGTGCGCGCCGAAGGGGCTGGGGATCACGTCGCGCGCGCGGTCGCCGCTGCGCGCAATCGGCGTCTCGATGGGCCGGCCCTTGGCGTCGTAGCCGCTGGCCCAGTTCACGTCGACGAAGTTCTTGGCGGAGATGAACTGGCCGTTGGTGCGGTCGATGACGAAGAAGAAGCCGTTCTTGGGCGCATGCAGGATGACCTTGCGCGGCTTGCCGCCGATCTTGATGTCGGCCAGCACCATGGGCTGGGTGGAGGTGAAGTCCCAGCTGTCGCCCGGCGTTTCCTGGTAGTGCCAGACGTACTCGCCCGTATCGGGGTTCAGCGCAACGATGCTGGCCAAGTACAGGTTGTCGCCACCGGCCGGGCTGCGCTTGGCTTGCGCCCAGGGCGAGCCGTTGCCCGTGCCGATGTACATGAGATTGAGCTCGGGGTCATAGGCCATGGTGTCCCAGGCCGTGCCGCCGCCGCCGGCCTCCCACCACTTGCCGGCCGGATCCCAGGTCTTGGCGGCGCGGGCCATGGCCTCGTTCTCGAACGGCTTGGACGGATCGCCTGGCACGGTGAACCAGCGCCACTGCTGCGCGCCGGTCTCGGCGTCATAGGCCGTGACATAGCCGCGCACGCCGTACTCGGCGCCGCCGTTGCCGATCAGCACCTTGCCCTTGATGACGCGCGGCGCGCCCGTGATGGTGTACGAGTAGGCGCGGTCGATGATGGTGTCCTGCTCCCAGACCTTCTGGCCCGTGGCCGCGTCCAGCGCCACCAGGCGGCCATCGAAGGCGCCCACATACACCTTGCCCTTGTAGACCGCGACGCCGCGGTTGACCACGTCGCAGCAGCCCTTGAAGCCGTTGGCGCGGTCCACGCCGGGGTCGTAGCTCCACAGGCGCTTGCCGGTGCGCACGTCCACCGCATGCACCACGCTCCAGCTGGCCGTGACGTACATGATTCCATCGACCACCACGGGCGTGGACTCCACGCCGCGCGTGGATTCCAGGTCATACGACCAGACCAGGCCCAGCCGCTTCACATTGGCCGTGTCCAGCTGCCTGAGTTTGGAAAAGCGCGTCTCGCTGTAGTCCATGCCGTAGCTGGGCCAGTCCTTGGAACTGCGCGCGTTGTCGCGGATGCTCTGCGAGTCGATGCGCGAGGTGACGGCGCGTATGTGCTCGGGCGAGCCTTTGCTTGGCAAGCCGGCCTGTGCCAGCGTGGCGCCGGGAAGGGCCAGCGCCAGGCCGGCGGCCAGCAGCGTGGAGGAAAGCACGTGGGTCTTCATGTTGTCTCGTCTCCTGTGTGGTTTGTTTTTGCGTGCATGGCGCTGGGGGCAAGGGCACCATGTGGGAGACGATAGAAAAAGCGGCTTCGTGTCACAACATTCGGACTTTCCCGGGGGCGGATGTGTACCGCCGTGGAACAGCTCAGAACGACCGGCTGACCGTCACCCCGGCCGACAGCCCGCGTCCCGCACCCGGCTCAAAGAACCGCTGGTTGCCCTCGTTGACGATGACCGACCCTGCAAAGCGCCGGTCGAACAGGTTGTCCAGCCGCACAAAGGTCTGGGCACTCCACTGCTGCCATTGCCGCGACCAGCGCAGGCTGGAGCCCCAGACGGTGTAGCCTGCCGCGCGGTCGGTGTTGCGGTCGTTCACGGCCACGGGGCCGCTGTGCAGCATGTCCACGGTCCAGGTCCATTGCGGTGACAGCTGCCAGGCCAGTTCGCTCCACAGGCGGCGCGGCGCGGTGCCGGCCAGGCGCGCGCCGGCGTCCACCGGGGCGGTGGGCGTGGTGCAGGGCGTGGCCTCGCAGGTCAGGAAGCTGTCGCGGTAGCGGGCCTGCAGCAGGGTCAGGGCGGTGCTGGCCGTGAGCGGTCCCCATTGCGCGTTGCCCGAGAATTCCAGCCCCCGGCGCAGCGTGCGGCCTGCGTTCTGGTAGGTGGCGCGCCCGCCCGTGTTGGACAGCACGGTGAGTTCGCGCTGGGTATGGGTCTCGAACAGCGTGAGGTTCCAGCCCGCGTTGCCGTGGCGCCCGCGCAGGCCGACCTCGACGGTGTTGTGGGCGCTGGCGGCCAGGCCGGTGTTCAGGCCGCTGTTCATGCCATTTTGGCCACCGGGCCGGTAGGCCACTTCGTTGAGCGTGGGCGTTTCCATGCCCCGGCCCACCGATGCGTGCGCCACCAGGTCCGGCAGCAGGTTCACGCGCAGGCCCAGCGAGGGCAGCCAGCCGCGCCAGGCCATGCTGCCGCTGTCGTCGCCATTGCCGGCTGTGATGTAGTGGTCCTCGGACCGGTAGCGCACGCGCGCCTGGCGCAGGCCGGCGCTCAGGGCCAGGCTCTGCGTGCTCCATTCGGCCTGCAGGTAGGGGTCGGCGGAGCGCGCCTGGTTGCGTTCGTCGCGGCGCAGCCGGCCCTGCACGCCGAGCTGGCTGCCGATGAAGTTCTCGTAGCCGCGCCGGGTCTCGCCCTGCCAGTCGTAGGCCAGGCCTGCCGACCAGTCCAGCCGGCCGCCGGCCACATCCTCGTGGGTGCTGCGCCAGCGCAGGTTCATGCCCGCGTAGTCGCGGTCCAGGTCGATCACGCCGCCTGAATGCGAGGGCGGTGCCTGCGTGGCCACGGGAATGGACTGGTACTGCAGCACGGAGCGCGTACCCGCATAGGCCATGAGTTCCAGGCGCTGGCCCGCGCCGAACTGGTGCTGCCAGGCGGCGCCCAACTGGCGCTGGCGCACGCTTTTGCGCGTATTGAAGCGCAGCGCGCTGGCCGTGGTCTGGCCGGGGTCGGCCTCGAACTCGGCGCGTGTCAGGCCCAGCGGGTCCTGGGCGCTGGTGCGCTGCTCCTGGTACTGCAGCAGCCACTGGTCGTCGCCCTGTTTGCGTGACAGCTTCATGTGGGCCGTGCTGCGGTCGGCGGCCGATTGGGGGCGCATGCCGTCGGTGGCGAAGCGCTCGATGTGGATGGCATAGCGCCATGGGGCGGAGCCGCCATCCGCCTGGTCCGGCTTTCCGCCACCGATCGTGCCGCGCAGCTGGGTGGACAGGCGCCACAGCCCGTCCGGCCCCACGGCCATGCCGCTGCGCCACAGGCCCGGTTCCTCGCCGTCTTCGGTGTACAGCAGCAGTGCGCCGCCTGCGCTGTTGCCGTAGAGCACGGCGGCCGGGCCGCGCACCACGTCCAGGCGCGCGGCGTTGCCCAGCGTGAAGTTGGCGGCCTGGCCCTGGCCGTCGGGCGCGCCTGCCGGAATGCCGTCAACGTACAGACGCAGCCCGCGCACGCCAAAGGTGGAGCGCGCACCGAAGCCGCGCACCGAGATCTGCAGGTCCTGTGCGAAGTTCTGGCGGTTCAGCACCACCAGGCCCGGCACCCGCGCCAGGCTCTCGGACAGGTTGATCTGCATCTGCCCGTCTCGCAGCACGGCGCCTTCCACGCTGTCGATGGCGGCGGTAGCGCGCCACAGGTCGGCGCCGGGCTGGCTGGCCGTGATGACCACGGGGGCGAGCAGGGCCTCGCTGGAGTCCTGCGCTGCGTCCGCCGCGTGGGCGGGCAGGGCGTGCAGCGTACAGGCCAGTGCGGCGCCCAGGGTGGGCAGGGCGGGCCAAGTGTGTCTTGTGCTGTGTGGGGAGCGTGTCATTGCGGGCGGGCCTGTGGCGATGCCCGAGGTTACCGAGCCCGGCAATCCGTTCCAACACGGGTGATTTCCCTAGTGCTGTCCTGTGCCGTGGCGGAACAACAATCGCGGCAGTTTTGATGTCCGTCATGCAACAGCCGCCTCCCGCCCCACTGCCATCCAACCCCTTCTATGCCACGCGCCAGGACCGGGTGGCGCTGGCGCGCGAGCGCTATTTCGAGCGCGGCGAGCGCCCCTCGGGCCTGGTGTCCGAGCCCGTGCTGCAGTCCTGGACGCGCTGCCTGGGCGCCAGCCGCAGCCCCGACGAGAAGATCAGCTTCGACCCGGTCAGCAAGATCCGCACGGCCACCTTGCTGACCCACAACCGCGCGCTGATCGAGGCGGCGCGCGACCCCATCGCCGAACTCGAGACCGTGATCGCGGGCAGCCAGGCGCGCGCCATGCTGACCTGCAGCGAGGGCGTGGTGCTGATCGCCTCGCGCCCCACGCCGGGCGACGGCCCTCTGCTGCTGACGGCTGCGCGCGTGGGCGTGAACATTGCCGAGGATGCCGTGGGCACGGGCGCACCCGGCGTGGCCGTGCGCACGGGCGAGGTCTGCCATGTGCGTGGCGGCGAGCATTTTTTTCGCTGCCTGGCCTCGCTTCACTGCGCGGCCGCGCCCGTGCGTGACGCCAGCGGGCGCACCGTGGCCATGCTGGACCTGAGCAGCGAGGCGGGCCCCTTTCGCTTCGATGCGGGCGCCATGGCCCACATGTACGCCACCTGCATCGAGAACCGGCTGCTGGTGGGCGCTGCCCGCATGCACCTGCTGCTGCGCTTCCAGTCCAGCCGCAGCATGTTCGGCACGCCGCTGGAAGGGCTGGCCGCCGTGGATGGCGAAGGCATGGTGCGCTGGTTCAACGGCGTGGGCGCCCAGTTGTTCGACAGCCCGCGCCGGCCCGCCGAAGGGCTTGCGGCCGAAGAGGTTTTCGGTCTGGGCCTGAACCAGTTGCTGGAGCTGGCCCACCACGGCCAGGCGCGCCCGCAGATGCTGCCTACGGGGCTGACGCTGTGGATGCAGGTGCGGCTGGATGAGGCATCTTCCCAGGTCGAGGAGGTGCTGCCGGCCATCGAGGCCCTGCCACCGCCCGCCGAGGCGCCGTCCGAGGCACCGTCCTCCCTGGGCGAGGCCAGCCGCGAGCTGATCGAGCAGGCCCTGGCCCGCTGCCAGGGCAATATCTCGCAGGCCGCCCGCATGCTGGGCGTCTCGCGCGGGTTGCTGTACCGGCGGCTGCGCGAGTGGGGCAGGGCTTAGGCCGTCTGGCCTATGCCGGCACGGCGGCCAGTGCGCCGCGCATCCATTCGATGAAGACCCCCGCCTGGGCCGGCAGCGCACGCCCTGCAGCTGGCACGGCGCGCAGGCCGCCCTCGAAGGGCACGAAGCCATGGGGCGCCACCAGCAGACCCTCCTTGAGCTCGCGTGCGACCAGCCGCTGCTCCACCAGGGCAACGCCCAGGCCCGACAGTGCCGCCTCTATGCACAGGTGGGTGTGCGGGAACGCCAGCGTCTCGCCCAGGGCCACGGGCTGGCCCGTGAGGGCTTCCCACTGGTTCCAGGCGCTGGCCGTGTACTCATGTGCAATGCGCGCGCGATTGGCGGGCCGGCGCCGGGCGTAGGCCGGTGTGCAGACGGCGCCGAAGTGCACGGGCGCCAGTTCGATGGCGCGGCGGCGGTCTGCCTCGCCGTAGGTGGACAGGTCCCAGGCAATGATCAGGTCGGCGCCCTCGTGGCGCATCTCGCGCGCCGAGGTCATGGACAGGCGGATGCGGATATGCGGGTGGCTGCGGTAGAACACCGCCAGCTGCGGCACCAGCCAGCGCATGGCAAAGGTGGCGCTGCAGGCCACATGCAGCCCCGGCGCCTGACTGTCGCGCGCCAGCTGGGCATAGGCGACCTCCAGCTGGTCGAAGGCCGTGCGCACCGAGGCATGGAAGGCGGCACCCGCCTCGGTCAGGCGCAGGCCCGTGCCTTCTTTCTCGAACAGCGCCGCGCCCGCATGCTCCTGCAGCAGGCGCAGGTGGCGGCTGATGGCGCCGTGGCTGCGGCACAGTTCCTCGGCCGCGCGTGTCACCGAGCCGGTGCGGGCAATGGCCTCGAAGGCGCGCAGGGCGGCCAGCGGTGGCAGTTGTCTCATGGCAATCAATTCGTCAGAAAAGCTGACGCATGGGCAGAAAAACTGCATTGTCCCGCATCGCCGTGATTTCTAGCATGGAAGCCTGTTCATTGGAGTTGTGCAGGCTTACCAGCTCCTTTGCACAGTTCAATTTCTTGACGAAAAGGAGTTTCCATGCAGATCACCGATATCGCGGCCCATGAGGCGCTGGACAGCCGGGGCCACCCCACCGTGGAGGTCGAGGTCGAGCTGGCGGACGGCGCGCGCGGCCTGGCCCTGGTGCCCTCGGGTGCCTCCACGGGGCGGCACGAGGCGCTGGAGCGGCGCGACGGCGATGCCTCGCGCCACCTGGGCAAGGGCGTGCTGGGCGCGGTGCAGGCCGTCAACACCGAGCTGCGCGATCTGCTGCGCGGCATGCAGGCCGACGCCCAGGGCCGCATCGACACGGCCATGATGGCGCTGGACGGCACGCCCGGCAAAAGCCGGCTGGGCGCCAACGCGCTGCTGGGCGTGTCGCTGGCCGTGGCGCGCGCGGCGGCGGCCAGCGAGCGCATGCCGCTGTGGCGGCACATGGGCGGCGCCCAGGCGCGCGTGCTGCCCGTGCCCATGATCAATGTCATCAACGGCGGCGCCCATGCCGACAATCCGCTGGACTTTCAGGAGTTCATGCTGCTGCCGGTGGGGGCGGACAGCTTCGGAGAGGCGCTGCGCACGGGCGCCGAGGTCTTTCACACGCTGCGCCATGCGCTCAAGGCCGCAGGCCACAGCGTCAACGTGGGCGACGAGGGCGGCTTTGCGCCCGCCCTGCGCAGCGCGCCCGAGGCGCTGGACCATTTGATGGCCGCCATCGAGCGCGCCGGCCTGCGCCCCGGCGCGGACATCGCCCTGGCCCTGGACCCGGCCGCCAGCGAATTCCATGGCGAGGATGGCTACCGCTACGCGGGCGAGGGCCTGGTGCGCAGCCGCCAGCAGCAGGTGGACTACCTGGCGCAACTGGTGGAGCACTACCCCATCGTCTCCATCGAGGACGGCATGGCCGAGGACGATATCGAGGGCTGGCAGGCCCTGGGCCAGCGCCTGGGCGGACGCTGCCAGCTGGTGGGCGACGATGTGTTCTGCACGAACCCCGGCCTGTTCGAGGGCGGCATTGCACAGGGCGTAGGCAACGCCATCCTGGTCAAGATCAACCAGATCGGCACGCTGACCGAGGCCTGGGACGTGCTGCGTCTGGCGCATGGCGCAGGCTACGGCGTGGTGATGTCGCACCGCTCGGGCGAGACCGAGGACACCAGCATTGCCGACCTGGCCGTGGCGGCCCAGTGCGCCATGATCAAGACCGGCTCGCTGTCGCGCGCCGACCGCACGGCCAAGTACAACCGGCTGCTGCGCATCGAGCGCGAACTGGGCCCGGCCGCCGTCTATGCGGGGCGCCGTGCGCTCAAGGGCCGGGCGGGTCAGGAAGCCGAGTCGGCCGCTGCGGGTGTTGCGGGCGCCCTGTAGACCAGCACCTTGAGGCTGCGCTCGGCGTCGATGTCGGCGAAGGTGGCCGGGTTGGCCAGGCGCTCGACGAACTCCAGCTCGGGCGCCACTTCCTGCATCTGCGATGTCAGGAACTGCGTACCCATCTCGGGCGCGTTCAGGCACAGCAGCACATGGCCGCCGGGGCGCAGCAGGTCGGGCAGGCGGCGCATCAGGCGGGCATAGTCCTTGGTGGCGACGAAGCTGCCCTTCTGGTAGCTGGGCGGGTCCACCACGATCAGGTGGTACGGCCCGCCGCGCGTGATCTTGCCCCAGCTGCTGAAGATGTCGTGGGCCAGGAAGCTGGCGCCCGACAGATCGTTGAGCCGGTGGTTCTGCTGGCCCGTGGCCAGCGCGCCCTGGGCCATGTCCATGTTCATCACGTGGCGCGCCCCGGCTTGCAGGGCCACCACCGAAAATGCGCAGGTATAGGCGAACAGGTTGAGCACCTGGATGCCGTGGCGGTGCTCGGGATGGTTGGCGACATGCGCGTGCACCCAGCGCCGGCCTTCGGCCATGTCCAGGAACAGGCCGTGGTTCTGGCCGCGCAGCACCTGCACGCGGTAGCGCGTGCCGGCCTCGGTGACGATGTGGGGGTCCGGCACCTCGCCGGCCATGAGCCGCGTTTCGGCGGGCGCGGCGGGCTGGCGCAGCTGGTAGACCCAGTTCAGGGGCTGGTCCGGTGCCAGTTCGCTCCAGCGCAGTGACAGCGCTGTGCCGATGGCGGCCAGGGCGTCATTGTCCAGCGGCTGGAAGCTGGTGAGCACCAGCACGGGCGGGAAGGCGTCGAGCACCAGATGCTCGCAGCCCGGGTACAGGCCGCCACGGCCGTGGAAGATGCGTTGGGCGTCGGAGGGCAGGGCCATCCGGGCGATGGCGTCGAGCAGGGCTTGCATGGGAGAGGCTGGATCTGGCAGGGGCGCCGGGTGTGCCGGGTGGAACCGTATGGGACCGTATGGTTCCAGGCAGGGGGCGACGAAAAGGTCTGCCAGTGTATGCAGTTTGGGGACCAGCCCAGGCAAACCCGGGCTCAGGCCCCATTCAGCGGTGCTGTGGGCGGGCTCAATGCCGCCAGCCGCGCCGCACCTCGAAGAAACTGCATTCGCCGTCGCCCAGGCCCTGCATGCCGGCCTCGGTGGCGGCGCGCGCAGCCTTCATCCAGCGGGCGAAGGCGAGCTTGGCGTCGTCGCTGATTTCTTCAGGGGGCGTGTCTTCCAGGCCCTCTACCAGGTACAGGGTTTCACTGACCTGCTCGGCGCTGCCGAGCTGGCGTTCGAGCACGCGGGCATAGCGTGCCTCGGCCTTGTTGCGTTCCTGCTCGGGCAGGTTGGGGTAGTCACACAAGGTGACGGTGAAGGCGGCTTCTTGCATGTCCATGGTTCACGAGATGAGGATGATGACTGGCGAAATATACAGTATTAACTGGCTGCACATCCAGTATTTTCCTGGTGTTTTTTTACAGTGTTATCCCGGTGGGGTCGCTGCCGGGCAGCGGCTGCAGCCAT
The DNA here is from genome assembly GCF_002193035.1 of Delftia sp. K82. Taxonomy (NCBI): domain Bacteria; kingdom Pseudomonadati; phylum Pseudomonadota; class Betaproteobacteria; order Burkholderiales; family Comamonadaceae; genus Delftia; species Delftia sp. K82. The sequence goes on along the minus strand of NZ_MYFL01000001.1, from coordinate 2,682,585 downwards.
GCGGCCACAATCGCCTGCAAGGAGAAAACCATCGCCATGACGAACGAATCGACCACGGGCAGCCCGGCCTGGCACCCCGAAGCCACGGGCCATGCGCTGTTTGCCACGCGCGTGGGGCCCTGCGGCGTGGCCTGGGGCGCCTGCGGCCTGGTGGCCTTTCAGTTGCCCGAGGTGGACGGCCCGGCCGCCACGCGCACGCGCATGCTGCGCGGCGTGCAATTGCGCAGACCGGGCAGCTACGCCGCAGCGGCGCGGGCCGAGGACCTGCCGGTGAGCGTGGCACAGGCCATCGCCGGCGTGCAGGTGCTCATGGCGGGCCATGGCGAATGGACCTTGGAGCCTTCCGCGCCCAGCGCGCGGCAGTTGCGTGACGGCCCGGTGCTGCCCGATCTAAGGGCACGGCGCATGCTGCCCGCAGGCGAGGCACTGCCGGATCTGGCCGAGCTGGCCCTGGACTGGCACGGCGTGTCGGACTTTCACCGCCGCGTCTATGACCTGACGCGCGCCATTGCACCCGGCCATACGCGCACCTATGGCGAGATTGCACGCGAGTTGGGCGAGGTGGGCCTTTCGCGCGCCGTGGGGCAGGCGCTGGGCCTCAACCCTTTTGCGCCCGTGATTCCCTGCCACCGCGTGCTGGCTGCCGGCGCCCAGCCGGGCGGTTTCTCGGGCGGCGGCGGCGCGCTGACCAAGCTGCGCATGCTGGAGATCGAGGGTGCGGCCTGGGGCGGCACGCGCTCGCTGTTCGGGGATTGACGGGCCGGACACGCATGTGACATGCGGCACGGCGGGGCGGCTTGCACAATCGCCGCTGCAGGCTGTTCCGCTTGGGGATGGCCGCCCTCCATTCCAACCATGACCGGAACACAAGACCCGGCGCAGGAGACAGACGAATGACTCGCAATGTGCAGCAACTTTTCGACCTCACCGGCAAGACGGCCCTGGTGACCGGCGGCTCGCGCGGCCTGGGCCTGCAGATGGCCCATGCGCTGGGCGAGGCGGGCGCCAGGATCATGCTGAGTTCGCGCAAGGCCGCCGACCTGGAGGAAGCCGCTGCCGAGCTGCAGGCCGCAGGCATCGACGCCCGCTGGATCGCCGCCGACTGCGCCAACGAGGCCGACATCGAGCGCCTGGCCGCCGAGACCCTGGAGCGCCTGGGGCAGGTGGACATCCTCATCAACAACGCAGGCGCCAGCTGGGGCGCGCCGGCCGAGGAGCACCCGGTGGCCGCGTGGGACAAGGTGATGAACCTCAACGTGCGCGGCTACTTCCTGCTGAGCCAGCAGATCGCGCGGCGCAGCATGATCCCGCGCAAGACCGGGCGCATCATCAACCTGGCCTCCATTGCAGGGCTGGGCGGCAACCCGCTGGGCATGAAGACCATTGCCTACAACACCTCCAAGGGCGCGGTCATCAACTTCACGCGCGCGCTGGCCGGCGAGTGGGGCGTGCACGGCATCAACGTCAACGCCATCTGCCCGGGCTTCTTCAAGACCAAGATGGCCAGCGTGCTGATCGAAACCCTGGGCGAGGATGAAATGAAATCCCACGCCCCGCTGCGCCGCCTGGGCGACGACGAGGACCTCAAGGGACTGACCCTGCTGTACGCCAGCGACGCGGGCAAGCACATCACGGGCCAGTGGGTGGCCGTGGACGGCGGCGTCAGCGCCCTGGTGGGCGGTTGAGCCGCAGCGGCGCTGCTGCCGAGGTGACAGTTTTTCCCGCAGATCGGGCCGCCGCGCGCGGTGGCGCCTGCCGGCGCCCTTATGCTCGGCTCCATTGCGATCTGAACTGGAGAATTTCGTGCTGGATTTTGGCCACCCCATCCCCTTCGTCGACCACCTGGGTTTCACCCTGCACCGCATGGAGGACGGGGAGTCCGAACTGCGCTTCGAGGCGCGTCCCGAGCACCTGAACACCTTTGACGTGACCCACGGCGGCGCCACTATGACCCTGCTGGACGTGACCATGGCCGTGGCCGCACGCAGCCTGCAGCGCGACATGGGCTGCGTGACCATAGAGATGAAGACCAGCTTCATGCAGCCGGCGCGCGGCCCCCTGGTGGCCAAGGGCGTGGTGCTGCACCGCACGCGTTCCATGGCCTACACCGAGGCGCGCGTGTTCGATGCCTCGGGTCGGCTGTGCAGCCATGCGACCGGAACGTTCAAGTACATGCCGCGCGTGGCCAAGCCGGCCGCCGCCGAGACAACCCTCGCCACGGACTGATCCGCACGGCGAATTTGCCAGATACCCAATGCCACACGCCAGCCCCGGCAGCACCGGGAACTGGTTCCATTGTTTGTGATGCCACCGGAGGTTTTCCCATGCCCGTGAACCAGCAGATCCTGCTCGACAACCGCCCCGAGGGCGAAGCCGTGGAAAGCAATTTCCGCCTTGCCAAGACCGAGACCCCCGCGCTGGCCGAAGGCCAGGTGCTGGTGCGCCACCACTACCTGAGCCTGGACCCCTACATGCGCGGCCGCATGAATGACAGCAAGAGCTACGCCCAGCCGCAGCCGCTGGGCGAGGTGATGATCGGCGGCACCGTGGGCGAGGTGGTGGAAAGCCGCCATCCCAAGTTTGCCGTTGGCGACAAGGTCGTGGGCATGGGCGGCTGGCAGGAATACAGCGTGGTCGATGGCGATGCGCCCGGCATGCTGCGCAAGGTGGACACTACCCATGTGCCGCTGTCGCACTACCTGGGCGCCGTGGGCATGCCCGGCGTGACGGCCTGGTACGGCCTGGTGAAGATCATCGCCCCCAAGGCCGGCGAGACCGTGGTGGTCAGCGCCGCCACGGGCGCCGTGGGCAGCGCCTTCGCGGCCCTGGCCAAGGCACGCGGCTGCCGCGTGGTGGGCATTGCGGGCGGCCCCGAGAAGTGCCGCTACGCCACCGAGGAGCTGGGCTTCGATGCCTGCATCGACTACCGCGAGCACCCCGACACCAAGACCATGGCCAAGGCGCTCAAGGACGCCTGCCCGCAGGGCATCGACGGCTACTTCGAGAACGTGGGCGGCTACATCCTCGACGCCGTGCTGCTGCGCACCAACGCCTTTGCGCGCATCGCGCTGTGCGGAATGATCGCCGGCTACGACGGCACGCCGTTGCCCATGACCAATCCCGCGCTCATCCTGATCAACCGCATCCGCATCGAAGGCTTCATCGTCAGCGAGCACATGGAAGTCTGGCCCGAGGCGCTGCAGGAACTGGGCCGCCTGGTGGGCACCGGCAAGCTGCGCCCGCGCGAGAGCATTGCCGAAGGCATTGCCTCCGCACCTTCTGCTTTCCTGGGTCTGCTCAAGGGCAAGAACTTCGGAAAGCAACTCGTCAAATTGATCTGAACCACCACAAAAACCAGGAGACAAGGGAATGATCAAGAACTTCAAGGGCAAGACGGCGGTGCTGACGGGCGCGGGCTCGGGCTTCGGCCTGGAGTGCGCGCGCATCGGCGCGAAGCTGGGCATGAACCTGGTGCTGGTCGATGTGCAGCAGGAGGCGCTGGACAGGGCCGCCGCCGAGTTCGAAGGGCAGGGCGTGCGCGTGCTGGCGCGGCGCGTGGATGTGTCCGACGCGGGCCAGATGCAGGCCCTGGCCGACGAGGTGCGCCAGCAGTTCGGCGCGCCGCACTTCGTGTTCAACAACGCAGGCGTGGGCGCGGGCGGGCTGGTCTGGGAGAACACGCTGGAAGATTGGCAGTGGGTGCTGGGCGTCAACCTCTGGGGCGTGATCCACGGCGTGCGGCTGTTCACGCCCATGATGCTGGAGGCGGCCAAGGCCGATCCGTCCTTCGAGGGCCACATCGTCAACACGGCCAGCATGGCCGGCCTGCTGGCGCCGCCCAACATGGGCATCTACAACGTCAGCAAGCATGCCGTGGTGAGCCTGACCGAGACGCTGTACCAGGACCTGGCCCTGGTCTCCGACCAGATCAGCGCCAGCGTGCTGTGCCCCTTCTTCGTTCCCACGGGCATCAGCCACAGCGAGCGCAACCGGCCCAGCCATCTGGCCGCCCAGCCGCTGACGGCCAGCCAGAAGATCGGCCAGGCCATGAGCGAGAAGGCCGTGGGCTCGGGCAAGGTCACGGCCACCGATGTGGCGCAGAAGGTTTTCGATGCCATTGCGGCCAACCAGTTCTACATCTACAGCCATCCGCAGGCGCTGGGCTCGGTCCAGACCCGCATGGAAGATGTGGTGCTGGGGCGCAATCCCACCGACCCGTTCGCGCACAAGCCCGAACTGGGCGCCAGCTTGAAGGCCTCGCTGCGCGCGGCCTGAGCGTCAGTCCTCCTCGTCCGGGTCCGGCCTGTGGGGGGCTGGCCTGGCGGGAGCCTCGGCCTTTTCATCGGGCGGCGCGGAGGGCAGGGGCCGCACCAGCCGCACCATGAGCTGGTTGCCGCGCCCCATGTCGGGCCGCGTCTCCAGGCTGTCGAGGTCAATCGCCCAGGCCTGCTGGGCCGACAGCTGCGTACCGGCGCTGCCCGAGATGTTGCTGTAGTTGTAGGGATTGACGGGCCGCGCGTTCACCGCTGCCGTGCCCGTCCAGTGCCAGCCGCGCGGTGCGCCCGGAAACAGCTCGGGCGACAGGCCTTGCGGCCGTATATCGCGTGAGATCAGCCGGCGCATCTCGTTGACGCGCGGCAGCCGCCAGCGCACGCCGTCCTGCTTGGCCCGCTCGGCGGCCAGGGCCTGCGCCTGCTTGTGCGTGAACAGCTCCGGCAGGCCCGTGCAGGTCTTGCCATTCCACTGCATGCCTTCCACGCAGCGTGGCCACAGCAGGCGGGCGCGCCGGTCGATCACGTCACGGCCGTCTTCGGATACTTCCAGCATGGCAGTGGCGCTGGCCTTGGCGTCACCGCGGGCCTGCGGGGGCGCCGCATGGGCCGGGCCCTGCATGCACGCGCCCAGCAGCAGGGCGGCGAGCAGGGGCCTTGGCAATGCGTTGAGGGTCGGTAGGAAGAGGGGCGTGGATGAGTGCATGGGGTGTCTATGCTGCTGTGGTGGCAATCTCGTATCCGAGCGTAACAGGGTTGCAGCCCCGCAAACTTGTGCCACGGCAAGCCACCAGCGCCGCGCGCGCCGGCCTGCCTGCCCAGGAAATGTGAGCACCGCCCTGCAGCCCTCAGCGCTTGCCGCCACAATGGCGCGTCTATGTCTTCTCCCTCTTCTTCTCCCGCTTCCCCTGATTCCCACACGCTGCGCCTGGTGCTGATCCTGGGCCTGCTGTCGGCCATCGGTCCGTTTGCCATCGACATGTACCTGCCCGCGCTGCCCCAGATCGGCAGCAGCCTGGGTGCCCAGGTGGGCGCGGTGCAGGCCAGCCTGACGGCCTTCTTCCTCTCGCTGGGCGTGGGCCAGCTGCTGTACGGGCCGGTCTCGGACATGGTGGGGCGCAAGCCTCCGCTGTACTTCGGCCTGACCGTGTTCGCGCTGGCCAGCGTGGGCTGCGCCATGGCCACCAGCATCGAGACGCTGGTGGTGCTGCGCTTCATCCAGGGCCTGGGCGCGGCCGCCGGCATGGCCGTTCCGCGCGCCGTGGTGCGCGACCTGCACACCGGCCACGCGGCGGCCCGCATGATGTCGCTGCTGATGCTGGTGTTCAGCGTCTCTCCCATCCTGGCGCCGCTGGCCGGCAGCGGCGTGATCGCCGTCAGCAGCTGGCGCGGCGTGTTCTGGGCCGTGGCCGTGGCGGCCGTGATCGGCCTGGTGGCCGTGTTCATGGGCCTGAAGGAAACGCGCGGGGCCGCCGCGCGGCTGGACAGCAGCGTGGCCGGCGCACTGCGCGCCTACGGCGTGCTGCTGCGCGACTGGCATTACCTGGGCCTGGTCTTCATCGGCGGCTGCGCCATGGCGGGCTTTTTCGTCTACCTGGCTGGCTCCCCCTTTGTGCTGATCAATTACTACGGACTGAGCTCCACACAGTACAGCCTGGCCTTCGGGCTGAACGCCATCGCCTTCATCGGCGCGGCGCAGTTCACGGGCTGGCTGGGCCAGCGCTTCGGGCTGGTGCGCGTGGTCAAGGTGGCTGCCACCGGCTCGGGCCTGGTGATGCTGTCGCTGCTGTCGTACTACCTGCTGGGCGGTGAACGGCTGGCCGTGCTGATCGGCCTGTACTTCGTGGCCAGCGCGCTGATGGGGCTGGTGATTCCGACGACCTCGGTGCTGGCGCTGGAGGAGCACGGCGCCATTGCCGGCACGGCCTCGGCGCTGCTGGGCACGCTGCAGATGCTGTCGGGCGCTGCGGCCATGCAGATCGTGGGGCTGTTCTCCACGGGCAAGCCCCTGCCCATGGTGGTGGGCATGGCCACGGGCGCGCTGATCGGTGTGGCCCTGGCCTGGATCACGCTGGGCGGTGCGCGTGCCCATCGCGTGGGCGCAAAGGGCCATTCATGAGCCTGGCACCCGCGGCAGAGGCTGCGCCTGTCCACGATGGACTTCCGTCAGGCCCTCGCGGCCAGGCGATGCTGGTCATCATCCTGGGGCTGACGCTGTCGGTGCTGGACAGCACCCTGGTCAATCTGGCACTGCCGGCCATGGCGCGCGAGCTGCAGGCCAGCTCGGCCCATACGCTGTGGGTGGTCAATTCCTACCAGCTTGCCAGCCTGGTGCTGCTGCTGCCGCTGGCCGCCCTGGGCGAGCGCCTGGGCTACCGCCGCGTGTATCTGGTGGGCATGCTGGTGTTCTCCCTGGCCTCGCTGGCGGCCATGCTGGCCACGTCGCTGCCCACGCTGGTGGCGGCGCGTGCGCTGCAGGGCCTGGGCGCTGCCGGCGTGATGAGCGTCAACGCCGCCCTGGTGCGGCTGATCTATCCGCGTGCCCTGCTGGGGCGCGGCATGGCCGTGAATTCGCTGGTGGTGGCCACGGCATCCATGGCCGGGCCCTCGGTGGCGGCGGCGATTCTGTCGGTGGCCAGCTGGCCCTGGCTGTTTGCGGCCAATTTGCCGCTGGGCCTGTTCACGCTATGGCTGGGGCGACGCGCGCTGCCTGCCAATGCCGTGGCCGGCCATGCAGGGGCGCGGCTGTCGCCGCTGGATGTGCTGCTCAACATCCTCATGTTCAGCCTGATCTTCCTGGGCGGCGAGCAGCTGGGCGTGCGCGCCGGCGGTGCCGATTCTTCCCTGCCTTCGGGCTGGTGGCTGCTGGGCGCGGGCCTGCTGGTGGGCGCCTGGTATGTGCGCCGCCAGTGGCGCCTGCCCGCGCCGCTGCTGCCGGTGGACCTGCTGCGCATTCCGGTGTTTGCGCTGTCCATGTGCGGATCGGTCAGCGCCTTTTGCGCGCAGATGCTGGCCTACCTGGCGCTGCCGTTCCTGCTGCTGGAGTCGCACGGCATGTCGCCCATCGAGGCCGGGCTGCTGATCACGGCCTGGCCGCTGGCCACGGTGCTGACGGCGCCCATCGCGGGCCGGCTCATCGGCCGCTATGCGGACGGGCTGCTGGGCGGCATCGGCATGGCCATGTTCGCCTGCGGGCTGTGGGCGCTGGCGGCCATGCCCGATGCGCCTTCGACCGTGGACATGGTCTGGCGCATGCTGCTGGCGGGCAGCGGCTTTGCGCTGTACCAGTCGCCCAACAACCACACCATCGTGACCACGGCGCCCCTGGCGCGCAGCGGCGCGGCCGGCGGCATGCTGAGTTCGGCGCGGCTCACGGGGCAAACCCTGGGCGCCGTGGTGCTGGCCACCATCTTCACCTTCGCGGGCGGGCATGGTGGCCATGCTGAAATCGTGGCCCTGGCCGTGGCGGGCTGCTTTGCGGCCATGGCGGGCGTGTTCAGCCTGCTGCGCGTGCGCACGGCACCCGTGCCTAAGCACTGAACAGGCCCCTAAATGGCATTGAACTTGCATGTGTCGGCGCGCTCCGACACATGCATCATCCTGGATGGACTTGCCAGGAGATTTCGGTGGCATGCCATCCGCTTTACAAACAAGAAATATGGGCACTGCACAATCGTGCGATGCCCCCAACGACTTCGCTGCTCCCATGATTTTTGACGTGCCCTTTTCGCCGAGCCCGCGCCTTGCGGCGCCTTCCGATTCCCAGCCCGGCGCAGGGCACGTACAAGCTTTCGCCTCGCCGGCCGGCGGCCGGCGCATCGGCACCGCCGTGCTGTGCGCACTGGCGCTGGCCGCAAGCCTTGCGGCCTGCTCCAAGAAGGATGCCGCACCTGCCGCCACGGCCAAGGCCGCGACCGAGGTGGGCGTGGTCACGCTGCAAAAGCAGAGCCAGCAGCTGGACGCCACGCTGCCGGGCCGCACGCGCGCCTCGCTGACCGCCGAAGTGCGGCCCCAGGTATCGGGCATCGTGCAAAAGCGTTTGTTCACCGAGGGCGCCCTGGTGCGCCAGGGCCAGCAGCTCTACCAGATCGACGCGGCCTCGCTGCGCGCCACCGAGGCCAGCGCCCAGGCGGCGCTGGCCAAGTCCGAGGCCAGCGCCCGCACGCTGGAGGCCACGGCGCGGCGCAACGCCGAGCTGGTCAAGATCGATGCCATAAGCCAGCAGGCCTTTGAAGAAAGCCAGGCCGCCGCAGCCCAGTCGCGTTCTGACGTGGCCGTGGCCAAGGCCAATCTGGAGACCGCGCGCATCAACCTCAAGTACAGCCGCATCGAGGCGCCCATCAGCGGGCGCATCAGCCTGTCCACCGTGACGCCGGGCGCGCTGGTGACGGCCAACCAGACCGAGGCGCTGACCTCCATCGTGCAGCTGGACCCCATGTATGTGGACTTCACCCAGTCCACCAGCGAGCTGCTGCAGCTCAAGCGCGACTGGGATGCCGGGCGCTTCCAGAAGGTGGAGGGCGACAAGGTGGCCGTGCGCATCCGCCTGGACGATGGCACGGACTACAGCCACCAGGGCAAGCTGCAGTTTGCCGGCGTGATCGTCAATGCCACCACGGGCAGCGTGACGCTGCGCGCCGTGGTGCCCAACCCGCAGGGCGTTCTCATGCCCGGCATGTATGTGCAGGCGCTGCTGCCCACGGGCCTGGCGCCCGAGGCGCTGCTGGTGCCCCAGCAGTCGGTGACGCGCGACCTGACCGGCAAGGCCAGCGTGCTGGTGGCCAAGGCCGACGACGTGATCGAGCGCCGGCCCGTGAACATCGACCGCGCCGTGGGCAATATGTGGCTGCTGCAGGACGGCCTGTCGGCCGGCGAACGCGTGGTGGTCGATGGCTTCCAGCGCATCAAGCCCGGCGACAAGGTGCGCGCCGTGGAGGTGGACCTGCGCGCCAAGGCCCAGGCCCGCAAGGGCAAGCCGGCCGACGGGCCGGCAGCACCTGGCGCGGCGGACAAGGCGCCTGCTCCAGCACCGGCAGCGGCTCCTGCTCCGGCCGCCGGCTAAGCCGCAGGAACCCGTCACATGGCTCAGTTCTTCATCAACCGGCCCATCTTCGCGTGGGTCATCGCCATCGTCATCATGCTGGGCGGCGCGCTGTCCATCTTCACGCTGCCGCTGGAGCAATACCCCGACATCGCGCCGCCGCGCGTGACCATCGGCGCGCAGTACACGGGCGCCTCGGCCGAGACGGTCGAGAACTCGGTGACCCAGATCATCGAGCAGCAGCTCAAGGGCATCGACAACATGCTCTACATGAGCTCCACGTCCGACGCCTCGGGCCGCGCGCGCACCACGCTGACCTTTGCGCCGGGCACCAACATCGACGTGGCCCAGGTGCAGGTGCAAAACAAGCTGCAGTCCGCCGTGAACCGCCTGCCCGACGCCGTCAAGAGCCGGGGCGTGTTCGTGAACAAGGGCGGCCAGGACTTCCTGGTCACCTACAGCTTCTTCTCCAAGGACCCGGCCATGACCGCGGTCGACATCGGCGACTACCTGACCAGCAACCTGGTCGATGTGATCGGCCGCCTCGACGGCGTGGGCGATGTCAACGTCTTCGGCACCAACTATGCGATGCGCATCTGGATGGACCCGGCCAAGATGGAGAAGTACGCGCTGATGCCGTCGGACCTGGTCAATGCGCTGAACTCGCAGAACGCCCAGGTCTCGGCCGGCCAGCTGGGCGCGCTGCCCGCCGTCTCCGACCAGCAACTGAACGCCACCATCACGGCGCGCACCAAGCTCAAGACGGTGGAGCAGTTCGAGGACATCGTCCTGAAGTCGTCCGTGGACGGCTCGGTGGTGCTCATGAAGGACGTGGCCCGCGTGGAGCTGGGTGCCGACAACCTGACCATCAAGGCCAAGCTCAACGGCCTGCCGGGCGCGGGCATGGGCATCGTGCTGGCCGATGGCGCCAACGCCATGAACGTGGCCGACACCATCGCCGCCAAGCTGGCCGAGCTCAAGCCGTTCTTCCCCAACGAGATCGACTACTTCGTCAGTTCGGACTCCACGCCCTTCGTGCGCGCCTCCATCAAGGAAGTGGTCAGCGCGCTGGGCGAGGCCATGATCCTCGTGGTCATCGTGATGTTCATCTTCCTGCAGAACTTCCGCGCCACGATGATCCCCGCCATCGCCGTGCCCGTGGTGCTGCTGGGCACCTTCGGCGTGCTGTCGCTGGCCGGGTACTCGATCAATACGCTGACCATGTTCGCCATGGTGCTGGCCATCGGCCTGCTGGTGGACGATGCCATCGTCGTGGTGGAGAACGTCGAGCGCGTGATGCACGAGACGGGCATGTCGCCCAAGCAGGCCACGCGCCAGTCCATGCGCGAGATCACGCCGGCCCTGGTGGGCATCGGCGTGACGCTGTCGGCCGTGTTCGTGCCCATGGCCTTCTTTGGCGGCTCCACGGGCGTGATCTACCGGCAGTTCTCCATCACCATCGTCGCGGCCATGGCGCTGTCGGTGTTCGTGGCGCTGACGCTCACGCCTGCGCTGTGCGCCACGCTGCTCAAGCCGCCCGCAGCGGGCGGGGCCGGGCATGACCGCCCCATCCGCAGCGGCATCCTGGGGGTGAACGACCGATTCTTCCGCTGGTTCAACCACCATTTCGACGCCACGGCTGCGCGCTACCAGGGCACGGTGGCCTACTCGCTGCGCCGCGCCAAGCGCATGATGCTGATCTTCCTGGCCGTCTGCGGCGTGGTCTGGCTGCTGATGGCGCGCCTGCCCACTTCCTTCCTGCCGGACGAGGACCAGGGCTTTGTCTTCGTCAACATCAACCTGCCTTCGGGCGCGGCCGATACGCGGCTGCAGGGCGTGCTCGACGAGGTACGCGACTACTTTGCCAAGCAGCCCGACGTGGTGAGCTTCTACCAGGTCTCGGGCCTGAACGGCGACCAGGCCTCGGCGCGCGCCTTCGTGCGCTTGAAGACCTGGGAGGAGCGGCCGCTGCCCGGCCAGTCGGCCTCCGAGATCGCGCACCGCGCGACCAAAGACCTGTCCTCCATCCGCGATGCGCGCGTGCTGGTCATGCTGCCGCCGGCCGTGCGCGGCCTGGGCTCCAGCTCGGGCTTCAACTTCATGATCAAGGACATGAACGGCCTGGGCCACCAGGTGCTGCTGGAGGCCAAGGAGAAATTCCTGACCGAGGCCCGCAAGCGCCCCGAGCTCACCAATCTGCGCATGACCAACCTGGAAGACGCCAGCGAGCTGCGCCTGGACATCGACGACCGCAAGGCCGCCGCACTGGGCCTGTCGTACACCGACATCAACAGCGTGCTGTCCAGCGCCATGGGCGGCACCTATGTCAACGACTTCCTGAACAACGAGCGCGTCAAGCGCGTCTACATCCAGGGCGATGCGCCGCACCGCATGCTGCCCCAGGACATCGCCAAATGGACGGTGCGCAACGCCAAGGGCGAGATGGTGCCGTTCAGTTCGTTCTCCAGCAGCTACTGGGCCTACGGTTCGCCCCAGCTCATGCGCTACAACGGCAACCCGGCCTATGAAATGGAAGGCCGCGCCGCGCCGGGCGTCAGCTCGGGCACGGCCATGCAGATCGTGGAGGACATCCTGCGCACGCTGCCGGCCGGCATAGGCTACGAGTGGACCGGCGCCTCGCTGCAGGAGCGCCAGTCGGGCGCGCAGGCGCCGCTGCTGTACGCCATCTCCATCCTCTTCGTGTTCCTGTGCCTGGCGGCGCTGTACGAGAGCTGGACCGTGCCGCTGTCGGTGATGCTGGCCGTGCCGCTGGGCGTGGTGGGCGCGCTGGCCGCCACCTACACGCGCGGGCTGACCAACGACGTGTACTTCCAGGTGGGCCTGCTGACCACGGTGGGCCTGGCGTCCAAGAACGCCATCCTGATCGTGGAATTTGCGGTGCAGCTGCAGGAGCAGGGCAAGAGCATCTTCGACGCCGTGGTCTCGGCCGTGCGCCTGCGCCTGCGTCCCATCTTGATGACCTCGCTGGCCTTCGGCTTCGGCGTCATCCCGCTGGCCATCGGCACCGGCGCCGGCGCGGGCGGGCGCAATGCCATCGGCACGGCCGTGCTCGGCGGCATGCTGGCCTCCACGGTGCTGGGCATCTTCCTGGTGCCCGTGTTCTTCCTGCTGATCCGCAGCTGGTTCAAGAGCCATTCGCGCACCGAGGACGATGCGCCCCAGCCGACTGCCGGATCACCTGATTCACCGCATACCGCAAAGGAGAGCGCAGCATGAGGCGCCCAACGAATGTCTCCGCACTGGCCGCAGCGGCGGCGCTGGCGGCGCTGCTGACCGGCTGCAACCTCGCGCCGCAGCACCGCACGCCCGACATGCCCGTGCCCGATACCGTGGGCAGCACGGCCGCAACGCCGGCCCAGGCCGACGAGGCCAGCCTGCAGGCCGCCGCCGCGCTGGGCTGGGTGCAGTCCCAGCAGCTGCGCGAGGTCATTGCGCTGGCCCTGGCCAACAACCGCGACCTGCGCGTGGCCGTGGAAAGCATCGAACGCGCGCGCGCCCAGTACGGCATCACGCGCGCCGACCTGCTGCCCAGTGTCAACGCCCAGGCCCAGGCCAGCCGTGCGCGCACGGCCGCCGGCATGACCAGCGCCACCCAGGCGGCCTCGGTCAGCACCCAGTACACGGCCCAGCTGGGCTTTGCCAGCTATGAGATCGACCTGTGGGGCCGCGTGCGCAACCTCAGCGAGGCCGCGCTGCAGCAGTTCCTGCAAAGCGAGCAGAACCGGCGCAATGTGCAGATCGGCCTGGTGGCCGATGTGGCCAACGGCTGGCTCACGCTGGCGGCCGACCAGGCCCGCCTGCAACTGGCGCGCGACACCCTGGCCAGCCGCGAGAAGGCCTACGAGCTGACGCGGCGCATGCACGAGATTGGCTCCACATCGGGCCTGGTGCTGGCCCAGAACCAGACCACGGTGGACACGGCGCGCGGCGACGTGGCCAGCTTCACCTCCCAGGTGGAGCGTGACCGCAACGCCCTGCAATTGCTGGTGGGCGGCCCGTTGCCCGAGGCCCTGCTGCCCGGCGCCGCCACGCTGCGCGCCGATGCCCGGCCCGCGGCCGCGCTGCAGCCCGTGCCGGCGCCCTTGCCCTCCAGCGTGCTGCTGGTGCGCCCCGACATCCAGGCCGCCGAGAACAACCTGCGCGCCATGGAAGCCAACATCGGCGCCGCACGCGCTGCCATGTTCCCCACCATCAGCCTCACGGCCAGCGTGGGATCGGGCAGCCGCGAGCTCGATGGCCTCTTTGGCGGCAGCAGCAGCACCTGGAGCTTCATCCCCCTGGTGCGCCTGCCCATCTTCGACGGTGGCCGCAACCGTGCGGGCGTGCAGGTGGCCGAGGCCAACCAGCGCATCGCCATCGCCCAGTACGAGAAGGCCGTGCAGACGGCCTTCCGCGAAACCGCCGACGTGCTGGCCGACCGCGCGCAGTGGGACGAGCGCCTGGCCGCCCAGACCAGCATGGTCGCCGCCACGCAAAAGGCCTTCGACCTGTCGGAGGCCCGCTTCAAGGCCGGCGTGGACAACTACCTGACCGTGCTGGATGCGCAGCGCAGCCTCTACACGGCCCAGCAGACCCTGATCGGACTGCGCCTGTCCGAGCAGCTCAACCGCGTCACGCTGTGGAAGGTGCTGGGCGGCGAGCAGGTGCAGGCGTCGTCCGCCTCGGCACCGGCGAATTCCTGAGCGCGGGCGGTGTATTGCGCGGTCCCGCAGAACATGCCGCCCCGACCACGATGAACCCCTTTGCCAACACCCCCGAGCCGCCTTACTACGCCGTCATCTTCTCGTCGCGCAGGACGCGTGACGACGATGATGGCTACGGCCTCATGGCCCAGCGCATGGTGGACCTGGCCGCGCAGCAGCAAGGCTTCCTGGGCGCGGAAAGCACGCGCGGCGAGGACGGTTTCGGCATCACCGTGTCGTACTGGTCCACGGCCGAATCCATTGCGCGCTGGAAGCAGGATGCCGAGCACCTGGTCGCCCAGCAACTGGGCAAGGACGCCTGGTACGAGCACTATGAATTGCGCGTGGCCCGCGTGGAGCGCGCCTACGGCAAGCGCTGAATCCGGGCCACCTCCGCTTGCACCACGGCCTCGGCCAGCAGCGCAATGGAGCGCGGCGCGCAGCCTTCGGCATCGTTGCTCACCGTCACGAAGGCGGGCAGCCCGCGGCTGGTGATGCCATCGATGGTCTTGGCGAGGATGGCGCGCGTGTGCACATCGGGCGTGCGGATCTCGTCAAAGGGATCGTGCTTGGTTTGCGCATCGGGGTAGCCGTAGGCCCCGAACTCGCGGTTCAGGTTCCAGCGGCAGACCAGGGGGCTGGGCCACAGCCGCCGCAGAAAAACCAATTGCTCTTCGATGGGCGGCATCTTGCCGTGCAGCCCCAGGCAGAAGGTGGCGCCCGCAGCGCGCAGCGTGTCCGCCAGCTCGGGCGTCAAAAGCTCCGGGTCGCGCACTTCCACCGCCACGATGATCTGCGCGCCCAGCGGATGGGCGGCCAGCGCCGCTCGCACCGCGTCCAGCATGGCCTGCAGCCGCGCCAGCAGTTCGGTGGGGCGGCTCAGCAGGCCCCAGGTCATGGGACTGAGCTGGAACACCAGCACGCCGAGCTGCTCGCCCAGCCCTTCGAGCGTGGGCTCGACGAAGCTGGTCACGGCCAGATCGGGTTGAAGGAACACGGGGTTCAGCGACATGCCCTTGCCATCCTCGTCGCGGACCTGCGCATCGGTGACCACCGAAGGGCACTTGACCACGAAGCGGAAATCGGCCGGCACCTGGCCCGCGAAGGCCAGGTACTGGCTGGCCGTCAACGGCCTCCAGAAGCTGCGGTCCACGCAGACCGTTCGCATCAGCGGATGCCGGCCATAGGCCTCCAGTCCCTTCTTGGCGAGCACGCTTTTGTCATAGGCGCCATCCCAGATCAAACCTTCCCAGCCCGGGTAGGACCAGGTGGAGACCCCCATGCGCAAGCCCTGCGGAAGCTGGTCCGCCAGCGCCTGCCACTGCAGGGCCTGGGGCGCCAGCTGCACGGCGCCGACGGCCTTGCGGGATGCCGGCTTGCGGCCGCCAGGCGCCGCGCTGGCGGCAGGCGGGACCGGGGCTAAAGAGGGTGGGGAAGGCGGCGGTGAGGGCGGCGCGCCAAACAGATCGTCTTGCATGGGCTGGAGCATGGATTGTCCATGATGCCGCTGCGCCAGCGCAGCCCGCGTAGGCACTCAGGCCACGCAGGCCCCGGCCGCACTGGCGATGTGCTTGCAGGCCAATGCCGCGTCGCAGGCCTGGGGCGGGATCGATTGACGGAGCCTAAGGCGCTCTTGAGGAATCACAGTTTTCAGTGATTGCCACCCACCCGCTTCCTTTGAACAATCCGCACTGACACCTCACGGGCAGCTGTACCGCCGTGTCGGGGTGCCCCAAGACATGCGAAACACGCAAAACACGCAAAGGAGAGGGTGATGCTGACCATAGAACAGGTAGTGGCGGGCCCGCAGCGGTCCGTGCTCATCACATCGGAGGGCGTATTCGCCTGGGGCAATCTGGAGGTGTTGCGCACCCTGCCCGAAGGCGTGGACGCTGCCGAGGTCTGTGCGCCCGATGCCACGCGCATCGGCCACCGCAGCTTTTTCCAGCCCGTGCCCCAGCGCCTGAGCCCCCGTGGCACGCGTTGGGAGGGGCTGGTGGACGCGGGCCATTCGCTGCTGGCCTGGGCGGATGGCCATGCCTATGCCGTTGCGCCCCAGGTCCGCGATGCCGCGGGCGCCGTGCCCAGGCCTTTGGCCTTGGGCCGGCAGGATGCCGGGGTGCGGCGCATCTGGGCGGGTGAGCAGCAGGCCTATGTGCAGGACCGCGAAGGCGCACTCTGGGGATGGTCGGATGCCATGCCCGGTGCGCAGCGCGTGCAGGGCCTGCCCTCCGTGCGCAGCGTGTCCGTGGGCATGGGCCATGTGCTGGCGCTGGATGCCAGGGGTCAGGTCTGGTCCTGGGGCGCCAATGCTGCGGGCCAACTGGGGCAGGGCGATCTGGTGCAGCGCAGCCGTGTGCAGCGCGTGGTGCTGCCGCAGGGCGCTGCGGCCGTGGTGGCGGTGGCGGCGGGGGCCACGCACAGCCTGGCGCTGGATGAGAAGGGGCGGCTGTGGGGCTGGGGCTCCAACCACCAGGGCCAGCTGGACCAGGGGCTGCAGGCGGCCTACAGTCCCGGCCCCGTGCGCATTGCCGTGCCTGAGCGCCTCAGCAGTCTGGCGGCGGGCCTGCATTTTTCGGCGGCGACCACGCAGGGCGGGCAGGTGCTGGCCTGGGGCTGGAATGGCCTGGGCCAGTTGGGCCAGGGCGATGCGGCACCCCGCGCGGGCTTTCGCACCGTGCCCGGCCTGGAGGCGGTGCAGCAGATCAGCGTGGGCGGCACGCATGTGCTGGCCCTGGAGCGCGGCGGGCGCTGCTGGGCCTGGGGCGACAACCGCCATGGCGCCTGCCAGGGCGAGGACGGGGCCCAGGCCCAGTCCCGCCCCCATGCGCTGGCCTTGCACGCCCTCAATGACCTGACCGAAACCAACGCATTCGCCGGCACGGCAAAGGAGGCCCTGTGAAGCACCTGCAACAGGAACAGTCAATGCCAGCCCCGGGCCTGAACCGCAGGGCGCTGCTGCAATGGGGCGCCTTGCTGACGGCGGGCGCCGTGCTGCCCGGCTGCGGCGGTGGAGGCGGGCCGCGCGACGATCTGCCCGAGCCGCAGGCGCTGCGCTCCGTCAACGGCGTGCTGGAGCTGCACCTGAACGTGGGCTATGCGTCCATGGACATGGACCTGCCGGACAGCGATATTGCGCGCTGGGCCCGCTATCCGGCCGATCGGCAGCCCGGGCGGCGTCTGGAGCTGCGCAGCTTCAATGGGCGATACACGGCGCCCACGCTGTGGCTGCGCCCCGGCGACACGCTGAAGATGTGGGTGCACAACCAGCTGCCGGCCTCGCCCCAGGGCTCGGACTGGGCGCTGCTCAACCACCAGAACAGCACCAACATGCATTTCCACGGCCTGCACGTGGACCCGCGCGAGATACGGCCCGGCGTGTTTGGCGACTACGTGGTGGACGGGCCGGATGCCGGCATCGCGCCCGGCGCCACGCGCTACCACGAGATCCATCTGCCCGACGACCACAGTTGCGGCATCTACTGGTACCACCCGCATCTGCACGGCGCCACCAATGCCCAGGTCTCCAGCGGCATGTTCGGCGCCATCATCGTGGCCGATGCGCAGGACCCGTTCCGTGCCAGCGTGAACATGCGCGAGCGCGTGCTGTTCGCCCACAAGCTCACCGTCAACGCCAAGGGCCGCACCGATACGCTGGAAGACTCGATGCAGAATCCGGCTGGCGCCTTTTTGCTCAACGGCGCCTACCAGCCCACCATCGTGATGCGGCCCGGCGAGGTGCAGCATTGGCACATCGTCAATCCTTCATCGTTCTACCCGCTGCATCCCGTGCTCGACGGGCATGTGATGAATGTCTATGGCCGCGACGGCAACCATTACGGCGGCATCTACCGGCCGCTGAGCCGGCAGACGGCCGGGCAGCCGCTGGACATGCGCGACTGGCCCGGCAACTACATCTACCCAGGCGGGCGCCTGTCCATGGTGGTGCAGGCATCGATGGCGCCGGGCGAGTATTTCCTGCGCGCGGCCGCGTGCCCGTCCTTTCACCGGCCAAGCGGCAACGAGCCCTTCGAGGAGGTGCTGGCCCGGGTGGTGGTGCAGGGCGAGCCCGTGCAGGCCCGCGTGCCCGACCCGGCCCTGCTGCGCAGGCCCGGCGACTACACGCCCATCACCGATGCCGAACTGGCCAGCCATGGTGGTGTGCAGCGCGTCCTGCGCCTAGCCGTGCTGGCCGACGACGAGGACAAGGGCGTGCGCGACCCGGCCCTGGCGCCCATGCCGGCCGGCGAGAGCTGGGTGCTGAAGGTGGGCGGCAACCGATCGGTGTTTGCGGTGGGCACCGAGGCCATGCCGCTGGGCATGTCGCCCATCCATTCCAGCCTCACGCCTGTGCAGACCGTGCCCTTCAATGCGGTGGAGGAGTGGACGGTCTACAACTACAACGGCTACCCGCATCCCTTTCACATCCACGTCAACGATTGCTATGTGGTCAGGGTCAACGGCGCGCCGGTGACGCCGTTCTGGGCCGACACCCTGCCCGTGCCGCCGGGCACGGGCAGCAGCGGGGCGGCGGGGGTCACCAAGGGCAGCATCACCTTTCGCATGCGGTTCGCGGATTTCCACGGCAAGTTCGTCTGGCATTGCCATGCGCTGGACCATGAGGACCTGGGAATGATGCAGATCGTGGATGTGCGGCCCTGAAAGCCGGGCTTGTCCGATCGGCCATTCCCGCGCCCTTCCGGCTTCTGTTGCAAGCCCTTGAATTCATTGGCCTGCAAGAAATGCTTGCATTTGCGGGCGGGCCGTGAGCGGCCCGGCCCGAATCGCGTGTGGCACACTTGGCCGCTTTCCGGATTCCACGCCACGGGGCGCCTCTCGAATGCAAAAAATCATTGGCCAAATCGCCGCAGAACTGAATGTCAAGCCGCAGCAAGTGGGTGCTGCGGTCGAATTGCTTGATGGCGGAGCCACGGTTCCGTTCGTCGCCCGCTACCGCAAGGAAGTGACCGGCGGCCTGGACGACGCGCAATTGCGCCAGCTCGACGAACGCCTGGGCTATCTGCGCGAGCTGGAAGACCGCCGGGGCACGGTGCTCAAGGCCATCGACGAGCAGGGCAAACTGACCGATGCGCTGCGCCTGGCCATTGCCAATGCGCCGACCAAGCAGGAGCTGGAGGACATCTACCTGCCCTTCAAGCAAAAGCGCCGCACCAAGGGCCAGATTGCCAAGGAATTCGGCATCGAGCCGCTGGCCGACAAGCTGTTTGCCGACCCCACGCTGGACCCGCACAAGGAGGCCGAGGCCTTCTGCAAGCCCGCCACCACCCTTGACGACGGCAAGCCGGGCCCCGATTTCTCCACCACCTTCGCCGTGCTCGATGGCGTGCGCGACATCCTGTCCGAGCGCTGGGCCGAAGACCCGGCGCTGGTGCAGAAGCTGCGCGAATGGCTGTGGGAAGACGGCCTGCTGCGCTCCAAGAAGATCGAGGCCAAGAACGAGAACGACCCCGAGGTCGCCAAGTTCCGCGACTATTTCGAGTACGACGAACCGATTGGCCGCGTGCCCTCGCACCGCGCCCTGGCCGTGTTCCGTGGCCGCGCGCTGGAGATCCTCGAAGCCAAGCTGGTTCTTCCCGTGGAGCCCGAGCCCGGCCAGCCCAGCCTGGCCGAAGGCAAGATCGCCCTGCACCTGGGCTGGAGCCACGCCAAGCGCGCCAGCGACGACCTGATCCGTAAGTGCGTGGCCTGGACCTGGCGCGTCAAGCTGAGCCTGTCCACCGAGCGCGACCTGTTCTCGCGCCTGCGCGAAGACGCCGAGAAGGTGGCCATCAAGGTCTTTGGCGACAACCTGCGCGACCTGCTGCTGGCCGCGCCTGCGGGCCAGCGCGCCGTCATCGGCCTGGACCCGGGCATCCGCACGGGTGTCAAGGTGGCCGTGGTGGACAGCACGGGCAAGCTGGTGGACACCACCACCATCTACCCGCATGAGCCGCGCCGCGACTGGGACGGCTCCCTGGCCGTGCTGGCCCGCCTGGTCGAAAAGCACCAGATCAACCTGATTGCCATCGGCAACGGCACGGCCAGCCGCGAGACCGACAAGCTGGCGGCCGACCTGATCAAGATCGCCAGCAAGGCCGACCGCCAGATCGAGAAGGTCGTGGTCAGCGAGGCCGGCGCTTCCGTGTATTCCGCCAGCGAGTTCGCCTCGCAGGAAATGCCCGATGTGGACGTGAGCCTGCGCGGCGCCGCCAGCATTGCGCGCCGCCTGCAGGACCCGCTGGCCGAGCTGGTCAAGATCGACCCCAAGAGCATTGGCGTGGGCCAGTACCAGCACGACGTGAACCAAAGCGAGCTGGCGCGCCAGCTCGACGCCGTGGTCGAGGACTGCGTGAACTCCGTGGGCGTGGACCTGAACACGGCCTCAGCGCCGCTGCTGTCGCGCGTCTCGGGCCTGTCGGGCAGCGTGGCCAAGTCGGTGGTGCGCTGGCGGGATGCCAACGGCTCCTTCAAGAGCCGCAAGCAGCTGATGGACGTGGCCGGCCTGGGCGCCAAGACCTTCGAGCAGTCTGCAGGCTTTCTGCGCATCCGCGGCGGCGACAACCCGCTGGACATGACGGGCGTGCACCCGGAAACCTATCCCGTGGTCGAACGCATCATTGCCACCACGGGCAAGAGCGTGGACCAGCTCATGGGCCGCTCCGAGGTGCTCAAGGGCCTGAAGGCCGAGCAGTTCGTGAACGAGCAGTTCGGTGCCATCACCATCAAGGACATCCTGGGCGAGCTGGAAAAGCCCGGCCGCGATCCGCGCCCGGACTTCGTCGTCGCCCGCTTCAATGACGGCGTGGAAGACATCAAGGACCTCAAGGAAGGCATGACGCTGGAGGGCACGGTCAGCAACGTGGCCCAGTTCGGCGCCTTCGTGGACCTGGGCGTGCACCAGGACGGCCTGGTCCACGTCAGCCAGATGAGCCACAAGTTCATCGAGGACGCGCGTGAGGTCGTCAAGACCGGCCAGATCGTCAAGGTCAAGGTGCTGGAGGTCGATGTAGCGCGCAAGCGCATCAGCCTGACCATGAAGCTGGATGCGGCGCCCGCGCGGCGCGATGGCCCCCGTGACAACCGCTTCGAGAGCGCAGGCCGGGGCAGCCAGGGCCATCAGGGCGGCCAGCGCCGCGCGCCCGAGCCGGCGCAGCAGTCGGCCATGGCCTCGGCCTTCGCCAAGCTGCAGACCCGCAAGTAAGGCCGGGCAGGGCAAGGCAGGAAACGCGATGGCTGCGCACGCACTGGATCTGCAGACGCTGTTGACCCAGACGCTGGCCCTGCCGGCGCAGCCGCGCATTGTCGCGCTGCTGCTGCGCGAGCTGGTGCCCGAGCAGCCCAGCCTGCGCCGGCTGAGCCAGCTGTTCGCGGCCGATCCCGCGCTGGCTGCCGGGCTGCTGGCGCAGGCCAACGGCCCGGTCTTCGGCATGGCGGGCCGTGTCACCGGCATTCCGGAGGCGCTGGCCCTGCTGGCGCCCGCGCAGTTGCGACAGATCGTGCGGGGCATGCCGCTGGGCGTGGGCACGCATGCCGTGCCGGGCGTGGCCATGCCGGCCTTCTGGCGCTACAGCGTGGATGCCGCACGCGTGGCCCGCGCGCTGGCCGGCACGGTGCAGGCCAGCCCCACGGCGGCCTATGCGGCAGGCCTGCTGCACGGGCTGGGCGAGCTGGCCATGCACATGATCGATCCCGGCCGCGCGGCCACCATCTCCGAGCTGGTCGGTCCGCTGGACCCGCGCCGTGCCGAACTGGAGATGCGGCTGTGCGGCTACGCATACAGCCATGTCAGCGCAGGCCTGGCCCGGCGCTGGAATCTTCCGCCGCTGCTGGCCGACGCGCTGCAGCACCTGCACGCGCCGCTGGCCCAGCCCGGCTTCGATCCCCTGGCCTGCGTGCTGCACATCGCCGCATGGCGCGCCCGATCGCGCGAGGCGCAATGGGGCGAGCGCGCGCTGGCCGTGAGCTTTCCCGGCGAAGTGGGGGTGGCCCTGGGCCTGGACATCGACATGGTGCTGCGCCAGGACCCGGTGGACTGGATGGCCGACACGGGCCTGGATGTGCTGCTTTAGGGCAGGACCCAGGGCCGCCTGCGTCAGTTCCGGTGCCAGGGCGCCGGCACCATGTCGAAAAGCGGCGTGGGGTCGCGCCGGTAGGGCGCGGGGCTGATGGGCGCCATGGGCTGCATGGTCATGGGGTCGATGCGTGCCAGCTGCTGCATCCAGCCAATGTCCACACCGCCGCCCTGTGCGGGGCGCGAATAGATCAACTCCAGCATGCGCCGCGATGCCACATGGCCGTGGGACGCCGCCTGCTGGTACAGGCGCAGGGCCTCGGTGTAGTTGGCCGGCACGCCTTCGCCACGGTGATAGCGCTGGGCCTGCTCCCACTGCTGCTGGGCCGTGATGGGCTGGCGCACCTGGATGTCCTGCTCGCTGGGCGAGCCCCGCAACTCCGGCGTGCGCTGCAGCCGTTGCGGCCCCTGCGCCGCAGGCGGGGCAGACGTGCCCTGGGCCGACACCAGCTGGCCCGCAGGCCGCATGCGGTCGCCCAGCATCTGCGCATTGGCCGCCGCGCTGGATGAGCGTGGCGCCGCCGTACGGAACTGGCGCAGGGCGGCCTCGGGCTCGTCCTGCGCGAGCAAGGCCAGGCCCCATTCGAGCTGTGCGCCAGGGCTGCCCGAACGCGCCGCGCGCTGCAGCTGTTCCTGGTCGGGCGTGCCTGCCACGGTCAAGGCCTCGCCCACGGGCTCGGCCGTGGACAGCGGCGCCAGGCGCCGGGCCAGCAGCCATTCCAGGTATTGCGCACGGGCCGGGTCGGTCTTGGCCAGCTGGGCGATCCAGGGCCTTGCGGCCGGTGGATCGGGGGGCTGGCCGCAGCCGTCCATGGCGCACCAGGCCAGTCCCGCGCTGGCCAGCGGATGGCCGGCCCGCTGGGCACGCTCGAACCAGTTCCTGGCCTGTGGCCCGTCCTGGGCCATGGCAATGCCATGCAGTGCCAGCAGGCCCATGACCCATTGCGCCTCGCGCTGCGTGGCCGGGCTCACGCCCTTGCCTTCGGCGCGGCTGCGCAGTTGGGACAGGGCCCGTTGCTGGGCGGTATCCGAGGTCGAAGTGATGTTGCTGGTGCCCGGCTGGGAGCCGTACACGCTGGCCGTCGCCACCCGGATGGGCATGACCGGCGTGAAGCGGGCTGCCGCCTGCACATGCGGCAGCACGGCGGGCGCCAGACCGGGCAGCACCACCAGCAGCCCGGGCAGCACAAGCCTGGCGGTCAGGCGCAGCCCGCGGCGCCGCCGCGGCGAGGTTTCATGAGCGCTGGAGGGCATGGCAGGTGCCTCTGGTTGGCTTGTGGTCCGCACCGTGCATCAGCGCTTGGCCTGGGCCGGCACCACCTGCCAGAAGCGGGCCGAGCCGGTGTACCCGTCTGCGCCCAGCGAGCTGGCCATGTACTGGTTGACATCCTCCAGGGAGCGCATGCCCGGGATGGCGATGAAGGCCTTGCCCTGCAGCAGCGTGGGCAGCTTGTCGGTCATGTTCTGCTCGGTGGCGAAGCAGGCCACGCCTTCCTTGCCGGGAGGGCCGGCGTTGATCACATAGCCGGGGTTGGGGCTCATCCAGTCGGGCAGGCGCACGGACTGGGCGGCAGTGATCCAGCCCGAGCGGTTCACGTCGTTGGGCACCAGCCGGGTGACCTCGCCATCGGCGCCCGCCATGAAGCACGACAGGTAGGAGGCACGCGACACGGTGGTGGACAGGAAGAGCTGTTCACCCGTCTCGAAGGAGGTGCGGGTGGGCGTGATGTTCTCCACCCACAGGTCCAGCTTGCGGTCGGGCGCGGGGGCGCCGTAGCGGTAGTCGCCCGTGCCCACGGCCACGTTCTCGGAGGCGGTGGTGACCGGCGCTGCGCTCTTGGTGTTCCAGCCAATGCGCGTGATGTGCCCATCGGCGCCCACGGCCACGAAGTCGCGCAGTGCGCGCTCGTAGGTGTTGAAGTCCACCACGCCGTTGACCACCATGCCGCTGTCGGCCTGGAAGCGCCCTATGGCCTCGCGCCACTGCGGGTTGCCTGCGGTGAAGGCCGGGGCGTCCGGCGGCAGATAGCCCTTGCTGATCAGCGACTGGCGCACCAGTTCCTGGTGGATGCCGGCTTCGCCTTCCTCGTACCAGTCGCGCAGCTGGCGCTGGAAGTCGGGATGGGTCTGGTCCAGCGTCAGGCACTGCCAGTAGGGCAGGCGCGACCATTTGCCCAGCAGCTCGATCATGCCCAGCTCGACCAGGGTGCGCACGGCCGGGCCCGAGCCCTGGGCATAGTCGCGGCCCACGCTGAACTGCACGCCGTAGGTGCCGATGCGGCCGGACAGGTCCAGCCCCTGGCTGCCGTTGCCGATGACGACCTCGTTGGCCGAATCCAGGCCCGGGATGATGGTGCGCGTGCGGAAGTCGCCCAGGTGCAGCTCCATGCCCAGCACGGCGCCGCTGCGGTTGGCGCTGTAGCCGGTTTCCAGGCGCGAGGCGCTGGTGCCTATGTCCACGTTGTTGCGCAGCACGTTCTGGTCCATGAAGGACACGGCGCCCGACACATACAGGGCAGGGCGCTGCAGCTGAATCTGGTTGTTGTTGAGCAAGATGGTGGTGAGGTTCTGCACCGTATCCTGGCGGGCGATGTCCACCTCATAGTCCACGTAGCGGAAGGCACTGCTGACGCGCGACATCTGGGACAGGGCGGTGACCACCATCTCCTTGGCGGCCACGGCCACGCGGCCCGAGTAGTCGGGCAGCTGCTTGCTGGTGATCAGCACCGTGGGCATGTGGCTGTTGCGGAACATCCTGTCCATGCACATCAGCGAGTCGGAAAAGCTCGATATCGAGCGCACCGGCCGCACCACGGGGCGGTCGGCCGCATAGACCTTGTCCAGGTACTTGGCGTCCTTGCGTGCATCCAGCGGCGCGCAGCCCGACAGCAGCACGATGGAGGCAGAGACGGCGCAGGCAATGGCCCGCATGCAACCCTGTCTGCCGGACCATCGCTGGCGGAAAGTCCCACGGTCGTCCGCATGGCCGCCGAGTGCCGGCTGCAGCGCGGCATCGGGGCGGGGAAGTCCTGGCGATGGAAGGCGGTTGCGCATGATGGACCTCTGCTGGAAAACGGCGAGCCAGGGCACAGGCGCGCACGGGCGTCGGCGCCGGAAATGGGGGGATCGATAAATGGTGGGCGGCCCGAAGGCTGGCCGCCCTGTGTCGCGCTAGCGGCAGACGTTGACCAGGTCGCCCTTGAGGACCACGATCTGGTCCTTGGTCTGGGGCCCATAGCGGTTGAATGCGCTGGCGTTGGTGTTGCTGGCCAGGTCCTGGGTGCAGGTGCGCTGCATGCCCGTGCTGCTCGTCGTGGTCGTGGTCACCACGTTCGCCTCGGTGGAGATACCGGGCGCATTGGTCATGGACATGGCTTCGTAGCGCGCGATCTTGGCCTTGACATTGATGGGGATGTCGGTGACGGTGTCCAGCCCCGACGATGTCGGCTGCTTGGCCGTGGGCAGCCTGAGGTAGTCGACGGGCTTGTTCAGCACCACCGGGTCTTCGCCGGGGGCCGCTGCATGAAGGGGGTTCGCTCCGAGGGCGAGCCAGGCCAATAGGGCAGCCGAACAGAGATGGGCGGCGGTGTGCATGGTGGGCTCTCCTGGTGCGGTGAGCTGGGTCTTCGCCGGGAAGGTGCCGCCGGGTGGCCTGGGGCCGCCCGGCAGTTTCCTTCGTCCGGCAGCCAGGCTCAGTGGTTGTTGTAGCAGGTCACGCAGCCGTTGTTGCTGGAGATGTTCTGCACTGCCATGGAACCGTTGCCGGCGTAGTTGATGATGCCGGAGTTCTTGGCAGCCACCACCTGGATCGAAGTGCTCTTCACGTCCACTTCGCCATAGTTGGAGGCCAGGTTGTTGACGGCCACTGCGCTATAGCCATCGGCCTTGTTCAGGATGCCGCTGCCGGTGGCTGCGACGACTTGCAGCGAGCTGCCACTGCGATCGATGGTCACGTTGCCTGCATTGCTGGCCAGGTTCTGGGAGGCCTTGCCACCACCCGTTGCCACGTTCAGCACGCCGCTCCTGTTCAGCAGGGTGACCTGAACGCTGGGGCCATTGATTTCGATCTGGGAGCTGCTGCTGCCGCCGCCGCTGCCGCCACCGCCGCCACCACCCATGGGGCCTGCCATGGCAGCTGTTGCGATCAAGCTCAGGGAAAGAATTGCAAGCGATTTCATGATGGCTCCTTGATGAAGAATCGGACTATCAGGAAGAGGTGTGTAAGCACCCGTTTTGCAGACACTTTGCGGAGGTTTCCGGCTTTGTCTCCCTGGACCCCTGCTCGTTGTCTGGACTCCAATGTGCTCGGGGAGATCCGTCCATTCCATCTCTTGTCCGGGGTAGCCATGAGCGCTGATCCACTTGCCGGGTACTTACCCACCCAGGCCGTTTGCAGGCAGGCTGCATCGCGTTAAAGCGGCAGCCGTGCGCAATGAATGGATCTGGGTAGTTTCAAGGTGTAACGACAGAAAATTTACGGTTGCAGCTTTGCTTGGGGTCGCCGTCTCGGCGGGTGCGGGGGCTTTTGGGCAACCTGGTGTATCGAAGTGCACGCACCAGAGGCCGGCGGCGGCAACAAAGGCAGGATCGGCCCTTGTCACAGGGCGAGATTGAAGGCGTGGTGCGCGGTGTCTGGATCCGCAAGATCTGCCGGGCCGGCGCTCAGGAAACTCCGTAGTCGATTCCTCACACAAAAGTGTTAATTTGTAATCTACGCAATCTTTCACAAACTTCGTCAAAGATTGTGGATATCGGTTGCGATTTCTCTTAATGTGGAAAGGCAAGTCTGTGATCGGTTGCGTCATATACATGGCGTGACATTTGAGGAGAGCAGCATGAATCCATCCGACGTTCCCGCCGATGCCCGTCCCCTGATCGCCGAGTCCCCTCGCGCCCAGGGCATGCTGGGCACAGGTCTGAGCTCTGCCATGTGGCCCGACTACCTGGCGGGCCAGCCCGACAAGCCCGTGCGGGTGCTGCTGGTGGACGACGATGCCCATATCCGCATGGTCATTGCGCAGGAAATCATGAACGACCCGCGCACCCTGGTCGTGGCCCAGGCCGGCAGCGTGCGCGACGGGCGCAAGGCCATCCGCCAGCATGAATTCGACGTGATGCTGGTGGACCTGAACCTGGGTGACGGCGAGGGCTTCGAGCTGCTGGACATGATGAAGACCGTGCGGCCCACGGCCGAGGCCGTCATCATCTCCGTGATGGAAAACGACGAACAGGTGCTGCGCGCCTTCGAACTGGGCGCCACGGGCTACCTCGTCAAGAACTCCTGGTTCGGCAACTATCCGCAGGCCGTGCTGCAGGTGGCCAATGGCGGCGCATCCGTCACCCCCAGCCTGGCGCGCAGGTTGCTGCAGCGCTTCGACAAGACCCAGGGCGCCGAGCCCAAGCGCCGCACGCCCGACGAGGCAGACCGCCTGTCCACACGCGAGCGCGAGGTGCTGCGCATGGTGGCCAGCGGCTACACCAGCGCCGAGATCGGCTCGCGCCTGATGATCAGCGCCATGACGGTCAACACGCACATCAAGAACATCTACCGCAAGCTGCAGGTGCGCACACGCGCCCAGGCGGTGCGCTTTGCATCGCTGCGCGGCCTGTTCTGATCCTGGGGCGGCGTCCTGCCCGCAGCGGCCTGCCGCCGCCCGGGCCATGGCGGCCGCGCCTGGCACGGCTTGGCCATGAAAGATTCTCTTCGCACGCTGGCCATCTGCCTGGCCCTGGGCCTGCTGCAGATGCTGGGCCTGTGCGCCTGGCTCTGGCAGGCGGGCGCCCAGGCCCCGCCGTGGCTGAGCCTGGCCAGCCTGGCCCTGCTGGTATCCACGGCGCTGCTGTGCGCCATGGGCGCCTGGCGACTGCACAGGCTGCTGCTGTGGCGACGCCGGCGCAGTCCCCGGCCCTCACGCGAAGTGCAGGCCGAGCGCCGGCGCATTGCCGCCGACCTGCACGACGGCGTGGGCGGGCTGCTGGTGCATGCCATGGCCTTGCTGGACCCGCGCGAGACCCGCCAGCGCCAGGCGCAGGAACTGCTGGAGCAGGCCTTGCTGGACCTGCGGCTCATGGTGGATGCCATGGACGCCATGGAAGACGCCTTGCCCGTGCGGCTGGCGCGCCTGCGCCACCGGCTGCAACCCGTGCTGGACCGGCGCGGCATGCGCATCTGCTGGAGCGTGGCCGATCCGCATGCCGCCGCCGGGCTGCGCGGGGTGCCGGACTTGCCAGTCTTGCAAGATCTGCCAGACTTGCCGCGTGGCCAGCCGTCCCAGCAGTTGCTGGCCATCGCCCAGGAGGCCGTGAGCAATGCGCTGCAGCATGCGCGCGCCACCACGCTGTGGCTGGTGCTGGAGCCGGTAGATCGTGCAGATGCTGCAAGCCCTGGCCGCGATGCCCGGCGTGCATTGCACTGGGAACTGCGCGTGGAAGATGACGGCTGCGGCCTGCCGTCCGACCCTGGCCCTGGCCCTGGCCCTGCGCAGGGTGCCATCCCGCCTGGCCTGCAGGGCATGGGCCTGGCAGGCATGCATCGCCGCGCCCATGCCATCGGGGCTGTGCTGGACATCCTGCCGCGGGCCGGTGGGGGTACTGTGGTACGTGTGCGCTGGTGATCGGGTCGATGCGCCGGCGGCAACGGCGTTCCGGCAATTGCGGTGCCCGCTGACAGGGCAGGCCTGCGGCGCGCTGTGCAATCCCCCGATATGCGGATGTGAGGCAGTATCCATACCTGCATCCAAGCCTGACATCCCGTTTCCATGAACCCACATTACGACCCTGCGCCGTCGCCTTCACGGCAGGCCCTTCCTGCAGCCACCGAAGGTGCCAATGCTGCCAATGCAGCCGCGAATTCCGCTACCCATGCAGATTTCGCGCGCAGCGTGCGTTCGGCCCTGCCGGGCCTGGCACAGCTGGCCGACATGGTGCCTGCGCTGCGCCTGCTCACCGGGCTGCTGGTGGCCAGCATCGTCATCGCCGGCCTGTATTTCGGCCAAGGGCTGTTGATTCCGCTGGCCCTGGCGCTGTTGTTCGGTTTTTTGCTGGATCCGGCCGTCTCCCGGCTCAAGCGCTGGGGCATGCCGCGCATGGCGGCCACGCTGCTGGTGGTGGTCATGGCGCTGGCGACGCTGGCGGGAATGGGTACCTATCTGGGCAGCCAGGTGCAGCAGCTCAGCGCCGATCTGCCGACCTACCAGAACACCATCCGCGACAAGCTGCGCAGCCTGCGCAGGAACGCCAACATGCCCAGTGCCTGGGACGGCGCGCTGCGCACCTATGACACCGTGGAGCGCGAGATATCGCGCGGCGCCACCACGCCCCGCGTGCAGAAGGTGGAGATCCAGTCGCCCGAGCAAAAGCCCACGGCGCGCATGCTGCAGTGGCTGGGCCGCGTGGCCGAGCCCGTGACCATGGCCGGCATCGTGCTGCTGTTCGTGATCCTCATCCTGCTGGACCGCGATGACCTGCGCGACCGGTTGCTGCGCCTGATGGGCGGCAACCTGCACGTGGCCACCGACGCGCTGGATGAGGCCTCTCAGCGCATAGGCAAGTACCTGCGCATGCAGTTCGTCGTCAACATCACCTACGGACTGCCCATGGCGGCGGGGCTGTGGTTCATTGGCGTGCCGGGCGCCATTCTCTGGGGCGTGCTGGCGGCCATCATGCGTTTCGTGCCCTATGTGGGGGCCATGATCTCGGCCGCCTTCCCGCTGGCGCTGGCCTTTGCCGTGGACCCGGGCTGGCAGATGCTGCTGATGACGCTGGGCCTGATCATGGCGCTGGAGCTGATCAGCAACAACCTCATCGAGCCCTGGCTGTATGGCAGCAGCACGGGCCTGTCCACGCTGTCCATCATCGTGTCGGCCACCTTCTGGACGGCGCTGTGGGGGCCGATAGGGCTGATCCTGTCCACCCCGCTGACGGTCTGCCTGCTGGTGCTGGGGCGCTACATCCCGGCGCTGCAATTCATGGAAGTGCTGCTGGGCAGCTCGCCCGTGCTGGGGCCGGCCCAGCGCCTGTACCAGCGCCTGCTGGCCGACGACGTGGAAGACGCGGTCACGCTGGCGCATGAACTGGTGGACGCAAGGCTGCCGGCGCGCGCCTCGGCGGACGAACGCTCGGCCGCAGTGGCCGGTTTCTATGACGAGGTGGCCATCCCCGCACTGCGCCTGGCCACGCAGCAGCACCTGGAATCGGCCACGGCCGAACACCGGCTGCGCCTGTCCAGCGGCATGGATGCCCTGATCGAGGAACTGCGCGAAAGCCATCCGGCGCCCGCCGCGGCCCTGGCCACGCGCGCCCTGCGCATCCATTGCGTGGGCGCGCGCTGGGAGGTCGATGCCCTGGCCGCCGCCATGGTGGCGCACAGCGAGGCGCTGCGCGGCCACGTGGTCAGCTGCTCGGACTGGGCCCTGGCCGCCGACCCGCAATGGCGCCAGCTGGGACCGGGGCAGGGCGGCCTGCCGCAAGGCCACGCAGGAGCGCAGGCCCTGGCCGAGGCGCAACTGCTGGTGCTGTCCGTCTTCAGCACCCAGCCCCAGACCGTGGTGCGCCAACTGATGCGCCGCGTGCGCCGCCATTGGCCGCACCTGCGCGTGGTGCTGGCGCTGTGGAATGCGCCGGCCGTGGTGTCCGACCCCGAGTTCGCGCGCCGCTGCGGCGCCGCCGCCTGCGTGTCCGGCCTGCGCGAGCTGCAGTTGTGGGTGGACGCCTTGCGCCTGCCTGACGCGGCAGGCCAGGGCCTGGCCGCGCCCATTCCCGATGACGATGAGCAGCGCGTGCGCCAACTGCACGACAGCGGCGTGCTCGGGCCCGGCCTGCCGCCGCTGTACCACGAGGCAGCCCAGCAGGCCGCCAATGCCTTCGATGTGAAATGGGCCCAGGTCTCATGGGTCGATGCCGACCGCGTGCACACGCCCGGCAGCCTGCTGGTGGCGGACCAGGGCGACCCGGCTTCCGCCGGCATGCCGCGTGCGCAGTCCATCTGCTCCTACGTGGTCCATGGCGGTGACGCCCTGGTGGTGCATGACGCCGCGCGCGACCCCCGATTTGCCGGCAACCCCGCGTTGCAGGCGATGCGGCTGCGCTTTTACGCGGGCGTGCCGCTCAAGAACCGCCACGGCACGGTGCTGGGCAGCTTTTGCATCATGGACGACGCGCCGCGCGAGGTCTCGGCGGCCGATCTGGAACTGCTGGGCGTCATGGCCGAGCAGTTGATGCAGAACGTGGAGGTGCGCCGGATGATGGAAGCTGGCGCTGCACCGGCTCCGGTGCAGACTCCTGCACAAACTTCGGCGCAATTGACATCCCAAACGACACCCCAGCCACCATCGTCGTCACCATCGACAACACCCCAACCGAGTGCTGGCGGCTGAGTCCCGCTTACAGCGAGGTGGCCAGCATCTGCTCGTAGTCGTCGGCGCTGGCCAGGCGCGGGTTCGTGCCGTGGCAATGGTCCTTGAGCGCGCCGCCGATCACGGCCGCGAACTGCGCGCGCTCCACACCCATGGCCGCCAGGCCCGTGGGCAGGCCCAGGCGGGCGTTCATGTCGCGTATGGCTTCGGGAATGTCGCTGCCCGAGTCCAGGCCCATGGCGTGGGCCATGCGCTGCAGGCGCTGTTCGGCACGCACGCTCTCGGCCTCGGCATTGAAGCGCACCACGGCGGGCAGGAACATGGCGTTCAGCGTGCCATGGTGCAGGCGCGGGTTCACGCCGCCCAGGCTGTGGCTGAGGCTGTGCACGCAGCCCAGACCCTTCTGGAAGGCCATGGCGCCCTGCATGCTGGCGCTCATCAGCTGGCGGCGCGCCTCGGCGTCCTGGCCGTTGCGCGTGGCGCGCTCGATGTGGGCCCAGCCGCGCGTGAGGCCATCGAGCGCAATGCCGTCGGCAGGCGGGTTGAAGGCCGCTGCCATGAAGGTCTCCATGCAATGGGCGATGGCGTCCATGCCCGTGGCGGCCGTCAGCATGGCGGGCAGGCCGTAGGTCAGTTCCGGGTCGCAGATGGCGGCACGGGGCACCAGGTGCCAGCTGTGAAAGCCCAGCTTGCGGTGGTCGTCCACGATGATGATGGCGCCGCGCGCCACCTCGCTGCCCGTGCCGCTGGTGGTGGGCACGGCGATCAGCGGGGCCACGCGCTCGCTGATGCGCGGCGAGCCTCCCTCGATGGTGGCGTAGTGCGACAGCGGCCCTTCGTGCGTGGCTGCAATCGCCACGCCCTTGGCGCAGTCGATGGCGCTGCCGCCGCCCACGGCGATCAGGCCGTCGCAGCGCTGCTCCTGGTAGATCGCAGCGGCCGCGCGCACGGCGGCCTCGGTGGGGTTGGAGGGCGTCTGGTCGAACACTGCATGCGGCATGCCGCCCAGCGCATCCAGCGCCTTTTGCAGCACGCCAGCGGCCTTGACGCCCTGGTCGGTGACGATCAGCGGCCGCGTGATACCCACGCGCTCGCACTCCTGGCGCAACAGGCGCACGGCGCCGAAGTCAAACTGGATCTGGGTGACGTAGTTGATGAAGGCCATGGTCGGTGACTCGTTGCGGGCCGTTGCGGCCCATGGTGGGGATCAGGGGGAGTGTGCCGAATCTAGACCGCGCGTGCTGCACTGCAAACAAAGCAAACCCTGAGAGGGCGCTGCGGCGGTCACGGGGGCGACAGCGCGGGCATGCGCTGCCATCGCATGGCTGCCAGGGCCTTGTGCTCGCGGCACAATGCCTGCTGCGCCGCACCTTGCCGGCTGCACCTCGCCGGCCGCACCTTGCCGGCCGCACCGAATTGCCTTGCCAGATAGTCGCTACCGAACCTGTCCCTGAACGTGCTCCTGAACGTGCCCCAGACTGAATCCTCCTCCTATGCCACGCCGCTGCCGGCGTCCCTGACCCACCAGATGCGCGATGTGCTGCGCCGCATGGAGCGCGCCGCGCGCACGCCCCTGCACCAGCTGGGCGCCGAGGGCGCACGTGCCGCCTACGAGGCGGGGGCCGGCGTGCTAGAAATTCCCAAGCCGGCTCTGCCGCGTGTGGAGGATCTGCAGATTCCCGCGCACGATGGCGCCTTGCTGCCCGCTCGGCTCTATGCGCCCGTGGAGCGCAGCCAGGCGCCGGCCACGGGCTTGCCCGTGCTGCTGTACCTGCACGGCGGCGGCTTCACCGTGGGCAGCGTGGCCACGCACGACGTGCTGTGCCGCCAGCTGGCCCATCTGTCGGGCGCCATGGTGGTCTCGCTGGACTATCGGCGCGCGCCAGAGCACAAATTCCCCACGGCCCACAACGACGCCTGGGACGCGCTGCAGTGGCTGGCCGCGCAGGCGGCCTCGCTGGGCGCCGACCCTGCGCGCCTGGCCGTGGGCGGCGACAGCGCAGGCGGCACGCTGGCCGCGGCCTGCGCCATCCATGCGCGCGACACCGGCCTCAAGCTGGCCCTGCAACTGCTGATCTACCCGGGCACGACGGCGAACCAGGACACCGACTCGCACCGCCGCTTCGCGCACGGGCTGGTGATCGACGAGCCGGCCATCACCTGGTTCTTCGCCCAGTACCTCAACAGCCCCGCCGACCGCGAGGACTGGCGCTTTGCCCCGCTGCTGGCCCCCGATGTGGACGGCGTGGCCCCGGCCTGGATAGGCCTGGCCGAATGCGACCCGCTGGTGGATGAGGGCGTGGAATACGCCGACAAGCTGCGCATGTCGGGCGTGCCCGTGGACCTGGAGATCTACCGGGGCGTGACCCATGAATTCGTCAAGATGGGCCGTGCCATTGCCGAAGCGCGCCGTGCACATGCCGACATGGCGCGCGCCTTGAGCGACGCCTTCGCGGCCTGAAGGCCAAGACGCACCAAAAACACACCAAGACACCCCAAGACAACAGGAGAGAAACACCCCCATGCAACGCCAAGATTTCCGCACGCTGCAACGCATCGAAGTGCGCTGGTCCGAAGTGGACGCCCAGAAGATCGTCTTCAACGCCCACTACCTGATGTACGCCGACGTGGCCGTCACCGACTACTGGCGCCAGCTGGGCATGCCCTATGAATCGTCCTTCGCGGCCCTGGGCGGCGAGCTGTTCGTCAAGAAGGCCACCACCACCTACCACGCATCGGCCACGCTGGGCGACGTGCTGCATGTGGGCATACGCTGTGCCAGGCAGGGCAATACCTCGCTGCTGTTCGAGGCCGGCATCTTCCGGGGCATGGAACTGCTCAATACCGTGGAGCTGGTCTATGTGTTCGCCGATGCCACCACGCGCCAGCCGCTGCCCGTGCCGCAGCAGCTGCGCGACGTGCTCACGGCCTATGAGGCCGGCCAGAGCGTGGTGCGCGTGGCATCGGGCAGCTGGAACGACCTGGGCCGCGACGCCGAGCGCCTGCGCCTGGCCGTGTTCGTGCACGAGCAGGGCGTGCCGCGCGAGATCGAGATCGACGAGTTCGACCCCGTGGCCCGCCACGCCGTGGTCTACAACGGCCTGGGCCAGCCGATCGCCACCGGCCGCCTGGTCAGCGACAGCCCCGGCGCGGGCAGGATCGGCCGCATGGCCGTGGACCGCAGCGTGCGCGGCGGCCGCTGGGGCCGCATCGTGCTGGACAGCCTGGTCGAAGCCTCGCGCCAGCGCGGCGACCGCGAAGTCGTGCTGCATGCGCAGCGCCATGCCGAGTCGTTCTACCTGCGCGCGGGCTTCAAGCCGGAAGGCGAGCCCTATGAAGAGGCCGGCATCCCCCACATCACCATGAGGAAAGTGCTCACCGCCTGAGCTGCAGGCAGCTCAGGCGGTGCAAGGTTCAAATCTCAAATGTCCTCGCGCAACGTGTAGGGCAGGGGCTTGAGCTGCAGCGCCACGGCCTGTGCGGCATCGGCGCGCTGGCCTTCGCCCAGGGCGGCGTGGGCCAGCAGGGGCTGGTCGGCCGAGCTGGTCTGCATGGAGACGATGGCGTCCCAGCCCCCGCCGGGCACCGGGGCGGCCTGGACCACGGTGCCGGTGGCCTGCTCCAGGTCCTCGGGCGTGAAGACCTCCATGCCGGTGGCCAGCGGCTGCTGTGCATGGGCCAGGTAGGCGCGGCGCTTGAGCGTGCCCCGGAACTGGCTGCGGGCCACCACTTCCTGGCCTGGGTAGCAGCCCTTCTTGAAATTCACGCCTTCCACCGATTCGTAGTTGAGCATCTGCGGCACAAAGGCATCCACCACAGGCGCCGACAGCGTGGCAATGCCGCTGGCGACTTCGCTCCAGAGCCAGTCGGCCTCGCTGAGTGCAGGGCCTTCGGGCAGGGGCGCGCCCACGGGCGCCACGCGCAGGGCGCGCGGCTGGCCAGCGGCCGGGTACAGGGCGATCAGGCTGGCGTCGCCGTCATCGGTCTTGGTCCAGGGCACGGCTGCCGGGCCCAGGGCCTGCGCGGCGGCATCGCCAGCCAGCCCGTGCAGCGTGAATTCGGCCGTGGCGTCGCTGAGCTTGCACTTGGCGCGCAGCACGAACATGGACAGGCGCTTGAGCGTGGGTGCCAGCAGGCTGCGGTCGCACAGCAGCAGGATCTCGTCCTTGCTGCGCTTGAAGCCGATGAAGCTGGCCAGCATGCGCCCCTTGGCCGTGCAGAACGCCGCCAGACGCGCATGCTGCAGATCCAGCAGCGCGAAGTCGTTGGTCAGCTGTCCATGCAGGAACTGGGCGGCGTCTTCGCCGAGGGCGCGTATCACGCCGAGATGGGAAACGGAAGCAATGCCGTTCAGTAAAGGCTGGGTCATGGCTGAATTATGATCAGCCGCTCTATTGCTTGCTTGGACCGAGGTTGTGCGCTTTATCTTTCGCGCTTTGATGATGTTGCTGGTGCTGGCCGCTGTGCTGGCCGGTGCCGGCTGGTGGTGGCTGAACCAGCCGCTGCCGCTGGCCCAGCCCACGCTGGAGCTGGAGGTCGAGCCCGGCACCACGCCGCGTGGCGTGGCCCGCGAAGTGGTCAAGGCCGGCGTGCAGACCGATGCGCGGCTGCTGTACGCCTGGTTCCGCGTCTCGGGGCAGGACCGGCAGATCAAGGCCGGCAACTATGAGCTGACCACGGGCCTGACTCCCTATGTGCTGCTGCAAAAACTCGCGCGCGGCGAGGAATCGCTCAAGGCCCTGACCCTGGTGGAAGGCTGGAACTGGCGCCAGGTGCGCGCGGCCCTGGCCCGCGAGGAATTCCTGCGCCAGGAAAGCGCAGGCATGGACGACGCTGCCCTCATGCAGGCCCTGGGCCGCGCGGGCGTGGCGCCCGAGGGCCGCTTCTTCCCAGATACCTATACCTATGCCAAGGGCAGCTCCGACCTGGCCGTGCTGCGCCGCGCCCTGCACGCCATGGACCGGCGCCTGGCCGATGTCTGGGCGCTGCGCTCGGCCGACACGCCGCTCAAGACGCCCGACGAAGCGCTGATCCTGGCCAGCATCGTCGAGAAGGAGACCGGCCGCGCGGCCGACCGCGCACAGATTGCCGGTGTCTTCAGCAACCGCCTGCGCATCGGCATGCTGCTGCAGACCGATCCCACCGTGATCTACGGCCTGGGCGAGAAATTCGACGGCAACCTGCGCCGCCGCGACCTGCAGACCGATACTCCCTGGAACACCTATACCCGCGCGGGCCTGCCGCCCACGCCCATCGCCATGCCCGGCAAGGCCGCCCTCATGGCCGCCGTGCAGCCCGGACAGACCAAGGCGCTGTACTTTGTGGCGCGTGGCGACGGCACCAGCCATTTCAGTGCCTCGCTGGACGAGCACAACCGCGCCGTGAACCGCTACCAGCGCGGCCAGCAAAGCCCTGGGCAAAAGCCCTGAGATATTCCCCCAGGGCTGCTGCGCTTTGCGCAGCGCTTGCGTATCCTCTCTTCCCATATGACCACTGCAAATCCCGCCGGCCTGTTCATCAGCTTCGAAGGCATCGATGGCGCCGGCAAGTCCTCGCACATCGCGTCGCTGGCCCAGGCTTTCCGTGACCAGGGCCGCACGGTGACGCTCACCCGCGAGCCCGGCGGCACGCCGCTGGCCGAAAAGCTGCGCGCGCTGATGCTGCACGACGCCATGGACGCGCTGACCGAGGCCCTGATCGCCTTTGCCGCGCGACGCGACCACCTGGTGCAGGTGATCGAGCCCGCGCTTGCGCGCGGCGAAGTCGTGCTCTGCGACCGCTTCACCGACGCCACCTTTGCCTACCAGGGTGCGGGCCGGGGCTTCGACCTGCAGCCGCTGGCCACGCTGGAGCGCATGGTGCAGACGGGCACCGCCCCCCAGCCCGATCTGCTGCGCGAGCCCCACCTGACGCTCTGGTTCGACCTGCCCGCCGAGGTGGCCGCCGAGCGCCTGGCCTCGGCCCGTGTCCCGGACCGCTTCGAGTCCGAGCCCGGCAGCTTTTTCGCACGCGTGGCCCAGGGCTATGCGGCGCGCGCTGCCGCCGCGCCCCAGCGCTTTGCGCGCATCGACTCCAACGCCAGCCGGCATGCGGTCTGGCAGCAGATCACCCAGGTCATGGTGCGCCGGGGCTGGCTGGCCATCATGGTCGGCGGACAGGCAGGTGCGGCATGAGCGAGGCCCTGCCACAACCGGCCGAGACCGACACCGCCTGGATCGCCGGGCAACGCACGCGCCTGCTGGCCCAGCGCGGCCACGCCTGGCTGCTGCAGGGGCCTTCCGGCCTGGGCCAGTACGCGCTGTCGCTGTCGCTGGTGCGCGCCTGGCTGTGCGAATCGCCGTCGCCCCATGGGGCCTGCGGCCACTGCGGCAGCTGCCACGCCATCGACGTGCGCGCCCATGCCGATCTGTGCGTGCTCATGCCCGAGGTGCAGATGATGGCGCTGGGCTGGCCGCTGCCCGAAAAGGCCCAGGCCGATATCGACGACAAGAAACGCAAGCCCAGCAAGGAAATCCGTGTCGAGGCCATGCGCGACGCCGTGGAGTTCTGCCAGCGCACCAGTGCGCGCGGGCGCGGCAAGGCCGTGCTGGTCTACCCGGCCGAGCAGATGAACGCCATCACGGCCAATGCGCTGCTCAAGACGCTGGAGGAGCCGCCGGGCGATGCCCGCTTCGTGCTGGCCAGCGAGGCGGCCCACCAGCTGCTGCCCACCATCCGCAGCCGTTGCCTGACCCACACCATGGCCTGGCCCGATCAGCAAGAGGCCCTGGACTGGCTGCAGGGGCAGGGCGTGGCCCCGGAAGCGGCCGCCGTGGCGCTGCGCGCCGCAGGCGGGCGGCCCGGCGACGCGCTGGCATTGGCGCACAGCGGTGGCGGCAAGGACATGGCCGCTTGGTCCCAGTTGCCGCGCGCGCTGGCCAAGGGCGATGTGGCGGCCCTGGCCGCCTATGCTCCGCCCCATGCCGTGGAGGCCTTGCAGAAGATCTGCCACGACCTGATGGCCCTGGCCGCAGGCGCCGCGCCGCGCTACTTCACGCCGGCCGACCTGCCTTCGCGGCCGCTGGACATGGGCCTGCTGGCCGAATGGTCACGCGCCCTGGCCCAGGCCGCGCGCACGGCGGACCACCCCTTCAACGCCGGGCTCATGACCGAGGCCCTGGCCGCCGAGGCCCGGCGCGTGCTCATGTCCGGCCAGCCTGCCCGCCAGCGCCGGGGATGAGGCGCGGGGCGTGGCGGCAGTGCGGCAACGCGGCTGGGTGCTTTTCGCCACATGAAAGCCCGTCCTGTTAACCTACTGCCCTGGGCCCGGTGCCGATCGCGCCGGCCGCTCACCGAACCAATGTCTGCAAACCACCCATGAGCACCGCACCCACCACACCCCGTCCCAGCGTGATGCAACTGGCGATCAAGGAAAAGGCAGCGCTGTACGCCGCCTACATTCCCATGTTCGCCGAAGGGGGCGTTTTCGTGCCCACGCAGCGTGAGTACCGTCTTGGCGATGATGTCTACGTGCTGCTGACCCTGCCCGACGAGCCGCAGCGCTATCCCGTGGCCGGCCGCGTGGCATGGATCACGCCCGCGCGCGCCTCGGGCAACCGCACGCAGGGCATAGGCATACAGTTCCCCAAGGACGAGAAGTCCGCCGAGCTCAAGGCCAAGATCGAGAACATCCTGGGCTCGGCCCTGGCATCGGACAAGGCCACGCAGACGGTCTGAGTCCTGCACCTGCCTCTGCCCGCATGCCGACACGGAGGAAATGCTCTCCGGTCGGCATGCCTGTTTCTGAACCACGAGATTCCATGTTTACCGATTCCCACTGCCATCTGAATTTCCCCGAGCTGCAAAGCCGCCTGCCCGAGATCCGCGAGGCCATGGCGGCCGCGCGCGTCACGCGTGCGCTGTGCATCTGCACCACGATGGAGGAATTCGGCGATGTGCACCAGCTGGCGCTGGACCACGACAATTTCTGGGCCACGGTGGGCGTGCACCCCGATACGGAACACATGACCGAGCCCAGCGTGGCCGACCTGGTCGAGCGCGCCGCACTGGCGCGCGTGGTGGCCATCGGCGAAACGGGACTGGACTACTACGGCATGGAAGACCGCAAGGGCGGGCGCACCATTGCCGACCTGGAGTGGCAGCGCGAGCGCTTTCGCGTGCACATCCGCGCGGCACGCCAGACACACAAGCCCCTGGTCATCCACACGCGCAGCGCCTCTGATGACACGCTGGCCATCCTGCGCGAAGAAGGCGAGGACGGCTCGGCAGGCCAGGCTGGCGGTGTCTTTCACTGCTTCACCGAGACCATGGAGGTCGCGCGTGCGGCGCTGGACCTGGGCTACTACATCTCCATGTCGGGCATCGTCACTTTCAAGAACGCCCAGCACCTGCGCGACGTGGCCGCCTTCGTGCCGGCCGACCGCCTGCTGATCGAGACCGACAGCCCCTACCTGGCGCCCGTTCCCTATCGCGGCAAGACCAACAATCCGTCCTACGTGCCTTACGTGGCACAGCAGATTGCGCAGGTGCGCGGCATGGCCGTGGAGGACGTGGCGGCCCTGACCAGTGCCAACTTCGACCAGCTGTTCAAGGGGGTTGTCGCATGCGACTGAATGCTGTGGCCGTCGGCCGTGTGGACCGTCGCCGCTGGCTGGCCCGGGCCGGCCAGGCCGTGGTGGCCCTGGCCGCAGCCAGCGGCGGGCTGGCGCATGCCAGCCAGTACGACGACTACGTGCGCGCCATCATCAGCGACAACGAGCGCGCCATGGTCAACCTGATCTTTCGCGGCTTCGACCCCAACACCCGCGACACGCGCGGCCGCCCGGGCCTGGTAGCGGCCCTGCACCAGGGCTCGCTGGGTGTCTTCGACGTGCTGCTCAAATCCCCGGGCATCAAGGTCAACGAAGCCTCCCAGCAGGGCGAAACGCCGCTGATGATGGCCTGCATCAAGGGCCACCTGGACCTGGCAAAGGAACTCATACGCCGGGGCGCCGATGTCAACCGCCCCGGCTGGACGCCGCTGCACTACGCCACCTCGGCCGACCTGCCCAAGACGCTGGACATCGTCAAGCTGCTGCTGGACAACAGCGCCTACATCGACGCCGACTCGCCTAACGGCACCACCCCGCTGATGCTGGCCGCCCAATACAGCAGCGAAGCCGTGGTGGACCTGCTGATCAAGGAGGGCGCCGACGTCGTCCTGCGCAACCAGCGCGGCTTCACCGCCGCCGACTTTGCCCGGCAGGTGGACCGCCAGTACATGGTCGACAAACTCACCAAGGCCATCAAGGCCGAGCGCAAGACCCAGCCTTCGCGCGGAAGCTGGTAGCAGAAAGCCAGGCGAGTGGCACTGCCGGTGCCGCCGCTGTCCACCTCAGGTTGTGTGATTCCTGCTCAATCGGGCGTACAGGCCGTCCCGCGCCAGCAGCTCGGCATGCGTACCCTGCTCGGCAATGCGGCCGCGCTCCATCACCACCACGCGGTCGGCATGCTCGATGGTCGAGAGCCGGTGGGCGATGACCAGGGTCGTGCGGCCCTGCATCAGCCGCGTCAGCGCCTCCTGCACCAGGCGCTCGGATTCGTTGTCCAGGGCCGAGGTGGCCTCGTCCAGGATCAGGACCGGCGCATCCTTGTACAGCGCCCGCGCAATCGCCAGCCGCTGGCGCTGGCCCCCCGACAACTGGCTGGCGTTGTGGCCCACCACCGTCTGCAGGCCGTTGGACAGGCCGCGCACGTGGGTGCCCAGATTGGCGGCATCCAGCGCGGCCCACAGCTGGGCCTCGTCTTCCACCCCGCCCAGCGCCACGTTGGCGGCAATGGTGTCGTTGAACATCACCACATCCTGGCTGACCATGGCGAACTGCTGGCGCAGCGCGGCCAGATCCCATTCGGGCAGGGGCGTTCCGTCCAGCAGCAACTGGCCGCCCGTGGGCTGCAAAAATCGTGGCAGCAGGTTCACCAGCGTGGTCTTGCCCGCACCGGAGGGGCCGACCAGGGCCACCACCTCGCCCGGGCGCACGCGCAGGTCCACATGGCTCAGTGCGGGTGCCTTGTCCTCGCCAAACTGCACGGACACGTCGCGCAACTCGATCTCGCCACGCGCCTTGCCGGGCACCTGCGTGCCGCCGGTCTCGTCGCCCGAGCCCTCCAGCAGATGCAGGCCCCGCTCCAGCGCCGCCACGCCACGCGTGATGGGGTTGGCCACATCGGCCAGGCGTCGGATAGGGGCAATCAGCATCAGCATGGCCGTGATGAAGGCCGCAAAGCTGCCCACCGTCACGTCCTGCACATTGGCCGCAGCAGCGCCCGTGCCCCGGCTTTGCCACAGCGCAATGCAGATCACGGCCGACAGGGCGGCGGCGGCCAGCAACTGGGTCAGCGGCGTCATGGCCGCCGAGGCGATGGTGGCCTTGATGGCCAGCTTGCGCAACTGCCCGCTCAGGCCGCCAAAGCGCTTTTGCTGGCCCTGTTGCGCGCCATGCAGGCGCACCATGCGGTGGGCCAGAACGTTCTCTTCCACCACATAGGCCAGGGAATCGGTGGCCTCCTGGCTGATCTTGGTGATGCGGTACAGGCGGCGCGACAGCGTCTTCATGATCCAGGCCACGCCCGGCACCACGGCCGCCACCACCAGCGTCAGCTGCCAGTTCAGATACAGCAGGTAGCCCAGCAGCGCCACCAGCGTGAACCCGTCGCGCGATATGCCCAGCATGGCCTGCACCAGCAGCGTGGAGCCGGTCTGCACCTCATAGACCACGGTGTTGGACAGCGATGAGGCCGATTGGCGCGAGAACAGCGCCATATCGGCCGCCAGCAGCCGCTCGAACAGGCGCTTGCGCAGCGCCAGCATGCCCTCGTTGGCAATGCGCGCCAGCGCGTACTGGCCCACGAACTGCGACAGGCCCCGCACCAGGAACACGCCGATGATGGCCAGCGGCACCGACCACAGTGGCAGCGTGCCGTCGGTGAAGCCGCTGTCCAGCAGCGGCTGCAGCAGGGCAGGGATCAATGGCTCGGTGACCGCGCCCACCAGCGTGGCAGCCACGGCCAGCGTCCAGGCCAGGCGCTGGCCACCAAAGTAGGGTGACAGGCGCTTGAGGCGCTGCGACAGGGTCAGGGTGCTGGCGAGATCAAGGGCCGCCGGTGCGGCGGACGGCGCAG
The DNA here is from genome assembly GCF_002193035.1 of Delftia sp. K82. NCBI lineage: Bacteria > Pseudomonadati > Pseudomonadota > Betaproteobacteria > Burkholderiales > Comamonadaceae > Delftia > Delftia sp. K82. Next base: position 2,639,986 of record NZ_MYFL01000001.1, on the reverse strand, counting down.
GGGCCGGCGGCGGTGAGGATGGTGCTTGCATGAAGCGCGGATTTTACGGCGGGCTTGCCTGGGGCTGCCTCATGGGGAACTGATGCGGCTGGCGGGGATCGAGAAAGCCTGGGCCGACAGACCCTACAGTGCACGTTCTTACATCGAGACGCATCCAGTGTGTGTAACATTCGCACCTGTGCAAGTACCGGGGTCTTCCCGTAGATATTGATGAATGCCAATGACTATTGACCGACTCCTTTCTCCCTCCTCCCTGGCGGCCGTGCCGCGCACTTCGCGCCGAACCCTGCTGGCCGCTCTCGCTTCAACCCCCGCAATTCCCGCGCTGGCCCAGTTCCGCGTCGAAGTGACGGGCGTGGGCCTGACCCAGTTGCCCATCGCCATTGCAGCATTCAAGGGAGAAGGGCAGGCGCCCCAGAAGATCTCGGCCATCATCCAGGCTGACCTGGAGCGCAGCGGTCAATTCCGCGCCGTGGACACGGCCGGCGTCCAGCTGGACGAAACCTCGCGCCCCGATGTTGCCATGTGGCGCCAAAAGAGCGCTGACTCGCTGGCCGTGGGCAGCATCACGCGCCTGGCCGATGGCCGCTACGACGTGCGCTTTCGCCTTTGGGACGTGGTCAAGGGCCAGGACCTGGGCGGCCAGGGCTTTGCCGTCACCACCGGCGACCTGCGCCTGGTGGCCCACCGCATCTCCGACTACATCTACGAAAAACTCACGGGCGAGAAGGGCGTGTTCTCCACGCGCATCGCCTACGTGACCAAGGCGGGCAGCAACTACCGCCTGTGGGTGGCTGATGCCGATGGCGAGAACGCCCAGTCGGCCCTGTCCAGCCCGGAACCCATCATCTCGCCTGCTTGGTCGCCCACCGGCACGCAGCTGGCCTACGTGTCCTTCGAGTCGCGCAAGCCCGTGGTCTATGTACACGATGTGGCCAGTGGCCGCCGCCGCCTGGTTGCCAACTTCCGGGGCTCCAACAGCGCACCGGCCTGGTCGCCTGACGGCAACTCCCTGGCCGTCACGCTCAGCCGCGATGGCGGCTCGCAGCTGTACCTGATCAGCGCCCAGGGCGGCGAGCCGCGCCGACTGATGCAAAGCAGCGGCATCGACACCGAGCCGAACTTCTCCAGCGATGGCCGCTCCATCTACTTCGTCAGCGACCGTGGCGGTGCTCCGCAGATCTACAAGGTGCCGGCCTCCGGCGGCAGTGCGGAACGCGTCACCTTCACCGGCAACTACAACATCTCGCCCAGCGTCAGCCCCGATGGAAAGTGGCTTGCCTACGTCTCGCGCGTGGGCGGCGGCTTCAAGCTCCACGTCATGGACCTGGGCACCGGCACAGTGAATGCCATCACCGACACCACGGCCGACGAAAGCCCCAGCTTCGCCCCGAACAGCCGCCTGATCGTCTACGCCACCCTGCAGCAGGGCCGCGAATCCCTGATGACCACCACGCTCGACGGCAAGATCAAGGCGCGGCTGGCAGGGCAGGGCGGTGACATCCGCGAGCCCGACTGGGGTCCGTTCCAGCGCCAGTGATATCCGGCTTCCTCGATTTCTTTTCAGTCAACCAGTCAACTCAGCACGAAGTCCACCCGGACATACGGAGATTTTTCATGATCACCATCAAACGACTTTCCCTGGCACTTGCAGTCACCGCACTCATGGCAGGTTGCAGCTCGGGCGTCAAGCTTGACGAAACCCCGGTCACCGACGCGGGCGCCACCAGCACGGGCCAGGGCAGCGGTGCCGGCACCGGCAGCACCTCGCAAAGCGGCATCTCGGGCGTGGACCTGACCGGCTCGGCCGCCGACAAGGCAGGTCCCCAGGGCGTCAGCCGCGTCGTCTACTTCGACTTCGACAGCTACGTCGTCAAGGCCGATGCCCAGCCCCAGATCGAAGCCCACGCACGCTTCCTGAAGGCATCTTCCGCTCGCAAGGTCCAGATCGAAGGACACACCGACGAGCGCGGCGGCCGCGAATACAACCTGGCCCTGGGCCAAAAGCGCGCCGAAGCTGTGCGCCGCTCGCTGGGCCTGCTGGGCGTCAGCGACGCGCAAATGGAAGCCGTGAGCTATGGCAAGGAAAAGCCTGCCTCCGAAGGCCATTCCGAAGACGCCTACGCGCAAAACCGCCGCGCTGAACTGTCCTACCGTTGATGAACATGCAGCGCTCCCCGATCCTGCATCGCACCGCGCTGCGCACGCTGCTGGCTGCTGGCCTGATGGCCGGCTACGCCGCCAGCGGCCATGCCGCACTGTTCGGCGATGACGAGGCGCGCCGCGCCATCCTGGAAATGCGCCAGCGCGTCGACAGCATGCAGCAGTCGCAGCAGCGCATGACCGAGGAAAGCTCGCAAACGCGCCGTGGCCTGCTCGAACTGCAGTCGCAGATCGAGCAGCTCAAGTCCGAGCAAGCCAAGCTGCGCGGCCAGAACGAGCAGCTGCTGCGCGATGTGGCCGAGCTGCAGCGCGGCCAGCGCGACATTGCCAAGGGCGTGGACGAGCGCCTGCGCCAGTTCGAGCCCGTCACGGTGACGGTGGACGGCCAGGAATTCGCGGCCGACCCGGCAGAGAAACGCGACTTCGAAGCCGCCCTGGCACAGTTCCGCGCAGGCAGCTTTGCCGAAGCCGGCACGGCGTTCTCGTCCTTCCTGAACCAGTGGCCCAAGAGCGGCTATGTGCCCTCGGCACGCTTTTGGCTGGGCAACGCGCAGTACGCCAATCGCAACTACAAGGACGCGATCACCAACTTCCGCGCGCTGCTGGCAGCAGCCCCCATGCACGGCCGGGCGCCGGAGGCGGCACTGTCCATCGCCAACTGCCAGATCGAGATGAAGGACACCAAGGGCGCGCGCAAGACGCTGGAAGACCTGATCAAGGCCTATCCCAACGCCGAAGCCACGGCTGCGGCCAAGAACCGTCTCGCCAGCCTCAAGTGATGAACGACACGGGCTCTTCATCCCTCCCGGAAGAAGACAAGACAGCGCCTGAAGCAGGCGCTGTTTTTTCTGATGCCGACCTGCAGCGCCGCTTCGGCGGCCTGGAGCGCCTGTATGGCGTGCCGGGCGCCGCGCGCATCCGAGCCGCGCACGTCGTCGTGGTGGGCATCGGCGGCGTGGGCTCCTGGACCGCCGAGGCGCTGGCGCGCAGCGGCGTGGGTGAGCTCACTCTGATCGACATGGACCATGTCGCCGAGTCCAACATCAACCGCCAGATCCACGCGCTCTCCACCACCGTGGGCCAGGCCAAGATCGAAGCCATGCGCGAGCGCATCGCCCAGATCAACCCCGCCTGCCGCGTGCACTGCATCGACGACTTCGTTGACCCGGACAACTGGCTGCGCCTGCTGCCCCAGGACGCCGACGCCGTCATCGACGCCTGCGACCAGGTCAAGGCCAAGACCGCCATGGCCGCCCATGCGCGCGCCACGCGGCAATGCTTCATCGCCGTGGGTGCAGCGGGCGGCAAGCGCCTGGCTCACAAGGTCGATATCGACGACCTCAGCGCCACCACGCACGACCCGCTGCTGGCACAACTGCGCTACCGCCTGCGCCGCGAACACGGCGCACCCAAGGAAGGCAAGCGCATCGGCATCGCCTGCGTCTTCAGCCGCGAGGCCGTCGCCCCGCCCGATGCCTCTTGCGCCATCGAAGGCGACGGCACGCTCAACTGCCACGGCTACGGCTCGGTAGTGGCGGTCACCGCCACCTTCGGCCAGTGCGCCGCAGGCTGGGTCATCGATCAACTGAGCCGCATCAAGAATTGAAGCGTAAATTTTGGTGCTAGAATCTATGTCTTCGCTAAGCAGCATCTGATGCATGCAAAGCGTGGTTCGGGTCTTTAGCTCAGTCGGTAGAGCAGCGGACTTTTAATCCGTTGGTCGCGAGTTCGAATCTCGCAGGACCCACCAACAAACACGCGGAAGCCGCGCTATCGTAAAGGTAGCGCGGCTTTTGTTTTATTCCCAATTTGGGAATAGAGGTCAGCCCAGGGACTGCCGTTTCGAGACCTTCGAGCGGTCGTAGACCCGGGCCGTGGTGGCCGAGCTGGCGTGAAGCTCGGGCAGGGCGCCATACCGTGCCTTGTGCTGGGTCGTGTAGTACGCCCGCAGGTCGTGGAAGGTGAAGCGCCGGCTGATCACCTTGGTCTCCAAGGCCTCGACCATCGCCCGCTGCCAGCCCGTGGTGAAGCCCGATTCCGTGAGCGGGCTGCCGTGCTGGTTGATGAAAACGTGCAGCGATGTCTCAGGGCGTGGCAGCTGCAGCAGCCTCTTGGCCAGGTCCAGCATGGCCGGGCCCATGGCGATGTTCTCCGCCCGCTTCGTGCCGCCGTGCTGCTTGGCGCGCATCAGCCGGATCTCGCCGGCCTGCATGTCGATCTGAGGCACCTGCAGGGCCAGGAACTCCACGCGGCGCGAGCCAGCCAGGGCGGCGAACTCGGCCATCAGGGCCAGGGTCTTACGCGCAGGGCTGCCGGCCTCCAGCCAGTCCAGGAAGGCACGCAGCTCGGCCGGCTCCGGCGCCTCTGTTCTGGCCCGCTCGCTGTTCTTCTTGACCTGCTTGCACGGGTTGGCGTCGATCAGCCCTCGCTCAATGGCCACGTTCATCAGGTTGGAGAGGAGGGCGATCTCTCGATTGCCTCGCACGGGTGCGTCTGCACGCTCCACGCGCAGGAACCTGGCGATGTCTGTAGGGCGCACCGCGGCGGCAGGCACCTCGCCCATGACCTCGATGAGCTTCACGCTGTAGGATTCGTAGTCCTTCTTGGTGCGATCCCCCAAGGCCGTCCAGCGCGCGGTCTTCTGGTACAGGCCCCAGAGCTCGCGGATCGTGCCCTGGGAGTTGGGCGCGTGGTTCATCTCCAGCACCGCCTGCATGGCTGCCGTGCGGTCGGTGCCCAGGTTGATGGGCTTGCCACCCACCGGGTGGTATCGGTAGGTGACAAGCCCATTCTTTCGAGGCCTGGCCTCCATGCGGGGCAGCAGGCCGAAACCTGATGCCCGCTCTCTTCTGCGACCCATCACTTACTCCATTTGAATCCGCGCTCGGACGCGGACGGCTTTTTGTTGTTGAGCTTTTCGTCCACCATGGTGCGGCCCACCAGGGGCAGCCCGTCTGGACGGATGCCGGCCACCGGGAGGCCCAGCACCTGCTCGATGTACCGACGCTGGGCGAAGCGCTGTTTCAGGGGTTTGCACAGGCCGTCGATCTCCTCTTCGGTCAGGTAGAGGCTGGTGGTGATGGCTTCTGCTGTCACGGCTTGGGCCCTCCTATCGTGCGCTGGGGGCGTTCGGCCCGGGTGCTCGGGCGCCGGCCCATCTCTTCGCGCAGCTTGTTCGCCTTGCGCAGGGCACGACGGGCACGCGCCAGTTGGGCCTCGTCTTCAGCGAGATGCTCGGGGTATACGCCCTCCAGCTTGCGGGTGGCCTCGAGGATGTCCGCCATAGCCTTGACGGCATGCCAGAGCGCTGTGGTGTCCTCCCGCGTGAGGCGGTTTTCTGCTCGGCGGCCGGTCATTGATCAGTCTCCCTAGAGGGGCAGGCGCACTGCGGCAGGGTGGCGCCATCGGCCTCGGCCTTCTTTCCACGCTCCTTTGCGGCCAAAACGATCTGAGCCACGTCAGTGGCAAATATGACCACCATGCAGACGCAGAACGCGAAAATGCCACGCCGGATTGATTTCCAATTCTTCTCGTGATCAAAAGGGGTGCTCATGGGTGAATCTCCTGGATCTGCTTGCGCGCCACCTTGAGCACGCCGGCCGCTTGGTTCAACGTGCCGGCCGTCTGCGGGTAACGCTTCGAAGCGGCCGCCATTTCCCCCAGCCGGCGAGACAGCAGGGCCAGGATGTCGGTATGCATGGCCTGCCGGCCGGCGTTGAACTCATGGCTGGCGAGCCCGCGCACCAAGTCCTGCACGGCCTCCTGGCCCTCGCCAGGATGTGGTTCGGTGCTGGTCGTCTGGCCCAGGGCCTGCCGGATGCGGGCCGCCAGCTCGGCCGAAGGGGCCGTGCCCTGAGCCATGCATGACTGCACCAGGGCCAGCAGATCCCGGGCCTGGGCGCGCGCGATGTGCGCAGCCTGCAACTCGGCCTGCAGCACTGCCACCTTGGCGCGCGCCTCAGACAGCTTCTCGAACGGGATTGCGTGGCGGCCGTCGGCGGCCAGCACCACGGGCGCCGCATCGCCTACCACCTGCTTGGCGTGCGCGCGCAGCGCCGTGTATGCCTGGGCAATGGGCTGCAGCGCTCCGTCCGTGGCGCGGCCGGCCGGCTTGGCCAGGGCGCGCGCCATCATGTGCAGCAGGTGGTGGGTCAGCGCTTCGTGCTGCTCCAGCCAGGCTGAGCCGTTGAGCGTGCGCGGCGCCGTGCCCAGTAGGGCCTGGGCGCTGGTCTTGGGTTTGCGTGCTTCAGCCACAGCGCAGCCCTCCCTCGAAAACGCTCTGCAGGTCGCGCAGGGGCGGGGTGCCCACGGTGGCCGGGTCTTCGCCGTGCAACTGGCCTGCGAAGTAGACGAGCCCGGAGAGCTGCGCAATGCGAGCCGCCATTCCATGGAAGACGGGCTGTGCATCAGCGTCCAGCTGGTCAGCCAGCAGGATCAGGGTCTGGGCCAGCCGCTCGATCTGGTAGTTGGCACCGCGTGCGAGCTTGAGGCGTTCTTCCTGGTCCTGCTGCTGGGCTGCTGGTGCAGCTGCGTCTGCCATCAGCTCGGCCACGGGCATGTCCGCGATCCAGGCCAGGTCGGCCATGGCCTGGTCCAGCAGCTTCTTGGCTTCGGCAGGTTCTGCTGGGCCGGGAGCACGGCGCGCGGCCTTGATCAAGGCCACGATATCGAAGGCAAAGTCGCGTGCACTGGACAGATCGTTGATGAATCTCTCGGCATAGTGCTCGATGTCATCTTTTGCCGTGAGCAGCAGCCTCACTGGCTCGCATCGCTCAGTTTTGTCGGGCCAGCAGTTGCTGGAGACCTCCAAGGAAGAACCTATGCGGAAGAAGGTCGCCAGCATGCTGGCAGGCGTGCGTATGGGGTCGGTGGTCCCGGAAGCGGGGCGGGGCGCAGCGGCCGGCTGCTGGATGCGGGGCGTTGCCCGAGCCCGGGCCTTTGCAACGGCGGTGCTCATTGAAGATCCTCCAGCTTCGAAGTGTTCGCGCCTCGATACAGCATGTGCTTCATGTCCAGCACGCGCAGTGCGTCTTCGTCAATGAAACTCATCAGGATGCTGTTCAGGTCCCGGATGCGCGTGCCGTAGCAGCGCAGCAGGGCAGTGATGCGTGTGAAGTTCACAGCCTCATCGTCCAGTTCGTCGCCCATCAACGTGACGGCATCCGCCAGACCCTGGATGTCATAGGAGCAATCGAGGGCGAAGAGGCGGATGGTTTCGAGAGGCGACTTGCCAGCGCCCTGTTGTGCGGGTCGGGCCTCGGCTTGAGCGCCCACCATGGAGGCGCCCTGGATCGTCGCAAGCGCCCGCAGCTGCGGCAAGTCCTGGCTGGTGTAGGCCGCCTCCAGTGCCTTTGTGAGTGCCATGGCGTGGCCTGTGGCCACCATGCAATGGACGGTCAGTCCCACAGCACGGGGATCCCGCTCCCCTGCCTGGGCAATTGCGCTGTCGAGCAGCGTGTAGCCAAAGCGCAACTGGCCCACGATGTCCGCCGGCATTCCTTCGATGCTGGGCTCGAAGTCCATGTCGTACACATGCCGGAAAAGCAGCGCAGCCTCTTGAAGCGGCTTGATGCACCAATGCGACGAAATGGTCTTGGCGCCTCCCGCCATCTCCACGAGATGGCAGACCACTATGGCGGCATTGCGGCAGAGGGTTTCTGCCTCGCTCATGGGTTGCTGCGTCGGCGTGGCCACCGGGGTGGCCTTCTTGCGGGCATGGCCCGGCCTTGCGCTCGCAGGGGAGCGCGCGATAATCTCGCTCATGGTTCGGTTTCCTGGGAAGGGTTCGGATCTAGAAGCCGGTTTGCGGGTCCAAGCGCATGCCGGCTTCGCCTTTTGTGGCCTGCTGCGGCCGGGGCGGTGGGTGGGGGGTGGTCACTGGTTCTCCTTTGAAGTGGGTTTTTTGATCCTGCCTTTGAGGGTGGAGCGCAGGCGCGCCAGGATCTCGCCGTTCAGGCTGCGGTCATTCGCTGCGGCCTCAGCCTGCAGCAGGGTCTTGAGGTCGGGGGGGATCCGCACGGGGGTCGGTGGGAGCTGGTGACGGTCTGTTTTGGACATGATGTGGATGAAATTTAGATTCTATTTTTGTGGATGTCAATGAGATTCTTTGTAAAGAATCGATTTGATGTCCACAATTCGGGAATGGCCACAGATAGACACCAAGCCCCCTCCTACCCGCTGCGCATGCCCGACGAGTTGAAGGCGCGCATCCAGGCTGCTGCAGACGCCAGCGGCAGAAGCCTTCACGCAGAGCTTCTGCATCGTTTGCAGAGCTCGACCGAAGAGGGGGCCGGGCCAGCTGTCATAGTTGATCAGGCTCATCAAATATGGGAGCTTCGGCAACGAGTTGCCCAGTGCTACGTCGCCATCGGGCAAGCTCTGGGCGTGCTGCTGGAGGAGCCAGGATATGACGCGGCCGAAGTGATTCCTGGTTTGAAGGCAGCTCTGCAGGGAGCTAGCGCCGATGCTGGTGAGGTCTTGAACCGGCTGATATCGGAGTACGCCCAGCGGGCAGATGCGCATCTGAATGCTGACCTTCGCGCGCTGGTTTCCGCAATATCCAATCACGATTTTTCTTCTCCGGGATGACCGCTGTGGTTCACACCGGCCCAGGCGCCGACGAATTTCGTCGCCGGCCCGCGCGGCCCAGCTTCCCCGATGATTTCGGGTAACCCCAATCCGACGTAATACGCCGGCTTGGACCGTGGTGGAAATCGCCATGGTTGCCTCACTGCAGCGGGAATACTGGACCGTCGTAGAGGTCGCCGGGTCCGATGCCCGATTGAGCGATGAAACGCTCCACCTCCTCTACACACACGCCGTGCTTGTCCGCGATCTGCTGGGCTGAGAAAACGGCCTGGCCATCGGCGCCGACATGCGTCGGCTCAGGCATCAGGTTCATCTTCTTCGCCATGGCGACCATCTCGGCTTGAAACTCCTCGGGCGCATACTTCATGAATTGCCGGTACAGAGCTGCATGCTCCGGCTTGTGGATCGCCTCGTTGCCCTCCGTCTCGCGGATGTGGCGCAGCTTCTGGCCGGCTTCGATGAAGCGGGGGTCGATGCCGCTGGGCCCGGGGCGGCGGAAGTTCGGATTCGTCTCAGGCTCATGCTGGCCTGGGTGCTTGAGGGCCGTCACCAGAGGACGCGCGTCAGATGCCTGATCCGCTGTGCCCATCGCCTCTCGCATGATCTGCGTGTGAACTTCGTTGGGCAGCAGTCCTGTCGCCTCCTGCACCAGATTGGCCAGGCGCGGATTCGGCGTGTTGCGACGCATCAGCGCCCAAACGGTGGACGTGTGCTTAAAGCCGCGCTGCTCGGCCTCTTGAAGAACGCGCTCGACCAACTGCATGGCGTTGGTGCGCCCCTGGGGCGTGGTCTCGGCGGGGTTTCCGAATATGGCGTCGCCAGCGATCAGCACGCAGCCGGCGAGGTTGATGAGGTATTGCTGGCCATCGGGATGCGGCTTGAACATGGGCTTTTTGGTCATGGTCGGATTTCAAATCTGAGTGGGGTGCAGGCAGCGATGGGCGGGGATTTCCCGCTCGAACTGCTCCAGGCGCAGTTGGAAAACGACGGACTTCTCGGTGGCAGCGGCCACGTTGAACCGCAACCAGGAGCGGACCGCAGCCAGCTCGAGGGGCGACAGGTCAGCCTGGGCGATCCAGACCACCTCGCCGCAGCGGATGATCGGAAAGATCTGGCCCTCGGCCTCGAAGGCTGTGCCGTGAGGAGCCAGATCGCGGGCGCGAGGGACCAGCGGCAGAAAGTGCTGGTCCAGCGCGTTCGCGGCGATGGTGAGGCATTCCAGCGCGGCCTTGCCGCCCAGGTATTCGGCCGTGATCGCGCCGTTCTGCCATTCGCATTCCACGTTCAAGGCGCGGGCGGTGATGCGCTCCAAGATCTCACGCGGCACGGTGGCCAGGTCCAGCGCCATGACAGGGCCGTCGGCTGTGAAGGAAGTGAGCAGGGTGGGGTGGCCGGGGCAGGCGGCCACGTTGAGCTTTGCTTCGGGCATTGCAGCTCCTGGGAGTTAGAGACGTTGACGGGCGGCGCGCTCAACGTCGGTGCGGCGGTCCAAGTGCTTTCGACGCTGGCTGGTCAGGTGGTTGCGCCACAGCAGGCCGGCAGCCCAGCGCAGCGCCGCGATGTGGCCTGCGCCAGTGCTGCGGCGCATGACCATCAGGCGCCAGAGGCAGCGGATTGATTGGCGGCTCATGACAGGTCCGCCTGTTCGAGGCTGCTGCTGTCCAGCGCGGCGCCGAGCGCGGCGGCTTGGGGCGGCAGAGCAGCGGGGACGTGGGCAGCCTGCAGCACGCCGTTCATGGCGCGGCGGACGCGGGCGGCGTGCTCGCGGCCCAGGCCGTGCGCCAGGGCCAGCAGGCCAGCTTCCAGGGATTCGAGGGTGGGGGCTCCAGCAGGGCCCAGCAGGTCTGCCGTGGCATGGCATTCCAGCGCCATGGGTACGGTGGAATGCGCGCGGCCGCTTTCGCCCTCGGCCTCGCACCAGGTGGCCAGGATGCGGGCTTGATCAGCCCATTCCTGGGCCACGGTTGCCTCAGCCCTGAGCAGGGCGGCTGCGCTGGGCCAGCGGCGGCTTTCAATTGCATCGATCGCCAGTAGGCACTGGCGGCGGTGCGCTTCGGGTGCTGCCCCTAGCAGGGCGGCGCGGTTGGGGTTGCTCATCTTCGCTCCTTGCCTCGACTGAGAGGCGTTGGAACGAAGTTTCGTTTAGTCGAAACATAAAGTCAAGCGTAGGCGAAACTTTTTTCTTAAACTATACGTAGCCCGGTCGGAGCTGGGTTGCAGGCTCCTGGCTCGTGGATGCGGGAAGAGCGCATGCAGCGGGCAGAAGGAGTGGGTATGTCAACTCAGGAAGACTCCGGGACACACAGTCAGGGGGAGGTGCGTGTACTGGTGAAGGCTATGCGCTTGGAGCAGCGCATAGGCGTGTGTGTCGAACGTAATAATTGGCGCCGCTGTTTCACAATCCCAATTGTCGGCGGCGTTCTGCCAGCCGAGTATCAGGGAGATGCACAAATCGAGGCCGCTTATATACAGGTGAGAGACCACTACGACAAATTGCAGCGTAGGGTATTTTTCCCCAGTTCCGGTGATAGAGCTCCAGATTAACGACTAATCTCGGATATTTCTCAGAAAATAATTTTCTGAGCATATTCTGCATTTGATCACCATTGCGAATCCAATAGTTGAACATGCTCCATGGACGTGGCGCTGCTGGATCAATTTCAACAGCAACATCCAAATCACTGTCTGGGCGCGCCTCTCCTCTTGAATAACTCCCAAAGATCCACGCCCTCTTGATCGTCAAGTCAGCAGACGCCCATTCCGATATCAAGGAATTGAACTCCTGGGGGTATAGCATTTTGAAGTGCTAGGCTAGAAGCGACTCTTGATCTTTTTTCGAGGTACCTCGTGAGCAGCGTAGTACATCCAAGTTATGTCTATATCTTCAATATGGATGACGCCAGAATCATTAAAGCTGCCAAGAGTTATGCTGCCGTTTCTTCTGGAAAGGAGGCGCTTGAGAAGTGTTTCGCCACTATCCAGTCGAACCAAGACGCAATCCTCGAGATCGATTGACGTGTTTGGTTCTATCAAAGCGAAATTTTTATGCTCATACTTGGGATACATGCTTTGACCGATCACTTCTGATAGAAATGCATCCGGGTCACTGCTTCCAAGTTCCGCATAGTCGCTTCCTGCGCCCACGGGGATATCGCTATCAGTCCATATCCTTTCAGGCATGAGCCCCCCAGATCCTTTTCCGACAACCCATATTTTTCTGAATGATGATCGCGGGATAGGCTCGCCGGGCGGGGCTGATTCAATGAGTTGCAAACCTCTGCTTTTTTCCTTCGGCGTCGGGAGAGAAAGGTTGAACCAGTCTGCAGGTAGGCGCAACTCAGCCGCGAGACGACGAGCGGCCTCTTCGCCGAAGGGTTCCTTGGTGCCGGCCATCTGCGACACACGAGCCTTGTTCAAGCCAGTAGCGCGGACGAAGTCCACCTGCTTGCCGTAGTCAGTGGCTATCAGGTGCCTCAGCCGTTCCTTGCGGTGTTCGTCATTCATGTTGCGTAAATCATAAACATTGTTGGTTTCGCGGTGCCTTGACCTTTCGTTTCGTGATAGCTAAACTTGCTGCCTATGACGAAACTTAAGACATGGATCTCGGGCGGGCGTGGGCGCGCGTCCTCCTTGGCTGCCCACCTTCAGGTGTCCCGCTGCCGTATCAGCCAGATGCTCAACGATGGAGTTCCGACCAAGTACATGTTGGCGGTTCGTGACTTCACGGGGGGCGAGGTAACTCTGGAGGACATGGTTGCTGCTCACACCCCGGTGGCAGTCGCTTCGCCAACCTCGCAGCAGACCAGCCAAGCTCCAACACATGCCTGAAGCTCTGGCCCCTGTTCAAAACGGCCCTTGCGGCCGACGCCGGGCGCGCTGCTGCTCGGCATCCACGTCGACCACCACGCGGTTGCCTCGCCAACTGATCACCAGGACTCCTGTGTCCCATCCCATCTCCAGCTTCGAAACGGTCATGACCTGCTCGCGTCGGCCTGTCGATGGGTTGACGTTTTCCGACAGCCTGGTGTGGCTGGACCTGTGGAAGACCTGGCCGGCTGGGCCGCGTGTTTGGTGTGCTGTGTTCATGCCCTGCAGTCTCTTTTTTTTGCCCAACGGAGTCTTTACGAACGCTTACGAAGAGTTCGCAAAGGCTCGTAAGGAGTAGTCATGGAATCGTTCAATGACGCGCTTGTGGTCTGCGTGAAGGCGTGCGGCGGCACCAAACAGGTGGGCGCGCTGCTGTGGCCCGAGAAGGCTCCGGACGCGGCTCAGCGGGCCCTGCTGGACTGCCTCAACGAAGACCGCCCAGCGAAGCTCTCGCCTGAGCAGGTCCTGCTGATCCTGCGACTGGCGCGTGGCAAGGGTTGCCATGACGGCATGGAGTTCATCACTGCTGAGCTGGGGTATGCGCCACCGGTGCCTGTGGAGCCGCGAGACGAGATTGCGGAGCTGCAGCGGCAGTTCATCGAAGCCGTTCGTGCCCAAACGGAATTGGCTCAGCGGATCGAGCGCGCCGCTGGCCGGGTCAGCATGAGGGCCGTGGCATGAGCAGGGCTGTGCCACAAAGTCGTCTCCCCGAGCGGTTTCCCACTGCGCTGGATTGCGTGCGTGTGTGCGCTCATGAAAACGGGCTGCACCTGAAAACGATTGCGGCCGCCATGTGCATGAGTCCATCCGACTTGTCGCGCAAGCTGGCCAACAAACCGAAAGATCCTCGGCGATTCACGCTCAGTGACTTCGAGGCTTACGTGGCTTTCACAGGCGACATCACGCCAGTCCTTTACCTCCTGCAGAAGTTCTGTCCCCACCTGAACTGCGGCGAAGACGCTGCCGCAGCGGCGGCCTTGCGTGCCGCTGCACCTCAACTGCGTGCACTGCTCCAGCACGCCGGAGTACCCGAATGACATCCCACATCTACCAAGACGAGTACGACGCCTTGGCGCAAATGCTCGCCACCAGCGCGAAGAGCCCCCAGCAGTTGGCAATGCATCTGTTCCCCCACATGAAGCTGGCCTCTGCCCATGCTCGGCTGAGGGCCTGCTTGAACCCCAAAAAGGACGAGCGCTTGACCTTCGGCCAGATCATCGCAGCCATGCGGTTCTGCGGCCGGTACGACCCGCTCATGTACGCCTGCGACGAGACGTTGCATGCCAGGCCTGACCGCAAGGCGCCCGAGGACCAGGCGGCGCGCATTGCCGAGTCCATCGACAGCGCCACGGCCACGCTGAACCAGGCTCTGAAGGCGCTGGCAGCCCTGCAGGCGCACAGCGGCGGCCAGGGCATGAGGACTGCTGGATGACGGATGGTCTAGGAAAAGGGAGCTCGAAAACGATGGGCACAGATCTACCCCCACCCATGACGCCGCCCGACTGCAACCTGCGCGGCCTGCCATGGATGCCCCTGGAGACCGGGCGCCTGCTCGACTCCGACCTGTTTCTGCTGAGCACGGGGGACGAATTCAAGGCCGCCGTGGCCTTGTGGTGCAAGAGCTGGAACCAGATCCCAGGCGGCAGCTTGCCCAGTGATGAGCGCCTGCTCGAGGCACTGTCCGGATCTCGCAACTGGAAGAAGGTGCGCGACATGGCCATGCGGGGCTGGGTGAAGTGCTCAGACGGTCGCCTCTATCACCCCGTGATCGCTGACTTGGCGGTCCAGGCCTGGGACGGCCGGCAGGTCCACATGGAAGGCGTCGATTCGAAAAAAATCCGCCAACAACGTTGGAGAGAGCAATTGAAGGAGCTGTCAGCGCGCCTGCGAGACGCTGGCGTGACGCCTCCCGCCAATCCGACAAAGGCAGAACTGGTACGTCTCATCGCTCTATATGTAGACGGTCATGTAGACGCTCAACCGTCTACCAAAGCGTCTCGCGCACCGTCTACCAGAGACGCGACTGAGATGGCTAATAAGGGAGAGGGACAGGGAGAGAGACAGGGAGAGTTAATACCTCCCGTACCTGACGGTACGGCCCCTCCATCCGGCGACTCCAGCCATGGCGCGGCTCCTGGCGACGGAACCCGCAAGCGCAGCAGTGGCGAGGCAACACGGCCTGAAGAAGTGCCCGAAAAGGTCTGGCAGGACTATCTGGCCTTGCGGAAGAAGCATCGCGCACCCCTGACCGACACCGCCCTGGACGGCATTGCCCGAGAGGCCGCGACGGCCCGCATCACCCTGACCCGGGCGCTTGAGGTCTGCTGTGAAGCGGGATGGCGAGGCTTCAACGCGAGCTGGTACGCCAAGCGCATTGGCGATGACCGCGCACCGTCTGGAGGCCATGGCCAGCCCCGAAGCAATGCCGGCCGCCACAGCGGCTTCACCCATGAATATTTCGACCAAGGTATCCCCGATGACGGATCAATTCCAGCGTGAGCGCGAAGAGCGCATTGCAGCCCAAATGCGCGAGCAAAAGCAGGCGGAGTGGCGCGACCGCCAGAGCCGGTTTCAACTGCGCAGCGGCCTCGTTGGCCGTATGGCGGAGTCGTCCTTTGGCAGCTATCAGCCCATGCATCCCGGCCAGGCCGAGGTCTTGGCCGCATGCCGCCACCTCGCCGAACACAACGACTTCCGCTCAGGCGGCGGCCTGTGGCTGATCGGTCCGCCAGGCACGGGCAAGACCCATCTGGGCAGCGCCATGGTGAACCACGTCATCCGCGAGCGCGACATGGGTGCCCGCATCCTCAGCAGCCGGCAGATCGTGCGCATGCTGCGCGCCACGTGGGGCCAGGGCGGCTTTCAGGCCAGCGCCTGGGACCGGCCGGAGACCGAAAGCGAGCTGATCGAAAGCCTCGGCGGCGACGCGCTGCTGGTCATCGACGAGGTGGGAGCCAGCATGGGCACGGAAGCGGAGCGCCTGCAGCTGTTCGAGGTGATCGACCGCCGCTACGCGCTCAGCCGCCCCACGGTTCTGCTGTCCAACCTGGTGCCCGGCGACATCAAGGCGGCGGTGGGTGAGCGCTCCTACGACCGTCTGCGCGAGGGCGCGAAGATGCTGAAGTGCAACTGGCCCAGCCATCGTGGGGGCGCCGTCGAATGCTGATGGACGAGTTTCCTCCCGACGAGCAGGACCGCGCAGAATTGCGCAGTCCTGCCACCGGCCGCCACATGCCGGCCAGCGTGGCCTCGGAAGCCGCGCTCCTGGGCGGCCTGATGCTGGACCCGGAGGCGTGGGCAGCGCTGCCTGAGCTGGACGCCATGGCGTTCTACGCACCCATGCACCGCGAGGTGTTCTGTGCCGTCCGTGCCCTGGCCACGGCCGGCGCGCCCACCGATCCGGTGTCGGTCTTCGAGGAGCTGCGGCGCCAGGCGGCAGACACCACGCTGCCGCAGCTGACCGAACTCGCGCAGTTCCTGCCGGGCCGGGCCAGCATGCGGCGCTATGCCGACGAGATCCTGGACCAGCACCGCCTGCGGCAACTGATGCAGGCCGGCACGGCCATGGTGGACGCGGCCATGGAGCCCGGCGCGCTGGCGGCGACCGAGATCGACAAGGCCCAGATGCTGCTGGCCCAGCTGGCCACCAGCCGGGGCCGACGCGACCCCAGGCGCATCAGCGATTCGGTGACCGAGTACCTGGTGCTGCTGCAGCAGCTGAGCGACGGGTGCAGCCCAGCCATGGCCACGGGCATTCGAGGCTTGGACAGGCTACTGAACGGCGGCCTCCGGCGCGGTGAGCTCCTGGTGCTGGGCGCCCGGCCCAAGCACGGCAAGACCGCGCTGGCCCTGGCCATCGCCCGCCACCTGGCCCAGCGCCAGAGCGTGCTGTTCCTGAGCCAGGAAATGCCCATTGCGCAGCTGATGCACCGGCACACTGCGGCGGCCGCTGCCTTCGACCTGAGCCGCATCCTGGCTGCCGATCCCGAGGACGCGGACATGTGGCCAGCGGTTACGGCTGCTGCCCACCACCTGGAGCAGCTGCACCTGCACCACGACGATCAGACCAGCCTGACGCTGGGCGACATCCGGCGCAAGGCCCTCAAGGTCAAGCGCGAGGCCGGCCTGGACGTGATCTTCGTGGACTTCCTCCAGCGCATGGCGGCATCCGAGAAGGACAACCGCTCGCGCGACTTGGACCTGATCGTGAACGGCATCAAGGACCTGGCCATGGACCTGGACATGGCTGCCGTGGTGCTGAGCCAGATGAACCGCAAGGCCGACGAGACCTATGGCAGGCCCAACATGTCTCACCTGCGTGAGTCGGGCGCCATCGAGGCTGCAGCGGACCAGATCGCGCTGCTGTTCACGGACTGGGCGCACCCGCAGAGCAAGCGCCTGCCCGAGCTGCAGGGCTACAGCGAGCTGGAGATCGTGGCGCACCGCAACGGCCCGCAGGGCCTGGTGCCGCTGCGCTTCATCGGCCGGCACCAGCACATCACCGATTGGGACGGGCCCTTGCCGCGCCGCATGGCCGCTGGCCCGTCTACCCCTGTTTCCAAGCACTGGCAAGACCGCCAAGAGGAGGCGAATCCATGACCACCGAAGAAGCCAGCAGCACGCCCCCCCGAACCCACGCCAGAAGAGACTCGCACGACGCGGCAGATCATCTCCGATGCGATCCAGGAGCTCCACCAGCAGGGGCAAGTTGTCACCCGCGAGGTGTTGCGGGATCTCACTGGCCTTCGGCCCACCATCATCGACGACCACGTCAGCCGAATGATCAACATCGAGGGGACGGTGCGTCGCGTCAGGGCTGGCGTGTTTCTTCCCGTCACCCCTATGCCCGAGCCCCGGGCAGTTTCTGTGACTGACCTGCCTGACGGCACTTCAATCATCGAAATTGGTGAGATCGTGGCGCGGGTCTACCCCATTGAACGCCGTGCACTTGCGAATCGTCTTGCAGGTGATGCTGTGCAGCTGAGCAATATTCAAGCGGGCCATGACTACAACGTTCTGTTGAATGAGGTGGTGCGCGACTTGAGAAAGTTGAAGCGGGACTTGGGGGAGGCCTAAAAGTATGTCGCGAGTATATAAATGGTCCGAAGAAAATATTGCATTGCTTGGAACTATTTCTGATTACGCAATAGCCGATAGGCTTGGTATTTGCCGAGATACCGTATATTTGGAGCGAAAGCGCAGAGGTATAGAGCCATGGCGAATACACAAACTGCCAGAAAGTCTTTGGTCTCCTTCTGTGATCTCAAAAATGGGGAAAATGAGTGACAAATCTCTGGCTGATGAAATTGGAGTGAGCCAAGCAACTGTATCTACCAAGAGGCAAATGCTTGGGATTCCCAGTTTTGTAACGCATAGAGCCTGGGACGCAGGAGAGGTGGCCATGCTAGGCACAGCTCCGGATAAGGAGGTTGCGCAACTGATCGGCCGAGAGGTAGAGCAGGTAAGGGCTGCACGTCAGTTCAGAGGTATTCCCATACATAGGGCCGAACGATGGATAGATGGTGTTGTGCATCAATTGGGTGTGCTCATTGATGCAGAGATTGCTGCCGCAGTAGGGGTGAACCCAGAAGCGGTGGCAAACGCCAGGCGCAAACGGGGAATTCCCCCTGCGAGGGAGTGCAAGGGCGAAATATTTTCAAGTAGACCCCCGGGAGGCAGACAGCGGAAACCATGGACGCCGGAGGAAATCGCGCTTCTTGGAAAGATATCTGATGCTGAAGTAGCTCGACGAACCGGGCGCACAAAGTCTGGTGTGACTATGGAACGTCACAATCGCCGGATAACAGGCATAGATCCAGCAAAAGCAACTCAGCTTTACAAGCAAGCGCGCGCGCAAGAGTAGAAGGAATTTTCCCTGCGGCATGCTCTGGCCCGCAGTAGCTGCAATCGGAATCATTGGCGGGCCATCTAATAGGTGATATTTATGACAAACGCGACTCAAGAAAATAGCACTCGAACCATGTGCGACATCGAAAAGGCACTGGCCGCCCAGGCCCTGACTTTCTCGGTGTCTGGAATTTTTCACAGCGATGCACTGATCCAGCCGCGCCTCCAGCAGGCTTTCGGGGAGATGTTCGAGGCGAACCCCCGAGGCCTGATGGAGCTCTTCCCTTTCAAGGCGTCCAACGGCGTCGAGATCGGCTGCCAGCTGCCTCCCTCTCTTGAGGAACCGGGGACATCGCTGGAGCGGTAGGCCCTGAACTGACCAGATGGCCGAACTGAGCACAGTTTTGTGCTCAGTTGTTTGCCAATCCATTGACCTTGCTCGTCCCGCTCAATGTGCAAGATGGGGGAGGGGATCAGGTTAGGAGTTTGCTCAGCCCCGGGGCTTTGTGGAAAGAGTTCGAAGCGAATCGCTTACCATGTGTGCGCCACACATGGGAGATAGAATTGATTTCAGTTTATTTGGATAGTCAAGATTACTCTACATTGTCAAATCCGGTTTTATCTGAAGATTTGAAGAATATAAAAGAAAAGCTGAAGGCATACGCTGAAAGTGGGGGCGTTTCTTTCTATTTTTCTAGTTTGATTGTCAGTGAAGCTTCCCCCTCCGAACCGGCTGCTATTCAGCATGCCATACGAAGAGGAGACTTTTTAACTGCTATATGCAAGAGGCATGCATTAAGATTTAATCACGATGTTGTGAACGATGAGGTGAGAAATCTAGTGGAAGGAAATAGTGCGAAGGTAGAAGCTATTTGCAAGGATGGGGACTGGTTCCCCGCTGTAGACTTCCCGGAGCCGACTCCATTGGCTGAATTGGCAAAAGAGGCAGTTAATGAGGAGGCAGCAGCTCGAGGCCTAACACGCGAACAGCGACGGGCTGCACAGAGGAAGGTTTTGAAGGGTGGGGGCTTGAAGCCTGACGTCCTAAAGGCGATTCGGGAAATGAATGCCAGCGTCTATATATCAAGCGTTACAGAGCAGTATCCGATGCAGGCATGGCACGCAGAAGTGCTGTCGCGCTATTGTTTTGGAGAGGCCACGAAGGAAGAGGCAACTAATGCCTTTCGAGACGCTCTGCGTGACCCTTGCTGGCTGATGCGGTGGTTTGCAAATAAAGAGGAGCTAGCGCATCCGCTTGTTGCGATGGTTCGTAAACCAGGCAGGGAAATTGGCGAGAAATTCAGAGGTTTAGTTGGTCTCGCTGAGGAAATAAGAAGTCTTGAGCATTTGTTGGAGGATTCTCCGCTTTCGCGTGAGAGATGGAACAAGCTTTTGGATAAAGGAATTGTTGACGTTGCGACTGGTGTCGCTAAACAGCTCTTTCCTGGTTGGAGTGGTGAGTTTGATATTGAAGATGTCACTAGGCGCTGCCCCGGACTAACCGCAATGATCAGCTCCATTTATTCGTCTGTATGGGACAACGTCTCTGGGTCCAGAAAAGCGCTTCCCAGCGATAGCCAGTTCCCTGATGCTATGCATGCGGTCTACGCTCCCTACGTGGACCTGTTTCGCGCTGACCGATACATGGCTCCTCATATCCAAAAGCACGTTGGAGTTGGCGGAGCCCAGGTGGTGTCGAAGCTGGCGGATCTTCCAAAGGCAATAGAGCAGCGCCTACGCGCAGCCTCCCCCGTGTAGGGTTTCCAGTTTCCCCGCAGACCAGGAACCATCCTGGCTGTGGAAACCCCAGCTATCCCCCCATCTTCAAGCTCTCCCAATGCGGAGGGCACAGCACCGCCCAGCACCGACTGGACGGAGATCGAGCGCGTCTACCGCACCACGAACCAGTCTCTGCGGGAGATCGCTGAAGCCCATGGACTGACGCACTCCGCCATTGGCAAGCGGGCCCGGGCCAATGGCTGGACCCGGCCGGACAAGCCTGGCGCCACGCCCAAGGAGATCGCCAAGCTCGATCCGCGCCAGCAGCGCTTCGTTCGCGAGTACCTGATCGACCCCAATGGGACGCAGGCGGCCATCCGGGCGGGCTACAGCGCCCACACTGCTACCGTCCAGGCATCGGACCTCCTGAGGAGACCTCACGTCCAGGATGCGATCCAGGCAGGCCAGAAGAAGCTGCAGGACAAGCTGGACCTCAAGGCCGAGCATGTGGTGCGGCAGCTGGCCCTGATCGCCACCGCTGACCCCCGGGAACTGATCGAGGTGCGTGTCGGCTGCTGCAGGTGCTGCCACGGCCAGGGCCATCGGTTCCAGCGCACCGAGCTGGAGATGGCTGACGACCGCCAGCGCTGGGCCGCTGCAGGCAAGCAGGCCGACGACTTCGACATCCAGGGCGGGGCAGGGTACAGCCCGCACCTGCTGCCCCATCCTGCGTGCCCCAGCTGCGGCGGTGACGGCGAGCCGCGCACCGTGCTGAAGGACACGCGCCACCTGAGCCAGCGCGCGGCAGCCCTCTATGCCGGCGCCAAGCAGACCAAGTACGGCGTGGAGATCCAGATGCACTCGCAGCTGGAGGCCTGGGAGAAGCTGGCCAAGAACCTGGGCCTATACGCCCGGGACAACTACCAGCGCTCCGATCCGCTCTCGCTGCGCGACATGTCGGACGCCGAGCGAGCGATGCGCATGCAGCGTGTCCTGGCCGCCAACCCTGAGCTGATGTCCACGCTGGGCCTGGTGCTGGGCGGAGGGCTGCCCGAATGACGGCACCGGCCATCCCCACCTCGGCGGAGATCCTGCGCCGCCTGAAGCTGCTGCCCGAGGCCCAGCGCGCGCAACTGGACGTGTTCCTGCGCGAGGCTGACCCGGGCATCTGGGTGCCCCAGCCCGGCCCGCAGACCTTGGCCTACAACTGCCAGGCCGACATCCTCTTCTACGGAGGCGCGGCCGGCGGCGGCAAGAGTGACCTGCTGCTGGGCCTGGCCCTGACCGCGCAGGAGCACAGCATCATCTTCCGGCGGCAAGGCGTCCAGCTGAAGGGCTTGGTGCAGCGCATGTCCAAGATCCTGGGCTCGCGCGACGGCTTCAACAGTCAGGACAAGCTCTGGCGCTTGCCTGGCGACCGCCTGCTCGAGTTGGGCGGTGTGAACGACCCCGAGGACTGGGAGAAGTACCAGGGCCGCGCCCATGATCTCAAGGCCTACGACGAGATCTGCCACTTCACGGAGACGCAGTTCCGGACGCTCAATGCATGGATGCGTACGGACAACCCGAAGGTGCGCCAGCGCATCGTCTGCGCCGGCAACCCGCCGACGGGGCCGGAGGGCGAATGGGTGAAGCGCTTCTGGGCGCCGTGGCTTGACCCGCGCCACCCGAACCCCGCCAAGCCCGGCGAGCTGCGCTGGTTCATCTCCAACGACAAGGGTGAGGACCAGGAGGTGCCAGGCCCCGAGCCCGTGCTTGTGAACGGCGAGATGACTCAGCCGCTCAGCAGAACCTTCATTCCGTCGCGCATTGACGACAACCTCTTCTACATGGTCACCGGCTACAAGGCCACCCTGCAGGCCCTGCCGGAGCCTCTTCGCTCCCAGATGCTGCGCGGTGACTTCAGTGCCGGCGCGGCCGACCCGGTGTGGCAGCTGATCCCTACAGAGTGGATCAAGGCCGCCATGGCGCGCTGGAAGGAGCCCGAGAAGAAGGGACCGATGACGGCCATGGGGTTCGACCCGTCGCGCGGCGGGATCGACAAGTCCTCGGCGGCGCGGCGCCACGATCGCTGGTTTGACCGCCTGGTGACTGCGCCTGGCGTGGTGACGGTCGATGGTCCCACGGCGGCCGGCTTCGTCACGCCACTGGTCCGCGACGGCGCGCCCATCGCGGTGGACAGCATCGGCTGCGGCTCCAGCGCCTACGACTTCCTGGTGGGCCTGGGCCTGCACATCCATCCTGTGGTCGCATCCAACGCCAGCGAGCACATGGACAAGGCCGGCCAGCTGCACTTCCGGAACAAGCGGGCCGAGATGTACTGGCGCCTGCGGGAGGCCTTGGACCCGCACGGCCCTCAGCCCATCGCGCTGCCTCCAGACCCCGAGCTGGAGGGCGACTTGGCCGCACCCCGGTTCAAGGTCGTGACCATGGGCAAGGGCACGGCCATCCAGATCAACAGCAAGGACGAAATCCGCGATGTGCTGGGCCGCTCCCCCGACAAGGGCGACAGCGTGGCCATGACATTCGTTGACGATCTGCCGGCACCCATCCCCCTGATCCCTGGCCATGGCCCGCGCCAGAACCTGCAGGACCGCGTGCGTGCCCTGGCGCGCGGCAGCCGAGGTGGCTGGGACCAATCAGCAGCATGACCATGAACAACACCCTCTCCATCATCAGCACCGCGGACGACGCGGCACGTGCCAACTGGAACCGCTACCAGTACGGCAAGGACCGCGGGCACCTCGACTACCTGCCGCAGGCCCAGCGCTGCGAGGACATGTACATGGGCCAGGGCAAGCAGTGGACGCCCGGGGCGCGCGCGCAGCTCGAGGAGGAGCGCCGGCCCTGCTACGAGCTCAACGAGATCAAGCCCTCCATCAATGCGGCCATCGGCTACCAGATCCAGAACCGCGTGGACATCGCCTTCAAGCCACGCGGCGGCGACGCAGACCTGGACCGCGCCACGATCCTGTCGAAGGTCGCCATGCAGGTGGCCGACATGGCGGGCCTGCACTGGCACGAAACCCAGGTCTTCAGCGACGGCGTGATCCAGCAGCGCGGGTACTTCGACCTGAGGATGTGCTTCGACGACAACATCCTGGGCGAGATCGCCCTCAGCACGCTGGATCCCATGGACGTGATCCCGGACCCGGACGCCAAGAGCTATGACCCCGACAAGTGGAGCGACGTCATCATCACGCGCTGGCTCACCCTGGACGAAATCGAGCAGCTGTACGGCAAGCAGGCGCGGAAGAAGGCCGAGGAGAGCCACGACGGGGGCGTGGACTTCGGCGAGCTGGACGACGAGGAGTCGCGCAGCAAGTTCGCCAGCCGCAACCGCCTGGGCGCCTACGACGCTGGCTCGGTGGCTGAGGACGGTCTGGTGCGCTACCGCATCATCGACCGCCAGCGCTGGGTCTTCGAGCAGACGGCCTGCATGGTCTGGCCCAACACCGGGGACGTGCAGATCGAGGAGCACATGGCGCCGGACTCCATAGAGGACGCGCTGGCCCAGGGGGCGGTGCGTGCGAAGCGCATGCGCCGCCGGGTGAAGTGGACCGTCACCACGTTGACCGCGACGCTGCACGACACCTTCAGCCCCTACGAGCATTTCACGGTGGTGCCGTACTTCGCCTACTTCCGGCGCGGCCGTACCGGCGGCATGGTGGATGACGCCATCGGCCCGCAGGAGATCGTCAACAAGGCGATGTCCCAGATCATCCACATCCTGAGCAGCTCGGCCAATGGCGGCTGGATCACGGAGCAGGGCAGCATCACCAACATGAGTCCCGACGAGCTGGAGATGCGCGGCGGCGCCACGGGGCTGCACATCGAGGTGAAGAAGGGAGCCAGGAAGCCCGAGAAGATCCAGCCCAACCAGGTGCCCTCTGGGATGGACCGCATCCTGGACCGGGCCAGTGGCGTGCTCAAGGACGTGACGGTGCCCGAGGCCATGCGCGGCATCGGCGGCGCCAACGAGCCCGGCATTGCCATCCAGTCCAAACAGTTCGCGGCCCAGCAGCAACTGGCCGTGCCGCTGGACAACCTGGCGTACACGCGCCGGCTGCTGGCCAAGCAGATCCTGAAGCTGATCCAGCGCTACTACGACAGCTACCGCGTGTTCCGGATCACCGAGACCGATCCCCTGACGGGCAAGCCCACCGACCAGACACTGGAGATCAACCGCTTCGATCCCGGTACGGGCCGCTACTTGAACGACGTGACCATCGGCACCTATGACGTGGTGATCACGGAGCAGCCGGCCCAGGTCACCTTCGAGAACTCGCAGTTCAAGCAGGCCCTGGAGATGAAGCAGGCGGGCGTGGCCATCCCAGACCCGACGCTGATCAAGCACTCCAACCTGGCCGATAAGCAGGAGATCCTGGCCAGCATGCAGAGCCAGCAGCCGGTCGATCCGCGCGCCGAGGCACAGGCCCGGCTGATCGACGCCCAGGCCCGCAAGACCGATGCGCAGGCCGTGGACGTGGCCATCAAGGCTCAGTACAGCGGCACACAGGCCGCCCTAGAGATCGCGCGCAACCCGGGCGCGGCACCCATCGCCGACTCCATGCTGCGCTCTGCTGGCTACGTGGACCGGGACGCTGGACCCATCGTGCCGCAGCCCAGCCAGGCGCTGCCCGGCCTGGATGCCCCGCAGCGAAACACCGACCCGCTGACACCGGCCGGCCCCGCTAGCCCGGCGGCGGGCCAGGAGGCCGGTATCGAGCGACCCGGCCCGGATCTCGGCTGACACCAACGACCTGCCGGCGCGTGGCCGGACGTGAACCACCAAACCACCACTGAAGAGGAAGAACCATGAATCCGCTGCTGAAGAAAATCCTGTTCCGCTACATGGCGCCTGCTGGAGAAGACGGCACCGACACCACCGGCACCAACACCGCTGTGGCTGATCCCGACGACGACTACCTGGCCCTGCCCGAAGAGGAACGCCGCAAGCTGCGCGGCGACCTGGACGGCGACGACGTGAGCCAGGAATCCCTGCAATCCCTGATCGCCAGCGAAGGCGGGGAGGGCGGTGGTGGTGGCCAGCCGCCCGCCGGTGGCGACGCGGCCCATGGCGCCGAAGATGATGGCACTGGCGGCCAGGGCACGCGCGGCGGCGGCATCCCGCGGGCCCGCTTCAACGAGGTCAACGACGAGCGCAAGGCTGCGTTGGAGCGTGCCGCTGCGCTTGAGGCTGAGCTCGCCCAGCTGCGTGGCAGCCAACCGGTCCAGACGGCCGCTCCTGCTGCTGCACCAGCACCGGCTGCTGAGCGCCGGCAGCTCGATGTCGCCCAGGCCGAGGAGCAGTACGCCCAGCTGATGCTGGATGGCGACACCAAGGAAGCCGCCAAGCTGCGCATGCAGATCAATGCGGCCATCGAGGACTCCGCCTTCGAGCGCTACCGGCAAGCCAACGCTGCCAGCGCGGCGCAGGCACGGGCCACCGAGACCGTAGAGAGCCTGATCCAGGCCTATCCGTGGCTCGAGGAGCCCGAGGGCGCGGAGGCTATGGACCTCATCGAGGCCTCCGTGGCGTTCAAGACCGGTCGCGGCATACCCCTGCATCAGGCCGTGACCGAAGCAGTCCAGACCATCGCGCCGCGTTTCGCGCCGGCAGGTCACCCCCCTGGGGGTATCCAGGGGCAGGGTGGTTCTGTTGATATACGCCCTGGGCGAGCCGCACGACGCGGGGCCCAGCACTCGATGCTCCAGCCCCCCAGCGTGCAGGCCGGCCTTGGAAACCGCTCCACGGCGGCGGCGATTGATCCGACCAAGATCACCGACGACGAATACATGGAGCTTCCAGAGGCCGAGCGCAAGCGCCTACGCGGCGACTGAGCGCGGCTCACCCAGCCGGCAAGGCTTCACCCACCTTGCCGGCGCGGCATCAACGGGTTGTCGCCCTGGGCGGGCGTAAAGCTGCCTGGCGCCCTTGGCCGCCCAAAGCCATGTCTCTCGCAACTGGGCGGCGTCATGTCCCGAAAAGTGAACCAACTTCCAGGAGCATGAAATGGAAACCAATTTTGCTGCATTGACCCCAGTCCAGAAGCTGGCCTGGGCCCGTGAGACCTGGGCCGCCGCGCGCGACCTGATGTTTCTCAAGAAGTTCTCGGGCACGGGCGAGAACAACGTCATCCAGGTGGTCAAGGAGCTGACCAAGACCGATAAGGGTGCCGAGGCCTGTGTGATCCAGCTGGTGGCCGACCTGGTCGGCGATGGCGTGCGCGGCGACAACGAGCGCGAAGGCAACGAAGAATCCATGAAATCGCACAGCCAGATCATCACGTATGACCTGCTGAGCCATGGCGTGAAGAACACCGGCAAGCTCTCCGACCAGCGCACGACCATCAACTTCCGCCAGCAGGGCCGCGACAAGCTGTCCTACTGGCTGGCCAACCGCTGCGACCAGCTGGCATTTCTGACCATGTCGGGTATCAGCTACGAGTTCAACAATGACGGCTCCCGCCGCGATGCCGGCTCTGTGTTCCCCAGCCTGGACTTCGCGGCCGACGTGCGCCCGCCCAGCGCCAAGCGCTCGCTGATGTGGGACGGCACGGGCCTCGATCTGTCGAACACGGGCGCTATCGCCTCGTCGTTCAAGCCCAACTACAACATGATCGTGCAGGCGACCACCTATGCGAAGGAGAACCGCATCAAGCCGCTGATGGCCGGCGGCAAGCCCCACTACGTGGTGTTCGTGCAGCCCGGCACGCTGGGCCTGCTGAAGCAGGATCAGGCCTACCGTGAAGCGGTTACGGCCGTTGCTGCGAAGGATGGGCAGAACTCGCCATGGTTCACGGGCGCCATGGTAACCATCGACGGTGCCGTGATCCAAGAGTTCAACCTGGTCTACAACACCAAGGGCGCGGCCGTCGGCCAGAAGTGGGGTGCGGGCGGCAACGTCAATGGCACCCGCACGCTGGTCTGCGGTGCCCAGGCCCTGGGCATGGCGGACCTGGGTCCTGGCGATTGGGACGAAAAGAAGTTCCAGTACAGCAGCCAGGTGGGCCTGAACATCGACAAGTTCATCGGCTTCCTCAAGCCTCAGTTCCCTTCGATCTACAACAAGTCGGTCGAGGACTTCGGCCTCTTCACCATCGACCACTACCTGCCCTAAGCAGGCCTCTCACCGGGGCCCGCGGGTCCCGGTGCTCTCTCCCTTTGCTGTTGAAGGAGCGCACCATGCCCATCAAAAAGAACCCCTCGCGCCAGGAGCTGATCGTCGCCTATCTGGACATCGGTTTCGGCGATCCAGCTGCCTACGGCACGGCAGAAGCTGCCATCGACCTGCCCGGCAACGCCATCTTGGTCGGCGGCGACGTCACTGTGCTGACGGCCTGGAACTCTGCAACGAGCGCCACGCTGAAGCTGGGCGACACGGCCGACGACGACCGCTACACCGCCACGCCCATCGACCTGAAGACCGCAGGACGCACGGCGCTGACCATCACTGGCTGGCGTCACCCCATCGCCGAAAGCCTGAAGGCCCTGCTGGCCCAGGCCGGCGCGGCTGCCACGGCCGGCCAGGCTCGCATCTCCATCCAGTACTACGTGCCGGGCCGCTCGGCCTTCACGCAGGCCTGATTCTTTCTCGGTGGCCAGGGCCTGCGACGGCCCTTTACCCGGTGGCCACGTGCCGCCGGGCCTTTTCTCCCAAAGGACAAGACCATGAACTCCATGAAATTCCGTGCCCCCGGCACCGATCCTCTCCCCGTCTCGCTGACATCCGGCCACACGATGGTGGTGCCGGCCACGCCCGAGGGCATTGATGTGCCCCAGCGATTCCAGCGCGAAGCCATGGCGCGCGGCGCCGTGCTGGTCGAAGGCGGCACTGCCGAGGTGAAAACCCAGATCCTGTCGCGCCAACTGGCTATCCGCGAGGCGCTGCAGGCAATGGCCGAGGGTGGCAACAAAGACGACCTCACCAGTGACGGCAAACCCAACCTGGTCCGCCTGAAGGCTATCACTGGCTTCCAGGTCTCCCGCGAGGAAGCCGACCAGGTCTTCGCCGAGGTCAAGTCGGGCGCCCAGGCGTAAGCAGCCATGCGGGTCGAAGACATCATCCGGCGCTTCCGTGAAGCGGTCCGCGACACGGCCGACCCGCCGTTCTGGTCCACGGAAGACATCGTCGAGTACCTGAACGAGGCTGTGCAGGAGGCGTGCGAGCGGGCCAAGCTGATCGAGGACCGCGCCACGCCAGCCGTGTGCACCATCACCCTGGAGCCCGGCAAATCCTCCTACGACCTGCACCGAAGCGTGCTGCAGGTCAAGCGCCTGGTCTTTCGCGGCCGTGTGCTGGAGGAAACCAGCGTCGAGGAACTGGATTGCAGCCATGGCGCCTGGGAGACCCGCTCCGGCATGCCCCGCTACTGGGTGTTCGACGGCGCCAACAGCCGCGGCACGCCCCGCATCAGGCTGGTGCCCACGCCCGTGGAGGCCGGCGAAATCGCGCTGACCGTCTACCGTGGCGCGCTCAAGCCCATCGACCCGTGCAACACCCAGGCCCAGCCCGAGATCCATGAGCGCTTCCACATGCGTCTCATGGACTGGATGCTGCACCGGGCCTATCTCAAGCAAGATGCGGACGCCTTCGATCCGGCCAAAGCCGCCACGTCGCTGGCACTGTTCGAGCAGGCTTTCGGCGAGCGGCCCGACGCGAATGTGCAGCGCAAGCACCGGGACCGCCGGCCCCCCATCGTGCAGAGCAACTGGTGAGTGCCCCCTCTGGGGTTTCCAGTTTCCACAGGAGCCATAGAGACTGCATCGGGTAACACCCAAGAGGTCTCCCATGGCACAAGTTCAATCTCCGGCGGCGCGCCGGCTCCTGGCCCTCGGCAACGGTGGTCATATTCGCGGTCCTGGCACCAGCACCTCCGACTCCATCGATATCAAGGCATCCGACGGCGAATTCATTCTGCCCGCCGATACGGTGAAGAAGGTGGGCGTGAAAAGCCTGCGCGATCTGGTGGCCAGCACGCACACCCCCACGGGCAAAGGCCAAGCTGACCACTATGCAGACGGCGGATTGGTGGACGATCCCAGCGCTGTGACGCGCACCGGCAACAGCTACAGCGGCACCGACATTCGCGGGAATATCACCATCAACGGTCGCGCGCCCGGCGGAACCTACAGCGAGAACCCGGGCATGCGGCCTCCGCCCGCCGCCGCTCCTGCTCCTGCGGCACCGGGTGCTCAGCCAGCAGCATCTACTGGTGCTACACCTGCAGTTACCGCCGCTGCCACTCCAGCACCTGCACCGGCCGCACCCATGGATTGGTCGGCACGCAACGCCCAGCGCAACCTCGAAGTCACGGCCAGCTCCATCGTTCCGGGCAGAGACCGTGATGCCGCGCAGGCAAGGTTGAATGCGATGAACCAGCCTGCAGCTGTGCCGGCGCCTGGCGCTCCGCAGCAGCCCGGCGTGCCGGGCCTGCCCCAGTATCAGCAGCCCGCTGCCACTGGCACACAGCCTCGCCCTCTGTATGGCACGCAGCCGCGACCAGGATTCGCCGACGGCGGTTTGGTCAAGGCCGACGACCAGGGTGGCCGGCTGCGCAGTCTTGCTGAGCGCATGGCTCAGATCCCCGTGGACGGCTACCCCAAGGCTCCTGCAGCCGACGGATCGCAGGACTCTTGGGCAAACACCGAGGTCGGGCGCAATGCCATGAACCTGGCCAACGCAGTCCCAGGAGCAGCTGGGAATCTCACTTCCACTATCGCCAAGACCGGCGGCGCCGCCAGCAGGCTTCTGGACGCAGGTTTGCAGGCGGTGAGGACAACGGGGGCAGGTGGGACGCTTGCCCCCACTGGAGCCACGCCGCCCGTCGCCGTTGCCTCTCCTGCTATTGCGAATCGTGAATCCGGCCTGGCTCACTACAACGAAGGCGAGCTGATGGGGCCGCCTGGGGAGGCCATGCCCTCGCGGGCCACGGCCGCCGCTCAGACACCCGCGCCCGCGCAACCTGCCGGCAACGGCGCTGGCAATGAAGCCTATGGCCGTCTCCTGGCTTTGGCGACTGGAGCTGCCGCGCCCGCCCCTGGTGTGTCAGTCCCCACGATGCGCCACAGCGGCAACGACTGGCAGGCGCGCAACGAACTGCGCAATGCGCAGGTGTCTGCCAGCTCCATCATGAACACACGGCGGTTCGGCGGACGTGGTGCCGAGAACAATCCCGCCATGCAGGAGTACCGGGCCATGCTGGCCACGGACCAAGCGTTGCGCCAGGCTGAACCAGCACTCCAGATCGCGGGCATGCGCGAGCGCGGGTCGCTGCAGCGCGAGGGCGTCCAGCAGCAGGGGGCCAGCCAGCGTGCAGCCCTCGGCGCGCTGGGCACGGCAGATTCCAATGAGATCGCCCGTGGTCGCTTGAGCCTGGAGCAGATCGCGGCGGGCTACCAGAATCGCTCTGCCAATCGTCTGGAGGCGGCCCAGCAGGCAGTGGAAAACGCCCAGACGCCAGCCGAGCAGCGCAACGCCCGACAACGCCTGCTGACGCTGCTGGGCAAGGACGGTGAGGACCGCTGGAAGTCTGTTGCTCTGCAAGGCGGTACTGACGCTCAGGGCAACAAGACCGAGAGCATCTTGGGTGCGGTCAACGAGCGCACCGGGGAAATGCGGCGCATGCCGACCCAGGTGCAGCCTGCGGCCACGCCGCCCGACGGCAGCATGGTGCGCGGCAAGGACGGGCGACTGTACGAAGTGAAGAATGGCCAGCCCGTGCTGGTGGGAGGTTGAGCCATGGCGGACGTGAACTGGAACGACTACACGCCCGTGGGCGCAGGCGCGGCACCAGCGGCAGAGCCTGTGGACTGGTCGCAATTCGATGTGGTCAAGCCGGTCAGCACCGGGCGCAAGCTGGCGGACATTGCCACGGCCTTTGCCGGTGGAGCCGTGGGCGCCACGAAAGCCATCGCTGACGCCGGCGGCGCGGGCAATGCTGTATCCCAGCAGCTGGGCAGCGCACAGGACACTGTGCAGAGCTGGCTGAGCCCGCAGCGTCAGGCCGAGAAAGCCGCACGGGCGCAGACCATCCGCGAGGCTGAACAGTCCGGCTCCGTGCTGCGCGAAGTGGGCGCGCAGCTGGGCGGCATCGCTGAGGCGCCTGTCAGCACCGTGGCGGAAGCAGCCGGCTCTGTGGTGCCCATCGTGGCATCCATGTTCACGCCGGTGGGCCGCAGCGCGGCAGCCCGCACGGCGCTGGGCGCAGGCCTGGGTGCAGCGCAGGGCGCGGGCTCGGTGAAGGGCAGCATCCACGAAGCAGTGGAACAGCAGCAGCGGGAGCAGGGCGCCACGCCGGAAGCCGCACGCCAGGCCGCAGACCGTGCGCAGGCCTACATCGGCCCCAACGCCGACAACATTGCATTGGGCGCTGGGCTGGGCCTGGTGACGGGCACGACCGGCGTGGAGCGGCTGGTGAGCGGCGCGCTGGCCGGCCGGGCCACCAATCAGGCACTGCTGCGGCGCGCGGCCACGGGCGCCGTGACAGAAGGCCTGCCCGAGGCGGTGCAGGGTGGCCAGGAGCGCTTCGCGTCCAACGTGGCCCAGCAGCGTGAGGGTGGCGACGTGCCGACTTGGCAGGGCGTGGCCGGCCAGGCAGTGGCTGAAGGCGTGGCCGGAGGCCTGCTGGGTGCCGGTACCGGAGCAGCCGTGCGCGGTGGCCATGGTGCAGGCATGAAGCCCCAGGCTGAGCCAGGCGGGCAACTGCAGACGGATGCAGCTGGCGGCACCGCAGCGGCTTCTCCAGCTCAGCCAGGCGCGCAGCCGGACAGCACGCCCGTGCCGGATGCTGGCCAGCCGCTCTATGCCGACGCCGCGGGGAACGTTGGCGAAACGCCCGAGGCCGTGCAGGCGGCAGGCAATGCCGCCCAACCCGCAGCAGCGGCTGGTGCGCCAGCTATCGATCCCAACGCCGGTCCCCTGTCCAAGGCTGCTGTCATGGCTGGGGACCTGGGCCTGGCGCCCATGCCCGTGGCACCAGCAGCTGTCAGCGCGCAGGAGACCATGGCCGAAGCCATGCCGCGCATGACCGAGGAGCAGCAGCGCGCCGCCCGCATCGTTGAGGCCGACCTGGCCCGTGACATCCCGGCAGGCGTGCGAGCAGCGCGCGAGGCTGAGGCTCGCGGCCTGGCTGCAGCTGTGCCGGCCGCCGAGCCTGACCTGGCCCCCGCCGACATGGAGCAGGGGCGCATCCTGCGGAACTTCGAGCCGAGTGGGTCGCTGCCCGACGTGGCCGAGTACGCGCCGCTGATCGAGCAGGCCGTCAAGCCGGAGCTGCGGCCGCAGTACCGGCGTCTCCTGGCTGAGGCCATGGACGAGAACAGGGCGCCCGGGGCGGGGCTGGTGCCCGGCGCGCGTGAGGC
The DNA here is from genome assembly GCF_002193035.1 of Delftia sp. K82. Taxonomy (NCBI): domain Bacteria; kingdom Pseudomonadati; phylum Pseudomonadota; class Betaproteobacteria; order Burkholderiales; family Comamonadaceae; genus Delftia; species Delftia sp. K82. The sequence goes on along the minus strand of NZ_MYFL01000001.1, from coordinate 2,607,436 downwards.
TGCCGCGCAGGCGCTGCACGCGACGTTCTCCCCTGATGCTTTCATGGCGTCGCGCGCTGCCCGACCGGATGAACGGCTGACGCTGACACCAGCCGAGCGCCGGGCCTTCGGCAACGAGATCGACTTCGTGCCCGCTGCCGCTCCAGCCGTCGCCGACCCGGCAGCCGAGCAGATCAACCAGCTGGCCCTCGCGCAGCAGCTGCAGCCCGGCGCGCCACTACGTCTGGACCAGGCCCACGGCCTGCGCCGCCAGGCTGCCGCCGCCGGCATCCCTGTCTCCGTGGTGCCGCACCCCAGCGGCCGGGGCTACGACGTGCAGCCCACGGTGCGCCTGCCCGAGGAACAACGCGCCGCCGTGCCCCAGGCCGGCCCTGCGGTCTTGGGCTTCGATGCCGGTCCGTCGGGCCGTATGGTGGCGGGGCCGGAGGGGGTGCGTCCTGAGACGCGGGCTGAAGCGGTGGCGAAGATCAATGCCAACGAGGCAGAGCGCCAGGCGCTCGAGGCTGAACGCCAGCGCCGAACCGACTTGGGTATGAGCAACACCACGCCCGTGCGCCCTCTGAGCGCAGAGCCCACCTCGCCGGCACTGGCCTACGACAACTCGCCCTCTGGTCGCATGGTGGCCGGCACCGAAGGCGTGCGGCCGGAAACTCGCGCCGAGGCCGTCTCCGTGATCAACCAGCAGCGGCAGCGACGCCAGGAGGTGGAAGCAGAACGCGCGCGCCGCGCCGACCTGGGCCTGAGCAACCTGACGCGCATCACGCCGCTGGACGACCAGCAGGATGGGGCAGGGCTTGGCGCGCAGCCGGCGCCCACGCCCAGCACCGAAGTCATCGACGCGCCCGCGCGCGAGGTCGGCGCCGGCCCGGCCAGCACCATCACCATGCCCGACGGGCGCCCCTTCGAGACGCGCGCGCAGGCACAGGCCGAGCTGCAGCGCCAGGGCCTGACCAGCACCCACGAAGCCGCGCCAGCCCAGGGCGACCCGTCGCTGGGGTTCGTAGGCCAGCAACGCAGTGCCGCCCGGCCAGCGAACTGGCGGACCAACGCCATGCAGGCCGGCCGCGTGGCCCGTGGCCTGGGCCTGGAGCCGCGTGGCAAGCGTCTGGCGGAGATCGTGGCCGACATCGATGCGGCAGACGCTGCGCGCCAGCTACAGCCTGCAGGAGTGCATGCTGCAGAAACAGGAGCGTTAAGCGGCAACGCTTTGAAGCGGGAAAATCCCGTTGCAAGCAGCGCGGCCGTGGCGGCCCGGACGGCGGTGCCCGCTGGGCAGGAAGCGCCGAGCCAAATATGGGGGAATCCCACATTTGACCCAAGCGCAGAAATGCCCGGCTCGCCGTCCGCCGCCCCAGATAGGCAAGGGTCGGATCTCAAATCTGACCCCACCCAGGCGCGCCGGCCTGCGTCCGTGCGCTCGGCCCAGCAGGGAAGATCGGCGGAAAGTTCCGCTGATCCCTCGCCCTCGGCCGCCCGCGCTGCCCAGCAGCAGGGCCGCATCGAGGACTTCGGTGAGACCCTGACCGGCGCGCGCAAGATGCTCTATGCCGAGGCCTACGCCGACGGCATGGCCAAGGCCAAGGCGCTGGACGTGAAGGCGCACCCGCTTTCCAAGACCTGGCCCGAGCCCGACTATCAGAAGCTGCTGGAGGGCGGCACGCAGCCGCAGGCCGTGGCCCTGGTGCGCGCCATGCGCGATGCCGTGCCCACCAAGCCCCAGTCCTCCTGGAAGCTGCGCGGCTGGTCTGAGCGCGTGGCCACGCTGCGCGATTTCGCCGACGAGCTGCTGGCCGGCCGGCTCGACCCGCAGGCGGTGCGCACGCAGCTGAACAACACCAGCCTGCCCACGGGCATCGCCAACCAGGCGGCGCTGTACGAGGCCCTGGGCCATGAGCGTTCGCTGAAGGGCATCGAGGTGCACGCGGGCAGCTACTCCATGTATGACGGCGTGCGATATGACCCGCCGCGCAGTATCTGGACCGTCTCGCGCCAGGCCAAGGCCTCGGCCTTCGGGAGCTGGCCGCGCGAGCTGGCCAAGGGCGACACGCGCGAGGCGGCCATCGAGGCCTTCACGCGCCGCGCCGCGCAGCTGGCTGCAGAGCAGGATGCGCCGGCCCGTGGCGCCACGTTCGAGATCTACGCCAAGCGCGCCGGGGGCGCCCGCGCCTTCTTCATCGGCAAGAAGATCGGGCGCAACGTCGCTGAGCTGAAGCCGGGCTTCCAGGACATCAAGGCCGCACGCCAGTACCTGGCCGACAACCAGGCCGAGCTGGAGCAGCTGCTGACCGACTACAAGGCCGTGCCACCCGTGCGCTCGGCCAGCAATGCGCCTCGCATCGGCGAGGACTACCGCAAGGGCGCCGACGTGTCGCCCCAGCAGTTCCAGGATGCCTTCGGCTTCCGTGGCGTGCAGTTCGGCAATTACGTGGAGGGGCCGCGCCGGCAGCAGGACCTGAACCAGGCCTATGACGCGCTGATGGACATGGCCGGCGTGCTGAGCCTGCCGCCCCGGGCGCTGTCGCTGGGCGGCCGGCTGGGCCTGGCCTTCGGCGCGCGCGGCTCGGGCGGCGTGGACGCTGCAGCAGCGCACTACGAGCCGGGCCAGGTGGTGATCAATCTCACCAAGCGCCAGGCAGCCGGCGCCCTGGGCCACGAATGGTGGCACGCCATGGACAACTACTTCTCCCGCCAGCGCGGCGACGGTGCCGGCTTCATGACCGAAGGGGAGCGTGGTGGCGATGGCGTGCGCGAGGAGATGCGCGCAGCCTTCCGGGACCTGCGCAACACCATCAACGCCACGGGCATGCAGGAGCGCTCGCGCAAGCTGGACGACCGGCGCACCAAGCACTACTGGACCACCGGCCGCGAGATGTCGGCGCGGGCCTTCGAGAGCTACCTGATCGCCAAGCTGCAGGACCAGAGCGCTGGCAATGACTTCCTGGCCAACGTGGTGCCGGCCAGTGCGTTCGCGCTGGAGGGCGCCTATCCCTATCCGACGGCTGGAGAGCTGCCCCAGGTCCGCGAGGCCTTCGACCGCTTCTTCCAGACGGTGGACACGCGCCGCGGCGAGGACGGCTCGGTGATGCTGTTCAGCGCGACCAGCGATGTGCCGCCGGGCTCAGGCCTGACGCTTGAGCAGGCCCAGAAGGCGGTGGACGATGCCCTTTCGGGCCTGCGGACCCCGCCACCAGTTCGTATCGTGCTTCGGAGCGATGAGCTTGGGGTCGATGCGCCCGACGGTGTAATGGGGGCGGCGATACCCGGGGAGGGCCGCATCGTCATCGTTGCTTCCGCCCACCGCAGTGCTGACGCTGTTGTCGAGACCCTGTTTCATGAGATGTTCCACCTGGGTGTACGCAATGTCTTGCCAGGCTCCGATTATGTGCAGTCCATGCTGGATCTGGCAAAGCGCGATGCCAGGGTGCGGCAGTATGCCATCGACTGGAAAGAGCAGGCCCCCGACGCACCGCTGCAGCTGCAGGTGCTGCGCGACATGGGCTTGCATGGCTCCGACCTGACCGCCCGCTACGAGGCCCTGGCCATCGAGGAGGGCCTGGCCGTGGTGGCCCAGGAGCTGCGCGCCCAGCAGCAGGCCGGCACCAGGATGGGCCTGCGTATCCGCTCCCTGGCCAACTGGCTGGCCGGCGTGGCCGAGCGCATGGGCATGCAGCGCCTGGCCGGGCGGATCCGCAACATGACCTACAACGAGGCCGAGCGCTTCGTGCTGCGCGCCATCGACAGCGCGGGCGAGGGCCGCACCTCCTCGACGGCTGGTGGGCCCGCGGGCCTGGCGCGCTACCGCACCCTGGGCGACAACCCGGCCAGCCAGCGCGTGGGCGCCACGCTGCAGGCCATGACGGCGACCAACGTCAAGAAGCTGGCCGGCCACAAGGCGACGGACCTGCGGCCCCTGGGCCTGGGCTTCCTGGGCCGCAGGCAGCTGGTGGACGTTTACGGCGACATGCTGCCCGAGCTGCGCACGTACAGCGACCTCATGGCCAGGATGGATGCCGACAAGAACGAGGCCGGCGCCGGCGCGGACCAACTGGCCCAGAACTGGGCCAAACTGGCCGACGAGCGGGCTCTGGCCGAGCTGATGCACGATTCGACCCTGGCGCAGATGGATCCGGCCGCCGACTACGTGGCCGACGACAACCGCGTGCAGTACGGCGCGCTGCGCCGCCGCTTCGAGGCCCTGACGCCCGAGGCGCGCGAGGTCTACACCAAGGCCCGGGACACCTACCGCCAGCACATGCGCGACGTCCGTTCGGCCATCAAGGAGCGCATCGAGCGCGCCGGCGGCATGAGCAGCGACCGCAAGGCCGCCATGCTCAAGCGCATGGACGATGAGTTCTTCGGGCACATCAAGGGCGTGTACTTCCCCCTGGCGCGCTTCGGGCAGTACGTGGTGGTGGTCAAGGACGCAGACGGCAAGACCGCCAGCGTCAGCCGGGCAGAGACCATGGCCGAGGCGGATGCCATGCGCGGCCAGATGCTCTCCGCCTTCCCCAAGGACAAGGGCTTCAGCGTGGGCAAGGTGCTCAAGGCCAAGGACTTCGTGGCCGAGCGCGACACCGTGGGCCGGGGCTTCATGGAGCAGCTGTACGGCGTGCTGGACAAGCAGGGCATGGACGCTGCCCAGCGGGCCGAGCTCGAGGACGCGCTGGGCCAGCTGTACCTGTCCTCGCTGCCTGACCTGTCCTGGGCCAAGCACGGGATCCACCGCAAGGGCACGGCCGGTTTCAGCCAGGACGCGCGCCGGGCCTTCGCCCAGAACGTCTTCCACGGGGCCAGTTACCTGGCCAAGCTGCGGTATGGCGACCAGTTGCAGGACCAGCTCGGCGAGATGCAGCGGCGCGTGGACCAAGGCGCGGGTGATGCCGGCTTCGACTCGATCAAGGGCCAGCAGGTGGTCGACGAGATGGTCAAGCGCCACGATGCGGCCATGAACCCCAAGACCAATGCGCTGTCCACGGCACTGACCAGCGTGGGCTTCATGTTCCACCTGGGTCTGTCCCCGGCCTCCGCCATGGTCAACCTGACCCAGACCGCTCTGGTGGCCTACCCGGTCATGGGCGCGCGCTGGGGCTTCCGCAAGTCGGCCGCCGCGCTGCTCAAGGCCAGCCAGGAAGCGGTGCGCGGCAAGAACGACATCACCGGATCGCTGAGCCCGGACGAGAAGGCCGCCTTCGACGAGGCCGTGCGCTCGGGCGTCATCGACGTGACCATGGCCCACGACCTGGCCGGCATCGCCCAGGGCGAGGACCGCAACGTGTCGCACAAGCTGCGGCCGGTCATGAACGCTGCCAGCTGGATGTTCCACCACGCCGAGAAGTTCAACCGCCAGGTGACCTTCGTGGCCGCGTACCGCCTGGCGCGCGAGACGGGCACCAGCCAGCAGCACGCCTATCAGGATGCCGTACAGGCCACCTACGACGGCCACTTCGACTACAGCGCGAACAACCGCCCGCGCGTCATGCAGGGCAACGTGGCCCGGGTGCTGCTGCTGTTTAAGCAGTACGGCCAGAACATGGTCTACACCCTGGTGCGCAACGCCCAGCAGGCCCTGGCAGCTGCCAAGCCCGAAGACCGCGCCGCCGCGCGCAAGGCGCTAGCTGGCTTGCTGACCACGCACGCCATGGCGGCCGGTGTGCTGGGCCTGCCCATGGTGACCACGCTGCTGGCCGCGGCCTCGATGCTGGGCGGCGACGATGACGAGCCCTGGGACGCGCAGGTGGCCATGCAGAACATGCTGGCCGACGCCTTCGGGCAGAAGCCGGCCGAGGTGCTGTCCCATGGCCTGTCCCGCCTGACGCCCTGGGACATCTCGGGCCGCGTGGGGCTGGATCGCCTGATCCTGCCGGACGTGCAGGAAGGCCTGGAAGGCCAGCGCTTGGGCGAGTCGGCGATGGCCGCCGCCCTGGGCCCTGTGGCCGGCATCGGCATCAACGCCCTGAAGGGCCTGCAGGAGATGAGCGAAGGCCGATACCAGCGCGGGCTGGAGACCATGGCGCCCAGCGTGCTGCGTGGTCCGCTCAAGGCCTGGCGCTACGAGACTGAGGGGGTCAAGGACAAGACCGGCATCGTGGTGCAGGACCAGGTGGACGCGGCCGCCGTGGCCGGCCAGGCCGTGGGCTTTTCTCCGTCCAGCGTGCGCAACGCCTACGAAGGCAAGGCCGCCATCGTCGGCCAGGACCGCGCGCTGCAGGCTCGGCGCAGCGCTCTGGTGGAGCAGTTCGCCATGGCGGCCATGGCCAAGGACGAGGAGGGCAAGGCCGAAGCGCGGGAAGCCATCCAGCGGTTCAACGAGAAGAACCCGGCCCGCCGCATCCAGCCCATGCAGCTGGCCCAGAGCGTGCGCATGCGGGAGAAGCGGATTCGGGATGCCGAAGACGGGGTCTACCTGCCGAAGAAGCGGCGCGATGCCATGGAGGCAGGGCGTTTCGCAGGCGACGAGTAGGGATAGGGGGTGCGGGTCTTGCACCCCCTTCTAACGCTTTGATTTCTTTAATCTCCTGCAGAAAGCAGGAGACGCCCTCCTTGTTCCTTGCCGGCATCCAGAGGACGTAAGTCATTGATTTTGTTCAATTCCGGCACAAAACCGGAATTGATTCGGTTTCCTGAGAGGCCTTGCTAGCGCTCGCGAGCGAGATAGTTGCGTAGATGTGGGAGTTCAACGGGGCTGACGACAAAAGTGGTTCCATTGTTGTCCTGCTTAAATACAAAGCCTGCACGAAAGTCTGCTTCGTCCGGGCATGGGAACCACAGGACGCGAGGTTCTTGACGGAAGTCGCCCTCCCAGCCGTATTGTGTTGCTGCCTTTTTTGCACTCTCCCACAACGTAACGAAATAGTCGGCGTTCAAGCTGCCTTCTGCTGAAACCATATCCTTGCCATGCTCAGCTGCTGCCTCTGCTTCTATAGATGCAAGTCGCGCAGCAACTGATTTCACTGTCGAAAGCAGATGCCAGTTGAAGTCGATGGGTGGGCACTCATAGAAAAACCAAGTCATGTAGACCTCCGTGTTGATAGAAAACTGTCGCAATGGTTATTAAAAATGGAGTGGTCGCGCAGGATAGATGCGCTTGATCAGCGCCGCCTGCTCTCTTCTTTTTGTCGTTCGATTTCCTTGAGGCGGCGGATGCGTTCCTTCCGCATCTCTGCTTCTTCCCTCTCCGCATCAGTCTTGGGCTGCTGCTCCTTCCAGAGGATGAAGCCTACCGCCAAGAATAGAAGAGTTAGTAGAAAAAATTCCATTATTGACATATGTCATCTTTCCGAAGCTGGGGAATGCTAGGCCTACGATGCAGGGAAGCGATTCACTGTGATTGCATACAGAGTTGGCCGCTAGGCGAAATTTCACTACGCTATCATTGGCTTCCCGACACAAGTTAGATGGAGATGATATGTGCACATGTGACGTTTGCGAAGCGCCGGCCAGCCATGCGCTTGTTGACTACTACCACGTTCCGCTGGGAAGCTTGTACTGCCTGAAGCATGCTTTCTCAGATGAGCGCCAGCGGTGCCCGTGCTGTGACAACTATCTGGTGGAAGCTTGGTGCTCCAATGGTGAGCAGCGTGACTTTTCTCCCACTTACCCTAAGGGAACTCTCGATTCCGATGGTTGCTGTTCTGAGCACCCTTGACTCTGTGTCGTAGATAAGTTACGCCGCCCGCGACTTTTTTTGAAGAGTTTTAAATGGCAAATTTAAATAGCTACCTGTCTGATATTTTGTCGCCCGCCGCTGCATTAATTGCTGCTGTAGTCGCTTATGTGGCCGTGTATAGAAACTCTCAACCGCAGATTGTCGTTTACTATGAGCCTAGCTCTAGACAGCAATCAATAATTAATCTGGTTATTGAGAATGTTGGTACTGGAAGTGCTTTTGATATAAGTTTCTCGAGTCCAATACCGGTGGGGTTTTTTGGTATTGAGGCTTCTAATGGAAGTGGGAAATACATACCCGCCTCTGGAATTCCGTCCCTTGCACCCGGTCAGCGATTGGTGTTTTGTGGAGGGCAATATGCGGGGTTGCTGAAGGAGTTAGGTGAAAAAGGACTGAGATTAGATATTTCCTATCACTTTAATCCGCCGTTATGGCGTAAGAAAAATGCTACTGATACGTGTGTTATATCGGTATGGCATCTTCAAGGTATGCCGACTTTGAAGAGTATGGAGGAGGCCGTGGTTAATGCAATTGATGGGAGAAATGCGAGTACGGTTGTTGATATACGTAGTGCACTTCAGGGCATTGAAAACCACTTGGCAAAAATGACTGGGTCTACTGACGAGGGTTCTGAGCGAGACAGCGAATGAGCTAACACTTGCGAGGTTAGAAACGCTGGGAATAAGGCCTCGGGACCCGCATGAACGCTTGTCTGAAGTTAGGTTAATATTCCCGAAAAATAGTGTAACCCGTTGATTTGTATGGATTGAGAGTCTGACTTTTAATCCGTTGGTCGCGAGTTCGAATCTCGCAGGACCCACCAAAGAACACAAGGCCCCGTAGCAATACGGGGCCTTTTTTCTTTGCTATCGAAGAAGTAGCAAGAGTGGAGTTCAGGCCGCTTTTTTCTTGGCCGTTGTGCGGGGTTTTTTGCCAACCAACGCAACAGCACTTTTCAGCGTCTTCGTAGCCAGATGGCTGTACCACTTCGTGCTCACGGCAGACTTGTGCCCCAGCACGCCGCCCATGGTGTACAGATCCACGCCGGCGTTGATCATCTCGCTGGCTGTGCTGTGCCGCAGGTCATGCAGCCGGGCATGGCTGTAGCCGGCCGCTCGCGCGCCAGCCTTGAACGCTTTGCGCGCACGTCCACGCCGCGCTGATGAGCAGCCACAAGTGCCTGTGCAATGTCAGGAGCCTGGAAGGCGTAGGCCAGCACCTGAATGCTTGTCTTGGCGCTGGCGATTGTGTCCAGCACCAACTTGCGGGCGGAACCTTCGGGTGAGAACCCTACCTGCACGCTCGACTGGGCAAAGGAGGCGATCGGCAGAGCGAGCAGAGCCGCCAGTGCAATGCGAGGAAGGTTTTTCATACGCAGATAGTGCTGCGCCCGCGCTGTCTGCGGGCGCGGCGCCACTTCAATTCACGACTGAAATTTTGAGCGTGTACGCGGACGACTTGCCCTGCCGGGCGGCCGCACGATTGAGGAAGACTCGCACACGGTAGTCACCGCTGGCGGGCAAGGCGCCGGTCCAAGTGGGCCCGTCTGCCATTTCGCCGCGGAACAGCGCTTCATCGCTGCCAGGTGGGAGCACGTTGAAGTAGGTCGAGGTGGATTTTGTCTCCATCTGCACGGTCATCGTCTGCCCGGCGCCCGCGCGGACCACGTAGTCGCGCGTCTCCACCTTGTTGCCTTGGAGCTTGCCCTGGACGGTGGCGCTCGACGTGCCTTTCTTGAAGTTCACCGCAGTAGAGGGAACATCCGCCTGAGCCATCGCTGGCACTTGCACGACCGTGAGGCAGGCGACAAATGCAGCTGTGCAAATTCTGGAAAGCATGCAGGTCCTTTCTAGGAGGCGCATATCGCCCCGTTCGCATACAGGCTACCAGACGATCGGGCGCATTGTGCGACAGCCGCCTACGAGCCGCCTCGCAGAGATGACGGTGCCGCCCCAAGCCTGCCACGTTTGGCAGGATGAGCAAGGAACAGAAGCAAGCCCCCCAGTGGGAGCGCATTGAGCTGGACTACAGGGGCTGGCCCCCACAACGCGCCCGTAGGACTCTCGCCACCGGAATCTTGCTCAGGGACCGACAGCCTGCAGCCCGCTGGCGGGGCACCATGCAAGCTCTGAAGAAACAGGAGCAATGAATGGCGATTTCAGAAAAGATCCAGGACCTGCGCAAGTGGGATGACTCTCGCAAGGGATTCACGGGAGAGCACTGGCTGGTGCTCGGTGCTGGCCTATTGGCTCTGCGCCACGCCCGGCGCACGGAAAGTGGCATGGGCCGTGTCGTGAGTGGTGCGCTGGGCACGGCACTGATAGCGCGGGCGGTAACGGGCCGCGATGGCGTGCTGGGAACGGCAGAGCGCTTGACTGCAAAGCCCACGCTGGCCGAGCGCCTGCAGATCGCCGCGCGCCGCCTGTAGACACGCAGATGAAGAAAGGCCCGCAGTTGCGGGCCTTGTTTTTAGGTCAGGGCAGCATCAACGCTGGCGGCGCATGCCTCAGTGCTGGCGCCGCGTCCTGGCCACTCCGACCAAGGCCAGCAGGCCCGACAGCAGCAACAAGCTCCATTCGCCAAGCGTGGGGATGGCCTGGGCTGACGCGATTGGGGGCGCGAAGGTGATCAGAACGGACCCGTCCGCACCATTCGAATCTCCGACGCCACCCATACCCGCTCCGCTGGTGGCTGCTGCGAATGTGATTCCGGTGCCGTAGCTGCTGCCACCACCGCCAGCGCCGCCTATGTCGTCAGTGTTCCCGCCGCCGCCGCCACCCCCCCCGTAGCCGCCGCCACCACCACCGGCGTTGTAACCGCCGGCTCCGCCGCCGCCTGCGCCGCCACCGCCCAAACCGGGGCCCATGCTGCCGGCGCTGGCGCCACTGGCTCCTGGTCCTGCAGGACCCACGCCGCCGCCGCTGCCGCCTCCGTCATTGCCTGTGGCTGTGCTGCCGTCCCTGCTGCTGGTGCTGCCGCCAGCGCCTCCCGTGCCGTCGGTGCCGACGCCACCGGCCCCGCCCGTGCCGGCCACCGTGCCGCCTGCGCCACCGGGGTGTGCCGCGTTGCCCATCGTTCCGTTGCTGCCGTTGCCACCTCCTACGCCCACTCCCGCATTGCCACCGGAAACTCCAGCGGTGTCGTTGCGGCCGGCGCCGCCTCCGCCGCCCGCCACGGCCAGAACGGTGAGGGCGGATGTGTCGATGATGCTGCTGCTTCCACCGCCCCCTCCGCCGACAGGCCCTCCTGTGGCGCCTCCGCCACCGACGCTGATCAGGAGGTTGTTGGCAGGAGTCACCGCCAAGCTGCCTGTGCCAACGGCGGCGTTTCCTCCTGCCACCATGGATGAGCTGAGAACGCCCCCGCCGCCACCGCCGATGAGGGTGACGGTCATGGTCGTGATGCCTGCAGGTACGGTGCAAACCTGGGGTCCGCCAGCGGCGGTGTACACCGTTCCACTGACGCAGGGCGCTGCCCAGACCGCAGGGGCCAGGCACGCAGCGCAAGCTGCCAGAAGACGCGCATTCAATATGCCCTTGCGCAGTTCAGGCCAAGGCGTGATCCATCTTTGTTGACTCGGTGTTGTTGCTCGCATTTTTCCTCATCCCTTGGTGAATATATTTTGCGAGCGCGATGCTATGTGATGGCCTGAATATTGTCTATTGAGGAATTACTTGATTTCGGCTTGTGTAGTCATTTTGATGTTGTTTATATATTGATATAAATAAATCAATAGAAAATTCAAATGTATTGAGTTTGAGATTGTTGGGTTTTATTTGTTTGGGTTTATTTTTCCAGTTGAATTCCAATAAACCATCATGGTATTAATCAACGGCGATTAGCTTTGCTATTTTTGGTTTTCAATGGGAAAAGGCCTCGAATTAATGCGAGGCCTTTTCCTATGCAAAGCACAAAGCGAAATTGACATTGAGGCATCAGTGCGCGAGCCCATGGCCTGTGCCTGAAGTTGATTCTCACAATCCAAGAAACTCAAACGGTGCCGATTCCTGAAAATTCCGCGTGGCATCGCCCGAGAATGTGTGGTCCTGATCCGGTCCCAGGTCGAGCTTGAGCACCTTGCCTGTTTGCTTGCTGAAGTCCAGTGCCTTGAGGTCCACCCAGAAGGTATTCGGTGTCAGGGCCGACTCGAAGAAATAGAGCTTGCGCTGGTGGTCGAACACGGTCCGCCAGCGGGTGGAGGAGATATTGGGCTCCTCCGGCGTATTCAGGCCGTAGGGGACCGAGGCGTTGCGGATCACGCTGAAGACGCTGGCAAGCGCCTTGTTGGGGTCCGGGCTTTTGGGGATCGCGTTGACGTAGAACGATGCGCGGGCAAAGCGGTCGGCGGCCCGGTTGGTGCCGGGCAGCATGGTGGTGCCGCCCACTTGCTTCCAATAGGCGTTCAGGGCCAGTTGCTGATCAAAGGTCGGCGAGTTGGTCATGACCTGGTATTCACGGCCGTGGTGTATCACCTGCCGGCCGTTGATGTATTCGACGATCGCGCTGTCGCCGCTGGCGTCGGACATCGAGAGGTGCAGCGTTGTCAGGCGGTTCTCTCCGGGCACGTTGTCCGAGACGATGGTGAAGGGCTCTTTCTCCAAAGCCGCGACGGCTTCCTTCACGGTGGCGAAGTTGTCCAGCACATACTGCGCCCAAGCCGCAATGGTCAGGCCGGGTTTGCTGCCTGCGCCGAAAGCGGGGTATTGGGACTCCACGAGCCATAGCAGGTTGGCATTCAGGCCGGCCTCATTGACTCCATCGGTGGTGGAAACGTCATAGCCCGAGGTAACAACGCTGCCGTACCTGGAAGTCCAGCGCAGGGAATTGGGGCCGGCCTTGCCGCTGCGCTCCATGCCGCGCGGCAGTACCCAGAGATTGCTGACGATGTCGCTTTTCCAATCCATGGAGCGTGCCGTCACGACCTGGCCATTCGCACCCAAATAGACAAGGCGAGTACAGGCCCAGGCGCTGGAAAGGGCTGCAAGCCCGGCAAATCCCACCAGCAATGCGCCCACAACGGGACGAATCTGCAATGTGCTTTTCTTCACGGGCTATTCCTTTGTAAGCAAATGGACTGGCGCAGTGTAGGCGGCAGGCATTTGCATCCAGAGTCGGATAAAGCCGCATTGGAGACGGCCAAGGAGATGGCCGATGGTTTTATGGGCGTGGTGCAGGCAACGGCACGCGCGCTGGCAGCACGGTCAGATGGCGTGGCTGAGCATGGGGCTGGCCAGCATCGCCACGGCAAAGGAAATGGCGCAGATGGCAGACCACAGAAAGACGAGGAAGAGGTGTCGCATCAGAAGGTTCTCGGCAGTTCGGTGGCGAATGCGGCCCGCAAGGCGCGCAAGCCCCGCGCGTACAGGCGCCACAGGGGCGAGCGCGACTCCATGCGCAGCAGCAAAGGCTGGCTGCCGCGAAGGGGAAAGGCTTCCAGCAGGCTGCGGTGGTAGCGGGCATCCGGGTCGGGGTTGAAGCTTTCTGTCGGAACGACTCGACTCATCTTGTATCTCCGTCACATGATTTGGAGAGGTTTCTGGGTACGTGCTCTCCTATGGGCTCTATTTCAATTGGTTGCGCGGTGTTTCTGTGCGGGCCAAGGTTGAGGTCGCATGTAGGCCGCGCCTGTACGCCGTGTATGTGTTTTGCGGACGCGCTGTGCGCTGCGTCCTCAGGCCTCGCAGGGGTGCAAGGAGTGGCCTGCAAGCCTCTTTGCGGAGGCTTGCCGTGCCTAGAATTCCTGGTCCCCATTTCATTTATCTGCCAGGAGTTCCATGTCGTCCCTTGTTCCTCCGCTTCAGATCCGGCCTGTCACACAGGCGGATCACCACCAATGGCTTCCTCTCTGGCAGGGCTACAACGCCTTTTATGGGCGCGCTGGCGAGACGGCGCTGCCCGAAGGAATCACACAGGCCACCTGGGAGCGCTTCCTCAATCCGCTGGAGCCGGTGTTTGCGCTCGTGGCGGAGAGCGAGGGTGAGCTGGTCGGCCTGGCGCACTACCTGTTTCATCGCAGCACCACGCGGCTGGAGCCGGTGTGCTATCTGCAGGATCTGTTTGCCGATGCGCGGCGGCGCAAGCAGGGCATTGGCAAGTCGCTCATCCGTGCGGTCTATGCGCAGGCTGCGCAGGCGGGAGCGCGCCGCGTGTACTGGCAGACGCAGTCCTCCAACGAGGCGGGCCGCGCGCTGTATGACCAGGTGGCCGAGCACCGGGGCTTCATCGTCTACGGGCAAGAAGTGCAGGGCTGAGGCTGACGCTTTGTTGTCGGGTAGGCGGCCTGGATACGAAACCTGTTGAAACAGCGGGCGTGTGCTGCCGCTGCAAGGCCTGCGGGCAGCCCGGCAACCCTAGAATCACGCGTTGTCCTATCGCTGCTAGCGCTGCACCCCATGTCCAATCTCATCGTCCACGGCGGCACGCCTTTGCGCGGCCGCGTCGTTCCCTCCGCCAACAAGAATGCCGTGCTGCCGATTCTGTGCGCCACGCTGCTGACCGATCAGCCGCTGCGGCTGCATGGCGTGCCGGACATCACGGATGTGCGCAAGATCCTCGACATCTTTCGCACGCTGGGCAGCGAGGTGCAGCTGGACGAGACCACGCGCACGCTGCAGCTGCACCACCGCGACACGCGCTTTGACGCGTCCTCGCACCGCCTGCCCGAGGAAATGCGCTCTTCCATCATGCTGGTGCCGCCGCTGCTGGCGCGCTTTGGCGTGGCGCGGCTGGAGGACAACGTCAAGGGCTGCACGCTGGGTGTGCGCGAGATTGATCCGCACGTGGACATCTTTCGCTCCTTTGGCGGAGAGGTGGAACGCGCCAGCGGCTCCCTGCTGATTCACAGTGCCGCGCCGCTCAAGGCTGTGCGCCACTGGCTGGACTATGCATCGGTCACGGCCACGGAGAACTTCGTGCTGTGCGCCGTGGCTGCGCAGGGCGAGTCCATGCTGACCAATGCGGCCTGCGAGCCGCATGTGCAGGAGTTCTGCCGCTTCATGGTGATGATGGGTGCCGATATTGACGGCATCGGCACCTCGCGGCTGACGGTGCGCGGCGGTGCGCCGCTGGGCGGCGGCGATTTCACCTTCGAGGAAGACTTCCACGAGATCACCACCTTTCTCGCGCTGGGTGCGATCACGGGCGGCGATGTGGAGGTGCGCAACAGCACGCCGGACAACTTTCCGCTGATCGACCGCACCTTCGCCAAGTTTGGCGTTCAGGTGGAGCACAAGAACGGCTGGTCGCGCGCGCTGCGCTCGGGGCCGCTGAAGGTGCAGACGCCGTTCACCAGCAATGTGCTCACCAAGGTGGAAGCCGCTCCCTGGCCGTACTTTCCGGTGGATCTGCTGCCCATCTTCATTGCGCTGGGTGTGCATGCGCAGGGCAATGCGCTGTTCTGGAACAAGATCTACGACGGCGCGCTGGGCTGGACGGGCGAGCTGTCCAAGTTCGGTGCCCATGTGTTTTCTTCGGACCCGCACCGCGTGGTCACCTTTGGCGGCAATCCGCTGACGCCGGCCGTGGTGGAGAGCCCCTACATCATCCGCGTGGCGATTGCGCTGTTCATGGTCGCCAGCAGCATCGAGGGTCGATCGGAGATCCGCAACGCCACGCCGATTCGCCGTGCGCATCCGCACTTTGTCGAGAACCTGCGCAGCCTGGGCGCGCGGGTGGAGTGGACCAACGAGGAGTGAGGCCAGGCGGCGATGCGCAGGCCGCTATGCCTGCGGCGCCGCATCCGAGAATCTCTTGGCCGCCCTGAGCAGGTAGCTCACGGCATAGAGGATGGGGTCGTCCATCTCGTCGTCGTTCACGCGGTCAATGATTTCCAGCAGGCCTTGAAGGTCGGCCGACATCTGCGGCAGCACGCTGCTGGCCAGCGCCTCGACCGGCTGCTCTGCAGCGGCACGGTCTGCCTTGAGGTGGTAGCTGCGCAGCAGGTCGTGGACACCGACCACCATGGCGCGGTTGGATCTTTCCACATGCATTTCCAGCACGCTCAGCGCCGCGCTGATGTGGCATAGCGCATCGGTCGCCAGGCTCTCCGGATCGGGCGCTCTGGCGAGGGCCTGCGCAAGGCGCGCGCAGGCGTGCATGTCTGTGTCCGGCATGGTTCTGTTCTTGCGCAATAGGTCTGGGGTTCAGTGCTCGTACGCACTGGCATCGGCGTGTGCATGGCATGGGGGCTGGTTTGCCCGGTCCTCGGTCGGGCCGATTCAAATGTTATGCCAACTTGGAATCATGTCAACTAGGCATGAATCTGAATTTGCATCTGACAGGTACCATCGCCCAATGCAACGAAAACCCTTTCCCAGCGAAACCCAGGAGCGCTTCATCGTCCGTTTCCCGGATGGAATGCGCGATCGCATCTCGGAAGTGGCAAAGGCAGGCCACCGTTCCATGAATGCCGAAATCGTTGCCCGCATACGGCGCAGCTTCGAATTGGATGAAGCCGGCGACACGGCCCAGACTGGCCCGGACCTGGATGTGGCGGAGTTGAAAAAGGAAATCGCGCGCCTGTGCCGCTTGCTGCAAGAACACAAGGACGCCGCTGCAGGCCTGTTCGAGGCGCACAAGGAGGCCGTGGTGACCGAAGCCCTCAAGCGCCTGCGCTCCGAAGCGGGTGAGGCCGCGTCTTTGCCCAAGGCCACGGGGGATGGCGTGCAGGCCCGTCGCACCAGCAAGAAGACCTGAGGCTGTAGGCCTCAGACCACGCGTATCGTTGCAGCGCGCTGTCGCGCGTCCCGGTTTGCCACGCGTATCGTTGCGTTGGGTGTTAAACAACCTATCCCTTTTTGAAGGCTCTTGCAGCAAAGGACGCAACTATGAACACGGATCAGATCAAGGGCACGCTCAAGGATGCCGCAGGCAAGGTGCAGCAAAAGGCTGGCGAGTTGATCGACAGCCCCGAGCAACAGGCCAAGGGCATTGCCAAGCAGGTCGAAGGCACGGCCCAGAAGAAGCTGGGTGATGTGAAGGAAGTCTTGAAGGACGCGAAAAAATAAGGCATTCACCCTGCCTTTGCGAACAAGCCCGCCACACCCTGGCGGGCTTTTTCTTTTCCACAGATTTTGATGAATGGGCGTGCGAAGAAGGCGCTGCGCGCTTCCTGTTTCAGACGGCCTGCGGCACCCTGCGGCCAGGGTCGGTGGCCACATGCACGCTGCGGCCAGGGTCGGTGGCCACATGCACGCGGTCGCGGCCCGCCTGCTTGGCGGCATACAGCAGGCCGTCGGCGCGCGTCAGCGCATCGGTCAAGGCGGTGTTGGCGGCCACGGGTGCGATGCCGAAGCTGATGGTCACCCGCTGGCCGGCCGCCAGCACATAGCCGTCCGCGCTGAGCTGGGCACGTATGCGCTGGGCCACGTGCTCGGCCTCCTGGGGCGTGGTGCGCATCAGCAGCAGCACGAATTCCTCGCCGCCAAAGCGTGACACCAGATCGTCGTTGCGCACGTGTTGCTGCAGGGTCTGGGCCACGGCCTGCAATACACGGTCTCCACAGTCATGTCCCCAGCTGTCATTGATGCGCTTGAAGTGGTCTATGTCGCCTATCAGCACGGAGATCGGGGCCATGTGCGGATCGGCCAGGCGCAGCTCGGCTGCCTCCTGGAAGGCGCGGCGGTTGAGCAGGTTGGTCAGCGAGTCGTGGTTGCGCTCCTCGCGCAGCGCGGTGAAGACATCGCGCACCGTGCACGCCAGCAGCATGAGGGTGAACAGCAGCGCAAACGACAGCGTGCTGACCAGGGTCACCAGCCAGTAGGTGGAGCGTGCAATCTCATTGAGATCGGTGCTGCCAAGGGCCAGCACCAGCAGCGGCCGGGCAGCGGTATAGCCGGCAAACACGACGTAGGACCAGTAGAGCATTCTCTCCAGCCAGTCCTGCGGCGGCCGGCGCCGCAGCATGGCGGGCGCCGGCAGCATCTGCAGCAGGCCCAGGCCGGTGTTGAGCCAGTGCACGCGCACCCACAGATCGACCTGGACCCGGCTGTAGTAGTACAGCGCGGCCAGGACGACGGCGCCTATGAGCAGCCCCAGCAAGGGATGGGCCGAGACGCCATAGCGCCCCGCCATGCAGCGCGCGAAGCACCAGGTGCCGAACAGATACATGGCGCCCGTGAACACGGCCCAGTGGTGCAGTTCTTCCCGGGGTGCAAGGCTTTGCCAGGCCAGCGCCAGAGAAACCAGGGCGTATCCGCCCGCAATCCACAGCAGGTAGCGCTGGCGCCGCTGCACCAGCCAGCACACGGCCAGCGTGCAACTGAGCAGCAGAATGCTCAGCGGCGCAATCAATACATAGAGGCGATCGGTATCGAGTGACACATCCACAGCGTGTTATGCACTTGCAGGTGCGGGTGGCAACAGCCTCGCGATTGCGGCATTGAATGGTGCTGCATTCCGAAGCGCCGGTCCATTTTGCATCCGTTGCCACGGCGCTTGCGGCCGCATGGGCGCATGTTCCGCGTTGTGCACGGCTGGCGATATCGGGCCTACCCGTGCAGCGGCCTCAAGTCCCGGGCATTTGTGACGAAAAAGCAGGTCATCTTTTCCGGATTGGTGGCCTATGCCGATATGGCAAGGCGTTGCGCCGGGAAACGGTCGCCGCTGATGTGCGGGGCCTGTTGTTTCACCTTTCCTGTATTCGGTTTTTCCGACGAGAGTGCTACGAATGAAATTTGATCAATGGAGCGTGTCCGCCAAGCTTTGGGGCACGCTGGGCGGCTTGCTGGCGATGATGCTTGCGGTATCGCTTTGGGCACAGTTTGCGGCGGCTCGCGCCATGGACCACGGCATGCAGACGCTGTCCGAGTACGAGAGTCGCATCAGCCTGGCCATTCAATGGAAGGGCGCAACGGAGACCACGGGCGAGCGGGTTCTGGCCAGCAATGCCTCCACCGATGAGGAACTGACCCGCCTGCTCGACGGCCGGGTCAAGGAAGGCTCGGCACTGATCACCAAGCTGCAGGCCGAGATCGTCAAAGGCGCCAGCGATGCCGACAAGGCGGCGCTGGAGCGCATTGCCGCCATCCGCACGGAGGTGCTGGCACTGAACAAGCGGGCGCGCGAGATCAAGTTGACCGGCGATGCAGCGGCATTCCGCGAGTTCGTCCAGCAGCAGTACCTGGGCGCCATTGGCCGCTACGTGGACTCGCTGGAAGTCTTCGTGCAGCTGCAGCGCAGTCAGCGCGATGCAGCCCGCGAGCAGGCCCAGGCCGCCCGGCAGCAGGCCAGCGTGCTGGCCTGGATCGTCCAGGGCGTGGTCCTTCTGGCGGGCCTGGCGCTGGCCTTGGTGTTGACGCGGGCCATCACCCGCCCGCTGGAACGTGCCGTGCAGCTGACGGACGCCATCGCCCAGGGCGACCTCACGGTGTCGGCCGATGACAGTCGCAAGGACGAGTTCGGCCACCTGCTGCGCTCGGTCTCGGGCATGGCGGCGCGGCTGCGTGGGCTGGTGACGGAGGTGCGTGACAGCGTGCATTCCATCTCCACCGCATCCACCGAGATTGCCGCGGGCAACCACAACCTGTCTTCGCGCACCGAGCAGACGGCGTCCAATCTGGAGGAAACGGCCGCCAGCATGGAGCAACTGACCGCCACCGTGGGCCAGGCGGCCGACACCGCGCGCCAGGCCAATCATCTGGCCGGCAGCGCCGCCCAGGCCGCCGAGCGCGGCGGCGCCGTGGTGGGCCATGTAGTGGCCAGCATGGATCGCATCGGCGACAGCGCACGCCGCATCTCCGACATCATCGGTGTCATCGACTCCATTGCCTTCCAGACCAACATCCTGGCGCTGAACGCCGCCGTGGAAGCAGCCCGTGCAGGCGAGCAGGGCCGCGGCTTTGCCGTGGTGGCCGGTGAAGTGCGGGCCCTGGCCCATCGCAGCGCCGAGGCCGCCAAGGAGATCAAGGTGCTGATCAGCACCTCGGTCGATGCCGCGCAGGAAGGCTCGGCCCAGGTGGCCCAGGCCGGACAGGTCATGGACGATATCGTGGGCAGCGTGCGCAAGGTCTCGGACATGATCGGCGAGATCACGGCATCTTCCACGGAGCAGCGCGACGGCATTGGCCAGGTCAACCAGGCAGTCAGCCAGCTGGACCAGATGACTCAGCAAAATGCGGCTCTCGTGGAGGAGTCCGCAGCGGCGGCCGCCGCCCTCAGCGACCAGGCGCAGCGCCTGTCGGGCATGGTGGCCGTGTTCAAGGTGGGCCATGCCGTGCCAGCCTTGCGTTGACCAGCACCAAGGGGCAATAACACACGCAGAAAAAAGGACCGCCCGAGGGCGGTCCTTGAAGAGAAAAGCCGGTGCCCTTGCGGGCCTGCCAGGGTAAGTCAGTGAGAGGGGAGGGAGGAGATAGTCTCCCTGGCCCGGCTGGAAAATGGTTCGTGGTGGCTGCGGATCGCTCCAGTGGCCGCCTGGACTTTGCCGCTGCGTGGTTGCATCCACATGGCTTGCGCTTGCTGCAAAGGCGTGGCCAACATGATTTTGGAGAGCAGGGTTGTAGGACAGTTCCCTGTGTGATACCTGCTGTTTCCCTTGTTGTGATTGCTTGGGTACCGAAACATGCCGGCACCCATCGGGTTCACGCATCTGCACTACATTGAAGAATTTGTAACTTCTGAGCAATAGGGTTAACCCGTTGCTTCTGGCAGCAAAAAGCCCGCACTTGGCGGGCTCTGTCGCAGCTTGGTGGCCGCCAGGGGGGGAGTTGCGCCGGACCTCATATGGCGAAGGGAGTGCGGTCCTTGCCTTCGATCCAGCGGGGCTGCTTGCCACGGCCGGTCCAGGTCGCGCCCGTGGCCGGGTCGCGGTACTTGGGGACGCCGACCACGCGGAAACCGCCACCAGCCTTGGCTTTGGACGAAGGGAAGACGTCGGCCTCGGTCAATCCGTATTGGTCGATGATAGTGCGCACCTGGGCAATGGCTCCGGACTTCTCGGTCTTGAGCACTTCGGCGATCTGGGCTTCGAGATGGGCTTTCTGCTGCAGCAGTGTCTTGTAGTCGGTAGTCATGTATATCAATGGATGTTGATCTGCCAATATAAAGGAATCTTAGGAGACTTTTAGCAAAGTGAGCCTACACTGCCGCGCAACACCCGGACGACGACAGGCGTATTGCCTCGAACCTGTCTGAGAACAGATTCCCATCTTGCCCGAGTCTAGGCGAGTCGGACGCTGATTTTTGTAGCGTATGGAAACCGGGCCATCGCGTCTGCCACAGCGGCGCAAGTGCTGGGGAACAGGGCTGTGTAGCAGGCGCCGGCCACTTTGATGATGCATCGCTTCATGTTTCTCTTCCCTTGAATGACAGATCTGCCTTCTTATCGGCATTTTTGTATCAAGGTGAAACACTTTCTTGCCCGGCTCCCTGCCGGCCCCGATGGGAAGCCACTCTCGATCAATGGCAGTCCATGCAAGGGAAGAAAAGGCCGCGTGGTGCACCCCAAAAATATGAGGGAGGGAAAAACACAGGGTGCGCGGCGCAAACGGCAGGGTCCTGGAATCAAGGCTCTGGCGTTTGCGACAGAAAAATCCCGCAGCCAGGGCGGCAAGTGTCTGTGTTACAAATTGACACTATAGCACGCATCCTTCAAGCTTGTGACTGGTTCTTGCAAAAGGCTGACTACTGCAGCTTGGGCGGCGCTGCCGGCAATGCAGTGCCTGCACGAAGGGGCTAGCCAGCTGGCTTCTTCGCACGCAAGAAGCAGGCAATTACAAGGGCAAGTACGCACTCTTCGAGCTCTGGCGGCCGATGCGTCTCGGATAGGCTCGGTGGGCATTCACAGCCCTCGTTTTGCCTTCACTACGCATCATGTTTCAAACACTTCGTGCCCGCCTGATCCTCATCTGCGTAGCAATCACCGTGGCCGCGCTGTTCGCGCTGTCCATGGCCACCTTCTGGACGGCGCGCAGCAGTACGCTGTCCGATATCGACGAAAACATCGGCCAGCTCACGCGGGCCCATGCATCCACACTGACCGACTGGGTTCAGGACAAGCAGCGCATCACCGGCTCATTGAAAAAAGCGGTTGACCAGCCGGACCCCGTTCCCTTCCTGCTGGCCGGCCAGCAGGCTGGCGGCTTCGATGACGCCTATTTCGTCCATGCCGACAAACGCGCCGTGTTCACCCATCCCATGCCGGAGAACTACGACGGAACCCAGCGCGACTGGTTCAAGCAGGCCGTGCGCGAAGGCCGGCCAGGCGTGACGCCGGCCTATGTCGATGCCAGCACCGGCGAGCTGACCATCAGCTTTGTCGATCCGGTCGGCAGCTCGGGCGCCATCACGGCTGTTGTCGGCACTGATGTGCGGTTGGCCGCCATGTCCAGGAAAGTGGCCGCCATCCGTCCCCAGGAAAAAAGCTTTGCCTTTCTGATTGATGGCGAAGGCCGCCTGCTGGCCTACGCCAAGCCCGAGCTGGCGCTCAAGCCCGCTTCCGCGATTGCCCCTGAACTCGATGCCGCGCTGATCAAGCGCCTGGCCGAGCAGGGCGGCCGCGCCGATCTGGTGCTCGATGGCGAGCCGCAGATGCTCTACGCAGCCAAGGTCGAGGGCACGCCCTGGACGCTGGCCGTGGTGATCGACCGCGCACAGGCCACGCATTCGGTGCGGGCGCTGCTGCAGGTGGCCGCCCTCATCACCGTGCTGTCCGTGCTGGGCGCGGCGGTGCTGCTGACCGTGGCGCTGCGCCGCATGCTCAACCGCCTGGCCGTGGCACGCGATGCGCTGCAGGACATCGCCTCGGGCGAAGGCGATCTGACCCGCCGCCTCACCTCTGCCGGCCGCGATGAGCTGGCGCAGATCGGCCAGTCCTTCAACCAGTTCGTGGACAAGATCGCCACGGTGCTGCTGCGCATTCGCGAGTCGTCGGAATCGGTGCGCATGGCTTCGGCAGAGATTGCGGGTGGCAACCAGGACCTGTCGTCACGCACCGAGCAGCAGGCCAGCTCGCTGGAGCAGACGGCAGCCGCCATGGAGCAGATCACGGCAACCGTGCAGCAGAACGCGGCCAATGCCCGCCAGGCCAGCGAGCTGGCCACCAGCGCCTCGCAGATCGCCACCCAGGGCGGAGAAGCCGTGGGCCAGGTGGTGCAGACCATGGGCGGCATCGAGGCTTCGGCACGCAAGATCGAAAGCATCATCGGCGTGATCGATTCCATTGCCTTCCAGACCAACATCCTCGCGCTGAACGCGGCGGTGGAAGCGGCGCGCGCCGGCGAGCAGGGTCGGGGCTTTGCCGTGGTCGCCAGCGAGGTGCGCACGCTGGCGCAACGCAGCGCCACGGCGGCCAGGGAGATCAAGGCGCTGATCGATGATTCCGTGGGCCAGATCGACACGGGCAGCCGCCTGGTGCGCAATGCGGGCACCACCATCGACCAGGCCGTGGACGGCGTGCGCAAGCTCAGCACGCTGGTGGCCGAGATCAGCAACGCCAGCCAGGAGCAAAGCCGTGGCATTGCCGAGGTGGGCAGCGCCATCGGCCAGATGGACCAGGTCACGCAGCAGAACGCTGCCCTGGTGGAAGAGGTCACGGCCGCAGCGCAGTCGCTGCAGCAACAGGCGGTGCAGCTGGCGCAGGCCGTGGCGGGCTTCAAGCTTGAAGATGCAAGCGCGGCAAGCGCAGGGAGCGCAGGAAGCGGCATGCGCCGCCTGCGCTGAGCGCGGGCAAAGCCAAGGCGGGCCGGGCGGTCAGGCCGCCTTGGCGCCACCCGGATGCTCGCAGGCAAAGGCCGGTGAATCGGCCTCGCCCGGCCGCTCGCCGGCCACGAAGTAGCGGTCGCGGCCGCTGGCCTTGGCCTGGTACAGCGCCGTATCGGCCATGCGCAGCAAGGCACTCAAACCCAGCGGTGGGTAGGCCATGTTCGTGCAGCCTATGCCAATGCTCAGCGTGGGGCAGATGGCTGCGCCATCGTTCATGTCGATGCGAATTTCGCGCGTGGCCTCGCACAGCCGCTGGGCCACGGCGATTGCCGTGACGCAGTCGGCACCGGGCAGCAGCACCGCAAACTCCTCGCCGCCCAAGCGGCCTATGAGTTCATGCGGGCGCAGCGCCTGCGACAGGCGGGCCGAGACTTCCTGCAGCACCCGGTCGCCGGCGGCATGGCCATGGCGGTCGTTGATGTGCTTGAAGTGGTCCAGGTCGAGCATCAGCATGGCGCCTGACTGGCGCTCGCGCTGCAGGCGCTCCAGCGTGCGCTGTGCGCGCTCCAGAAAGCTGGTGCGTGCCAGCAGTCCGGTCAGCGCATCGTGGTTCACTGCATGGCGCAGCTTGCTGAGCATGTCCTTGAAAGCCATGAGCGTGCAGGCTACGGCCAGCGGTCCGATCGACAGCATGGCCAGACCCAGGCGGAAGGAGAACGTGGTCTCCAGCTCGGTGTTGGGCGAGCTGAACAACACATGGGAAAACGTGGCCAGCTTGATGGCACAGCTGACCAGGTTGAGCAGGGCGACCACGAACAGCCGATAGCGCATGGCGCACAGCAGCATGGCCGGCATGGTGAGCGACAGCGCGCCTGGTCCGCCCAGGTAGATGGCAATGGATTCGGAAATCGCCAGGGCAAGCAGCGGCAGCAAGGCCTGCGCCGTTTGTTTGAATGGCTGGCTGCGCCAGGACAGCGGCTCCAGCTTTGCCGGAAGGCTCAGCAGCACAGGCAGCAACAGGGTCATGTGCATCAACTCGCTGCTGAACCACATGGCCATCATGGGCTGCCAGGGCCAATGCATGAGATGGTGCATGCCCGCCGAGCCCAGCACGGCTCCGACCACGCTCACTAGCAGGCTGCACATCACCAGATGCAGCACCGAGGAAGGGGAGCGCATCTGCTGCACCCGCTGCGGCAGGCGCCGCATCATCACCCAGCCGCAGGCCACGGCGGCCAGGTCGGCAAAGGTCAGCCACAGGGTCTGGTCCAGCGGACTGCCGGAAAGCCATTCGGCCAGCGCCATGGCAATGGCGGCAGCCGTCCAGCCGTGTCTATGGCTGTAGGCAGGGCTGCGAAGCATCCAGCCCAGCAGCAGGGCGTTGGACAGCCACAGGGACGACAGATGCTCCGGAGAGCGAAGGCCCAGCGCCACGGCCGAGCACAGAAACAGCACCCCGCCCAGCACAAAGCTGTCCCGCCAGGGCGTTGCAGCTTGTGGAAGGCTCCACGGATCTCCGGATGCGGCGCGATGTGACATATGTCTCCCCTGTGGAGACCGAATGGAGGCACCGGACTCTGCGCGCGTTCGTCGGGCATGGCGGCCATGCCTTTGTCATGGTGATGAACGAGCGGCCCGGCGGGCAGCGGGAACAGGAAATCCTCCTCGGGGCAGATAAAACAAGACGCGCGGGGTAACTTGAGTACACAAAATTTACGCCTGCGGGGCCAATCTAGCGGAAATGCATGTATTTGCAAGTACTGATCCATCTTGCATACAGCACGCGATGAAAGCGTTTCGCAGGCGCCGGTAAGCCCGATCAGCACTGCCGCAAGTGGCAGCGGTGCGCCTGGAGCAGCTTTTGTGAAGGAAAGATGGGATGCATGCTAAGGATTCATGCGGTTCCGTAGTCAGGTCCCTGCGTGGTCCCTGCTTTCTGTCGCGCCAGGAATTTGTAATTAGTTACTTTTGTTTCTGATGAATATCCCAAGAGCTGGTGGTGCCAGTTGGGGCGGCTGCTGGTCGGCGAGGGTTGAAGAGGCATTCCAGCCACCGCGGTGCCAGGAAAAGTGCAGCTCCTATCGATAGAACGACGATGCGCAACGCATAAAATCGCCGGATTGGGGGAGATCTCTGCCGAAATGTGGAACCACATCCGGGCAGCCTTCATGGGTGCTTGCCGTTGAAATCCAGGGAACCGCATGGAATACCGTCTTGATGAAACCGACCGCCAGCTGCTGCGGCTGCTGCAGACCAATGCACGGGCTTCCACCGCACATCTGGCTCGGCAGATGAATCTGGCGCGCACCACGGTGGTGGCGCGCATTGCCAGGCTGGAGCAAGAGGGCGTGATCGCCGGCTACGGCGTGCGCCTGGGCGCACGCGTGGAGCAGTCTGCCGTGCGGGCGTATTGCGGCATCCGCGTGCAGCCCAAGACGGCCACGTTGGTCATGCAGGCGCTCAACCGCTTCACCGAGGTCGAGGAGGTCTCTGCCGTCAGCGGCCAGTACGACTACATGGTTTTCGTGCGCTGCGAGAGCAATGAAAAGCTCGATGCGCTGCTGGACCGCATCGGCCTGATCGACGGCATTCAGCAGACCTACACCTCGGTGGTGCTCAGCCGCAAGATCGACCGGCGCACGACGGCGGCCCTGAGCCAGCCGGGCGAATCCGCTGCCTGAGGGGCGCGCTGCAGCCCTTGCAACCACTGTCGGGTCTCTGACATCTGCTAGTGAAACTGCCGGGTAGGCAGTCCCTTGCGGCCCTCCTATGCTGTTGTGGGCCCCCGTACCAACAGGGGCCTTTCTTTGTGTACGCATAACACCAGGAGACAAAGCATGTACCCAGCGGTTCGCAGTGGATGGAAGCCCCTGTCATTGATTTGCCTGGCCGCCTTGGCGGCCTGCGGCGGTTCGGGCGACGGCTCCAGCAGCAAGTACAGCGCGGAGATCCGCCGCACGGAAATGGGCATTCCGCACATCAAGGCCAAGGACTGGACGGGCCTGGGCTATGGCGCCGGCTATGCCCAGGCGCAGGACAACCTGTGCACCATGGCCGACTCCTTCCTGACGTACCGTGGGGAGCGCTCGCGCTACCTTGGCGGCGATGCCCAGGCCGTCTACGACAGCACCATCGACCGGCCGCGCAATCTCGACTCGGACTTCTTCTTCCGCCATGTCGTCTCCGATGACGCCGTGGCCGCCATGATCCAGGCCCAGCCGGACAAGCTCAAGCAACTGGTCGATGGCTTCGTGGCCGGCTACAACCGCGTGGTGCGCGAGACCCCGGCCGGGGCCAAGACCAATGCGGCCTGCGCGGGCCAGCCGTGGGTGCAGGCCATCACCGCGCAGGACATCTGGCGGCGCATGTACACGGCCAATTTGGCCGGTGGCTACAGCAACTTCGTGGCCCAGATCGCCAATGCCGTGCCGCCTGCAGCGGCTGCGGCAGCAACGGCCTCGGCCAAGCCGGCGAAGGCCCGGCCGGCCGCGACACAGCTGGCCGCGCTCAAGCCGGGGCAGGTGGTGGCGCCATCATTGCAGGTGGGCGGCACCACGGGCATCGGCAGCAACATGTACGGCTTTGGCCAGCAGGCCACGGGCGGCGGCAGCAGCGTGCTGTTCGGCAATCCGCACTGGTACTGGAAGGGGCCGGACCGCTTCTATCAATCGCATCTCACGATTCCGGGCGAGATCGATGTCAGTGGCGCAAGCTTTCTGGGCATTCCGATGGTGCTGATCGGCTTCAACAACGACGTGGCCTGGAGCCACACCGTGTCCACGGCGCGGCGCTTCGGCCTGTTCATGTACCAGTTGGCGCCCAATGACCCGACCCGCTATGTGCGCGACGGCAAGACCGAGGCCATGCAGGCCAGCAAGATCACCGTGAGCGTGCGCAATGCCTCCGGCGGGCAGGACCAGGTCACGCGCACGCTGTACAAGACCGTGCACGGCCCGGTGGTCAACCTCGGCGCCATGGACCCGGCGCTGGGTTGGACCACGCAGAGCGTGTTCGCCATCCGCGACATCAACGCCTACAACTACCGCACCTTCCGCAACTGGCTGCGCTGGAACCAGGCCAGGTCGCTGGACGAGTTCATCCGCATCCAGAAGGAGGAGTCGGCCATTCCTTGGGTCAACACCGTGGCCGCAGGGCGCGGCAACGCCCAGGTCTGGTATGCCGACATAGGCGCCGTGCCCAACGTGCCGCCCGCGCAATTGCAGGCCTGTGCCACGCCGGCCTCGGCCGCCATCAACGCGGCGCTGCCCCAGGTGCCGGTGCTGGCCGGCGGCAGCAGCCAGTGCGACTGGAGTTCGGATGCGGATTCGGTGCAGGCGGGCGCCATCGGCCCCGCACGTATGCCCAATTTGCTGCGCAGCGACTACGTGGGCAACATGAACGACAGCTACTGGCTGTCCAATGCCTCGGCGCCGCTGACCGGCTATCCGGCCATCTTCGGCTCCACTTCGTCGGCCCAGAGCCTGCGCACGCGCCTGGGCCACACCATGGCGCTGCAGCGGCTGGCGGGCACGGACGGCTATCCGGGCAAGCTGGCCACCAGCGACATCGTTCGCCAGATGGTGCTGGACAGCCGTGTCTACAGCGCGCGCTTCAAGGACGAGGCATTGGCCCAGGTCTGTCCAGGCCCCGTGTCCTCGGCTGGTGAAACGGTGGACGTATCGGCTGCCTGCACGGCGCTGCAGGCCTGGGACGGCACGGGCACGGCGGCATCCAGGGGTTCCCATGTCTGGGATGAGTTCTGGAAGCGCGTGGCCAGCCAGATCAAATCGGCCGACCTGTATGCCGTGCCCTTCGATGCGGCCGACCCCGTCAACACGCCGCGTGGCATCAAGCCCACTGCCAAGGCGGCGCTGCAAAAGGCGTTCGCCGAAGCAGTGAAGGCCGTGCAGGGCAGCGGCTTTGCCATGGATGCGGCGCGCGGCACCGTGCTGTTCTCGCAGCGCGGCGGCGAAAAGATCGCGCTGTATGGCGGCTGCGGCGAAGTGGGCTACTTCACCATCACCTGCTCGGAAAACAAGATTGAGCAGGGCGGCTACAGCATGGACGGGCAGCCGCATGGCAACAGCTACATGCAGGTGGTGAGCTTCCCTGCGGCCGGTGTGGAGGCCCATACCTTCCTGACCTTCTCGCTGTCGGACGACCCGGCCTCGGCCCACTACGTGGACTACACCAAGGCCTACGGCGCCCGCCAATGGCTCAAGCTGCCGTTCACCGACAGCGCCATCCAGGCCAGCCCGGCCTACAAGACGCAGACCGTGAGCGAGTGAAGCAACCTGTGACCCGGTGACGGGCCGCCGGTTCGCTGGCGGCTCGCCGGGAGTGCAAAAAGCGACGGGGGCCGAGGCCCCCGTTGCTTTTGGAATGCGCTGGCCGTCAGTCCACGATGACGCGCGGCTCGCCCGCCTCCATGCGCCCGACGATGGCGGCACTGCCAAAGCCCTGCTCGGCAAACAGTGCAAGCACCTGATCGGCAACATCCGGCGTGCAGGACACGAGCAGGCCGCCCGAGGTCTGCGGATCGGTCAGCAGCGCGCGCTGCGCATCGGTGATGCCGGCGCCCAGCGCAATCTGCGCGCCATAAGAGGCCCAGTTGCGGCCCGAGGCGCCCGTGATGACGCCCTGCTCGGCAAAGCCCTGCACCGTGGGCAGCACGGGCAGGCTGCGGCTGTCGATGCGTGCCGTCAGGCCCGCGCCGCGTGCCAGTTCCAGGCCGTGGCCCAGCAGGCCGAAGCCCGTCACATCGGTCAGCGCGTGCACGCCGTCCATCTTGCCCAGCGCCGTGCCGGGGCGGTTGAGCAGGGTGGTCGCTTCCACCATGGCGCGGTAGCCGGCCTCGTCCAGCAGGTTCTTCTTGAGTGCGGCCGACAGAATGCCCACGCCCAGCGGCTTGCCCAGGATCAGTACGTCGCCGGCCCGGGCGTCGGCATTGCGCTTCATCTGGCGGGGGTTGACGATGCCTATGCCGACCAGGCCGTAGATGGGCTCTACCGAATCGATGGAGTGGCCCCCGGCCAGCGGAATGCCGGCATCGCGGCAGACCGATTCGCCGCCTTCCAGGATCTTGGCAATGGTGTCGTGCGGCAGCACATTGATGGGCATGCCCACGATGGCCAGGGCCATCAGGGGCTGGCCGCCCATGGCGTAGATGTCGGACAGCGCATTCGTCGCGGCGATGCGGCCGAAGTCATACGGGTCGTCCACGATGGGCATGAAGAAGTCCGTGGTCGCCACGATGGCCTGCTCGTCGTTGATGCGGTAGACGGCGGCGTCGTCGGCGGTCTCCGTGCCCACCAGCAGGTCCGGGAAGAACTGCTTGGGCAGCGCGCTCTTGCCGATCAGCTCCGCCAGCAGGCCCGGCGCGATCTTGCAGCCGCAGCCGCCGCCATGGGACAGCGAGGTGAGTCGGGGGGCTTGGGAGGTGTCTGTGGTCATGGAGCAATCCGGCGATCGGCGGCGATCGCAGTAGTGGGAAAGAGTGCCTGCCGCCAGCGCGGCGGCGCGCCATATTATGGGCGGGCACGGCGGGCGGCCATGGTACAAGCGGGCATGTCCAAGTCTTTCACTCATGACCGCGCATCCGTGGAATGCGATCCCGAGACGGTGGTGGGCGTGGAGCAGCGCGGCTTCAACGCCTGGCCAGCCCAGCGCACCGTGCTCTGCGGGGATTGGCTGCTGCGCGCTGCGCAGGGCCATACCAAGCGCGCCAACTCGGCCAATGCCCAGCAGCCCGGCGCCCGCCTTGGCGCCTTGCTGCCGCAGATTGAGGCCTTCTACGAGCGCCAGGGCCTGCCTGCCATCTTTCGCCTCTCGCCCCTGGCAAGTCCCGATGCAGATGCGCAGCTGGCGCAGGCCGGCTACCTGCTGGCCGACCCTTCCCTGGTGATGCGTGCCGCATTGACGGACATGGCGCCGCCAGCGAACGATCAGGGCTGGACCCTTGCCATTCAAGCCCAGCCTGGCACGGCCTGGCTGCAGGGCTTTGCCGAGGCCGGCGCCGTGCCGGAGCAGCACAGGCAGGCGCACCACCATATGCTGCAGTCCATTGCCTGGCCCGCCGCATTTGCTTCGCTGCAAGTGGGCGGTGGAGTGGGCGGCGAGGTGGTCGGGTTTGGCCTGGCCGTCGTGGAGCGCGGCTGCGTGGGCCTGTATGACATCGTCATCACGCCTGCGCTGCGCGGCCAGGGACTGGGCCGGGCGCTGGTGCATGGCCTGATGCACTGGGGGCAGACACAGGGAGCGCAATGGGCCGAACTGCAGGTGCGTGCGCCCAACATGGTGGCGCGCGGGCTGTATGAAAGCCTGGGCTTTCAGGCGCTTTACGGCTATCACTACCGGCTGCCTGCCTCTGCTCTTTGATGCCTTACCGCATTGGGCCATCCAGGGCGCCCCGGCGTGAAAGTCCCGGCGGCCAGATGGGGTCGATATGTGAAAAAATGCTTCAGTGCGCCAGCGTGGCGCAATGCATGGATATTCCGTTCAAGGAGCCTTGGTTGGCAGCTCGCACACATCGCATACATCACACATACCGCAGGTGGGGCATGGATTGCAGGATCAAAGGCCTGTCTCCCGGGCCTGGCTGGTCGTGGGTCTGCTGGCCTTGCAGGCCGGGCTGGTGGGGCAGGCACATGCGGAGCCGGCGGCCGATGAGCATGAGCTGGGGGTGACCTGCACCGTCGTAGGCATCCTGGGCTACACGCGCTGGCCCACGGAAAGCCCCGTGCTGCGGCTGTGCGTGGTGGGCTCCACCGAATATGCCGACGACCTGCTCAATGGCGCCCCGCAGACCGTGGGCAGCCAGCGGCTGGAAGTGCGGCGCGTGGTGCCCGTCGATGCGCGCGCCCTGGTCGAATGCGAGGGCATTTATGTCGGCCAGCTTGATGAGGCTGCGTGGCGCAAGCTCATGGAGCAGCTGGCCGGGCGGCCGCTGCTGACCATCAGCGAGCGGGGCGAGCTGTGCCGCATCGGCGCCATGTTCTGCCTGCGCCGCCGTGGCGAGGGCGCGGGCTTCGAGGTCAGCCTCGACTCCGTGGCCCGCAGCGGCCTGCGTGTCAATCCCAAGGTGCTGCAACTGGCGCGCCACAGGACCTTGCCATGAAGTTGTCCCTGTCCGGCAATGCCTCCCTGCGCAACGTGATCCGCCGCGCGCACCTGCGCATGGCGGCGGTGGCCATCGCGCTGGCGGGGGCGCTGCTGCTCATCGTCGGCGTGGCCACCCTGCGCCTGTACCTGTCCAACAACCTGCATCTGGTGGCCCGTTCGCTGGCCTATACGGTCGAGGCATCGCTGGTCTTCGGTGACCGCGACGAGGCCGCCCGCGTGCTGGACCAGCTGCTGCGCGGCGAAGGCGTGGCCCATGCCGAGGTCTTCGATGCCGAGGGCCGCCCGTTCGTGCGGTGGTCGGGCCATGGTGGCTCGGCGCTGTCCAGCATCGGGGAGCTGCTGGCCGTGGGCATTGGTCTGCCGCGCGCCGAGGCCGATGTGCGCCAGGACGGCAGGCTGGTCGGCAGTGTGCAGCTGGCCAGCGATGGCGTGGGCCTGGTCCGCTTCCTGGGCGCAGGTTTCATCGTGCTGGTGCTGTGCGTGGGTGTCAGCGGCTATGTGGGCCTGCGCCAGTCGCGCCGCATGCTGCGCGACATTGCCGAGCCGCTGCAGCAGCTGGCGCGCGTGGCCCGGGCCGTGCGCCATGACCGATCCATGGACCAGCGCGTGCCGCTGGCGCGCATTGCCGAGCTGCGCGAGTTGGGCGACAACTTCAACGCCCTGCTGGCCGAGCTGCAGACGCGCCATGAGCGGCTGCAGCAGCAAAATTCGGCGCTGGAGCGACAGGCTTCGCGCGACAGCCTCACGGGGCTGGCCAACCGCCTGCATTTCGAGCAGCGACTGCAGCAGGCGCTGGACAGTGCGGCGGAGAGCGGGCAGAAGCTGGCCGTGCTGTTTCTGGACAACGACCGCTTCAAGCAGGTCAACGATGCCTACGGCCATGCCGTGGGCGATGTGCTGCTCAAGGCTGTGGGTGCCCGGCTGCGCTCGCAGGTGCGCGAGACCGACCTGGTCGCCCGCCTGGGTGGCGACGAATTCGCCATCCTGCTCTATCCCATCGGCGGCGGCGGCGACGCGCAGATGGTGCAGGACAAGATAGAGGCCGCCATGCGCGAGCCCCTGGTCGTTGGCGACGGCGTGGTGCTGCAGCCTTCGGTCAGCGCGGGCGTCGCCCTTTTTCCCAAGCATGGCCAGAGCATGGAGACGCTGATGCGCCATGCAGACCAGGCCATGTACCAGGCCAAGGCCATGCGCCAGGCCGAAAGAATCACAGGAGGATGACATGTTGAAACGACGGAGCTGGATCCGGATGTGCGGTGCAGGTGCGGCCGCAGTGCTGGCCCTTGCGCTGGCAGGTTGCCAGACGGTGCCGCAGGCGCCGGCCAAGGCGCCGGGGCTGACCGAAGAACAGCAGCAGTTGCTGCGCAGCCAGGGTTTTGCGCAGGCAGACCAGGGTTGGGAGCTGCAGATGTCGGGCAAGCTGCTGTTCGGCTTTGATTCGGCCGAAGTCGGCGCCCAGGCGCGCACCAAGGTGCTGGAGCTGGGCCGTGCCCTCAAGGGCGTGGGCATAGAGCGGCTGCGCGTGGAAGGCCATACGGACGATCGCGGCAGCGATGCCTACAACATGCGCCTGTCGCTGCGCCGCGCAGAGGCCGTGGCCGATGTGCTGGCCGAAGCTGGCCTGGCGCGCCAGGATATCGAGGTCAAGGGCCTGGGCCGCGCCATGCCCGTGGTGCCCAGCGATGCGGCGGAGAACCGCCGCGTGGCCATCGTCGTGCCCTTGCAATAGCCGGAACCTGGCTGGAATCAGAGTCGGGGGGATTGGCGGAAAGCAGCAGGAGTCGAACCTACCCAGGAGCGGCTGACGCCCCTGACCGGGTTTGAAGCCCGGGCGCACCACCGGGTGCGTATGCTTTCCTTCTGGATGTTGGGCACCCCCTGAGGCGCTTACGCGCCTTCCCCCTCTCTACCCGCTTCGCGGGGGAGGGGGACGACGCCATCGGCTAGGCGCCCCCGCCGCGAGGCGGCTCTTGCTCGGCGTCCCTGGGTTGGGCCGCGCCATTGCAGGTGCTATGCCCAAAGCCGGCTATTGTAGCGGTCCCATGGGAGCGTCATGGCTTAGCTTTTGGCTGGGGTGGGCGAATTTCCGCCAGTGGTCCACTGCACATCGGGGCGCAGCAGGTGGGCGTCGCGCAGGCGGCGGGTGTAGCCGATGCGGTCGAAGAATTCGAGGATCTGGATGGCGCGTTTGCGGCCCAGGCCGGTGGCGTCGCGGAAGGCGTGGGCCTGGATTTCGGCGTTGGGGGTGGAGGAGGCCAGCTCGCGGACCAGGGCCGCGAGTTCGTCCATGCGGGCTGCCGTGTAGAACAGGTCCTTGGTGACTTGGAACAATTGGCCCTGGCGTGCGAGCTTGCGCAGCAGCTGGCGCACGGTTTCCTCGCCGGTGGCGCTGTCGCGGGCCAGGTCGCGCACCCAGGGCGGGTCGTAGCGGCCGGCCTCGATGGCGGGCAGCAGTTTCTGGGCGATCTGCGTTTCACTGTCCGACAGCTGCACGCTGTGGCCGGGCAGGTGCAGCCAGGCGCCGCTGGCGGCCAGGCTGCCGTCCTGCAGCAGGGCTTGCAGCAGGCCTTTCCACAGCGCGTCATGCCCTGCATGTACCAGGCCCGACAGTGCCATGCGGCGCAGGCGTGCGGCGTTCACGCCAGGCTCGTCGGGGCTTTTGTCGTGGAAGCGCGCCATGCTGTCCAGCACCTGGTTGCGCAGCTGCTGCAAGCGTGCCTCGCCCAGCAGCAGCGTATCGCCCTCGGCCAGGGGGAGGCGGTGCAGGCGGGCATCCGTGGCCACCGATGCGCGGCCCGTCAGGCGCATGAGCTGCGACGTGGCAATGCCGTGCGCCGCGCCTTGCACCAGCGCGCTGGCGTCCCCGGTGGCAATCAGCGATTCCAGCGCCTGCAGATAGGCCGTGCGCTCGGGGCTGCGGCGCTTGCGTGCGGGTGCAAAGGGGTCGATGACGCTGCCGCCTGCAATGGTGCGGCTGGCCTGGGCATTGCGCACGATGAGCCGGTCGCCGGGTTGGGCATGTACGGGCATGTCCAGCACCAGTTGGACGATGGCCTGTTCGCCCGGGCCCAGCGGCTGGTCCTGCAGCAGGGCCACGTGGGCCGTGCAGCGCGCCGTACCGATGTGCACATGCACAGGCGTCCATTGGGCCAGTGATGGCGCATCGGCCAGCAGTTGCAGGCGCACGTCGATGCGGTCGCTGGCCTGCAGCAGCCGTGCGTCGGCGATCCAGTCGCCGCGCGTGATGGCTTCCTTGGCAATGCCCGACAGGTTGAGCGCGCAGCGCTGTCCGGCCAGGCCCTGTTCGCTGGCCTGGTTCTGGGCATGCAGGCTGCGCACGCGCACCTCGGTGCCCGAGGCCGAATGCACCAGCGTGTCGCCCACTTTCACCTGCCCGCCGAACACGGTGCCCGTGACCACGGTGCCCTGGCCCGGCAGCGTGAAGCTGCGGTCCACGGCCAGGCGGAACAGCCCGTCGCTGGCCCGCGCGGGAATGGACTGGGCGCGCGCCATGAGGTGCTCGCGCAACTGCGCCACGCCAGCGTCATCAGGCAGGGCTGCCGCGGTAGGGAAGACCGGCGCGCCGGCCAGCGGCGTGGGGGCCAGCAGGGCCCCGATCTCGGCCCGCACCTGCTGCAGCCGCTCGGGCGTGGCGCGGTCGGCCTTGGTCAGGGCCACGGTGGCTTCGCGCACGCCCAGCAGCTGCAGGATGTCCAGGTGCTCGCGCGTCTGCGGCATGACGCCGTCGTCGGCGGCCACCACCAGCAGGGCATGGTCTATGCCCACGGCGCCTGCGGCCATGGTGTGCACGAATTTTTCGTGGCCGGGCACGTCGATGATGCCCAGCACCTCGCCATTGGGCAGCGGCGTGTAGGCATAGCCCAGCTCGATGGAGATGCCGCGCGCCTTCTCTTCCTTGAGGCGGTCGGTGTCCACGCCCGTGAGCGCGCGCACCAGGGTGGTCTTGCCGTGGTCGATGTGGCCGGCGGTGCCGATGATCATGCGTTCGTCCTCAGGCGATGTGCAGCAGCGGCAGCTGTTCGGTAAAGGCAGGCTCGTCGGCCGCTTCCAGGCAGCGCAGGTCCAGCCACAGCGCGTCGTCATGCAGCCGGCCGATGACGGGGCGGGGCAGGCTGCGCAGGCCGGCCTCCAGCCGGGTGAGCTGGCGGCCGGCCTGGCGACCGTCGGCCGGGTGCAGGCGCAGGCCCCAGCTGGGCAGGTTCTCCACGGGCAGGGCGCCGCTGCCGATCTGGCTGTTCATCTCGGCGGTTTCCACCACATAGCGGCTGCCCAGCGCCTGCTGCACCAGCGGCTGCAGCGCCTGCGCGCGGGCCTGCATGTCGGCCTGGGGCCGAGTGAACAGGCGCAGCGTGGTCAGGCGCTCGGCCAGCTTTTCGGGGTGCAGATACAGGCGCAGCGTGGGCTCCAGCGCGGCCAGGGTGAGCTTGCTCACGCGCAGTGCGCGCTTGAGCGGGTGTTTCTTGATGCGGACGATCAGGTCCTTGCGGCCCACGATCAGGCCGGCCTGCGGGCCGCCCAGCAGCTTGTCGCCGCTGAAGGTGACGATGTCGGCGCCCGACTCGATGGTCTCGCGCACCGTGACCTCGTAGGGCAGGCCCCATTCGCGCAGATCGACCAGGGTGCCGCTGCCCAGGTCCACCACCATCTGCAGGCCGTGCGCATGGGCAATGGATGCCACCTCGGCGTCGCTCACGGCCTTGGTGAAGCCGGTGATGGCGTAGTTGCTGCAATGCACCTTCATGAGCAGGCCGGTATGTTCGCCGACAGCACCTTCGTAGTCGCGCGCATGGGTGCGGTTGGTGGTGCCCACCTCGACCAGGGTGGCGCCTGCGCGCGTCATCACGTCGGGAATGCGGAAGGCCCCACCGATCTCCACCAGCTCGCCGCGCGAGACGATGACCTCGCGCCCGGCCGCCAGCGTGGCCAGGGTCAGCAGCACGGCGGCGGCGTTGTTGTTGACGACGGTGCAGGCCTCGGCGCCCGTGAGTTCGCAGACCAGGGATTCGATCAGGTCGTCGCGGTCGCCACGGCCGCCGTCTTCCAGGTCGTACTCCAGGTTGGCAGGCGCCGTCATGGCGGCCACTACGGCGTCCACCGCCTCCTGCGGCAGCAGGGCGCGGCCAAGGTTGGTGTGCAGCACCGTGCCCGTGAGGTTGAAGACCGTGCGCAGCCGGGGCGCAAAGCGCCGCGCCAGGCGCAGGCCGGCCGCCTGGACCACCTCAGTAATGCCGGGCGCGCCTGCATCGGGCTCGCCGGACCGCAGCCGCTCCTGAGCATCGGCTCGCATCTGCGCCAGGGATTCGCGCACGGCCTGGGTGCAGGCATCGAGGCCGTGGCGCTCGCGCAGCGCGAGCATGTCGGTGCTCAGCAGCACCTTGTCCACGGCAGGCAGGCGCAGCGCGGACGGGACAGGGGAGGCGGCAGGGGAGGCGGCAGAGGGGGCGGCGGTATCGGTCATGGCGTGCGAAAGGGTCAGGCAGCAGGCGTGGCGGGGTCGATCAGCGCGTCGCCGGCCTCGTCCTGCTCCTCGGCAAAGGCCACGTAGAGCAGGGGATTGGCGCTGGCGCGCTGAAAGCGCGTCTCCTCGCCCATCAGCAGGTCCAGCATCAGCGAGGCCAGGTCGTCGGCCAGGGGCTCGGCCATCGGGTCCTTTTCCTGGTTGACCACCTTGCGGTAGCTGCCGCATTCCTCGCAGGTCTCGGCCAGCACGGTATCGCCTGCGCCATCGATGCCCTGGTACTCGACGCCCTTGGTCGACTCGCAGTGCGAGCACTTGACGCGCACCATGTGCCACTCCGTGCAGCAGGTGCCGCAGTGCAGGTAGCGGTGGCCCGCCGCCTTGCCGCCAATGCGCAGCACGCTGGCCACGGGCTCGCTGGCGCAGACGGGGCAGATCGAGGCGGGATCGGTATAGGGCACGTCGCGTGCGCTCAGGCCGCTGGCGCGCGTGGCAAACACCACCTGCAGCGCAGCCATCACAAAAGGCGCCATGCCCACGTGGCGGGCCGCCACTTCCTTTTGCAGCAGCCGCTGCGCGATCTCGTCACGCCCGGCCGTGTCCAGCGCGCGCAGCTCCTGCAGCAGCGGCTGCAGCGGAGCAGGCAGGCCATCGGTGCCCGACAGGGCATCGAGCATGCGGTCCAGCACGCCGTGCCAGGCGGCATCAATATGATCAGCGGCAGGCAGCAGCGGCATCGAATGCTCCTGCGCCCGCGCAATCAGCGCCGCATCGGGCGCGGCCAGCGTCAACTGCCCGGCTGCCTTGGCCTGCGCGTCCACGATCTGCGCCACAAACCGCAGGTAATCGGCAATCGGATTGCCCTCGGCCAGCTGCCGCAGCCGCGCCGCGCGCTCGCTGAACAGCCCCGGCAACTGCGGCAGCAGCACGCGCGGAAAACTGGTGTGATCCAGCGACTCGATATCGCCGGGTTGAAGAATGCGTTGCATTGGAATGTTCCAAAAAGACAATCGCCCAGCGTCCAGGGACGCCGGGCGGCTGGTGGCTGGTGGCTGGTGGCTTCAGGCGAAAGGCTAACACGGGGTTGCGCATTGTCCTTGGCCTATGAAACCGGCGTGCCCCAGATCAGGGGCACCGAGGAAGGGCC
>NZ_MYFL01000001.1:2413151-2569277 GCF_002193035.1 Delftia sp. K82 | reverse complement strand
GGAAGGGCCGCCCCGCACCGAGGGTGCCGTCCCCCCGCGAAGCGAGAGGGGGAAGCGGCGCAGCTGCTCAGGGGGCTCAGTCGTTGTCTCCGGTCATCTTGCGATACCACCCCCGGTGATGCTGCTTGGCCCAGGCCCGCGTTACCGTGCCGTACAGCATGGCGCGGATGGTGCCCCGGGTCCAGATGGCCGCGTACACGTGCATGATGATCAGGCCGATCATCCACACGCCCGCAATGGCATGCACCACCGAGGCGGCGCGCACCACGTTGACGGGCAGCGTCCACCAGGCGCGCCACATGAGCGCGCCGGTCACGGTGATCGCCAGCATGCCGATGACCAGGCCCCAGAACAGCAGCTTCTGGCCGCCGTTGTACTTGCCCTGCTCGGGCATGTCGTGGTCGTCGCCGTCGATCATCTTGTTGACGTTCTTGAGCCACTCGATGTCGCGAGGCTCGACCACGTTCAGGCGCCAGAAGCGCAGCGCCATGATGATGAAGAACAGCGCCATCACCACCCCGATGTAGGGGTGAAGGATGCGCGTCCACGGCCCGCCGCCGAACAGCTGCGTGAGCGGGAAGAAGGCCGGGTGGAAGAACGCTAGGCCCGAGAGCGCCAGCAGGATGAAGCAGATGCCGACCACCCAGTGGTTGGCACGCTCCGATGCGTTGTAGCGCACCAGGTCACGTGGATTGCGTTTCATCGGCGGGCCTCCTTTTCAGCGGCTTCCTGGTCCTTGCGGTCCATTTCGTCTTCCAGTTCCTTGGACACGTCGTTCGGGCCCTTGGTGATGTAGTGGAACAGGCTGCCGACGGCAGCTGCACCCAGCGCGGCCATGGCCAGCGGCTTGGCAACGCCCTTCCACAGGGACACCATGGGGCTGATCTTCGGGTCGTCGGGCAGGCCCTTGTACAGCGAAGGCTTGTCCGCGTGATGCAGCACGTACATCACATGGGTGCCTCCCACGCCTTGCGGGTCATAGAGGCCCGCCTCGGCATAGCCGCGCCGCTTGAGGTCGCCGATGCGGTGCTCGGCCTGGTCCTTCATCGCCTCCTTGGTGCCAAACATGATGGCGCCCGTGGGGCAGGTCTTGACACAGGCAGGCTCGCGGCCGACGGCCACGCGGTCCGAGCACAGCGTGCACTTGTAGGCCTTGTGGTCCTTCTTGGAGATGCGCGGGATGTTGAACGGGCAGCCCGTGACGCAGTAGCCGCAGCCCACGCACTGGTCCTGCTGGAAGTCCACGATGCCGTTGCTGTACTGCACGATGGCGCCCGGCGAGGGGCAGGCCTTCAGGCAGCCCGGGTCCTCGCAGTGCATGCAGCCGTCCTTGCGGATCAGCCACTCCAGGTTGCCGGTCGCTTCGTTCTCGTACTCGGTAAAGCGCATGACGGTCCACGACTGATCGGTCAGATCGGTCGGGTTGTCATAGACGCCGGCCGCGCAGGTTCCGATTTCGTCGCGCAGGTCGTTCCACTCCATGCAGGCGGTCTGGCAGGCCTTGCACCCGATGCACTTGGAGACATCGATGAGCTTGGCCACCTCGCCGCTGTGCGTTTCGCGCGCACTGGGAGCAGGCGTCGTCGTGGCCGAGCGACGCTTGATATCGAGAGACATGGTTGATGACATCAGCTGCTCCTTAAACCTTTTCCACCTTCACGAGGAAGGTCTTGGATTCCGGGGTAAGGCTGTTGCCATCGCCCACCGATGCCGTCAGGTTGTTGGCCATGTAGCCCTTGCGGCCCGTCGACGAGAAGCCCCAGTGAATGGGCACGCCCACGTGGTGGATGGTCTTGCCATCGATCTTCATGGGCTTGATGCGTTTGGTCACCACGGCTGCGGCCTTGACGAAGCCGCGCTTGGAGCTGACCTTCACATGCTGGCCGGTCTCGATGCCCAGTTCCTTGGCCAGCGCCTCGCCGATTTCCACGAACTGCTCGGGCTGAACGATGTTGTTCAGCTGAACGTGCTTGGTCCAGTAGTGGAAGTGCTCGGTCAGGCGGTACGTCGTGCCCACGTGCGGGAACTCGCTGGGCGAGCCCGCCGAATCCTTGACGGAGTCAAAGATGCGCGTGGCCGGGTTGATGACCGCCAGCTTGTTGTCGGGATACATGGGGTTGTATCCCAGCGGGTTGTCAAAGGCCTCGTAGTGGGTGGGGAACGGTCCCTCGTTCATGCCCTTGCGGGCGAAGAAGCGCGCCACGCCCTCGGGGTTCATGATGAACGGATCGGTGGTCTCCGGCGGCATGGTCGGGCCCATGTCGGGCACGTCGGCACCGCCCCAGGCCTTGCCGTTCCAGCGGATCAGCGTGCGCTTGGGATCGAACGGCTGGCCGTTGCGGTCGCAGGAGGCGCGGTTGTAGAGCACGCGGCGATTGGCCGGCCAGGCCCAGGCCCAGTTCAGCGTGTTGCCTATGCCCGTGGGGTCGCTGTTGTCGCGCCGGGCCATCTGGTTGCCGGACGAGGTCCAGCAGCCTGCCCAGATCCAGCAGCCGCCCATCGTCGTGCCGTCGTCGCGCATCTCGCCGAAGCCGGCCAGCTGCTCGCCGGCCTTGCGGATGAGCTTGGTCGGGTCCTTGGGGTCGAACAGGTCCACCAGCGCGCGGCCGTTGTACTCCTTGGCGATCTCTTCCGAGGTCGGATGATCGGCATGGGCATAGGGCCACCACAGCTTGGTGATCGGCTCGGGGAACTTGCCGCCATCCTTCTCATAGGCCTGCTTCAGGCGCAGGTGCAGGGCCGACATGATGGCGATGTCGGTCTTGGCCTCGCCCGGGGGCTCGGCCGCCTTCCAGTGCCACTGCAGCACGCGCGAGGAGCTGACGACGGCGCCGTCTTCCTCGGCAAAGCAGGTCGTGGGCAGGCGGAACACCTCGGTCTGGATCGATGCCGGATCCACGTCGTTGAACTCGCCGTGGTTCTGCCAGAACTCCGATGTCTCGGTGACCAGCGGGTCCATGATCACCAGGAACTTCAGCTTCTTGAGGCCTTCGCGCACATTGTTGCTGTTCGCAAGTGCCGCCAGCGGGTTGAAGCCCTGGGCGATGTAGCCGTTGATCTTGCCCTGCGCCATCAGGTCGAACACCTGCAGCATGTCGTACTGCCTGTCCAGCTTGGGCAGGTAGTTGAAGGCCCAGTTGTTCTCGGCCGTGGCCGCCGGTCCCCACCAGGCCTTCATCAGGCTCACGTGGAACTTGGGCGTGTTCGACCAGTAGTTCATCTGGCCCGGGCGCATGGCCTTGGGCGTGCGCGCGTCGATGTACTTCTGGTAGTCCTGCTCGCCCTCGTTGGGCAGCGTCAGGTAGCCGGGCAGCGAGGCCGACAGGATGCCCAGGTCCGTCAGGCCCTGGATGTTGGAGTGCCCGCGCAGCGCGTTCATGCCGCCACCGGCCACGCCGATATTGCCCAGCAGCAGCTGGACCATGGCGCCCGTGCGTAGGATCTGCGCGCCCGTGGTGTGCTGTGTCCAGCCCAGTGCGTACAGGATGGTCGCGACGCGGCCCGGCACGGCGGTCGATGCCAGCTTCTCGCACACGTGCAGGAACTTTTCCTTGGGCGTGCCGCAGGCGCTCTCCACCTTCTCGGGCGTGTAGCTGGCGTAGTGGCGCTTGAGCCATTGGTACACGCAGCGCGGATGCTGCAGGCTGGCGTCCACCTTCACGTAGCCGTCGGCGTCGAGCTCATAGTCCCAGCTGGACTTGTCGTATTTGCGTGTCTGCGGGTCGTAGCCCGAGAAGATGCCTTCGTCGAACGCAAACTCCTCCTTCACGATGTACGAGAAGTCGGTGTAGTTCCTCACGTATTCGTGATGGATCTTGTCGTTCGTGAGCAGATAGTTGATCACGCCACCCAGGAACACGATGTCCGAGCCCGACCGGATGGGGGCGTAGAAATCGGCCACGGAGGCGGAGCGGTTGAAGCGCGGATCGACCACCATGAAGTGCGCACCGTTGTGCTCCTTCGCTTCGGTCACCCACTTGAAACCGCAGGGATGTGCTTCAGCGGCATTGCCGCCCATGATCAGGATAACGTCCGCGTTCTTGATGTCGACCCAATGGTTCGTCATCGCTCCACGGCCAAACGTCGGGGCAAGACCTGCCACCGTCGGGCCGTGTCAGACACGTGCTTGGTTATCGAGTGCGAGCAGGCCCCAGGAACGGGCAACCTTGTGTGTGACGTAACCGGCTTCGTTGCTGGAGGCCGAGGCGGCCAGCATGCCGGTGGTCAGCCAGCGGTTCACCGTCTGGCCCTTGTCGTTTTGCTCGACGAAGTTCGCGTCGCGATCGTCCTTGAGCAGCTTGGTGATGCGCGTCAGCGCCTCGTCCCAGGACATGCGCTTCCACTCGTTGGAGCCGGGGGCGCGGTACTCGGGGTACTTCAGGCGGTGCGGGCTGTGGACGAAGTCCAGCAGCGAGGCGCCCTTGGGGCACAGCGTGCCGCGGTTGACGGGGTGGTCCGGATCGCCCTCGACGTGGATCACCGACAGCTTGGCGTTCTTGGCGCCGTCGCTCAGCGAATACATCAGGATGCCGCAGCCTACCGAGCAGTAGGTACAGGTCTGGCGGGTGACCGTGGTGGCGGCCAGCTTGAACTGGCGCACTTCAGCCAGGGCGGCAGTGGGCGAGAAGCCCATCAACGCCAGGCTGGATCCGGCCAGAGTCGAACCAGTCACTTTCATGAACTGGCGTCTGGAGAATTGGACCATGTGGGGTACCTTCTAATAGAAATTGACGCTTGTAAGCAAATTCTACGAGTGCACCCCGGAATCAATCCGGGAAATAACCCTTAATCCTGAGTCGGCCTGTGCGGCATTCGCGCGCAAGCTCCACGCCAGGCCTTGCTGCGCGGTGCTTGCCGGGGCGCCGCCCGGCGGGATCATCAGTTGAAATGATTATCTGGATTCAGGGCTTCGGACATTT
Source organism: Delftia sp. K82 (assembly GCF_002193035.1). Classification (NCBI taxonomy): domain Bacteria; kingdom Pseudomonadati; phylum Pseudomonadota; class Betaproteobacteria; order Burkholderiales; family Comamonadaceae; genus Delftia; species Delftia sp. K82. The sequence goes on along the minus strand of NZ_MYFL01000001.1, from coordinate 2,564,358 downwards.
TGTTTTATATCAATCCGCCATTCATTGAATGGATGAATGAGGTCGATGAATCCAGGCTATTGCGCGAATGCGATCCATTTGCACCCATTGAATGCCTGAAAATGGATTTCCGGCCCCCGTCCAGAGGGAGGGGCCGGAGCGGGCTCAGCGTGCCGGCGGGCGCGGATCGTGCGGTGCTTGCTTGAGGTCCATATCATCCGATGTCTGATATTCAGCATGCGCCAAACCTGCCTGGGCAAGTTGGCGGCGCTTTTCCTCATCCTGCACTTGCATGCGCGAGAACATGTCCCAGATCGCCATGAACAGGGCCGCGATCACGGGGCCTATCACAAAACCCGTCAGTCCGAAGAGAGCCATGCCGCCCAGCGTCGAGATCAGCACGATGTAGTCGGGCATCTTCGTGTCCTTGCCCACCAGCAAGGGGCGCAGCACGTTGTCCACCAGTCCGATCACCAGCACGCCGTAGGCGATCAGGATCAGGCCCTTGCCCATGGCACCGGTGGCCAGGAAGTAGATGGCCACCGGTGCCCAGATCAGGCCGGCGCCCACGGCGGGCAGCAGCGACAGGAAGGCCATCACCACGCCCCACAGCACGGGCCCCTGGATGCCCAGGATCCAGAAGATCAGCCCGCCCAGCGCGCCCTGGGCGGCCGCCACGGCCAGGTTCCCCTTGACGGTGGCGCGGATCACGGTGGTGAACTTGCTCGACAGTTCGGCCTTGTGGTCGGACTGCAGCGGAATGGCCATGCGGATGCGCTGTGTCAGGTCACGGCCGTCGCGCAGCAGGAAAAACAGCAGGTACAGCATCACGCAAAAGCCCACCAGAAACCCGAAGGTGTTCTGGCCTATGCCCAGCGCCTTGGTGGCCGCCAGCTTGGAGGCCTGCATGGCGATGCTGGACAGCTTGTCCTGCAGCTCGGCCAGCGAGCCCAGGTGCAACCTCTCCAGCCAGGGTGTGACCCAGGAGGGCAGGGCGTCCATGATCTGTTGCACATAGGTGCCCGCGTCCAGGTTGCCGCTGTTGACGCGCTCATAGATCAACGAGGCCTCGCGCACCAGGGAGGCGCCGATCAGCGCCAGCGGCAGGATGGCCACGACCAGGCACAGCAGCAGGGTGGACAGGGCGGCGAGATTGGTGCGCCGGGGCATGCGCGCCAGCAGGCGCCGGTGCAGCGGCGAGAACAGGATGGCCAGGGCGACGCCCCAGAAGATGGCCCCCATGAATTCCCAGAGCACGGCACCGAAGCCTATGGTCGCCGCGATCAGCAGCAGCATGAAAGTGCGTTTGTGTAAGGGCAGCAGGTTCATCTGTCGGTCCGTTCGGAAGATGCGCCAATGTACGCGACTGCGGGAACTCCCGGAGGGTCCAGGTAATCGCTTGGTAACTGCCCTGCTGCGATGTTTGAACGGTGGCACAATGGCGGTCGCAACCAGGCCCTTCCCCAGCCACAGTCGCATCCGCCAATCGGTACAGCCGTGTCGCGGAAGGTTCCACAAACCAGCTAATGCCTCCTTCAGGGAGGCTGAGGTCAGCGCAATATGAGCGATCAGACGTCGGTCTACCAAGCCTACCAAGGCAATACCTACCTCTTCGGCGGCAATGCCCCCTACGTCGAAGAAATGTACGAGAACTACTTGGCCAACCCCGGTAGCGTGCCGGATTCCTGGCGCGAGTACTTTGATGCACTGCAACATGTGCCCGCAGTCGACGGCACGGACTCCAAGGACGTCCCGCACCAGCCCGTCATCAACGCTTTTGCCGAGCGCGCCAAGCAAGGCGGCACCAAGGTGGTCGTGGCCTCCGGCGCCGACTCCGAGCTGGGCCGCAAGCGCACCGCCGTCCAGCAGCTGATCGCCGCCTACCGCAATGTCGGCGCACGCTGGGCCGATCTCGATCCCCTCAAGCGCACCGAGCGCCCCGAAATTCCCGAGCTGGAGCCGTCGTTCTACGGCTTCACCGATGCCGACCAGGAAACGGTGTTCAACACGAGCAACACCTTCTTCGGCAAGGAGAGCATGTCGCTGCGCGAGCTGATGAACGCGCTGCGCGAGACCTACTGCGGCACCCTGGGCACCGAGTACATGTATGCCACCGACCAGACGCAAAAGCGCTGGTGGCAGCAAAAGCTGGAAACCAGCCGTACCAAGCCCAGCTTTGACGCCAACCAGAAAAAGCGCATCCTCGACCGCCTGACGGCTGCCGAAGGCCTGGAACGCTACCTGCACACCAAGTACGTCGGCCAAAAGCGCTTCTCGCTGGAAGGTGGCGAAAGCTTCATCGTCGCCATGGACGAGCTGATCAACGCTGCCGGCCAGAAGGGCGTGCAGGAAGTCGTGATCGGCATGGCCCACCGCGGCCGCCTGAACGTGCTGGTCAACACCCTGGGCAAGATGCCCAAGGACCTGTTCGCCGAGTTCGATCACACCGCTCCCGAAGATCTGCCCTCGGGCGACGTGAAGTACCACCAGGGCTTCAGCTCCGATGTGTCCACCGCTGGCGGCCCTGTCCACCTGTCGCTGGCCTTCAATCCCTCGCATCTGGAAATCGTCAACCCCGTGGTCGAAGGCTCTGTGCGCTCGCGCATGGACCGCCGCGACGACCCGCACGGCAAGCAAGTGCTGCCCGTGCTGGTGCACGGCGATGCCGCCTTTGCCGGCCAGGGCGTGAACCAGGAAACCCTGGCGCTGGCCCAGACCCGTGGCTACACCACGGGCGGCACGGTGCACATCATCATCAACAACCAGATCGGCTTCACCACGTCCGATCCGCGCGATACCCGCTCCACGCTGTACTGCACCGACATCGTCAAGATGATCGAGTCGCCCGTGCTGCACGTGAACGGCGATGATCCGGAAGCCGTGGCACTGGCCGTGCAGCTGGCGCTGGAATTCCGCATGGAATTCTCCAAGGACGTGGTCGTGGACATCGTGTGCTTCCGCAAGCTGGGCCACAACGAGCAGGACACGCCTGCCCTGACCCAGCCGCTGATGTACAAGAAGATCGGCGCCCACCCCGGCACCCGCAAGCTGTACGCCGACAAGCTGGCCACGCAAGGCCTGGGCGAATCGCTGGGCGACGACATGGCCAAGGCCTACCGTGCCGCCATGGACGAAGGCCGCCACACCGTGGACCCGGTGCTGACGAACTTCAAGAGCAAGTACGCCGTGGACTGGAGCCCGTTCCTGGGCAAGACCTGGACCGACGCTGGCGACACCGCCATCCCGCTGACCGAATGGAAGCGCCTGGCCGAACGCATCACCACCATCCCCGAGACCGTGACCCCGCACGCGCTGGTCAAGAAGGTCTATGACGACCGCGCAGCCATGGGCCGCGGCGATGTCAACGTGGACTGGGGCATGGGCGAGCACATGGCCTTCGCATCGCTGGTCGCATCGGGCTACCCCGTGCGCCTGTCGGGCGAGGACTGCGGCCGCGGCACCTTCACCCACCGCCACTCGGTCATCCATGACCAAAAGCGTGAAAAGTGGAGCGAAGGCACCTACATCCCGCTGCAGAACGTGGCCGACAGCCAGGCTCCGTTCACCGTCATAGACTCCATCCTGTCCGAAGAGGCCGTGCTGGGCTTCGAGTACGGCTACGCGTCGAACGATCCCAACACCCTGGTGATCTGGGAAGCCCAGTTCGGCGACTTCGCCAACGGCGCCCAGGTGGTGATCGACCAGTTCATCGCCTCCGGTGAAGTCAAGTGGGGCCGCATCAACGGCCTGACGCTGATGCTGCCGCACGGCTATGAAGGCCAGGGCCCCGAGCACAGCTCGGCACGCCTGGAGCGCTTCATGCAGCTGGCCGCCGACGCCAACATGCAGATCGTGCAGCCCACCACGGCCAGCCAGATCTTCCACGTGCTGCGTCGCCAGATGGTGCGCCCGCTGCGCAAGCCGCTGGTCATCATGACGCCCAAGTCGCTGCTGCGTAACAAGGATGCGACCTCGCCGCTGTCCGAGTTCACCAGCGGTGGTTTCCAGACCGTGATCCCCGAGCAGGACGAAGCCGTCGTGAAGAACGCGGCCAAGGTCAAGCGCGTGATCGCATGCTCGGGCAAGGTCTACTACGACCTGGTCAAGAAGCGCGCCGAGAAGGAAAGCAAGGACGTCGCCATCATCCGCGTCGAACAGCTGTACCCCTTCCCGCACAAGGCCTTCGCCGCTGAACTCAAGAAGTTCGGCAACGCCACCGAGATCGTCTGGTGCCAGGACGAGCCGCAGAACCAGGGCGCCTGGTTCTTCGTGCAGCACTACATCCACGAGAACATGCTCGATGGCCAGAAGCTGGGCTACTCCGGCCGCGCTGCCTCGGCATCGCCCGCCGTGGGTTACGCACACCTGCACCAGGAGCAGCAAAAGGCCCTGGTGGAAGGCGCGTTCTCCAAGCTCAAGGGTTTTGTCCTGAACAAGTAAGGCAGCCCCCACCCGCTACGTATCAGTACAGAACACTTTTGGAAAGAATCACAAATGGCTATCGTTGAAGTCAAAGTTCCCCAGCTGTCCGAGTCCATCGCTGAGGCCACCATGCTGACCTGGAAGAAGAAGGCCGGCGAAGCGGTTGCAATCGATGAGATCCTCATCGAAATCGAAACCGACAAGGTCGTGCTCGAAGTGCCCGCACCTGCCGCTGGCGTGCTGGCCGAGATCGTGCAAGGTGACGGCGCCACCGTGGTGGCCGAGCAGCTGATCGCCAAGATCGACACCGAAGGCGTGGCCGGCGTGGCCGCTGCCGCTCCTGCCGCAGCCGCCGCTCCCGCTGCCGCCGCTCCCGCCGCCGCTCCCGCTGCCGCCGCTCCCGCTGCCGCTCCCGCCGCTGCTGCTGCCACTGGCGGCAGCAAGGGCGATGTCGCCATGCCCGCTGCTGCCAAGCTGCTGGCCGAGAACAACCTGTCGGCCGCCAACGTGGCTGGCTCCGGCAAGGATGGCCGGGTGACCAAGGGCGACGCCCTGGCCGCCGTCAAGGGCGGCGTGCAGTCCACGGCTGCCGTCATCCCCACCGGCGTGCCCACCAAGGCGCTGCCCCAGGTGTCGGCTCCCGCTGCCAAGGAAGACCTCAGCGGCCGTCCCGAGCAGCGCGTGCCCATGAGCCGCCTGCGCGCCCGCGTGGCCGAGCGCCTGCTGCAGTCGCAGTCCACCAACGCCATCTTGACCACGTTCAACGAAGTCAACATGGCCCCGGTGATGGATCTGCGCAAGAAGTTCCAGGACGCCTTCACCAAGGAACACGGCACCAAGCTGGGCTTCATGTCCTTCTTCGTCAAGGCGGCAGTGCACGCCCTGAAGAAGTACCCCGTGCTCAATGCTTCCGTGGACGGCAACGACATCGTCTACCACGGCTACTTCGACATCGGTATCGCCGTGGGTTCGCCCCGTGGCCTGGTGGTGCCCATCCTGCGCAATGCAGACCAGATGAGCTTCGCCGACATCGAAAAGAAGATTGCCGAATTCGGCAAGAAGGCGGCGGACGGCAAGCTGGGCATTGAAGACATGACCGGCGGCACCTTCTCCATCTCCAACGGTGGCACCTTCGGCTCGATGATGTCCACCCCCATCATCAACCCGCCCCAGTCGGCCATCCTGGGCGTGCACGCCACCAAGGACCGCGCCATGGTCGAGAACGGCCAGGTCGTGGTGCGCCCGATGAACTATCTGGCCATGTCCTATGACCACCGCATCATCGACGGCCGCGAAGCCGTGCTGGGCCTGGTGGCCATGAAGGACGCGCTGGAAGATCCTTCGCGCCTGCTGTTCGACCTGTAATTCCACAGGGTTCGACACGACGAAAACCCACCCTTGGCCGCGTGCCCTGCGGTGGGTTTTTTCATGCATCACAGACAAGAGATTCCTGAAATGAGCAAGCAATTCGACGTCATCGTCATCGGCGCGGGCCCTGGCGGCTACATCGCCGCCATCCGTGCCGCACAACTGGGCTTCAACGTGGCCTGTATCGACGAGTGGAAGAACGCCGCGGGCGGCGCCGCTCCGGGCGGCACCTGCACCAACGTGGGCTGCATTCCCTCCAAGGCCCTGCTGCAGTCGTCCGAGCACTTCGAGCACGCCAATCTGCACTTTGCCGACCATGGCATCTCCACCGGCAAGGTCGAGATGGACGTGGCCAAGATGATCGCCCGCAAGGATGCGGTCGTGAAGCAGAACAACGACGGCATCCTGTACCTGTTCAAGAAGAACAAGGTCACCTTCTTCCACGGCCGTGGCTCGTTCGTCAAGGCGGTCGAGGGCGGCTACGAGATCAAGGTTGCCGGCAAGGAAGAGGAAGTGCTGACGGGCAAGCAGATCGTGGTCGCCACGGGCTCCAGCGCCCGCGCGCTGCCCGGCGTGCCTTTCGATGAAGAGAACATCCTGTCCAACGACGGCGCCCTGCGCCTGGGCAAGGCCCCGAAGAAGCTGGCCCTGATCGGCGCTGGCGTGATCGGCCTGGAAATGGGCTCGGTCTGGCGCCGCCTGGGCACGGAAGTGGTCGTGCTCGAAGGCATGGACAAGTTCCTGTCCGCCGTGGACGAGCAGATCGCCAAGGAAGCCAAGAAGGCGTTCGACAAGCAGGGCCTGAAGATCGAGCTGGGCGTGAAGATCGGCGAAATCAAGAACGGCAAGAAGGGCGTGTCCATCGCCTACACCAACGCCAAGGGCGAAGCCCAGGCGCTGGAGGCCGACAAGCTGATCATCTCCATCGGCCGCACCGCCAACACGGCCGGCCTCAATGCCGAGGCCGTGGGCCTGGCACTGGACGAGCGCGGCTGCGTCGTGGTCGATGACGACTGCAAGACCAGCCTGCCCGGCGTCTGGGCCGTGGGCGACGTGGTGCGCGGCCCGATGCTGGCGCACAAGGCCGAGGAAGAGGCCGTGGCAGTGGCCGAGCGCATTGCCGGCCAGCATGGCCATGTGAACTTCGGCACCATTCCCTGGGTGATCTACACCAGCCCCGAAATCGCATGGGTGGGCCGCACCGAGCAGCAACTGAAGGAGCAGGGCGTCAAGTACAAGGCTGGCACCTTCCCCTTCCTGGCCAACGGCCGCGCGCGCGCTCTGGGCGACACCACGGGCATGGTCAAGTTCCTGGCCGATGCCGAGACCGATGAAATCCTGGGCGTGCACATGGTCGGCCCCATGGTCTCGGAGCTGATCTCCGAAGCCGTGGTCGCCATGGAGTTCAAGGCATCGAGCGAAGACATCGCCCGCATCTGCCACGCCCACCCCTCGCTGTCCGAGGCCACCAAGGAAGCGGCACTGGCCGTCGACAAGCGCACTCTGAATTTCTGAGTGCCAGGCTAGCCATCTAGCCCAAGCCAAAGACCTGAAAGCGCTTGCCTTGCAAGCGTTTTCAGCTTCTGAATACATAGCGAATGGTTGATGCTGCATGAGCGTTTCAGTGCGAGAGGCCTACGAGGCCGAACTGGTAGCCAAGGGCTTTCACAGTGATCCTGCGCAGTTGCGCGCCGTCGAGGCGCTGCAGCGCTGTGCCGACGACTGGGCGGTCTACCGCCAGCGCCGCTCCAACGCCTTCAAGAAGCTCATCAACCATCCCGAGATTCCCCGCGGCGTCTACATGTACGGCGGGGTGGGGCGCGGCAAGAGCTTTCTCATGGACTGCTTCTTCAACGCCGTGCCGCTCAGGCGCAAGGTGCGCCTGCATTTCCACGAATTCATGCGCGAGGTCCACCGCGAGCTCGCCGTGCTGCAGGGCACGCAGAACCCGCTGGACGTGCTGGGTGCCCGCATCTCCAAGAAGTACAAGCTGATCTGCTTCGACGAATTCCACGTGGCCGACATCACGGACGCGATGATCCTGCACCGGCTGCTGGTCTCGCTGTTCGCCAACGGCGTGGGCTTTGTCACCACCTCCAACTTCAAGCCCGACGAGCTGTATCCGGGCGGCCTGCACCGCGACCGCATCCTGCCGGCCATCGACCTGCTCAACGAGCGCATGGAAGTCGTCAACGTTGACAACGGCACGGACTACCGCCGCCGCACGCTGGAAAACGCCCGGCTCTATCACACGCCCCTGGGTGCAGAGGCCGATGCGGCCATGACCGAAACCTTCGACAAGCTGGCCGAAGTCAAGGACGAAGACCCTGTGCTGCACATCGAGGCGCGCGAGATCCGTGCGCGCCGCCGCGCCGGTGGCGTGGTCTGGTTCGACTTCCGCGAGCTGTGCGGCGGCCCGCGCTCGCAGAACGACTACCTGGAGATCGCAAGCCAGTTCCACACCGTGCTGCTGTCCGACGTGCCCTATATGCCGGTCAACATGGCATCGCCCGCGCGGCGCTTCACCTGGCTGGTGGACGTGTTGTACGACCGCAGGGTCAAGCTGGTCATCTCGGCCGCCGTGCCGCCCGAGCAGCTTTACACTGAGGGCCCGCTGGCCCATGAGTTCCCCCGTACCGTATCGCGCCTGAACGAGATGCAGTCCAAGGAATTCCTGGCGCTGGAGCGCCGTGTGGTGGACACCAGCCTGACCTGAGGCCGGTCCCGGCCGCTGGCGTCGTTTGCCGGACCTGTACATGCTGAAACTGCCTACCTCTGCTTTCGCCCTTGTGAAGAAACTGCCCGTTCCCCTGGGAGCTGCGCTGGCCTGCCTTGTGCTGGCCGGCCCGGCCATGGCTGCGGATGCTGGCGCCGATGCCGATGCGCGGCAGGAACGCGCCCAGGCTGCAAAGCAGGTCCAGGCCGAGCGCAAGGCCGCACGCGCCGAGATCGCGGCCCAGCGTGCCGTCATCGACAGGCGGCGCACGGCCCTGGAGTCCGAGTGCTACCAGCGCTTTGCCGTGGAAGACTGCCTCAGGCAGGCGCGCGAGGAGGCCCGCGAGCAGGACAAGCCACTGCGCGAACGCGAGCTGCAGATCAACGACGAGGAGCGCAAGGAGCGCGCCGCCCAGCGCCTTGAGGATATCGAGGCCAAGAAGGCCCAGAAGGCCGCCTCGTCCATGCAAGCCAAGGAGCGGCCACCGGCCGCCCAGCGCGACACCCAGGCCCTCAGGGCCCAGCGTGCCCAGGACGCACAGCAGCGCGCAGCCCAGCAGGCCAGCCACCAGCGTGATCGCCAGGCGCAGATCGAGCAGCGCCAGTCTGCGCAGGAGCAGGAGCGGCGAGCTGCCGCCCGCGCCCAGTTCGAGGCCAAGCAAAAAGAGGCTGCCGAGCGCAAGGCCCGCGCCGCCGATGCCGCCCGTGATCGCGGCCCGCAGGCAGCGCCACTGCCCGCGCCTGCGGCGCCCTGAGTCCGGTGGTCAGGCCGTCACCGGCTCCAGTGCCTCGAGCTTGAGCACCACCAGCGACAGGTTGTCACCACCGCCCTGGGCGCGCACGCGTGCCTTGTCGATCAGGAATTCCGTGGCCTCGCGCGGCGTGAGCGCGTTGAGCACGGTGCCCAGTTCCTCCGCCGTGTAGTAGTGCCAGACGCCGTCGCTGCAGGCCATGAGCGTGGTGCCCGGGTGCACGTGCTCGATCACGTGGTGGCTCATGGGCGGCTCGGCCTCGGTGCCCAGGCAGCCCAGCAGGATGTTGGACTTGGGGTGCACATGGGCCTCGAATTCAGTGAGTTCTCCCCTGTCCACCAGGGACTGGACGTAGGAGTGGTCCTTGGTGCGGTGGACCATGGTCGCGCCCTGGTAGTGGTAGATGCGCGAATCGCCCGAATGCACCCAGTGGCAGCGGCCCTGGGGCAGCAGCACGAAGGCGGCAATGGTGCTGTGCGGCTCCTGCTCGGCCGAGATGGCCGTCAGCCGGATCACCATGTGCGACTCGTGGACGATGCTCTCCAGCAGCGCCGTGCAGTCCTCCTTGCCCGGCTCGAAGCGCTCGAACAGCTGGCGCGCCGTGAGCATGACCTGGTCGGAGGCCTTGCGCCCGCCACTGCGCCCGCCCATGCCGTCGGCCAGCACGCCCAGCAGGCAGCCGTGTACATAGGGGTGGGCCATGAGCATCACCTGGTCTTGCTGGTATTGCCTGTCACCGCGATGGATGCCTGTGGCGGCTTGGAGTCGGTACGCTGGCTGCATGGTCTCTGGTTTGGTGGGCTCTTGGGGCGGTGGATGGGCACACCAATGTCATGGCGCATATTATCGGAGCACCGTCCCCGGCGCTGGCCCGCCGCACCCCGGCGGCGCTCTCTTTTTCAACAAACGGACCCGCCCTTTGCATTCCCTGACCGCCGCCGTGCAGGCGGCCTTCGCGCCGCAAGGCCTGCTGTCGCGCGCCGAGGCGCTGTTCCTGCCGCGTGAGGGGCAGACCCGCATGGCCCTGGCCGTGGCCCAGGCCATCGAGCAGCGCCAGACCCTGGTGGTCGAGGCCGGCACGGGCGTGGGCAAGACCTATGCCTACCTGGTGCCGGCCCTGCTCAGCGGCCAGCGCGTGCTGGTGTCCACGGCCACGCGCGCGCTGCAGGATCAGCTGTATGCCCGCGATCTGCCGCGCCTCGTTGCCGCATTGGGCATGCCGCTGCGCATGGCGCGCCTCAAGGGCCGCAGCGCCTACCTGTGCATGGAGCGGCTGGAGCGTGTGCGCCAGGGCCGCACGGCTCCGCAGGACCCGCAGGTGCTGCGCAGCGTGGCCCTGGTCGAGCGATGGGCACGCACCACGCGCACGGGCGACCTGGGCGAGTTGCCCGCGCTGGACGAGCGCTCGCCCGCGCTGCCCCTGGTCACTTCCACACGCGACAACTGCCTGGGTTCCGACTGCCCGCATTGGCAGGACTGCCATGTCAACGTGGCCCGCCGCGCTGCGCTGGAGGCCGACGTGGTGGTCATCAACCACCACCTGATGTTTGCCGACCTGGATGTGCGCGAGTCGGGCGTGGCCCAGTTGCTGCCCAGCGTGGGCGTGGTCGTGGTGGACGAGGCCCATCAGCTCAACGACACCGGTGTGCAGTTCGCGGGCCAGAGCCTGTCGGGCCAGCAACTGACGGGCTATGCCCGCGATGTGCTGCGCGCCGGCCAGGAACTGGCGCGCGGCATGGCCGACTGGATGCAGCTTTCGGCACGTGTGGAGCAGGCCTTGCGCGAGCTGCGACTGGCGGCAGGCAAGCCCCCGGTGGGCGGGCGCCTGCCCTGGCAGGGTGTGACGCCGCAGGGGCTGGACGCGCTGCGCTGGCGCACCGCCCTGGTGACGCTGGGGCGCAGCCTGCGGGCACTGCTGGAGCCGCTGGTGCAACTGCAGGTCAGCGACCCCGAACTGCGCAGGCTGTTCGAGCGCGGCAACGAGCTGCTGCGGCGCCTGGCCACCTTTGCCGCCGCCGCCGTGCAGGACACGGTGCGCTGGCTGGAGCTGGGCAGCCAGCAGATGCGCATGCTGGAGTCTCCGCTGACCATTGCGCACATCATGCGCACGCGGCTGCTGGGGTTGACGCAGGTGCAGGAGGGATCGGAAGAGCAGGAGCGAGAGGATGCACAGCCCGAGCCCGAGCCACAAGAACAGGAAGAAGGCGCGCCCGCGCCCGTTCCCGAAGCTGCAGGCCTGCCCCGGCAGACATCGGGCACCGCGTGGATCTTCACCTCGGCCACGCTGGGTGACGACGAGCGCCTGAGCTGGTTCACCGAGCCCTGCGGCTTGCGCGAGGCCCAGGTGCTGCGCGTGGACAGTCCCTTTGACTATGCGCGGCAGGCAGCGCTTTACGTGCCCCGGCCCTTTGCCCAGGCCGGAAGTGCCACGCACAGCACCGAGGTGGCGCGCCTGGCGCTGGATGCCGCCCAGCGCCTGGGCGGGCGCACGCTGGTGCTGACGACCACGCTGCGGGCGTTGCACGCCATAGGCGATGCGCTGCAGCAGTCGCTGGGGCTGTTTGGTGAACTTGATGTGCTGGTCCAGGGGCAGGCGCCCAAGCTGGCCTTGATTGAGCGCTTTATTGCGGCCGGAGAAGGCAGGGAAGGCACGCAAGGCGGGGAAGGCACGGGGGCGAGCCCGGGGCGGGGCTGCATTCTCGTGGCCTCGGCCACTTTCTGGGAGGGGGTGGACCTGCCGGGCGATGCGCTGCAACTGGTGGTCATCGACAAGCTGCCGTTTCCGCCGCCCGACGATCCGCTGGTCGAGGCGCGTTCGCGCAGCCTGGAATCCGTGGGGCGTCAGGCCTTTGCCGACTACATGCTGCCCGAGGCCGCCATGGCGCTCAAGCAGGGCGCTGGCCGCCTGATCCGGCGCGAGACGGATCGCGGCGTGCTCGTGGTCTGTGATTCCCGGTTGGCCACCATGGGTTACGGGCGGCGGCTGCGTGCTGCGCTGCCGCCCATGCGGACCCTGGTGGACGAGGCGGCCTTTGTTCAGGCCCTGCAGGCGCTGGCGCAGCCTGCGCCGCAGATCACCACAGCTTCCACCACGACTTCTGCTTTGCCGTGAGCTCCTGGTCGGACTCCTGGCCGTAGGAGGCGGTCAGCACGCGTTGCGCGTCGTCGCGCAACTGCGTCATGCCCAGGGCGTCGTATGAATTCACCAGGATCTGCATGGCCTCGCGCACGGCGGGCACGCCCTGGTAGTCCTTGACGGCCGTCTGCGCGCGCGCGATGGCGGCCACGTAGGCGCCGCGTCCGTAGTAGTAGCGGGCCACATGCACTTCGTACTGCGCCAGCGAGTTGACGATGTACTGCATGCGCAGCCGCGAATCCTCGGCGTAGCGCGACTCGGGAAAGCGCGTCACCAGCTCGCGGAAGGACTCGAACGAGTCCTTGGCGGCCTTCTGGTCACGCTCGGACAGATCCTGGCGCGACAGCCAGGAGAACATGCCCAGGTTGTCATTGAAGTTGACCAGGCCCTTCAGGTAGAGGGCGTAGTCGGTGGCGGGGCTGGCCGGATGCAGCTTCAGGAAGCGGTCCAGCGTGGCGGTGGCCTGGATCTTGTCGCCGCTCTTGTACTGGGCATAGGCCTTGTCGAGCTGGGCCTGCTGGGCCAGGGGCGTGCCGGCGGCACGGCCTTCGAGCTTCTCGAACAGCGGAACGGCCTTGTCGAACGCGCCGGAGGCGGCTTCGTCGCGGGCCTCGGTATAGATGCGGTCCGGGGTCCACTTGGCAGTAGGGTCTTGCTGCGTACTGGAGCAGGCTGTCAGAACGCCTGCGACCAGCATGGCGGGAACGATGGACAGGGGAATACGCTGCATGGTGGACGTTTCTCGGGCAATCGAAGGGCGGTGAGAGGGTTGGCGGGCAGGGACGCGGGCCGCGCTGAGGGGCCGCACAAAGCCTGATTTTCCCGCAACCGGGCCGAAGCATTGTAACGGCCTGCGATGACCGCCCCGCAGGCGGGGGCGGCGGCAAAGGCATGGCCGTGAACGGGTCCCGGCCTTGCGGAGCTTTCTACAATGGCGCCCATATGTTTGTCCATTTGCGCCTGCACACCGAATTCTCCGTCGTGGACGGAACCAACCGCATCAATGCCATCGTCAAGGCCGCCGCCGAGGATGGGCAGGTCGCACTGGCCGTCACAGACTTCAACAACCTGTTTGGCGGCGTCAAGTTCTACCGCGAAGGGCGGGCCAAGGGCGTCAAGCCCGTGCTGGGCGCGGAAATCCAGATCGAAGGCGAGAACGGCGCGGCCGTCTCGCGCATCATCGTGCTGGTGCAAAGCCCGCTGGGCTACCACAACCTGTCCGAGCTGCTGGCCCGTGGCTGGACCCGCAACGTGGTCAAGGGCCAGGCCGTGCACACCTGGGCCTGGCTGCAGGAGCTGGGCGAGGGGCTGATCGTGCTGGCCGGTGCCCAGGCCGGCCCCGTGGGCCAGGCGCTGATGCGCGGCGACGAGGCAGGCGCAGCCGCCGTGGCCCAGCGGCTGGCAGGCATGTTCCCGCACCGTTTCTTCATCGAACTGCAGCGCGCCGGCCGCCAGGACGATGAGGCCCATGTGCTGGCCGCCGTGCAACTGGCCGAGCGGCTGAACCTGCCCGTGGTGGCCACGCACCCCATCCAGTTCTTCGGTCCCGACGACTACGAAGCGCACGAGGCGCGCGTGTGCATCGCCGAGGGTGAGATCCTGGCCAACCCGAAGCGCGTGCGCCGCTTCACGCGCGACCAGCATTTCAAGACCGCCGCGCAGATGCAGGCGCTGTTTGCCGACATTCCCAGCGCCATTGCCAACACCGTGGAAATCGCGCGCCGCTGCAGCCTGACCCTGGTGCTGGGCAAGCCGCAGCTGCCCAACTTCCCCGTGCCTGACGGCATGACCATGGACGAGTTCTTCCGCAGCGAATCCTTCAACGGCCTGGAAGACCGCCTGACCCACCTGTATCCCGATCCCGCCAAGCGCGAGGCGCAGCGCCCGCGCTACGTGGAACGGCTGGAGTTCGAGATCGGCACCATCCTCAAGATGGGCTTTCCGGGCTACTTCCTCATCGTGGGCGACTTCATCAAGTGGGCCAAGCTCAACGGCTGCCCCGTGGGCCCGGGCCGCGGATCGGGCGCGGGCTCGCTGGTGGCCTACGTGCTCAAGATCACGGACCTGGACCCGCTGGAATACAACCTGCTGTTCGAGCGCTTCCTGAACCCCGAGCGCGTGTCCATGCCCGACTTCGACGTGGACTTCTGCCAGGCCAACCGCGACCGCGTCATCGACTATGTGAAGCAGCTCTACGGCCGCGACGCCGTCAGCCAGATCGCCACCTTCGGCACCATGGCCGCGCGCGCGGCCATCCGCGACGTGGGCCGCGTGCTGGACATGAGCTACACCTTCTGCGACGGCATCTCCAAGCTCATTCCCAACAAGCCGGGCCTGCACGTCACGCTCAAATACCCGCCCAATCCGAAGAAGGAGGGCGACAAGTACACCTATGCCATCGAGGCCGAGCCCATGCTGGCCGAGCGCATCGAAAAAGAAGAAGACGTCAAGACCCTGATCGAAATGGCCCAGAAGCTCGAAGGCATGACTCGCAACATCGGCATGCACGCGGGCGGCGTGGTGATCGCTCCGGGCAAGCTGGCCGACTTCTGCCCGCTGTACCAGCAGCCGGGCAGCGACTCGGCTGTGGCCATGTACGACAAGGACGATGTGGAGGCCGTGGGCCTGGTGAAGTTCGACTTTCTGGGCCTGGCCACGCTGACCATCCTGGAGATCGCGCGCGAGTTCATCATCAAGCGCCACAAGGGCCAGGAGAACTTTGCGTTCGAGAACATCCCGCTGGACGATGCGCGGACCTACCAGCTGTTTTCCGAGGGCAAGACCGAAGCCGTGTTCCAGTTTGAATCGCGCGGCATGCAGGGCATGCTGCGCGACGCCAAGCCCAGCCGCCTGGAAGACCTGATCGCACTGAACGCGCTGTACCGTCCGGGCCCCATGGACCTGATCCCCAGCTTCGTTGCGCGCAAGCACGGCAAGGAAGTGGTGGAGTACCCGCACCCGCTGGTCGAGCAGGTGCTGGCCGAGACCTACGGCATCATGGTCTACCAGGAGCAGGTGATGCAGACCGCCCAGGTACTGGGCGGCTACTCGCTGGGCGGCGCCGACCTCTTGCGCCGAGCCATGGGCAAGAAGAAGGTCGAGGAAATGGTCATGCACCGCGGGATCTTCCGCGAGGGCGCGGCCAAGCAGGGCATCAGCGAGGACAAGGCTGACGAGGTCTTCGACCTGATGGAGAAGTTCGCGGGCTACGGCTTCAACAAGTCGCACGCCGCCGCCTACTCGCTGCTGGCCTACCACACGGCCTGGCTCAAGGTGCACTACACGGCCGAGTTCTACTGCGGGAACATGACCGTGGAAATGGACAACACCGACAAGCTCAAGGTGCTGTACGAAGACGCGCTCAAGATGGGCATCAGTTTCGAGCCGCCGGACGTCAACCGTGGCATGTACCGTTTCGAGCCCGTCACCGACAAGGTCATCCGCTACGGCCTGGGCGCCATCAAGGGCACGGGCCAGCAGGCCATCGAGGCCATCGTTGCGGCGCGCGAAGGCCGCGGCGTGGGGCCGCGCGGCGCCGACAAGGGTCCTTTCAAGAGCCTGGCCGACTTCTGCGTGCGCGTGGACCGCACGCGCCTGAACAAGCGCACGCTGGAAGCCCTGATCAAGGGCGGCGCCTTCGACGCCATCGAGCTCAACCGGGCGTCGCTGGTGGCCTCCATCGACCATGCCTTCGAGTTCGGCAACAAGACGCTGGCCAATGCCAATCAGGGCGGCCTGTTCGACATGATGGGCGATGACGCTGTGGGCTCCAGCACCCAGGAGCCGCCGCTGGTCGAGGCACTGCCCTGGGGCGTGAAGGAGCGGCTGACCCAGGAAAAGACGGCGGTGGGCTTCTACCTCTCGGGCCACCTGTTCGACGAGGTCGAGAAAGAGGTGCGCCGCTTCGTGCGCACGCCCCTGGCCGAGCTGCGCGACAGCCGCGAGCCCCAGACGCTGGCCGGCATCATCAGCGACTTCCGCGCCATCAACGGCCAGCGCGGGCGGCTGGGCCTGTTCAAGATCGACGATGGCTCGGGCGTGATCGAGGCCTCGGTGGACGAGAACACGCTCAACACCTACCGCGAACTGCTCAAGGACGATGAATTCGTCGTCATTACCGGGCGCCTGCAGCTCGACCATTTCAGCGGCGGCCTGCGCATGAAGGCCCAGCAGCTGTGGAATCTGGCAGACGCGCGCTGCCGCTTTGCGCGCTACCTGCAGGTCAGCGTGGGCGAGAAGATGCCTGACGTGCTTGGCCTGCTGCGCCAGTTCCCCGCCGTGGTGGAGCAGGGCGAGCACGGCGAGCTGCAGCGCGGCATGAAAGTGCGCCTGGGGCTGGTCTGCGAGGACGAGCGCGGCTCGGCCAGCTGCGAGCTGGCGCTGGGCGATGCCAGCCGCTTCTATCCCAGCGATGCGGCCCTGGCGGCCTGGTACGCCCAGGCCGGCAGTGCCCAGGTCAAGGTGGTCTACGAATAACCCGCAAGGTGGCGCCGCGCCCGATGGCGGCGAGCAGGCACTGCTTTGGTGCGTGCTTGCCGGCCCGGGCGGGCGCCGCGCTTGAATTCTTCAGGCATGCCTCGCATATCCCTTCCGGAAAACAGTGGCTCCGATGGCTAGAATGATTTTCATGGCAACCCAACCCCCTTCGATCCCTCCTGCCATCCCTACAGTGCGGCCCGTGTCCGACGATGACGGCGCCGTGGTGCTGGAGCGGCGACGCCAGCGCGTCCAGCCGCCGCAGATGTACCAGGTCGTGATGCTCAACGATGACTTCACGCCCATGGAATTCGTCATCATCGTCCTGCAGGAACTCTTCGGTAAGGACCGCGAAACGGCCACCCAGATCATGCTCAAGATCCATTTGGATGGCCGCGGCGTCTGCGGCGTGTACTCGCGCGACGTGGCGGCCACCAAGGTCGAGCAGGTGCTGCAGGCGGCCCAGAAGGCAGGCCATCCGTTGCAGGCGATGTTCGAGCCTGTTGAATAAACCCGGGCCGCCCTGATTTATGGTTGCAGTCAATAATCCCCAGCAAGCGAAAAGGAGTCATCAATGATCGCCCAGGAACTGGAAGTCAGCTTGCACATGGCCTTTGTCGAAGCGCGCCAGCAGCGCCACGAGTTCATCACCGTGGAACACCTGCTGCTGGCCCTGCTGGACAACCCCAGTGCAGCGGAAGTGCTGCGCGCCTGCTCAGCCAACATCGATGACCTGCGCTCGGCCCTGTCCAACTTCATCAAGGACAACACGCCCCAGGTGGCGGGCTCCGATGAGGTGGACACACAGCCCACGCTGGGTTTCCAGCGTGTGATTCAGCGAGCCATCATGCATGTGCAATCCACCGGCAACGGCAAGAAGGAAGTCACGGGCGCCAACGTGCTCGTGGCCATCTTCGGTGAGAAGGATTCGCACGCCGTCTACTACCTGCACCAGCAGGGCGTGACGCGCCTGGACGTGGTCAATTTCATTGCCCACGGCATCAAGAAGGGCGAACCGCCCGAGCCCGCCAAGGCCGAAAACCCTGCGGAGTCCGAAGAGGGCGCCGGCGGCGAGCGCAACGAAAAGGCTTCGCCCCTGGAGCAGTTCACGCTGAACCTCAACCAGGCGGCCAAGGACGGCAAGATCGATCCGCTGATCGGGCGCGACTACGAGGTCGAGCGCACCATCCAGATCCTGTGCCGCCGCCGCAAGAACAACCCGCTGCTGGTCGGCGAGGCTGGCGTGGGCAAGACGGCGATCGCCGAAGGCCTGGCCTGGCGCATCACCGAGGGCAAGGTGCCCGAGGTGCTGACCGAAGCCGTGGTCTATTCGCTGGACATGGGCGCGCTGCTGGCGGGCACCAAGTACCGTGGTGATTTCGAGCAGCGCCTCAAGGGCGTGCTCAAGTCGCTCAAGGACCGGCCCAACGCCATCCTGTTCATCGACGAAATCCACACGCTGATCGGCGCGGGCGCCGCTTCGGGCGGCACGCTGGACGCGTCCAATCTGCTCAAGCCGGCGCTGTCCAGCGGCCAGCTCAAGTGCATCGGCGCGACCACCTTCACCGAGTACCGCGGCATCTTCGAAAAGGATGCGGCGCTGTCGCGGCGTTTCCAGAAGGTCGACGTGGTCGAGCCCACCGTGGCCGAGACCGTGGACATCCTCAAGGGCCTGAAGTCGCGTTTCGAGGAGCACCACAGCGTGCAGTACGCCGCTGCCGCCCTGCAGGCTGCGGCCGAGCTGTCGGCCAAGTACATCAATGACCGCCACCTGCCCGACAAGGCCATCGACGTGATCGATGAGGCCGGTGCCGCGCAGCGCATCATTCCGGTGGAGCAGCGTAAGCAGACCATCGACAAGGCCGAGATCGAGGCCATCGTGGCCAAGATCGCGCGCATTCCGCCCGCCAACGTGTCCAACGACGACCGCAGCAAGCTGCAGACGCTGGAGCGCGACCTCAAGAGCGTGGTCTTCGGCCAGGACAAGGCGCTGGAAGCGCTGGCCTCCTCGGTCAAGATGGCGCGCTCGGGCCTGGGCAAGCCGGACAAGCCGATTGGCTCCTTCCTGTTCTCGGGCCCCACGGGCGTGGGCAAGACGGAAGCGGCCAAGCAGCTGGCCTACATCCTGGGCGTGGACCTGATCCGCTTCGACATGTCGGAGTACATGGAGCGCCACGCCGTCAGCCGCCTGATCGGCGCGCCTCCGGGCTATGTGGGCTTTGACCAGGGCGGTCTGCTGACCGAGGCCGTGACCAAGAAGCCGCATTCGGTGCTGCTGCTCGACGAAATCGAGAAGGCGCATCCGGACATCTTCAACGTGCTGCTGCAGGTCATGGACCACGGCACGCTGACGGACAACAACGGGCGCAAGGCCGACTTCCGCAACGTGATCCTCATCATGACCACGAACGCGGGCGCCGAGACCATCAACAAGGCCTCGATCGGCTTCACCAACCCGCGCCAGGCCGGCGACGAAATGGGCGACATCAAGCGCCTGTTCACGCCGGAGTTCCGCAACCGTCTGGACGCCATCGTCAGCTTCAAGCCGCTGGACGAGCAGGTCATCCTGCGCGTGGTCGACAAGTTCCTGCTGCAACTGGAGCAGCAACTGGCCGAAAAGCGCGTGGAGGTCACCTTCACCGATGCGCTGCGCAAGCACCTGGCCAAGAAGGGCTTCGATCCGCTCATGGGCGCTCGCCCCATGCAGCGCCTGATCCAGGACACCATCCGGCGTTCGCTGGCCGACGAGCTGCTGTTCGGGCAGCTGGTCGACGGTGGCCGCCTGGAAGTGGACTGGGTGGCCGACGCCGACGATGCCGACAAGGGCGAAGTCAAGCTCGACATCACGCCCCAGCCCAAGCAGGACCCGGCTTCCGAGCCGGCCGAGCCCAAAGAGGCCACTGCCGATTGAGATGAAACACCCCCTGAGGCGCTGCGCGCCTTCCCCCTCTCTACCCGCTGCGCGGGGGAGGGGGACAACACCCTCGCCGCGGGGCGGCGCGGCCGGCGTAGGCCCTTGCTCGGTGTCTATGACCTTGGGGCGCGGCGGTTTCATTGCGTCCGGGTGGCGCTTAGCGCTGCGGGTGCCTGATATGCGTATCGTCTGATACCCACCGCACAAGCCGACAGTCCCACGGGCTGCCGGCTTTTTCTTTGATCGCCTTTCGGGAGAGCTTGTGTGCAGTGGATTCATCAGCACCTGACCCAGGACAATGCGACGTGGCTGTTGTCCATCACCTGGTCAGTCTATGTGGTGATCGTCGCGGTGTGGATCCTTCTGCAGCGCAGCGCGCCCGTGGCCACACTGAGCTGGCTTCTGTCCATGGCGGCGATTCCCGTGGGCGGGCTGGCCATTTACTACTTCTTCGGCCCGCAGCGGCTCAAGCGCCAGCGCATCAAGCGGCTGCGTGCGCGCAAGACATCGCGTGTGCGAACAGGCGTGCAGCGCCTGCGCGAGCGCATGCCGGGCAGCTCGGAGCGACTGCACCAGGTCGCGCGGCTGGTGGCGGCCACCAGCGACTTCCCCGTGAGCACGGCCGCCGACCTGCGGCTGCTGGTGGGCGGCGCTGCCACCTTCGACGCCATCATCGAGGCGGTGAATGCGGCGCGCCACCACATCCACCTGGAGTACTACATCTTCGAGCCCGACCAGACCGGCACGGCCCTGCGCGACCTGCTGATACAGCGGGCCCGCGCAGGCATACAGGTGCGCCTGCTGGTGGATGCCCTGGGTTCCAAGAAGCTGGGACGGCGCTTTCTGCAGCCGCTGGAGGATGCGGGCGCCGAGGTCGCGCTGTTCCATGGCACCAAGATTGGCCGGCGGCTGCGCCCGGTCATCAACTTCCGTACCCACCGCAAGATCCTGGTGTGCGACGGCAAGGTGGGCTTCACGGGCGGCGTCAACGTGACCGACGAAGAGAACGCGCGTGTCATGCCCGATGCCTACCACGACGTGCACCTGCGGCTGGAGGGCGCCATCGTCAACTGGCTGCAGACCGTGTTCCTAGAAGACTGGGCCTATGCCCTCGAAAAGGACCCCAAGAACGAGCCCGCCGACATCGACCTGCTGCTGCCGGATGCGCCCGAGGGCCCGCTGCCCGTGCAGATCATCACCTCGGGCCCCGACAACGGCCTGCAGGCCATCTACCGCGCCCATCTTGCGGCCATCAACGCGGCCGAGGAACGTGTCTGGCTGACCACGCCGTATTTCGTGCCGACGGAGGCCGCGCTGGCAGCGCTCACCAATGCCTCGCTGCGTGGTGTCGATGTGCAGCTGCTGGTGCCACGCCGTTCGGACTCGGCCCTGGTCACGGCGGCTGCGCGCTCCTACTACGACGAGCTGATCCGCTGCGGCGTGCGCGTCTACGAGTACAAGGCACGCATGCTGCACTCCAAGACCCTGGTGGTGGACGACAACATCGCCATCATCGGCACGGCCAACTTCGACTACCGCAGCTTCTTCCTGAACTACGAGGTCTGCGCCATCGCCTACGGGCCTGCGCTCAACGGCGATCTGGCCAAGCAGTTCGAGGCCGATCTGGAGCAGGCCCAGCGCGTGCACTTCAAGCGCGACCTGGGCTTTGCGCTGCGCCTGTTCGACTCGGGCGCGCGGCTGTGTTCGCCCCTGCTGTGAGGGCCGGTGGCTCGTTTTTCGCAGGCATACTCGCCCGATGGCCCATACCTTCTTCTGGCACGACTACGAGACCTTCGGCGCCCAGCCGCGCTATGACCGGCCCGCGCAATTCGCGGGCATCCGCACCGATGCGGAACTCAATGAAATCGGCGAGCCCGTCATGTGGTACTGCCAGCCGGCAGGCGACTACCTGCCCGATCCGCAGTCCTGCCTGATCACCGGCATCACCCCCCAGCAATGCCTGGAGCAGGGCATGCCCGAGGCCCAGTTCGCCGCCCACATCGAGGCAGAACTGGCCCAGGCCGGCACCGTGGGCGTGGGCTACAACACCATTCGTTTTGACGACGAGATCACGCGCTTCATGTTCTGGCGCAACCTCATCGACCCCTATGCGCGCGAATGGCAAAACGGCTGCGGGCGCTGGGACCTGCTCGACGTGGTGCGCATGGTCTATGCGCTGCGTCCCGAAGGCATTGTCTGGCCGAAAAAGGAGGATGGATCTCCAAGCTTCAAGCTCGAGGATCTGGCCCGTGCCAACGGCCTGCTGCACGAGAAGGCGCACGATGCGCTGTCCGACGTGCGTGCCACCATCGGGCTGGCCCGGCTGATCCGCAAGGTCCAGCCCAGATTGTTCGACTTCGCCTTCTCGCTGCACAAGAAGGATCGCGTGCTGCAGGAAATGGGCCTGCCGGCCGAGCCGGCGCATGCCCGGCCTTTCCTGCACGTCAGCGGCATGATCCGGCCCGAGCGCGGCTGCATCGCCGTCATGTGGCCGCTGGCCACGCACCCCACCAACAAGAACGAGATCATCTGCTGGGATCTGGCGCAGGACCCGTCCGAGCTGGCCTCCATCGACGTGGACACGCTGCGCCTGCGCCTGTTCTCGCGCGCTGCCGACCTGCCCGAAGGCATGCAGCGCCTGCCCATCAAGAGCATCCACGTCAACAAGTCGCCCATGGTGGTCGGCAGCCTCAAGACGCTGAGCCCGGCCATGGCCGCGCAATGGGGCATCGATGTGGAGCAGTGCATGGGCCATGCGGCCATTGCACGTGACCTGCCCGACATGAGCGCGCTGTGGCGTGCCGTTCACCAGCGCCCTGCGCAGGAAGGGCTGGATGCCGACCAGGACCTGTACGGCGGCTTTGTGGGCAACGAGGACCGGCGCCGTCTCAACCACCTGCGCAGCCTGTCTGCGCAGGAGCTGGCGCTGGATCGCACGGGCTTCGACGATGCGCGCCTGACCGAACTGCTGTTCCGCTACCGCGCCCGCAACTTCCCCGCCAGCCTGAACCCGGCCGAGCGCCAGCGCTGGCTGCAGCACTGCGCGGCCTGCCTGATCGAAGGCAAGGGCGGCGCACGCACGGCCGAGCAGATGTTTGCCATGGTCGATCAGCTATCGGAAACTGCCGACGAGCGCGGCGAGGAGATCCTGGGGGCGCTGTATGACTACGCCGAGGCGATCATGCCGGAACTTTAGTCCCCTCTGAGCCGCTGCGCGGCTTCTCCCGAGAGGTGCGACACCCTCGCGGCGAGGCTAGGCGGGGCGGCCGGCGTAGGCCCTTGCTCGGTCTTCCTCGCCTTGGGCCGCGTCGGCTTTAGGCGCAGCGCCCATTTGTGCCTTTAGCCAAAGAACTTGTAGCAGACCACGATGGCCGCCACCACGCCGGCCAGTTCGGCGATGAGAGCGCAGGGCACGGCGTGGCGGGCGCGCTGTATGCCTACGGCGCCGAAGTAGACGGCCAGGACGTAGAAGGTGGTTTCGGTGCTGCCCTGGATGGTGGCGGCCACCAGGGCGGCGAAGCTGTCCACGCCCTGGGTCTGCATGGTCTCGATCAGCATGGCGCGCGCCGCGCTGCCCGAGAAGGGTTTGACCAGGGCCGTGGGCAGTGCGTCCACGAAGCGGGCGTCCATGCCCAGGGCATCGACCACCCAGCGTATGCCCGACAGCGCATACTCCAGCGCGCCCGATGCGCGGAACACGCCCACGGCGCAGAGCATGGCCACCAGGTAGGGCAGCAGGCCCTTGGCCACGTCAAAGCCTTCCTTGGCGCCTTCGATGAAGCTGTCGTAGACCGCGACCTTGCGCCAGGCGCCCAGGGTGACGAACAGCACGATCAGGGCAAACAGCGTCAGGTTGCCCAGCAGCGATGACAGCTGCGCCAGCGCGGCCGCCGACAGCGTGGCCAGAAAGGCCATGAAGCCCGCCAGCGCCAGGCCCAGCGGCAGCAGATAGCCCAGCACCACGGGGCTCCACAGCGGCAGCCTCTGCACGGCGGCCACGGCCAGCAGGCCGACCAGGGTCGAGGCCGAGGTGGCCAGCAAGATCGGCAGAAAGACCAGGGTGGGATCGGGCGCGCCCTGCTGCATGCGGTACATGAAGATGGTCACGGGCAGCAAGGTCAGCGACGACGCATTGAGCACCAGGAACAGGATCTGCGCATTGGTGGCGGTGTCGGGCCGGGGATTGAGCTCCTGCAGCGAGCGCATGGCCTTCAGGCCCATGGGCGTGGCCGCGTTGTCCAGTCCCAGCCCGTTGGCCGCGAAGTTCAGCGTGATCAGGCCCAGGGCCGGATGGCCGCGCGGCACCTCGGGCATGAGCCTGGCGAACAACGGGCCCAGCACGCGCGCCAGCCACTCCACCACGCCCGCCTTCTCTGCGATGCGCAGAAAGCCCAGCCACAGCGTCAGCGTGCCGAACAGCAGCACCATGACCTCGACCGACAGCCTGGCCATGGCAAACAGCGCCTGCACCATGGCCGAGAAAATCCCGGCCTGGCCGCCGACCAGCCATTGCGCCAGCGCAGCCACGGCCGCCACCAGAAAAAAGCCCAGCCACAAGGCATTCAGCATGGATTCCCGTCCCTCACGAGGCAATTGCAAGCCGCCATTGTGGGGCCAGCTGCAGGGCTTACGGGCCAGGGCGGCAGGGCATTGACAGGGCTCCGTTATCCTCGCGGCCCCGCAGTCCGAGGACCGCACCATTGCTCCAAAGGATTCCATGCCCCAGGTGATAGGACAGGTAAGCGTCGCCGTGCGCGACTATGACGAGGCGCTGCGCTTTTATGTGGACGCGCTGGGCTTCGTGCTGATCGAGGACACCGCCCTGTCCGAGGGCAAGCGCTGGGTCACCGTGGCCCCCGGTGGCGGCGGTGTGCGCCTGCTGCTGGCCCGCGCCACGAATGAGGAGCAGGCCGCGCGCGTGGGCAACCAGACCGGCGGGCGCGTGTTCCTGTTCCTGCAGACCGACGACTGCCTGCGCGACTTCGAGGCCTACCGCTCGCGCGGCGTACGCTTTGTGCAGGACCCCCAGCGCAAGCCCCACGGCACCGTGGCCGTGTTCGAAGATCTCTACGGCAATCTGTGGGATCTCATCGAGCCGAATCCTGCGCGCTGAGGGCTGAAGGCGCGCTGCTTCAGCGGCTGGCCACGATGAACAGCCTGGGGAAGGGCAGCAGCACCGTGCCATCGTCCAGTGCGGGGTAGGCCTGGGAGATGGCCTGCAGATACGCTGCGTAGAAGCCGGCCTTTTGTTCCTCGTCCAGCGGCGCGACGAAGGGACGCAGCGCCGAACCCTTGAACCACTCAACCACCGCAGCATGGCCGCCCGCCAGCGGGTGGAAGTAGGTGGTGCGCCAGACATCGACGTTGCTGCAGTGCGGGCGAAGCAGGGCGTAGTAGAAGTCCGCGCTGTGCCGTGCGGGGTGGCGCACATCGCCAATCGTGGCGGCCCAGGGGCCGCTGGCGGCCACTTCGCGCGCCAGCCGGTGGGCCGGTTCTTCCAGGTTGTCCGGCGTCTGCACGGCCAGGCTGCCACCGGGTGCCAGGTGGCTGACAAGGCGCGGGTAAAGCTGCTGGTGGTCGGGCAGCCACTGCAGCGAGGCATTGGCCAGGATCACGTCCTGCGGCTGGTCGGGCTGCCAGGTGGCGATGTCGGCCAGTGAGAAGGCCGTGCCCGGCAGCCGCTTGCGTGCGGCATCCAGCATGTCCTCGGAATTGTCCAGTCCCGTCACGGTGGCCCCGGGGAAGCGCTGGGCCAGGACCTCGGTGGAGTTGCCGGGGCCGCAGCCCAGGTCCACGGCCAGCCGCACGGCGCGGCCAGGCAGATCGGGAATGGCGGCCACCAGGTCGCGCACGGGGCGCGTGCGTTCCTGCTCGAACGTTGTGTACTGCTTTGCGGACCAGGTCATCGTGTTGCCTTTCAGGTAGGTGTGTTTGTGGGGCGCGAGCGTAAATCCGTCCATCCATGATTGCAAATGCCATAATTGAAGTCTTCCCATACCTTGAAAGTATTGATGTGCCCGAGCTTCGCCAACTGCGCGCCTTTGTCGCCATCGCCGAGGAAGGCCACATCACCCGCGCGGCCGAGCGCCTGGGCATGCAGCAGCCGCCGCTGACGCGATTGCTGCAGGGCCTGGAGCACGAATTGGGCGTGGAGCTGGTGCAGCGCCTGCCGCGCGGCGTGCGGCCCACGGCGGCGGGGCTGGCGCTGCTGGAAGAGTCCAAGGCGCTGCTGGAGCGCTGTGACGTGCTGGCTGAGGTGGTGCGCCGCGCCGCCCGGGGCGAGACGGGCCGGCTGGCCGTGGGCTTCACCAGCTCTGCCGCGCTGCATCCCTTTGTCCCCGGCGTGCTGCGCATGTTCCGCCAGCAGGTGCCCGGCGTGGCCGTGGCGCTGGAGGAGGCGGGCACGGGTGAACTCATGGATGCATTGCTGCACGAGCGGCTGGACGCGGCCTTTGTGCGCTCGCCCCTGCATGGCAGCCAGGGGCTGCAGGCCGTGCCGATTCTGGAGGAGCCCATGCTGCTGGCCCTGCCGGCAGGGCATGCGCTGGCACGCCCATTGCGCCGGCCCGTGCCCCTGCCGCAGCTCGCCTCGGAGGATTTCGTGCTGTACCGGCGCAGGGTAGGGCAGGGCCTGTACGACGCCATTCTCAAGGCCTGCCTGGAGGCCGGTTTCAGCCCGCGCGTGGTGCAGGAGGCGCCGCGCATGACGGCCACGCTGAGCCTGGTCTCGGCAGGGCTGGGGCTGTCCATCGTGCCGGCCTCCATGCAGCGCCTGCGCAGCGACGGCATTGTCTACCGTGCGCTGTCCCAGTGCCCCGGGTTGGCCGCTCCCCTGCATCTGGCCACGCGCGTGGGCGATGCGTCGGCGGTGCTGCGCAGGTTCCAGGACCTGGTTGCCACGGCGGCCGTGGCGGAGTCCTGAAGGCGGGGACTATGGTGACCTGGTTGCTGCGCGTGCGGCAGCGCGCGGGCCGCCGCGCTGCTTGACCACGGTGCGTGCGCAGTCCACCAGCCTGTGGATCAGCGGCAGCCGTGCCGACGAGCGCAGCCACATCACGCCAAAGCGCCGCGACTGCGATTCCTCGGGCAGGGCCAGGCGCACCACGCCCTGGCCATCGGGCAGGTTCAGGGCCGTGTCGGGCACCAGCGAAACGCCCAGGCCGCGCTCCACCATCATGGCAATGGCCACCAGCGAGCTCAGTTCAAAGCGCTCCTGCGGCGCGATCTGCGCGGCGCGCAGGTAGCGCTCCACCATTTGCCCGCCGCCGAGGCTGCGGTCATAGCGGATCAGCGGCTGGGTGCGCAGCAGCGTGTGCGGGTCCAGGTGCGCCAGCTGGTGCGGCACCAGCAGCACCAGCGGCTCCTCGCGCAGCAGTGTCCAGTCGAAGGTCTTGGCCAGGGCGAAGGAGGGGTGCAGGCAGACGGCGGCGTCCAGCTCGCCCTGCTGCACGGCCTGGTACAGCTCGCGCGTGGTGGCCGAGCGCAGGAAGACCTTGGTCTGCGGGCACTTCTTCACAAAGCCCGCCAGGATGTCGGGCAGCAGGCTGTGCAGGGCCGTGTTGATGGTGCCTATCACCAGCTCGCCGTCGGCGCCCTCATGGTTGACATGGGTCTTGGCGTTGGCCAGCTCGCGCAGCAGCAGCGGGGCCGATTGCGACAGCCGGTGGCCGGCTGGGGTGGGCAGCACGGTGCGGCCTGCGCGGGCCAGCAGGGGGGCGTCGAACTCGCGCTCCAGGATGCGGATCTGCTGGGCCACGGCGGCGGCCGTGATGTTCAGGCGCCGCGCGGCCTCGGCCATGGAGCCCGTCTCGACCACGAGCAGGAAGCTGTGCAGGTAGCTGGTTTCCATAAACAAAGAATTTGTGTGGTTTGAACAAATATTACCTGTGTTTCTCTTGGCTTTCTGCCGCCCACAATGCGGTGCATGAGAAGCAAACTTTTTGTTCCCGCATCGCGTCCCGAGCTGTTCGCCAAGGCCCTGGCCGGCGAAGCCGACGCACTGTCCTTCGACCTGGAGGACGCGGTGGCCGAGGCCCGCAAGGACGAGGCGCGCGGCCTGCTGCGCAGCTTCCTGCTCAGCCCTGAAAGCCGGGGCCATGGCAAGACGCTGATCGTGCGCGTCAACGCCATGGATACGCCGCATTTCGGCGCCGACATCGCCGAGATGGTGCGCGACGGCGTGCACCTCATCAACCTGCCCAAGCCCGAGACCGTGCAGCAGGTGCGCGAGGCCGCACAGCGCATTGCCGAGGCGGCAGATGCCAACGGCGTGGCCCAGGCGCCTGGCCTGCTGCTCAACATAGAAACACCCCGCGCCCTGCGCTGCGCTGCCGAACTGGCCAGCGCCCATGCCAGCGTGGCCGGCCTGCAGATGGGTCTGGGCGATCTGTTCGAGCCCTTTGGCGTGAACCGGCGTGAGCCCGCTGCCATTGCCCAGGCGCTGTTTACCGTGCGCATGGCCGCCGCGGAGGCCGGCGTCTACGCCTACGACGGCGCCTTTGCCGACATCCGCGACAGCGAGGGCTTCAGCGCCGAGGCCCGCCTGTCACGCGGCCTGGGCTTTCTGGGCAAGACCTGCATACACCCCAGCCAGGTCGCCCTGGCCAATGCGGTCTACCAGCCCACCGAGCAGGAAATAGGGCACGCCCTGAAGGTGGTGGAGGCGGCCCGCCAGGCAGATGCCAACGCCCTGGGCGCCTATGTGGTGGACGGAAAGATGGTGGACAAGCCCTTTGTGCTGCGTGCCCAGGCCATCGTGGCTGCGGCGCACGCACAAGGGCTGCTGGCGGCCTGAACGGGCGGCCGGCAATCCGGTGCCCCGGCATCCCGCATGCCGGGCATCCCCATGACAAGAAACAGTACAGGAGACAAAGACATGAGCATTTCCCATTGCCGCGCGCGGCGCAGGCTGGTGGCGCTGGCCGCCACCACAACGGTGGCCACGCTGGCCGGGCTGGCTTCGCCGGGATTGATGGCGCAGGGCGCCTTCCCGTCCAAGGCCATCACCATGGTGGTTCCCTATCCGCCGGGAGGCTCCAACGACGTGTTCGCACGCCAGGTCGCCAAGGAAATGGGCGATCTGCTCAAGCAGACCGTGATCGTGGACAACCGGCCCGGCGCCAGCGGCAACACCGGAACGGCCTCGGTGGCCAAGGCGGCGGCAGACGGCTACACGCTGGTGGCGGTCTCGTCCAGCATGACCACGAATGCCGCGGTGCAGGCCAAGATGCCCTTCGACCCCGTCAAGGACCTGGCGCCCGTGGCCATGTTTGCCAAGGGCCCGCTGGTGGTGGCCGTGAACAACGAATTCCCGGCCAGGACGCCGCAGGATCTGGTGCGCGCCATCAAGGCCAGCCCGGGCCAGTTCAACTACGCCACCTCGGGCACCGGCAGCATCAACCACTTCGCGACCGAGATGATGCGCTCCATGGTGCCGGGCATGGACATCATGCATGTGCCCTACAAGGGCCAGGGTCCGGCCGTGACCGACGTGATCGGCAACCAGGTGCAGATGCTGGTCTCCAGCGGCCCGTCCATCCTGCCCATGGTGCGCAACGGCAAGCTGCGCGCCATCGGCATCACCAGCCTCAAGCCCAGCCCCATTGCGCCGGACCTGACGCCCATGGCAACGGCCATCCCGGGCTACGAATTCGATCTGTGGTGGGGGCTGCTGGCGCCTGCGGGCACGCCCACCGACATCGTGGACCGCCTCAACCAGGCCGTGAACCAGGTGCTGGCCAAGCCGACCATCCAGGCCAGCTTCCTGCGCGAAGGCGCCATTGCCAACCCCGTGACGCCGCAGCAGTTCGCACAAGTGATCCGCAGCGACGTGGCGCGCTGGAAGCAGCTCGCCAAGGACCGCAATATCCAGGCCGATTGAACCCGGCCTTTGGCGGGAGGCGCCCCAGGCCTTCCCGCTTCCCTATCAGGAGAAACGAATGAGTTTTGTGCCCGGTGAACGCCAGGGACCGAAAGGCCCGCTCAGCGGTGTGCGCGTGCTGGATCTGAGCGCCTATATCGCGGGGCCTTATGGCTGCTCGCTGCTGGCGGACCAGGGCGCCGAGGTGATCAAGGTCGAGCCGCCCGTGGGCGACAACCTGCGCAAGTACCCCTCCACGCTGGAAGCTGAAAGCCGCGCCTTCCTGGGCGTGAACCGCAGCAAGTGGGGCATGGTGCTGGACCTGAAGGATGAGGCCGACCACGCCGTGCTGCTGCGCCTGGTGCGCGAGGCCGATGTGCTGGTCCACAACTTCCGGCCCGGCGTGCCCGAGCGGCTGGGCATCGGTTTTGCGCAACTGGCCGCCATCAACCCACGCCTCATCTATTGCAGCGTCACCGGCTATGGCAGCCGCGGACCGCTCAAGGCCAAGGCGGGCTACGACCAGGTGCTGCAGACCATGACCGGCATGTGCGCCATGCAGGGCAAGTCAGGCGGGCCGCCCGAGATTCTCTATGGCTCCGTGGTGGACTACTACGCCTCGGCCCTGGTGGCGGGCGGCGTATCGTCGGCGCTGTACGAGCGCGAGAAAAGCGGGCTGGGCCAGCATGTGGGCGTGTCCCTGCTGCGCGCGGCGCTGACCATGCAGTCCGCACGCATGGTCTGGGCCGAGGGCGAGCCGCGCGAGGTAGGGCGCGACATGCGCTCGGGCGGCATCACGGGCATCCACCCGACGCGCGAAGGATATCTCTACATTTCGGCCAACACCGCGCATTTCTGGACGGCGCTGTGCCGCAAGCTGGATCTGCCCGAGGTGGCCAGCGACGAGCGCTACGACTCCGTGCGCAAGCGCGCCCAGCACCGCGACGTGCTGGTGCCCCTGCTGCGCCAGGCGCTGGCGGGGCGCAGCGCACTGGAATGGGAAGCCTTGTTTGGCGAGGAAGTACCCTGCGCGGCGGCCCGCACGGTGGAAGACATGTTCGACGACCCGCAGGTGCAGGCCGAGGGCATGGTCACCCGCTTCGAGCACCCGACCCTGGGCAGCTACCGGGGCTTTGCCGGCGCCGTCGAATTCGACCGCACGCCCGGCCCGCCGGCCTTTGCCGCGCCCACGCTGGGCCAGCATACCGAGGCGCTGAAGGCCGCCGCGCAAGAGAGCCTCTGATGCACGCGCTGCCTGCAGGCGCCTGCGACGCCCATCTGCACGTCTTCGATCCGCGCTTTGATACGCGCTTTGGTACGCGTTTTGATACGCGTTTTGGCGCCCATGCCACGGCTGCCGACTATGCGCAGCTGCGCGGCGCCATGGGGCTGGAGCGCGCCGTCATCGTCCAGCCGCGTGCGCATGGCACGGACAACCGGGTCACGCTGAACGCCATCCAGTCTCTGGGCGCAGCAAGCACGCGCGGCATTGCCGTGGTGCACCCCGATATCACCGACGCACAGTTGCAGGCGCTGCATGAAGGCGGCATTCGCGGCATCCGCTTTTCGCTGCATACCGAGCACGATGCAGCCGTGCGGCTGGACATGCTGGAGCCGTTGGCCGAGCGCATTGCCCCGCTGGGCTGGCATGTGCAGCTGCACTGGCTGGCCAGCCAGATCGAGGCCCATGCGGCGCTGCTGCAGCGGCTGCCATGTACCCTGGTGTTCGACCACATGGCGCGGCTCGCTGACAGTGCTGACGGCGCTGGCGTGCACCAGCCCGCCTTCGGCGTGGTCCGTGGGCTGGTGCAGCAGGGCAGGGCCTGGGTCAAGCTCTCGGGCCCGTATCTGAACAGTCGGGCGGGCCTGGCCGCAGGCTATGCCGACTGCGACGCGCTGGCGCAGGCCTGGGTGTCCGAGGCCCCGCAGCGCCTGGTCTGGGGCAGCGACTGGCCCCATGTCACCGAAGTTGCCCATCCGCCGCAGACCCCCATGCTGCTGGCGCTGTTGTCGCGCTGGATTCCCGATGCGGCGCTGCGCGCCCGTGTGCTGGTGGACAACGCCGCCGAGCTGTACGGATTCGATTGAGGGCGCGGGGCACGCAAGCCTCGCAGCCCAGGTTTTCACCATTGAGCAACAGGAGACAGAAACGTGAAGAAGATCAAGACACTGCAGCCCGCCATGACGGTGCTGGCCTTGGGTATTGGGGCGGGGCTGGGCCTGTTCCAGGGCACGCTGCATGCGGCCGACTATCCGGCCGCTCAGGCCATCACGGTCGTCGTGCCATTCTCGGCCGGCGGCGGCGCGGACAATGCGGCGCGCATCATCGCCAAGGCGCTGGGCGAGGTCTCGGGCCAGACCGTGGTGGTGGACAACAAGGCCGGCGCCAGCGGCGCCATCGGTGCCGCCCTCGTGGCGCGCGCCAAGGCCGATGGCTATACGGTGCTGTATGATGCATCGTCCTTCGCCATCAACCCCGCGTTGCGCAAGCTGCCCTATGACCCGGCCAAGGACTTCATTGCCGTGTCCCAGGCCATCAGCGTGCCCAACATCCTCGTGGCGGCGCCGTCCTCGCCCTACAACAGCCTGGCCGACTTCATGAATGCCGCGCGGCAAAAGCCCGGCAGGCTCACCTATGCCTCCTACGGTCCGGGCAGTCTGGCCCAGATGGCGACGGAACTGCTCAAGGCAGACGCCAAGTTCGATGCCGTCCACGTTCCCTACAAGGGCGGGGCGCCCGCCATCGTCGATGTCATGGGCGGCCAGGTCGATGTGTACTTTGCCAACGCGGCCTCCAGCATCAACTACGTCAAGGGCGGCAAGCTCAAGGCGCTGGCCGTGTCCTCGGCCAAGCGCATGCCGGACCTGCCCGACGTGCCCACGGTGGCGGAAAGCGGCATCAAGGGCTTCGAGGTGACGGAGTGGAACGGCTTCTTCCTGCCTGCGGGTACGGCGCCCGAGACTGTGCAGAAGCTGCAGGACCTGGTGCAAAAGGCCCTGGCCTTGCCGGCCACGCGCGCCAGCCTTGAAAAGCTGGGCCTGACGCCCGTGGGCAGTTCCTCCGCCGCCTTCACGGGCTTCGTGGCGGCCGAGCGCAAGCGCTGGGATGCCGTGGTCAAGGCCAACGGCATCACCGTGCAGTGAGCCGTCGCGCGTGACGGGGCTCAGGGCGTGGCGGTGACGCGCAGCAACTGCCCGTCCTGGGCGTCCGTCAGCAGGTAAAGCCAGCCGTCCGGTCCCTGGCGGACATCACGGACGCGCTGGCCCAGGCGCGGCAGTACCTGCTCGCTGGCCGTTACCTTGCCGGACCTGACCGTCAGGCGCTCCAGCCTCTGGAACTTGAGCGAGCCCACGACCAGCGATCCCTTCCACTGCGGCCCATAGCGGTCACTGATCACGAAGGCCATGCCCGATGGTGCAATCGAAGGCACCCAGTAGTGCTGTGGCTGCTCCATGCCCTCCTTGCGCGTGATGCCGGCGCCGATCTTGCCGCCGCCGTAGTTCTCGCCGTAGGTGATCACGGGCCAGCCGTAGTTCTTGCCGGGCTCGGGCCGGTTGACCTCGTCGCCGCCCTGGGGGCCGTGCTCATGCATCCACAGGCTGCCATCGGGCGCCAGCGCCGCGCCCTGGGCGTTGCGGTGGCCGTAGCTCCAGATCTCGGGCCAGGCATCTGCACGGCCCGCGAACGGGTTGTCCCCGGGCACGCTGCCATCCTTGGCAATGCGCACGATCTTGCCCAGGTGGCTTTTCAGGTTCTGGGCCTCTTCCTTGTAGCGCGAGCGCTCGCCCAGCGCCAGGAACAGCGTGCCATCGCTCTTTCCTTCCACCATGCGCTCCACGATGCGGCAGCCGAAATGCAGCGCGCTCGCGTACTTGGGGCGCTGCGAGAACAGCACTTTCACCTGCTCCAGCCGGCTGGCATCGTCGGACAGCCGAGCGCTGGCCAGCGCCGTGCTGTTCTTGCTGCTGTCGGCGCCGCTGCCCGGCTCGGAGTAGCAGAAGTACAGCTGGCGGTTGCGCGCGAAATCGCTGTCCAGCACCACGTCCAGCAGGCCGCCCTGGCCTGCGGCCTCCACGGCCGGAAGGCCTGCCAGGGGAGCGCCCAGCCTTCCATCGCCCTGCACGATGCGCATGCGGCCCGGCCGCTCGGTCACCAGGTGGCGCCCATCCGGCAGGAAAGCCACGGCCCAGGGATGCTCCAGGCCTTCCGCGACGATTTCGGTGGAGAGATTGGGGCTGCCGGCGGCCCACAGTGCACCGGACAGGCCCAGAGTGCTGATGCTGATGGCGGCGGATAGGGATGGCGGCATGCCGATGTTCCTGTGAAGAGGGGGCAAGAGGGACGCCCGACTGCGCTGCAGCGCATTCGGGCGGCTTTGATCTGGCAAACATCATGCACGACGCGGCCAGAGCCAGCGGCGCCCTGTCAACCACTGCGCAAAAAGCCCGCGCAGCCACTTGCGCGGGTGTATAAACAGCGCTCTTTCGGCGCCGGGCCGGGTCCCTGCGTGGGGCGGTCGGCGGCGCCTCCTACCCACCAGAGAATCCGCAAGGGAAAAGCAGCCATGGGCGCGCAATGGAAAGCAAAGGGCAAGGCGCTGGTCGCCGATGCCAAGGGAAAGCTGTTTGGCAAGCTGGCCAAGGAAATCATCGTCGCGGCGCGCGCCGGCGCCGATCCGGCAGGCAACTCGCGCCTGCGCATGGCCGTGGAAGCCGCCCGCAAGGCCTCCATGCCCAAGGACACGCTCGAGCGTGCGATCAAGAAGGGCTCGGGCGTGGGTGCCGATGCCGTCAACTACGAACGCGTGGTCTATGAAGGCTACGGCCCCAACCGCGTGCCCGTGATGATCGAATGCCTGACCGACAACGTGAACCGCACGGCGCCCAACATGCGCGTGTGCTTCCGCAAGGGCCAGATGACGGCCGTGGCCTGGGACTTCGACCATGTGGGCATGATCGAGGGCGAGCCCGAAGGCGGTGCCGATGCCGAGCTGGCCGCCATCGAGGCCGGCGCGCAGGACTTCGAGCCCGGCGAGGAAGAGGGCACGACGCTGTTCATCACCGACCCGACGGACCTGGATACCGTGAGCAAGGCGCTGCCGGCCCAGGGCTTCAAGGTGTTGTCGGCCAAGCTGGGCTACAAGGCCAAGACGCCGGTCAGCATGGCCAGCCTGTCGGCCGAGCAGCAGGAGGAAGTGCAGGACTTCCTGGCCGGCATCGAGAACGATGATGACGTGCAGCACGTCTACGCGGGCCTGGTGGATTGATCCCGCTGCCCCCCGCTCCCCAGCAAAAAAGCCGCACGATGTGCGGCTTTTTTGTGGGTGCGTGCACCAAGCCTACTTGGTGCCGAAGATGCGGTCGCCCGCGTCGCCCAGGCCCGGCAGGATGTAGCCGTGCGCGTCCAGCTGGCGGTCCACGGCGGCAGTGTAGATGTCCACGTCGGGATGGGCCTTTTGCATGGTGGCCACGCCTTCGGGCGCTGCCAGCAGGCACATGAACTTGATGGACTTCGGGTTCAGTTGCTTGAGGCGCGCCACGGCGGCGGCTGCCGAGTTGCCCGTGGCCAGCATGGGATCGACGACCAGCACGTCGCGTTCTTCCATCTCGGAGGGCATCTTGAAGTAGTACTCGACGGGCTGCAGCGTCTCGGGGTCGCGGTACAGGCCGATGTGGCCGATGCGCGCGCCGGGCACAACATTGAGCATGCCGTCGAGGAAACCGTTGCCGGCGCGCAGGATGGACACCAGCACCAGCTTCTTGCCGTCGATGACCTTGCCGGTCATGGTCTCCAGCGGGGTTTCGATCTCGATGTCCTGCAGCGGCATGTCGCGCGTGATCTCGTAGGCCATCAGCGTGGACAGCTCGCCCAGCATGCGGCGAAAGCTGTTGGTGCTGGCTTCCTTGCGGCGCATCAGCGTGAGCTTGTGTTGGACCAGCGGGTGGTCGATCAGGTGCAGAGTACTCATGGTTTTCTTCTGGAAAAAAGGGGCGCCGGCATTTGCGGCCGGCGCCAGGGGGCGGTTCAGTCGTGCAGAAAGCGTGCGTAGCGCGCCAAGTCCACATTGCCGCCGCTGATCAGAATGCCCACGCGCGCGCCCGACAGCGCAACCCCGCCATGCAGGGCGCCCGCCAGCGAGAGCGCTCCCGTGGGTTCGACCACGATTTTCTTGCGTTCCGCGTAAAAGCGCATGGCCTGCACCAGATGCTCGTCCGCCACGGCCAGGATATCTTCCACATGCTCGCGGATGATGGCGAATGTGATATCGCCGATGGACTGGGTCTGGGCGCCGTCGGCAATGGTGTGGGGCGTGGGGATCTGCACGATCTGGCCTGCCCGCAGCGACTGGCGGGCATCGTCGCCGGCCTGGGGCTCGACGCCGTAGACCTTGCAGCGCGGCGCCAGTTGTCCGGCCGCCAGCAGGCTGCCCGACAGCAGGCCGCCGCCGCCCAGGCAGACGAACAGGTAGTCCAGATCGGGCACCTCCTCGAACAATTCCTTGGCCGCCGTGCCCTGGCCGGCAATCACGTCGCGGTGGTTGAACGGCGGGATCAGCGTCATGCCGCGCTCGTCGGCCAGGCGGCGGGAGATGGCCTCGCGGTCCTCGGTGAAGCGGTCATAGGTCACGACCTGGGCGCCGTAGGAACGCGTGGCCGCCATCTTGGAGGCGGGGGCATCCTCGGGCATGACGATGAGCGCGGGCATGTCCAGCATCTGCGCTGCCAGGGCCACGGCCTGCGCATGGTTGCCCGAAGAGAAGGCCAGTGCGCCGCGCTTGCGCTGCTCGGGCGTGAACTGCGACAGCGCGTTGTAGGCGCCGCGTATCTTGAAGGCGCCCGTGCGCTGCAGGTTCTCGCACTTGAAGAACAGCTGGGCGCCCAGCAGCTCGTCGGCGGTGCGGCTGCGCAGTATGGGTGTGCGGTGGGCCACGCCTTCCAGCCGGCGAGCGGCGGCGGCGACATCGTCATAGGTGGGCAGCGAGGGAGGGCTGTTCGTCGTCATGGCGTGCGGTTCCGCAAAGTGGATGGAGGCGCTTTCGATCATAGCCGCATGCGCGGGCTTTCAGAGCCCTGAAATGCGCCAGCCGTTGCATGGCAACGGCTGGGTGCTATGGTGTTTGATGCGGCGCAGGGCCGGTGCGCCAGCGCTTCAGCGCTTCTTGTTGCCCAGGATGCCGCCGAGCACGCCGCGCAGGATCTCCTTGCCCAGCGAATTGCCCATGGTGCGCATGGTGGACTTGGCCATGGTCTGCACCAGGCCGTCGTGCTTGCCGCCGCGCGGGCCCGTGGTGCCGAACAGCAGGTCCTTGAGCCCGTCCATCATGGCGCCACCTTCGCTCGCCGCAGGCGTGGCACCGGCCGGGCCCGTGCCGGTTGGCGCTGTGCCGTCGCCGGTCGCTGCCGTGCGGCCGCGCAGCACCTCGTAGGCCGATTCGCGGTCCACGGCCTTTTCATAGACGCCAGCCACCAGCGACTGTGCCAGCATGGTCTTGCGCTGCTCCTCATTGATGGGGCCGATCTGGCTGCCGGGCGGGATCACGTAGGCACGCTCGGTGATGCCGGGGCGTCCCTTGTCGTCGAGGAAGCTCACCAGGGCCTCGCCCACGGCCAGCTCGGTGATGGCGGCCTCGATATCCAGGCCGGGCTTGGGCCGCATGGTGGTGGCCGTGGCCTTGACGGCCTTCTGGTCGCGCGGCGTGAAGGCGCGCAGCGCGTGCTGCACGCGGTTGCCCAGCTGGGCCAGCACGGTGTCGGGCACGTCCATCGGGTTTTGCGTGACGAAATACACACCCACGCCCTTGGAGCGCACCAGGCGCACCACCAGCTCGATGCGTTCGAGCAGCACCTTGGGCGCGTCGTTGAACAGCAGGTGGGCCTCGTCGAAGAAGAAGACCAGCTTGGGCTTGTCGGGGTCGCCGATCTCGGGCAGGCGCTCGAACAGCTCCGACAGCATCCACAGCAGGAAGGTGGAGTACAGGCGCGGCGAATTCATCAGCTTCTCGGCGGCCAGGATGTTGACCACGCCCTTGCCGCCGGCATCGGTCTGCATCAGGTCGTTGATGTCGAGCATGGGCTCGCCAAAGAATTTGTCGCCGCCCTGCGACTCGATGGCCACCAGTCCGCGCTGTATGGCGCCCACGCTGGCCGCGCTGATGTTGCCGTACTCGGTGGTGAACTGCTTGGCGTTGTCGCCCACATGCTGGAGCATGGACCGCAGGTCCTTGAGGTCCAGCAGCAACAGTCCGTTGTCGTCGGCAATCTTGAAGACCAGGTTGAGCACGCCCATCTGCGTGTCATTCAGGGCCAGCATGCGGCCGATCAGCAGCGGACCCATGTCCGAGACCGTGGCGCGCACCGGGTGGCCCAGCTCGCCGAACACGTCCCACAGCGTGGTGGGGCAGGCCAGGGGCTGGGGAATCTCGATGCCGCGCTCCTGCAGGGAGGCCGCCATCTTGGCGCCCGTGCTGCCAGCCTGGCTGATGCCGGACAGGTCTCCCTTGATGTCGGCCATGAACACCGGCACGCCGATCTCGGAGAATCCCTCGGCCATTTTCTGCAGCGTCACGGTCTTGCCGGTGCCGGTGGCGCCCGTGATCAGGCCATGTCGATTGGCCAGTGCGGGCAGCAGCAGGCATTCTGTGGCAGAGTGGCGGGCGATCAGAAGTGGAGCGGCCATTTCGGGTTTCCTCGGGGGAGCATGCGGTCAAAAGTAAAATCCCAGCCGCAAGGTTAAATCAATATCAAAGGACAGCCTGTGGCAGGACACAGTAAATGGGCCAATATCCAGCACCGCAAAGGCCGCCAGGACGAAAAGCGTGGCAAGGTCTGGACCCGCATCATCCGTGAAATCATGGTGGCGGCACGCACGGGAGGGGGCGATCTCAGTGCCAACCCGCGCCTGCGCCTGGCGGTGGAAAAGGCCAAGGCGGCCAACATGCCGGCCGACAACATCAAGCGCAACATCGACAAGGCCACGGGCAACCTCGAAGGCGTGACCTACGAGGAAATCCGCTATGAAGGCTATGGCATTGGCGGCGCGGCCATCATCGTGGACACCATGACCGACAATCGCGTACGCACTGTGGCGGATGTGCGTCACGCCTTCAGCAAGTACGGTGGCAACATGGGCACGGAGGGCTCCGTGTCCTTCCAGTTCAAGCATGTCGGACAACTGATCTTCGCTCCCGGAAGCGACGAGGACCAGATCATGGAAGTGGCTCTGGAGGCCGGCGCCGAGGACGTGATCACCGATGACGAGGGAGCCATCGAGGTGCTGACCGCACCCGCAGAGTTCGAAACCGTGCGCGACGCGCTGCAGGCCAAGGGCCTGACGCCGGAGGTGGCTGAAGTCACCATGCGCCCGGAAAACACCATCGCCCTGCAAGGCGATGACGCAGCCCGCATGCAAAAGCTGCTGGACATGATCGAAGACCTGGATGACGTACAGGACGTCTACCACAACGCTGAACTATGAAAATTCTTGTGATTGGTGGCGGAGGCCGCGAGCACGCCCTGGCGTGGAAACTGGCTGAATCGCCGAAATCGACCAAGGTCTATGTGGCCCCCGGCAACGGTGGCACGGGCCTGGCCGGCGGCAAGGTGGAAAACCTCAACATCACCGACCCGCAGGCGCTGCGCGAGTGGGCTCAGGCCGAGAAGGTCGCGCTGACCGTGGTCGGCCCCGAGGCCCCGCTGGCTGCCGGCGTGGTCGATGAGTTCCGCGCCCACGGCCTGCGCATCTTCGGCCCCTCCAAGGCGGCCGCCCAGCTGGAAAGCTCCAAGGCCTTCTCCAAGGACTTCATGGCGCGCCACGGCATTCCCACGGCGCTCTATGAAACCTTCACCGACCCGGTGGCGGCCCATGCCTACGTGGACCGCCTGGGTGCGCCCATCGTGGTCAAGGCCGACGGCCTGGCCGCAGGCAAGGGCGTGGTCGTTGCGACAACGCTGCAGGAAGCCCACGACGCCGTGGACTTCATGCTCGTGGACAACAAGTACGGCGTGGCCCACAACGACGGCGGCGCCCGCGTGGTGATCGAGGAATTCCTCGCCGGCGAGGAAGCCAGCTTCATCGTGCTGTGCGACGGCAAGAACGTCCTGGCCCTGGCAACCAGCCAGGACCACAAGCGCCTGAAGGACGGCGACCAGGGCCCGAACACGGGCGGCATGGGCGCCTACTCGCCCGCGCCCGTGGTCACGGCCGACGTGCATGCCCGCGCCATGCGCGAGATCATCCTGCCGACTATCCGTGGCATGGAAAAGGACGGCATTCCCTACACCGGCTTCCTGTATGCGGGCCTGATGATCGATGGATCCGGCCATCCCAAGACGCTGGAGTTCAACTGCCGCATGGGCGACCCCGAGACCCAGCCGATCATGATGCGTCTCAAGAGCGATCTGGTGGACGTCATGCTGGCGGCCACCGATGCCAAGCTCGACCAGGTCGAGCTGCAATGGGACCGCCGCACGGCGCTGGGCGTGGTCATGGCCGCAGCAGGCTACCCCGAGGACCCGCGCAAGGGCGATGCCATCAGCGGGCTGCCGCAGGACGCCGCCGATGCCATGGTCTTCCATGCCGGCACCCAGCTCAAGGATGGCGTTCCCGTCACCAGCGGTGGCCGCGTACTGTGCGTCACCGTGCTGGCCGACAGCGTCAAGCAGGCCCAGCAAAAGGTCTATGACGTGGCGCGCGGCATCCATTTCGATGGTGCCCAGTACCGCCGCGACATCGGCTTCCGTGCCGTGAAGAACTGAGTCCATGGCAGAGCAATCGACCGGGCAGGCGCTGCCCGTGGCCCAGGTGCGCGAGTACCTGACGGGCCTGCAGGCCCGCATCACGCAGGCGCTGGAGCAGGTGGAAGGCGAGGGCGGTGCACGCTTTCTGTCCGACGCCTGGAGCAAGGGCCCCGGCGAGCGCCTGCAGGGCGATGGCATCACCCGCATCATGGAGGGTGGCCGCGTGTTCGAGCGCGCGGGCTGCGGCTTCTCGCATGTGCGCGGGCCGCAGCTGCCGCCCTCGGCCACGCAGCACCGGCCTGAACTGGCGGGTGCGCCTTTCGAGGCCATGGGCGTGTCCCTGGTCTTCCATCCGCGCAATCCTTTTGTGCCTACGGTACACATGAATGTGCGAATGATTGCGGCTGGCTCAGGTGCGGCCGGCTCAGGTGCGGCAGGGCATCCGGGCAACGAACCCACCTGCTGGTTCGGCGGCGGCATGGACCTGACACCGGTCTACGGCTTCGAGGAAGATGCACAGCACTTTCACCGCGTCTGCCGCGATGCGCTGGCGCCTTTTGGCGACACGCTCTACCCGCGCTTCAAGACCTGGTGCGACGAGTACTTCTGCCTAAAGCACCGCAACGAGCAGCGCGGCATCGGCGGCATCTTCTTCGACGACTTCTCTGAGCTGGGCCAAGCGCGCAGCTTCGACATGCTGCGTTCGGTGGGAGATTCCTTTCTGGAGTCCTACCTGCCCATCGTCGAGCGCCGCCAGGCCATGGACTACGGGCAGCAGCAGGTCGATTTCCAGCGCTACCGCCGCGGCCGCTACGTGGAGTTCAACCTGGTCTGGGACCGGGGCACGCACTTCGGCCTGCAGTCCGGCGGGCGCACGGAATCCATCTTGCTGTCCATGCCCCCGCATGCGAGCTGGAGCTACCAGCGCGAGGACGCGCCCGGCACGCCCGAACGCGCGCTGCTGGAGCAATTCCTGGTGCGCCGCGACTGGCTTTGAGCTCCATTGCCGCCATCCCCGACCGCGTGGCGAAATCCGCGCGTGCAAGGGAATAGGCGGCAAAACTATAATTTCAATAGCTTGAGGCGCAGCGTTGGCTGCGTTCTCCACTTTCTTCGGCGCGAAATCTTCCGGCGATCTGTGGGCGAACTCCATGCATTTTGGAGCGCCGCTACAGCCAAGCCCTCTACGGGCCGCACGGCGCTCGCGCTATATTGATCCCATTTCTATTCCACTGATCACCGCCTGATGACCACTTCCACCAAATCGGATTCCGCAGCCAAGCGCGACGTGACCAAGCTGCAACGCGCCATTGTTGACGGCCTCGAAAACGTCAAGGCCCAAGACATCCAGGTCTTCAATACCGAAAAGCTCTCGCCGCTGTTCGAGCGCGTGATCGTGGCTGCGGGCACCTCCAACCGCCAGACCAAGGCGCTGGCCTCCAGCGTGCGCGACGCCGTCAAGCAGGCCGGTTTTCCCGTACCACGCCAGGAAGGCGAAGAAAACGGCGAGTGGATCATCGTGGACTGCGGCCAGGCCGTG
The DNA here is from genome assembly GCF_002193035.1 of Delftia sp. K82. Lineage (NCBI taxonomy): Bacteria > Pseudomonadati > Pseudomonadota > Betaproteobacteria > Burkholderiales > Comamonadaceae > Delftia > Delftia sp. K82. Next base: position 2,522,460 of record NZ_MYFL01000001.1, on the reverse strand, counting down.
GTCCATGTCATGCAGCCAGCCATCCGCCAGTACTACCGCCTGGAAGAGATCTGGGGCGAGACGCCTGTGCGCCTGAAGCTGGGTGCTCCCAAGCCCACGCGCTCTGCCGCCACCGACAAGGCCGAGGAAAAGGCCAAGAAGGCTGCTTCCAAGAAGGCTGCTGCAACGGCCGCCAAGCCTGCTGCCAAGAAGGCCGCTTCTGCCGCTGCACCCGCCGCAGGCAAGAAGCCCGCTGCCAAGAAGGCAGCTCCTGCCAAGGCCGCTGCACCCCGTTCCGCAGCTGCCAAGCCGGCAGCATCCCGTACGGCAGCCGCCAAGCCGGCTGCTGCAAAGTCGGCCGCCGTGAAGTCGGCCGCCGCCAAGGCGCCGGCCCGCAAGACGGCAGCGCCCAAGGCCATCAAGACCGTGGTGGTCAACCGCGCTCCCGCCAAGCCCAAGGCAGGTGCCGCTGCCAAGCCGGCCGCCAAGCGCGCTCCTCGCGCCAAGGCCTGAACGGTTCGGGACTGACGCTGCATGAAGCTGTTGATCGTGGCCGTGGGCCAGCATGTGCCCGACTGGGCGCAGACGGCCTACGACGACTATGCCAAGCGCTTTCCCCCGGAGCTCAAGGTGGAGCTCAAGGCCGTCAAGACCGAGCCGCGCGGCTCCAAGACGGTAGAGACCCTGTACGCGGCCGAGCGCAAGCGCATCGAGGCCGCCATTCCGCGCGGCACGCGCATCGTCGTGCTCGATGAGCGTGGCACCAATCTGACGACCAAGGCACTGGCCCAGCGCCTGCAGGGCTGGCAGCTGGAGGGCGACGACGTGGCCCTGATCATCGGCGGCCCGGACGGACTGGACCCCGCCTTCAGGCAGGCTGCGCACGAGCGCATCCGCCTGTCGGACCTGACCCTGCCGCATGCCATGGTGCGGGTGCTGCTCATCGAGCAGCTGTACCGTGCCTGGTCGGTCAACGCCGGCCATCCCTACCACCGGGAATAGGGCCTGTCCCGGCTCCCAGGCTCTGCCAGCGGCCCTGTCACGCGGATCCGAGGATCTCGTGATACTATGATTTTGATAGCCTTCAGCGCTTTGCAACAAAGGGCTGAAGGCATTTCTCATTCTTATCATGCCGCCATTCATCTACCTTGCCTCCCAGAGCCCCCGCCGCCGCCAGCTGCTGGAGCAGCTGGGTGTGGCCCATGAGCTTTTGCTGCCCAACGCTGAGGGCGACATTGCCGAAGATGCCGAGGCCATAGAGGCCGAACTGGCCGATGAGGCAGCGCGCGACTATGTGCAGCGCGTCACCGCGCTCAAGCTCGATGCCGCCATGGCCCGCCATGCGCGCCGCGCCCTGGCTGTGGCGCCCGTGCTGTGCTCGGACACCACGGTGGCGCTGGATGGCCGCATTCTTGGCAAGCCTGCCGATGCCGACGATGCCCGCCGCATGCTGACCGCGCTTGCGGGCCGCGAGCACGAGGTGCTGACCGCCGTCGCCATACAGCACGGCACGCGGCGCCTGGCTGCGCTGTCGGTGTCCCAGGTCTGCTTCTCGGCCGTGAGCGCGCAGCAGATCGACGCGTATGTGGCCTCGGGCGAGCCCATGGGCAAGGCCGGCGCCTATGGCATACAGGGCCGCGCGGCGGCCCATGTGCAGTGGCTGCACGGCAGCTACTCGGGCATCATGGGCCTGCCGCTGTTCGAGACGGCGGCGCTGCTGCGCGAGCTGGGCTGGGCACTGTAGGCCGGCTCCCCGACCTGGGCCCGCAGGGGCGTGCAGGCATGCGCAGACCGCCGATGGCAGCGGATGGCTCGGCAAGATAGTGGCAAGCGGCCACCGGCGCAATGATTGCCGGGCCGCCATGGCCGAGAAATACAAACGACAAAGCACACCACAGGCACAGCATGCAGCAAGACATTCTGATCAATTGGTCGCCACAGGAAACGCGCGTGGCCATCATCGAGAACGGCGCCGTCCAGGAGCTGCACATGGAGCGCCCGCTGGAGCGCGGCCTGGTTGGCAACGTCTATCTGGGCAAGGTCTCGCGCGTGCTGCCGGGCATGCAGTCGGCCTTCATCGACATCGGCCTGGAGCGGGCAGCCTTCCTGCATGTGGCCGATGTCTGGCAGCGGCAGGAAGGGGGCGAGGCCCCCATGTTCGCGCGCAAGGACATGCCTGTCGTGCCCATCGAAAAGCAGGTTTTCGAAGGCCAGACCATCATGGTGCAGGTCATCAAGGACCCGATCGGCACCAAGGGTGCGCGCCTGTCCACGCAGATCAGCATTGCGGGGCGATTGCTGGTGCTGCTGCCCCAGGATGACCATATCGGCATCTCGCAGAAAATCCCGCAGGGCGAGCGCGACGCGCTGCGCGCCCGCCTGCAGGGCCTGGTGGGCACCAAGGAAACCGGCGGGGGCGGCGGCTTCATCCTGCGCACCAATGGCGAGGACTCCAGCGACGCCGAGCTGGCCGACGACATCCGCTACCTGCGCAAGACCTGGAGCCGCATCAAGGACGCCTCGGTGCGCCTGCCGCCCATGTCGCTGCTGCACCAGGACCTGAACCTGCTGCAGCGCGTGCTGCGCGATCTGGTGGGCGAGGGCACGCAGAGCATCCGCATCGACTCCAAGGAGCAGTTCGCCCTGCTCATGACCTTCGGCCAGGAATACATGCCGGCGGCCGTTCCCAAGCTGCAGCACTACCGCGGCGAGCGGCCTATCTTCGACCTGTTCGCCATCGACGAGGAAATCGCCCGTGCGCTGGGTCGCCGCGTGGACCTCAAGTCCGGCGGCTACCTGATCGTGGACCAGACCGAGGCGCTGACCACGGTGGACGTCAATACCGGCGGCTACGTGGGGGCGCGCAACTTCGACGACACCATCTTCAAGACCAACCTGGAAGCGGCCCAGCAGATCGCGCGCCAGCTGCGCCTGCGCAACCTGGGCGGCATCATCATCGTGGACTTCATCGACATGGTGCGCGACGACCACCAGGCCGAGGTGCTGTCCGAATTCAAGCGCCAGCTCGGGCGCGACCGCGTCAAGACCATGGCGGGCGGTTTCTCGCAGTTGGGCCTGGTGGAGATGACGCGCAAGCGCACGCGCGAATCGCTGGCCCACATGCTGTGTGAATCCTGCCCGGTCTGCCAGGGCAAGGGCCATGTGAAGACCGTGCGCAGCGTCTGCTACGAGGTGCTGCGCGAAATCCTGCGCGAGGCGCGCCAGTTCAACCCGCGCGAGTTCCGCATCGTGGCCTCGCCCAAGGTGGTGGAGATGTTCCTGGACGAGGAAAGCCAGCACCTGGCAGGCCTGTCCGACTTCATCAAGAAGCCCATCTCCCTGCAGGCCGAGACAGCCATGGCACAGGAGCAATACGACATCGTGCTGCTGTGAATCGGTATTTATCCTGCTAATTCATTATCAATAGCAGTCCATCTATTGGCGAATGAATGAGTTCAATTGAACTCATTCATTCTTTTCTATGGATTGTTGATTCCCGATAATTAACTTTGTCTCGGCTTTTTTGATACTGTTTGTTGCAATCAGTGCCTCAGCAACTGAAAGGGCGACGAATGGGAATAGACTCCACCATTGTGCGTGCAGCCATACACCCGGGAATTGGTGTGGCGCGTATTGGCAATAGTCCGGATGAGTACTATGTCGGCCCCGAGCTGATGCATGTGCCGCCCATGGCGCCGGGCAGCCTGCGTGATGCGCAGGGCGCGCTCAAGCGGCAGGCTGCGCGCTTTCGCATCTACGGCTACAACGCTGCAGGCGAGGTGGTGCGTGAACTCACGGCCGACCAGGACCAGATCGAATGGGAAGTCGAGCTGGCCAATACCAAGGCCGCCTGGTATCAATTCCAATTGGCGCTGGACGTGCCTGAAGCTGCAACGGCCGATCCCACGATTTTGCGCAATGCCACGGTGAAGGACCGGAAAAGCCTGGCCATTCGACCGGGAGCCCGCCGAATTGCCAAAGGCTCGGCCCCGGTGGCATTCGACAGCGGCAGTTTCTGCGGCAAGCCGGTTTATCTGGGCGAATTGCGCATTGAAAAGACGGGCCAGCTTCTCGTGCTGGGAGGCCGTGGCGTCTCTGCCTCCGTGGATGGCTCCAAGGCCACCACGTTTGCGAACAACGAGGGCTGGCATGACGATGTGGCCGACGGCCCCGTGCGCGCCAAGGTCGTCGTGGCCGGTGTTTCCGTGCCGGTGGATGCGGCATGGGTCACGGTTGCGCCGCCCAACTACGGCCCGCAGATGAAGTCGGTGCGCACCATGAAGGACCTGATGGAGGATGTGTACATCCACTCGGGCATGGCCGCCTTCCCGCTGCACGTCTCCTTCAGCCGGCACATCCTACCCATACTCCAGCGCCAGAGCAGCCTGCAGTGGGCGAACAAGGGCTTTGCATCCCAGTTCGGCTGGGGCGGGGCGGCCAATGCGGATGACGAGGTGTGGATCGCCAGGCTCAACAGCCCGGGCACGACCTGGGCCGAGCTGCGCCAGCAGGTGGCGAATGCCTTCCGGCGCTTTGACCGTGATGGCGCATCTCCCCAGCCCTGGCCCTGGCTGTATGGCGACGCCATGGCCGTGCCGCCCGTCGACACACCGCGCCAGCATGCGGCGCTGACGGCCACGCAGCTGAGGATGCTGGACCTGTGGGCCGCAGGCCACTTTCTCTCCGATTGGACGCCCGGCCAGAAGTACCCGGCTCAGCTGTCCGATGTGCCGCTGCAGGAGCAGCCCACCATGCTCGACTATGCCGCCATGGACGACTGCCTGGCCGATGCCTTTCACCCGGGTTGCGAGATCACCTGGCCCATGCGCCACGCCAGCATGTACCGGGCGCCGTTCCGCATCCGCGAGGCGGCAGTGAACCCGCCCGAGCTGCAGCTCTACGGCTCCCGGCTCACGCCTGCGGTGGCCTTGTCCGAGAGCGGGCCGCTGTATGCGCAGGTGGCCGGCGACCTCACGCGCTGGATGGCGGTCCCCTGGCAGACCGACACCGCCAGCTGCCGCAGCGGCTATTACGCCGGCTATGGCCCACGCTACGACCCCTACCTGCCCACGTTCTGGCCGGCCCGCGTGCCCAACCAGGTGCTGACGCAGGAGGCCTATGAAAGGGTCATCAACTCGGAGCTGCCGCGCGAGCAGCGCGTTGCCGCCTTCAACCGGCGCGAGTCGTGGTTCCGCACACTGGGTGAGGAAGGCTATGAGAGCGAGATCAACCGCATGATCAGCCACTTCGGTGACATGGGCGTCATCGAGAGTCGGCCCGGCGTGCGGGGCGACAAGGACTTCCCGCCGGTGATGCAGGTGGAAAACCGCATCGCCCCGGCGCCGTCGCACATGCTCAAGACTGCGCAGCAACCGGACGGGCAGGAGGCGCCTCCCCGCATCGAGCCCTTCGATGCAGACAACGAGCAGCAGTTGCGCGCCATGACGCAGCGCGGCCCGGTGCTGCCGCGCTGAGTGCCGGCCATGCCGTCGCACGCCATGGCCGCCGCGCCGCTGCCGAATGAACTGGATGTGCTCGTCGTGGGCGCAGGGCCGGCGGGCGCGGCCGTTGCCGCGCAACTGGCAGGGCACTGCCGCGTGGCGCTGGTAGGACGCGCCGTGCAGGCTGGGCGGGCCATTGGCGAAACCCTGCCCGCTGCGGCCCGGGTGATTCTGTCCGACCTGGGCGTGTGGGATGCGTTCGCGGCACAGGGCCACCGTCCTGCCTGGTCGCGGCGATCATTGTGGGGAAGCTCCGAGATCATCTTTCAGGACGCGCTGTTCGACCCGCATGGCGCGGGCTGGCACCTGGACCGAAAGCGCTTCGACGCCATGCTGCTGGAGGCTGCGCGCAGCCGTGGCGTGCCCTGCCTGGTGCCTGCCACGCTGCGCAGCCTGCAGCGCCAGCCGCCGGGCGCGCCCATGCGCTGGCGCTGCCTGATCGATAGGGTGCAGGGCGACACGGCGCACGACCCGTTGGAGCTGTCCTGCCGCATCGTGGTCGATGCCACGGGCCGCGCGGCCCGCGTGGCCCGGCAGGCGGGCGCCCAGGTCCACCGTGATGGCCGCCTGGCCTGCTTTCACGCCTGGGTGGAGCCGCCATCGCATGAGCATGCAGGCACCACCATGATCGAGTCGGATGCCGAAGGCTGGTGGTACAGCGCCGACCTGCCCGATGGCAGTTGCGTGATTGCCTGGCAGACCGACATCGATCTGCCTGAAGCCCGGCGCCTGCGCAGCACGGCCGATCTGTTGGAAATGGCGCATCACACGGCCCTGGTGGGCGCGCGCAGCAGGGGCAGCCGGGTGCTGGAGCCGCTGCGCGTGGCCGCCGCCCGCGAACAATGGCTTGATGCAGCCAGCGGGCCGGACTGGCTGGCCGTGGGCGATGCAGGCCTGTCCTTCGATCCCCTGGCATCGCAGGGCCTGCTCAACAGCCTGGTCACGGGCAGCGAGGCCGCCACGGCCGTGCGCCGCAGCCTGGCGGGCGATACCGATGCGCTGCCGTCCTGGAGTGCGTGGATCGGCACGATACGCGCCGCGTACCGCACCCATCACCAGCACTACTACGCGCTGGAGCAGCGCTGGGCGGCCGAGCCGTTCTGGACCCGCCGCCAGCAGGTGCCGGAGGCAGGGATCGGAGCCGACGTTACTGCCGCTCCAACTTCGCCGTCTGCACGATCGCATTCCAGCGCTGGTACTCGGCCCGCGTGAATTCGCGGAAGGCCTTGGAGTCCAGCAGGCGCACTTCGCCGCCCAGTGCCGTCACCTTGGACTTGAAGTCGGCATGGCCCGCCACCTTGAGCGTGGCCTCTTCCAGGCGCTTGACGATGGCGGCCGGCGTGCCCTTGGGTGCCAGCACGCCGTTCCAGGTGCCGGTCACGAAGGTGGGGTAGCCGCTTTCCTTCATGGTCGGCACATCGGGCAGGGCGGGCAGGCGCTGCTCGGAGGTCACGGCCAGGGCCTTGAGCTTGCCCGACTGCACGAAGGGCAGGGCGGGCGTTACGTTCTCGAAGATGAAATCGATCTGGCCGCCCAGCAGGTCGGTCAGGGCTGGCGCGCTGCCCTTGTAGGGCACATGCACCATGTCCAGCTGGGTGGCGCTCTTGAACAGCTCGCCCGACAGGTGGACCGTGGAGCCGCTGCCCGGCGAGCCATAGCTCATGCCGGTCTTTTGCGCGGCGGCGCGTGCCACCAGGTCCTTCACCGTCCTGGCGGGCGTGCGCGTCTCGTTGACGACCAGCACATTGGGAATGGTGGTCACCAGGGCCACGTACTCGAAATCGCCCAGGTTCTTCTCGCTGAGGTTCTTGTACAGGCTCTGGTTGATGGCCTGGGTGCCGGCCGTGCCGAACAGCAGTGTGTAGCCATCATTGGCCGCCGAAGCCACGCGGCTGGCGCCGATGGAGCCGTTGGCGCCGGAGATGTTTTCCACGATCACGGGCTGGCCCAGCGATTCGGACAGGCCCTGCGCCACCATGCGCGCCAGTACATCGGTATTGCCGCCAGGGGCGAAGGGCACGACCAGCTTGACGGGCCGGGTGGGATAGGCATCCGCCCAGGCCTGGGGCAGGGGCAGCAGCGTGGCGCCGAGCAGCGCGGCAGCGCGCAGGAATTGCTTGCGTGAAAGGGTGCGGGGCATGGGGGATGTCTCCTTGTCGGTGTTTTTGGTGGCGCAGCGGCTGGGGCCGGCGGCGGATTTTTCAGGCGGGCCAATGCTGGGTGGTGGCTGTCTTGACGTCAATCAATGTTTTGGCAGGACGTCATGCGGCGGGCGAATGACCTGTTCGGCCTTGCTCGGAAAATGAGAATGGATTGCACCGGCGTGCGCCCGTCATGGCTCCTGCAACCACGGCGCAAGCCTCCTGGACCCGCCCATGAACAAGGTCCGTACCCTCTCCTGCATCCGCCCCCGACGCTGCCAACTGCCCGCATCCATGCGGCTTTGCGGCTCCTGCCCGCACCTGCACGATGTGCCCCATGACGTGGGCTGGCGCATGCCGGGGCGCCGGGGTGGAGCGGTAATTGCCGCTGTCCATGCCGATGCCGATACAGCTCAGAAATCCGCCTTCAGGCTCACCGTCAGATTGCGCGGCTCGCCCCACCAGCCCTGGTTGTAGAAGCCGATCTGGCTGTAGTACTGGCGGTCCAGCACGTTGTTGAGCTGCACGCTGGCCGACCAGGTGGGATCGATGCGGTAGTGGGCCGAGAGGTTGACCACCAGGTAGCTGCCCTGGCCGACCTGCACGCTCTGGCGCAGCGGGTTGGTCACGTTCTGCCAGATGCGGCTTTGCCAGCGCAGGTTGCCGCCCAGGCTCAGGCCTTGCAGCGCACCCTCGAAGCTGCGCATGGCCGTGAGCTTGACCAGGCTGCGCGGGTGCGTGGTGTTGAAGGCGGCGCCGCTGGCGCTGCGTGCCGTGTAGTGCGTGTAACTGGCGCCCAGGCGCCAGCCCCTGGCCGGCTCGCCGCTGAGTTCCAGATCGATGCCGCGCACCTGGGCGCCCTTGACGCCGCGATAGGCCTTCTGGTCCGTGGTGCCGTCGATGAATTCGCCCGTGTCCTGCGCCAGGTTGTCCTGGCGGGTCTGGAACAGCGCGGCAGAACCCTGCAGCCGGTCCTGCAGCCAGGAGCCCTTGAGGCCCAGCTCGAAGGCCTGGCCGGTGACGGGGTCCAGGATGCTGCCTTGCTTGTCGCGGTAGTTCTGGGGCGTGAAGATTTCCGTGTAGCTCAGGTAGGCCGTGTGCCGGGCATCGATGTCCCACAGCAGGCCGGCGTAGGGCGTGATTTCGTTGCTGTAGCGGTAGTCGCGCAGGCTGCCGAAGTAGTTCTGGCGCGTGGACCAGCGGCTCAGGCGGGCGCCGGCCACGGCCGTCCAGCCATCGGCCAGCGAGAAACGCCCCACGGCATAGCCGCCGCTTTGGCGCATGCGGCTGTCGTCGCCGCCGTTGGAGACGTCGGACCAGCCCGGCTCGGCCAGGCTGCCGTTGCGCCAGTCGAGGAAGTTGTCCGTGGCAGGCGGCGTGCCCAGCGGTGCATAGCGGCGGATGTCGATGTCGTCGCGCACATGGTTCCAGCCCACGGCAATCTCGTGCTGGCGCCCGAACAGCGCGACCGGGCCGCTGGCCGTGAGGTGCAGGCTGTCGCGCGAGCGGTCGCCCCGGTACTTGATGAAGGAGTTGGCCATGCCCAGGCCGGTGCTGGCGTCCGGCGCGCCGCCCCGGTAGACGTAGCGCATGTCGTAGTTGCCTTCGTTGCGGCTGTAGGCGGCGCGCAGCAGCCAGCGGTTGTCCAGGCGGTGCGTCAGGTCCAGCGTGGCCGTGGTGTTCTCGGTGCCGAAATGCGACCAGCGCGTGTTGTTGGATACCGAGCGGTCGAAGTCCGTGCGGCTGCCGTCCGCATAGAACAGCGGAAAGCCGGCGCCCATGCCGGGACTGGTGTTCTTCTGGTATTCGAGGCTGGTCACGAGCCGCGTGGCGGGCGTCAGGGCCGCGCTGACCACGGCATACAGGCCCTGCCTGCGCTGGCCGAAGTGGCTGACGTAGCTGTCGCTATCCGATTGCACGGCCACGACACGGCCATGCACGCGGCCTTCGCGGTCCAGCGGCAGGGACAGATCGGCCTCGGCGCGGCGCAGGTTCCAGCGGCCCAGCGTCAGTGAGGCATGGCCGCCCGCCGTCTCGCGCGGCTGCTTGCGCACGAAGTTCACCGTGGCCGACGGATCGCCCGAGCCATTGAGCAGGCCCGTGGCGCCGCGCACGATTTCCACGCGGTCGTAGAAGGCCGTGTCCATGTCGGTGGCGCCGAAGTTCCACAGGCTGTTGATGGGCGAGGCCAGCCCGTCGAACTGGAAGTTGCTGACGCCAAAGCCGCGCGACGAGAACTGATAGCGGTTGCTGTCGCTGCGGCTCACCGACAGGCCGGGCGCGGAGGCCTCCAGCGTCTGCGAGACGGTGAGCTGGCCTGCATCGTCCATGAGCTGGCGCGTGATCACGCTGACCGACTGCGGAGTTTCACGCGCCGACAGTTGCAGGCCCGTGGCCGTGCCTGTGGCGCCGCTGGTGTAGCGCGCCGTGCCTTCGGTGGTGCTCGCATCGGCGGCGGCGCGCACGGTGACGGTGCCCAGTTCGGTGTCGCTGTTCCTGGCAGGGGGCCTGTCCTCGTCGGCGGCCCAGACTGCTGGCGCAGGGGCGGCACAAAGGGCACAGATCAGCAGGGACAGCGGGGTCCGCGCGCCTTGGGGGTGTCGCGGGGTGGGGTTTTGAATACGAATGCTCATCATTTCCATGGTCCTGGGCGTGAGCCAGGATTGTGGGAAATGTGCGCCGCCGCCGCCTGTTCCAGGCGACGCCAGTCCTATGGTTTGCGACGCAGGCTGCCTTGGCTGGGTGCGTGGCCGAAGCGCTGGCGAAAGGCCGTGGCGAAATTGCTGGCGTGCTGAAAGCCCGCGCAGTCGGCCGCTTCCTGCACGCTCCAGCCCTGTGCCAGCCGTTCGCGCGCCAATTGCATGCGGCGCTCGCGCAGCCAGCCGAACACGGTCTGGCCGTAGGCCGCCTGGAATTTCTCGCGCAGCGTGGTCGGGCTCATGCAGGCCAGGCGCGCCAGGTCGTCCAGGCTGTGCGCCTGGCCCGGCGCTGCATCCATGCACTCGCGCACGCGCTCCAGGCCGCGCCTGTCCCGGGGATGGATGCGCGGCGAGGGCGCAGGCCGCGGCTGCGCATGTGCCTGCAGCGCGCAGGCCAGCACCTGCAGCCCAATGCCTTCGCGGTGCAGCCGGGCCAGGCTGCCGCTCCAGACACCATCGAGCAGCTGGCGCAGCGACACCGCCAGATGCTCGGGCAGCGACCAGGCATGCAGCGGCGGGCCGGACTGCCGCAGGGCATGGTGCAGCAGCTCGGCCAGTTGGGCATCGGCGCAGGCCTCGGGTGCCTCGATGGACAGGTTGAAGCCGCGCACCGTCTGGCCTGCCGCATGGGTGGCCTTGAGCACCTCGGTGTCGCCGCAGGAGAATGCCGCTGCGGCATGGCGCGTCACGCTCAGGGCCTTGCGGGCGGCGGGCAGCTGCAGTTCGGCCTGGCCGTCCAGCAGGACCACGGCGGTGAAGCGCCGCGGGTGCTCGGACGTGGATTCATAGCCATGGTTGATGCGGATGTCGGAGCTGACCAGCTGCAGGCCCGAAGGCAGTTGGTGCTCCTGTACTTGGCCCTCGAAGATGCAATCGTTTTCGGAGACGGTGGAGAGAAAGCGCACGCTGAAACCGTGGCGCTGGCGCATGGCGTCGAGCTGCGCCGTGGTATAGCGCTGGGAAGGGGCGGGCATGGGCGGAGGCGGAAAGGCGGTGGCGGGAAGCGCTCGCTGCAGTGAACGCTTCTCATTATCGCTGCAGGCTTGCTTCGGCCAGGTGCCGTCCAGCCCGCAGATGCGCAGGCTCAGGGCAGGGCGCAGACAAAGCTGGCCGCATCCTCCACATTGCCCGTGCCGGCGGCTGCGCCCTCGAACCTGTACCTGGCAATCTTCGGATACGGGCACAGCGGGCGCGTGCGCTGCGGAAAGTCCGCGCTGGACGGCAGGGCCCTGGCGGCGATGGTGTCCGGGGCGACGCCTTTCTCCACCCAGTCGACCATGGCCTGTATGGAGTCGAAGCTGTCCGTGGCCGGGCCGCCCGAGCAATGGTTCATGCCCGGCACGAGGAAGGTGCGCGCAAAGTCCTGCGTGGCCTGCATGCCGCCGTTGTTGGCGGCCAGGCGCTCGTAGTAGTCCAGCGTGTCCAGCGCCGAGAAGATGGGGTCGGACATGCCGTGGATGAAGAGCATCTTGCCGCCGTGCTGCCGGAAGGCCGTGAGCCGGTCGTCCCGGTAGGTGTCATAGATGGCCGAGTAGGCCTGCATGCGCGCCGGGTCGGTGTCGAAATTGAAGGCCAGCGGGTTGAAGCCCAGGTCTGGCGGCGTGAGGAATTCGTTGACCAGCGCATCCACGATCAGCGTGATGTAGCGCGAATCCGGCGTGGCGGTGGTGGAGCTGCCCAGTGTCCAGGTGCGCCAGCCCGGCGCTGCCAGGCCCGGATCCCACGGCTGGCCCGCATACAGGGCCTGGCCTGCCGAGTTGCGCGGCCCGGCAAACACGTTTCTGAGCGCGTTCACCTGTCCGCTGCTCAGGCAGCTGCTGGTCTTGGCGCCGCCGCACTGCAGCACGCCGGGGTTGAAATGGCAGGCCTTGACGTGGTTCACCATGCCATCGGCCACGCCGTCGGCCGCATCGCAGGAGGCGGTCACGGCCTTGGCCACCAGGTTCAGGTCCTCGTTGCTGAAGGCCCGGGAGAGGATGCGCCGGCCACTGCTGTCGGCCGGCGCGATGGCGTCGAACTCGATGGTGTTCCACATCGCGGCCACCGTGGCGCCGCTCGACACCCGCATGGCAGGGGCACCGGCCGTGATGGCGTCGAAGTAGTCGGGAAAGCGCTGCGAGAACACCATGCCCTGGCGTCCTCCGCCCGAGCAGCCTGAAAAATAGGAGTGCTCAGGCTTGCGCCCGTAGCGCGTGGAGATCAGCGATTTGGCCGCCACGGCGGTCTTGTCGTAGGCGTTGTAGGCGTGGTCCAGCCGGGCCTGAGGGTCGGCACCGAAGCTGGCCGTCGTGCCGGTGTGGCCCGCGTCGGTGGAGACCACCGCAAAGCCCTGGCCCAGCGGCGAAGGCGTTGCGCCAGAGATGCTGGAGCTCAGCGAGGTGTCGCGCAGGATGCCGTCGTTGCCACCGCCGCCGATGAAGAGAAACCGGCCGTTCCATTGGTCCGGCAGGCTGAGCTGGAACCCGATGGCGTAGTTCTTTCCGTCCACGCCCACGCGCGGGTTGATGGCACCGGTGACTACGCAGTGCCCGGGCAGCAGCGCGCCGGTGCTGGCGCCGCCCGGCCTGCGGGTGTCGGGCGGCACATAGCTGGTGGACAGCCGGGTTGCCGCAAGGCCTGCCCTGTCAGGCAGGTCGGCGCAGGCGGCCGCCGGCGTTTCCGCATCGGCCAAAGTGGGGCTGCTGCCACCGCCGCAGCCCGCCATGAGAAGGGATGCGGCAAAGGCGGCCGTGGATGGAAAAACGCGCCGCAAGACGCGTGGGGCGTGGTCGGTTCGCATGGCTTGTGTCTCCTGTCGCCCGAGCGTAAGACCAGGGACGGAAGGGCCATGTCATCTCAGAGGATGACGGGACAACCCGGCGTGGGCGCTGCCCCGCGCCCGGCTTCAGAGTTTGCGCAGCCGCTCCAACGCCGCGCGCAGCGTGCTGTCTTGCTTGGCAAAGCAAAAGCGCACCACGCGCTGGTCGAAGCCGTCGCCATAGAAGGCCGACAGCGGGATGGCCGCCACGCCATGCTCCCGGACCAGCCACTGGCAGAACGCGGCTTCGTCCAGGTCCGACACGGCCGAGATGTCGGCGCAGACGAAGTAGGTCCCCGCCGTGGGCAGCAGGCGCAGGCGCGAGCCTTCCAGGCCCTGGCAGAACAGGTCGCGCTTGGCCTGGTAGAAGGCGGGCAGCTGCAGGTAGGGCGCAGGGTCGGCCATGTAGCTGGCCAGGCCCGCCTGCATGGGCGTGTTGACGGTGAAGACGTTGAACTGGTGGACCTTGCGGAACTCGGCCGTAAGCGCGGCCGGCGCGGCGACGGTGCCCACCTTCCAGCCCGTGACATGGTAGGTCTTGCCGAAGCTGGAGACGATGAAGGCGCGCGCCGCCAGGCCGGCAAAGCGCGCGGCGCTCTGGTGCTGGCGGCCGTCGTAGACCATGTGCTCGTAGACCTCGTCGCTGATCAGCAGCACGTCGGTGGGCGCCAGCAGCTCCTGCAATTGCAGCATCTCGGCATCGCTCCAGATGGTGGCGCTGGGGTTGTGCGGGCTGTTGATGATCAGCAGCCGTGTGCGCGGCGTGATGGCGGCGGCAATTTTGGCGAAGTCGGGCTTGAAGCTGCCCGGCGTCAGCGGCACGCGCACGGGCACGCCGCCGGCCAGCTCGATATTGGGCACGTAGCTGTCGTAGCAGGGGTCGAGCACGATGACCTCATCGCCCGCATGCACGGTGGCCAGGATGGCGGTGAGGATGGCCTGCGTGGCGCCGGCCGTGACCGTGATCTCGGTGCCCGCGTCGTAGCGGCGGCCGTACAGTGCCTCCATCTTGTCGGCCATGGCCTGGCGCAGCTGCGGCAGGCCGGGCATGGGCGGGTACTGGTTGTGGCCGGCCTGCATGGCGGCCGTGACGGCATCGACCAGCCTGGGGTCGCAGCCGAAGTCGGGGAAGCCCTGGCCCAGGTTCACCGCCTGGTGTTCGGCGGCCAGCGCCGACATGGTGGTGAAGATGGTCGTGCCCACATGGGGCAGGCGGCTGGGGAAGGCGGGCGTGCGGGGCGTGGCAGAGGTCATGGCGGAGGCAGCGGAAAACGGGAACGGGCCCGCGCTGCGGGCCCGGTGGGGCGGAGGATCAGAGTTCGTAGTCGTGCACGTGGCCGCTCATGGCGCGCATGATCAGGTCGCGCGTCAGGCGGTCGCTGAGCAGTTCGGCGAAGCGGTAGACGAAGTTGCGCAGATAGGCGCCGCGCTTGATGGCCACGCGCGCCACGCTCTGGCCGAACAGATGGCCCATGGGGCGCACCACGAGGTCGTTGACCGGATCGTCGCGCATGGCCATCTCGGCCACGATGCCGATGCCCAGGCCCAGGCGCACATAGGTCTTGATCACGTCGGAGTCAATGGCCTCCAGCACGATGCGCGGACGCAGCCGGCGCGTGGCGAAGGCCTGGTCGATCTTGCCGCGCCCGGTGAACGAGGGGTGGTAGGTGATCAGCGACTCATGGGCGATGTCGTCCAGCGTGATGCGCTCCTTCTGCGCCAGCGGATGGCCCGTGGGCATGACCAGCACGTGCTGCCATTCGTAGCAGGGCAGGGTGACGAGATCGGGGTAGTCGGCCAGGGACTCGGTGGCCATGCCGATGTCGGCGATCTCGTCGATGACCATGCGCGCCACTTCGGCCGGCGTGGCCTGGTGCAGGCTGATGGTGACCTTGGGATACAGGTCGCGCAGCCGTGCCACGGCGGGCGGCAGCACGTAGCGGGCCTGGGTGTGGGTGGTGGCAATCGACAGCGTGCCGCTGTCCTGGGCGCTGTACTGCTCGCCGATGCGCTTGAGGTTGCCGATCTCGCGCATGATGAGTTCGATGCTCTTGAGCACCTCCAGGCCGGGTTCGGTGATGCGCTTGAGGCGCTTGCCGTGGCGCGCGAAGATGTCGATGCCCAGCTCCTCCTCCAGCTCGATGATGGCCTTGGAGACGCCGGGCTGCGAGGTGTGCAGGGCCTTGGCCGCCTCGGTGAGGTTGAGGTTGCGGCGCGCCGCTTCTTGGACGAATCGGAATTGGTGCAGGTTCATGGCGGTGACAGCTGGGTGCAGCGCGCCATTATGCTGCATTTATATAAAGAAGCGATTCGTTATTTCAGCTTCCTGACCTGCCGGAAGGCTCCATGGCCGCCAACGCCAGCTCTGCCAACAGGGCCGTGACACGTGGATGCTCGCCCACGGCCGGCTCCAGTTCCACGGTCACCTGTGGGTGGGTGTCGCGGATCTCCTGCACCAGCTTGGGGATGTCCTCGCGCGCATGCTTGCCCGTGCCCAGGAACAGGGGCAGCACGGTGATGTGCGTCGCGCCCGCCTCGATCAGCCCGCGCGCGGCGGTGGGCAGGTCGGGCGCACAGGCTTCCAGGTAGGCGCATGCAGCCAGGCCGTGGGGCCGCGTTTGCCGGACGGCGCCGAGCACGGCCTCGATGGGCTGGCGCCACAGGGCGTCGCGGGAGCCGTGGGCCAGCAGGATCAGGCCGGCAATGCCGGCCGCTGTTGTGTCGTTTTGCATGGCAACGGATCTAGCGGCGCAGCACCAGCCAGGTGAACGCGGTCAAGGAAAGAAGGCTGTAGAGCAGGCCCGGCGCTGCAGCGGTCAGCCAGGGCGACCAGGTCTGCAGCGTGCCGATGTAGCCGAACACGTTGTTCAACAGGAAGAAGCTGATGCCGGCCATGACGCCGCCGAACACATAGGCCGCGATGCCGCCCGAGCGGAAATGCAGATAGGCAAAGGGCAGGGCCAGCACCACCATCACCAGGCAGCTCATGGGGTAGAAGACCTTGCGCCAGAACTCGATCTCGTACTTCTGCGCGGCCTGGCCGTTGGCCTCCAGGTGGCGCACGTACTGAAACAGCGAAATGGTGGACATGCGGTCGGGCTTGAGCAGCGCGGCCGTGACCATTTCGGCGCTGATGCCGGTCTTCCAGACCAGGCTGTCCTCCTTCTCGCGCAGCAGCACCATGCCTCCGTCGGCCTTGGCCTTCAGGCGGCTGGCCTCAACGCCCTGGAGCGTCCAGGATTCGCCATCCTCGCTGACCTGCGCCGCCTGCGCATGGATCTGGGCCGAGATGCGGCCCTGGCCGTCAAAGTCGAAGATGCGCACATTGGAGAAATCGCCGGGCCCGCGGATGGCGCGCACGTTGATGGCGATGGAGTGATCGCCCTGGCGTTCCTTGAGCCAGGCACCCGTGGCGCCGCGCGACAGCTGGGCCAGGTGGATGGCGCGGATGTTCTGGCCCGCGTTCTCGGCCGCCGGCGCCAGGTAGTCGCCCGTGCCGAAGGTGGCCAGCACAAAACCCAGGCCCAGCACCATCAGCGTGCGCAGCGCCAGCCAGGGGCCCATGCCGCTGGTGCGCATGATGGTGAATTCCGAGCTCTGGGCAAAGCGCGCCATCACGTAGATGGTGCCGATCAGCACGGTGATGGGCATCAGCTCGTACAAGTGGCTAGGGATGCGCAGCACCACGAAGAGCAGGGCGTGCGTGATCTGGTAGCCGTTGTCGCCGCCGCGCCCGACCCAGCGCAGCTCATCGACCAGATCGAAGAAGAAGAACAGAGCCAGGAAGGCCAGCGTCACATAGCTGACGGCCGCGATGATGTCGCGGTACAGCAGGTTTCTCAGAACTCTCATCAGGGCACCGCCTTTGCGTCGTCCAGGGCAGCCGGCTTGCAGGGCCTGCGCCACAGGTCGCGCGGCGACCAGCGCTTGTGCCGCACCAGCAGCACCAGCAGTGCCAGCAGCAATGTTCCACCGTGCAGCAGGGCCGTCATGGCGGGCATGCTCAGCTTGCCCGAGGCCACCCAGTTCTCGCCCAGCGTCATCAGGTTGTAGTACACGATGAAGGCGAACAGCGCGAGCATGAGGCTGCCGCTGCCACCAGCGCGTGGGTTCACGCTGGCCACGGCCAGGCCCAGGATCACGAAGTTCAGCGCCGCCAGCGGCAGGCCTATGCGCCAGCCCAACTCGGCGCGGTAGATGGGTTCGGTGCGCGGCAGCAGCTCATGCGTGTAGGTGCTGCGAGCGGCCATTTCCTCGGCAGCGGCCAGATTGTTGCCGCCGCCGAGCTGCGTGCCGTATTCCTTGAACTCGCTGATCTTCACCGAGCCGTCGCTGGTCTGCGTTTCCATGCGCTGGCCGTCGGTCAGCACGGCCATGCGTTCGCCCTTGACCACTTCCAGCCGCGCCCCGCGCGCCGAGGTCACGGACTCGCGCCCGCGCTCATTGGCCACGATGAACACATTGTTGGCAGCGGTGGCGCTGGGCACGTCCTTGTCGATGAAGAACACGCGCGAGCCGCCGGCAGACTCCTGGAACTCGCCGGGAGCGATGCGGTCGATGTCGCTGCGTTGCTCGAACTGGGTCTTGATCTGCTCGATCTGCTGATTGGCCCAGGGCAGGATGCCCAGGCCCAGCACGGCGATCACGGCCAGCACCGGCCAGGCAAAGCGCAGCAGCGGGCGCAGCAGGCTGGCCAGCCCCTGGCCTGCGGCGAACCAGATCACCATCTCGCTGTCGCGGTACATGCGCGACAGCGAGCCGACCACGGCCACGAAAAGCCCCAGGCCCAAAATCGTGGGCAACTGGCCAAGCACCGTATAGCCCATGACCAGCAGAACGTCGGAAGGGCTGACATTGCCCTTGTAAGCCTGGCCCAGCGTGCGGATCAGCATCATGGTCATGACGACCGTGATCAGCACCACGACCGTGGCACCGAAGCTGCGGGCCAGCTCTTTGCGTATGGATGAATCGAATAACATTGGCTGAAAGGAAAACGCCGATTATGAACTTTGAACTGAAGCCGTTGACGACTGCCGCAGCAGTACGTGAAAAGTGTGACCTGTTGTTGGTGCTGGTGACCGAAGCCACGGTCACGGGCAGCGACGCGCTGTCCACTCTGGTCGCACACGCGGTCAAGGCCGGAGATTTCGAAACGGCAGCCGGCAAACAGCTGGCACTGTACGGCCTGCCAGCCGTTGCCGCACGCCGCGTCGTGCTGCTGGGTGCGGGCAACGGCTCGGCACGGGAAGTGCGCCAGGCCGTGGCCGGCGCAGGTGCCGCGCTCAAGGCGACCGGTGTTGGCAAGGCCTTGCTGTGCTTTGGCTTCGATGCGGCAGGTCCTGCCGTTGCTGCCGCCGTTCTGGCGGCGGCCGATGCCTGCTACAGCTATACCCACACCAAGCCGCAGGCCAAGCCCGTGGCGCTCAAGAAGCTGGTGATTGCCGCAGCCGTCAAGGCGGGCGACAAGAATGGCGTTGCCGACGCTTTCAAGACCGCCGTGGCCCAGGCCGAAGGCATGACCCTGGCACGCGAATGGGCCAATCGCCCCGCCAACCACGCCACGCCCACCTTGCTGGCTGACGCGGCCCGCGCCCTGGCCAAGCTGCCCGGCATCAGCTGCAAGATCCACGGTCCCGCTGAAGTCTCCAAGCTCGGCATGGGCGCTTTCATGGCCGTGGCCCAAGGATCGGAGCAGCCGCTGCGCTTCATCGAACTGCACTACAACGGCGGCGCCAAGGGTGCCGCGCCCGTGGTGCTGGTCGGCAAGGGCATCACTTTCGATACCGGCGGCATCTCGCTCAAGCCTGCTGCTGAAATGGACGAGATGAAGTTCGACATGGGCGGCGCTGCCAGCGTGCTGGGCGTGTTCCATGCGCTGGCCCGGCTGCAGCCGGGCGTCAATGTCGTAGGCCTCATTCCGGCGTCCGAGAACATGCCCGGCGGCGCTGCCGTCAAGCCGGGCGACGTGGTCACCAGCATGAGCGGCCAGACCATAGAAATCCTCAACACCGATGCCGAAGGCCGTCTCGTGCTCTGCGATGCGCTGACCTACGCCGCCCGCTTCAAGCCCCGCGCCATGGTGGACATCGCCACGCTGACCGGCGCCTGCGTCATCGCCCTGGGCGGGCTGCGCAGCGGCATGTTCTCGCCCAGCGACGAACTGGCCCGCGCGCTGGAGCAGGCCGGCGATGCAGCACTTGACCCCTGCTGGCGCATGCCGCTGGACGAGGAGTACGGCGAAGGCCTCAAGAGCAATTTCGCCGACATGGGCAATGTGGCTGGCCGCGCGGGTGGCGCAGTCACGGCAGCCAAGTTCCTGCAGCGCTTTGTGGGCGACATTCCCTGGGCGCACCTGGACATCGCCGGAACGGCCTGGAAGAGCGGCGCCGCCAAGGGCGGTACAGGCCGCCCCGTGGGCCTGCTGCTGCACTATCTGCTGGCCGGCATCGATGCTGGCAAGGCGCAGGCCAAGGCTGCTGCACCCCATAAAGCTGCTGCACCCAAGAAGCCGGTGCCACCCAAGGCAGGATCTGCCAGCCGCCGCAAGGCTGCAGTTGCAGCTCAGCCGGAGCAGGCATGAGCGCATCGTCCCCGTCGGCCCGGGCCTGTTTGAAGGGAGCATCGCTTGACTGAAGTGGCGTTCCATTTCAACGCGCCCGACAAGCTGGCCTATGTCTGCCGCCTGGCGCGCAAGGCGCTCAGGCACCGCACGCAACTGGTGGTGCTGGGGTCGCCGCCGCTGCTCAAGGCCTTGTCGCCCAGGCTGTGGAGTGTCTCGCCCACCGACTTCCTGGCCCATGCGGGCGAAGGCGATGGGGCAGACATCATGGCCTTCTCGCCCATCGTTCTGCTGGAGCGGCTGGACGGCGCGCCGCACCACGACATGCTGGTCAACCTGGGCGGCGAAGTGCCCGAAGGGTTCGAGCGCTTTGCGCGTGTCGTCGAAGTGGTTTCCGCCACCGACGAGGAAGACCGCCACCTGGCCCGGCAGCGCTGGAAGCACTATGCGGCCCAGGGTATTTCCATCAAGCGCCATGACCTGGTCCTCAAGGAGTAAGCCATGAGCGCTC
The DNA here is from genome assembly GCF_002193035.1 of Delftia sp. K82. Classification (NCBI taxonomy): domain Bacteria; kingdom Pseudomonadati; phylum Pseudomonadota; class Betaproteobacteria; order Burkholderiales; family Comamonadaceae; genus Delftia; species Delftia sp. K82. The sequence continues at coordinate 2,502,273 of NZ_MYFL01000001.1, read as the reverse complement.
CTCCCTCCAAAACCCCACCGCGCTTTGTTCCCACGCTCACCGATGTCGTTGCGGTGGATGCGGTGCAGGCACCGGTTCAGGCGGTCGAACCCCCGGCACCCCTGGCACCCCCCGTGTCCGAACTGCCGCTGACGGACGAAGCGACGCCCTGGGCCAGCGAAGGCATGCTGGCGCCTCGGCGTGGCGTGGTCACCCTGCCTGCGTCCCTGCCGCCGCTGCCGCAGGACCTGGAGCCCCAGCGGCCCATGGTCACCGAGCAGGATGCACCTGAGGAAATCCCGACACCTGCAATGCAGCCTGTGCTCTCGGACTATCAGCCGCCCAGCGCCCCGTCCGTGGAAATGCAATTGGCCCAGGAAAGCCGTCTGGCCGAAATGGCTGATGTGACTGATGCGGCAGGTGCGGCAGGTGCGGCAGGTGCGGCAGGTGCGGCAGATGTGGCTTCAGCGGGCGACGCGGCACCGGTCGGGGAAGTGGTCCCTGCCGACCTGGTGGTCCCGGTGGTGCAGGCTGTCGTGGCAGAGGCGGCTGCCGCGCCGACGCCGGCTTCCCCCGCCATGCCGGCCGCCCCCACCATGGAGTCCATCTGGGACAGTCATGCGCAGCAGGTCACCGAGGAATATCTGGTCCATCGCCTCATGCAGCGTGTGGACCTGGTGCTGGACCAGCGCCTGCGCGACGCCATTGCCACCGTGGTTCAGCAGCAGACACGGTCCATCGTCGTGCGTCTGCGCGAGGAGGTGGAATCCGTCGTGCGCCAGGCTGTCTATGAGGCGGTGGCCGATGAACTGGCCTTTCGCGCCACGGCCGCACGTGGCGACTCCGGCCAGGGCGGCCGTTGAGTGCAGGGCAAGGGCGGGTGGCGCAAGCCCCCGCCTGATCCGGTCGTCAGCCTGCGCGGGCCGGGCCTGAGAACACCTCGGGATTGAGGATGTTGCTGGGCTGCCCCGCAACGAAGTTCACCACATTGTCGAAGGCAGCGCGAAAGTACAGCTCGTAGCTGTCCTGCTCCACGTAGCCGATGTGCGGCGTGCAGATGCAGTTCTCCAGCCGCAGCAGCGCATGGCCCTGGAGAATGGGCTCGCTCTCGAACACGTCCACGGCCGCCAGGCCCGGCCGGCCTCGGTTGAGCGCACCCAGCAGGGCATCGGCCTCCACCAGCTCCGCGCGCGAGGTGTTCACGAACAGGGCGGTAGGCTTCATGCGTGCCAGATCCTGCGCCGTGACGATGCCGCGTGTGGCCTCATGCAGTCGCAGATGCATGGACAGCACGTCGGATTCGGTAAAGAAAGCCTCGCGCGATTCCGCCGCCGTAAAGCCATCGGCCTGCGCCTTCTGGCGCGAGCTTTCGCTGCCCCAGACCAGAACCTGCATGCCGAAGGCATGGCCGTAGTGCGCGACCAGCCGTCCAATGCGGCCGTAGCCCCAGATGCCCAGCGTGCGCCCGTGCAACACGCTGCCCAGTCCGAAATTCGCAGGCATGGACGCAGCCTTGAAGCCCGATTGCTGCCAGGCGCCGTGCTTGAGGTTGGCGATGTACTGCGGCAGCCGCCGCGTGGCCGCCATGATCAGCGACCAGGTCAGCTCTGCCGGTGCAATGGGCGAGCCCACGCCCTCGGCAATCGCAACGCCTTGGTCGGTACAGGCCTGCACATCGATATGAGCGCCGGCCTTGCCGGTCTGCGCAATCAGCTTCAGGCGCGGAAGCTTTTCCAGCAGCTGCCGGCTGATCTGCGTGCGCTCGCGGGTCAGCACGATGATGTCCGCATCGCGCAACCGCACCGACAGCTGGCCAACGCCCTTGACGGTATTGGTGAAGACCTTGGCGTTGAAGGGCTCCAGCAGACGAGCACAGTCCAGCTTTCGCACGGCGTCCTGGTAGTCGTCAAGAATGATGATGTTCATTGCCTGTGAATCCGTCATAAGCCTTTGATTTATCTCTGGTTTGCCGCGCAAGATGTTGTCGGCAGACACTTTAATCTGTCGTTGCGCTCTGTCTTCGGCATCGTCGGCACTTGCCTGAGCTGGGCTGCTTGAAGGTTCTACGACGCTCGCGCAGCCAAGGCCCTGAAGCCCGGCGAACACATTGTCGTTCAAGCTTGTCCCAACCTGAGGCTGGAGGCTTCGGTCAGTACCAAATCTTGGACCTGTCGTTACAGAAGCCTCGCAGATGCAAAGGCTCAAGCCGGCGAAGTGCGGCCGTTGGCCCACCATGCCAGCCGCACAGGCTGCTTCTGAATGGCAAGCTGCATCTTGCTCCGCTCGCCCCGTGGCTTATCCAACGAACGCAGGCAGGCAGGCCAAGGTCGGCTCCGCGCAACCGTATCAGTGGCTTACACACTGGAACGTCTTGGCGACGACGATGTCGAGAAGGCTTGGTGGATGGCCGCCTGTTGTGAAGTCGGTGAAGACCGGTTGGCGGCGGTCTGAAGAGGCTGTGTGGCATTGGGAGAATGCCTGAACATGTTCCCCCGCTGCTGAGTGGCGCGAGAGGAGTCATGATTGCGCTCGATATCTGGCAGTTCCGTGCCTGGTTCTCATTGAGAAACTGGTTGCTGAATGGAGTGGGGTACTCCCGGTGTCACAATCACCTTCGGCGGCTCCTGCATCAGGGGCGTATTTGAGCCGCATGCAGCATTGACACCCGTGATCGCGGCATTGGTCCGCATCCGTTTTTCGTCTTGGGAAATGGTGCGAATGCTGGAGACGAATTCCAGCTCCTTGCGCGCCTGCTTGCACTGAAGGGACGCGCCGAGCTGCTCGGGCGCAGGAGCAGTTGTCTGGCGGGCTTGCTGCTCGATGATACGCTGCTGGCTCTCGATCTGGCGCTGCTGCATTTCGTTCAGCTGGCGCTGATACTTTTGTTCATTCGCCTGTGCTGCATCAGCCCGCTCACGGGAGATCTCATCGTCCGATTTTTTGCGCTGTATCAGAGCTCCAGTGTCATTGCTGCTGCAAGGACTGTCTGAGAAAGTCGACTTTCCAGAAGCATCCTTGCATTGAAAGACCTGGGCTGCGGCAGGCAATGCGAAAAGTGCTGTAAAGATTGCTGTGGTCAAGAGTCGCATATGCATATCGATGAATTGATGGGCCTGATCGGATCCGAATTACAGACGAAGAATAGTCCTTTGACCCGCATGCCCGGCAACTTTCGTCTTGGTTTGAATGGCCCGCTTCACTCTGCGTCCCGCAGGGCAGCGCGGCGGGCTGCTTCAGCGGTCTCCTGAGCCTCCTTCTCGGCTTGCCTGAAACGTTCTTGTGCTGTGGTCGGTGTGCCGTCATGGCCGCCTGCGGCGCGCTCACCGATGTGAATGTTGGAAAGCCTTGCTGTGCCGTACAGCAAGGCCGCTGCAATGATCAGGAGCACGATGAATTTCATTGTTGCATTGTGCCGCTGGTCATTTGGAGGGTACGGCCAGCGTCTGCAACGCAATCTCACACCTCTGCCGCTTGCCAGGTCCAGAGTAAACTCGCCCCCGCAGCCAGCACTCGCTGCACGATGGGAATGGAGCTTCCCGAAACCGCCCTGCGAAGGGCTGATGGCTCCTGCCTTGGTGGGATGGGTCCTGCCGGTGGCGGGGCCATGTCTTGATCTTGCCCGGCACGCCCGTCCCGGTTATTCGATGAAAGGACGGTCATGGGGTTCTACGGTTTCATTCTGGTGTTCGTTGGAGGCGGCCTGGGGTCTGCGCTCCGGCATGGCGCGAACTTGCTCGCACTGCGGCTGGTGGGCGGTGCGTATCCACTGGGTACGTTGGCGATCAATGTGCTGGGTGCCTTCGTGATGGGGGTGGTGGTGGAGTGGTTTGCGCTCAAGACATCGCTGCCGCAGAGTGCGCGGCTGTTCATCACCACTGGCATTCTGGGTGGCTTCACCACGTTTTCGACGTACGCGCTGGAGGTCGGCATGCTGTATGAGCGTGGCGACTGGCTGGCCTCCGTGCTGTATGCGCTGGGCTCGCTGGTGCTGGGCGTGGCTGCGCTGTTTGCAGGGTTGGGGCTGGTGCGCATGGTGGCCCATTGAGACACCGTGATTGCGCTATGCTGTGCGCCATGGCCCGCCGGAACGCAACGCAGATTATTCGCACCATCCATTGGATGGTGGGTTAGCCAGCGGCCTTCAGCGCCATGCAACCCGCCCAGAGGAGGCGGGTTTTTCATTCTGTCTCCGGGGTTTTCTCAAGCCTTTCAGGAGATGGATATGCAGGTTTCCGAACAGTCCCGGCCCCGTTGCGCAGAATATGCCGATGACCCTGCCGCCAACGCGCGGCTTGCCACGCTGCACATGGTCTGCTGCAAGATCGGCTCGGGCAAGTCAACGCTGGCACGGCAATTGGCGGCCGGGCCCGGAACGGTGTTGGTCAGCGAGGATTCCTGGCTGGCCGGCCTGTACCCCGGCGAGATGCAGTCGGTGGCCGATTACGTGCGTTGCAGCACGCGGCTCAAGGGGTTGATGGGGGCGCATGTACAGGCGCTGCTGGACGCTGGCGTGTCGGTGGTGCTGGATTTTCCGGCCAATACCCTGGAGGGGCGGGGCTGGGCGCGCAGCGTGTTCGAGAAAGTGGGCGCCTCGCACCGCCTGCATTTTCTGGATGTGCCTGACGAGGTCTGCAAGCAGCGCTTGCGTGTGCGCAATGCGGCAGGCGAGCATCCGTTTCAGGCCAGCGATGAGCAATTCGACCTGATCACGAGCTACTTTGTCGCGCCCTCCGACGAGGAGGGCTTCGACGTGGTGCATCACCCGTATGCGCCGCTCTGAAGTGCTGGTTTGGACGAGAGACTTCGCCACGGCCTCATCCCATCATCTCAGCTTGATCGCGCTTGCACCTCCACCCAATAGCGGGTGCGGGTGCGCAGTTGCAGAGGAAAGCGGCTGACGAGCGCGGCCAGGGCGCGATCCGTGTCATCCACGGGAAAGGCGCCCGAGACAAGCATCCCGGCGACCTCGGCCGAGCAGCCCAGGTAGCCGGGCCGGTAGCGGGCAAGGGCGTCAATCAGCTGGCCCAACGGCATGTCCAGTGCGACCAGGCCGCCTTCATGCCAGCTGGCTGCAAAGGGGTCTGCGGACGTGGGCGGCTGGGTGGCGCTGGACGAGAAGGCGGCCTGCTGTCCGGCCTGCAATTGCGCGGAGGGTGCATCGCTGTCCAGAGGCTGCAGGCGCACGGCCTTTTCCTGCACGGTGACATGGCACAGGCCATCGTCCGCGAGATGAACCGTGAAGCGCGTGCCCAGGGCCAGTACGTGGCCTTGCGGGGTCTGCACGCTGAAGGGGCGGCCCAGCGCGTCGGGCTCGGTGGCGACGAGGATGCGGCCACGGTGCAGGCGCAGCAGGCGCTGGCGGTCGTCAAAAACGGTGTCCAAGGCGGTTGCCGTATCCAGGGCCACCAGGGAGCCGTCGGGTAGCTTTAGATCCCGGCGCTCGCCCGTGGCTGTGCGCTGCCCGGCCTGCCAGCTTTCCAGTGGTGCGCCTTTCCAGGCCATCCAGGCCATGGCGCCGCTGCCCAGGCCCAGAGCCACGCCGCGCACCACGGAGCGGCGGGTGGGCGAGGTGCGACGGCCCAGCGCCTGGCGCGCCAGTGGTGCGGGCAGATGCGACAGTTGCGCGGTGACGGATTGCACGCGCAGCCAGGCGCGCTGGTGGGCGGGATCGGCCTCATGCCATTTCTGCCAGTCCTGTTGCAGGCCTGCTGTGGCAGAGGCGCCGCGCAGTTTCACGTGCCAGGCGGCGGCCTCATGCAAGGCGCGGCGGTCGTTGCCTTCCAGATGTCTCTCGCCCATGTGGCTATGCCAGGACCAGGCAGCAATGCTCCATCGCCCGGGTCAGGTAGTTGCTGACGGTGCGCAGCGATACACCCAGGCGCTGGGCGATCTCTGGGTAGCTCAGTTCCTCGAACTGGGCCAGCACGAAGGCTTCGCGAACCTTGGGAGGAAGGCTTTGGAGCATGCGGTCCACATCCAGCAGGGTCTGCTGGACGATGGCCTGCTCTTCGGGCGAAGGCGCCAGTGATTGTGGCAACTGGGCCAGATAGTCCAGATAGGACTGCTCCAGCGTGCGGCGGCGAAACAGGTCGGCGACCAGGCCCCGGGCGATGGTGGCCAAGTAGCGCCTGGGTTCGCGGATGTCCTGCTGCGGCAGGGGCGAGCGCAGCAGGCGCACAAAGGTGTCCTGGGCCAGGTCGGCGGCATCGTCACGGTTTCCCAGGCGTTTGCGCAACAGGCTTTCCAGCCAGGGATGGTGATTCTGGTAGAGGCTGTGCACGGAGAAGGCTGGGGCGGAGGAGGCGGGCGCAGTGGCAATCGCTGCTGCAAAAGATAATAAGAATGCTTATCAATTATCTTTCAGGCCTGCGCCCCTCCCGCAAAGAGGGCGTCCACTTGTTGCATGTGCGCTACAGGGTAGTGGTGGCCGCCAGCCTGCAGCAGCTTTGCGCAGGCCGATTCCTCGTGCGGCACGCGGTCCGCGCCGCCCAGGTTTGTGTCGTGCAAGGTGTGTCGCACACCTTGCATCGGGCCTCAGTTGGCTGCCGGTCCGCCATGCGCCTCCATGCGCTCCAGCGCAGCGCAGACATCGGCCATGCGCCCGGAGATGAACAGGCATTCCGGCTGCTCCTGCGGCGACCGCTGGATGATGCGCAGGCCTGAAGGCTGCTCAGGTGCGGATTGCAGGGCGGGCTGCGTCGGCAGCAAGGGCAGGATCAGCTGGGCATCTCCATGGTCTGCAGCGCGTGCGGCCTTGCCGCGGCGCTGCTGGCTGCGCCGGCGTGCCTTGCTGAAAGAGATCACGTTGGCGGACTCGGGTGCTGCAGCAGGTAATGGCTGGCACGCAGGGGCTTGTGCAAGTGGCATGGCCGACTCCATGGCGGTCGCAGTCAGGCGGATGCCATGTGCCAGGCGCAGGAAGGAAAAAGAAGACAGTGTTGGCAGAGCGAATCCCATGTGACGACTCCTGTTGGCGTGTTTCAAAGAGGCATGGACACAGGCAGGATTGCGGTTTGCGGGCAAAGCTCCGCCCAGGGCGAAGCTCCAAGGCTTCGCGCCTACCACCTGGGCGGTGCGTGAAATGGGGTGAGGCGGCCTGAGAAGGGCCGCCAGTCCGGCTTACATGGACATGCTGTTGCGGATCAGCCCCACGGCCAGGCCTTCAATGGCAAAGGCCTCTTCGGGGGCGACGCGAATCACCGGGTAATCGGGGTTTTCCGGCAGAAGTTCCACGCCCTGCGTGGTGCGGCGCAGGCGCTTGACGGTGACTTCATCACCCAGGCGCGCCACGACGATCTGGCCGTTGCGGGCTTCGTGTGCGGACTGCACGGCCAGCAGGTCGCCGTCCATGATGCCCGCGTCGCGCATGGACATGCCACGCACGCGCAGCAGATAGTCGGGGCGCGTCTGGAACAGGCTGGGCTCGACGGAATAGGTTTGGTCGATATGTTCCTGGGCGAGAATGGGCGAGCCCGCCGCAACGCGGCCCACCAGGGGCAGCATCAGCGGTGCCAGGGCCGACAGCGGCAGTCCGAAGCTGGTGCCGCGCGCGGCATTGATGTTGCGCACGGTGTCGGTACGCAGGCGAATGCCGCGCGAGGTGCCGCTGACCAGTTCGATCACACCTTTGCGGGCCAGGGCCTGCAGGTGTTCCTCGGCAGCGTTGGCGGACTTGAAGCCCAGCGTGTTGGCGATTTCCGCGCGTGTGGGAGGCGCGCCCGTGCGGGAGATGGCGGCCTGGATCAGGTCCAGGATCTGTTGCTGGCGGGCGGTGAGCTTGGGATGGTCGAGCATGGCGTGCGTCCGGTCCTTGAGGGCAGATGGCAGGCTGGGAGGCCATCTGATGATTTATACAGTATCTGTATTTTTAACCAGTTTTCCAAGAGGTGCAAGTGGGGCAGTCAAAGTTGGTGATTCTGGGCACGGGCGGGACCATCGCCGGCCGGGCGGATTCGCAGTCGCAGGGCGTGGGGTACAAGGCCGGGCAGATCACGGTGCAGTCGCTGCTGGAGGCCGTGCCGGACCTGGAGCAGCAGGCGCTGGGACCCGTGCAGACGCAGCAGATCGCGCAGGTGGACAGCAAGGATATGGACTGGCCCGTGTGGCGCGCGTTGCTGCGCGCCTGCACGCAGGCGCTGGAGGATGCGGACACACGCGCCGTGGTGATCACGCATGGAACGGACACGCTGGAAGAGACGGCCTGGCTGCTGCACAGCCTGCTGCCGGCCACCAAGCCCATTGTGCTGACCTGCGCCATGCGCCCGGCCACGGCCCTGTTGGCCGACGGGCCGCAGAATCTGCGCGATGCCGTGAGCCTGGCTGCCAGCGGCGGGCGCAGCGGCGTATGGGTGGTGGCAGGCGGCGAGGTGCATGCGGCAGACCAGGTGCAGAAGGTCCATCCCTACCGGCTGCAGGCAATGCGCTCCGTGGAAGGCGGGCCGCAGGCGTTGGTGGAGGAAGGGCGTGTGCGCTGGCTGGTGCCCGATGCGCCGTCCGCGCGGACCATGGTGCCTGCGGCCATGTCATCTGATCTGCTGGCGCTGGATGAGCTGCCCTGGGTCGAGGTGGTGTTCAGTGGCGCCTTGGCGCGTGCCAGCGGCGTGAATGCGCTGGTGGCGGCAGGCGTGCGTGGCATCGTCGTGGCTGGCACGGGCAATGCGACGGTTCACGAAGGCATGGAAGCGGCCTTGCAGCGTGCCCGTGACAAGGGCGTCTGGATCTGGCGGGGCACGCGCTGTGCCGAAGGCCTGCCCGTGGCCTCCGGCCTTGGGACCAACCCGGCAGAGGCCGATCTGGCGCAGCTGCCCGTGGCAAAGGCCCGGATTGCGATGATGCTGGCGCTAGCAGCGCAGCCGCGCGATTGAGCCGGGCGGCGACACCGGCATTTCTTCAGTTGCTGGCGGTCAACAAAAAAGCACCCTGCGGGTGCTTTTTTCGTTGTGGCACATGGCCTGCATCACTCAGCCAGTGCAGCCAATGCGCGTTGGGTGATGTCCTCGACCGAGCCCAGGCCGCTGATGGCGCGGTACTTGGGCGCCGCTGCGGCTTCCTTTTCGGCCCATGCGCGGTAGTAGTCCACCAGGGGGCGGGTCTGGCTGCTGTAGACGTCCAGGCGCTTCTTGACGGTTTCTTCCTTGTCGTCTTCGCGCTGCACCAGCGGCTCGCCGGTCACGTCGTCCTGGCCTTCGATCTTGGGCGGATTGAACTTGACGTGGTAGGTGCGGCCCGAGGCGGGGTGGGAACGGCGGCCGCTCATGCGCTCGATGATGGCGTCGAAGGGCACATCGATCTCCAGCACGTAGTCCAGCTTTACGCCAGCGGCCTTCATGGCGTCTGCCTGGGGAATGGTGCGGGGAAATCCATCAAACAGGAAGCCGTTGGCGCAATCGGCCTGGGCGATGCGTTCCTTGACCAGATTGATGATCAGGTCGTCGCTGACCAGTTGGCCGGCGTCCATCACGGCCTTGGCCTGCTGGCCCAGGGGCGTTCCGGCCTTGACGGCGGCACGCAGCATGTCACCGGTGGAAATCTGGGGGATGCCGTACTTCTGGCAGATGAAAGCGGCTTGCGTGCCTTTGCCGGCGCCGGGTGCGCCCAACAAAATCAGTTTCATGGAAGTCCTTGAGGAGAGTAGAAATTCTTGTCTGCCGGATCGGCCCACCGGGGCGGACAGTCCATGCGTCATATTTTTGTCGCGGGCAAGGATAGCACGCACAGGGCTAACACTGGCTTACACGCAGAGGGCAAAACTGTCGCCTGTGCAATCTCCAAAAACTGCGTTTTGCTGTCCGACAAAACCGCATGTGCAGTTGTGTTGTGAATGGCGATGCCGGGCATCGCCATTGGCGCATCTGTATTGGCGTATGCGGGATCGGATTCAGGCGGACAACCGGGCGCGCACCCGCTCCAGGTCTTCGGGGGTGTCCACGCCGGGGCCAGGTGCATGGGGCGTCAGGTGGACGGCGATGCGGTGGCCGTGCCACAGCGCACGCAACTGTTCCAGCGCCTCCAGCACCTCGGTAGGGGCGGGAGAAAGCTGCGGGAAGCTGCGCAGGAAACCGGCACGGTAGCTGTAAATGCCGATGTGGCGCAGTGGCGCGAAGCCGGGGTGGCCCGGTGCTGCCGCTGCAGATGCCGTCTCCCACCATGCCTGGCCTGCATGTTCACGCGCAAAGGGGATGGGTGCGCGGCTGAAATAGTGGGCCATGCCCTGGGCATCGCAGACGACCTTGACCACGTTCGGGTTGGTGAAGTCGGCCAGGCTGTCGATGGCATGTGCCGCCGTGCCCATGCTGGCCGAGGGCCGCAGCGGCAGCAGGGCAGCCACGGCATCGATGAGGTCGGGAGCGATCAACGGTTCGTCGCCCTGGACGTTGACGACGATGTCGTCGCCATCCAGGCCCAGCAGTTCGCAGGCCTCGGCCAGGCGGTCGCTGCCGCTGGCGTGGTCGCTGCGGGTGAGCACGGCCGCAACGCCGTGCGCGGCGCAGGCGGCGACGATGCTTTCGTCATCGGCCGCGACCACGCAGCGCGTGGCGCCGCTGAGGCCGGCACGCTGTGCCACGCGCACGACCATGGGAAGGCCTGCAATGTCTGCGAGGGGCTTGCCTGGCAGGCGGCTGGAGGCAAGGCGGGCAGGAATCAGAACCGTGAAGGGCGCGGTGGGCATGGTGCGTTGCGGAGAAGGTCGAAAGTGCGGGCGCGGGCGTTGTCGGAAATCGGGCCTTGCGGCGCGATCAGTCCTCGAGCTCGTCGTCGTCCAGCGTGCGGGCTTCGGCCTCCAGCAGCACCGGAATGCCGTCGCGCACGGGGTAGGCCAGGCGCGCGCTGCGCGAGACCAGTTCCTGGTGCTCGCGGTCAAAGCGCAGCGGGCCCTTGGTGACGGGGCAGACCAGCAGTTCGAGAAGTTTGGCGTCCATGGCGGATCCTGTGTTTTGGAGGGGGAGGGCGGGCCGTGGCGGCCAGCCAAGACGGTGATGATAGTCAGGCGCGTGGCCTGCGCAGCGCCTGCAGCCGCTGATCCAGCAGCGCCCAGAAATCTGGCGGCAGCTGCAATTGCAGCGCAACGGACCAGGCCTGGGGATGGGTTCGCCACAGCTTGACGGCATCCTTTTCGGTGCAGACCAACGGGTCTTCATTGCGTCCCAGGCGCTGGAAGCTCTCAAAATTATAGTGATCCGGCAGCGCCTGGGCGTGCTCCAGCGCCAGGCCCTGTTCACTGGCCAACATGGAGAAAAAGCCCTCGGGCCGGGCCACGGCGGCCACGGCCTCCACGGGCCGTCCGCGCAGGGCCGCCAGGGGAATGCGCTCACCGTGCGCATTGACGCCTTCAGCGGCCAGTTGGCGATGCATGGCAAAGGCGGGCGCATCCGTTGGCGGGCAGGCGCCCGCGTGCAGCACGGCGGTGACGGGGCGCGGCCAGGGTTCGCGAAGCGGGCCTGCCGGCAGCAGCCAGCCATTGCCGATGCCGTCGTCATTGAAGACGCACAGCTCAATGTCGCGGGCCAGGGCCAGGTGCTGCAGGCCGTCGTCGCTGATGACCACATCCACCTGCGGATGGCGGGCGCGCAGGGCCTGGACGGCCTCGATGCGCTTGCGGGCCACGAAGACCGGCACGCCGCTGGCACGCGCCAGCAGCGCGGGCTCGTCGCCCACATCGGCGGGGGCGCTGTCAGGATGGGCTTCGCGGCAGTCGTCCGTGCTGCGGCCATAGCCGCGCGAGACGATGCCAGGGTTCCAGCCGCCATCCTGCAGATGGCGGGCCAGGGCGAGCGTGACGGGGGTCTTTCCGGCGCCGCCCGCAATCACGTTGCCGACGACGATGACCGGAATGCCGGCCTGGCCTGCACGCCTGAAACCCAGTGCATAGGGCAGCCGATGCAGGCCCAGCAGGGCACGGTACAGCAGGGACAGGGGAAGGAGCGCGCAGGCCAGCGGGCCGCGGTGGCGCCAGGCCGCGCGAAGCCCTCGGGCTGCGGGGGTGGGGCCATTCCCGGGCATGGAGGCCTTGCCCTCAGCGCCCGGCGCTGGCCGACGTCTGCGTGGCAAAGGTGATCTGGGACAGTCCGGCGCGGCGCGAGGCCTCCATCACCGACACCACGGACTGGTGCGGCGCGGTGGCGTCGGCGCTGATGATGACCACGCTGTCCTTGCCGGCAACCGCCGCTGCGGCCAGTGCCTGGGTCAGGCCGGTGACGCTGCGGTCTTCCACGGCGGTCTTGTTGATGGCGTAGCGGCCGTCGGCAGCGATGGCGACGATGATTTCGCGGGGCCGGTCGCGCTGCTGCTCGACATCGGCCACGGGAAGGGTCAGCTGCAGCTCGGTGAACTTGCTGTAGGTGGTGGACAGCATCAGAAAGATCAGCACCACCAGCAGCACATCGATGAACGGGATCAGGTTGATCTCGGGCTCGTCACGGCGGCGGGGACGGAAGTTCATGGCAGGTCTCTCGCGTGCGGGTTCTGCGGGTTCACTTGCCGCCGACGCGCACCAGGTGGCGCACGAACTGCTCGGAGGCCAGCTCCATGCCCAGCAGGTAGCCATCGACGCGGGCGCGGAAGTAGCGCCAGAAGATCAGCGCCGGAATGGCGACGATCAGGCCGAAGGCCGTGTTGTACAGGGCGATGGAGATGCCGGCCGCCAGCTGCGCCGGGTTGCCGCCGCCGGTGGCCGATGCGCCGCCTTGCGAGCCGAAGATCTCGATCATGCCGATCACCGTGCCCAGCAGGCCCAGCAAAGGCGCGGCAGAAGCGATGGTGGCCAGCGCGCTCAGGTGCTTTTCCAGCGTGTGGGCAGCGGCGCGGCCGGCGCCTTCCATGGAGGCGCGAAGCTCTTCTTCGCTGCTGTCCGGATGGGCTTGCAGGGCGCGCAGTCCGCTTGCCAGGACTTCGCCCAGCGTGGAGTTCTGGGACAGCTGCTGCACGACTTCCTGGCTGGGCAGGCCGCGCGAGGACACGGAAATCGCCTCGCCCAGTAGGGCGGGCGGCGCCACGCGGGCCGTTTTCAGCGCCACGAAACGTTCAAAGACCAGGGCCAGAGCCAGGATGGAGCAGGCAATCAGTGGCCAGATCGGCCAGCCTGCGGCTTGTATGATCGACAGCAAGTTGTTTTCCCCCCGCGTTTAACTGCAGCCGACGATTATGGCCCAGCCATATGGCCGGTCCAGGCGTCTCGTGTCCGCGATCGCCTGAAAACTGTGACCCGGCGCAGCATCCAGGCAACGGGCGGCTCCCCATATTCGGGATTTTGGATGGTCGCTATAGCACAGATTTCTGTGGATAACTTTGTTATCAAGCGGGTTGCGCAAACGCCGCTGCGGCGGCGAATGGACACTGTGACAAATGTGAATTCTTTGTTGCAGCAAAAAAATCTTTATGAATCAATTGCTTGCGAGGTGTTTTTGAGAGTGCTTCTGCAAATTGCCGCCAAAGTGCCTGCTCGGGTCTGCATCCGCCTGCCTGTGGAGAATGTTGCACTGCATGCAGACCGGGAGGCCGCATGAGCGGTGCATTCGGCGCAATGAACCCAGCAGCGGCGCCGCTGGTCTGGGAAGTCGGCGCGCTGTGCCGCGCCGTGGGCGACGCCTTGCAGGCACGCTTCAATCCGGTGGCGGTGCGCGGGGAGATCAGCGGCTTTTCCCGCGCGGCCAGCGGCCATTGCTACTTCAGCATCAAGGACGCGGGCGGGCAGATCCGCTGCGCCATGTTCCGGCGTGCGGCCCAGCTCATGGATTTTTCGCCGCGCGACGGCGAACTGGTCGAGTTGCGGGGCCGGCTGGGCGTCTACGAGCAGCGTGGCGACCTGCAACTGGTCGTCGAGAGCATGCAGCGTGCGGGCCAGGGCGCCCTGTTCGAGCAGTTCCTGCGGCTGAAGGCGCAGCTGGAGGCCGAAGGCCTTTTCGACGCAGCCCGAAAGCGCAGCCTGCCGCCGCTGCCGCGCGGCATTGGCGTGGTGACTTCGCCCGGGGCTGCTGCGCTGCACGACGTGATCACGGCGCTGCGCCGCCGCGTGCCCCATATCCCCGTGGTGCTGGTGCCTGCCCTGGTGCAGGGCGCGCAGGCGCCGGCCTCCCTGATCGATGCGCTGCAAAGGCTTTATGGCCTGGCGCGGGAAGGCGCGGGCTCGGTTGATGGCTCGGTGGCCGGCGCGCCGCCCATCGACACCATCTTGCTGGTGCGCGGGGGCGGCTCCATTGAAGACCTTTGGGCCTTCAATGACGAGCGCCTGGCCCGCACCATCGTGCAAAGCCCTGTGCCCCTGATCTGCGGCGTGGGGCACGAGACCGACTTCACCATTGCCGACTTCTGCGCCGACCTGCGCGCGCCCACGCCCACGGCGGCGGCCGAACTGGTGAGCCAACCGCGCGAGGTCTGGATGGGTGCGCTGCAGCTCATGCAGGGCCGCCTGGAGGATTCCGTGCAGCGGCTGCTGGACCGCCAGCAGCAGCGCCTTGACCTGGCAGCGCAGCGCCTGGGCCGGCCCAGCGAGCAACTGGCCCGCAGCCGGCTGCAGCTCAGCCGCCAGGCCCAGCGACTGCGCCATGCCATGCAGTTGCGGTTGCAGCGCATGGACCATGCGGGGCAGGGCCTGCAGGCGCAGTTGCCTGCCGGCATGCGTCGCGGCCTGGACCGGCGCGCGGATCACCTGGCGCGCATGGAGCTTCGCCTGCAACTGCTGGACCCGCGCCTGGTGCTGCAGCGCGGCTATGCCCTGCTGACCGATGCCGAGGGCCATCCCGTGACCGAGGCGCGCAGCGCGCCACCGGGCACGGCCTTGCAGGCACAACTGGCCGACGGCAGCCTGGACCTGGTGGTGACGCAGCCGCGCCTGCTCTGAACTGCGGCGCCCTGGGTGCAGCGTTCGGCGTGCAGGGAGTGGCGGGCGGCAGGCGGTATCCGTGTAGGCCGATTGGCCGGATCAAGGTCAATTCACATCCACCCCCGCAGCAGCGGGCCAAGATGGGCCATTTGGCGCGCGCTTTCGCCGCAGGGTCACGAAGTTGTTCCTACAATGCCCGTTCGGGTGCGTGAGGGCCAGGGCTCGCAGCAATGCGTGCAGTGCAGGCCCCGCGCGACGGTCACGGCAGGCGCTGCAGGCGCTCTGCGCAACAGGTGCTGGCCCGTCCTAAAAGATTTCAACCACGAAGGAAACACCATGGAACATACCTTGCCCCCTCTGCCCTATGCGATTGACGCGCTGGCACCCCACTACAGCCAGGAAACGCTGGAGTACCACCATGGCAAGCACCACAACGCCTATGTGGTGAACCTGAATAACCTGCAAAAGGGCACCGAATTCGAAAACATGACCCTGGAAGAGATCGTCAAGAAGTCTTCCGGCGGCATCTACAACAACGCAGCCCAGATCTGGAACCACACCTTCTTCTGGAACTGCATGGCCCCCAACGGTGGCGGTGAGCCCACCGGCGCACTGGCTGACGCCATCAACAAGAAGTGGGGCAGCTACGCCGCCTTCAAGGAAGCCTTCGTGAAGTCGGCCGTGGGCAACTTCGGCTCTGGCTGGACCTGGCTGGTCAAGAAGGCCGACGGTTCGGTGGACATCGTCAACACCGGCGCTGCAGGCACGCCCCTGACCACGGAAGACAAGGCCCTGCTGACCGTGGACGTCTGGGAACACGCCTACTACATCGACTACCGCAACCTGCGTCCCAAGTTCGTCGAGACCTTCCTCGGCCAACTGGTGAACTGGAAGTTTGCCGAGCAGAACTTCGCCTGATCGAAGCGCAGGTACGCCGTGTGCACGCCATGTGCATGCAATGCAAAAAGCCCCGAACGGGGCTTTTTGCTTTTTGAGAGGAAGGCGACGGCTCAGCGGCGCTGACCGCGCAGCCGCCAGCCCGTCCACAGTGCCGTGCAGACCAGCAGCAGCGTGGCGCTGGCGATCACGGCGCTGAAACCCTGGTCGAAGGCCGTGCGTGCCAGCTCGGTCAACTGGTGCGCGGCCTGGGGCATCAGCTGATCGGCAGCCAGCAGGGCTTCGTCCAGGCTGTCGCGCACGGAATCGGGCAGGGCCAGGCCCAGACCCAGCCCCTCAGGCAGGCGCAACGAGCCTGCATAGACGGCCGACAGCAGGCTGCCCATCAGCGTCACGCCCAGGGCGCCACCCAGCTCGTATGACACCTCCTCGACCGATGCCGCCATGCCGGCACGGTCCGCGGGAGCGCTTTGCATGATGGTGCTCGACGCCGTGGTCATGGCCGCGCCTATGCCCAGGCCCAGCACGGCCAGCGCTGCCGCCTGCGGCCACCAGCCCATGTCGTGGACCAGCAGATAGCCGCCCATGCCCAGGCCCGACAGCAGCAGCGCTGCCGGCAGCATGCGCGCGCCGCCCAGGCGTGGCAGCCAGTGGCCTGCCACGGGGCCGGCCACAAAGGCGGCCAGCGGCAGCGGCAGCACGGCCAGGCCGGCCTGCAGTGGCGACAGTCCCTGCACCAGTTGCAGGCGCTGGCTGAACACGAGCTCCATGCCGATCAGCGCGGCCGCTGCCACCAGGGCCGAGGCCACGGCCGTGGCAAACGCCGGGTTGCGGAACAGCGCGAAGTCCAGCAGCGGGTCGCTGCTGCGGCGCTGGCGCCGCACGAACAGCGCGAGATAGCCCAGGCCCAGCACCAGGGCCACGGCGGCCAGGGCCCAGTCGGGCGACTGTTTGCCGGCTTCCTTGATGGCGTAGGTGCTGCCCACCAGGCCTGCCATGACCTGCAATGAGCCGATGAAGTCCCAGGGCCGCTGCAAGGTGGCCGTGCCTGCGGGAATCAACCAGCCGGCCAGGGGCAGGGCGAGCAGCACGATGGGCACATTGATCAGGAACACCGAGCCCCACCAGAAGTATTCGAGCAGCAGCCCGCCCACCACCGGCCCGAAGGCCGCACCGCCCGAGGCCACCGAGGCCCAGATGCCGATGGCCAGCGCGCGCTCGCGCTCATTGGCAAAGCTCAGGCGGATCAGGGACAGCGTGGCCGGCATCATCATGGCCGCGCCCACGCCCAGCAGCGCGCGCGCCGCAATCAGCAAGGCGGGCGAGGGCGCAAAGGCTGCACACAGCGATGCCACGCCGAACACGCACAGCCCGGCCATGAACAGCCGCTTGTGGCCGAGCCTGTCGCCCAGCGTGCCCATGCCCAGCAGCAGGCCGGAGACCACCAGCGCGTAGATGTTGACGATCCACAGCTTGGCCGAGGCCGTGGCCGCCAGGTCATGTGTCAGGCGCGGAAGCGCCGTGTAGAGCACCGTCATGTCGATGACGATGAGCAGCAGCGCCACCGAGACAATGGCCAGCACCAGCCAGCGGCGCGGGTCGGCCGCCTGGGATTTTGGAAGATGCCCCGAAACGGGGTTCTGGGTTTGCGTTGTGAACGCCATAAAGCACCTGTTTGCCCCGGGCCTTGTGGGCCAGGGCTTCCTTCTTGATGAAAACCACAGTTTCCATCAATGAAATGATTTATCAAAGTTTGATTCCATCCATAAAATTGATGGATGGAATGGACACTCGACAGGCTGAAGCATTTTGTGGCGGTGGCCGAAGCCGGCACCATGACCGAGGCCGCCCGCCGCCTGGGCCGTGCGCAGTCGGCCGTGAGCACGGCCATCGGCCTGCTGGAAGCCGACCTGGGGCTGGAGCTGTTCGACCGCGTGGGGCGCCGCGTGCAGTTGACGGCGGCAGGGGAGGTGATGCTGCTGGAGGCCCGGACCCTGCTGCACCAGGCCCAGGCCATGGACCACCGCGCCCGCGCATTGGCCGCAGGCGGGCAGGCACGCCTGGCCGTTGCGCTGGACGAGGCATTGCCCTATGTGCCGCTGGCCCAGCTGTTCAAGGAGCTGGCGGCGCGCTTTCCGGCCATGGAGCTGACCGTGCTGAACGGCACGGCCTCCGAAGTGGCCGAGCATGTGGCGGCGCAGCGTGCCCAGGTCGCCTTCCAGTTCGACCGAGCGCCTGCGCCGGCCACCTGTGCCCAGCGCCATATCGGCAGCGTGCCGCAGACCATTTGCGTGGCCAAGGGCCATGTGCTCGATGGCACGGCGGTCCTCACGCGCAGGCAGCTGGCCGCGCACCGCCAGTTGCTGATGCACATCGAGGGCGTGGAGGACACCGTGCTCAGTCCCGCCGTCTGGCGCTCCAACAGCTTCTATGTGATTGCCGACATGGTGGCCGACGGCCTGGGCTGGGCCATCCTGCCGGTCAACATTGCCGAGTTCGGCGACCTGCGCCCGCATCTGCGGCAACGCGCCTGCGAGGGACTGGCGCTACCGCCGCTGACCGTGCGCATGCTCTGGCTGGAAGGGATGGCGCCCGGGGCCGAAGCGCTGTGGATGCGCCAGCGCCTGGCCGAGCTGCTGGCCTTGATGGCCACGGCCTGAGCGGTCTGGGCTGACGCGGGCGTTGCGGCCGTGTTCAGGTGCAGGCAGCGGCTGCGTCTTCGGCAGGCGGGCTCTCTTTCGCTCGTGCCTGGCGTGCGGCCAGAACGCCCAGGGCCCACATGGCGACACCGGCCAGCAGCGCCACCACGAAAGAAATGCGTGCGCCCCACAGGTCGGTGGCCCAGCCTGCGGCGGCCGCGCCCAGGGCCACGCCCATGGCAATGCCGGTCAGCAGCCAGGTCATGCCTTCGGTCAGGCGCTGGTGCGGCACCTGCTGCTCCACCAGGCCCATGGCCACGGTGATGGTCGGGCCGAAGGTAATGCCGGCCAGCAATACGGCCAGGGTCAGCGTGAACACATTGGTGGCCAGCAGCAGGGGCACGGCCGTGATGCAGACCGAGGCGCCCACCCAGGCGATCTGGCGGTGCAGCGGCGCCTTCAGGCGCAGCGTGCCGAAGACCAGTCCCATCACGCAGGACCCCAGCGCGTAGAACGACAGCACGATGCTGGCCGCCGCTGGCTGGCCCTGCTGCGTGGCAAAGGCCACGCTGGCCACGTCGATGGTGCCCACGATGATGCCCTGGGCCAGCATGAATAGCGCCAGCGTGCGCACCACGGGATGGCGGGCCAGCGATTGCTGGCGCGTGCGCTGCTGCGATGTGTCCACGGGCGGCTCGGTACGGCGCTGGGCCACGAACAGCGCCACGCCCACCAGCAGCAGCAAGGAGGCGGCCAGCGGCCCGGCCTCGGGGAACAGCACCATGCTCAGGCCTACCGACAGCGGCGGGCCGACGATGAAGCAGACATCGTCCAGCACGGCCTCCAGCGCATAGGCCGTCTGCAGCTGGGGCGTGCCACGCAGCAGCACGGTCCAGCGTGCGCGCACCATGGCCGGCATGCTGGGCAGGGCACCCACCAGTGCTGCCAGCACCAGCAGCAGCCAATCCGGCCCCTGCCAATGCGCGCAGGCCAGCAGCGCAAACATGGCGGCAGCACTCACTGCCGCTGCCCAGGGCAGGACCTTGCGCTGGCCATGGCAGTCCACCAGGGCCGAGATGCGGGGCGCCAGCACCGCAATGGACAGCGCAAAGCAGGCCGCGACCGCGCCGGCCAGTGTGTAGGCGCCGCGCTGCTGGGACAGCATGGTGATCAGGCCGATGCCCGTCATGGACAGGGGCAGGCGGGCCAGGAGACCGGCCAGCACAAAGGCGGCCGTGCCGGGCCGGGTGAACAGCTGGCGGTAGGCGTGGAACATGGAAACCTCGGAAAACGGACAGGCCGCTGCAATCACATACGCGGCGTATGTCAGCGATTCTACGGGTTGCCCATGACGCGCCGTATCATTGGCATACGTTTTGTATGTGAATGGAGTGCGCCATGCGCAAAAGCCGGGCCAGCATGATCGAGGAGACACGCGCCAAGCTCATCGAGGCTGCGCGCGAGGCCTTTGGCAGCCAGGGCTATTCCCAGGCCTCCATGGACGAATTGACGGCCAATGCCGGGCTGACGCGTGGCGCGCTGTACCACCATTTCGGTGGCAAGCCGGGCTTGCTGGCCGCCGTGGTGGCGCAGATGGATGCCGAGATGGACGCACGCCTGGAGCAGGTGCTGGCCGACCATGCCGACCCCTGGGAGGGGTTCCTGGCCTACTGCCGCGCCTACCTGGCCATGGCGCAGGAGGGCGAGATACGCCGCATCGTGCTGCAGGATGCGCGCGCCGTGCTCACCGGCACGGACCAGGGCGAGCAGCACCGCGCCTGCATCGCCTTCGTGGCCGGCTACTTGGAGCAGCTCATGGAGCGCGGCGTGATCGTGCGTGCCAATCCTCTGGCCATGTCGCGCCTGCTCAATGGCTGCCTGGTGGAGTCGGCATTCTGGATTGCCGAGGAAGGGGCGCCCCCCGAACGCCTGCAGCAGGCGCTGCAGGCGCTGGAGTTGACGCTCAAGGGGTGGAAGGCGCCTGCGAGGGGCTGAGCGGCGCTGTGCCAGCCCGCCCTCGCTCGTGCTTCACTCGTACTTCTTTTCCAGCGCGTCCCAGAACGGCTTGTTGACCAGGCGCTGGCGCTCGGCAAAGGGGGCGACCACAGCGGGGTTCTCGTCCACCCTGCGCTCGTTGCGCAGCTGGCCCAGCGCCTTTTGCATGCCGGCCACGGCGCCTTGCAGCGCGGCATTGGCATACAGCACCAGACCATAGCCCAGGTCTGCCAGCTCGCCCGCGTCGGTGATGGGCGTCTTGCCTCCGATCACCATGTTCATCAGCTGCGGCGTGGACAGGCGCTGGGGCAGGGCGCGGATCTCATCGGCCTGGGTCACGGCTTCCACGAACAGGATGTCGGCTCCCGCCTCGGCAAAGCGCTGGGCGCGCTCGACGGCGGCCTCGAAGCCCTGCGTGGCGCAGGCATCGGTGCGCGCCATGATCAGCGTGCCCTGGTCTCGGCGCGCGTCCACGGCGGCCTTGATCTTGCCCAGCATTTCCTCGGTGGAAATCACTTCCTTGCCATTGAAATGGCCGCAGCGCTTGGGGCTGATCTGGTCCTCGATCTGGATGCAGTCGGCGCCTGCGCGCTCCAGCGTGCGCACCGCATGGTAGGTGTTGAGCGCGTTGCCAAAGCCGGTGTCGGCATCGACGATCAGCGGCAGATCCACCGCGTCGCGGATGCGGGCCGTATGGTCTGCGATGTCGGTCAGGCCCATGAAGGCCTGGTCGGGCAGGCCGAACCACATGTTGGTCACGCCGGCACCGGTCACATAGATGGCCTCGAAGCCGAGATCGGCCACGACGCGCGCGGACAGCGCGTTGAATGCGCCGGGCACGAGCACGCCGCGGCGCGCTTCGGCCAGGGCCTTGAGTTGTTGCTTGGTGTTCATGGATGGTTCTGTTGAATGGGAAAAAGCGATGCGCGGGCTGGCGCTCAGTCCAGCGTGATGTTGGCGTTCTTGATCACCGGGCCCCACTTGGCGCGCTCGGCCTCGATGAACTTGCCGTAGGCCTGGGGCGTGCCGCCCATGACCATGCCGCCCGTGTTCTCGATCATGGCGCGCACCTCGGGGTCCTTGAGTGCCTCGTTCACGGCCTTGTTCAGGCGCTCGATCACGGCCGGCGGCGTGCTGGCCGGTGCAATCATGCCCAGCCAGTTGTACGACTCGAAGCCCTTGATGCCCGCCTCATCCAGCGTGGGCACGCTGGGCAGCACCTTCAGTCGCTGCTTGCTGGACACGGCCAGCGCCTTGACCTTGTCGCCCTGGATGGCGGGCAAGGCCGCATAGCCCATCTCGAACATGAAGGCCAGGTGGCCGCCCATCAGGTCGGTGGCTGCCAGCGCGCCGCCCTTGTAGGGCACATGGACCATGTCCGTGCGCGTCTGGAAGGCCAGCAGCTCGCCCGACAGGTGGTGGGCACCGCCCACGCCCGACGATCCATAGGTCAGCGTGCCCGGCTTGGCCTTGGCTGCAGCCACCAGCTCGGATACGGTCTTGAACGGCTGGTTGGGCGCCGTGGTCAGGATCAGCGGCGCCTCTTCGATCAGGATGATGGGCTGCAGGTCGCGTGCGGCGTTGTAGGGCAGCTTTTTCATCAGCATGGGATTGGTCACCAGCGGGCCTGGTGAGCCGAAGCCGAAAGTGTGGCCGTCCGTGGCCTTGGCAATGGCATCCGTGCCCGTCACACCGCCCGCGCCGCCGCGGTTGTCGATCACGATGGGCTGGCCCAGGCTCTGGCCTATCTTGTCGGCGATCTTGCGGGCCCGCGTATCGGCAAAGCCGCCGGCCGCATAGGGCACGATGAGCTTGATGGGGCGCGAGGGCCAGGCATCTGCGCCCTGGGCCACGGCGGTGGCGGGGGCGGCGAGCAGGGCCGCAGCGGCGGCGGTGGCGCTCAGGGCCAGCCCCAAGCTCAGGCGGAGGGTGTTGCGGCGGGTATTCATGGTGTCTTGTCTCGGTTGGGATCCGTGGTTGTGGCGGGAGCGGCTCACTTTTCCTGCATCTTCGCGGCCTTGACGATCTCGCCCAGGCGCTTGCGCTCGGCATCGGTGAATTTCACGAACTCGGCGCGCGTGCCGCCGATGGGCTCGATGCCCAGGCCCTTGAGCTTCTCCACGGTGGCCGGCTCCTTCATGGCCTGGTCCACGGCGGCGGCCAGCTTGTCCAGTATGGCGGCCGGCGTCCCCTTGGGCGCATGGATGCCGGCCCAGTGCGCGATCTGCAGTTCGGCAAAGCCCTGCTCCACGGCGGTGGACAGCTGCGGATAGGCCGAGATGCGCTGCGTCCAGGTGGTGGCCAGGGCCTTGAACTTGCCTTCGTTGAGGATGTGGGGCAGGGCGATGATGCTGGCCTCCGACGTGCCCTCCACCTGCCCGCCCAGCACGGCCGTCGTGCTCTCCGACCCGCTCTTGTAGGGCACGGGCTGCAGCTGGGCGCCGTACTTCACGTTCAGCATCTCGGCCACGAAATGCGGCGTGCTGCCCGTGCCGGCCGTGGCGAAGTTGAAGCCCTGGCCCTTCTTCGATGCCTCGACGAAATCGCGCAGGTTCTGGTAGGGCGCGTTCTTGGGAACCACGATCACGGACGGCGCCAGGCCGATCATGGCCACCGGCACCAGCGCATCGTCCTTGAACGGCATGGTCTTCTTGATCATGCTGTTGGAGATCACGCCGGCCGCGCTCACCAGCAGGGTGTAGCCGTCGGGCTGGGCCTTGGCCACGATGTCGGCGCCCACGGTGCCGCCCGCGCCTGCGCGGTTGTCGATGACCACGGGCTGGCCCAGGATTTTGGACGCACCTTCGGCGGCCGAGCGGGCCATCAGGTCGTTGGCGCCGCCTGCAGAGAACGGCACTACCAAGCGGATGGGGCGGGTGGGCCAGGCATCGGCGGCAGGCGCGGCAAACGACACGCCGGCCAGGGGCAGCACGGTGGCAAGCAGGGCGGCCAGGGCAGTGCGGCGGGGCAGGCGGGATGGCTGGTGCATGGGGAGTCTCCTGGAAATATTTGAAATGATTGAAACGCCGGCCTTGTTTGCAAGCTGCATGCCATGGCAATAAAGGGTAAACCCTTATTTTTGCAAGTCATTGATATGAATGAATTTTTCAGTTCGCAAGAGGATGGGGCGGAACCTGTTGCTGGATTCATGCAGCGTGATGTTGCATGAATGAAATAATCGGTTGCATGAATGAATCAGTCGTGGCCCCTGTCCCTGGAACCCCGTCCTCCCCCCGCGCGGCATGGCCCCGTGTCGTCACCATAGGCCGCCATCGCATCGGCCGCGTGCTGGAGCGCATGTCCCTGGCGGTGGGCGACCAGGTGCGTGTGGAGCATGTCAGCGCGGCCTTTGACGACGCCGTGCAGGCCGTGCGCGCGCTGCAGGCGGTCGAGCCCATAGACGCCCTGGTGGCCGCCGGCGCCAGTGGTGCCTGGGTGCGCGAGCATGTCGACATTCCCGTGGTCATGATCGAGGTGCGCGGCTTCGATCTGCTGCAGGCGCTGGCCAGCGCGCGGGAGTTGGCGCAGGCGGGCGGCACGCCGCGCATCGGGCTGGTGTCGTTCGACCATCCCTCGCCGCACCTGGCCCAGTTCGACGCGCTGTTCGGCGCCGGCATTGCCCAGTTCAGCTACCACGGGCCCGAGGATGCTCAGGCCTGCGTGCGTGCGCTGCAGGCCGCAGGCGTGGGTGCCGTGGTTGCGCCAGGGCTGGTTGCCGATCTGGCCGAGCAGGCCGGCATTCCCAGCGTGCTGCTGTATTCCGACGGCGCCGTGCTGCAGGCGCTGCGCGACGCGGTGCTGCTGGCCCGCCACCGCCATGCCGAGCGCGCCCGCCACCAGCGGCTGGAAACCGTGCTTGGCCAGTTGCAGGACGGCGTGGTCGCCGTGGATACGCAAGGCTGCATCCAGGCACTGAACCCCACCATGGCAGCCCTGCTGGGAGCGCCCGCCAGGGCGCTGCATGGCCGGCTGCTGGACGAGGTGGCGCCCGCGCTGGCGCTGGCACAGGCGCTGCAGTCGCAGTCCCTGGAGCCCGAGGGCAGTGAAGACGTGGTCCAGCTGGCCATGCGCACCCTGGTGGTACGGCGCGCGCCCATGGTGGAAAACGGCCAGCTCACGGGCGCCTTGCTGGTCTGCCGCGACCCCGCCACCATCCAGCGCGCCGACCGCCACCTGCGCGCCAACCGCAGCCTGCGCGGCGCGGGCGTGCGCTGGCGCATCGAAGACTATGCGGGCGACAGCGAACCCGCCCAGCGCGTGCGCCGCCTGGCGCGCCAGTTCGCGGCCAGCGATGCCACCGTGCTCATCCAGGGCGACAGCGGCACGGGCAAGGAGTTGCTGGCCCAGGGCATGCACCGCGCCAGCCGGCGCGCCGCCCAGCCCTTTCTGGCCGTCAACTGCGCGGCCCTGGGGGAAAGCCTGCTGGAGAGCGAACTCTTCGGCTACGACGAAGGCGCTTTCACCGGCGCGCGGCGCGGCGGCAAGACCGGGCTGATCGAGGCGGCCCATACGGGCACCTTGTTCCTGGACGAGATCGGAGACATGCCGCTGGCCCTGCAGTCCCGCCTGCTGCGTGTGCTGCAGGAGCGCGAAGTGCTGCGCGTGGGCTCCACCACGTCCGTGCCCGTGGACCTGCGCGTCATCGCCGCCACGCATGCCGATCTGGCGGCCCTGGTCGAGCGCGGTGAATTCAGGCGCGACCTGTTCTACCGCCTGGCCGTGCTGCGCCTGGCCATGCCTGGACTGCACGAACGCGGACAGGGCGATGTCCAGGCCCTGGCCCGCACCATGCTTGCGCGACGTTTGCGCACGCAGTCGCTGCAGGCCGAGGCCTCTTCACTGGAGCCCTTGCTGGAAGCCTTACTGGATTTGGCCGCCGCGCACCGCTGGCCCGGCAATGCGCGAGAGCTGGACAACTGGGTGGAGCGCCTGCTGGCCTGCCGCCACGACCTGCGTGACAGCGCGGGCCGCGTGGACATGGGCCGGTTGCGGGAGCTGTTTCCTGAATGCGACGGGGCTGGGCAGGGTACCTTTCAGACCCTGCCCGCACAGCAGCGGCAACTGCAACTGCGCGAGGCCCGGCGCGATGCCGAGCGCCAGCGCATGCGCGAAGTGCTGGAGCAAGTGCAGGGCGACCAGCGCCGCGCCTGCGAGATCCTGGGCATCAGCCGGGCCACGCTGTGGCGCAGGCTGCGCGACAGCCGTTGATCTTGCGCTTGCGTCCTGCTGCTATTCCCGCTGCAAGGCGGGATCCACCTGCAGGGCGTCGGGATAGCAACGAGGTGTAGCCAGGAAAATGGCTCCCTGGTGCTCGCAGATGCCGGTGATGAATTGCCTGAAGTTGTAGACGCCGGGCTGTTGCGGCGACCCGAGGTAGAGCCGGGCACTGAGGTTTCCGAATTCGTCCACCTTCAAATGCTTGGCTTCATATGCGAAATCATTGATTCTTTCGCCCCAGACACATCGTGCGCTTCCCTTGGAGTGGAATCCATCGCCTGCAGGTTTCAAATCACCGGTGTATTGGCAGCCGCCGGAAGAATTGTTGGGCGTCTCAGTCATGGTCAGCGTATTTTCCCCTGCCTGGATGGTGATCCTGCCCGGGCTCAGGTTGGCGTATTCGGAGGAGTTGGAGTGCACGAATTTGCCATTGAGCCGTTTCCTGAGATCCTCGAACTGGAAGCGCTGCAGGCGCTGTGGCGCCTCGCCGGGCAGGGTTATCGTGGCTGTGGTGGAAGTGTCAAACACGATCTGTACCGGCCCTGCCTCTTGCGCCAACTCGCCATCTCGCGCCTGGCCACCCAGTGCGCGGCCATTGCGGTACTCCGTGAGCACGCCGTCAAACTGCTTGCCGTCCTTGAGCGTGCCTGCGGCCTGCAGGAACAGGGACGATCCGTCCGCGCGATAACCGAAATAGGTCAGGATCAGGGTGGAGCCGCCTTGCCTGTCAATCTGAATGCCGCGCCCGGGCTTGCCATTGAGTTCCGCGCCAATGCTCCACATGCCCGAATCCGGAAGAATGGCCAGCGCGGGTGTGGAAATGAAGGCGGCAAGGGCCGCGGCCATGAGGCCATTCAGTCGCTTTGACATGCTTGCTCCGTTGTGAGGGGTGAATCGAATGGAAGCCGACTTTAACCGCGATTCACTTGGGCATATTGAGCGACCCGTCACACCGGAGGCATTTGACCTTTTTCAGGTTGAATGCGATTTTCGTATGAGGGTCGGCAGATGTGCCATGCCCAGCGCCAGCACGCAGGCAGGAGCGCACGACCTGCGTGATGCAGCCGTTCCTGCTTCGCGGTGCCGCTCGCCTTCCAGGGCTCCTCTTCACTGGTCAAAATGTCCAGTACCGATCGCTGCGGGCTGTCTATCATCGCCCCCAACAAGCATGAAGCATTGGGAGTGAAATAGAGTGAGTTCCTTGAATCCCCTGGAGAATTTCGACACCAGTCACTGGAAAACCGACGACAAGTCTTGGATGAAGGAGCGCGAGAAGCAGTGGCCGGAGATCGAGCAAATGCTCTATGCGCTGGAAATGACCAAGAAGGGCCGGGGGATCGTCAAGAGGTACTTCCTCAAAGGCTCCCTTCCCCATTGGAAAAAGCTCCACGACTGGGACCGTGATTCCACGGTGCGCCATTTGAATCTGCTGCTGTTCCTGTACCTGCACCCTTGCCAGGACGAGACGGTGCTGCGCTCATTGCGGGACCAGTTCATGGAGCACCCTCAGGCGCTGCCGGGAGATCGCCTCGGAGGTTTCAATTTGCTCTTCAGCATCGGGCAGGGCCATGCATCTTCCGGGGGCACGCGCCTGGTCAGCACGTCAGAGTTGGAAAAAGAGTTGCCCCTCGCTGTGTCTCAGCTTCCTGACGCCCCTGCGCCCTATGCACATTGCAAAATTGTGGACATACATACGAACGGGCATAACGAACGGCTGTTCAACCTGATGCTTCCAGACCTGTCTCAAGACACTGTTCAGCTGCCAGTGACCCGAGACACTTACGTCATCAGAGCACCCAGATACTTTCCATGGGACCACGAAGAGCTCCCGTTGAGAGCCTTCCGTTTTGCACTGTATGACCTATGGACCATGGGCCAATGGCTGGCGTTTCCTGCCACATCCAGCAAGGGCTACAACGACATGATCTTTCAGTACGAGAGGCCCCTGGATCTCTGGTACCAGGATGTCGCCAAGTCAGCGGCCCCCGAGGGGAAGTGGCTGGAGCCTGTGCTGATTGGTCTGTACCGGATCTTCCAGTTCGACCTTGACAACGAGCCCGACGAAAGTCCGCGCACGCGCTTTGTGCGGCGGATGCGGGCATTGTTGACAGAGAGACAATTCTCGGAGTCCTTCCAAGCCTTGGTCAAACTGGCCAAAAACGATGGCATTGCCGTGCGAAACCCCTGGAGCGACGAGCCAAAACTGAGATCTCGCAGCTTGCCCCGCTGACATTCCACAAGCGACCAAGATCGCGCGGCACAACCTAAGCGGCAAGCAGCGCCCAGCGCTCATGGTCTCGCCAGCGGGTTCCAACCTTCATGAACGCCGGCGAGAAGCCCTCCAGCTTGAAGCCGCATGACTTGGCCAGTGCAATGGCTGCCTTGTTCTCAGGCTGGATGTTGGCTTCCAGCCGATGCAGCTTCAATGTCCTGAAAGCCTGCTTCACGACATGCGCGAGGCCTTCCTTCATCAGGCCTTTTCCCTCAAAGCCCGAGAACGCATAGAAATCGATCAGGCCACAGCGGAATGGGTCCATCACGATGTTCGTGATCTGCACGATTCCGGCAAAACCGTCACTGTGCCACTCCCAGATCACAAAGGCGGCCCCAGCCGGCTCCTGCACGCGTGCCAGGTAGCTCTGAAATTCCTGCGGCGTGCTGGGGGGCGACACCCATGGCGCGTGCAGTTTGCGGCTTTGGCTGGCACCTTTGATGAACTCCGTTTCCAGATCCGCTGTCAGCTCCGAAACATAGATGTTCGTGTCCATGACCGTCCCTCAGATGTGAAGCCGAAAGTGTATCGACGCAGATGCGTGCGCCGCCGGTCAACGCCTCGCGGCCACCCCACAGGTTTGTCAAGCGCTTGCCGCTGTGGTGCTAGCCACGCTGGACCGGCGGCCCACCAACCCCGCCCAGCCGCTCGGCCAGGAAATCCATCAGCACGCGCAACTTCAGTGGCAGATGTCTGGTGGGCGGGTGAAGAATCCACAGCTGGCCGCTGTAGTTGGGCAGAAAGTTCCAGTCCGGCAGCACCTGCACGATGCGCCCGTCCGCCAGGGCCTCGCGTGCCGTGAAGCGGGGCAGGCTGGCGATGCCGATGTGCTGCAGCACGGCGTCCAGCCGCACACCGGTGTGGTTGGCGGCATAGCGCCCGCGCACGGCCACGGTGACGGTCTTGCCATGGCCGCGCAGCTTCCAGTGCGCGTCGCCGGGCTCCTCCCCCAGGTAGATGCAGCTGTGGGCCTTGAGCTCCAGCGGATGCACGGGCGTGCCGTGCCGGGCCAGGTACTGGGGCGAGGCGCACAGCAGATGGTCGATGTCCATCAGGTGGCGGCCCATGAGGCCTGGCGGCGGGTGGTTGGTGATGCGTATGGCCAGGTCCACCGGGTCGTCGATCAGGTCCATGTAGCGGTCTTCCAGCCGCATCTGCACGTCGACCTCGGGATACAGGGCCAGGAAGTCGGGCATGTGGGGATGGACCACGGTACGGCCCACGGCCTTGGGCACGCTGATGCGCACCAGGCCGCGCGGCTGCGCGTCCTGCAGCAGGGACGCGGCCATGACGGCCTGGGCGGCGCCCACCATGTCCAGGCAGCGCGCATGCACCTCGCGGCCGGCCTCGCTCAGGCGCAGCTTTCGCGTGGTGCGTTCCAGCAGGCGCAGGCCCAGAGCCCTTTCCAGCCGCGCCACGCCCCGGCTGGTGGCCGATGGCGTGCTGCCCAGCTGGCGTGCGGCCTCGGAGAAGCTGCCCGTGTCCACGACCTTGACGAAGATGGCCATTTCTCCGAACAGGGGCAGGGCTTGATTTGTGCTCATGGCGCAAAGAATATTTGAAAAGCCAAGGGATTATCGCGGCGGAAAGCCAGTTCTACACTGCCACCCCATGCCTTTGCACACCTTCACTCCCCTTATCCCGTCCCATGCCCTGAGCCACGCCGGTGGGCCTGAAATCTGGCTCAAGCTGGATGCGCTGCAGCCCTGCGGATCATTCAAGCTGCGCGGCATAGGCCACGCCTGCGAGACCCTGGCGGGCCAAGGCAAGAAGCGCTTTGTGGCTTCGTCGGGCGGCAATGCCGGCATTGCCGTGGCCTATGCCGGGCGGCAGCTGTCCATACCCGTCACCGTGGTCGTGCCTCAAACCACGACCGAGCATGCGCGGGCACTGATCCGTGCCCAGGGCGCCGAGCTGATCGTGCATGGCGCCGTTTGGGACGAGGCCAATGCCCTGGCCCAGTCCCTGTTGGGCGCCGAAGATGCCTTTGTCCATCCGTTTGACGACCCGCTGCTGTGGGCAGGGCATTCCACCCTGGTCGATGAGCTGGCCGCTGCCGACTTCAAGCCCGACGCCGTGGTGCTGGCCGTGGGCGGCGGCGGCCTGCTGGCCGGCGTGGTGCAGGGCCTGGAGCGCCATGGCTGGACCGATGTGCCCGTGATTGCCGCGGAGACGGCCGGTGCCGACTCCCTGGCGCAGTCGCTGGCCCAGGGCCGCCGCGTGCTGCTGGACCGCATCACCAGCGTTGCCACCTCGCTGGGCGCGCGCCAGGTCTGCCAGCGGGCCTTCGATCTGGCGCAGGTGCATCCCGTGCGCAGCGCCGTGGTGACGGATGCGCAGGCGCTGGACGCCTGCCTGCGCTTCATTGATGACCATCGCCTGCATGTGGAGCCCGCCTGCGGTGCCGCGCTGGCCCTGGCCTACGCAGGCGCACCTGCGCTGCAGGGCTTCAAGCGCGTGCTGGTGGTGGCCTGCGGCGGCACGACGAACACGCTGGAGCAACTGCAGACGTGGCACGCAGCGGCGCTGAGAGCCCAGGCGTGAGCACGGCCCAGGCCTGAAGCCGGGCCCTGCGCATTCACGCGGCGTTCAACACTTCGCCAGGCACCCTGATCCAGCCTTCCATCAGGATGCGCGCGCTGCGGCTCATCAAGGCCTTGGTCACCTGCCACTGGCCATTCAACAACCGGGCCTCGGCGCCCACGCGCAGCGTGCCGGAGGGATGGCCGAAGCGAACGGCGCCGCGTTCGCCGCCGCCCGCTGCCAGATTCACCAGCGTTCCCGGCACCGCTGCCGCCGTGCCGATGGCCACCGCCGCCGTGCCCATCATGGCGTGGTGCAGCTTGCCCATGGACAGGGCGCGCACCAGCAGGTCCACATCGCCTGCCTCGATGCGTTTGCCGCTGGAGGCCGTGTAGGGTGCTGGCGGTGCCACAAAGGCGATTTTGGGCGTGTGCTGGCGCCTGGCGGCTTCGGACAGTTCCTGGATCAGGCCCATCTGCAGGGCGCCGTGGGCGCGTATGGCCTCGAAGCGCGCCAGCGCCTCGGCATCGCCGTTGATGGCGTCCTGCAGCTCGCAGCCCGTGTAGCCCAGGTCCTTTGCGTTCAGGAAGATGGTCGGAATGCCCGCATTGATCAGCGTGGCTGCAAAGCTGCCCACGCCAGGCACATCCAGGCGATCCACGAGATGGCCCGTGGGGAACATGGCGCCTCCGTCCTCTCCCTCATCGGCAGGGTCCAGGAACTCCAACGCCACCTCGGCCGCAGGAAAGGTCACGCCATCGAGCTCGAAGTCGCCCGTCTCCTGCACCTGGCCGTCCGTGATGGGCACATGGGCCACGATGGTCTTGCCGATATTGGCCTGCCAGATACGGAGGGTGACCGTGCCGTTGCGTGGAATGCGCGCAGGGGCTATCAATCCCATGTGGATGGCGCAGGGCCCCACGGCGGCCGAGAGATTGCCGCAGTTGCCGCTCCAGTCCACGAAGGGTCGGTCGATGGAGACCTGGCCGAACAGGTAGTCCACGTCATGGCCTTCGCGCGTGCTGGCCGAGAGGATCACGGCCTTGCTGGTGCTCGACGATGCATTGCCCATGCCGTCGATCTGCTTGCCGTAAGGGTCGGGGCTGCCCAGGGCGCGCAGCAGGATGGCGTCGCGCACGGCGCCCGGCTGTTGCGCAGCCTCCGGAAGGTCTTGCAGGCGAAAGAACACGCCCTTGCTGGTGCCTCCGCGCAGATAGGTGGCAGGAATGCGGATCTGGGGTGTGGTGTTCATCAAGCGTCCTGTGTCTGTGCAAGAAAGTCCTGGGCAAAGCGCTGTAGCACGCCGCCCGCTTCGTAGACCGATACCTCCTCGGCCGTGTCCAGCCGGCAGGTCACGGCCACGCGCAGCGTCTGGCCGTTGCGGCGTTCGACCACCAGCATGAGTTGGGTGCCCGGCGTGCGCTCGCCTTCCACGCCATAGACCTCCGTGCCGTCCAGCGCCAGGGTCTTGCGGTCGGTGCCCGGCACGAACTGCAGCGGCAGCACGCCCATGCCGATGAGGTTGGTGCGGTGGATGCGCTCGAAGCCTTCGGCCACCACGACCTCGACTCCGGCCAGGCGCACTCCCTTGGCCGCCCAGTCGCGTGAGCTGCCCTGGCCGTAGTCGGCGCCCGCAATGATGATCAGCGGCTGGCGCCGGTTCAGGTAGGTTTCCATGGCCTCCCACATTCGCACCACGCGGCCTTCGGGCTCGATGCGCGCCAGCGAGCCCTTGTGCTGCACGCCGTCGATGACGGCCATTTCATTGACCAGCTGCGGGTTGGCGAAGGTGGCCCGCATGGCGGTGAGGTGGTCGCCGCGGTGGGTGGCGTAGGAGTTGAAGTCTTCCTCGGGCAGGCCCATGCGCGCCAGGTACTCGCCCGCGGCGCTGTCGGCCAGGATGGCGTTGGAGGGCGACAGGTGGTCGGTGGTGATGTTGTCGGGCAGCAGGGCCAGCGGCCGCATGCCGGTGAGGGTGCGCGGGAAGGCCGCCAGTGCGCCCACGCCTTCGGTATCCCAGTACGGCGGGCGGCGGATGTAGGTGGACTGGGGGCGCCAGTCGTACTGGGGCGATGCCTTGTCTCCGTCGTCCTTGCGGATGGCGAACATGGGTTCGTAGACGGCGCGGAATTGCGCAGGTTTGACCGATTGCTCGACGATGGCGTCGATCTCCTCGTCGGCGGGCCACAGGTCCTTGAGGCGGATCTCGCGGCCGTCCACCACGCCCAGCACATCCTGCTCGATGTCAAAGCGCACCGTGCCCGCCAGCGCATAGGCCACGACCAGCGGCGGCGAGGCCAGGAAGGCCTGTTTGGCCTGGGGATGGATGCGCCCGTCGAAGTTGCGGTTGCCCGAGAGCACGGCCGTGGCGTAGAGATCGCGCTCGATGATTTCCTGCTGGATCCTGGGGTCCAGTGCGCCGCTCATGCCGTTGCAGGTGGTGCAGGCAAAGGCGACGATGCCAAAGCCCAGCTGCTCCAGCTCGGTGAGCAGCCCGGCCTCCTTCAGGTACAGCTCCACGGCCTTGGAGCCCGGCGCCAGCGAGGACTTGACCCAGGGCTTGCGCGTGAGACCCAGGCGATTGGCATTGCGCGCCAGCAAGGCGGCGGCGATGACATTGCGCGGGTTGCTGGTGTTGGTGCAGCTGGTGATGGCCGCGATGATGACGGCCCCATCGGGCATCAGGCCTTGCGCCTCCTGGGCGCGGGCGGCCTGCAGCTTGGCCGCATCGGCAATGCCGCGTTCGGCCAGGGCCGAGGTGGGCAGGCGCCGGTGCGGATTCGAGGGGCCGGCCATGTTGCGCACCACGGTGGACAGGTCGAACTGCAGCACGCGCTCGTACCGGGCATCGGCCAGGCTGTCGCTCCAGAAACCTGCGGTGCGCGCATAGGCCTCGACCAGGCGCACCTGGGCCTCGTCGCGGCCGGTCAGGCGCAGGTAGGCCAGGGTCTGGTCGTCAATGGAGAACATGGCCGCCGTGGCGCCGTACTCGGGGCACATGTTGGAGATGGTGGCGCGGTCGCCAATGCTCAGGCTGTCGGCGCCCTCTCCAAAGAATTCCACATAGGCCCCGACAACTTTTTGCTGGCGCAGGAATTCGGTCAGGGCCAGCACGATGTCGGTGGCGGTGATGCCGCCCTGGCGCCGGCCCGTGAGGCGCACGCCCACGATCTCGGGCATCCGCATCCAGCAGGCGCGGCCCAGCATGACGTTCTCGGCCTCAAGGCCCCCCACGCCCACGGCGATCACGCCCAGCGCGTCCACATGGGGCGTGTGACTGTCCGTGCCCACACAGGTATCGGGGAAGGCAAGGCCATCCTGCACGGTGACCACGGGGGACATTTTTTCCAGATTGATCTGGTGCATGATCCCGTTCCCTGCAGGGATCACATCCACGTTGGCGAAGGCCTTCTTCGTCCACTCGATGAAGTGGAAGCGGTCCTCGTTGCGGCGGTCCTCGATGGCGCGGTTCTTCGCAAAGGCGTCGGGATCGAAGCCGCCGCACTCCACGGCCAGCGAGTGGTCCACGATGAGCTGCACGGGCACGACGGGGTTGACCTGGGCCGGGTCGCCGCCTTCGGCCGCGATGGCGTCGCGCAGGCCGGCCAGGTCCACCAGGGCCGTCTGGCCCAGGATGTCGTGGCAGACCACGCGCACGGGATACCAGGGAAAGTCGATGTCGCGCCGGCGTTCGATCAGCTGCAGCAGGTAGCCGTCCAACTGCGTGGGATCGGCGCGGCGCACAAGGTTCTCGGCATGGACGCGGGCGGTGTAGGGCAGGCGTGCCCAGGCGCCGGGCGAGAGGGCATCGACGGCGGCGCGGGCGTCGATGTAGTGCAGCGTGGTGCCGGGCAGGGGTTTCTTGTAGCGGGACGTCATGGGGGCGGATGGATTCTCGGGCCTGCGTTAGCCGATTGCTGTGCGCCGATTACTGTGCGCGGATTTCGTTGTCTTTCACCACCTTGGCGTAGCGGGGAATCTCGGACTGGATCAGGGCGCCGAACTGGGCCGGTGTGCCGCCTGCCGGGGACACGCCCGTCGGCTCCAGCTGGGCCAGCAGTGCCGGCGCCTTGAGGCCGGTGTCCAACGCCGCATTGATGCGCGACAGCACGGCGGGCGGCAGGCCCTTGGGCGCGAGCAGGCCGTGCCAGGCCACCACGTCATAGTCCGGCAGGCCGCTTTCGGCCACCGACGGAATCTCGGGATAGGCGGGCAGGCGCTGGGCCGTGGTCACGGCCAGGGCGTGCAGCTTGCCGCTCTTGACGTGCTGCATCAGCGCCTCGGTGCCTGCCACCAGCATGTCCACGTTGCCTGACAGCAGATCGGTCACGGCCGGGCCCGTGCCGCGATAGGGCACATGCGTGGCCTTGACCTTGGCCATGCCGAACAGGTACTCGGTGACGATGTGAAGATGGCTGCCATTGCCGGCCGATGCAAAGGTCAGCTTGCCCGGGTTCTCACGCGCATAGGTCAGCAATTCCTGCAGGTTTCTGGCGGGCACGCGGGGGCTCACGCAGACCACGTAGGCGCCTTTGGACAGCTGGATCACGGGCGTCATGTCGGCCACGGGGTCGAAGCGCAGCTTGTACAGCGAAGGGTTGACCGTATAGCTGCCCGCCACCAGCAGCAGCGTGTAGCCATCGGCCGCCGAGCGCAGCGCGTACTCGGTGCCCAGCGTGCCACCGGCGCCCGGCCGGTTCTCCACCACCACGGGCTGGCCCAGTCTGTCGTTGAGCACGTTGGAGGCCACGCGCGCAATGAAGTCCGAACCGCCGCCGGGCGCGAAGGGGCAGACGATCTTCAGCGACTTGCTGGGAAACGCCTCCTGGGCCAGGCCCTGGTGCGGCAGCGCAAGGCCGGCCAGCGGGGCGGGCAGGGCGGCGCAAAAGCGGCGGCGGTTGATGCTCATGGGTTGGTGTCTCCTGCAGAGTTATGGTTGGCAGTGCACCAGGCTTGTTGCAAGCAGCATGCCATCCGACTCAAGGGAAAACCCGTGCAAGCATCGCAGCCTGCTGCCAGAGGCTGAAGGGCTGCAGCGCCACCTGCTGCCGTACCATCGGTTTCATTGTTGTTTCAAAACTGCGGCCTCTGATTTCATGGATGAGGGCGTGTGCAATGCCTCGCCCTTCACCTCTGGTGCCCGGCAAGGCCTGGCAGGTCCGGCAGGCTCGGCACAGGGGGCCGGGTGCAAGCACCTTGCTGCCTGCAGTCTAGGGTTTGCCCGTGGAGGTCTTCAGCAAGAGCGCATTCCGACGATAGAGCAAAGGCGTTTGTAGGATTTGTCTTACATATGATTTGCCTGCCGGGTGCCGAAATCCATTTATCCTCGCTCTCTGCTCCACATGGCCTGCCCGGCCTTTTCGGGTGGCTGGCCATGGGGCTGGCAACGAGTGGTTCCGTGCTCCTGGACCGATTCCCCGTGACTGCCTATTCAGCCTTAGCCGCTCCATGTCAGCTTTTGCCCAGCGCACGCTTGTAGCCATCCGGACCGCCTGGCCAGCCGCCACCGTCATGGCGGTGGGCATGTGCCTGAGCGCCGCGCTCGCCCTGCAGCAGCAGAGGGCGCTGGAGCGCATCGACCTGCAGCGCCATACGCAACAGGCCCAGTCTGCCCGCCAGGCGCTGGAGATGCGCCTGGATGCCTATGCCGTCATGGTCCAGCATGTGGCCAACCAGCTGGCCGCCTCTCCCGAGATGGGGCAGCAGGCCTTCGCGCGCATTGCGCAGGCGCTGCGCATACAGATACAGCCCGGCATGCAGGCGCTGACCTTTACGCGGGCCGCAACGGAGCGCGGTCAGGCCAGCCAGGATCCGTCGGCCTCGTTCAGGCCCGATCCCCACTATTTCTTCATCGACTATCTCTGGCCGGTGGAAGGCAATGAATCCATCGCCGGTCTGGACATGCACGACCGCCCCAGTCTCATGGCCAGCATGCTGCGCAGCCGGGACAGCGCGGCCGCCGTGGTCTCGGCGCCGTTTGCAATGAAGCAGCCCGGCGAGCATGCCACCGCCGTGCTGGTGCGCGCGCCCGTCTTTGCGCTGGCGGACCACCAGTCTCTGGATGGCACGGCCGCGCATCCGCTGTTCCTGGGAACGGCCGACGTCAGCATTCGTGTGCACGACCTGGTGCAGGACCTGCATGAGCGCGGCTTCCTGGGCCGGCTTGCGCTGGCCATGCATGACGCAGGCCCGGTCTCGCCCCTGCCGCCGGCCGGCGTATCGCCGCTGCCGCTGTATCTGGGTGCTGCCTGGCCCGAGCGCGGGCAGGATGCGGTAGGCCTGGGCGATACCGGCCAGGTGGTGCTGGAGCAGACACTGCAGGCCCAGGACCGGCTGTGGCGGCTGAACTTCATTCCCGTGAGCACGGCCCTGTCCTGGACCGAGCGTGCCCAGCCCCTGGTGTTGTTTGCGCTGGGCATGCTGGTGTCAGTCCTGCTGGCCTCGCTGGCGGCAGCCTGGTGGCGGCGCCATCCGTCCAGCTGGGCGCAACTGCGTGCCTCTTCCCGCAGCATGCGCGAGAGCGATGCCCGCTTTCAGGCACTGTTCGAGCAGGCCGCCGTGGGCGTGGTGCAGATCGACGCGGCCAACGGCAATGTCCTGCATGTGAACCGCAGGTATTGCGACATCACCGGCCACGAGGCACAGCAGCTGTGCCAGCGCCCCCTGCTGGCCCTGGTGGCCGCCGAAACGGTGGAGGGCGACAGGCTGCTGCTGCAGGAACTGGCTGCGGGCCAGCGCCGCGCCCTGCAGATCGAGCGGCAGCTGCGGCGCAGCGACGGCAGCCTGGTCTGGGTGGAACTGCACATCTCCGCGCTGGGCCACGGCCCATCGCTGCGGCTGATGGCCCTGGTGCAGGACATCAGCGCGCGCCGCCACTTGCAGCAAATGCAGCGCGACGGATCGCGCCACCTGCGCATGGTCATCCAGCGCCTGCCCCTGGGCCTGGCCATGCTGCAGGAGGATGGCCGCTTCGCCTACTGGAACGAGGAATTCATGCGCCTGGCAGGCCATGGCGCCACGGCCGGCATGGATGGCGACGGCTGGTGGCGCAACATGTGCCCGGATGAAGCCCGCCGCCAGCGCATGCAGCGCCGCTTCGAAGCCGCGCAGGCGCGGGCGCGCGTTGCCCAAAGCTCCCATGGCAGCGAGTCCGACAGCTGCGGCACCCTCAACTCCGAGGAGTACCAGCTCATAGGCAGCGACGGCTGCGCGCGCTCCGTATCCATCGGCGGCATGCTGCTGGACGAAGGCTGCCTGCTGATCCTGCAGGACCAGAGCCAGCGCAAGACCGCCGAAGAGGAAATTCGCCGCCTGGCCTTCTACGATGCGCTCACCGGCCTGCCCAACCGCCGCCTGCTGGTGGACCGGCTGCAGCAGGCGCTGGCCTCCAGCCGCCGTCGCGGGCGCTGTGGCGCCGTCATGCTGCTGGACGTGGACAACTTCAAGGCCTTCAACGACAGCCTGGGACTGGAACTGGGCGACGTGCTGCTGCGCATGATTGCCGAGCGACTGGCCCAGTCCCTGGGCCGCGAAGCCACGCTGGCCCGCCACAGTGGTGATGACTTCGTCGTGCTGCTGGAGGACCTGGGCAAGGACTCCATGCACGCCGCCTCCAAGCTCGAAGGCGAGGTCCAGCGCATGCGTTCGCTGCTGCTGCAACCGCTGCAACTGAGTGGCCAGTCCTGCCACATCACGCTCAGCATCGGCGCCAGCCTGTTCGGCGAGCAGGAACTCAGTGCCGACGAGGTCCTGCGCCGTGCCGAGATGGCCATGTACCAGGCCAAGGGCATGGGGCGCAACACGCTGCAGTTCTTCGATCCGCAACTGCAGGCCGTGCTCAGATCGCGCACGGCCATGGAGCAGGAAATGCGCGAGGGCCTGGTGCGCTCGCAATTCGTCCTGTACTACCAGCCGCAGGTGGCGAACGGGCGCATCGTCGGCGCCGAGGGCCTGCTGCGCTGGAACCACCCGCGCGAAGGGCTGGTGCCTCCGTCGCTCTTCGTCTCGCTGGCCGAGGAAACGGGCCTGATCCAGCAACTGGGCGAATGGGTGCTGGGCGAGGCCTGCCGGCAACTGGCGCAATGGGCGGCGGAGCCGGACATGGCCTGCCTGATGCTGGCCGTCAACGTCAGCCCGCGCCAGTTCCACCAGGCGCGCTTCGTGGAGCAGGTGCTGCAGGCGCTCAAGGAGCACGGTGCCAATCCGCGCCTGCTCAAGCTGGAGCTGACCGAAAGCCTGCTGCTGGCCGACGTGGACGACACGGCGGCCAAGATGGCCACGCTCAAGGCACACGGCGTGGGGTTCTCGCTGGACGACTTCGGCACCGGCTACTCCTCGCTGGCCTATCTCAAGCGCCTGCCGCTGGACCAGCTCAAGATCGACCGCAGCTTCGTGCGCGACGTGCTCAGCGACCCCAACGACGCGGCCATTGCGCGCACCATCGTCGCCCTGGGCACCAGCCTGGGCCTGCAGGTCATCGCCGAGGGTGTGGAGACCGAGGCGCAGCGCCAGTTCCTCGAAGACCAGCACTGCCATGCCTGGCAGGGCTACCTGCTCAGCCCGCCCGTGCCCGTGCGCAGCTTCGAGGCACTGGTGCGCCAGGCCATCGTGTCGCGCCCTCCGGCCCTGAGCCCGGCGAACCTGCCGCAGCAGGCGCAGGACCGGCCCCAGGTGGTGGAGTGCACGGATGGCAGCGGGGTGCCGGACGCCCCCTCAAACCATTCTTGACATTCGACACGGCCCCGCGCGGGCCGCTTTCCATTCTTGAGCAGGGGTGGCGCGCGGTATCATTCCGAGCTTCCCTGTTGTTCCCCCACGTCCTCATTCGTCCGTTCGCCGCGGACCGCCATCTGCCTGCATCGTGCGCCTGAATTCCATCAAGCTGTCCGGCTTCAAGTCCTTCGCCGAGCCCACCAACTTCATGCTGCCGGGGCAACTGGTGGGCGTGGTGGGCCCCAACGGCTGCGGCAAGTCCAACATCATGGATGCGGTGCGCTGGGTGCTGGGCGAGAGCAAGGCCAGCGAGCTGCGCGGCGAGTCCATGCAGGACGTGATCTTCAACGGCACCACGCACCGCAAGCCGGCCAGCCGCTCCAGCGTGGAGCTGGTGTTCGACAACAGTGACCACCGCGCGGGCGGCCAGTGGGGCCAGTTCGGCGAGATCGCCGTCAAGCGCGTGCTCACGCGCGAGGGCAACAGCAGCTACTTCATCAACAACCAGGCCGTGCGCCGCCGCGATGTGCAGGACGTGTTCCTGGGCACGGGCCTGGGCCCGCGCGCCTACGCCATCATCGGCCAGGGCACGATCAGCCGCATCATCGAGTCGCGCCCCGAGGAACTGCGCCTGTTCCTGGAAGAGGCCGCAGGCGTGTCCAAGTACAAGGAGCGCCGGCGCGAGACCGAGAACCGGCTCTCGGCCACCACCGAGAACCTCACGCGCGTGGAAGACATCCTGCGCGAGCTCAACAACAACCTCGACCGGCTGGAAAAGCAGGCCGAGGTGGCGGCCCAGTACAACGCGTTGCAGTCCCAGGTCACGCTCAAGCAGCAGCAGCTGTGGTTCCTCAAGCGCGCCGAGGCCGAGGCCGAGCAGGACCGCGTGCGCGTGGAGGGCCTGCAGGCCGTCAACGAGCTCGAAGAGCGCATGGCCGACATCCGCAACAACGAAAGCGGACTCGAAACCCTGCGCCAGGCCCACTACGACGCCAGCGACCAGGTCAACCAGGCCCAGGCCAAGCTCTACGAATCCACGGCCGAAGTCGGCAAGCTGGAGGCCGAGATCCGCTACGTGCTCGAAGGCCGCCAGCGCGTGCAGCAGCGGCTTCAGCAGCTGTCCGAGCAGGTGCTGCTGTGGAACAGCCGCCGCGAGGAAGCCGAAGCCGAGATCGAGAACCTCGAAGGCGCCGGCATGGACGCCGAGGAACAGGCCGAGATGCTGGCCGCCCAGGTCGAGGAGCAAAGCATGCGCCTGCCCGACCTGGAGGACGCCCTGCGCAATGCCCAGAAGGCCGACACCGACCAGCGCGCCAGCGTGGTCCAGGTGCAGCAGCAGATCCAGGTGCTGGCCGCCGAGCAGCGCAGCCTGGACGAGCAGCGCCGCCAGTTCGAGACCCGCTTCGAGCGCCTGCGCGCCGACCGCAACGCGCTGGAGACGCCCGACGAGGCCCGCCTGAACAATCTGCAGTCCCAGCTGGAAGAGGCGCGCGAACTGGCCGAAATGGCCGATGCCGTGCTCAACGAGCTGCAGGACTCCGTGCCCCAGCTCGACGAGGACCGCCGCACGCGCCAGCAGGCCGTCAATGCCGAGGCCGCACGCCACGCGGACCTGTCGGCGCGGCTGGAAGCGCTCAAGGCCCTGCAGGAAAAGGTCAAGACAGACGGCAAGCTCCAGCCCTGGCTGGCCAAGCACGGCCTGGACGGCATGCAGGGCCTGTGGAGCCGCATTGCCATCGAGCCCGGCTGGGAAAACGCGCTGGAGGCCGCGCTGCGCGAGCGCCTGGGCGCGCTGGAAGTGGGCCGGCTCGACATGGTGCGTGGCTTTCTGGGCGCAGGCGGGCACGATGCGCCGCCCGCGCGCCTGGCCTTCTTCAGCCCGCCGCAAGGCGCACCCGCGCCGGCCGCCGGCCGCTGGCAGCACCTGTCGGACCTGCTGCGCGTGAACGATGCCGGCCTGCGCGCCGTGCTCGGCGACTGGCTGCAGGACTGCTACACGGCGCCCACGCTGGAAGAGGCGCTGTCGCGCCGCGGCGAACTGCGGCCCGGTGAAACCGTCTACGTGCCCACGGGCCATGCCGTCAGCAGCCACAGCGTGAGCTTTTATGCGCAGGACTCGGAGCAATCCGGCCTGCTGGCACGCGCCCAGGAAATAGAGCACCTTGAAAAGGAAGTGCGCGCCCAGGCGCTGATCTCCGACGAATCGCGCACGGCCCTGGTGCGTGCCGAAAGCGCCTATGCCGAGGCCTCGCAGCGCCTGGTCAGCGCCCGGCGCGAGGCCAGCGAATCGCAAAGCCGTGCCCACGAGCTGCAGGTCGAAACCCTGCGCCTGTCGCAACTGGCCGAGCAGGCCCGTGCACGCAATGCCCAGATCAGCGCCGACCTGGCCGAGGTCGAGGCCCAGCTGTCCGACATCGAGGAGCGCCGCGTGGCGGCCGAGGCCCGCTTCGAGGAACTGGACATGCAACTGGCCGACAGCCAGGAGCGCCATGCCCAGCTCGGCGACAAGGTGCTGGAGTCCGAGCGGCGCCTGAACGAATCGCGCGAGCAGCTGCGCACGCTGGAACGCCAGGCCCAGGAGGCCACGTTCTCGCGCCGCAGCCTGGAGGCGCGCCGGGGCGAACTGAGCCGCACCATAGAGACCGCCAGCCAGCAGGCCCGCTCCCTGGCCGACGAGCAGCAGCGCGCGCAGGACGAACTTACGCGCCTGACCGATGCCGCGGCCCAGGGCGGCCTGCAGGATGCGCTGGATTTGAAGATGCAGCGCGAGCAGGCCGTGGCCGCGCGCCGCAGCGAATATGACGACCTGACCAACAAGCTGCGCGCCAGCGACGAACGCCGCCAGCAACTGGAAAAGGCGCTGGACCCGCTGCGCCAGCGCATCACCGAATTCCAGCTCAAAGAGCAGGCCGCGCGCCTGGGCCTGGAGCAGTACTCCACCTTGCTGGAAGAGGCGGGCGCCGACCTGGCCGCCGTCTCCCAGTCCATTGCCGAGGCCAATGTGCGCATGCACGGCCTGCAGGGCGAGATCGACCGCCTGCACCGCGAGATCGCGGCCCTGGGCGCGGTCAACCTGGCGGCGCTGGACGAGTTGAAGCTGGCGCGCGAGCGCAAGACCTTCCTCGACGCGCAGACCGAGGACCTGACCCAGGCCATGAACACGCTGGAAGATGCCATCCGCAAGATCGATGCCGAGACGCGCGAGCTGCTGTCGGGCACGTTCGAGACCGTGAACGGGCACTTCGGGCGCATGTTCCCCGAGCTGTTCGGCGGCGGGCAGGCCAAGCTGGTGATCACGGGCGATGAAATCCTGGACTCGGGCGTGCAGGTGATCGCGCAGCCGCCCGGCAAGAAGAACCAGACGATTCACCTGCTGTCGGGTGGCGAGAAGGCGCTGACGGCGATTGCCCTGGTCTTCGCCATCTTCCAGCTCAACCCGGCCCCGTTCTGTCTGCTGGACGAGGTGGATGCGCCGCTGGACGATGCCAACACCGAGCGCTATGCCAAGCTGGTGGCCAGCATGAGCAAAAGCACGCAGTTCCTGTTCATCAGCCACAACAAGATCGCCATGGAAATGGCCCAGCAGCTCATCGGCGTGACCATGCAGGAGCAGGGCGTGTCCCGCATCGTGGCCGTGGACATGGAGTCCGCGCTGTCCATGGCTGAGCTATCCTGAGCATGTCCGCAACCTTTCGAACCCCTTTGCTGGAACGACGTTTCATTCCTTCATTCCATGAGTAACCTGCAAATCAGTCTGGCCGTCCTGGGCTTTGTGGTGCTGGCCCTGATCCTTGCCTACAACAGCTGGTCCGCGCGCCGCAATGCACCCAAGCGCGCCGACCCCGTCGATGAAGCGCAGCGCGATCCCTCGCGCCATGAGCCCGGCATGGACACCGTGGGCCACGGCCCGGACCTGACGCACAGTCTGCGCGAGCCCGTGCTGGGCGACTTCGGCACCGCCGCGCCGGGCCAGAGCCCCGCCTCCGCGGACCGCTTCGCCGAAACCGACGCCGAGCTGGCCCATCTGGTCCAGCTCGAAGAGCAGCAGCGCCAGGCTGCGGCCCAGGCTGCGCTGGCTGCCAAGGCCGCCCAGGCGGTGCAGTCCGCGCAGGCCGCCCATGCCCTGCAGGCGGGCGAAGACGCCAGCGCTTCGGCACCCGCATCTGAATCTGTGTCCGCGCCTGCGGCGTCCCCGTCGGCACCGCAGTCCATCGAGCCTTCCCTCAACGACGCGGCCCTGACCAGCGCGGCCGCCAGCCGCCCGGGTCTGGATGCGCTGATCGACGCCATTGCCCCCGTGCAGGTCGGCCAGGCCGTGCCTGGCGAACTGGCGCTGCAGGCCCAGCCCGCCACGCGGCGCGCGGGCAACAAGCCCTTTGCGATCGAGGGCATGAACCAGTCCACCCACCAGTGGGAGCCGCTGCAGCCCGGCCAGCGCTACCTGGGCTTCCAGGCCGGCGTGCAGCTGGCCAACCGCACGGGTGCGCTCAACGAGATCGAGTTCTCCGAGTTCGTTGCCAAGGTGCAGCGCTTTGCCGATGCGCTGGGCGCCACGCCCGACGTGCCCGACATGCTGCAGGAAGTGGCGCGAGCGCGCGAGCTCGACCAGTTCGCCAGCGAGCACGACGCCCAGCTCACCTTCATGCTGCGCGCACGCCAGGCCTCCTGGAGCGCGGGCTACGTGCAGCAGAACGCATCGCGCCAGGGCTTTCTGCCGGGCTCCATGCCCGGGCGCATGGCCCTGCCTTCGCCCACGCCCGGCATGCCGCCGGTGCTGGTGCTCAACTACGACCCGCAGGCGGCCATGGCCGACGACCTGGACACCTCGGTGGTGCGCGAGTTCCTGCTGAGCCTGGACGTGCCCCAGGTGCCGCGCGGCGAGCAGGCCTTCGTGCAGTTGCGCCAGGTGGCCGAGCGCCTGTGCCAGACCATGGACGGCGTGCTCTGCGACCAGAACGGCTACCTGCTGCCGGCCATGGCGCTGGACCCCATCCAGCACGACCTGGAACATCTCTATGACAAGCTCGACAGCCGCGAGCTGTCGGCGGGCTCCATGCTGGCGCGGCGACTGTTCAGCTGACGCGGCGCGGTGCCCCTGGTGCACAACAGGCTCCTGGCCTCAACCCCATGAACGACAATCTGGATCTTTTCTCCGGCGCAGCCCCCGCGGCGCCGGAGTCCGGGGCCGCCCCCGACAAGGTGCTGGCCAAAGTGCAGGCTCT
Source organism: Delftia sp. K82 (assembly GCF_002193035.1). Lineage (NCBI taxonomy): Bacteria > Pseudomonadati > Pseudomonadota > Betaproteobacteria > Burkholderiales > Comamonadaceae > Delftia > Delftia sp. K82. The sequence continues at coordinate 2,457,999 of NZ_MYFL01000001.1, read as the reverse complement.
GCGCGCCCAGCTCAACCAATGGGCGCATGAGTACTACGTGCTGGACACGCCCACCGTGCCCGATGGCGAGTACGACCGCGTCTTCCAGCAACTGCAGGCGCTGGAAGGTGCCTACCCCGAACTGGTCACGCCGGACTCGCCCACGCAGCGCGTGATCGGCGCCGTGCTCGACGGCCTGATGCCCGTGCGCCATGCCGTGCCCATGCTCAGCATCCGCACCGAGACCGACAACGAGGCCACGGGTGCCGAGGCCTTCGACGCACGCATCCGCAAGGAGCTGGAACTGGCCGAAGGCGCGCCGCCCGTGGAGTATGTGGCCGAGCCCAAGTTCGATGGCCTGGCCATGAACCTGCGCTACGAGAACGGCCGCCTGGTGCAGGCCACCACGCGCGGCGACGGCGAGGTGGGCGAGGACGTCACCCACAACATCCGCACCATCCGCAAGATTCCGCTGTCACTGCCCGAAGGCAAGGGCGTGCCGCCCGTGGTCGAGGTGCGCGGCGAGGTCTACATGGGCCGCGCCGACTTCGTCAAGCTCAACGAGCGCCAGCAGGCCGCCGGCGGCAAGAGCTTTGCCAATCCGCGCAATGCGGCGGCAGGCTCGGTGCGCCAGCTGGACTCGGGCATTGCGGCGCAGCGCCCGCTGTCCTTCTTCGCCTATGGCCTGGGCGAGATCACGCCGGCCGCGCAGGGCGGCCCCGACTTCGTCACCCACTACGCCATGCTGCAGACGCTGCGCGACTGGGGCTTTCCGGTGGCGCCCCAGGTCTGCATCGCCAAGGGCGCGGCAGAGCTGGTGGCCTTCCACCAGCGCATGGGCGCCGAGCGCGCCACGCTGCCCTACGAGATCGACGGCGTGGTCTACAAGGTCAACAGCCTGGTCCAGCAGCGCCAGCTGGGCTTTGTCTCGCGCGAGCCGCGCTGGGCCGTGGCCCACAAGTACCCGGCCGAGGAAATGCCCACGCGCATGGAAGGCATCGACATACAGGTCGGCCGCACGGGCAAGCTCACGCCCGTGGCGCGCCTGGCCCCCGTGGCGGTGGGCGGCGTCATCGTCACCAATGCCACGCTGCACAACCTGTTCGAGATCCGCAAGAAGCGCGTGCGCACGGGCGACACCGTGGTCGTGCGCCGCGCCGGTGACGTGATCCCCGAGGTCGTGGGCCGCGTGCCCGGCGACCGGCCGACCTATGTGCCCAACTTCCGCATGCCCGCTGCATGCCCCATCTGCGGCAGCGCTGTGGCGCGGCCCAAGGGCGAGGCCAACCACCGCTGCACGGGCGGCCTGTTCTGCCCGGCGCAGCGCAAGGAGGCCATCCTGCACTTTGCCGCGCGGCGCGCCATGGACATCGAGGGCCTGGGCGACAAGCTCGTGGACCAGTTGGTGGACGGCCACGTGGTGCGCACGCTGCCCGATCTCTACCGCCTGGGCCTGGTGGCCCTTGCATCGCTGGACCGCATGGCCGAGAAGTCGGCCCAGAACGTGCTGGATGCGCTGGAAAAATCCAAGAAGACCACGCTGGCGCGGTTCCTCTTCGGCCTGGGCATCCGCCAGGTCGGCGAGTCCACGGCCAAGGACCTGGCCCGCCACTTCGGCCAGCTGGACGCCATCATGGACGCCAGCGTCGAGCAACTGCTGCAGGTGCGCGACGTGGGGCCCATCGTGGCCGAGAGCATCCACACCTTCTTCGCCCAGCCCCACAACCGCGAGGTGGTCGAGCAACTGCGTGCCTGCGGAGTGCACTGGGAAGAGGGCGCGGCGCGCGAGCAGACCGCCCAGCCGCTGGCCGGCATGACCGTGGTGCTCACCGGCACGCTGCCCACGCTGGGCCGCGACCAGGCCAAGGAGATGCTGGAGGCCGCGGGCGCCAAGGTCTCCGGCTCGGTCAGCAAGAAGACCAGCTATGTGGTGGCCGGTGCCGAGGCCGGCAGCAAGCTGGCCAAGGCCGAGGAACTGGGTGTGACCGTGCTGGACGAGGCCGGCATGCTGGCGCTGCTGGCAGGCGGGGACCACTGATGGCGCTGAGTCCGCGCAAACCCGTGGTCGGCCTGGCGCTGGGCAGCGGTTCGGCGCGCGGCTGGGCGCATTTCGGCGTGCTGCGCGCACTGGAGGATGCGGGCCTGAGGCCCGACATCATCTGCGGCTCGTCCATCGGCGCCCTGGTCGGTGCCTCCTATGCGGCTGGCGAGATGCAGCGCTTCGAGGAATGGGTGCTGGGCCTGGGCATGCGCAAGGTGTTCGGTTTCATGGACTTCAACATCACGGGCGGCATGCTCAAGGGCGAGAAGCTGATCGCGTTCTGGCGCGAGCACTTCGTGGACTCGGCCATCGAGGACCTGAAGATTCCCTTCGGCGCCGTGGCCACCGACCTGCATTCGGGCGCCGAGGTCTGGCTGCGCAAGGGCTCCATCGCCGATGCCGTGCGTGCCTCCATCGCGCTGCCCGGCCTGTTCACGCCCGTGCAGCGCGAGGGGCGGCTGCTGGTCGATGGGGGCATCGTCAACCCCGTGCCCGCCTCGCTGGCGCGCGCCATGGGCGCGGACATCGTGATCGCGGTCGATCTCAATGCCGACATCATGCGGCGCCACATGCGGCCGCTGGTTCCCTCCGCCGCCATGGCTGCCGCCCCGCCGCTGGAGGAAGCCCCGCCCGCTGTGGAGCAGGGCGTGGCGCCCGAGGACCTGGCCGGCCAGGCCAGCGCCGTGGCCGGCACGGCCTGGGTGCGCAGGCTGCAGCGCGGCGTGATGGGGTGGATGCCCGGACACCACCGCGACGAGGCAGGCCGCGAGACCGAGCCCCCGCCCCGGCCGCCCTCGCTGCTGGACGTGGTGATGACCAGCGTCAACATCATGCAGATGCGCATCACGCGCAGCCGCATGGCGGGCGACCCGCCCGAGCTGGTGATCGCGCCGCGCCTGTCCCACCTGGGCCTGCTGGACTTCCACCGCGCCCGCGAGGCCATCGACGAAGGCTACGAGGCAGCGCAGGCCGCGTTGCCGGGCCTGCGCCACTGGGGCCTTTGAGGCGTTACAGGCGCGGCACACCCGACAGGCCCGGCGCGCCCGACATGTCCATAGGCCCGACACGCCCGGGCTACGCCGCCTCTCTTTCCACGCTGACCGCATTGCGGTCGGCATTGGCCGCGGCAACGCGCGAAGGCTGCAGCCTGCGCATCAGCGCGGCGGGGTCCAGGCACTGGATCAGCGGCAGGCCCGAATCGGCATGCACCAGCTTGCGCACCAGGGCCGTCGCGGTGTCGGCCGCGTTCAGCATGGGCGAATCCACCAGCGCGCTGGCTGGCAGCCGGTGCACGCCCTGCAGCGCGCTGACCAGCAGGCCCACGCGCAGGCCGCCATGCTGGACCACGATGACCTGTGACTGCTCGGTGACCACGCCGGGCTGGCCCTGCAGCAGCGCGGCCAGGTCGAACACCCAGACATAGCCGCTGACGCTGCCCTGGCTGCGCCGTGCCAGCGCGCCCACGCAAAACGGCAGCCTTCCTGCCGCCACGGGCGAGATGGCGCTGGCGGGCAGGGCCTCGCAGACATCGCCCGCGCGCAGGGCCAGCAGGCTGGCGCCCACGTAGAAGCTGGCCAGTTCCACAGGCGCGTCGCCGCTGCCATGCGCGGCGCGCCCGTGCCCGTGCGTGGCGGGCCGGGCACCATCCAGGCGGGTGGCCGACGCCAGGCGCAGCGCGCGGTTGCGCGCATCGGCATGCACGGGGCCCAGCCGCTGCAGGCTCAGGCTGACGAGGCCGGCCAGTGTGTCGTCCGTTGCGCTTTCTTTTGCATCGCGTGCCGCGCCCTGGTCCAGCCGGAACTCGCGGTAGCCGCGCCCGGCGGCCATGCCGACGATGCAGTAGTGGCCTTCGATCTCCTCGATGCTGCTGCGCACCTCGCCATCGGCCAGCGATGCCAGGCCGGCCACGCCTGCGATGCAACTGCCCAGCGGGCGCCCGCCATGGCTGGCAGCGACGATGCGCCCGTCACGCGCCACGTAGAAGGCTTCCATCGGCAGGCGCGGCAGGCCGCTGTCTTCGGGATCGGTGGCTGCGGCCTGCTCTGCCGTTGCTGCCTGCTCTGGCGCTGCGGCCTGCAGCATGGCCTGCAGCTCCCGCCGCGTGTGGAACAGCAGGGCGATGCCGCCGATGACGGGGCCCTGATCGCCGCCGTGTGCATGTCCGTGCGCCTGTTCACTCCCAGGCGATGGCGCGCGCAGCGCGGCATGGTAGACATGGACGGGCAGGCCTCCATCGTCCATCTCCTGCACGTGGTAGGCCTGGGCATCGCGCAGCAGCACGGTGGCCTGCAGGGCCGATGCCTGCACGCGCGTGCCGGGAGCCAGGGGCAGGCCGACCTCGTTCTCATGGCTGCAGGCCAGCACCAGGCCCTGGGCGTCGTACAGCGCAATGCGCGCATAGACGGTGTACAGCGCATTGAGCTGCTCCAGCAGCCGCTGCGCGCTGTCGTGGGCCTGTACCGACAGGGCCAGGCAGCCGCTGTTGTCCTCCAGCACCTTTTGCAGGCCGGGCGTCAGGGCCCACCAGCGGCAGTCGTTGGCACGTTCATAGAGATTGCGCTCCAGCAGGTCCATCAGCAGCCGGTTCAGCGTGCTGTGCTCCTGCAGCCGGGTGGACAGCGCGGTCTCGTGCAGGCCGTGAATGGCGCGTGTGAACACGGCATGGGTCAGGTCGCCGGTCTCGCCCATCTGCTCCAGCACCGCCTGCAGCGGGTCCGGGTGGGCCGTGCCCTGCACGGGGGACTCCGGCGCCTGGCTGGCAGCCAGCACCTGGCCGTTCCAGACCACGCGGCGTATGTCGTCGGCCGCGCGGGCCATGGCGTGCAGCGGCGGGCAAAAGCCACGCGCCTGGGCCATCAGCCCCTCGGCAATGGCCGGCTCCAGCGCCTGCAGGACCTGCGGTCTTTGCTGCGCGGCGAAGGCCAGGTCCAGAGGTGCCATCACCTGGGTCTGCCAGCCCTGCGGCCCCGCGTAGCCCTGGTAGGGCAGGGCGCGCGCCGTGCGCACCAGGTAGGTGCGGCCTGCATGGATCAGCGGCTGCACGGCATCACCATGGTGCATGGGCACGCGGCTGCCGGGGGCTATCCAGTGGGCGTCGCTGCTGGCGATGACCAGTCCGCCCTCGTCCAGCAGCAGTCCCACCTGGGCACGCGGCCCGCCCGAGGCAAAGATGGCCTGCATCTCGGCGGCGAAGTCGAAGCTCAGGCACAGCACGCCGAGCACCGCCATGGTGCGTGGGTGCAGCAGGCGCTGCGCGTAGATCAGGCGGTCAGCGCCCGGCAGCACGCAGCTGGCGCCGAAATGGCTGACATGGCCGGCCTGCTGCAGGGACTGCTGGAACCAGGCCTCGGCACAGGGCGGTGGCGGCTTGCGGCCTGCCTGCGCCTGGGCACGTGCGCAGACCTGGCCCTGCGTGTCCAGCAGCAGGATGTCGTCATACACCGTGTACTTGGCTCGGTAGCTCTGCAGGTGCGCCTGCAAGTGCGCCTGCAGCGGTGCCTGCCATGCGCGCAGACCGCCGGCCGCCATGTCGGGCAGGCCGCAGTCATCGCCATCGCCATCGTCAAGCCGGGCCATGGCCTCGCACAGCACGGTATCGGCGGCGAGAAAGCCGACATCGGCCGTGCGCTCGTACAGGCTTCGCACCAGCAGATCGATGGCATGGGCGGACTGCATGCCCAGCTGGGCCATGGCCTCCTGCGCGGACTGCGCCAGCTGCGACTGCAGCAGGCCTTGCTCCAGCTGCTCCAGTCCCTGGCGCGTGTCGGTGAGCATGGACACCAGGGCCTGCCCCTGCTGCGAGGCCTGCATGCGGGCCGAGGCTTCGATGAGCCGCCACATGAGCCGTATTTCGCGCAGGTCGGCGGCGTTGCGGTTGAGTTCCCTCAGGTGGGGAAGAATCAGGTCGGTTGGCAGGGATGTGGCCATGGAGCGCTCCGCAGTCAGGTTCAGGCTGGGTGAAACCCGCTTTCCCCGATCAGGGAAAAGCCTGATGCAACGAGCAAGAAGGAGGCCAGCTTGTGACTAAATGTGTCTGCAAGGTGACACAGAGATGACAGCCCCCCATCCACAGCCCCACCCGCAGCCCCATCGGCGCCACGCCGGGGCATGGCCTGGCGTCACCGGGGTGCGTCCGGCACTGCCGTGCAGCACGGTGGTGCCGGGCGGCGGTGAATGCGCCTACAGGCTCAGGTCGATGGAGTGCACGCGGTGCGCGTCAAGCAGGCCCGCTGCACGGTCCTCGAAGTAGCGCTCCAGCGTCACGCGCACGGTGCGAAAGGCCAGTTCCTCCCAGGGAATCTCGGCCTCGGCAAAGAGGCGGGCCTCCATGGTCTCCGGGCCTGGATAGAACTGCTCGCTGCGCAGGCGAGCGCGGTAGAACAGGTGGACCTGGCTGACCTTGGGCACGTCAACGATGGAAAACAGCGGCCCCATCTCGATGTCGGCACCGGCTTCCTCATCGGTCTCGCGCTGGGCGCCGCGCGCTGTGGTCTCGGCCAGTTCCATGAAGCCGGCAGGCAGGGTCCACAGGCCCCGGCGCGGCTCGATGTTGCGCTTGCACAGCAGCACGCGGCCGTCATCGGTGACGGGGATGGTGCCGACCACGTTCAGTGGATTCTCGTAGTGGATGGTGTGGCAGTGCGGGCACACGGCGCGTTCGCGCGTGTCGCCATCGTCGGGAATGCGGTAGACCACGGCCGTGCCGCAGGCTCGGCAGAACTTGATGGGGCTGCGAAAAATCATGCCGACACCATGGAAGTGAAAGCGCCGCCAGACGGAAGGCAGGAAGGCTTTCCGTGCGGCGGACTGTGGGTTCAGAAAAACGAAGGCCGGCAGGCCGGGGAGCGCGCTCCCCGCTGCCTTGCCGGCCTGTCGCCAGGCAGACGGATCTCAGGCGATCTTGACGCTCAAGGGGCTCAGGCCATCGATGCGGCCTTCCAGCACGTCACCGCGCACCACGGCGGCCACGCCTTCGGGCGTGCCCGTCATGATCAGGTCGCCGGGCTGCAGTTCCCAGGCGGCCGACAGGTGCTCGATGGTCTCGGCAATGTTCCAGATCAGCTTGCCGATGTCGCTGCGCTGGCGGTCGGTGCCATTGACCTGCAGCGAGATCGTGGCCTTGGCGATGTCGCCGGCCTCGGCTGCCGGGGTGATGGGGCCGATGGGCGCGGCATGTTCGAAGGCCTTGCCGATGCACCAGGGGCGGCCCTGTTTCTTCATGTCGTTCTGAAGGTCGCGGCGCGTCATGTCCAGGCCCACGGCGTAGCCCCAGATGTAGTCCAGCGCGTCGGCGGCCAGGATGTTCTTGCCCGCCTTGCCGATGGCCACGACGAGCTCGATCTCGTGGTGCAGGTTGGAGGTCAGCGTGGGGTAGGGCATGGTGCCCGTGGTGCCGGCCTCGACGGGCACGATGGCGTCGGCAGGCTTGAGGAAGAAGAAGGGCGGCTCGCGGCCGGTGAAGCCCATCTCCTTGGCGTGCTCTTCGTAGTTGCGGCCCACGCAGTAGATGCGGTGCACGGGAAAACGCTCGGGGCGGCCCAGGACGGGTACGCTGGCCACGGCGGGCGGGTTGAAAACGTAGCTCATGTCGGTGTTCCTCTGGCGCCTTGTCTCGTGGGCGCCGTCGCAAGTGTGCCATGCCTGTGGCCCCGCAGCGGGGCAACGCGATGGCCGGATGAGCCGGAACAGACCCCGGGCCGCACGGTATGCTTTGCGGTCTATGAAGCTCCACACCTACTTCCGCTCGTCGGCCTCCTACCGCGTGCGCATTGCGCTGCAGATCAAGGGCCTGGACTATGAATCCGTACCCGTGCACCTGCTGCGCGGCGACCACAGGGCGCCGGCCTATGCCCAGCATGTCGGCGATGCGCTGGTGCCGGCGCTGGAAACCGAGGACGGCCACTGGCTGACCCAGTCCATGGCCATCATCGAATATCTCGATGAGACCCATGCCGAAATACCGCTGCTGCCGCGCGACGCCCTGGGCCGTGCCCATGTGCGCGCGCTGGCCCAGATGGTGGCCTGCGAGATCCATCCGCTCAACAACCTGCGCGTGCTCAAGTACCTGGTGCGCAACCTGGGCGTCTCCGACGAGGCCAAGAGCGGCTGGTACGTGCATTGGGTGCGCTCCGGCCTGGAAGCCTTCGAACGCCAGCTGGACCTGCTGGCCGCCGAGCGCGAGGCCGCAGGCCTGGCGCCTTCGCTGTTTTGCTGGGGCGACACGCCCACGCTGGCCGACTGCTGCCTGGTGCCGCAGATCTTCAACGGCCGCCGCTTCAACGTGAGCCTGGACGGCCTGCCACGCCTGGCGGCCATCGTCGATCGCTGCGAGGCGCTGCCGGCCTTCCAAAAGGCCCATCCCTCGGCCTGCCCCGACGCGGAATGAGCGCGGCCCTGCCTGACTCCATCCCCGGCAACCTCCCCGGCACCATTCCCGCGTCCTGGCTGGTGCCCGAGTGGCCCGCGCCGCCCGGCGTGCACGCGCTGTGCACCTCGCGCGAAGGCGGCGTCAGCACGGCGCCCTGGGGCAGCCTGAACCTGGGCGACCATGTGGGCGATGACCCGCAGGCCGTGCGCACCAACCGCCAGCGGCTGCAGGAGATCGTGCGTGCCCATACGCCCGGCGCCTGCGCAGTGTTCCTGCAGCAGGTGCATGGCGTGGATGTCGTGGCCCTGGATGCAGGCAGCGCGCAGGGCCAGGCCTTCGATGCCTGCGTGACCAGCGCCTCGGGCGTGGTCTGCACCATCATGGTGGCAGACTGCCTGCCCGTGCTGCTGGCCCATCGCAGTGGTGCCGTGGTGGGCGCGGCCCATGCGGGCTGGCGCGGGCTGGCGGGCGGGGTGCTGGAGACGCTGTTCGAGCGCTTTGCCGGCCAGATCCAGACGCCGCCCGGGCAAGCGGCGCAGCAGACCCTGGCCTGGCTCGGACCCTGCATCGGTCCGCGCTCCTTCGAAGTGGGTGCCGAGGTGCGCGCGGCGTTCATCGCGCATGACGCGGCGGCCGGGGCGCATTTCACCGCCGTGCCGCAAGAGGGCGGGGGCGCACCCAAGTACCTGGCCAACCTGGCCGGGCTTGCGCGCCAGCGCCTGGCGGCGCTGGGCATCACCGCCATCTACGGCAATGACGGCGGGGACGCATGGTGCACGGTGCTCAACGGCTCACGGTTCTTTTCGCACCGGCGCGACGCTGCCCGCCTGGGCAGCAGCGGGCGGTTCGCCGCCTGCATCTGGAAGGACTGAGCGCGCCTGCGTCACGGGGCCGCTCTGCGAGGCCTGCTGCTGCGCCAGCCAGGCCTCGCGCTCGGCCAATTCGCGTGCATGGCGTTTTCGCTTGCGCGCGGGCGTGCCCATGATGTAGATCACGATGGACAGCGGCAGCAGTCCATAGAGTGCGAACGTGATCACGGCGCCGAGTATGCTGCCCGTGGGGCTGGCGGCCTCGGCCACTGCCATCATCAGAGTGACATACAGCCAAGCGATAACAACGAGATACATGGTCGAACCAAAAAATCGAGCGGGGCACGGGTTTTCGTGGAGGTCTGTGCCGGGCAAGGCGGGGCTCGCCTGGGTCACAATCAAAACGGATGCCCCGCAAGCCCCAGGCTATTGCATGGCATCCACGAACAAGGATGCAGCATGAATTTTGACCCACTCGCTGGCCTGTCAGGCCAATCCGTCCAGCAATTCTGGAACGAGCAATGGAGCCGCACGCTGCAGACACTGCAGCAGCTGGGGCAACCAGGCCTTCCGGGAACCCAGGGCATGCCAGGCATGCCGGACATGGCCCAGGCCTGGAAAGCGGCCGTCCCCGAACCCGGCGCCCTGCCCGAGAACGCGCTGTCGCTGGACCCCGAAAAGCTGCTGGAGCTGCAGCGCCAGTACCTGGATGGTGCCAAGGCCATGGCCGAACAGGGCGGCGCCCAGGCGCTGCTGGCCAAGGACAAGCGCTTCAATACCGAATCGTGGGCCGGCAATCCGCTGACGGCGGCCACGGCTGCGACCTATCTGCTCAACAGCCGCATGCTCATGGGCCTGGCCGATGCCGTGCAGGCCGATGACAAGACGCGCAACCGCGTGCGCTTCGCCATCGAGCAATGGCTGGCGGCCATGGCGCCCAGCAACTTCCTGGCACTCAATGCCGAGGCCCAGAAGAAAGCCATCGAAACCCAGGGCGAGAGCCTGGCCCAGGGCGTGGCCAACCTGCTGGCCGACATGCGCCAGGGCCATGTGTCCATGACCGACGAAAGCCTGTTCACCGTGGGCAAGAACGTCGCCACCACCGAAGGCGCCGTGGTGTTCGAGAACGAGCTGTTCCAGCTCATCGAATACAAGCCGCTGACGGACAAGGTGCACGAACGGCCCTTCCTCATGGTGCCGCCCTGCATCAACAAGTTCTACATCCTGGACCTGCAGCCCGACAACTCGCTGATCCGCTACGCCGTCAGCCAGGGCCATCGCACCTTCGTGATGAGCTGGCGCAACCCCGACGAAAGCCTGGCGCGCAAGACCTGGGACAACTACATCGAGGACGGCGTGCTCACCGGCATCCGCGTGGCGCGCGAGATCGCAGGAGCCGAGCAGATCAATGTGCTGGGCTTTTGCGTGGGCGGCACCATGCTGTCCACCGCGCTGGCCGTGCTGCAGGCGCGCCATGACCGCGAGCATGGCGCAACTGCCGCTCCGGCGGCCAAGGCGCCTGCGGCCAAACGCGCGGCTGGCAGCCGCAGCGCCGCCCGCACATCCACAGCCCGCGCCACGGCGCCGGCCGGCGTGCCGTTTCCCGTGGCCAGCGTCACGCTGCTGACCACCTTCATCGACTTCAGCGACACCGGCATCCTCGATGTCTTCATCGACGAATCCGTGGTGCGCTTCCGTGAGATGCAGATGGGCGAGGGCGGTCTCATGAAGGGCCAGGACCTGGCGTCCACCTTCAGCTTTCTGCGGCCCAACGACCTGGTCTGGAACTACGTGGTGGGCAACTACCTCAAGGGCGAGACGCCCCCGCCGTTCGACCTGCTGTACTGGAACAGCGACTCCACCAACCTGCCCGGCCCGTACTACGCCTGGTATCTGCGCAACCTCTACCTGGAAAACAAGCTGGCCCAGCCCGGCGCGCTGACCGTCTGCGGCGAGCGCATCGACATGCACCAGCTGCGCCTGCCGGCCTATATCTATGGCTCGCGCGAGGACCACATCGTGCCCGTGGGGGGCTCCTATGCGTCCACCCAGGTGCTGGGCGGCGACAAGCGTTTTGTGATGGGCGCATCGGGCCACATCGCAGGCGTGATCAATCCGCCGGCCAAGAAAAAGCGCAGCTACTGGATGCGCGAAGACGGCCAGTTGCCGCCCACGCTCAAGGAATGGCAGGCCGGCGCCGACGAGTACCCGGGCAGCTGGTGGGCCGACTGGAGCCCCTGGCTGGCCGAGCACGGCGGCAAGCTGGTCGCAGCGCCCAAGCAGTACGGCAAAGGCAGGGAATACACGGCCATCGAGCCGGCCCCGGGCCGCTACGTACTGGTCAAGGCCTGAGGCACAATCGTTTCGATGCTGCAGTGCAATAACGCTGTGGCTTGAATGCAGGGTGCCGCTGCCGCGACTGCGGCAATGTGTGCCCGGGCATCCCTTCAAGAGTCCAAAGAAAGGTCCGTCATCATGGAAGACATCGTCATCGTTTCCGCTGTCCGTACTGCCGTTGGCAAGTTTGGCGGCACCCTTGCCAAGATCCCCGCCACCGAACTGGGCTCCATCGTGATCCGCGAGGCACTGAACCGCGCCAAGGTCGGCACCGACCAGGTCGGTGAAGTCATCATGGGCCAGGTGCTGGCCGCTGGCGCAGGCCAGAACCCCGCACGCCAGGCCATGATGAAGGCCGGCGTCGCCAAGGAAACCCCGGCCCTCACCATCAACGCCGTCTGCGGCTCGGGCCTGAAGGCCGTGATGCTGGCAGCCCAGGCCGTGGCCACGGGCGACAGCGAGATCGTCGTGGCCGGCGGCCAGGAGAACATGAGCCTGTCGCCCCACGTGCTGCCGGGCTCGCGCGACGGCCAGCGCATGGGTGACTGGAAGATGGCCGACACCATGATCGTGGACGGCCTGTGGGACGTCTACAACCAGTACCACATGGGCATCACGGCCGAGAACGTGGCCAAGGAAAAGAGCGTCAGCCGCGAGCAGCAGGATGCCCTGGCCCTGGCCAGCCAGCAAAAGGCCACGGCCGCACAGGACGCAGGCAAGTTCGTGGACGAAATCGTTCCCGTCAGCATTCCCCAGCGCAAGGGCGATCCCGTGGTGTTCGCGGCCGATGAGTACATCAACCGCAAGACCAATGCCGACGCCCTGGCAGGCCTGCGCCCGGCCTTCGACAAGGCCGGCTCGGTGACGGCCGGCAACGCCTCGGGCCTGAACGATGGCGCGGCCGCCGTGGTGGTGATGAGCGCCTCCAAGGCCAAGGCCCTGGGCCTGAAGCCGCTGGCACGCATCGTCTCCTACGCCACCAGCGGCCTGGACCCCGCCACCATGGGCCTGGGCCCGGTGTTCGCCTCGCGCAAGGCGCTGGAGCGTGCGGGCTGGACCGCGCAGGACGTGGACCTGTTCGAGCTGAACGAAGCCTTCGCGGCCCAGGCCTGTGCGGTGAACCAGGAGCTGGGCATCGACCCGGCCAAGGTCAACGTCAACGGCGGCGCCATTGCCATCGGCCACCCCATCGGCGCGTCGGGCGCCCGCATCCTGGTGACCCTGCTGCACGAGATGCAGCGCAGCGGCGCCAAGAAGGGCCTGGCCGGCCTGTGCATCGGCGGCGGCATGGGCGTGGCCATGGCGGTGGAGCGCGTCTGAAAGGCTCCGGGAAAACGTTAGCAAGCTTTCAGGGTAGATCCTAGGCCTGCCTAGGGCCTGCCCGAAGAGAGGCGCAGCGCACGCGCTGCATACTAGCCATACGGGGGTGCCGGACCCAGAGGTTCAGGCACCCTTGGTGATAACCGGAGTCAATGCCCCGGTTGTCGTGGATAGATTGATCTGAAGCAACCATTGATTGACAGGAGAGAAGAATGGCTCAAAAAGTAGCGTATGTCACAGGGGGAATGGGAGGCATCGGAACGGCTATCTGCCAGCGTCTGCACAAGGAAGGCTTCAAGGTCATCGCAGGTTGCGGTCCGTCGCGCGACTTCCAGAAGTGGCTGGACGAGCAAAAGGCGCTGGGATACAACTTCCATGCATCGGTCGGCAATGTGGGCGACTGGGCTTCCACCGTCGAGGCCTTCAGCAAGACCAAGGCCGAGCACGGCAGCATCGATGTGCTGGTCAACAATGCCGGCATCACGCGTGACCGCATGTTCATCAAGATGACGCCGGAGGACTGGCAGGCCGTCATCGAGACCAACCTCAACTCCATGTTCAACGTGACCAAGCAGGTCGTGGGCGACATGGTGGAAAAGGGCTGGGGCCGCATCATCAACATCAGCTCGGTCAATGGTGCCAAGGGCCAGGCCGGGCAGACCAATTACTCGGCCGCCAAGGCGGGCATGCACGGCTTCACCATGGCGCTGGCGCAGGAGATGGCCACCAAGGGCGTGACCGTGAACACCGTGAGCCCCGGCTACATCGGCACCGACATGGTCAAGGCCATCCGTCCCGACGTGTTGGAGAAGATCGTGGGCACCATCCCCGTCAAGCGCCTGGGCGAGCCCAGCGAGATCGCATCGATCATCGCCTGGCTGGCCTCGGAGGAAGGCGGCTATTCCACCGGTGCCGATTTTTCGGTCAACGGTGGCCTGCACATGCATTGAACCTGCAAGGGTTCGCGCTGCAAAGGAGCCTCCGGGCTCCTTTTTTGTTGGGCAGCACCGCTGCAAATGTCTCAGAAATGACAAAACCCGCTGAAGCGGGTTCTGTGGAAGAGGGGGTCTGCACGGAAGGCCGTCAGACCGGTGGTGTCAGAGACTGGGGCACCGTGTGCGCCAGCCAGCGCCTCAGCGCTTGCGATCGCGTTCGTCTTCGGGCCAGATGGACATGATGGCAGTCGTTTGCATGGAAACTTTCTCCTGTATTGCTTTCTTAACGCGGGCCAGATTCAGCTGGTTGACAGGTTTTTAAAAAATTTTCGAAGGAAGTCGAAACTTTTTTGTGACCCGGTTTTCAGGCGTTGCGGGGGCCGCGCTTGCGGTCACGGTCATCCCATGGCCAGACAGCTTGGGCCAGCGCAGCGGCTGCAAAGCGGGTCTGCAGGGCGGTGTGGGAAAAGATGTCGGTCATGTGCAATCACTCCTTTGTTGCGTGTTCAACGCGGGCAAGTGGCTGCAGGTTGACTCAGGGATTGCCCCAGGACGCAAGCAATTGCAAGCCTGGAGGTGCTGATCTGTCAGTTTGGAGACAGATTTCTGGCGCGGTGAGAAAAAATCCGTTTCCTGACAGAGGCTTACTGGCGTGGCGGGCCAATGCCGATGCTGTTACGCCTCGTTGCCCGCAATGCGTGGGCACAGGTCAACCCGGGGCGAAAACGTCCATCAGGCAAAAATCAGGGTCACGGCAGGCGCGTCGTCCACGATGTAGCCGCGGTACATGCCGGCGCTGTTGAAGGGGCAGTGCACGCGTCCCTGGCTGTCCACGGCCACCACGCCGCCCTGGCCACCGATGTGTGTCAGCGTGCCCCGCACTGCAGCGTCGGCTGCGAGTTCCAGGCTTTGCCCCAGGTAGCGCATGCGCGCATGGATGTCGTGCGCGATGGCTGCGCGCAGGAAATGCTCGCCGGTTCCGGTGGCCGCCACGGCGCAGGTGGTGCTGTCGGCGTAGAAACCTGCGCCCACCACGGGCGTGTCGCCCACGCGCCCGGGGCGCTTGTTGGTCAGCCCGCCGGTGGATGCCGCGGCGGCCAGGTTGCCATGCACATCGCGCGCCACGGCGCCGACCGTGCCCATCTTGCCGTTCTCGTTCAGCGGAGCAGGGTGCGCCGCCAGTCCGCTGGCGTCGTGGTCCAGCAGCGCGGTCTGGCCGGATTGCGCCTGCACCCGGCGCAGCTGTGCCAGGCGCTCGGCAGAGTCGAAGTAGCCTGCATCCATGCGCGCCAGCCCGCGTTCATCGGCAAACCGCTGCGCCCCTTCGCCGACCAGGAGCACGCACTGGCCGTCGTCAAGAACATGCCGTGCCAGCGCAATCGGATTGCGCACCTGGCTGACGGAAGCGACTGCGCCTGCCCGCAGGTTGCTGCCGTCCATCAGGCCAGCGTCCATCTCGTGGCGCGCGTCGCGCGTGTAGACGGAGCCGCGCCCGGCATTGAACAGCGGGCAGTCTTCCAGGGACTGGCACGCGGCCTGGACGGCGTCCAGCGCGCTGGCGCCGCGCCGCAGCAGGGCGGCGCCCGCCTCCAGCGCCTGGGCCAGAGCGGCGTGGTAGGGGGCCTCGTCGGCCTGGCCCTGGATGACGGTGCCTGCGCCGCCGTGCACGGCAATGGAAAATTTTCGGGAGTTCTGGGGCATGTTCATTGGAGTGCGTAGCGCGATTCCAGGAAGCGGCCATAGCGGGCGATGCCCAGGCCGATGAGCAGGTAGACGGCACAGACCACCATGTACATCTCCACGAAGTACGCAATCCAGTGGGGGTCGCTCATGGCCATCTTCAGGGAGCCGGTGATGTCGTAGATGTTCACGATCGCCACCAGGGAGGTGTCCTTCACCGCGCCGATGAAGTTGCTCACCGTGGGCGCGATGGTCACGCGCAGTGCCTGCGGCAGGACCACGTGGCGCAGCACCTGCACCCTGGTGAAGCCCATGGCCTGGGCCGCCATGACCTGGCCCTGGGGCACGGCCTGCAGCCCGCCGCGAAACACCTCGGCAAGATAGGCGGCGCTGAAGGCCGCCAGGCAGACGGTGATGCGGACCATGGGGTCCACCCGCCACTGCGTGGGCACCAGCATGGGCAGCACGAAGGCCCCGAAGAACAGCAGCGTGATCAGAGGCACGCCGCGCACCGCTTCGATGAACAACGTGCAGAGCACGCGCAGCAAAGGCAGGCTGGAGCGCCGGCCCGGCGCCAGCAGAATGCCCAGCGGGACACCGGCCAGGCACGCGATCACGGCAAGGAACAGGGTCAGCGGCAGGCCGCCCCACAGATCGCTGGGCACGGGTGCCAGGCCGGCCACACCGCCCGCCATCAGCACGCCAAAGCCGGTCAACCCGGCCAGCAGCATTGCCATGCCGGCGCGGCCGAAGAAGCGCGGCAGTGCCGCCACCCCCACGCTGCCCAGCAGCAGCAGGCTGGCGGCGACGGGGCGCCACTGTTCGGCCGTGGGGTAGCGCCCCAGGAACACCAGACGGTACTTGTCGCGCACCACGCCCCAGCAGGCGCCGGCCGCAGCGCGGCATGTGTCGGGGTTGGCTGCGGTTTCGGCGTCGAGCAGGCCCCAGGCCAGCAGCTTCCAGCCCGCCCACAGTGCGGCCAGCAGCAGCGTGGCGGTGATGAGCCCGGAGAGCGCATCCGGAAACAGGCTGGCGCGCAGGCGCTGCGCCAGCGGAACCCGTGGCGGGGCCACCGGCAGGGCCGGTGCGCGGAGTACGGCACTCATGGGCAGGTCTTTCCCGGCTAGCGTGTGATGAAGGCACTGCGCTGGTTGAAGGCATTCAATGCCAGCGAGGTCAGCAGGTTGATGGCCAGGTAGACCACCGCGATGATGGTCACGCATTCGATGGCCTGGCCGGTCTGGCTCATGGCGGTGTTGGCGACCATCACCACGTCGGGGTAGCCGATGGCCACGGCCAGCGAGGAGTTCTTGATGGTGCTGAGCGCCAGGTTGGTATAGGGGGGAATGATCACCCGCAGGGCCTGCGGCAGCACGACCAGGCGCAGCTGCTGGCCGCGGCGCATGCCCAGGGCCGAGGCGGCATTCCATTGCCCGCGCGGCACGGCCTGCAGACCGGCGCGCACGATTTCCGCGCAATAGGCGGCGGCATACAGGCCCAGGGCTCCCACCAGGGCCAGGAATTCAGGCGTCAGCGCCAGTCCTCCGTCGATGCCGAACATGCTCGGTTGCGGGGAACTCCAGTGCCAGCCCGCCGCGCTGTCGTACACCGGGCCGGGCAGGGCCAGCCCCGCCTTGCTCAGAAAGCCCAGGGGGCCGATGGCCAGAGGGTGGTCCACGTCGGGCAGCAGCGAAGTCAGCGCGAAATACCACAGCAGCACCTGCACCAGCAACGGGATATTTCGCGCCACATCGACATAGAGGCGCACGGCGCCGCGCAGCAGCGGATGCCTTGCCACGGCGGCCACGCCCAGCAGCAGGCCCAGCACGGTGGCCAGCACGAGCGCGGGCACGGCGGCGCGAACCGTGTTGGCCACCCCGGCCGCGACCGCACGCAGGTAGCTGTCGCCGGGCTCGTAGGGCAGCAGCCCTTCGGAGATGGAAAAGCCGGCCGTCTGCTCCAGAAAGCCGAAGCCCCCGGCAATGCCGCGCGCGGCCATGTTGCGGCTGGCGTTGTGCGCCAGCCAGCCCAGCAGCAATATCAGCAACCAGCCGATGGCGAGCTGCAAGGCCAGCCGGCCCCAGCGTGGCCGGGTGGGGGCCGGTGGCTGCCGTGCCCCGGCGTCGATGGCATTCACGGCTTTCGCAGCATCCACAGCGTTCGCGGCGTTCATGGCAGGGTGCCCTCGGCGCGTCAGTTCATCGGCGGCGACATCATCAGGCCGCCCTTGGTGAACAGCGCGTTCTTGCCGCGCGGCACGTTCAGGCCCGACCTGGCGCCCAGGTTGCGCTCATAGCTCTCGCCATAGTTGCCCACGGCCTTGACGATGCGCAGCGCCCATTCCTTGTCCAGCCCCAGCTGCTTGCCCAGGTCGTCGCTCTGGCCCAGGAAACGCTTGACCTGGATGCTGTCGGAGCGTGTCTTGAGCTCGTCGGCATTGGCCTGGGTGATGCCCAGTTCCTCGGCCTCGATCATGGCGTTGAGTGTCCAGCGCACGACGGCGAACCATTCGTCGTCACCGCGGCGCACGGCCGGGCCGGCCGGCTCCTTGGAGATGACTTCGGGCAGGATCACGTAGTCGTCGGGGTTGGCCAGCTCCTTGCCGCGCAGCACGGCCAGGGCGCCGAGGTCGCCTGTATAGGCCTGGCAGCGTCCGCTGCTGAAGGCCTGCAGGGCGGCTTCGGGGTTGTCGAACACCACCGCCTTGTAGTTGAGCTTGTGGGAGCGAAAGTACTCCGACAGGGTCTTTTCCGTGGTGGAACCGCTGATCACGCAGATGGTGGCGCCAGAGAGCTGCTTGACGCTGTTCAGGCCGGGCTTCTTCCTGGCCATGAAGCCCTGGCCGTCGTGGAAATTGACGCCCGCCCACATCAGGCCCAGGCCGTTGTCGCGCGTGAAGGTCCAGGTGGTGTTGCGTGCCAGCAGATCGATCTCGCCGGACTGCAGCGCCGTGATGCGTGTCTGGCCGCTGGTGGGAATGAACTTGACCTTGCTGGCGTCACCCAGGGTGGCTGCAGCCACGGCACGGCACAGATCCACGTCCAGCCCGGACCAGATGCCGCTGCCGTCGGCGAGCGCAAAGCCTGCGCGCCCCGTGTGCACGCCGCAGGTCACGGCGCCGCGCTGCTTGATGCCGTCCAGCGTCTTGCCAGCGTGGGCCGGCGCGGCAGCGAGTGTGAAGAGGGCGGCCATCGATGCAAGCGCAAGGCGCAGACGGGCAGGGGCGTTCATGGTGAATCCTTTCCAGCGGGATGAGGGGCCTGGGGTTGCGGCTTGCTTGCCGCCGGCGAAGCGGTATCGGCGTCCGGAGTCAGGTAGGGAAGCACCGACTCGGACAGTTCGACCAGACTGCGCACGGCCTGGGGCGTGGCGCGGATGACCTGGGTGGCCAGTGCCTCGACCATGGCCATGGCCGCCATTGGCGATGAAGGCAGCAGGGGATGCGAGGCGGGCGCCAGCAGCGTGTAGTCGGCCTCGCGGGCCAGCGGACTCGTGGACTCGTCGGTGATGGCGATGGTCAGGGCGCCCCGCTGGCGTGCGTGCGCCGTCAGCGCGACGGCTTCGCGCGAGTAGCGCGGCAGTGAAATGGCGATCAGCACGTCCTGCTCCGTCAGCCCTGTCATGCGGCGTACCGCCTGTTCCGATCCGCCTGCGGAGGTCACTTCCACCACCTGCGGCAGATAGGGTTGCAGCACGTCGGCGCCAAAGGCCGCCACATGGTGGGAGCTGCCGAACCCCATGAAGAGCACACGGCGTGCGCGGCAGATGCGCTGGGCCAGTTGATCGAGCAGGCCGGGGTCGCAGGCCTGCGCAGCAGCCTGCAGGTTGCGCTGCGTGTGCCCGAAAGCCTGCTCGCCCATGGTGCCCACGGCGCCCGCGGTGCCTGCCGTGGCGGCTTCGGGCCCATGCGCCGCGCGCAGCTTGTTCACGGGCTCCAGGGCCTGCTGCAGCTGGCGGCCCAGGTGCAAGCGCAAATCGGCAAAGCCTTCGTAGCCGGCGTGTTTGGCAAAGCGGTTGACGGCGGCCAGGGAGCCGCCGCAGGCATTGGCCACTTCTTCGGCGCTCAGCGTGACGGCCAGCACCGGATGCGCGGCCATCCAGCGGCCGACCCGGGCGACGGCGGGCGAGCCATCGACGCTGGCGCGCAGCAATTCCTGTACGGCGGGGTGGGGGTGGAGTTCCATGAATGAATGAAAGTGAATGGTCTCTTTCATTCATTATTTTTTAAGAATGAAATCTTTCATTCAGGAGAAACCCTGAATCAAACGATCCATGCGTTCCGCTGGCGCGGGGAACTGCGGGGGCGTGAGGGGAGTGGGGGAAGGGCGGGGCCTCAGGGGCGCACTTGGGCGGAGCCGAAGTGGAGCGCCGTCTTCACGCGGGACGACGCTTGTGGCAGGCGGTCCCATGGGACCGCCTGATTTTCGAGAACGACTGGAATCAGTCGGAAATCGCGGCCGACAGTTGCTCGATCTGCTCGCTCAGTTCCAGCCAGCGCTCTTCCAGGCTGTCGATCTCGTCGTTGCAGGCCTTGAGGCTGCGGCCCGTCTCGGCCATCTCGGCGGGCGAGATGGGCTGGCTCAGCAGGCCTTCGAGCCGCGTGCGCTCGGCCTGCAGCTGGGGCAGGCGCTTGTCCAGCTGTTCCAGTTCCTTCTTGAACGGCCGGGTCTTCTCGGCCATCTGCTGGCGGGCCAGGGCGGCCAGGCGCCGTTGCTCGCGCTGGTCTCCGGCACTGGCGGCCGGCGGCGTGGGCGGGGCAGCGGGGGCCGGGGCCAGCGCAGCAGCCACGGGGGCCTGCACTGCAGGTGCTGCTGCAACTGCTGCGGGCTCCACCTGCGCTGCCGCCTTGCTGGTGGCCGCAGCCGCCTGTTCGGCCTTGCGGGCCTCCTCGCGCAGGCGGCGGGATTCTTCCAGCAGGTAGCGCTGGTAGTCGTCCAGATCGCCGTCGAAGGGGCCGACCACGCCGCGGCCGACCAGCCAGAAGTCCTCGCAGACCGAGCGCAGCAGCGCGCGGTCGTGGCTGACCAGCATGACGGTGCCGTCGAAGTCGTTGATGGCCATGGCCAGGGCCTCGCGCGTGGCCAGGTCCAGGTGGTTGGTGGGCTCGTCCAGCAGCAGCAGGTTGGGGCGCTGCCAGACGATCATGGCCAGCACCAGGCGGGCCTTTTCGCCGCCGCTCATGCTGCCCACGGCCTGCTTGACCATGTCGCCGCTGAAATTGAACGTGCCCAGGTAGCTGCGCAGGTCCTGCTCGCGGGCCTGCGGGCCGGTGGCGCCGGTGTCCCGTGCCAGGCGGATCATGTGCTCCATGGGGTTTTCGCCGGGGCGCAGCACATCCAGTTCCTGCTGGGCGAAGTAGCCGATGTTCAGGCCCTTGCCTTCGGTCACGGTGCCGGCCAGGGCCTTCATCTCGCGCGCAATGGTCTTGACCAGGGTGGACTTGCCCTGGCCGTTGGCGCCCAGGATGCCGATGCGCTGGCCCGCCAGCACCGAGCGGTTGACGCCGCGCAGGATGGTGGTCGCCTGGCCTTCGTCGTCCAGGTAGCCGAATGCGGCGTCCGTGATCGCCAGCATGGGGTTGGGCAGGTTGGCCGGCGGCTTGAACTCGAAGGTGAAATCGGCGCTGGCCAGCATGGGTGCGACCTTTTCCATGCGCTCGATCTGCTTGACGCGGCTTTGCGCCTGCTTGGCCTTGGAGGCCTTGGCCTTGAAGCGGTCGATGAACTTCTGCAGGTGGGCGATCTTGTCCTGCTGGCGCTCGAACGAGGCCTGCTGCAGCAGGATCTGCTGGGCGCGCAGTTCCTCGAACTTGCTGTAGTTGCCGCCATAGCGCGTGACCTGCGCGTTTTCGATGTGCAGCGTGGTGTTGGTGATGGCGTCCAGGAATTCGCGGTCATGGCTGATCACGACCAGAGTGCCGGGGTAGCGCTTGAGCCAGGCTTCCAGCCAGACCAGGGCGTCCAGGTCCAAGTGGTTGGTGGGTTCGTCCAGCAGCAGCAGGTCGGAGGGGCACATCAGCGCGCGCGCCAGCTGCAGGCGCATGCGCCAGCCGCCGGAGAAGCTGTTGACGGGGTGCTCCAGCTCGGAGACCTTGAAGCCCAGGCCCAGGATCAGGGCCTGGGCGCGCGGCACGGCATCGTGGGCGCCGGCATCGGCCAGGTCCACGTGGGCGTGGGCAATGGCCATGCCGTCCTCGCTGGCCTCGGCGGCCGCGAGCTGGGCGTTGAGCTCGCTCAGGCGGGTGTCGCCGTCCAGCACGAACTGGGTGGCCGTCTCCGAGGTCTCGGGCATGTTCTGCGCGACCTGGCCCAGGCGCCATTGCGAAGGGATGGAGAACTCTCCACCGTCCTCGGCCAGGCTGCCGTTGAGCAGGGCGAACAGGCTGGACTTGCCGGCGCCATTGCGTCCGACAAGGCCGACTTTTTCACCGGGGTTGATGGAGACGGAGGTGCTGTCCAGCAGCACGCGGGTGCCGCGGCGCAGGGTAATGTTGCGAAGGCTGATCATGAATGGGCAGGATTATCCCAGCGATTGCGCCAGGGCAGGATTGCCGCCCGCCATGCCCGTGCCCGGCCACGGTGCAAAGCCCTGGTACCAGGCCCTAGATCGGCTGTATGCCCACGCGCTGCATCATGGACTGGGTGAACTGGATCTCGCGCTCGAAGCCCTTGGCATAGGCGTCGGCGCTGGTGATGGCGACCCTGCCGCCTTCCTGCTCCAGCAAGGCGATGACCCTGGGCTGCCTGAGCACTTCCTCCAGCGCCGTGCGCAGCCGCTGGACGATGGCCTCGGGCGTGGCGGCCGGCACGGACACGCCGCCCCAGGACGTGAGGTTGACATTGGGCACGCCCAGCTCGGCCAGGGTCTGCACCTGGGGCAGCTTGGCGTTGCGCTGCGGCCCGGCAATGGCCAGCGGCACCAGCTTGCCCGCCAGCACCTGGGGATAGGCCACGGAAAACAGCGGGGCGCCGAACGCTACCTGCTGGCCCAGCACGGCATTGACCAGCTCGGACGCGCCCTTGTAGGGCACATGGTTGACCTGCAGGCCCATGCTGGAGGCCAGCATTTCCACGCCCAGGTGCGATGGCGTGCCCACGCCGCCCGAGGCATAGTCCAGCGCGCCGGGCCTGGCCTTGGCGCGCGCGGCCAGGTCGTCCAGCGTGCGCATGCCCGAGTCGGCATGCACGACGACCAGGATGTCCGAGCGCGACATGCCCAGCACATGGCGGAAGTCCTTGAACACGTCGTAGCCCGGGCTTTTGTACATGCGCATGGCGGCGGCCATGGGCGAGCCCGAGTACAGCAGGGTGTAGCCGTCCGCCGGCGCCTTGGCCACCTGGCGTGCGCCGATGTTGCCGCCTGCGCCGGCGCGGTTGTCTATCACCACGGGCTGGCCCAGCTGGGCCGACAGCGCCTCGGCCACGATGCGCGCGGCCGTGTCGGGGCTGGTGCCGGCCAGGTAGGGCACCACCCATTTGATGGGGCGCGTGGGCCAGGCGCTGTCGTGTGTGGCGGCTGTGGCGGCTGTGGTGGCCCAGGGCAGGCCTGCGGCAAGCGATGCGGCGCCCGCAGCGCGCAGGAATCGGCGTCGGTCCGGCCTTTGGGATGGATTGTCTTGCATGGCGTTGTCTCCTTGTCTTTTCGCTTTCATGCCGGCCAGCCTCAGGCGCCGGCCCGCTCCAGCAGTTCCTTGGCGATGGTGTTGCGCTGTATCTCGCTGGTGCCCGTGAGCACGCGGTACATGCGCAGCATGCGGAACAGGAATTCCACGCGCCGGCCCTGGACGATGCCTTCGCCGCCATGGATCTGCACGGCGCGGTCGGCGATGCGGAACGCCGTCTCCGAGCAGAACAGCTTGCTCATCGAGGCCTGGGCGCGCGCATCGATGCCGGCGTCGATGGCGCGGGCCGTCTGCACCATCAGTGCGCGCGCGGCCATCCATTCGGTGGCCATGTCGGCCAGCATGTGCTGTATGGATTGGAACTGGGCAATGCTGCGGCCGAATTGCTGGCGCCCCAGCGCATAGTCGCGCGCATCGCGCAGCGCCACCTGGGCCAGCCCCAGCATGGCCGGGCAGTGCAGCAGGCGGTTGACGGTGATGCGGCCCAGCGCCAGGGCCAGGCCCCGGCCCGGCTCGCCAATCAACTGCGCAGCGGGCACACGGCAGCCGTCGAGCACGATGTCCCCCGTGCTGGACTGCCCGGCCATGGTCTTGTAGCCGCTGACCACCTGCACGCCCGGTGCATGCAGGTCCACGAAGAAGGCGCTGATCTCGCGCTGCGGGCTGCCCTCGGGCGCGGTCGAGGCCATGAGCACGGCGAAGTCGGCGAACGGCGAGCCCGAGATGAAGCGCTTGCGGCCGTGGAGCAGGTAGTGGTCGCCTTCGAGCACGGCGCGCGTCTCCAGCGCGCCCGCGTCCGAGCCGGCCGCCGCCTCGGTCAGCGCAAAGCAGATGGATTTCTCGGCGCGCGCCACGGGCAGGATGAACTGCTCCATCTGCAGCGGCGTGGCCTTGCGGATCAGCGCACCTATGCGCGGCGGGCCGCTGAGTTCGCCCAGTACATGGGGCGCGAAGGGCGAGCCCGTGGCGTAGATGGCCTCCTTGACCAGCACCTGGTCGAGCACGGACAGGCCGGCGCCGCCCATGGCCTCGGGCAGGGTCATGCCGTAGAAGCCGCGCGCATGCGACAGCTTCCAGACCTGGCGCAGCAGTTCGGTGGAGGCGCTGTTTTCATGGTCCACGCCATGCGCGCGGGCGAGGTCGGCCAATTCGCCGTGGATGAAGGCGTTGAGCGCGTCGATCAGGCCGGCTGCGCGCTCCGAGCCTTCAAAGGGCATTTCCAGCAGGGCAGCGTTGGCGGCGGGGAGTGTGTCTTTGGCGTTCATTTCAGTTCACCTTGCGGGCGTGGTTGGCCCAGTAGGGCGCCTGCACTGCGCGGCGCATGACCTTGCCGTTGGGGTTCTTGGGCAGCTGCTGCACGAATTCGATGTGGCGCGGGCGCTTGAAGCCGCCCAGGCGCTCGGCGCAGAAGCTGTCCAGCGCGGCGCTGTCGCCGGCCAGGCCGGGCTTGAGCACGATGTGGACGGCCACGGCCTCGCCCCATTTGTCGTCGGGGATGGCGAACACGCAGGCATCGGCCACCGATGCATGTTCGTAGAGCACGGACTCCACCTCGGACGGATAGACGTTGAAGCCGCCGCTGATGACCATGTCTTTCTTGCGGTCCACGATGTAGACAAAGCCCTGCTCGTCCATGCGGGCCAGATCGCCCGTGTGGTAGCGGCCGTTCTTGAGCACCTCGGCTGTCAGCTCGGGCGCGCGCCAATAGCCTGCAAAGACATCGGCGCCGCTGACCACGATCTCGCCGATCTCGCCCTCGGGCACCGGGCGGCCCTCGTCGTCCAGCACCTCGACCAGGGATTCCAGGAAGGGCCGTCCGCAGGAAGCCAGCCGCTCGGGGCGCGATGCGCGCGCCTGCAGGTGGTCCTGCACCGTCAGGCCGCAGACACCGGAGGTGGTCTCGCCCGCGCCGTAGCCCTGGGACAGGATGGGGCCGAACACGTCCATGGCCTGCAGGATGCGCGCGGGCGCCATGGGCGCTGCGCCGTAGCCCAGGCGCAGCAGGTCGGGCAGGGGGCGGTAGCGGCCGCCGATCTCGGCCAGCAGCATGTTGATCATGGTGGGCACCATGAAGGTGTGGGTCACGCGCCGCGCCTGCATCTCGGCCATGAAGGCGCCCGGCTCGAAGCCTGAGAACAGGTGGATGGTGGCGCCCGTGCACAGCGCCGGCACCATCTGCATTCCCGAGGCGTGCGTGACCGGCCCCACCAGGCCCAGCACGTGGCCGGCCTGCATGCCCTCGCCGCGCATCAGGAATTTGCGCAGCTGGGCCAGGCGGTTGCCGAAGGTCTGCATGGCGGCCTTGAGCACGCCAGAAGAACCTGAGGTGTAGTGCAGCACGGCCACCTCGTGCTCCTGCACGGCCACGGGCTGGAAGCGGTCGCTGGCGCGGGCGAGCAGGGCCTCGTAGCTTTCGCCAGCGGGGCCGTCCAGCAGCAGCAGGCGCACGTCGGCAGACTGCAGGTGCGGCTTGAAGGCCTCAGCGCGCGCTGCGGTGGTCACGATGACGGCGGCATCGCTGTTGGCCGCGATATCGCCCACTTCGCGCGGCGAAAGGCGTGCGTTGAAGGGCGCCTTGATGAGCCCGGCCTTGTAGCAGGCGATCTCGATCTCCACGATTTCCACGCAGTTGGGCAGGTAGATGCCCACGCGGTCGCCACGGGACAGGCCCAGCGCCGCCAACGCATTGGCCAGCCGGTTGGAGCGCTGTTCCAGCTCGGCGTAGCTGATGCTGCGCGCGGCGCTGGTCACGGCCGGCTGCGCGCCGTGGGCCCTGCAACTGCGCGCGACCAGTTCGCCGACATTGGGGATGGGAAGGGAGTGGGAGTGGGAATGGGTGTGGCCTGCGGTGGGCCGGGATGTCTCGTGCATGGCATTCCTTGGCTGAAGCCGCGCGTTTTGCGCGGCGTGCCATGCACTGTTCCAGAAGAGGCCTGGAGCGGGGAAATACCGTTTAGTGATTCAGGCGCATCAGAAAAATTGATGTCCAGATCAACCCTTGCGGTATTTGCTGATGGCCCGTGCCCAGACCCCTGCGGTCATGCCGTCATGCCTGCTGCCAGCGTGCCTGCCAGATACCGGCCGTGATGAGTTGCCGGGCCTGTGCCATCAGCGCCTGCTGACCCACCTGCAGCGCCGGGTCGCTGCTGCGGTTGGCCTGCACGGCCAGGAAGTAGCGGCGCAGCAGTTCGGGCGCCGTGACCTGGGCCACGATCCAGCCGTGCTGGATGGCCGTGGGCGCAGCCTTGGCTTCCTCGCGCAGCCAGGCGGGCGCATCGCTCAGCGAGCAGGCGGGCGTGAAGGTGAAGCCCGCGCCGCAGTGGTAGAGCGAGCGGATGACGCGGGCTGAATCGTGTTCGTGGACGATGTTCAGCCGCAGGTCCCGTGCGTCGGCAGCAGCCTCCACGGTCTGGCGGATGGAAAAGCGCCGCGACTGCAGCACCAGCGGCAGCTGGCAGGCGTGGGCAAAGTCCATGTGCGGCAGGCCGCCGTCCGGCGCGGGGCGCAGCAGCGGGGCCACGCTGCCATCGACATCCTGGCCGCAGACGTAGATGGATTCCTCGGCCATGGGCTCCACCTGCATGTCGTGCAGGCTGGCCGTGTCCACAAGAATGGCCAAGTCTGCGCGCCGGTCCAGCATGGCCTTTTGCACCATGAGGCTGAGGTCGTCGAGCACGAAGATGCGGATGCGAGGGTGGCTGTTGCGCAGGCTGGCGATCACGGGGCCGGCCAGCAGGCTGGTCAGCAAAAAGGGCAGGGCGATGGTGACCGAGCCTTCGGGGCCCTGCGGCAGGCGCTGTATGCGCTCGCGCACGGCATCGGCGTCGGACAGCAGCCGGCGTGCGTCCTCGTACAGCTGGGCTCCGGCCGGCGTGGGAGTCACGCCGGCGTGGCTGCGCTCCAGCAACTGGGCTCCCAGCTCGCCTTCCAGCTTTTTGATCTGCGCCGTGAGCGCGGGCTGGGCCACGTACAGCGAGTGCGCGGCGCGCGAGAGGCTGCCCGCCTCCAGCACCGCGATGAAGTAGCGCAGCGCCCGCAGGTCCATCTCAGCCCAGGGGGCGGTAGGTGGGGCGCAGGGCCTCGATGTCGCCTTCGGTCCAGGCGCGCAGCGCCTCCTGGGTGATCAGCAGCACCTGCTCGTCGCCCGAGCTGGTGTCCAGCCAGAACACGGGCAGGTCGGGGAAGGCAGCTTCGAAGAAGTCCTTTTCATTGCCGATTTCCAGCACGACCACGCCTTCCTTGGCCAGACGTGACGGCAGGTCCAGCAGCAGGCGGCGGATGAAGTCCATGCCGTCGGCGCCGCCGGCCAGGGCCAGTTCGGGCTCGGCCTGGTATTCGGCGGGCAGGCGCGACATGCTGTCGGCATTCACATAGGGCGGGTTGCACAGCACCAGGTCCCAGGGGCCGGGCAGGGCGGCCAGGCCATCGCTTTCCAGCAGCTGCACGCGCTCGGCGAGTTCATGGCGGTCCACGTTGATGCGCGCCACGGCCAGTGCGTCGGTCGAGATGTCGGCGCCCGTGACCTCGACTTCGGGCCAGGCCATGGCCGCCAGGCAGGCCAGGCTGCCGTTGCCGGTGCACAGGTCCAGCACGCGGCGCGTGCGGTCGGACAGCCAGCCGTCGATGCTGCCGTCGGCCAGCAGCTCGGCAATGAAGCTGCGCGGCACGATGGCGCGCTCGTCCACGTAGAAGGGCACGCCCTGCAGCCAGGCCTCGCGCGTGAGGTAGGCGGCGGGCTTGCGCGTTCGGATGCGCTCTGCGAACAGCTCGGCCACTTCGGCCTGCTGCTGGGCGCTGACGGCCTGGTCGGCCAGGGATTCGGGCGCGCCGGGCGCCAGTTCGCTGTCCAGCGGCAGGCCCAGCTTCCACAGCGTGAGCCAGGCCGCTTCGTCTTCGGCAGTGGCCGTGCCGTGGCCGAAAGCCACGCCGGCCGCCGTGAGCGCTGCGGCCCCGGAGGCCACGAGGTCGGCGATGGTGCTGCCCGAGATGGCGGGAATATTGGCAGGGGTGGGGGCGGATGTCATCGTCGGCTCCTTGGTCGCATTCAGACGGCCTGCTGTCGCTGCAGCTCCTGGAGCGTGCGGCGGTAAATGTTCTTGATGGGCTCGATGTCGGCCACCACGATGTGCTCGTCGATCTTGTGGATGCTGGCGTTGGGCGGGCCCACCTCCACGACCTGGCTGCAGATCTGGGCGATGAAGCGGCCGTCGCTGGTGCCGCCCGTGGTGGACAGCTCGGTCTCCAGGCCGGTCTCGGCGCGGATGGCCGCCTGCACGGCGTTCACCAGCGTGCCCGGCGTGGTCAGGAAGGGCTGGCCGCCAATGGTCCAGGCCAGCTCGTACTCCAGCCCGTGGCGGTCCAGCACGGCGTGCACGCGCTGCTGCAGCGATTCGGCCGTGGACTCGGTGCAGAAGCGGAAGTTGAAGTCGATGGTCACATGGCCGGGAATGACGTTGGATGCGCCCGTGCCGCCATGCATGTTGCTGATCTGCCAGCTGGTGGGCGGGAAGAAGGCATTGCCCTCGTCCCAGCGCGTGGCGGCCAGTTCGGCCAGGGCCGGCAGGGCCTGGTGGATGGGGTTGCGCGCCAGCTGTGGGTAGGCGATGTGGCCCTGGATGCCCTTGACCGTGAGGCGACCGCTCATGGTGCCCCGGCGGCCGTTCTTGATCATGTCGCCCGTGCGTTCCACCGAGGTGGGCTCGCCGACGATGCACCAGTCCAGGCGCTCGCCGCGCTCGCGCAGCAGCTCGACCACGACCTTGGTGCCGTCCACCGAGGGGCCTTCCTCGTCGCTGGTCAGCAGCAGGGCAATGTCGAAGGAGGGGGCCGGTGTCTCGGCCAGGAATTCCTCCAGTGCCACGACGAAGGCGGCGATGGAGGTCTTCATGTCGCTGGCGCCGCGGCCGTACAGCTTGCCGTCGCGGTGCGTGGGCACGAAGGGCGGGCTGCTCCACTGTTCCAGCGGGCCGGTGGGCACCACGTCGGTATGGCCGGCAAAGACCAGCACGGGCCGGTCGGCGCCTGTTCCGGAGCGCCGGGCCCAGAGGTTGCGCACGCGAAAGCTGTCGGGGCCGCTGTCGATGCGCTCGCAGGCAAAGCCCATGGGCTGCAGGGCATCGGCCAGGAGTTCAAGGCAGCCGGCGTCTTCGGGAGTGACGGAGGGCAGGCTGATCAGCTGCTCGGTCAGTTGCAGGGTGCGGGACATGGTGGGTGGAATCAAAAAACAAAAAAGTCGGAGGGCCGGCTGCCGCCAGCGTGCTCCGACATTGTGAACGCTGCGGGGCTGGCCGATCAGTTCGGCTTGACTTCCAGCATGATTTCCGTGAACGAGGGCATGTCGTCCTCGCCGGGCGTGGCCAGTTCGGCGAACTGGCTGGACTGCGCTGCATGGCTGGCCTTGACCACGTCGTTTTCCAGGCGCCACATCAGGTTGGTGGGCGAATCGGCGAAGGCCAGGGCTTCGGCGCGGTCGATGCGGCCGGAGCGGACCAGCTGCGCCAGCGCCTCTTCAAAGGTCTGCGAGCCTTCGGCCATGGATTTTTCCATGGCCTCCTTGACGCCCGAGAAGTTGCCGCGCTCGATCAGGTCGGCGATCAGCTTGGTGTTGAGCATGACCTCGACGGCCGGCATGCGGCCGCCGTCCACGGTGCGAACCAGGCGCTGGGAGATCACGCCCTTGAGTGCAGCCGACAGCTCGCCCAGCATGGTGGGGCGGATTTCCTCGGGGAAGAAGGACAGGATGCGGTTGAGCGCGTGGTAGCTGTTGTTGGCGTGCAGCGTGGCCAAGCACAGGTGGCCCGACTGCGCAAAGCCCATGGCCGAGGACATGGTCTCGCGGTCGCGGATTTCGCCGATCAGGATCACGTCGGGGGCCTGCCGCAGCGCATTCTTGAGCGCGATCTGCAGCGATGCCGTGTCCGAGCCCACTTCGCGCTGGTTGACGATGGAGCGCTTGTTGCGGAACTGGTATTCGATGGGGTCCTCGATGGTGAGGATGTGGCCCGTGAGCTTTTCGTTGCGCGCATCGATCATCGAGGCCAGCGTCGTGCTCTTGCCAGAGCCCGTGGAGCCCACGACCAGCAGCAGGCCGCGCTTTTGCATGATCAGCTCGCCCAGCACGGGCGGCAGGTTCAGCGTGTCCATGGCCGGAATGTGTTGGGCGATGAAGCGGATCACCACGGCGCAGCTGCCGCGCTGGTGCATGGCGCTGACGCGAAAACGCCCCACGCCGCGCAGCGGCACGCCCATGTTGAGCTCGCCCGTTTCGTCCAGTTCCTGCAGGCGTTCGGCCGGCACGATCTCGGCCAGCAGGCTGCGCGGCGCGTCGGGCGGCAGCAGCTGGTTGTTGATGGGCACGCATTCGCCGTTGATCTTGATCAGCGCCGGCGCGTTGACCGCCAGGTAGACGTCGGACGCCTGCTTCTCGCCCATCAGGCGCAAAATCCTCTCCATCGTGCCCATGTTTTCCCCCAAATTCGTGTACTGCCGCTGTTCTTGGATCGTCTGCACGCTCTTGTGACGTGAAACGGGCGTCCGCTGCCTGGTGGCCGGGGACGCCCTCGAGAGTATGCCTTGCTCCATCCCCTGAACAGGGGATGTTTTGGCGCCGCAACCACGCCTTTGGCGCGGTGCGGATGCGGATCAATCGCGCAGCAGGTCGTTCAGGCTCGTGGTGGAGCGTGTCTTGGCATCGACCTTCTTGACGATGATGGCGGCGTACATGCTGTAGCGGCCGTTGTCCTTGGGCAGGTTGCCCGACACCACCACCGAGCCGGCAGGCACGCGGCCATAGCTGGTCTCGCCGGTCGCACGGTCATAGATGGGGGTGGACTGGCCGATGTACACGCCCATGGAGATCACGGAGTTCTCTTCCACGATCACGCCTTCGACGATCTCGGAACGCGCGCCGATGAAGCAGTTGTCCTCGATGATGGTCGGGTTGGCCTGCAGCGGCTCCAGCACGCCGCCCAGGCCCACGCCGCCGGACAGGTGCACGTTCTTGCCGACCTGGGCGCAGGAGCCCACGGTGGCCCAGGTGTCAACCATGGTGCCTTCGTCCACATAGGCGCCGATGTTCACGTAGGAAGGCATCAGGATCGCGCCCTTGGCAACGAAGCTGCCGCGGCGGGCCACGGCCGGGGGCACCACGCGCACGCCGGTGGCGGCGATCTCGGCCTCGGTCATGCCGGCGAACTTGGTGGGGACCTTGTCGAAGAAGTTCAGGTCGCCGGACTGCATCAGCACGTTGTCCTTGAGGCGGAAGGACAGCAGCACGGCCTTCTTGATCCACTGGTGCACGGTCCACTGGCCCACGCCTTCGCGCGTGGCCACGCGCAACTGGCCGTTGTTCAGGGCTTCGATCACGTGGTCCACGGCCTCGGTCACTTCCTTGGGGGCGGCAGCGGGGGAGAGGCTGGCACGGTTGTCCCAGGCGGTGTCGATGATGGATTGCAGCTGTTGCGTCATATGGCTTTGGTGATCAAAGGGTTTGTGAGGAAAGGGGAGCGCAGGGCTGTCTCAGCGCTGGCGCGATTCTATGAACTGTGCAATGCGCTGTGCGGCTTCCAGGCATTCTGCGGTCTCGGCCACCAGGGCCATGCGCACGCGCCCGGCGCCGGGGTTGCGGCCATTGGCTTCGCGCGCCAGGTAGCTGCCGGGCAGCACGGTCACGCCGGTGGCGGCATACAGCTCGCGTGCAAAGTCGGCGTCGTCCAGGCCCAGCGATTCGGGAATGCCAGCCCAGAGGTAGAAGCTTGCGTCGGGCAGGCGCACATCCATCACGCGCGCCAGCACGGGCGTGACCTGGTTGAATTTTTCGCGGTACAGGCGGCGGTTTTCCTCGACATGGGCCTCGTCGGCCCAGGCCGCCATGCTGGCCGTCTGCACCACGGGGCTCATGGCACCGCCGTGGTAGGTGCGGTACAGCAGGAAGGCCTTGATCAGGGCTGCATCGCCCGCCACGAAACCGCTGCGCAGGCCCGGCACATTGCTGCGCTTGGACAGGCTGGTGAACATCAGCAGGTTTTTGTAGTCCGTGCGGCCCAGGCGCTGTGCGGCTTCCAGGCCACCCAGGGGGGCGGTGCCGTCGAAATAGATCTCGCTGTAGCACTCGTCGCTGGCGATCACGAAGCCGTAGCGGTCGGACAGGGCAAACAGCTTTTCCCACTCGGCCAGCGGCATCACCGCGCCCGTGGGGTTGCCGGGCGAGCACACGAAGATCAGCTGGGTCTTTTCCCACACGTCGGCGGGCACGCTGTCCCAGTCCACCGCGAAGTTGCGTGCGGCGTCGCTGGGCGCGTAGTACGGCTGGGCGCCGGCCAGCAGGGTGGCGCCTTCGTAGATTTGATAGAACGGGTTGGGGCAAATCACGCGCGCGCCGTCCTGGCTGGCATCCACCACCACCTGGGTGAAGGCAAACAGTGCCTCGCGCGAGCCGTTGACGGGCAGCACCTGGGTAGCGGCGTCCAGGGCAATGCCATAGCGCTGGCGAGCCCATTGGGCGCAGGCCTCGCGCAGCGCGGGCTCGCCCGCCGTGGCCGGGTACTTGGCCAGGCCGCCGAGGTCGGCGCTCAGTGCCTGTTCAATGAACGCCGGCGTGGCATGGCGGGGCTCTCCGATGCCAAGGCTGATGGGGCGCACGCCCGCCGGTGGCTGGACCCCGGCGAACAGTTTGCGAAGACGCTCAAACGGGTAGGGCTGGAGTCGGGAGAGCAGGGGATTCATGGGCTCGCATTATGGATTGATGCGCTTTCGGCATGTCGTTGTCACAGGGGACTGCGGGTCTGCACGCTGGCTTTTTTGCATTCTGTTACCTATTCTGGCATGGTCTCGACTGGGGCCATGCCATCTCGTGTGGCGGGGCCTCGTGAACGGTGAATTCCAGATACCAATGACTAGAGAGGCAATCAGCTATGCAGGCAGGCGCTGGCATGGAAAAAGTGGGAAACAGGCATCGTAAGCATACATCCGGCCCCGGGGCCGGCTTCCTTGTATGCGCCATGTGGGCATTGGCGGGGCCGCCGCTGGCGTTGGTGGCCGGTTCGGCGGGCTTGGGGCCCTGGGTTTGGGGTGCCTTGCTGCTGTGGGCCGGGCTGTTGCTGGGCGGCATGCACAGGCTCTGGTCGCGGGTGATCGGCGAGCGCGAATTGCTGCAGCAGGCCATGCAGGGCATCGCCCAGGGCGACCTGAGCCAGCGCGTGACCGTGGAGGCGGCCGCCTCGCAGGAGGGCGCTGGTGCTGTCCAGACGCCCAAGGCGCTGCTGGGAGGCATGGTCACCTCGCTGTCGGGCATGGTGGCCGATGTGCGCAGCAACGCGGCCCTGGTGGCGCAGGCCGGGCAGCAATTGGTGAACGAGCACCAGGCGCTGTCCGATCGCACCGAGCTGCAGGCCACCAACCTGGCCCAGACCGTGGTCAGCGTGGAGCAGTTGAGCAGCGCCGTGCAGCACAACGCCGATGTGGTGGGCGTGGTCCACCACCAGGCCAGCGCCGTGCGCGGTGCCGCTGATGAAGGCGTGGTGGCCATGGGCCGCGCCGTGGAGTCGGTGGAGACCATTGAGAACAGCGCCGGGCGCATGCGGGAGATCATCGGCGTGATCGACGGCATTGCTTTCCAGACCAATATCCTCGCGCTCAATGCCGCCGTGGAGGCCGCACGGGCTGGCGAGCAGGGCCGAGGCTTTGCCGTGGTGGCCAGCGAGGTGCGCTCCCTGGCCGGCCGCTCGGCAGAGGCGGCGCGCGAGATTCGCCACCTGATTGGCGATGCCTTGACCCAGGTGGAGCACAGCACCGAATTGATTCGCACGGCCGGGCGTGGCATGGAGCGCGTGACCGAAGGCATCCGCCGGGTGGCCGAGCACATGGGCGAGCTCTCGCAATCGACCGGCAGCCAGAGCACGGGCCTGGCCGAGATCAGCCGCGCCGTGCACCAGATCGACGAGATCACCCAGCACAACGCGCAGATGGTGGGCCACGCGCTGGACCAGGCACGCGCGCTGCAGCAGCGCGCGCAGATGCTGTCAGGGGCGGTGTCGCGCTTTCGGCTGCAGCAGGGCACGGCGGAGGAAGCCGTGGCCCTGGTCGAGTCGGCCCTGGGCCTGGCGCGGCGCGGCGTGGCCACCGAGGCACTGCTGGCCGCCGTGAACGACCCCGGCCAGCCCTTCCATGACCGCGATATGTACGTTTTCGCCCTGGCCGCTGACGGCAGCTACCGCGCCTTCGGCGGCAACCCTGCGCGTGTGGGCGTGCGTGTGCAGGAGCTGCCAGGCGTGCGGGGTGAACAACTGCTGGCCGACATCATTGCCCAGGCCGAGCGCGGCCCAGGCTGGGTGGAGTACGACTTCAGAAACCCTGCCACGCAACAGGTACAGACCAAGATGTCCTTCGTCTGCAAGCATGGCGGGCTGTACTGGGGTTGCGGGGTCTACAAGAGCCTGGCGCTGGCTGCGTAGGCCTGCTACGGCCTGCGTGGGTGCCTATGGCGATCTATGACCATCTATGGGCATCCATAGGCTTGTACTGGCGGGCGTAGGCGGGTCTCGCTGCCCGCCCACATCCACTCAATGCCCTTTGGGCGTTGAGGCGCCACCCGCACGCTGGGCACGTGCGCGGGCAAGGATGGCTGCGATGGTGGCTTGCTTGCTGTCGGTCGCCAGCGGGGGCGCCGGGCAGGGCGTGGAAGGGCTGGCGTCGTCGGCCATTTCCTGCTCCCCCAATGCAAGAGGCGTCTGCGCCCGGGCGGCACCCAGGCGTTCGCGCTCCTGTTCACGCTCCTGTTCACGCTCTCGGCGCAGCACATAGCGCTGTCGCGCATGCTCGGCCTGCTGGGGGCTCCAGGCAGACCAGCCTGTGGCCGGGCCGCTGGCGTTGTGCAGCTCGATACAGTCCACGGGACAGACGGGGATGCACAGCTCGCAGCCCGTGCAGTGGGCTGCGATCACCGTATGCATGAACTTGTTGGCGCCCAGGATGGCATCCGTGGGGCAGGCCTTGATGCACAGGGTGCAACCGATGCACCAGGCCTCGTCGATCACGGCCACGGTGCGCGGGGCTTCCGTGCCGTGCTCGGCGCTCAGTGGGACAGCGGGCCGGCCCGTCAGTGCAGCCAGCCTCTCCACTCCCGCAGCGCCCCCGGGGGGGCACTGGTTGATGCCGGCCTCGCCCGAGGCCACGGCCTGGGCATAGCTGGCGCAGTCGGGGTAGCCGCAACGCGTGCACTGCGTCTGCGGCAGCGCCGCGTCTATGCGTGCTGCCAGATCGTCGCGGGCAAGGATTGCGAAGGCGGACATGGCGTGCCGGGCTTGCTCGGTGCTCAGCCTGCCTGCACCTTGGCACCGCGCTTGCGCGGCTGCTCGGTGGCCGAGGGCGCGTCATCGCTCAGGCTGCTGGTGTGACCTGCAGCGCTGGCGGCCGTGGCGCTTTCGGGCTGGTGGGCACTGATGAACTCGCGCACCTGCGGGTAGACGATCTCTCTCCAGCGCCTGCCGCTGAAAATCCCGTAGTGTCCCGCGCCCGGCACTTCAAGGTGCCTGCGCTGGTCCGCGGCAATGCCCGTGCACAGATCGTGCGCAGCCCGTGTCTGGCCGGAGCCGGAGATGTCGTCCAGCTCGCCTTCGACGGTCAGCAGGGCGCTGCCCTTGATGTCCTGCGGGCGCACCAGCTCGGCCTGGCCTTCGGGCGAACGCACTTCCCAGGTGCCATGGACCAGCTTGTAGTCCTGGAACACCGTGGCGATGGTCTCGAGGTAGTAGTCGGCATCCATGTCGAGCACGGCGTTGTACTCGTCATAGAACTTGCGGTGATGCTCGGCGCTGGCGTCGTCACCCTTGATCAGGTCCTTGAAGTAGTCGTAGTGGCTATTGGCGTGGCGGTCCGGATTCATGGCCACGAAGCCCGAGTACTGCAGGAAGCCGGGGTACACGCGGCGGCCTACGCCCGGATAGCCTTCGGGCACGCGGTAGATCACGTTGTTCTCGAACCACTCGAAGCTGCGGTTCTGCGCCAGGTTGTTCACCGAGGTCGGCGAGCGGCGCGCGTCGATGGGGCCGCCCATCATGGTCATGGACAGCGGGGGCGTCTCGCCACGGCTGGCCATCAGCGACACGGCAGCCAGCACCGGCACCGTGGGCTGGCAGACGCTGACCACGTGGCACTGGCCGTACTTGCCCTGCAGGTAGCGGATGAACTCCTGCACATAGTTCACGTAGTCGTCGAGGTGGAACTCGCCATCGGCCAAGGGCACCAGGCGGGCGTTCTTCCAGTCGGTGATGTAGACCTTGTGGCCGCCCAGCATGCTTTGCACCGTATCGCGCAGCAGCGTGGCGTAGTGGCCCGACAGCGGCGCCACGATCAGCACCACGGGCTGGCTCAGCATGGTCTGCAGCGTATCGGTGTCGTCGGAGAAGCGCTTGAAGCGGCGCAGCTCGCAAAACGGCTTGTCCACTTCGACGCGCTCGCGGATGGTCACGTCAACGCCGCCCACATCCACACTGTGCAGGTTGAATTCGGGCTTCTCGTAATCCTTGCCAAGGCGATAGAACAGATCGAACCCGGCGGCCATGCGCTGGGACATCGGACCTTGGCTCAGCAACGAGTGGGGGTTGCTGTAGAGCTTGGCTGCAGCTTGCGCGAAATCGGCAAAGGGCTCGACCATGGCGCGCTGGATTTCGTAGAGCTGATAGAGCATGGATACAAGGGGTTGTTTGGATATGTTGCAGTGCAATATATCAGCAGCAAGCTAAGAAAATTGGTAGTAAAACCCCTTTGATGCTGTCGCGTAAGTGATAGTTTTTACCGATAGGCCTGGGCGAGCGGCCGCCTCAGCCCTGGCCATCCTGCAATGCAGTGCTCTGCGCTAGGCGGCAAGCGCCGCCTCGGCCGGTTTGGTGCGCGCAAGCCGCATCACCTCTGAAGGCGGCAATTGCTTGAGCTGGTGATTGCTCCACACCTGACGCCAGCGGCGCGCCCCCGCCAGCCCGTTGCGCAACCCCAACATATGCCGTGCGATGGAGTACCAGTGCGTGCCATGCGTGCGCGCCTCGCGCTCCATATAGGCCACCATCTGCTCCTCGATGGACTCGCGTGTGTGCTCCACGCTCGCATCGCCGTAGTAAAGCGCATCCCACGAGGCCAGCCACCAGGGGTTGTGATAGGCCTCGCGGCCCACCATCACGCCATCGACCTGCTGCAGCAGTCCCTGCACCGTGGCATCGGCCTTGATGCCGCCGTTGATGGCAATGGTCAGTTCCGGAAAATCATGCTTGAGCCGGGCCACGATCTCGTAGCGCAGCGGCGGGATCTCGCGGTTTTCCTTGGGCGACAGGCCCTTGAGCCAGGCATTGCGGGCATGCACGATGAACACGCGGCAGCCCGCATCGGCCACCGTGCCCACGAAGTCGCGCACGAACTCGTAGCTCTCATCCTTGTCGATGCCAATGCGGTGCTTCACCGTGACGGGCACATCCACCACATCCACCATCGCCTTCACGCAATCGGCCACCAGCGGCGCCTCGTTCATCAGGCATGCGCCAAACGCGCCGAGCTGCACCCGCTCGCTGGGGCAGCCGCAATTGAGGTTGATCTCGTCATACCCCCACTGGGCCCCCAGCCGCGCGGCCTGCGCCAGATCGGAAGGCTCGCTGCCGCCGAGTTGCAGCGCCACCGGATGCTCCTCGGCCTCGAAACGCAGATGCCGCGGCACATCCCCATGCAGCAGAGCGCCCGTCGTCACCATCTCTGTGTAGAGCAAGGTGTGGCGGCTCAGAAGCCGGTGCAGGTAGCGGCAGTGTTTGTCGGTCCAGTCCATCATGGGCGCCACGGACATGCGCCACATGCTGGCAGGTGCTTGATTTTCTACGTTTGTCATTGATCTGATTGGGTTTTTGCTCTGGCGTCGTTGCCTGATTCTTCGCCATCCAACCCCGTTTTTGCTGATTTTCTCGCTGGCTTTGCTACATCCTTCACCTGTAGCAAAACAGATGGGACCATCACTTCACGCAAGCGCACACGGCTTGCTTGCTCGCTTGCCTGCACCGCACAGATCCGGCTGATGGAGAACGGCACGTTCGTCCACCGCGAAAGCCAGACCTACCGTCGGAAAGTGCTGGCCAGCGAGTGGCTGCGCCGGCGGGAGTACGAGCTGGAGCAGGAGCGCGCTTCTGGCCAGGCTCTACACAAGAAAGTTTCAGTGGGGGAGCTACTACGGGATTATGTCAGCGCAGCCGAAAACGTGACTGAGTGGGGCCGTAGCAAAAAGGCCGACATCGCGCGCCTGCAGGCCTCTGGTCGGGCCGCCTAAAGGTCACCAAGCTCACGGTGCAGGATCTGATGGGCTACACCAAGAAGCGGCGCACGGAAGACGAGGCCGGCCCCGCCACCCCGTGCTCAATGACATGGTGTGGCTGCGCCAGATCTTCCTGCATGCTTCGGCCGCGCGCGGCGTCGATGCGCCGCTGCAGGTGCTGGACCGTGCCAAGTCCGAGCTGCTGCGAACGCGTGTGATCGCCAAGCCGGCTCAGCGCTCGCGCCGGCTGCTGCCCGAGGAAGAGGCCAGGCTGCTGGAGCACTTCGCCAGCCGCGACGGCCGGGCGTCGATCCCCATGTGCGACATCATGCAGTTCGCGCTGCTCACGGCACGGCGACAGGAGGAGATATGTCGCCTGCGTTGGGACGATGTGGATTTCGAGAAGGGGGTTGAGTGGCTGGATGACGTGAAGCACCCCCGCATGAAGAAGGGCAACCGGCAGTGCTTCCGGGTGCTCAAGGCGGCAGCCGACATCATCAAAAGTCAGTTGAGGGAAGAGGGGCGGAATTCGTCTTCCCCTACAACAACAGATCAGTCGGAGCCGCATTCACGCGTGCTTGCCATGTCCTTGGTATCGAGGATCTTCACTTCCACGACTTGCGCCATGAGGCGACGAGCAGGCTTTTCGAGAAGGGATACAGCATTCAGGAGGTTGCCCAGTTCACATTGCATGAAAGCTGGGCCACGTTGAAGCGGTATGCCGCAAGCATGGACGTACAGCAATGAGCGTGCGCTCCATCACCCATCTGGTCGCCGCCAGTCTGGCCGCCTTCTTGGCCTGGAGCTAACAGGGCGCTCGCCTGGGCGCTGACCTGGCCGAGGCCCGCACTGCAGCTGCAGGCGAAAAGCTGGCTGTCAGCACAGCCCAGCGCGCGGCCGACGCCCGAGTGCGCCGCGCAGAGCAGTCCATCAACACCAACTACCAGGA
Source organism: Delftia sp. K82 (assembly GCF_002193035.1). NCBI lineage: Bacteria > Pseudomonadati > Pseudomonadota > Betaproteobacteria > Burkholderiales > Comamonadaceae > Delftia > Delftia sp. K82. The sequence goes on along the minus strand of NZ_MYFL01000001.1, from coordinate 2,418,681 downwards.
GGCGCTGAATGCCGCTCGAACCCGCGAGGCGCTGCTGCGCCGTGAGCTTGATGACCTGCGCACTGTCTCTTACAGCCTGCGCGAGCAATCCGCAGATGCTGCCCGCCGACTTGCCAACGCTCCCCCCGCCGCCGTCCTTGAGTACGCCACTGCCTTCGGAGTCGTATTTGAAGACTGCCGCGCAGCGTATGCGGATATGGCAGCAAAGGCTGATGGGCATGCAACTGATGCAGCCCTGATGAGTGATTCCTGGCCCAACACGTCGCGTTGACGAGCGCGCGGGCGGGCAAAAGGAAAAGCCACCCGGAGGTGGCTTGTGTCTCAGACTTGTCGTCGCCGCATTCTTGCCAGTCCGAAAATTGACATCAGCGCTGACAGCACGATGAGGCCCCATTCAGAAATCGTGGGAATTGCATGCGAAGCTGCAGGTGCCGCCAGCAGCATGGGCGCGAAAGGATCCGTGATCATGCCCGGGACAGTGGTCTCGTTGTCGCCCTCACCGTCATCCGTGACGCTGTAGCTCACCGAATTGCCATTGACAGCCAGGTCCGGCGGCGTGAACCAGCCGATTTGCATGGGCGGCTGGCCGTGGGGTCCATATTTTTGCATCGTCAACCCCGCCAGGCTGCCGGCCGGGTAGCCCACCTGCACCTGGAGCTTGGCGCCTGCGCAGCCGGTGGTACTGAAGAACAGCGCACCCACTGGGAAGGATGCATTTGCCGGGGCACTGGGAATGCCCGAGGCGCTGATGCGAAGGGTCCCGGGGGACACCGTGCAACCCGCCTGGGTGCTGGTGACCAGTACGGACGCATTGCCTGCGTTGCCGGGCAGCGGTACGGTTTCGGCGACCGGTGCTGTCACAGCTACCGAATAGGCCCGTGAGCCTGTGGCACCGTTGGCATCCGTGGCCGTCACCGTAAAGCTGCTGGTGCCGCTGGAGGACGGGATTCCGCTGATGGTGCCCGTCGATGTATTGAGGGTCAGACCGGCTGGAAGGCTGCCTGAGCTAATGGTGTAGCTGTAGGGCGCGGTGCCGTCCGACGCGCTGACCGTGGCGCTATATGTGGTGCCTTGGAGCCCTGCGTTCAGGGAAGCAGGCGCCACAGCCAATGTCGGGGCACTGACGGTGATGGATACCGTGGCCGGGCTGGAGGTGCCTGTGGCATTGGTGGCGGTATAGGTAAAGCTGTCCGGGCCTGAGTAGCCTGCCGTAGGTGTGTAAGTGATGCTGGTCCCGCTGGCCGTGGCAGTGCCGTGGCTGGCTGCGCTGGCGATGGCCACGCTAGTGGCGGCGCCGCCGCTAAGGTTCAATGTGATGGGGTTGGCACTGCTGTTGGCAGCAACCGTGGCGCTGACGGCGCCGGCGACGGGCGCTTGGGCATTGATTGTAAATGTGTAGGCTCTTGATCCCGTGGCGCTGTTGGCATCTGTGGCCGTGATGGTCAGGTTGGTGGTACCACTGGAGGAGGGCGTGCCGCTGATCAGTCCGGTAGAGACGGTCAGGCTCAGCCCGACGGGAAGAGTGCCGGCGGTAATGGTGTAGGAGTAGGGCGCCATGCCACCGGAGGCAGACAAGGTGGTGCTGTAGCTTGAGCCGGTCGTGCCGTTGGGCAGGCTGGTAGGAGTTAGCGCAATTGTCGGAGCGCTGACGGTGATGGATACCGTGGCCGGGCTGGAAGTGCCTGTGGCATTGGTGGCGGAATAGGTGAAGCTGTCCGGGCCTGAGTAGCCTGCCGTGGGTGTGTAAGTGATGCTGGTCCCGCTGGCCGTGGCAGTGCCGTGGCTGGCAGCGCTTGCGACCGCCACACTGGCAGCAGCGCCGCCGCTGAGATTCAGCATGATGGGATTGGAACTGCTGTTGGCTGCTAATGTGGCGCTTACTGGTCCAGCGACAGGCGCCTGGGGTGCGATCACGAAGTTGTAGATTCTTGATCCCGTGGCACTGTTGGCATCTGTGGCGGTAATGGTCAGGTTGGAGGTGCCACTGGCGAAAGGAGTGCCGATGATCTCTCCGGTTGAGGTATTCAGGCTCAGTCCGGGAACAAGACTTCCAGAGGTAATTGCGTAGGTGTAGGGCAAAGTGCCCCCCGATGCCGAAACGGTGCCGTTGTAGGGGAAATTGACGAAGCCGTTGGGCAGGCTGGCCGGGGCTATGGCAAGGGTCGGGGCACTGACCGTGATGGACACCGTGGCCGGGCTGGAGGTGCCGCTGACATTGGTGGCGGTATAGGTGAAGCTGTCTGAGCCCGAATAACCTGCCGTCGGTGTGTAAGTGACGCTGGTCCCGCTGGCCGTTGCAGTGCCGTGACTGGCTGCGCTGGCGACTGCCACGTTGGTGGCGGTGCCGCCACTGAGGCTCAGTGTGATGGGGTTGGCACTGCTGTTGGCTGCGACCATGGCACTCACTGCCCCTGCAACAGGCACCGGCACGTTGTAGGTATATCCATTGGTAAGAGTGGCCGAACCGCCAGGCGTAGTGACCGAAACATTCACAGCGCCTGCCGCATGGGCCGGCGTGGTGGCCGTAATTGTGGTGGCGTTGTTGACGGTGTAGCCCAAGGCAGCTGTACCTCCGAAGCTGACTGCAGTGGCGCCCGTCAGATTGGTACCGGTGAGCGTGACCGAGGTGCTGCCGGCGATACTGCCGCTGTCGGGGGCGACGTTCGTCAGCATGGGCGTAGCGGAACTGGTGACCAACAGGTGATACGTGGCCACACCACCGTCGTTGTGGCCGTCATTCAGAGTGATGCTGAAGGTATACGCGCCGGCTGTGGTGGGGGTGCCATGCAAGAGCGTGGTCGCCGAGCCTGGCGAAGGGTCCAGTATGAGTCCTGGCGGGAGGCAAGGCGTCACTCCGTCATAGCTTGGATCCTCTGCGTCACACTCTACCCACATGTCCAAAGGCATTGTGCCCCCTATGGACGATATGGTGATGCTCATGGACTGTCCTACGGCGATGGTCGGTAGCGTGCTTCCTGAGGCTGGGTTCGTGATAACCGGAGCTGCGGCATGCGCGCAAGTCAGCAGCAAGAACAACTGCATAAAAAAAACGGCGATCCCTCGGAAAAACCAAGGTAAGAGCCGTTTTTTTTGCGGAATTTTTATCATGTAGGCCATAGCTAATTACCTGGTTTTAGATTTGGAAGAATGCTTTTGCTATTGAGAAATTCTTCTCAATGGATGAGATCAAGTCGCGAAAAAACGTGGCTTGAATGCACTCGTTGTTGTCAATGGTTAGAGTAGCGCTCAGTGATTTTAGTAATAAAAAGTATATTTTCCTATCACTGATTTCTCTGTGCAAATGGCCAGCGTCGTTGGGTAAGGATGGTTGTCGGCGGATTTTTCACGATGTTCCCCACTCGTACCAAGCCTGCCAACCTGCCGTGATTCAAACCACGTAAGGACGCACACATGAGCTTGAACGACGACCACCTGAGCCTCCTGTCCGACGCCGAGCGCGAGGCCATGGAAGACGACGACAAGTACGACCCTGACACCGACAACGCAGCAGCGCTGGCGGCCCTGGGTCGCTTCCCTCTCGATGCGGAAGTGGAGGAAGAGAGCAACGACGACGCGGCTGGCGCGGGCAACGGCATGTCCGGCTACCGGCCTGGTGCGCACGATGGTGGACCACGCGGCGAAGCTGCGCGCCAATGTTGTGTCCGTGCGGATAGGCGGCAAAGACCAGTACATCGTGCTCAACGAGCGCAACGAGAAAGCCGCGCGCCTGGCCATAGCCATGAAGAACATGGACGCCATGGAGCTGGACAGGTTCACGCGGGGCGCGGCCTTGATCACGTGCTGGTTCGCATCCGTCAACACTCAGTACAACCCGGTGTTCGGCGTCATGAACCTGGCGCGCGACCTGCAGGGCGCCATGCTGCAACTGTCCACCACGCCGCTGGCTGGCAAGCAGGCCGAGGTGTTCCGCAACATCCGGCGCAACACGCGCGCGATCTACAAGGAGCTGCGCCGCGAGCGCAAGGAAGAGGGCGCGCCCACTGGCCAATGGGCGCAGCTGTGGGAACAACTGCAGCTCGATTGCGGCACGACAGGCTACCGCGACCTGTATGCCGATCCCAAGGACCGTGCCAAGGCATTGCAGAAGGCGGGTGGCGTGGCCCTGGGCATGGCGTCGGCCATGGCCGGCTACCTGATGATGGGCGGCGGTGATGGCGCCGACGACGAATGTAAGAAGATCCCCGAGTTTGTGAAGGAGCGGGCGATCATCATCCCGCTGGGCCGCCAGGATTACGTGGCCATCCCGCTGGGCCGCCAGGATTACGTGGCCATCCCGCTGCCGCTGGGGTTCCATGTGTTCCCCAACATCGGCCGCACCATCGTGGAGATGGCCGTGCACGACGATCCGACCAAGAGCCGAATGGGTCACGTCCTGGACATGGCTGTACTAGCCCTCGATGCCTACAACCCGCTGGGCGGGTCTGCTGATCTGGGGCAGATGGCATCGCCCACCTGGTTTGATCCCGCGCTGCCCTCGCAACAAGGATTGGACAGGCCGGGAGATCTACCGAGGGGACCGGAGTTCAAACGACCCGATGCCAGGCGCGAGCCGGGTGAAGGATTCGACCGCGAAAGCCTTACCGCTGGCTGGCCTCCTTTGCCAATGCCGCGACGGGCGGCAACGAATGGCGACCCGGTGCTGTCAGCGCAACGCCTGAGGCCATCGAGTATTTGGTGGAGCAGATCACTGGCGGCGTGGGCCGCGAGGTGAACAAGGCCGCGGCCATGACCACGTTCGCCTTCACTGGCGAGGAACTGGCGCCGCACCAGATCGTGCTGGCGGGCCGCCTCTACGGGAACACGCGCGGCGCTAACGGCCAGAGCAACGCCTACTACGAGAACCTCAAGCGCATCAACATCAGCGAGAACGAGTTCAAAGCCCGGGGTCAGCGGGGCGAGGCATGCTGATGCCGTGCTGGCGGATGTGCCGCTGGCCAGGGCTCATGGCGCAGCGAAGGCGCTGGACAAGAAGATCTCGGACCTTCGCAAGTACCGCCGTAGCGTGCAGGCGAGCGAGGCTGCGGGCAAGCGCGATCAGGTGAAAGCGATCAATCAGGAGATCGAGCTTTCAATGCGGCTGCTGAACCAAGCGTATGAGTATTCTTTGCATTGATCAATTATTTTAGTCTGGTAATAATGATTGCTCATTTCCATGGATAGACTATTTTTAGTGCGTGCAATCATGCAATTCATGTTATCCCTATGTAATTTTATTTCATCAAGAGGGCATAATTGAGTGATACCGTGACAGTCGTTTTAACGAAAAGGAGAAAGATATGGCAACCTCAGATTTGGCCGATAAAATTGCCTTTTTGAACGGCTTAGATATTTCCAGAGATAATCCCGCTGCACTTGTGGTTGATTTTGCTCTTAGGGCAAAACGTGCTGATCTTTTCACTAGCAAGCAATTGTTGGGCGCAAAGTTAAAGCTCATAGACAGTAATGGGGTCGAACTACTCAACCAATTGGTTGAGGAAGATGAGCAAGAAGCACCAGCACCAGCACCAGC
>NZ_MYFL01000001.1:2312869-2412939 GCF_002193035.1 Delftia sp. K82 | reverse complement strand
GCACCAGCACCAGCACCAGCAGTTTTGCAAGCGCAGGTTGACGCGAATATCGTCTTTGATAAGTCAAAAAGCCAAGCAGTAATAGCAAGCTCTACGTTAATGACCTACGAAGCTGGAGTTGATGCAATTTTGCGGGAAGCTATAGCTGATTCTTTAATACTTGCTAAATACTACGCCGATAGTGTGCAGAATTTTGAATCATCTCCGAAAGAATGGTTTGAAGCCTATCTGCGCGTTCTGGAAGCATGCGGATGGGCAGTAAGTGGATTGCTATCTGGTGACTATAAATCGGCGGGAAAGGCAGTACAGGTGCATCAAGCAATCATTGGTTTGCTAGCAGCTGTGGCGGGAGGAGCAACCGGAGGACTGCTGCTAGCAAAGGCACTTCTTGAGTCGTTAGATAAAATGGACGAAGGCGAGTGGATTACGCTTTGGAAAAAAGAAACATTTCAGTCGAAAATTTCTCAATTCCAAGTCGGGTTTGCTAGCATGAAGGACGATTTTGTGGTTGTGAGTCTTGCTCTAATGTATCTGAGGGCTGCAAAAAATCTTCAGCAGGTTCTATTTTTTAAGTGGAATAATGCCGAGGCGGATTTGTATGGGAGATCTCAATCTGTTTTGTTAGACAAAGCGGTCGTGCTAGAAACTGCGCCGGTTGTCAGAAGTAAAGTTAGACAAATGCGCGGAAACTTTCTTAGCTCTATTATGAATTTGACGCCGAATATTTAGAAGATTTATTGATTGATTTATAAAAGCACTCGATTCGGTCAAGTGCTTTTCAATTTATAATCTGTCTGTTGGATTTCTGTCAGAATTGCATTGCGGGTGCTGATATATTTTATGAGGCGATATTTCTTGTCGCATGCATGTTGTTTATCTAAATAAATAGTGCAAATGAAATTATTTTTCATAAAATACCGTGATGCAATTATTTGGATAAGTACAGCCTGTTTCGTTTGTGCTTCATCGGCGCAAGGCTTAGATGCTCCTTCAATAAAAGAGCAAACTAAGCGCATTATTGAAGCCGTTTCTCACTATGGGACGGCCATCGGTTGCATGGACGTGGCTCCCACATCGAAAGAGATTGCCGCAATGATTCCGTATCAGTCGATGGAAAATCGACTTGATGCAAAGTTCGCCGTTATTTGGTCGGGAGACATCGGGTGTAACGGCGGCTCTGGCTCATCCGGAGCTCACATTGCGATTGTTCGTGTTGGTAGCGGAGACACCTTCTATGTCAGTGCGTCAGAGTCCGAGCCACAAATTGATTCTCCATTGCCGAGATCGGTAGAGCGGCTAGTAGGAGCTACAAAAAACTCACTGATCCTGGATACCAGAGATTATGGTGAGAAGGACGCAAACTGCTGTCCTACTGAGCGCCAGAGAATAACTATCAGGCAATCAGAAAAGGGAAGCTGGAAGAAAGTTGAGATGAAGCAACTAGCGCCTGCAAAGTACTGAGCATGTGCGTCATCGAGGATCTGAAGCAACGCCGAGGTGTAGTGATCACACTACGATGTTGCTACGGATCTTCTTAATGTTGTTGTAGTTCTTTGTTTTTAAAGGATTTTTTTGTATTGTAGATCCCATCGATCATGGGCGCCACGGACATGCGCCACATGCTGGCAGGTGCTTGATTTTCTACGTTTCTCATTGATCTGATTGGGTTTTTTGCTCTGGCGTCGTTGCCTGATTCTTCGCCATACAACCCCGTTTTCCTATTTGTTCAACTCTAAGCACTCAATCGGAATGATCACCGCACACAAGCAGGCAGGCGGCTCGCTGGCTGACACCGTACAGGTCCTGCCAATGGGAACGGTACCTTCATCCACAGCGAGAGTCCGGCCTTCATCGGACGGTCTTGGCGGACGAGTGTCTGCGTAGGCGCGTGTATGAAATTGAGCAGGAGCGTGCATCTGGCAGATGCAGCACAAGAGAGTTTCAGTGGGGGAGTCGCTGTGGGACTATGTCAGCGTAGCTGAAAACGTGACTGAGTTGGGCCGTAGCAAAAAGGCCGACATCGCACGCCTGCAGGCCTCTGGCCTGGGTGACCTCCAGGCCTCCAAGCTCACGGTCCAGTTCGGAAGGGTCAATCTCCAAAGAAAAAGCCCCTGGCGCGCACGCACCCAAGGGGCTTGAGGCGCCGCCTAGACTTGGCGCGCACCTCCTTGCTTGGTGTATCGGCTGCACGCCGCCTAACTTTTGGCCTTTTCGACCAGGAATTGCCCGCGGTTCTTGCCGTTGATCCAGTTCGGCGGCTTGTCGCGGCCGAGCCGGGGCGCACTCGTCTCTGGGGCACGGAATCTGGGCGTGGCCACGAAGCTCTTCGCCTTGGAGCCGCTGGCAGGGAACACGTTCTGCTCGGTCAACTGGCAGTCTTGAATCAGGGCGCGAACCTCTTCCACCGCACCGGCTTTTTCTGTTTCCATCATTTCCGCGATGCGTGCATCCGGCTCGGCCTTCGGCTGCAGTGGGTTCAGCGCCGCATCCATGGTCCCTGTGCACGGGGACGTGCCTTGCTGTCGCTGGCGCGGCACTGTCCATCGCCGACAAGACTGCCTTGAATCCAAGCGAGTGGCATCACTGACGCAAAAATCATCCATTGCGCGAGGCTGGTTGTGGTCGCTGCATGTAGGTGGACGAAAGGATTCGAATGAATTTGATCTTCAATTGCGTGATGCTAGTAAAGAATTACTATCTTCACCAATGCCTTTCGATGTCATATTCTTGAGACTCATCGATCGACGCATCGAATAATGCAATTGGAGGCATGCCAAATGAATGCTGAAGAGAAACAAGAATCATTTGTACAGCAATCGCGGTTGCAGGCATTGTTGATCGACCCGGAGGTGGAGGACTTTGCAGGGTTAAACCTGTTGCTTGGTCAGGCTGGATATGATCTGCGGATGGCAGCAAGCCCGCCAGAAGCATTGGCGGAGTTTTCTGGTGGACGAATTGACTTATTGATATGCAATACGCATGTACTTGACAAGGATGGCGGACAGTGGTTGGAGAGTATTGTTGGAGAGTTCCCTGACCTGTTTGTGATTTTTCTTTCGGAATACGGCAGAACTGTGATTCCGAAAGGCATTGGTCGTTTGATGGGTTTGTACCGTCACATAGTAAAACCTTGGAATAGTGAGCAATTTTTGGATGCTATTGATCAATTAAACGATCAGAAAATTACACGCCATGAAAATATTCGTCTGGAACAAAAAAATAAAGCGCTGACGAAGGAGCTGGCAGAATTAAATGCAACTGTTGAGCTTACTGCCCATGAGCATGACGACGAATTGTTAGAGGCGCATAGGAAGCTTAAAAAGAATTTCGTCGCAGCTATCCGGATGTTTTCCAATCTTCTTGAGTGGCGGGGTGGGCTGCTTGCAGGGCATTCTAGACGCGTTGCGGACCTGACCCGCCGAACCGCAAATATTATGCAGCTGAGCGAAGAAGATCAGCAGAATTCTTTTGTTGCTGCGCTCATTCATGATATTGCCCATATTACTCTTGCCGATGGGATGTTGAACAAGCCCGTCCCAAGCTTAAGTCATGAAGAGCTGGAAAAATATAGGAATCACAGCAGCTTGGGAGAACAGTTGCTTCTGCCGATAGACGATGCGCACCCGGTCGCTATTCTCGTCAGGTCCCACCATGAGCGATTCGATGGGGCAGGTTTCCCTGATGGCCTGAAAGGGAAGGATATTCCAATAGGAGCGCGGATAATAGCGGTTGCTGATTTTTACGATGACCTGATGATAGGGCATTTAAGCAGCAAGCCACTAAATTGTGCAGAGGCAAGAACCCTCATTTCGCATGGTAGAGGAACACAATTTGATCCAGAGGTTGTCGATGCTTTCTTGCAGATTTTGATACAAGCAACCCCCGTTGCCGACCCAGCCCCACTTTATGTTCCCTGTTCGGAGCTCCGGCCAGGAATGATTTTGGCTCAAGACTTCGTATCGAGGGAAGGTTTGGTATTGCTTACGGCAGGTCGAGTTTTGACGACAGACTTGATACGCAGAATGCAATTGCGTGTTGATCTTGGCCGGAAATTGCCGATTCGCGCCATGGCCTCGGCTGTTTGATGATTTTTGAGATTTTGTAATTTTTTGGTATGGATTTGATCAAGTTGTTAATGGTTTTCGCTCTCTGGTCGTCTTAAAGAACTTCAGCAGAATTTCACCGTTGGATGTAATCGCTTGTTTTTCTGATATGTCAGCTATATGCGAAGGTGGTACTTCTGTGGAATATAGCTTGCTGTTGCTTATTCTGTATAAAATTCTCTTGTCTCCGACTATGAATTCATCTCCTTCAATCAGTCCTATATACCGGCCATTTTTCGTATAGGCTTTCCACCATCCGCCTTCTATCATTTTATGCCTCGCGATACTATGGTTTATTGTTGACGCCCAACACGTCAATGCTTAGGGGTGAAATGCTAATCTGAGAGTCGTCCGATTTTGCAATCGATGCAAAATTTGACAAAGTAATTGATTTTGATAATCCATTATCAGATTATCATCGAACGAGAGTGACATTCACATATGTGGGCGGTTTGGTGGGTAACTATTGATCAAAGTATTCACAAGCCCTGCGTGCTCCGCATCGGGAGCCATTTTTTCTTCACACGCTGCATGCGTTCAAAAAAAGAGGACCCTGGTTCCCCGGGGTCAAGCCATGGCTGCTGGCGGCAGGAGTCCTGCGTGATTTACCCGCCCACGCCCTTGCCCAGCGACAGTATTTCGCTCGCATGGACGATGGCCTGGGCAATCTCCTCCACCGAGCTTCGCCGGCTCATGGCCTGGGCGCGGATCATTTCGTAGGCTTGGTCTTCGTTGATCTGGTGGGTCTGCATGAGGATGGCCTTGGCTTCGGCCACGCGGCGCTGGCCCAGCAGCTTGGCCTGGAGCTTGGCGATGCGCTGCTGCTGCTGGCGTGATTCCTTGTGGTTTCTGCGCGCCAGCACCAATGTGGACAGCAGGCCGAAGGAGCGGATGGGCGAGGGCAGGATGGCTTGCACCTGCAGCTCCAGCACGGCGGAGACGATGGTGGGGTTCTCGTAGTTGACTACGGCGATGGCGGTGGGCGGGCTCTCTCCCTCGCCTTGGGTCCAGGCGTAGTTCAACTGCAGGTGATCGGGGCGCACGGCCAGGAAGACCACGTCCGTGCCCTCGGGCAGGCTGGGCTGGGGCGGCCAGATGGCCTGGACCTGGCAGCCTATGCGCTGCAGCTGCTGGGCCAGCAGGCGGCCGTCCGCGTCGTCGGGGTGGACGACGGCAATGCGCAGCTGGCGCAGTTCCTTCAGTTGGGGCGAGGTGGCACGCAGCAGCGGTTTTCTTTCCAGCAGCGGCCGGCCTGTGGCAGCGCTGCCGGCGTCCTTGTTCGGGGCGGCATCCACGCTCAGTTCTCCAGGGCACCGAGGCTGGCGGTCCAGTCGCCCAGGGAGTGGGTGACCAGGTAGGGGTCGGGCGAGACGGCCCGGGTGGCCTGGCGCACGATGGTGAAGCCGCCCTGTGCATTGGCGCGGCCCACGCGCGGGTGCAGCCAGGTGTGGTGGTTGTCGGGATCCAGCCGGATGCGGCCCTGGGGCGCGTCGAATTCGCTGCCCAGCAGATGGGGCAGCAGCTCACCTATGCGGTCACTGCCGGCCTGGCGGAATGCGTTGGCGAACAGGTGCATCTGAAAGTAGGCGGCCTCCCAGCACAGGTTGGGCCGGCAGTCGTCGCCCAGGCGCTGGCGTAGCCGGGCCAGGCAGCGCGCATTGGCCGGTGAATCGATGGACTGGAAGTAGGGCGCGGCCGTGAAGTGGCCGGCAGCCACATCGGCGCCCATCTGGGCGATCTCGGCCTCGGAGGTGGTGAGGCTGGCAATCGGCATGGTCTGCGGGTTGAAGCCTGCATCGGCATAGGCGCGGTAGAGGCTGGCCGTGGAGTCGCCGACCACGGTGGAGAAGATGAAGTCCGGCTGCCTGGCGCGGATGTCCTGCATGATGGCCGCGTAGTCGCGCTCGGTGGCATCCAGCGGCAGGTAGTGTTCACCGAGCTTGTCACTGCCCGGGTGCTGCATGACCAGCTCGCCCATGATGCGGTTGGACTCATAGGGGTAGATGTAGTCCGAGCCGATGAGGTAGACCCGCGCGCCGAAGCTGCTGGTCATGTAGTCGGCCAGTTGCACGCTGTTCTGGTTGGGCGCGGCGCCCGTGTAGATGACATTGCCCGAGAACTCGAAGCCTTCGTAGAGCGTGGGATAGAACAGCAGCTTGTTCCATTTCTCGACGATGGGGATGACGGCCTTGCGGCTGCTGGACATGTAGCAGCCGAAGATGACGTTGATGCCGTCGCGCACGATGAGCTGCTCGGCCAGGGCCGCATAGCGGGCCGGCGTGGAGGCCGGGTCGTAGCGCACTGCGACCAGTTCACGCCCCAGCAGGCCGCCCGCCTCGTTGATTTCGTCGATGGCCAGCTGCGCGCCCTGCAGCTGGGACTGGCCGATGGTCGATGTGGTGCCGGTGGCCGAGTAAAGAATGCCGACTCTGACGGGGTCGTTCATGGGTTCCTTCTGTGCCAGGTGCTGGCGTGCGTTCTTTGCAGGCTTCAGGTTAATCGAGATTTCCGTGGCGCTTGCCGTGGTCAGCGGCCGGCTGCGAGCCTTGCGCCCATCTGGGACAGCCGCCTTGGCAGATGTCGCGCGTCGTCGGCAATGCCGTAGTTGCGCCCGCCAAAGATGTGGCGCACATAGTCGTCTGCCTGGCTGTCCACAGCCAGGCAACTGATGCGTATGCCTGCGGCGCGGGCCTGCTGCACGGCGTGGCGCGCGTCTTCGATCAGGTAGCGATCGTCATGCACGTCGATGTCGGCGGGTGCGCCGTCGGTGATCACCAGCAGATGGCGCTGGCCAGCAGGCTCGGCCGCCAGCAGGCTGCTGGCGTGGCGCAGGGCGGCGCCCAGGCGTGTGGAATGGCGGCCCTGCAGTGCCTGCAACCGGATGGCTGCTGCTGCGGCAAAGGGTTGGCCGAAGTCCAGCAGGCGCAGGTAGCGGACTTCGGCGCGCGTGTTGGACGAGAAGGCGTGGATGGCCAGGCGGTCCACGCCGGTCCTGTGGCCTGCGCGCGATTCGGCCAGCATGAGGGCCGCCTGTTTCTCCAGCTCCAGCAGGCTGGCGCCTTGGGGGCCGGGCGTGTTGACCGATTCGGAAGCGTCCATCAGCACCAGCAGGCTGGTGGGGCGCGGGCCTTTGCCGGCACGCATGAAAAGGCGGGGCTCAGGGCGCAGGCTCAGGCGGCGGTCCACCTGGACCTCGATGGCGGCATTGAAGTCAAGCTCATCGCCTTCCCACTGGCGGCGCAGGCGCTGGCGCCGGTCCAACTGGCGTGCGGGCGGCAGCGGCAGGGGCGGCAGTGTCTGTCTGCCGGCCTGGGAGCCTTTCCCGGCCAAAGCCTCGGCCTGCCATGCGGGCAAGGTGTCGATGACGGTGCACCAGTCCGTCTTCAGGCGCTCCGACCTGCGGTCCCATTCGGGATAGCTGTGGCGCGACAGTTCCAGGCCTGGGTCCAGGTCCAGCGACGGGCCTTCCTGGGCATCGGACTGCTGTCCTGCGCCGGCCGGTGGAGGCGGAGCCGCGCGCGCAGCGGACTGCTGCAGCGCGAGTGTGTCTTCCTCGTCCTGGGGCGACTCCGGATGCTGCCAGAGATAGCTGTTGTCATCACGGTAGATGCTGGGCACGGCATGGTGCTGCGGGTCCATGCGCACGCGCATCTGGCCCAGGTCGTTGGCCAGGATGGACGCAATGGCCCGGAATGCGGCGTAGTCCTCCAGGCCATGGCGCGTGGCGGTGTTCTCGAACAGGTCACGGGCCTTGTGGATCCAGTGGTTGCCGTCCATGCGCTCTGGCCACAGCAGCATGCGGTCCAGCCGGGCCATGAAGGCGGCAAAGCCCAGGTCGGATGGGTCGGGCTCGGGCGCGATGCAGGCCTCGAACCAGCGGCGCACGCCGGGGTGCTGCAGACACAGCAGCCGCTCCACGCGCGCATCTTCCAGCGCGGCCACCACGGCCTGGCCCATGGGCTTGAGGGCGCTGCTGTCCTGGCTGGCGGGCGAAAAGCGCAGATGGGCTGCGGCATGGGCCATCGTTGCTGCGTGCAGGTGTGCCTGAGTGGACAAGTTGGCGGGAATCAGCAGTCGGGCAGGCTGGCTGATCAGCACGGCGCGCGGCGGCAGGGCGTGGGCCTGGCCCGGCGCCGGGGCATTGGCCGGCGCCCTGGCCAGCGCCTGCACGGCGACAGGCTGGCGCGCCAGGCCGCTGGCCAGCAAGCTCAGCCTGTGGAGCAGGCGAGTGTCTTCGGACAGTGCAAGGGCAGGGGCTGGCATGGCGTGCTGACCTCAGACGCCGAACTCGGCTTCGACCAGCTGGCGCAGTGCGGCTGCCGTGTCGGGGTCGTCGGTCAGGGCGCTGGTGATGGTCATGTTGCAGCTGTCGTGCACCGACACGCCGTCGCGCATCAGCAGGCCTGCATAGATCAGCATGCGGGTGGATGCGCCTTCGTCCAGGCCCCGGTGGCGCAGTTCGCGCGTGCTGCGCGCCAGGCTGACCAGGCTGCGAGCGGTGGCCAGGGCAATGCCGGTCTCGTGGGCCACGATGTCCGCCTCGATCTCGGGCGCCGGGTAGTCGAAGTCCAGCGCCGCGAAGCGCTGTCGGGTCGATGGCTTCATGTCCTTGGCGCTGCTCTGGTAGCCGGGGTTGTAGGAAACCACCAGCTGGAAGTCGGGGTGCGCGTGGACCACTTCGCCCTTCTTGTCCAGCGGCAGGGTGCGGCGCGCGTCGGTCAGCGGGTGGATGACGACCGTGGTGTCCTGGCGGGCCTCCACCACTTCGTCCAGGTAGCAGATGCCGCCGTGGCGCACGGCCAGGGTCAGCGGGCCGTCGTGCCAGGCCGTGCCGTCGGCATCCAGCAGGTAGCGGCCCACCAGGTCGGAGGCCGTCATGTCCTCGTTGCAGGCCAGCGTGACCAGGGGGCGCTTGAGCGCCCAGGCCATGTACTCCACAAAGCGCGTCTTGCCGCAGCCCGTGGGGCCCTTGAGGATGAGCGGCATGCGGTGCTGGTAGGCCTGGCGGTACAGCTGCACTTCGCGGCCCGAGGGGCGGTAGAAGGGCTCTTCCTCGATGCGGTAGGCCGCCAGCGGGTCGGCGGCCTGGCTGGCAGGAGCGTGCAGCGGGCCTGTGGTTGTTGTCGTGCTCATCTTCACTCTTCACCTTTCCGTGTTCGTGGGCGGGCCTGCCCCCAGGCCTGCAGGCTCGGGGGCAGGACGCTGTCAGCGGTGCTTGGGCGCCTCGTGTGGAATGCCTTCGATGGGGCATTCGGGCGTGCCCACGGTGGTGCGTGTGAAGGACTCCACCATCTCGCGTGTGCCCTCGGGATCGTTGACCCACTGGCTGTAGAAGTTGTAGGGGCAGGCGGCCACGCCCTTGTCGCCATCGCCGGAGTTGATGGTGCCGGTGTAGCCCCGGTGCACCAGCTTGAACAGATGGTTCTGCGACTGGCCGTTCTTGCGCGCATCGCGGATCAGGTGCTTGGACAGCTCGGCGTACTGGATGCCCATTTCCTCCTCGCCGGTCTCGCCCAGGGTGCGGCCGTCGAAACCGATGATGGCCGAGTGCCCGAAGTACGAGTACACGCCATCGAAGCCCGCCGCATTGGCCACAGCCACGTAGCAGTTGTTCATGAAGGCCATGGCCTTGGAGACCATGATCTGCTGCTCCTTGGCCGGGTACATGTAGCCCTGGCACCGCACGACAAGCTCGGCGCCGCGCATGGCGCAGTCGCGCCAGATCTCGGGGTAGTTGCCGTCGTCGCAGATGATGAGGCTGATCTTCAGGCCCTTGGGGCCCTCGCTCACATAGGTGCAGTCGCCCGGGTACCAGCCCTCGATGGGCACCCAGGGCATGATCTTGCGGTACTTCTGCACGATCTCGCCCTGGTTGTTCATGAGGATCAGGGTGTTGTAGGGCGCCTTGTTGGGGTGCTCCTCATGGCGCTCGCCCGTCAGAGAGAACACGCCCCAGACATTGGCCCTGCGGCAGGCGTCGGCGAAGATTTCGGTCTCTTCGCCTGGGATGGCGCTGGCCGTGTCGTACATCTCCTTGGCGTCGTACATGATGCCGTGCGTGGAGTACTCGGGAAAGATCACCAGGTCCATGCCCGGCAGGCCGCGCTTCATGCCCACCAGCATGTCCGCGATCTTGCGGCAGTTGTCCAGCACCTCGGCCTTGGTGTGCAGGCGTGGCATCTTGTAGTTGACCACCGCCACGCCGACGCAATCGTTGCTGCTGGAAATATCTCCGTGTCTCATGCTGCTGCTCCTGAAGGGGTTGAGGGGGCGGCGTGCGGCATCGCAGCCCTTTCGATTCCCGGCCAACAAAAAAAGGCCCGAACCGCTCCGGGTCAGGGAGCGGTTCGGGCCTTGTTGCCCGACATCGGCGCTGGCAGCTTTGGCAGCGGATGTCGTCTTGTCGGTAATGCGGGAATGAATCGGGGCGATGCCTTATCGCCGTGCATGCATTGTTGCCATGCACCCGCTCCGCGCATATACGTCATATGCCGGTTGTGGGGGGCGCGATGCCGTGGTATTTCCCGCGCGCGCTCTGCGCCCTGGTCCCTCAGAAGGATCCGAACATGGTGCCGAGCGTGATCACCAGCACCAGGGCCAGCAGGGGCGCGCCAATGGTCATGATGGCGATGTTGCCGTACGACTGGCGGTGCGTGAGGCCGCAGATGGACAGCAGCGTGATGATGGCGCCGCTGTGCGGCAGGGTGTCGAAGCAGCCGGCCGCCATCACGGCCACGCGGTGCAGCAGCTCGGGGCTGATGCCCAGTTGCGCGGCCATGGCCAGATAGTCCTTGCCCAGCGTGGACAGCGCAATCGACAGGCCGCCGGACGACGACCCCGTGATGCCCGCCAGCACGTTCATGGCCACGGCCTCGGAGATCAGCGGGTTGTGAGGCGCCACATTGAGCACGGCCTCGCGGATGATGGCAAAGCCCGCCAGCCCCGCGATGACCGCGCCGTAGCCCACTTCCGAGGCCGTGTTGAAGATGGGCAGCATGGAGCCCAGCACGCCCTTGTTCACCGACTCCTTGAGATTGCGCCAGCGGCCCAGGCCCAGCAGCACCAGTGCGGCGCAGGCCACGGCCAGGGCCATGATCAGCGCCCACAGGCCCGTCTGCTTGGCCGGGTCCACGGCAGGAAAGCGTTCCTTCAGAAAGCCGAAATCCATCTGCGGGAACACGCCGTAGGTGAGCAGCGCATTGACCGCGATCACCAGTACCAGCGGCAGCAGGGCCAGCAGCAGCGGCAGGTCCCGGCGGCTGTGCAGGGCGGGATCGCTTTCTTCATGCAGCCCCTGCTCGACGGCATCGTCATGGTCGCCGTAGCCTTCGCCGGCCACGCGCGCCTTGGCCGCGCGCGACTGCAGCCACCACAGGCCCAGGGCCAGCATGGTCATGCCGCCGATGATGCCCAGGCCCGGCGCCGCGAACACATTGGTGCCGTAGTAGGGAATGGGAATGGCGTTCTGGATGGACGGCGTGCCCGGCAGCGCCGTCATGGTGAAGGTGAACGAGCCCAGCGCGATGGTGGGCGGTATCAGCCGTTTGGGCACATGGGCCGCGCGGAAGAGCGACTTGGCAATCGGATAGATGGCAAAGGCCACCACGAACAGCGACACGCCGCCATAGGTGAGCACGGCGCAGGCCAGAACCACCGTGAGGATGGCGTGCTTCTCGCCCAGCACGCGCATGATCCAGTGCGATATCGCGGTGGCCGCGCCCGAGTCCGCCATCAACTGGCCGAACAGCGCGCCCAGCAGGAACACGGGGAAGAACTGCAGCATGTAGTTGCCCAGGGCGCCCATGAAGGTGCTGGTGTACAGCGGCAGCATGTGGCCCAGGTCGCCGGACAGCAGCACGGCCACGGCGGCCATCAGGGGGGCCAGCAGCAGCACGGAGATGCCTCGGTAGGCCAGGAACATCAGTCCCGCCAGTGAAATCACGATTGCCAGGGTACTCAAATCGTCTCCAGTCCAGTGGTTCTAGTCAAAAAGACAGAATAAATGCGGATGGGTGACAATTTGGCGTAATTGGCGTGCTTTGTAGATGATTTGGCGCAATATATCGCCACGTTTACCCGGCCTGTGCGCCGCTGCGCGACTGCAGCCGCAGTCTCAAGGGCGTGGATGGCCGCAGCGTGACCTGCAGCACAGGGCGGGGCGCGCCGGCACCTTCGGGCACGCTCAGCCGCAGACGCTGCAGCACCATGGCCGCCACCACCGTCATCTCCGTGCTGGCCAGGTGCTGGCCCAGGCATACGCGCGGGCCGGTGCCAAAGGGCATCCAGCTGCCGCGCGGCGCGGCAGGGGCTCCGTCCTTTTCGGCATCGGCGAAACGCTGCGGCTGAAAGGCATCGGGTTGAGGGAACCAGCGCGCATCGCGTTGCATGAGGCCGGGCGCAATCATGAACAGGGTTCGCGCGGGCAGGCGCCACGGACCCAACTGCACAGGCCGTGTGCAACGCCGGCTGATGAGCACGGGCGCGGCCGGGTACAGGCGCATGGCTTCCTGAAGGCTCCAGCCCAACTGGCGCAGCGCGGGCAGGTCCTGCGCCGTGGGCGTGCGGCCCTGCAGCTGTTCCTGGATCTCGTCAGCCACCTGCTGCTGCGCCTCGGGATGGGTGGCCATGCACCAGGACCACCAGGTCAGGCTGCTGGCCACGGTTTCGTGACCTGCCAGAAAGGCCGTCATGCACTCATCGCGCACGGCCTGCAGTGTCCAGGCCTGGGCGTCGCCCCGGTGCAGGCGCAGCAGGCGGCTGAGCAGATCCTCGGGCCAGTCTGCGTCGGCCTGCGCCAGCCGGAGCCGGACCTGCCGGTCGATGAAGCCGCGCAGCCAGGCAAGCGCCCGGCGCTTGCGGCGCTTCCAGGGCATGGCATCGGGCCAGCGCAGGGGCCAGTAGAACTCGCTGTTGGCGGCATGGCTGACTTCGCGGATGGCCTGCTCCGCGGAGCGCGCATCCTCGCCGATGGCGCCGGAGAACATCAGCCGCATGATCACATCCATGGCCAGGGCGGTCAGCGCCTGTTCCATGGGAAAGTCCTCGGACTGCTGCGGCCAGGCCTGGAGCGCGGCCTGCGCGGCTGCGGCCAGGGCCGGTATCTGGGCCTGCACGGCCTTGGGGGAGAAGGCCGGCAACAGGGCCTGCCGCTTGCTGCGCCAGGGCTGGCCTTCGCTGACCAGCACGCTGTGGCCGTGCAGCTGGGCAAAGACCGAGATGCCGTGCTCCCAGCGCACCAGCGCATCGTGCTGGCCCACCAGCAGCTCGCGCACCAGTTCAGGATCCGTGACGACGACCTGGTGCTCTGGCCAGATGCGCAGATGGATGGCATCGCCGTGCTCGCTACGCCATTGCGCCAGCGTACCCAGCAGGTCGCGCGACATGCGGCGCAGCAGGCCCCAGCCCATGAGCCCCGGGGCCGGGCCGGGTGGCCAGGCCGTGGAGGCCGTCTGCTCGGAGTGCTCGGTTTGCGCCGGTTGCGCGGGTTGCGTGGCGAAGGGGCAGGAGGCCGCATTCGACGGCGCCGGTGTGCAGGTATCTTGCGTGGAATTCGGGCGGTTCATGTTCCCATGCTCGCTGGTCAAGCCGCCCGTGGTCTTGAACGAAAGCGTCACGGGATCGGCGGGCGGCAAGGCCTACACTGCGCCTCCATGGATGCCGTCGTGATGCCCGAAGCCGCAATCGAAGCCTGTACGTCCAGTGCCTTTGCTGCCTGTCCGCCCCTGCATGCCAGGGCCGCGCGCTGGGCAGGCCAGGGGCGGCAGCCGCACTCCATGCTGTATCCCGCGCCGGCAGGGCTGCATGGTGCGGTGGTGGCCGTCGTCTGCCGCGATACGCGGGGCGTGGTCCTGGACGATGCGCAGCGGCTGTCGCATTTTCCCGCCACCCCCATGGTCTGCCTGTCCTGGTACCAGGACATGGCCGCAGGCCTGGTGGGCGTGCACGGCTGCGAGCCCTTTGAGGCATCCGTCATGCTCTCGGGCAGCCAGACCGCGCCGACGGCCAGCTGGGCCAGCGGACCGGGCCGTGGCGGCATGGTCTGCCTGCACCTGGATGCCGCGCTGCAGCTGTTCGGCCCCGGCGTGCTGCAGGCGCAGGATGGCTTTGTCGCGGCATCCGGGGTGCTGGGGCCGTCCTGGTCCGCGCTGTGCCAGGCCCTGCTGCATGCGCAGGACGATGCCGGCACCCTGGAGGCGTTGCAGCGCCACCTGGCGCCGCGCTGGCGCGAGGTCCGGGGGAGCGCCCTGCAGGTGCTGCCCTCATTGCGCGAGCATGGGCGCCACTGGGTGGCCTGGCTGGGGATGCAGGCGCTGCAATGGCAAAGAACGCTGGGCGCGCGCCAGGTGGAGCGGCGCATCAAGCAGTTCAGCGGCCGCTCCCTGCGGCAGTGGCAGGGCATGGTGCGCACGGAAAGCCTGTTCCATGCGGCGCGGCGCCACCATGAACAGGGACAGGCGCTGGACTGGGCCGCGCTGGCGCTGGACGAGGGCTTCTCCGACCAGGCCCATATGTGCCGCGCCGTGCGCCAGATCACGGGGTTTTCGCCGGGGGAGTTTGCGCGGCGCTTCGAGCACGATGAATCGTTCTGGATGTATCGGCTCTGGGTTTGACCCGGGGGTCTGCTCCGCTTGCGTGTCCGTCACGCTACAGCATTTTTTGCATGGTAGAAAACGCGGGGGCTGCAAGCCGTTTCCCTGTGAAAACAGGTCCCGAATGCCGCTGTAAAACCCTAAGTCTTCTACAAGACTTAAAAAATATGGCGGGTTCCGCTTAGAATTTTGTATTGTGGGATCGCATTGCAGAAAACGCCGGGGCAGCATGCTGGCGCGACGGGGCATTGCGTGACGGTCCTACTGCCTCAGGCTGCACCGGCCCCGTTTCCCCTAGCGGATGCCCGGTTCGACGGCCTGCGGCGCGACCCCTACCTTTTCACTACCTGAGACAAGAGATGAGCACGCAGCAACCCACCATCATCTACACCCTGACCGATGAGGCTCCGCGCCTTGCCACCAGTGCCTTCCTGCCTGTGGTGCGCGCCTTTGCCGCACCCGTCGGCGTGAATGTCGAGACCGCCGACATCTCCGTGGCCCACCGCATCCTGGGTGAGTTCTCCGAATTCCTGGCCGAAGACCAGCGCGTGGCCCACACCTTGTCCGAGCTCGGCAAGAAGACGCTGGAGCCCGATGTCAACATCATCAAGCTGCCCAACATCAGCGCCTCGGTGGCCCAGCTGACGGCTGCCATCAAGGAGCTGCAGGGCAAGGGCTACGCACTGCCCGACTATCCCGAGAATCCGACCAACGACCAGGAAAAGGACATCAAGGCACGCTACGGCAAGTGCCTGGGCTCGGCCGTGAACCCCGTGCTGCGCGAGGGCAACTCCGACCGCCGCGCTCCTGCCGCCGTCAAGAACTACGCCAAGAAGCACCCCCACTCCATGGGCGAGTGGAAGCAGTGGTCGCAAACCCATGTCTCGCACATGGAGCACGGCGACTTCTACCACGGCGAAAAGTCGATCACGCTGGACGCCGCACGCGACGTCAAGATGGAGCTGACCACCAAGAGCGGCAAGACCGTGGTGCTCAAGTCCAAGGTGGCCCTGAAGGCTGGCGAGATCATCGACTCCATGTTCATGAGCAAGAAGGCGCTGTGCGACTTCTATGAAAAAGAACTGGACGACTGCCGCGACGCCGGCATCCTGTTCTCGCTGCACGTCAAGGCCACGATGATGAAGGTCTCGCACCCCATCGTGTTCGGCCACTGCGTGAAGATCTACTACAAGGAAGCCTTCGAGAAGCACGGCAAGCTGTTCGACGAGCTGGGCGTGAACGTCAACAACGGCATGTCCACGCTGTACGAGAAGATCGAGACGCTGCCCGCCTCGCTGCGCGAAGAGATCATCCGTGACCTGCACGCCTGCCAGGAACACCGTCCCGCGCTGGCCATGGTGGACTCGGCCAAGGGCATCACCAACTTCCACTCGCCCAACGACGTGATCGTTGACGCGTCCATGCCCGCCATGATCCGCCAGGGCGGCAAGATGTGGGGCGCCGACGGCAAGCCCTACGACTGCAAGGCCGTGATGCCTGAGTCCACCTTTGCCCGCATCTACCAGGAGATGATCAACTTCTGCAAGTGGCACGGCAACTTCGACCCCAAGACCATGGGCACCGTGCCCAACGTGGGCCTGATGGCGCAAAAGGCCGAAGAGTACGGCTCGCACGACAAGACCTTCGAGATCGAGGAAGACGGCGTTGCCAACATCGTCGATCTGGCCACCGGCGAAGTGCTGATGAGCCAGAACGTGGAGCAGGGCGACATCTGGCGCATGTGCCAGGTCAAGGACGCTCCCATCCGCGACTGGGTCAAGCTGGCCGTCACGCGTGCCCGCAACTCCGGCATGCCTGCCGTGTTCTGGCTGGACCCCTATCGTCCGCACGAGGCCGAGCTGATCAAGAAGGTCAACACCTACCTGAAGGACTACGACACCACGGGCCTGGAAATCCACATCCTGTCTCAGGTCCGCGCCATGCGCTACACGCTGGAGCGCGTGGCCCGCGGGCTGGACACCATCTCGGTGACGGGCAACATCCTGCGCGACTACCTGACCGACCTGTTCCCCATCATGGAACTGGGCACCTCGGCCAAGATGCTGTCCATCGTGCCCCTGATGGCCGGCGGCGGCATGTACGAAACGGGTGCTGGCGGCTCGGCTCCCAAGCACGTGCAGCAGCTGGTGGAAGAAAACCACCTGCGCTGGGATTCGCTGGGCGAGTTCCTGGCACTGGCCGTGTCGCTGGAAGACCTGGGCATCAAGAACGACAACGCCCGCGCCAAGCTGCTGGCCAAGACCCTGGATGAAGCCACGGGCAAGCTGCTGGACGAAGACAAGTCGCCTTCGCGCCGCACCGGCGAGCTGGACAACCGTGGCAGCCAGTTCTACATCGCCCTGTACTGGGCACAGGCCCTGGCGGCGCAGACGGAAGATGCCGAACTGGCCTCCAAGTTCGCTTCGCTGGCCAAGCAACTGGCCGACAACGAGTCCAAGATCATCGAAGAGCTGCGCGCCGTGCAGGGCAAGGCCGTGGACATCGGCGGCTACTACATGCCCGACGTGGCCAAGATGGATGCCGTGATGCGCCCCAGCGCCACGTTCAACGCAGCCATCGACGCGCTGCTGTAAGCCACTGTGCCGGGGCCTGGCCCCGGCAGGCTTCAGCCATGACCGGCCGACCCGCAAGGGCGGCCGGTTTTTTCACGCCTGCAACGGCAGGAAAGAAAACCGCAGGCGAAAAAAAACCGGCCCAGAGAGCCGGTTTTTGGAAGCTGCGCCGTGATCAGTAGCGACCGCCGCCGTGGCCGCCATTGCCATAGCCGACGTCCGAACGCTTGCCGGCGTAACCCTGCGGGCTGTAGCCACCAGAGCTGCGGCCTTCTTCGCGAGGACGGGCCAGGTTCACGACGATCGAGCGTCCGTCCACGGACATGCCGTGCAGGCCCGTGATGGCGGCCTGGGCGACTTCGGCAGAAGCCATTTCCACAAAGCCGAAGCCCTTGGAGCGGCCGGTTTCGCGGTCCATCATGACCTTGGCGGAGGCCACGTTGCCGAACTCGGCAAAGTTGCTTTCCAGGCTGGAGTCGGTCACGGAGTAGGGCAGATTGCCCACGTAGATTTTGGTGGTCATAGGAAAACCTCTTCGATTGGATGTGCGCAAAAGGGCGCACCGTTGGCATGCATGCGGCGGACTGTGCAATCCGCGGCGGTGAATGGGTGGGAGGGCGGCAGGCAGCCGGGCAGGCAGGCCGTCAGCACGCAGGCGGATGCTGCATGCAGGTCTGAAGCCAGCCCTGGGTGACGGCAAACAGCCGTGCTGCTTCGCGGGAGGCGAACGCCTTGTCGAAACGGAATACGCGGCAGTAGCTGCCGTTGCCTTGGGAGCGATGGACCGCGAAGGAGGCGCGGAAGCGGCCGCAGTCGGTCGGGTGTGTCGAGGGCGAGACGACGTACTTGCCCATGGGAATGCCAGTGTTTGAAATGTGGTTCAGTCAGGTTCGCAGCCTTGAACAGGCCTGCGTGAGCATCTGGGAACTCGGTTGGCTGCAGCTCTACAGACCAACTGTGCGACAAAGGTCGCAAGAGACATCCTGCGGGGAGCGGCGGACAGCCGTTGTGCAGGGAAGGGAAGTGGGCGGCTTAAGCGCTTGGCCTCAACAACGGAGCTGACTATAACCTGTTGTGTATTTAGGTGCAACTTAATATTCTTTTTAATTGTAAAACAGTGCGTGGCCGCCGATTTTGTTATGTTATAACGTAACTGTTTTGATTCAGGGCAAGGTCGCTGCCCGCCCTTTTTGACCAGGAAACCACCATGTCCCACTCCCTGACCACCAAGCAACAACGCGTGCTCGACACGCTGCGCCAGGCCGGCGCGCCGCTGACGGCCTATGCGCTGCTCGACCAGTTGCGGGACCACGGTTTGACGGCCCCTACCCAGGTCTACCGCGCGTTGGACAAGCTGGCCGAGCAGGGCGTGGTCCATCGCCTGGAGTCGCTGAATGCCTATGTCTGCTGCTCGCATCCGGACGAGGGCAGCCACGATTTCTCGGCCTTTGCGATCTGCGACAGCTGCGGCCAGGTCGATGAGTTCGTGGACGACGCGCTCAACCGCTGCCTGGGCAGCTGGGCGCATGGCAATGCCTTTGCGCTGGCCCATTCGAACATCGAGCTGCATGGCAAGTGCTCCGCCTGCACCGCGCTCCCCGCCTGAGACCCCTCCCTGCGCATGCGGCCGCAGTGCCCGCCGCGTGCTCCCTGTCCCTGTTCGAGAGATTCCATGATGCATACCGTAGCGCCGGTTCAGCCGCCGCATGCCCGATTGCCTGTGACCGTGCTGTCGGGTTTTCTGGGCGCGGGCAAGACCACCTTGCTCAACCACATCCTGCACAACCGCGAAGGGCGGCGCGTGGCCGTCATCGTCAATGACATGTCCGAGGTCAACATCGACGCGGCCCTGGTGCGCGACGGCGGGGCCGACCTGTCGCGCACCGACGAAAAGCTGGTGGAGATGAGCAATGGCTGCATCTGCTGCACGCTGCGCGAGGATCTGCTGCTGGAGGTGGCGCGGCTGGCGGGCGAGGGCCGTTTCGACCAGCTGGTCATCGAGTCCACGGGCATCTCCGAGCCGCTGCCGGTGGCCGAGACCTTCACCTTCGCGGGCGAGGACGGACGCAGCCTGGGCGATGTGGCGCGGCTGGACACCATGGTGACCGTGGTCGATGCCTTCAACTTCCTGCACGACTATGGCTCGCGCGACAGCCTGCGCTCGCGCGGTGAATCGCTGGGCGAGGAGGACCGCCGCACCGTGGTCGATCTGCTGATTGAGCAGGTGGAGTTCTGCGATGTGATCGTGCTCAACAAGATCGATCTGGTCACCGAGGAGGACTGCACGCGGCTGATGAGCATCCTGCGCGGGCTCAACCCGCGTGCCAGGCTGGAGATCGCCTCCTTCGGCCAACTGCCGCTGGATCGCGTGCTGGATACCGGGCTGTTCGATTTCGAGGAGGCCTCCAGGGCGCCGGGCTGGCTGCAGCAATTGCGTGGCACGCACCAGCCCGAGACCGAGGCCTATGGCGTTGCCAGCTTTGTCTACCGCGCCCGCCGCCCCTTTCATCCCCGGCGCTTCTTCGGCCTGGTGCAAAGCGAATGGCCGGGAGTGGTGCGCTCCAAGGGGTTTTTCTGGCTGGCCAGCCATCCGGCGCTGGCCGGCTCCTGGTCGCAGGCTGGCGCCGTGGCCCGCCATGGCCCGGCCGGCCACTGGTGGGCCGCCGTGGAGGCCGAGCGCTGGCCGCGCGACCCCGAAAGCGTGGAGCGCATCCTGGACAAATGGGTCGATGGCGTGGGCGACGCGCGCCAGGAACTGGTGCTGATCGGCATGGGCATGGACGAGGACGCGCTGCGCGCCCGCCTGGACGAGTGCCTGCTGACCGATGCAGAAATGGCCCTGGGCCCACAGGCCTGGGCGCAATGGGACAACCCGTTTCCCGACTGGAATTGAACGAATACTGCGCCGGCCTGGGTCGGCGTGGCCACTGGAGTCCCGAATGCCTGCACCTCTTCCCGATGTTTCCCTGACCGATCCCGCTCCCAGCCTCAGCCCGCTGCAATGGGTGGGCATGCAGGGCATAGACCTGCCCGTGACCGTGGCCGAACCCGGCTACTGGCGCGAGCTGCATGCGCGTGCCGATGTGCAGGTCGATCTTCCTGCGGCCCATGTCAAGGGCATACACATGTCCCGGCTGTACCGGCAACTGGACAGCCTGGCCGAGGAATCCGCGCTGTCTGCCCTGGCGCTGCGCCAGGCGCTGC
The DNA here is from genome assembly GCF_002193035.1 of Delftia sp. K82. Taxonomy (NCBI): domain Bacteria; kingdom Pseudomonadati; phylum Pseudomonadota; class Betaproteobacteria; order Burkholderiales; family Comamonadaceae; genus Delftia; species Delftia sp. K82. The sequence goes on along the minus strand of NZ_MYFL01000001.1, from coordinate 2,392,470 downwards.
AGGCCATGATCGACAGCCACCTCGACTGCCAAAGCCGCAGCGCCCGGCTGCGCCTGTCGCTGGACCTGCTGACCCAGCGGCCCGCCCTGGTCACCCACGATCTGTCGGGCTGGAAGTCCTATCCCGTGCGCCTGGACGCCACGCTGGCGCAAGGCGTGTTCCAGCTGCGGCTGCAGGTGAGCGTGGGCTATTCCTCGACCTGCCCCTGCTCGGCGGCACTGTCGCGCCAGTTGCTGGAGCAGGGCTTTTTGCAGGCCTTTGCGGGCGAGCCGCTGGTGGAGCCGGACCAGGTGGCCTCCTGGCTGCGCCGGCATGGCACGCTGGCCACGGCACACAGCCAGCGCAGCGAGGCCCAGGTCAGCGTGGACCTGGCCTGTGATGCGCCCGACCTGGGCATCCTGCCCCTGATCGCTCGCGTGGAGCAGGCGCTGGGCACGCCCGTGCAGACCGCGGTCAAGCGCGCCGACGAGCAGGCCTTTGCCGCGCTCAACGGCCGCAACCTGATGTTTGTCGAGGATGCGGCGCGCCGCATACAGGCCGCGCTGGAAGGCATCTACGCCCGGCCGCGCGTGCATGTGCGCCACATGGAGAGCCTGCATCCGCACGATGCCGTGGCCTGGGCATGACCGGCGAGTCGGCACCCGTTTCTCTACAACCCAAGGAGTTTTCCCATGCAAGTTCTCTCGTCCCTCAAGGAAGCCAAGCTGCGCCATCGAGACTGCCAGGTGGTGCGCCGTCGTGGCCGCATCTACGTCATCTGCAAGAGCAACCCGCGCTTCAAGGCCCGCCAGGGCGGCGCAAAGAACAGGCGCAAGGGATGATCCGCAAGAACCCGCGCGGCGACCTGCCGCGCATCCATGCCAGCGCCTTCGTGGACCCCACGGCCATCCTGTGCGGACTGGTGGTCGTGGAAGAGAACGTCTTCATCGGCCCCTATGCGGTGATCCGTGCCGACGAGATGGATGCGGAAGGTCACATCGACCCCATCGTGATCGGTGCGCACTCCAACATCCAGGACGGGGTGGTGATCCACTCCAAGTCCGGCGCGCGCGTCAGCGTGGGGCAGCACACCTCGATCGCCCATCGCGCCATCGTCCACGGGCCCTGCACCGTGGGCAATGGCGTGTTCATCGGCTTCAACAGCGTGCTGTTCAACTGCGTGGTCGATGACGGCTGTGTGGTGCGCTACAACGCCGTGGTCGATGGATGCCACCTGCCGCCAGGCTTCTACGTGCCGTCCACCGCGCGCATAGGCCCGGAGACCGACCTGTCCACGCTGGCCCAGGTGCCCGCCGACGCCAGCGATTTCTCCGAGGACGTGGTCCGCACCAACAACGAACTGGTGCGCGGCTACAAGGCCATCCACAATGAGTTCTAGAACAAAGCACCCCCTGAGCGGCTACGCCGCTTCCCCCTCTCTCGCTGCGCGGGAGGGGGACGACACCCTCGGTGCGGGGCGGCGCGGCCGGCATAGGCCCTTCCTCGGTGTCCCTGAGCTGGGGTGCGCCAGTCTCGTGGACCGTGGACGGTTGGTAGCGCGCATTGGCGTGAATCACTGAGACAAGGGAGGGCTGCATGTCCGATTCCGCTGACCTCAAGAACCTGGGGCTGAAGGCCACGCTGGCGCGACTGTGGGTACTGGACATCTTTCGCCACGGGGACCAGCGGCATCTGGCGGCGGAGGAGGTCTACCGCCAGCTGCATGACCAGGGCCGGGGCACCAGCCTGGCCACGGTCTACCGCGTGCTGGCGCAGCTGGAGCAGGCCGGCATGCTGCGCCAGCAGCGCTTTGCGGCGGGCAAGGCGGTCTATGAACTCGACGACGGCGAGCACCATGACCACCTGATCTGCACGCGCTGCGGTCTGGTGCAGGAGTTCCACGATGCCGTGATCGAGCAGCGCCAGAAGCTGCTGGCGCGCTCGCATGGCTTTGCCATCGTGGAGCACTCCCACATCCTCTACGGGCGCTGTATCAAGCCCGACTGCGAACGGCTGGCGGGCCGGCAGGAGGCTAGCTCTCCTTGAGGCTGCGCTGCGCACGCTCGCAGATGCGGCGCGTGGCGGGCACGGGCGATTCCTGGAGCCATTGCGCGCACAGGGCGCGCACCCAGTCGGGCCGGCTCTTGGCCGCGTCGTTGAGCCAGTTGGCCACCGAGTCCTGCACATAGGGCGAGGCATCGGCGCGCAGCCGCTGCAAAAGGGGCAGGGCGATCTCCGGCTGCTGCTTGAGCGCCGCGATATGGCTGCACCAGACGCCGCGCGGCCGCAGGGCCTCGCTGGCGAAGCGGCGCAGGCGGTCGGAGGGCCTCCTTGTCCACCGGGACAACTCGGCCACAGCCTGCGGCAGATCGCTGGCCAGATGCGGGCGCACGCCCATCCACGACCATTCGCGCACGCCGAAATGCGAGTCATCGGCCAGCGGCTGCACCAGCTCCAGGCGCTGGCTCAGGGTCAGGCCCGGCTGCGCACCGGCCATGAAGCAGGCCCAGCCGCGCACCGTGTCAGAGCGGTGCGTGAGGCAGCGCTGCCAGCCCGCCTGGCCCAGCGCCTGCCACAGCAGGCCGCCAATGCACTCCATGCGCTTGAGGATGCCCAACTGGCCCAGCGCCTGCGCCGTGTCCTCCAGCTGCGGCCACGCGTCGGGAAAGACGGCCTGCAGCAGCCGGGCCTGGTCCACGGCCAGGCTTTCGGTCAGCGTGGCGGTCTCGATCTCGCCCAGGGACAGGGCCTGCAGCAGTTCGGGAGTGATATCGACCGTGCGGTTGGCGCCCTTGCGCCGGGGGGTGGGCGCCGTCATGCGCTGGCCTCCACGCCTGCGGCGGCCTTGGCCAGCAGCTTTCCCAACTGGCCGCGTTCGGCGGGCGACAGGTTGGAAAACAGGCCGGCGATCCATTGGCTGTGCCGGGCAAACAGCTTGCGCGCCAGCTGGCGGCCCTTGGCGGTGAGCTGCACGCGCAGCGCGCGGCGGTCGGCCGGGTCGGGCAGGCGCTCGGCCAGGGCCTCGCGTTCCAGGCCGTCCAGCAGGCCGGTCACGGTGGCGCGGGTGATGCCGGCCTGCTCTGCCAGGTGGTTGGGCGCGAGCCCTTCGCTGGCGGATTCCAGCAGGAACAGCAGCACGAAGCGCCCTTCGGACAGGCCATGGGGCGCCAGCAGCGCGGCGCAGTCACGGTCGATGCGTGCGGCCAGCGACAGGGTCTGGAAGCACAGCCGCATGCTGTCCACGTCGTCCAGCTTGCGGCGCTCGGCCTCGGCCAGCAGGGCCTGGTATTTCTGTTCGAGTTGCATGCGGCAAGCATACAGTATGGCGGCTAACCATGTGGCTGCGCCTCCAGGCAAGCAGTGGCCTGTGCGCGAAGGCTGCGCCTGCGGCGCAGCCTTCGCACGCCTATGAGCACGCCCGTGGCGCTCATCAGCAGGCCGCCCAGGCTGAAGGCCAGCAGCAGCCCATCCCACAGCGGCCGGCGCTGCAGCAGCGGCAGCCAGTCCCAGCTGTGCAGCATGGCGAACAGCCAGCGCTTGAGGCGCTGGGTGCCATCCAGCCGGCCCAGCACCTGGCCCGTGTGCGGGTCGATGTGCACCCAGCTGGCCGCAGCATCGCCAAAGACCACGCGCAGCACGGGCAGGGGCTTGTCATGGCCGCCCATCATGGTGTGCTCGGCGCGCTCGTACCAGTACAGGTCGTGCGCGGTCAGCCATTCGCTGCGCAGCACGGGTGCGTCGATCAGCAGGGCCGCGCGGTCCAGCAGGGCCTCGCGCGAATGGGCTGCGGGCGCTGCGCTGGCACTGTCCAGCACCAGGGGCGTGCCGGCTGCGGGCTGGGCCAGCACCTCGGTGCGGCCTGCGGTGCGCAGCCAGCGCAGTTCGCGCACGGGGCGGCCCGCTGCGGCAATCAGCGACTGCGGAGTGGCGTCGTCCCCGGTCAGGCTCAGCGGGCCTTGCTGCCACCGGGCCATGTGCAGTGGTGGCGTGCCCGTGTCGAACAGGCGCCAGGGGTTCATGGACATCAGGCCGCTGAAGATCCAGGCCAGCGTGGTCAGCGCAAACAGCAGGCCCGCCACATGGTGCCAGCGCATGGCGCGGCCCGGGTAGGGCGTACGCCGGCCGCTACGGTAGGGCTGCCTGAACCGCCAGCGCATCACCCCGACCACGGTGCCGGTGATGGCCACGGCAATGCCGACCAGCGACAGCACGTTGACGATGTCGGCCCAGGCGCCATCAAAGGCATTGCCCCGGAACATGTACAGCCAGTGCAGCCAGGCGCCCAGGTAGTTCCAGCCGCGCTCGGTGCGCGTGGCATCGCGCACCACCTCGGCCGTGCGGCCGGAGATGTACAGCAGCGTGCCCTGGGCATCGTCCAGTTGAACGCGGTGCAGGGGGCGGTGGATGTCCAGCGCGCGCGAGTGGCTGAAGGCATCCTCATCCACCGTGCCCAGGTAGTGCAGACCCGTGCCGTCCCCCGCGAAGGCTCGGGCACTGGCCAGGGCCTGCGCCTGGCTGGTGGCGGGCAGCACCTGGCCGCTGGCCGCATCAATGGCCACGGGCTGGCGCCGCCCGTCGGGCGTGGCCAGGTAGCTGGCACGGCTGGCGCTGCCGGCATGCAGGCGCAGATCCTTGAGCGGGCCGTCGATGCCGGCCGCATGCAGCGCCTCGGCGGGCGCGAGCAGGGCGGCGTTGCCATCAAGCGGGGGCAGGTGGCGCAGCCGTTCGGCTTCGGTGAGCTTGGGGTAGCCCACGTACATCATCACCATGCCCGAGACAAACCACAGCGCAAAGAACAGGCACACGGCAATGCCCAGCCAGCGGTGCAGAAGGAACAGCCAGCGTTTGAGGTGAAGGCGCATGGCGCGGCCCTTTCTCAGAACGCCACGCGCAGCGTGATATCGGCCGTGCGCGGCGCCCCCAGGTAGGCCATGGTGCTGGTCAGGCTGGCGGCGTAGACGCGGTCCGTGGCATTGCGCAGCCGTGCAACCACGGTCATGCGCGGGTCGATGCGGTAGCTCAGGCCCAGGTCCAGCAGGGTGTAGGCGGGCCAGGACAGGGTATTGGCCGCATCGGCATAGATGCCTCCCACGCGGCGCAGCCCGGCGTTGACCTCCAGGGCCGGCGTGATGCGGTAGCTGGTCCAGAGGTTGAGCACGCTGGCGGGAGTGTTCGTGGGCCGCTTGCCGGCCAGGGACACGCCGCCTTGCTGGTAGTTGTCATAGCGCGCGTCCACATGGCTCCAGTTGCCCTGGACCGACCAGCGCGGCGTGGGCGCCAGGCCCATGGACAGCTCCACCCCGCGCGAGGACTGCTGGCCCACCAGCACCGTGCGCGTGCTGTCCTGCGGGTCCTGGGTGGAGATGTTGCGGCGCGTGATGTGATAGACCGCCAGCGCCGCCGTTCCCTTGCCCTGCCAGAACGACAGCTTGCTGCCCGCCTCCACCTGGCGGCCCGTGGTCAGCCCGGTGTTGTTGATGGCGTCGGCAAACGAGGCGCCCATCAGCATGCCCGACGGCGGATCGGCCGCCGTGGAGAACTGCGCGTAGAGATTGGCCTCGGGCGTGGCATCCCAGACCAGGCCCACGCGCCCGGTCGTCGGGCTGTAGCTGCGGCTATAGCTGGCGGGCAGCGCGGGCGTTACATCGCGCCGGTTGGTCAGGTCCACATCGATGCGTTCATGGCGCAGGGCGGTCAGCAGGTGCAGGGCCGGGGTGAGGGCCGTGCGGTTTTCCAGGTACAGGGCGGTGGTGGTGACCTTGTTGTCGCGGTCGGGCCTGAAGCCGGGCGCCATACCGGGAATGTCGTAGAAGTTCTCTGTCGTGAAATCGTAGGGATTGACCGTGCTCACCGTGCCCGACAGGCTGTTCGGAAAGCGCGTCTGCCGGTTCACGCTCACATCCAGCCCAAAGGCCCATTCGCTGCGCCGGCCGGCCAGCTCGCCCAGGTAGCTGCCTTCGATGCGGTCGCCCACCATGCGCTGGTCATGGCGCTGCAGCAGCGCGGCCGAGCGCACCACCGCGCTGTTGTCGGGCGTGAAGCGGTAGGTCTCCACGTTGCGGTAGTCGCGCAGCGCGTCATAGGCGTAGAAGGTGTTGCTCAGCTTGAGCCGGTCGCTGGCCCGCCATTCGGTGATGGAGCGCAGCCACTGCACGCGCTGGGCGTACAGGCCGTCGGCGCTGTTGTAGTTCTTGCCGAGGGTGGCCTCGTCAATGCGCGCCTGGCCGCGCAGCGGGTTGAGCAGCGGCGTTCCCCAGTAGGGGCGGTCCACGCGCTCATGCTGGGCTTCGTAGGCCAGGGTGTGCGTCAGGCCGCCACCCAGGTCGGACAGCAGCGAGGCCGCCAGCTGCGTGGAGCGCGACTGCGTGCCGCCCACCCAGCTGCCGGCATCGCGGTGGTTGAGGTCCAGGCGCAGGTAATGGGTGGTGCCCTGGCTGTCGGTGGCATCGCCCAGGCGGCGGTTCAGCCCGACGGAGGCTTCTTTCAGCCCGTAGCTGCCCAGGCGCAGCTGGCCTTCGGTGAAGCTGTCGCGCTGGGCCAGCTTGGTGATGTAGTTCAGCGTGCCGCCCACGCCGCCTGCGCCGTAGAGAAAGCCGGAGGCGCCGCCAATGGCCTCCACCCGGTCGTAGATCCAGCTGTCCACGGGCCGTGCCGCAATGGAGTACTGCAGGTTGATGCCGTTGAACAGCTGGCTGACCGACCCCGTGCCGAAGCCCCGGTAGCTGATGCCGATGTTGCCGGGCGGGCTGTAGGCCGTGACGCCCGGAATGGAGCGCAGGATCTCCTGCGTGTCCTGGGCGCCACGCGCCTCGATGGCGGCGCGGTCCACGATGTGCACCGAGGCCGGTGTCTCGCGCGCCGTCAGGCCCAGGCGGCTGGCCGTGCCCACGGTCTTGTTCAGGGGCAGCAGTCCGTTGGCGTCGGCCGCGGCCTGGTCGGAGACTTCGACGGCGGGCAGTGCCGCCTCGGCCAGGGCCTGCGCTTGCGCGGCAGGCGTCCATGCGGCGCCCAGCGCACAGCACAGCGCCGTGGCCAGTGGATGGAGACGAAAGACGTGCGTGGACGCGCGCACCGGCGCCGCCATCGCGGGGAAAGGGGAAGAATTCACGAACTGACTCCGGGTCTTGCACCGCGCATGCGGCGCAGTCCTGGGCCACAGGCGCGGCACAGGCGGGCCGGGCGCGCATCAGCAGGCCCGGCGGCGATTCAAGAGAACACGGCAGTCAGCGGGGGAGGGCCGCGCGCCGGCAGCGGCGCGCGTGTGACGGAGGCAATGTGCGCCGCCACCAGCGGCAGCAGCGCGTGGGCCAGCGGTTGCTGGTGGGGCACGGCCATCTGCGGCAGGGCCGGCGGCGGTGCGCCGGCGGGCAGGCACATGGGGCAGTCGAGCTGGTGGTGGCCCATGCCCGGGGCTGCGCTGTCGCCAAGCGCCACCAGCTTGACGTCGCCACTGGCCGTGCAGACCAGCTCGAATCCCTGGGGATGGACCAGGGGCGATGCCACGGCAACGCCCAGCGTCACGGCAAACCAGGCCAATATCAGCCGGGTGAGCCAGAACGAGGAGCGAAGCGCTTGCATGGGGCGTGATTATGGCTTGGGGGCTGGCGTCGGTGTGAACAGACTGCCGCCCAGCTTGACGCCAGCCTTCAGGCCGCGCTTGGCGAACCAGCCCTGGTTCATCTCCAGCACATAGCGCACGGGCTTGGCCGAGCAGTGCGAGTCCTCGGTCATGGGCTTCATGTCGGCCAGGTTCACGATGGTGCCGTCATCGGCCACGAAGGCTGCGGTCAGCGGCAGCAGGGTATTGCGCATCCAGAAGCACTGCACGGCGGGCACCTCGAAGACGAAGATCATGCCCTCCTGCTGGGGCATTTCCTGGCGGAACATCAGGCCGATGGCGCGCTCGCGGTCCGAGGCGGCCACCTGGGCATCGATGCGGTGGAACCCGGCCGTCAACTCCACGCGGCGCAGATTCATCTGGGGGCTGCCCTGGGCCTGTGCGCCTGCCGATACGGCGGCGCCAGCCAGGCAGGCGGCCATGAGCAGCCGCTGCAGCGCGCGGCGGGAAAGGGATGTGTGGAGGGGTGTCGAAGGCTTCGTCATCTTGCACATTCTGTCGCAGGGGGCGCGTGGCCGGACGCAAAAATCGGCCTGGCCCGGCCATCATGGCCGGGCTGGCGGCAAAAAGCCCGCAGGGCATTGCTGACTTGCGGGCTTTTTTTGAGGGGATGCCGGCTGGCATCCCGCGGCATGGATCAGGCCACGGCCTTGTGTGCCTTCTTCGTGGAGCGCTTGGCGTGCTTCTTGCCGGAGTGCTTGCCGCTCTTGGCGACCTTGGCCTTCTTGGCTGTGTGAGCGGGAGCAGCTGCGGAAGCGGCCGTGGGAGCCGACATCGGCGCTTCGGGTGCTGCGGCGGCCTGTGCGAAGGCGCCTGCGGCAAACGAACCGGCGATCAGGACAGCGAGGAGTTTTTTCATATATGCCATTTCCTAGAAAAGCGGTAGAAGCCAAGTTGAATCAGACAACGGTGCGAAATTCTTGATGCACCGCACATGCTCAACGCGTTTACTGTATCGCCGTTGACAGGAGGGCGGCCCGATTGTCGTTAGAATTTTCTGCACCAAATTCGTGCCCGATCCGGGCATTCACTCTTGCCTCGTGCACCAGCCAACGGAGACCCGTCCCCATGAACCGCTTCCAGCACATCCAGGTGCCGGCCGAGGGCCAGAAGATCACTGTCAACGCCGACATGTCGTTGAACGTGCCAGACCAGCCCATCATTCCTTTCATTGAAGGCGACGGCACCGGCGTGGACATCACGCCCGTGATGATCAAGGTGGTGGATGCCGCCGTGGCCAGGGCCTATGGCGGCAAGCGCAAGATCCAGTGGATGGAGGTCTTCGCGGGCGAGAAATCCACGCGCATCTACGGCCCCGATGTCTGGCTGCCCGAGGAAACCATGCAGGCCCTGCGCGAGTACGTGGTCTCCATCAAGGGCCCGCTGACCACGCCCGTGGGCGGCGGCATCCGCTCGCTGAACGTGGCGCTGCGCCAGGAGTTGGACCTCTACGTCTGCCTGCGCCCCGTGCAGTACTTCAAGGGCGTGCCCTCGCCGCTGAAGGAGCCCGAGAAGACCAACATGGTCATCTTCCGCGAGAACTCCGAGGACATCTACGCGGGCATCGAGTACGAGGCGCGCAGCGAAAACGCCAAGAAGCTCATCGACTTCCTGGTCAAGGAAATGGGCGTCAAGAAGATCCGCTTCCCCGAGACCTCGGGCATCGGCGTCAAGCCCGTGTCCATCGAGGGCACGGAGCGCCTGGTGCGCAAGGCCATCCAGTACGCCATCGACAATGACAAGCCCAGCGTGACCCTGGTCCACAAGGGCAACATCATGAAGTTCACCGAAGGGGGCTTCCGCGACTGGGGCTACGCGCTGGCCGCGCGCGAGTTCGGCGCCCAGCCCATCGACGGCGGACCCTGGCTCAAGTTCAAGAACCCGCGCACGGGCCGCGACATCGTCATCAAAGACTCCATTGCCGACGCCTTCCTGCAGCAGATCCTGCTGCGCCCGGCCGAGTACTCGGTGGTGGCCACGCTCAACCTCAACGGCGACTACATCTCGGACGCGCTGGCGGCCCAGGTCGGCGGCATCGGCATTGCGCCCGGCGCCAACATGTCCGACTCCGTGGCCTGCTTCGAGGCCACGCACGGCACGGCCCCCAAGTACGCGGGCAAGGACTATGTGAACCCGGGCTCCGAAATCCTCTCGGCCGAGATGATGCTGCGCCACATGGGCTGGCGCGAGGCGGCCGACTTGGTCATCAGCGCGCTGGAAAAGGCCATCCAGAGCAAGCAGGTGACCTACGACTTCGCCCGCCTGATGGACGGCGCCACCCAGGTGTCGTGCTCCGGCTTTGGCGAGGTGATGATCTCCAAGATGGATTGACGGGCGCCCGTGCTCCATGAAAAAACCGCGCCAGGCGCGGTTTTTTCTTTGCTGGTCGTTGAGGGATCAGCTCTTGGGCAGCGCACAGCCATCGGGCCCGCAATCCTCGCCTTGGGGCGCGGTCTGCTCGCCGGCGGTGATGGCCGCCACCTGCTGCACCCACTCGCCCAGCTGCGTTGCCCAGCCCTGTGCATCGCCCAGCCAGGGTCCGATGTCGATGCGCTGGATGGCGCGCTGGCCCGGCTGCTCTGCCTCGGGGTGGTCGAACTCCAGCGCGAAGGTCGGGAAACCCTGGCCCTGTGCCAGTTCCAGCCATTCGCGCGACTGGGCGATATGGGCCTGGGTTGCGGCGCCCGAAAGGCGCTGGAAGGCGTCGGTGAAGGCCGCCACGTCCAGGCCCAGGTCCCGGGCCAGTTCCAGCAGCACGGCCGGATCGCTGATGCGGCGGCCTTCCACGTAGTGGGCCTGCTGCTGGCGCGCCAGCATGTCCAGGCCCCGGCCCGCCAGTTCCTCGGCGGCCAGCAGCGCCGTGGTGGGCGGCTCGGAGTCCAGCACGGCGCCCAGGTCGTTGAGCAGGCCGTCGAAGTAAGCCGTGCCGAAGGGCTGGCCCGTCATCTCGGCAATGCGCTGGTCGTGCGGCATCACGTGGCCGCGCCAGTCGGCCGTGATGGTGCGGGTGTGGGCGCCCGTGAGCATGCCGCCGCCATGCCACTGCAGCGTGACGCCGGGCACGCTGCGCGCGGCCTTGACCAGGGGCGCGGCGGCATAGCACCAGCCGCACAGCGGGTCGAAGATGTAGTGAAGGACAAAGGGCGGCTGCGCGGTCGTGGTCATGGCAGGAGCAGGCTGTGATGAAGGCGCCCACTGTAGCGGCTATTGGCTTGCCCGTGACTGGGCAGGGCCGCAGGCAGAATGGGCGACTGCCGCCGTGCAGCCACCGTGCTGCCATCGCCGATCCCGTCTGCATTGCCATGCGCCTCAAATCCACGCCGCCCCCGTCCGATCCGTCCGATCCGTCCGCTTCCTCCGCCCCGGCCGCCCCGGCCGCCGAGCCCAGCGTCCAGTCCGTCGCCCGGCGCGGCATGCTGGGTTTTCTGCTGTTCTGGCTGCTGGTCATGGGCGTGCTGTACTGGGCCATGCAGATGTACCTGAAGCCGGCCGGCGTCAAGGTCCAGGCCGATGGCACGGTGGCCATTGCGCGTGACCGCGACGGGCATTTCCGCGTGGAAGGGGCCGTCAACGGGCAGCCCGTCATGTTCCTGGTGGACACGGGCGCCAGCATGGTCGGCGTGACCGAGCCGCTGGCCGAGCGTGCGGGCCTGGACGGCGGCGAGCCCGTGCGCTTTCGCACCGCCAATGGCGAGCGCGACGGCCGCATGGTGGTGGCCGAGCAGGTGCGCGTGGCCTCCCTGGTGGTCAGCGGCCTGCGCGTGGGCACGGGCTATACGGGCAGCACGGACAGGGATGCGCTGCTGGGCCAGAACTTCCTGCGCCAGTTCGATGTGGAAATACGCGGCGACCGCATGCTGATCCATCCGCGCGGCAGCGGGTCTTCGCCCAAGCGGTAAGTAACTAACTAGCTAAGCAAGGGAGAGGGACATGACAAACAACGCCTTTCGCGCCGACAGGCGCAGATGGCTGCAGACGGGCGCAGCCCTGGCGACGCTGGGCTGCACGGCCTGTGCCAGCGTGGGGCAGGGCGGTGCCTTTTCCACCGGCACCGGCACCGGCACCGGCCTGGCCGAGGACCTGGGCGAACGCCTGGACCAGGGCGTGCAGAGCGGAGAACTGGCGAACCTGCACGCCGTCGTCGTGATGCGCCACGGCCGGCTGGCGCTGGAGCGCTATTTCGAGGGCGAGGACGAACGCTGGGGCGAGCCGCTGGGCAAGGTGGCCTTCAACGCCGACTCCCTGCACGATGTGCGCTCGGTCAGCAAGAGCATCGTCGGCCTGCTCTACGGCATGGCCTTGGCCGAGGGCAAGGTGCCCGCGCTGGACACGCCCCTGGTCCAGGCCTTTCCCGCCTACGGCGATCTGGCGGCCGATGAGGGCCGGCGCGCCATCCTGGTCTCCCATGCCTTGGGCATGACCATGGGCCTGCAATGGGACGAGGACCTTCCGTATTCCGACCCGCGCAACAGCGAAATCGCCATGGAGCGCAGCAGCGACCGCTACCGCTACGTGCTGGAGCAGCCCATCGTCGCCCCGCCCGGCGAACGCTGGTGCTACAGCGGCGGGGCCACGGCCCTGCTGGGCCATCTGATCGCGCAGGGCAGCGGCATGCCGCTGCTGGACTATGCGCGGCACAAGCTGTTTGCTCCGCTGGGCATCGACAAGGCCGAGTGGACGCCTGGCACCAACGGCGAGGCGGCCGCCGCCTCCGGCCTGCGCCTGCGGGCGCGGGACTTGGCCCGCATCGGCCAGCTGGTGCTCCAGCAGGGCGAGTGGCCGGGTGGAAGGCAAGGCCGGGCGCTGGTACCCCGGCATTGGATTGTGCAATCCATTCAGCCGCGCGTGGACGCCTGGCCCGGCCTGCGCTACGGCCACCACTGGTACGTGGGGCAGACCCGCGCCGGCCTGGCGTACTACATGGCCATCGGCCTGGGCGGCCAGCGGCTGGTGGTCGTGCCCCAGCATTCGCTGGTGTATGCCGTCTTCATGGGCAACTACGACAGCCCCCAGCAGGTGCAGCGCGTGGCCGCCGTGCAGGGCCTGATCGCCGCTGCCTTGCGTTGACTGCCTGGCGTTGACAGCCTTGCCCTGACAGCCGGGCGCGGGCACGTCGGGCGTGCGAGAATCCCCGCTTCCAAGGTCGGCTGCATGCCCGGCTCGCGCAAGCAGGGCGCGAAGCGGGGCGGGCCGGTGCGTGTCGAGGCTCGATCCACTTTCCTGGTTCCGGTGCCGGCCCATGAGCCCCTGAGGCCATGGCGCCGGTTGTTTCTGCCTCCCGCATGATCGCCAGATCACCGTTTGCCCGTGTCCCACCGCCAGCCCATCCGCATCGCCGACCGCCACCAGTTCGACACCCTGATCGACGCCCGTTCGCCTGCCGAATTCGCGCAGGACCACATTCCCGGCGCCATCAACTGCCCCGTGCTCGACAACGAGGAGCGCGCCCGGATCGGCACCATCTACAAGCAGGTCAGCCCCTTCGAGGCCAAGCGCCTGGGTGCGGCCATGGTCTCGGCCAACCTGGCGCGCCATCTGCAGGAAACCTTCGCCGACAAGCCCGCCAACTGGAAGCCGCTGGTCTACTGCTGGCGCGGCGGCCTGCGCAGCGGCTCCATGGTCACCTGGCTGCGCCTGGTCGGCTGGGATGCCCAGCAACTGGCCAACGGCTACAAGTCCTATCGTGGCCATGTGATCGAGCTGATCGACCGCCTGGTGCCCCAGCTGCGCCTGCAGGTGCTGTGCGGCGCCACCGGCAGCGCCAAGACCCGCGTGCTGCATGCCCTGGCCGAGGCCGGCGAGCAAGTGCTGGACCTGGAGGGCTATGCCAGCCACAAGGGCTCCTTGCTGGGCAACCTGCCCGGGGTGGAGCAGCCCAGCCAGAAATACTTCGAGACGCTGCTGGCCCAGCAGCTGGAGAGTTTCGATCCGTCGCGCACCGTGTACGTGGAAGGCGAGAGCGCCAAGATCGGCCGCGTGTCCCTGCCGCTGGTGCTGGTCGAGCACATGCGCCAGTCGCCCGTGATTGCGCTCGATGCCACGCCCGAAGCGCGCCTGGCCTACCTGCTGCGCGACTACGCCTACCTGGGCGACGATCCGCAGACGCTGGCCGACAAGCTGGGCTGGCTCAAGGAGCTGCAGGGCAAGGAGACCATCTCGCGCTGGCAGGCCTGGGCGCATGAGCGCAGCCTCTCGCCGCTGTTCTCCGAGCTCATGGCCCAGCACTACGACCCGCACTACGAGCGCTCGCAGGAGCGGCATTTCACGCAGTGGCGCACGCGCCGCAGGGTGCAGGCCGACGACCTCAGCGAGGCCGGCATCGCCGCGCTGGCGCAGCAGATACTGACGCTGGATGGGGCATCGGCCGCATGAAGCAGCCGCGTGGATCAGGCGTTTGAATCAGGCGTGTGAATCTGCCAGCACCGGGTACAGCGACAGCAGCAGCAGGGCGGCCATGCCCCAGTTGAAGCGGCGCAGTGCCTGCGGCGAGCGCAGCGCGCGCCCCACGGCGCTGCCGAACAGCGTCCAGACGCTGACGCTGGGATAGTTCACGATGCCCAGCACCAGGGCGGCCAGCACCAGGTTGATGAAGAAATCCTCGCGCGGCGTGTAGGTGGCAATCACGCCGATGGCCATGATCCAGGCCTTGGGGTTGACCCACTGGAAGGCCGCCGCCTGCCAGAACCCGAACGGCCGGGCACCTGCGTTGCCGCCGTCGATGCCGTCGCTGCCCGCGATCTTCCAGGCCAGCCAGACCAGGTAGGCCGCGCCCAGGTACTTGAGCGCGGTGTAGATCACCGGCAGGCGCTCGAACACCGCGCCCAGCCCCGCGCCCACCAGCAGCACCATGACCACCACGCCCAGGGTGATGCCCAGCATGTGGGGCACCGTGCGGCGGTAGCCGAAGGTGGCGCCCGAGGCCGTCAACATCACATTGTTGGGGCCGGGCGTGACGGAGCTGACGAAGGAGAACATGGCCAGCGGCAGCAGGAACGAGGTGTGGGCGGTATCGAAGGGCATGGTGGCAACAGGCATGGCAGGGAATCCGGCGCCCTGTCTGCGCATGCCGCAGGCCGCGGCGCCGTCAGGCCATGCTAATCGCAGTTGGTGGCAGCTATCGGTACAGTAGCAGTACACTTTGCCAGAACAATTTGCCAACTGGCCTGCCCACATGACCCTGACACTTGATCCCGCAGCCACGCCGAAGCAAGCGCAGGCACCGCAGGCACCGCAGACACTGCAGGCACCGCGCGCATCCTCCGATACGGCTTTCCAGGCCGCTGCGCCCTGGCGCCCGCTGCGGTCTTCCGACCTCTCGCTGGTGGACCAGCTGGTGGACCACTACGGCGGCCTGATCCGCCACCACGGCCTGCGCGCGGGCTCGCGCCTGCCTTCCGTGCGTGCGCTGGCGCAAGAGGCGGCCGTGAGCCGCGACACCGTGGTGCAGGCCTATGACCGGCTGGCCGCCCAGGGCCTGGTGCATTCGCGGCGCGGCTCGGGCGTCTTCGTCAGCGCCCGGCGCGCGGCCCAGGCGGCGCCCCGCGCCAGCGATGCCCTGCCTACGCTGGAGCAGGGCGCGGCCTTCGATACCGCCTTTTTGCTGCGCAGCATGTTCCGCGAGGGCATGGAGCATTCAGGTGGCGCGGGCATGCTGCCGCCGGAATGGTTGGACCAGGAGATGCTGGCCTCGGCCCTGCGCGCGGTGGGCCGCAGCACGGGTCCGAGCCTGCTGACCTACGGCGTGCCCCAGGGCTACCTGCCGCTGCGCCAGCAGATCGCCTCGGTGCTGCAGGCCCAGGATGTGCCCGCCCACCCCGAGGCCCACCTGATGACCGTGGCCGGCGTCACCCAGGGCCTGGACCTGATCGTGCGCAGCCTGGTGCGGCCCGGCGATACGGTGCTGGTGGAAGACCCGGGCTGGTTCCTCATCTTCGGCCGGCTCAACGCCCTGGGCGTGAACGTGGTCGGCGTGCCCCGCCTGCCCGGCGGCCCCGACGTGGAGGCGCTGGAGCGGCTGGCCCGCCAGCACCAGCCCCGGCTTTTCATCCTGAACACGGCCGTGCACAACCCCACGGGCCAGACCCTGTCGGCCGGCGTGGCCCACGAGGTGCTGCGCATTGCCGAGCGCCACGACTTCTACCTGGCCGAGGACGACACCTACTCCGACTTCCTGCCCGGCGTGCCCGTGCGCCTGGCCGCCATGGACCGGCTGCAGCGCGTGCTCCTGGTGGGCGGCTACTCCAAGACCCTGGCCGGCAGCCTGCGCGTGGGCTATGTCGCGGCGCACACCGACCTGATACGGCGGCTGACCGACCTCAAGCTGCTGGGCGGGCTGACCACGGCGCTGCCGGGCGAGCAGGTGGTGCACCGCGTGCTGGCCGATGGCCAGTACCGCAAGCATGTGGACCGCCTGCGCGAGCGCGTGGACCGCGCGCGCAACCGCTGCCTGCGCATGCTCGAAGCCCTGGACTGCCGCGCCCCGCACGAACCACAGGCCGGCATGTTCGCCTGGGTGGACTGCGGCGTGGACTCGGAGGTGCTGGCCCGCCATGCCGCGCCGCAGGGCCTGCTGCTGGCGCCGGGCCTGCTGTTTTCGCCCAGGCAGGCCGCGGGCAGCATGCTGCGCATTCCCGTGCCCATGGTGGAGCAGCCCCAGACCTGGAAGATCCTCGGCCACCTGCTGGCGCAGCACCGGGGCGGTGGATGACCGGATGGTGCAGCAACACTGCCTGACGGGAGGTTGACGCTGCCGGCGCAAGGGCATGTAAGACAGGGCATCGGGCCTCGGCGCCCCGGTAGTGCGCTGCTATCGTTCCGGGATGACTATTGAGCTTGTCTTGCCAGGGGAGGCCGGCCGCAGAGCCGGGGTGAACGACAGCCAGCCCCGACCGGGAGGCGGTGCGGCGCGCCGCCTGGCGCCGGTGCTGGCGCTGCTGCTGACAGCGGGCTGTGCCGACACGCCCGCGCCGCGCGGCAAGGTGGAGGGCGCCTCGTTCGAGCCCAGCGAAATCGTGCAGTCCGACAGCAACCGCATGGCCACCCTGGCCATGAAGGAGAACCTGGACAGCCTGATGCGCATCATGGACAAGCTGTACCTGCGCAACCCCGCCGAGTGGAAGAAAACCGCCGAAAGCCGCGAGGCTGCATCCGCCTACGTGCGCATCGCCATCACCGAGCGCCAGCCCTGGGCCGACCTGCGCGGCGCCCAGGACGTGGCCGCGCTCTCGCTGGCGCTGCAGCCCGACTTCAAGGGCGACCGCGTGGCCGCCTTCGTCCATGCGCTGGCCGACACCATCATCACCGCCCACGGCGGGCGCACCAGCTTCACCCTGGTCCATGGGCTGGACCCGCAGCTGATCTACAACGCCGCACGCAACGTGGAAGTGGCCAACTGGATTCTCAACTCACGGCGCAACGCAGCGGGCGGGCCGCTGCTGCTGTCCAACCACCTGGGCGACGACGCGCGCAACCTCAGCTTCGAGCGCGAGATGGGCAAGATCATCGGCAGGCTGGACCTGATCGCCAACTACACCACCGAGCGCTACAGGCGCTCCTTCATCGGCTACGGGCAGGGACTGGTGGCCGGGCCATTCATGCAGTTCCTGCCCGTGCGTTGAGGCGCGGCCTCAGAGCCTGTAGCTGAGCGTCACGGCCACCGAGCGCGGTGCCCCGTAGCGCGCCAGGCCCCCCGACCATGAATAGCCAAGATCCTGGTAGTAGCGACGGTCCAGCAGGTTGTCCACGCTCAGCTGCACATGGGCATTGGCATTGACCTGGTAGCCCACGCCCAGGCCCAGCAGGGCGTAGCTGCGCTGCGTGGTCTCGAAGCCCGTTTCGCGGCGGAACATCTTGCTTTGCGCATGCAGCGATCCGTACAGGCTCCAGCGCCCGTACTCGCCGGGCAGGCGATAGCTGGTGTAGAGCTTGAGCAGGTGCTGGGGCTCGTCGGTGCTCACGCGCTGGCCGATGTTGGTGGCAATCCGGTCCTTGGTGTAGCGCGCCCGCACATAGGTGTAGCCGGCCGAAACCTGCCAGCCGGGCTGCAGCAGTCCGGACAGCTGCAACTCCAGGCCATCGCTTTGGATCTCGCCGGCCGCGCGAAAGCAACTGATGGCGCCGCTGGTGGGGCAATTGGCATCGTCACGCACGGCACGGTTGCGCTGCGTGATGCGGAACACCGAGGCGCTGGCATGGAGTCGCCCGTCAAAGTACTCGCCCTTGGCGCCCAGCTCGTAGTTGGTGCCTGTCATCGGGTCCAGGGTGTTGCCCCGCACGTCCATCGAGCTTTGGGGCTGGTAGCTCTGTGTCAGGCTGGCATAGACCGAATGCCTGTCATCCACGTCATAGACCAGGCCCGCATAGGGAACGAACCTGGCGCTCTCGTCCAGGCTGCGCTTCCAGTTGGGCGTGCCGGTGTACCAGCCCGTCGTGTCCTGCTCATACCAGCCAAGACGCCCGCCCAGAATCAGGTGCAGCGGATCGGCCAGGCTGAAGTTGCCGCTGGCGTAGATGGCTTTTTCGCGCGTCTTGCGGCCCCACAGGTCGCCATTGGCAGGCACTGAGCCGGTCCAGGGCGCGGAGTAGGGATTCCAGTTCGCAATGTCGATGATGCGCGAGGCCGACGACCCCCAGGTCTCGGCCGCATGGGAGCTGTCATTGCGGTAGCTGGCGCCCACGGCGATCTCGTGCGTGCGCCCGAACCACTCGACCGGGCCCCGGGCGCGCAGGTCGGCCACGGTCTGGCGTGTGCCGTAGCGCCAGCCCGTCTCGGACTGCTCCAGCTGTGTGGTCGATCCCGCGACGCGGCTGTTGGTGGTGTTTCGGATGTCGGAATCGGCCTCGACATGGTTGATGCCCAGCTTGACCGTCCAGCCGTTGCGCAGGCGCTGCTCCAGATCAACGAACACGCCATCGTTGTCGCGGTTCTGGAAAGACTCCGCGTTGTTGAGGAAGGTGGAGCGCGGCAGGTCCATATGGCCGCCATCGGGCAGGGTGGGCAGGCCCGTGAACACGCCCTTGGTGCGCGTGCGCTGGCGGTAGGCGCCCAGGCCCAGCGTGGTGTCGGGCGTGAGGTCCGCTTCCACGATGCCGTACAGGCTGGCATTGCGGGTGTTGGTGACATCGACAAAGCTGTCGCTGTCACGCCAGCCGCCCACCACGCGAGCGCGCACGCTGCCGCTGGCATTGAGCGCACGGCTTGCGTCCAGCGAGGCCTGGCGGTTGTTCCAGCTGCCCAGGCCCAGCGTGGCATTGAGCAGCGGCTGGGCCGTGGGACGCTTGCGCACCAGGTTGACCGAGCCCGAAGGCGCGCCCACGCCATCCATCAGGCCCGTGGCGCCGCGCACCACCTCCACGCGGTCATACATCAGCAGGTCGGCCGAGACATTGCGCGAATTGAAGCCCGTCACGTCCAGCGGCAGGCCGTCCACATTCACATGCTCCAGCGCAAAGCCGCGCGCGTAGAAGGTGGACTCCGAATCGGTCACGGCCGGGTTCTTGGCGTACAGCCCGGGCGTGACCTTGGCAATGTCCTGCAGGGTGCTCAGGTGGAAGTCATCCATTTGCTGGCGCGTCACCACGCTCACGGACTGCGGCGTCTGGCGCTGCGACAGGTTCAGCCCCGTGGCGCTGGCCATGCTGGGCGTGGTGTATGAGCCCGTGCCTTCCGTGGCGCTGCTGCGCTCCGCATCGGCCGTCACATTGACGGTCTGCAGCGTGCTGGCGGAAGACGGTGGGGTCGGGCCTGCCGCAGCAGGCAAGGGCGCGGCAGCCTTCAGTGAAAAGCCTCCGCCAGGCTGCTGCACGGCTGCCACGCCGCTGCCCGCCAGCAGTTGCTGCAACCCGGCCGACACGCCGTGGCTGCCGGTCAGCCCGCCCGTGCGCAGGCCCGCCACCAGTGCCGGGTCATAGGAGAGGCTGACGCCCGCTGCGCGGGAGAAGCGATCCAGTGCCGCATCGAGCGGACCTGCTGCAATGCTGAAATCGCGCGTGAGCGCTCCGGCCTGGCCTGTGGCCGTCTGCGCCCATGCTGCGCCTGAAGGCACCAGGGCCGACATCGCCATGCCGATGACGGCGGCTTGCACAAGGGTGACAAGCGGCCGGGGACGCCACTGCGGTTGGCTACCGGGCCTGGGCGGGTGATGACGGGACATGCTGGGTTCTCCTGGATGCAATACGGGAAAGGATTGAAGGACTCATTCCCAGGCCGTACGAAAATCCGGATCCCCTCACTTTCTCTGAAAAAAAGTGGAAATCACTGGCCGGATGCCGGCCCCACATGAACCCACCAGCGCGTGCGCCGGCTGATGCTCACGGGCTGCGTCTGCGCGATGAGCTGCAGCACCTGCTCGGTCTGGCGCACATGGAAGGTGCCCGACAGGCGCAGGCCTGCCACGCGCTCATCGCAACTGATGTGCCCATGGCGGTAGCGCCCCAGTTCCGCCAGAAGGTCACCCAGGCGGATGGCCCGGCCTGCCATCACGCCATCTGCCCAGTCGTCCGCACCAAAGTCCGGGGGAGGTGCCGGGGTACTGGCATCGGCCGACAGCCACCACGGCGAGCCGGGCATCGCCGTTTGCCGTGCGGCGCTGTCTGCGGCCTTTGCAGGCGTCAGCCGTACGGCGCCTTCCTGCACGCTGACAAGGGCCCGATGCTTGTGCAGCCTGACCACAAAGCGCGTGCCCAGGGCCTGCAGATCGCCAAAGGGCGTGCGCACCCTGAAGGGCCGGTGGCCGGGTGCAGTCTCGTCGGCGCCCGTGGTCACCAGGATTTCCCCACGGCTGAGCACCACCAGTCGCTGCTGCGGGTCCAGCTCCGTACGGATGGCCGTGTCCGTGTTGAGCACGATGGTGCTGCCATCGTCCAGCCTGACGGTGCGCTGCTCGCCCACCGAGGTGCTGGCGCTGGCCAGCAGGCGCTGCCAAGGCATGTGGCTGTAGGCCATCCAGCCCGTTGCCGTGGCGATTCCGGACAAGGACAGCAGCTTGAGGGCGCGGCGGCGCGAGACGCTGCGGGACTGGCGCAGGCGCTGCGCTGCATCCAGCGTGTCCAGTGCCAGGCGTTGCGGCATGCGGTCAAAGTCGGTCCTCAGTGATTGCACCCGATCCCAGGCCAGGGCGTGGGCGGGCTGCGCATGCAGCCATTGCTCGAAGGCCTGCCGTGTGGCGGGGCTGGGCGTGTTGAAGTCCAACTGTACGGACCACTGGATGGCTTCGTCGATCAGGCCGGGTGAAAGATCGCTGCTCATGCCCCGAAGCGCAGTGCGTAGCAGTGGCGCAGGGCCGTGGCGATGTAGCGCTCGGCCGTGGCCAGGGACACGCCCAGTCGTTCGGCGATCTGCGGGCAGGTGAGTCCTTCCAGCTGCGCCCACAGAAAGGCGCTGCGCACGCGGGGCTTCAAGGCATCCAGCATGCGGTCTATGGCGACCAGGGTTTCCAGGAAGATCAGCCGACTTTCCGGCGAGGGGGCCTGCGCCTCGGGCATGAGGGCCAGGGTCTCCAGCCAGGCGCGCTCCAGCTCGCGGCGGCGCCAGTGGTCCACCAGCAGGCCATGGGCAATGGTGCTCAGGTAGGCGCGGGGCTGGCGCAGGCCGGTTGCGTCAGGGCCGGGTTGGCGGGTGAGCAGGCGCATGAACACGTCCTGCGCCATGTCGGCCGCGTCGAAGGAGTCGCCCAACCGGCGCCGCAACCAGCCCTGCAGCCAGTTCTGGTGGCTGTGGTACAGGCTTTCCACGCTGGTTGTCGCCTTGGCGGACTGGGAAATCTGCGCGTCCATGGAGCGTCCATTCAACGAATGCAATCACGGGGCTCGTCATGCATTGCGAAGGGCCGGCGGCGGCTGCGTCCATGGCGTGAGCTAACGAGAAAGGCGTGATTATAGATTTGGTAATGAGAATGAATCGCAAATGAGGCGCAGGCACAGCCATTCGCACGCGGGCAGGCCGCGCGCGAGGCTGCATGTTCCGCGTCAGCCGTTCAGCTGCACAGAACGATGGTGACCAGAGCGGAGGTGTCTTCGATGGCGCGTACCGCATGCGCCATGTTGGCCGGCAGGTGCATCAGCTGGCCGGCCTGCAGGGACTGGCGGCTTTCGCCGAGCATCACCTCCAGCTCTCCTTCCAGGCAGTGCAGGCTGACGCTGCCAGGCACCTTGTGCGGCGGCAGCGACTGGCTGGCGCGCAGCACCACGCGGATGACTTCCATGTCCTGGGACTTGAACAGGGCGCAGGTCCGGGCGCCCGCCAGCCGCGCACCAAACGGCAGGACATCGATGGCTTGAGCGGTCAGTGCAAAGGGGGTGGCCATGGCGGACCTCCGGGCGTTGGCGGGCAATACTGCCATTGTCCTCCGAAGCACCGCAATCCATCAACCGCAGCTGTGTGACAGCAGGGGCTTGTGCAGGGTCTCAGCCCGGCACGCTGGCCTCCACCAGCAGGGTCAGCAACT
The DNA here is from genome assembly GCF_002193035.1 of Delftia sp. K82. Classification (NCBI taxonomy): domain Bacteria; kingdom Pseudomonadati; phylum Pseudomonadota; class Betaproteobacteria; order Burkholderiales; family Comamonadaceae; genus Delftia; species Delftia sp. K82. The sequence continues at coordinate 2,370,429 of NZ_MYFL01000001.1, read as the reverse complement.
GCAGCGACTCCTGCCAGCCCAGGTGACAGGCCTCGGCGGGAATGACGGCGGGCACGCCTTCCTGGGTCACATCCATTTCAGTGCCGCAGAACACCTCGCGCAGCGTGATGGTGGTGATCATCTCGCCAGGCAGCTGCGGGTCGTCGAAGCGGTCGGTATGGCGAACCAGCCGGCCGGGCTCCAGGTCCAGGAATTCCCCGCCGAAGCCGCTGCGCCCGCCCGTGGACAGATTGACGAAGGCCATGCGGTAGCGCCCGCCGACCCGGGCGTCGAACTCGGGCACCTCGCAGATGTAGCCGTGGGGCGGCAGCCATTTGGCCAGGGCAGCGGCCGTGGTGAAGGCTTGGTACACGCGCTGCGGCGGCGCCTTGAGGACGCGATGAAGCCGGATGGTGTGGACGGTGTGTGACATGCGGAACTCCTTGGCGTGGTGTCGTGCAAGGCTGCCAGCCTCGCACCGATGCAGTCCTTGCGCAAGAGGCGGGACATGGAGCCTGACGCAGGATTCAATGATTCATAAATCGAATTCTTGATTGGTTTTAAAGAATTGGACTTGAATCATTGACGCCCGCACCATGGCGGCGAGCGCTGGACACACAGCGCCGCCTTCCATAGGAAAACAGGATAGGAAACAGGAGACAAGCAAATGAAGCATTCCCCGTTGCGCAGGGCCCTGGCCCTTGGCGCTATCAGCACCATTGCGGCCGTGGCCGCGCCCTCCGTGTCGGCGCAGGGTGGTTACCCCTCCAATCCCATCACCCTGGTCGTGCCGTTCGCGGCCGGCAGCGGCACGGACGCCGTGGCGCGCCTGGTGGCCACCCGGCTGGGCGAGCGGCTCAAGCAGCCCGTGATCGTGGACAACAAGGCCGGCGCCAATGCCCAGATTGCCGCCAACCATGTGGCCAAGGCCAAGCCGGACGGCTACACCCTGTTCATGACCACCAACACCTCGCATTCGGCCAACCCCTGGCTGGTCAAGGGCCTGAAGTATGACCCCGTCAAGGACTTCACGCCCGTGGCACGTGTGGGCGAGCTGCCGTTCGCGCTGCTGGTCCACCCCTCCGTTCCTGCCAAGACCGTGCAGGAACTCATCGACTACGCCAAGGCCAATCCCGACCGCCTGTCCTACGGCACGCCCAACAGCACCTCGCTGGTGGCCTCGGAAACCTTCAAGTACGTCACGCACGCCCAGATCACCTCGGTGCCCTACAAGTCCAGCCCCCAGGCGCTGACCGACCTCATGGGCAACCAGATCCAGGTCTACGTGGCCGACCTGGGCTCGGCCTGGGGCACGATCAAGACCGACCGCGTGCGCACCCTGGCCGTTACGGCGGCCAAGGGTTCCACCCTGTTGCCCAATGTGCCGGCCATCGGCAAGACGCTGCCGGGCTTCGACATCACGTCGTGGAACGGCATCTTCGGCCCGGCCGGCATGCCCGCCGAGATCACCGAGCGGCTGAACACCGAGCTGCAGGCCATCCTCAAGGACAAGGCCGTGCAGGAGCAACTGGCCCAGGTCGGCTTCGAGGTCTGGCCCACGGCCACGCCTGCCGAGTTCGCCACCTATGTGAAGGACCAGATGGCCCGCTGGGGGCAACTGGTCAAGCAGGCGGGCATCGAGGCGCAGTGAAGGAGAGCCGCATGGAACAAGCGCAGCAAGGGCAGCAAGGCCCTCTTGCAGGGGTGAAGGTGCTGGACATGACCTCGGTGGTCATGGGCCCCTTTGCCACCCAGATCCTTGCGGGCCTGGGGGCCGAGGTGATCAAGGTCGAATCGCCCGAGGGCGACAACATGCGCCACGTCGGCCCCATGCGCAACCCCGCCATGGGCCACATCTTCCTGCAGGCCAACCAGGGCAAGCGCTCCGTGGTGCTGGACCTCAAGCAGGGCGCCGCGCGCGAGGCCCTGCTGCGCCTGGCCGAAGGCTGCGACGTGCTGGTCAGCAACGTGCGGCCCCAGGCCATGGCGCGTCTGGGCCTGGCCTACGAGGACGTGGCGGCGCGCAACCCGCGCATCATCCACGTGAGCTGCTGCGGCTTCGACCAGCGCGGCCCCCATGCGGCCCGGCCCGCCTATGACGACCTCATCCAGGGCGCCACCGGCGTGCCCTGGCTGGCGCAGCAATACGGCGGCGGCGAGCCGGCCTATGCCCCCATGACCCTGGGCGACCGCGTCACCGGCCTGCACGCGGTCTACGCCGTCACTGCCGCCCTCTATGCGCGCGAGAAGACCGGCAAGGGCCAGGCCGTGGTCGTGCCCATGTTCGAGGCCATGACCCAGTTCATCCTGGGCGACCACATGGCGGGCCTGTCGTTCGAGCCGCAACTGGGCGGCCCCGGCTATGCGCGCCTGCTCACGGCCCACCGCAGGCCCTATCGCACCAGCGACGGCCACCTGTGCGTTCTCATCTACAACGACAAGCACTGGCACAGCTTCTTCAACGCCATAGGCCAGCCCGAGCGCATGGCCGAGCCCATCTTCGCCACCCACAGCCAGCGCGCGCTGCACATCGATGCCGTCTATGCCGAAGTCTCGCGGCTGATGGCAGGGCGCACCACCGCCGAATGGCGCGCACTGCTGGACGCGGCCGATGTGCCCAACATGCCCATGGCCTCGCCCGAGGATCTGATCGCCGACCCCCAGCACCAGGCCACCGGCTTCGTGCACGAGATCGACCACCCCAGCGAAGGCCGGCTGCGCACCACGGCCAGCCCTACGCGCTGGAGCGCCACGCCGCCCGCAGAACGCGCTGCCCCCGCGCCGCGCCTGGGCGAACACACCCTGCAGGTGCTGCGCGACGCGGGCCTGACCGAGGCCGAACTGGCCGCCTTGCAGGCCAGCCGCGCCTGCAGCCAGGCTGCCGCGCTGCAAGACGCCCCACCACAAACACAAGCACAAACAGAAGGAAACCGCCCATGCCCCGCTACCTGATCCGCGAACAAGACGTGCCCGGCTACAGCCCCGCCAACCACCACGGCACCGTCAACCGGCGCCTGGTCAGTGCCGCCAACGTGGGCGCGCGCCACATGGAGCTGGTACTGGGCACGCTGGAGCAGGGCGGCGGCGCGCTGCCCCATGCCCACCCCGGCATGGAGCAGGCCTGCTACCTGCTGGCCGGCACGGCAGAGGTGGAAATCGACACCCCGGACGGCAAGGAACGCTTTGCCATGCAGCCCGGCGACACCTGCTTCTTCCCCGAGGACTGCATGCACATCTTCCGCGTGACCAGCGCCGAGCCCGTGCGCCTGCTGGTCTTCTACAGCCCGCCTTACGCAGAGAACCCCGAGCGCGTGCGCCGACCGGCAGCCTGAGCGCAGTCACCCCACAGACACAACAAGCGAACAGCAACAAGCAACGGAGAACTCACCATGGACTTTCTGTGGAACGAAGAACAGGAACAGATACGCGACGCCGTCGAGCGCGCCTGCGCCCCCTTTGACGCCGACTACTGGCTGCACAAGGACCACGAAGGCGGCTTCCCGCACGACTTCCACAAGGCGCTGGCCGACGCGGGCTGGCTGGGCATTGCCATGCCCGAAGAGTTTGGCGGCGCGGGCCTGGGCATCAGCGAGGCGGCGCTGATGATGCACACCATCTCGGCCACGGGCGCAGGCCTGTCGGGCGCCTCGGCCGTGCACATGAACATCTTCGGTCTGCACCCCGTCGTCGTCTTCGGCACGGACGAGCAAAAACGCCGCTGGCTGCCCCCGCTGATCGCGGGCACGGACAAGGCCTGCTTCGGCGTCACCGAGCCCAATGCCGGCCTCAACACCCTCAAGCTGCAGACCCGCGCCGTGCGCGATGGCGACGTCTACGTGGTCCATGGCCAGAAAGTCTTCATCTCCACCGCCCAGGTCGCCAACAAGATCCTGCTGCTGGTGCGCACCAAACCCGTGGAAGAGTGCAAGGGCACGGAAGGCCTGAGCCTGTTCTACACCGACCTGGACCGCGAACGCATCGAGGTGCGCGAGATCGACAAGCTGGGCCGCAAATGCGTGGACACCAACCAGCTGTTCATCGACGGCCTGCGCATCCCCGCCGAGGACCGCATCGGCGAAGAGGGCAAGGGCTTCTCGTACATCCTGCACGGCCTCAACCCCGAGCGCATCCTCATCGCCGCCGAGGCCGTGGGCCTGGGCCGCGCCGCCCTGGCGCGCGCCACCCAGTACGCCAAGGAGCGCGTGGTCTTCGACCGCCCCATCGGCCAGAACCAGGGCATACAGCACCCGCTGGCCCAGGCCTGGATGGGGCTTGAGGCGGCCCACCTCATGGTGCAAAAGGCCGCCTTCCTCTACGACAGGGGCCTGCCCTGCGGCGCCGAGGCCAACGCCGCCAAGTACCTGGCAGCCGAAGCCTGCGCCAAGGCCTGCGAAACCGCCATCTTCACGCACGGCGGCATGGGCTACGCCAAGGAATACCACGTGGAGCGCTACATGCGCGAATCCTGGATACCGCGCCTGGCGCCCGTCAGCCCGCAGCTCATCATGTGCTTCATCGCCGAAAAGGTATTGGGCTTGCCTAAATCGTATTGACCCCCTGAGTCGCTTCGCGCCTTCCCCCTTCTCGCTGCGCGGAGGGGGACGACACCCTCGGTGCGGGGCGGCCCTTCCTCGGTGTCTCAAAGTTGAGGTGCGCGGGTTTTGTGGCTGCGAACCATCTGAAGTCCCATGATTTATCAATCTGTATTTCAGAGGTAGCCATGGTGCAAGATGCCATCTCGCTTGCTCCCCATCCGCCGCCTCTCATGAAGACCCACCTGCTGCGCTATTTCGTCGCCCTGGCCGAGGAACGCCACTTCGGCCGCGCGGCCCAGCGGCTGTGCATCACCCAGCCGCCGCTGAGCATGGCGCTCAAGACCCTGGAGCAGGACCTGGGCGCCAGCCTCATGGACCGCGACGCCAAGAACGTGCGCCTCACCCCTGCGGGCGAGGTCTTCCTGGTCGAGGCACGCAAGGTGCTCGCCCAGCTGCAGCACGCGGCCGACGTGGTGCGTGGCGTGGCCGAGGGCATGCAGGGCCGGCTGGACGTGGGCATCACCGGCTCCATGGTCTACCGCCAGGTGCCCGACTTCTGCCGCGCCTTCCGCGCAGAGCGCCCCCTGGTCGAAGTCTGCCTGCATGAAATGTCCACGCGGGAGCAACTGCAGGCCATTGCCAGCGGCCAGATCGACTGCGGCTTTCTCAACATAGCCAACCCGCCAGACGGCCTGCAGACCCTGTCGATCGGCGAGGAACCCTTTGTCTGCTGCTTGCCCGCCACGCATGCGCTGGCGCAGCAGCCCGCCATCGACCTGCGCGAACTGGCCCGCGACACCTTCGTCATGTTCGCCCGCGAAGTGGCTCCGGCCAACTACGACAACGTCATCTTCTGCCTGCAGCAGGCCGGCATCCACCCCCATACCCGCCACGCGGCGCGCCAGTGGCTCACGGTCATGGCCCTGGTCTCGGCAGAACAGGGTGTGGCCCTGGTGCCCAGCTGCATGCAGCGCGTGGGAATGAACGGCGTGGTGTTCGTGCCGCTGCGCGGTCCGCAGCAGGCCATGACGCCCGCTGTCATGGCCTGGCGGGCGGACCAGCCTGCGGCGGTGCTGCAGGCTTTCATTGAGAGGGTGAGGGCGATGGCATCCACCGCCGTCAAGGGTGGTAGGGGTTGAGGGCTGTCACCTCTACAGACCCTTCGCAGTAGTGCATGGCGAAAACCACCAGCTCCTTACCATTCGATTGGGTGATGGCCTCCACGTACCAAAAAGGCACTTTTTCTCCTGGAGAAAACGTCACCTTGGTGATATCGAATGCGTACTGAGGAAACTTCTCTTTCAGTTTTTTCAGTACATTCGTTCGAACCAGATTAAGGTCATGGTTTTCGCAAGCGGTTGCGTTTTTTGCGTCCCCGCATGCGGTGATCAGCAAGAATGCGCCAGCCAACACACTGCACAAAAAGCTGGATCTTGACATGGTTTTTCATATCAGCGGCCTGTGAAGTAATTGGCCAAAGCCGTTGATGGCCGGATACTGGCTGGAGTTATGCGCGGATGTACGGCGTTGTGCGGGCACCATCATCAAAGGCGGGTTGCCATGGTACTTTCTTCTGTTTTAGGCTGAAGAAGGCACCATGGCTTCCTGGTGTCATGCACTTGGTTTATTGTTGCTTCAATAGATTTCCATTATCCCATTTTCACTGGCCGAGTATTTGCTTTCCGAAACTGCTCGAGCAGAAACGGCCTTTCCTCCTGTGCCGGCCAAATGGGGGTACATGTAGCACAGAACTGCGACTTGCAAATTTGCTACTGGAATGCTACCAGCCATGGTGAAACCATTGTTATAGCAATTTGGAATTCCTCGAACTCCAACGGCGAGTGAAAGATCGCCACCTCTCGCGACAGAAAAGTCAACTCCTGCACTTGCAGATACTCTTGTATATGAGCCAGCACGTGGGTAAGGGTCGTAGCTTAGAGATAGAACAGGTCTGTAGTCCCATTGGCCACCAGGCATGTAATAGTAGTTGGAATGTTGCTTAAATGACATTTCCTTTTGAAGGGAAGCCGGTTCACAATGAAGGGGTATATTCCTTTCATCGCTACCAATTACCATTTTTCCAGGAGATTCTGGATTTTTGTCTCCGTACATTTCACACAACCTCTTGTTGAATTCAATTGCTTCATCATTTTGATTGGTGGTTTCGTAGAGATACGATCCATTTGATAGCTTGACTAGATTTATGGTCACAGTACCATTCATTCCAGCCATGCTGCCAGAAATACTTCTGGCGACCATTGGCATGCCGTTCTTTTCAATTTCCTCATTCCCTATCAAAAAATCTTGAGCCATTGCAGATATTGATCCGAGAACAAGTATGAATCCGGTGAGAATTTTACTTAGCATAGTTCCCTCTGTGCTGAAATGTTAATAAGCCTTTGCTGCCACATGGCAGTGAGTGGCGCTATTAGTCTAAGTTCTTTCGCATTTTCAGATCAAGTGCAGACTGCTGTCGTTTTCTGTTTGTTCTTAAAAATAAGATACTTCCTAGGAATTGACGTGAATTGACGATCAAAGGTCTAAACACACGCATTCGGATGGCCTGATGAGCAAGGCTTGCGCTGATTCGCAAGCTTGATGAATCCGTAAGTTCCTGGTGCCGTGCATCCGAGTGCTCTTGCCGCTTTGGCAGTACCCCTCTGTCGTCGGCGATCGAGTCTGCCCACATAGCCACTACGAGGGCCGAGGGAGATGCGATATGGCAGGGTTTGAGCTGCGAGACAGGCGCCCGGAATCTGCGGGTCACCACGGCGCCAGCCGCGCAACTCAGTCCGATGGCACAGCGTCGGTACTGCCCAGAATCTCCGCCACCTTGAGCGCCAGCGCATCCAATGTGAACGGCTTGGTCAGAAGCTGCGTCCCGGGGTGCAGGTTTTCCTGGCTGAGCGGAGATGCCTCGGTGAATCCGGTGATGAAGAGCACCGGCAGGTCGGACCGGGCCAGGCGCGCCTCGTCGGCCAGCTGCTTGCCGTTCATTCCGCCGCGCAGCCTCATGTCCGTGATCAGCATGTCCACCCTGGTTCCTGCACGCAGTACCTGCAGCGCGGCGGCTGCATCGGCCACGGCAAGCACCGTGTAGCCCAGGTCGACAAGCGCCTCGTCGATGAGATGGCGGATCGGGGCTTCGTCATCCACCACCAGCAAGGTCCTTTGGGCAGGCACCACCACCTGCCTTGCCGCATCGACCGCGCGTTCTGCAACGGGCGCGGCGTCGCACCTGGGCAGATACAGGCAGACCGTGGTGCCCTGGCCCGGCTGGGAGAAGATTCTGACCGCTCCTCCCGATTGCCGCGCGAAGCCGTAGATCATCGACAGCCCCAACCCTGTTCCATGGCCCACCGGCTTGGTGGTGTAGAACGGCTCGAAGGCGCGCGCAATGGTCTGCTCCGACATTCCTGTACCCGTGTCGGTGACGCACAGCGACACATAGCCGCCCGGCGGAAGATCCCACTCCCGGGCTGCCGCCTCTTCAAGCTCGATATTGGCTGTCCTGATGGTCAGCCGGCCGCCTTCGGGCATGGCATCGCGGGCGTTGATGCACAGGTTCAGGATGGCGTTCTCCAGCTGCGTTCCATCGATTTGCACATGCCACAGATGGGCTGCCGGCACGATGTCGATATCCACGCTGGCGCCCACCGTCCTGCGAAGCAGGTCCTCCCAATCGGCCAGGAGCGCGGCCATATCGGTGGGCTTGGAGTCCAGGATCTGCCGGCGCGAGAACGCAAGCAGCCGCTGCGTGAGCGTGGCGGCGCGCCGCACCGCCCCCTGCGCTCCATGGATGAAGCGCGTGAGGTTGTCCACCTGGCCGCGCGCCAGCATCCGCTGCAGCAGCTCCAGATTGCCCATGACGGCCGCCAGCAGGTTGTTGAAGTCGTGCGCAAGGCCGCCCGTCAACTGGCCCACCGCCTCCATCTTCTGCGACTGGCGCAGTTGCTCCTGCGCCTTGGCCAGCGCTTCGGCCTTGGCCATTTCGGAGGTGATGTCGCGGCCCACCGCATTGATGCGGCCTGCCGCCGAACGCGTGGACCAGGAGATCCAGCGGTAGCTACCGTCCCGATGGCGATACCGGTTGTCAAACCGGGCATGCGCCATGCCTGTGGCCAGCTCCTGCGTGTCCTGGATGGTGCGTGCCAGATCCTCCGGATGGATGAGATGAAAAAGCGTTGTGCCCAGCAGCTCGTCTTCACGCCAGCCCAATACCTCGGTCCAGGCCGGGTTGACCGCAGTGATGATGCCCTCGAACGTGCAGCGCATCATGATGTCGGATGACAGCTGCCACAGCGCGTTGCGGTCGGCCGTGCGCTCTGCCACCTGTTCCTCCAGCGTGGCATTCAAGCGCTCCAGCGCGGCCTGGGCCTGCTTGCGCTCGGTGATGTCGGAGGCCGCTCCCAGCCAGCCGGTGATGGCGCCTGCGGCATCGAACAGCGGCACGGCGCGCGAGAACGCCCAGCCCACGCTGCCATCAACCCGGTTCACCCGGTGCTCGATCACGTAGTCGGTCTTCGTGCGGATGGCCCGCGCGATCTCCGCGCGCACAAGGTCGCGGTCCTCCGGGGGGATGTAGTCTTCCAGCCAGTTTGTGTTGGACGCCTGCGTGTCGGGGATGAACCCGCCGCCTGCCAGCTGGTGCAGCTCGCTCCAGTCCGCACTGATGGAGTAGCGCACTTCCGACGAGGACCGCACCAGCGCATCCAGCCGTTCCTCGCTCTGGCGCAACAGGTCCAGCGCCCGCCGTTCCGCATCGATGTCCAGAATGGCGATGGCCGTGGCCACGACTTCCTTGTCCGCATTGCGCAGCGGCACCCCGAACACGCGCGTCCATACCTCAAGCCCCTGGGGCGTGTCATAGACACAGTCAACACCCGGCACCACCAGCTCCCCGCGGAACGCGCGGGCGGCCACAAACTGGTCGCGGGGAACGGGCTTGCCATCCTTGTCCCAACTGCGCCAGCGCCCCCGGTCTTCCTCGGCCGACAGCAGCGAAGGGATGGGGGTCTCCGGCAGGAAATGGCGGTAGGCCGGGTTGGACATCAGCACCTTGCCGCCCTTGCTCACCAGGCACAGGCCTATCGGCAGATGCTCAATGAAATCCGAAAACAGCGTCTTCTGGTCCGCCACCTGCGCATCGAAGGGGTCCTTATCGCTGGTGCCCGCGCCCTGCACGGCGCTGGCATGGCCCGCCGTGGCAATCGCCAGCTGCGCCCGCAGCCGGGCGTTTTCAGCCCGAAGCAGGGCAATCTCGTCAGACGCTTGGATCATGGGGGAATGGGGCGGGGCGTTGGGTGGAGGAGAGGGGGCTGCTCGCCGCTGGCGGGGACGGCGATGCTGCCTGGGGATCATAGCTGTGACTGCTGGTGCGACCGATGTTGAGGCTGCAGTCCTCGGTGCGGCAATTCTTGTGGGACTTCGCCCTCCCAGGGACTATGGGGTTGAACTGGCCGTGCAATGGGCTGAATTTGGGTCCCCAATGACCGATCAATCGGTCGACGAACGCTCGAAATGTGCCATTGAAAATATGGAAGTCGAGAACCTTATTGGGAAAATGGCAAAAGAATGCATATTTCCGTCAATTTCTCGAATATGAATCAAACAAATCGGCAATGAATGATCTGCTCCGTCGTGCAGGCTATGGTTGAAGGGTGGCGGCGAGAGGGCTTCCCTGTAGGAAACGTGCCGCAGGCACCGCCGCTGCTGTGACTTTCATGTCACACAGCACAGCTGTCACGAAGAATACTTATGTGTTGCCTAGAGTTCCCGCAGCGGTGGCAGGAGGCTACCGTCATTCTCATTAATAAGTTCAGTTCGTATCTCGCCAATGAAAAATCAAAAAACGTGCTCGCGCATTCTGGGACTCGCGATGGGCACATTCTTCGCCTCTTCTTCCAGCTTGGCCTTGGCACAATCTTCCGTCACCATTTTTGGTGTGGTGGACGTCGGCGTCACCATTGCCAAGTCCGGCAGCAACAGGCTCAATGCGCTGAACTCCAGCCAAGGCAAGACCAGCTTGCTTGGCTTGCGCGGCACGGAGGACCTCGGCGGCGGCAACAGAGCTCAGCTCTGGCTTGAAGGCGGCCTCAACCCCGATGTCGGCACTGGCGGCAGCAGCGGCTCCCTTGGCTTCGAGCGCCGCTCCACGATCGGGCTGAGCAACAATTCCTGGGGTGAAATCCGGCTGGGTCGTGACTACACCCCCAGCTACAACATCTTCACCGCTTTCGCGGGCCCCGACACCACCACCGGTGTGCAGGCCAATCTGTTCCAGACGATCCGCCAGACTGCCTACAACGCCGCCAGCCAAAGCGGCGTGGTCGACCGCACGCGCATCAGCAACGCCGTGGGCTACTTCCTGCCGAGCGACCTGGGCGGTGTCTATGGCCAGTTCTCGGTTTCCTTTGGCGACGAGAACGCCTCCGGCTCTGGCGCAAGCAAGGCCCGCAGGTACATAGGCGGCAACCTGCGCTATCGCTCGGGCCCGCTGAACGTGGGTATCGGCTATGGCCGGATCGACGGCACCGCAGCCGTGGCTTCGCCCAGCGCCATCGCCGCAACCAGCGATCTCGAAGACCTGGTGCTGGGCGCCTCGTACAACTTCGGCAGTTTCCTGCTCAATGGCGGATACAACAGCCTGAAGTGGGAGCCCGTCAACGGCGCAACCTCCGGAAAGGTGGACGGTTTCTACCTGGGCGCAACCATCCCCATGGGGCAAGGCAGCTTGCGCATCAAGTACGCCAGCGCCAAGTTCAGCGGCAACGCCTCTGCCCTCACGCGCAGCGGCGGCAAGGCCGACAAGTATTCGATCGGATATGTCTACGACTTCTCCAAGCGCACCTCTCTGTACGCAGGGCTGGCGCGTGTGAACAACAAGAACGGCGCCAGCGTCGGCCTGATCGGTGGCCCTGCGGGTGTGGCCAACGCCGGCTCGACCGGTGTGGATCTGGGCATCAGCCACTCGTTCTGAACGGCACAGCGCCTTTTCCAGAAACGAAGCCTTCAAGCTTGGGCCGGCCCTTGCCACGCAGGGCCTGCCGATCTGCCTATCTGCCTATCTGCTTATCAGGCTTGCCTCTTCTTCTCAAGACCTACTCGCCATGCGACCCCCCACTTCTTCTTCCTGCCTGATGGCAGTGATCGCCGCCGCGGCTGCCTTGCTGAGCGCCTGCGCCGACACCCGCCCGCTCCAGGTCGCCGGCTCCGAGACGGTGACGCAGACCACCGGCGTCGGCAGCATCCGCGCCATCGTCACGCGTCAGGACGTCCAGTTCGACGACAGGTTCTATTTCCCCTACGAAGGCCAACACCCCGCCACCAAGGCCGATTTCCCCAAGGGCTTTCTGCCAGCCTACGGTTCGGGCCTGGCCTTGAAGGGCAGGCGTGCCGACGGCACGCTGGAGTTCTACGCCATCACCGATCGCGGCCCGAACGCGACCACCGGCCCGGTCACGCAGATCACCGACGGCTCCAATCCCGCGGGCTTTGCCAGTTCCACGGTGTTTCCCTCGCCCAACTTCACTCCGTCCATCGGCGTGATCGCCCTCGGAAAGGACGGAGCCAGGCTCGTCTCCACCCTGCCGCTCAGATTCAGCGCCACACAGAACGCCAACGGCCGCGTGCAGCCACGGGGCATCACAGGCAACACGGGCGAGCAAGTCCTGGACGACTCCTTCACCTATCCCGGCAAGGCCAAGGGCTACAGCGAATTCGGCCTGGACACAGAATCCGTGGTGCTGGATGCCGCACGCAATGTGCTGTGGGTGTCCGACGAATACGGACCCTTCATCGTGAAGATCGACCCGGCGACCGGCATCATCCAGAAGAAATACGGGCCCGGCACTGGCGCGTCCGATCTGCCGGCCATTCTCGCCAAGCGCCGCGCCAACCGTGGAATGGAGGGGCTGAGCATCGATGCGGCCAGCGGCAAGCTGCACGGTTTCCTGCAAAGCCCTCTGGACGACGGCAAGGCCGACTACACCACCGCTGCCGTTGCCGACGCCACTGGCAAGTCGGAGAACGTGCGCGACTACGCTCGCTTTGTCCGTTGGGTGGAGTTTGACCCGACCACAGAGAAAACCCGCCTGTTTGCCTTGCCCGTGGACAGCCGCTGGTACAACCAAGGCAAGACCGGCAATGCCAAGCTGGGTGATGTGGTCTCACTGGGCAAGGGGAAATTCATCGCCATCGAGCAAGGCACGGGCAAGGACAAAAAAGTCTTCAACGACCTGGTTCTGATTGAGTTTCCGGCCAACGCCACCGACATCACCGCGCTGGGCTCCGACCTGGAAAAGAGCAGCCTGACTGGCAAGCCGGTCAATGGCTCGGACTATTCCAAGGTCGTGACGCTCAAGAAGACCCGGCTCTTCAACCTGAACGCCACCGGCTGGGTGGCCGAGAAGGCCGAAGGCCTGGCGCTGGTCGATGACTACACGTTGGCGCTGACCAACGACACCGACTTCGGTGTTTCGCTGGCCGTGCTGGAGGCCAGCGGCAAGGAAATCGAAGGCTCGGACGTCACCAAATGCATGGTGGACGCCGAAGGCAAGATCGTGAACGACGGCCAATGCGCCAAGGGCGCGGCGAGCCTGCGCTTTACCACCAATGACGTCAACGATCGCACGCAGCGACTGTGGATCTTTGGGTTCAGCAAGAAGCTGAGCGAATACGGCTCTCCCTGAACGACTGCGACTGCGACTGCATGGCATAGGCAAGACAACGGGGCCACGGCGATCCAGGGCGGTTCGTCCAGCTCGGTAGTCGCCACGCCGAACCAGCTCGCAACGCGCAGCCCTGGCGCCCACAAACTGGTCCCTGGGGATAGGCTTGCCTTCCTGGTCCCAACTGCGCCAGCACCCCCGGTCTTCCTCGGGCGCCACAAGCGATGGTGGAGGGCTTTCCGGCAGGAAATGGCGCTAGGCCGGATTGGACATCAGCACCTGCCCACCCCGGCTCACCAGGCACAGACCTATAGGCAGATGCTCGATGAAATCCGAGAACAGCGTTTTCTGGCCTGCCACCTGCGCATCGAAGGGGTTCTGATCGCTGGCGCCCGCAGCCTGCACGGCGCCGGCCTGACTGGCCGTGGCACTCGCCAACTGCGCCCGCCGCCAATCTCTTCAGAGTCTTTGACCATTGGGGGGGATAGGGCGCGGCTTCGGGTGGCGGAGGGGGCAGATCGCCATCGTTGAGGGCGTCGATTCAGCTTTGGGGCTCATAGCGGTGAGCTGCCGGGCATACTTGGCTTGTCGGAGGCGTTTTCAGGAGCTATTGATGATGTGCTCGTCTATAGGCCCAGGGCAGCACTGGCAACGTTATCAGCCATCGGCCAATCGCATCGCGCGGCGCTTGAAGGCGGCCCCAAGCTTGGGACCGCGGTAAATTAACCGTATAAAAGCAATGATGAAAATTTTCTTTGTATGTATCGGGTTCATGATTTCCGGATTCACGCATGTGAGTGAAGCAACTTCACCGGCAATTCAAGATTTGCAGGAAATAAGAAAATCTGCAGATGAGTTCTTGAAATTGGAAAACAAACGCCAGAAAACAGACTTCACCACTGCTCGTGTCAACCCAAAGATACTGGTCGAGCAATGCGCTACTTCGCCTGAGTCAGGTTGGGCACCCACAGACATTGGTCTACCCAGAAAAAGCGTTCAAGTCGTTTGCAAATCGTCATTGCACGATAAAAAGGGGTGGCGTGTTCTGGTGCCAGTTGGAAAATAAATCACAACAAAACAAAAGCGATGGTTGCGCCTAATCCGGCCCAACCATCGGGCACGACAATACTTGCCTTTCCGGTAACGAAGAATTGCTCCAGTCCGGAAAATTCCTTTTTTGGAAACCTTCCAAAGACTGGTAGCCATTCACATTCCAGTTGTAGCCGCTGGTATGTTCGACCTCGACGACAGAATAACGGCATTGACGACTGCGATTTTTTAAAAGAAAAACAATTCGTTCATTGCTACCATTGAAGCTCTTTTCCAGGACTTCGTAGTGCGTCGACTTGCAGATGCTATAAGCTGAATTCCATTCGATTGTCTTGGCGCGCACATGGAGCGCACCAGAACATGCTCTTCCAGTCCCTTGAAATACGCCAGCAAAAGCATCATCAGCCGCCGCCGCCATGCCCGATAGGCTGCCGATGGATGCGAACAACGCCAAGACTGTTAGTTCACGCATATCTCTACCTTTCCTTTTCGGATCAACGTCAGAGCATAGTCAAGCTTCTTGGCATACATTGAGTCGCCGACATTGTAGTACGTTGCAATGCTTGATGTCGTGATGATCTTCCAGCCTGTAATGACCTTCTTCAGTGAAGCCTTTTGGTATTTTAATACCTGTCCAGGTCTCAATACATGCGCAGCAGGATTGAGTTTTTGCATTGTTTCGACAGTGCTGCCTGTTGCTTTTGCAATCTTGGCAATGCTGTCTCCCGCTTGCACTTTCACTTCACGGATGGTGCTGTCCGGGTCTGGAACGCTCTTGACCGCATAATTCGCCATGCGCATCAACAAATAACCAATTCCGGCTCTGATGTTGTACGCAGGAATTGCTATTGCTGTGCTTGCTGTCAATTTATTTTTCCAGGCAGATGGAATGATCAGGTCTCCACCTTCTTTTCCAGACAAAAGAGAACCCAGCCCTGGATCGCCAGGATTGCCTATCTGCATTAAATTTGACCCCCACTTTCTTGCTTCCGCGCCCGTCTCGACCCACGCCATGGCCTTGATAAGCTGCCAATCGAGTGGCAAATATCCTGCTTTACCAGAGAGATGGCGGTTATACTCATTGACCGCCATCTGAATTTCACAATCCCAGGTATTCCATTTGGCATTGCCCTCTGCCTTGTTAATGCCATCCTGCCATTTTTCGAAGCCTGTCTTCGGCTGTGCTTGAGCCGCCATATAAGTCCTTTCTGGTTGAGTTGTCCATGTGATCAGCATGCTTGCGCACGGCAGGCAGTTGTTTGAGCCATACCGCCAGCAATTCTTGCGAATGGCAATCAGACTCGTGAAGTTGCGTGCGTGGGTGCCGTTTGATGGATGTGGTCGTGGCAATCGGGCGGGCGGCTCTCACTCATACCGGCTGCGCCTCAGTGAGCGCCTTGGCTCGGGACTTCAATGGCAGGTGGAAGGGAGTCTGCAGGTCGACGTCAACGTCGGGCAGATGATATGCAATCAAGAATGAGAGTTCAAGAACTAATTTCGAGAATCCCAATGCCTTGATTCGCGTGCCGTGCCTTTTGCTTTGGTGGGCTTGTCAGAAACCGAAGCTTTCAAGAAGAATGGAAGCCATATGCCCCGCCAAGTCTATGCGCAGCTTGGCAAAGCCTGCAAACCAGCCGTGCGTTCAGCGCCACTTGTACGGCCGCTTGCTGCTCTCAATACCTCGTCTGGCAATACGGCTTGCGATGTCCCGCTGTCTCAGATGGATGCGGCAACGTAGGTAGTCATAGCCTTTGTTGGCGTGCAGTTTTATTGGGCGTCTGTCGGCTTCAATCTACTTGATCGTGTTCACGCAGTCGCCGCCAGCAAGTCATGCCGTTGCCATAGCCCAGCGACTGTGGAAGGTCGTCCCTGGGCGCCAGCAGCGAGGGCACGGACCCGTCAGACAGGAAATGGCGGTAGGCCGGATTGGACATCGGCACCTGCCCACCCCTGCCGACCAGGCACAGGCCTATCGGCAGATGCTCGATGAAATCCGAGAACAGCGTCTTCTGGTTTGCCACCTGTGCATCGAACGGGCCTGACCGCTGGCGCCCGCGGTCTGCACGGCGCTCGCCTGTCCGGCTCCGTGGTAATCGCCAACTGCGACCGCAGCCTAGCGTTTTCCTCGCGAAGCAGGGCAAGCTCTTCAGACTCTTGGAGATGGAGGGATGGTGCGCGGCTTCGGGTGGAGGAGGGGGATCAAGTCGCCGTTGGGTGGGAATGCGAATTTGCTTTGGGGATCATAGCTGTGAGTGGCTTATCAGGCTGGCTGTGTGAGCGAAGAGGCCCCAGCGCGGCTTCCTCTGGCATCTACACAGAGCAGCGATGCCTCTATGTCGCAAGCTTGGATCTGCTGCAATGACTAGTAGGTACTACCCATGCCTGCCGATGACTCACTGTCAAGACAGGGACGTAGGCAATCCATGACTACCGGACTGTTTCTATCGATGCTGTCAGAAGTCGACTCATTGCATTAGTTTAAAATCGTTTGCGATGCTATCGATGTCCTTTGTGCTGAGTTACTATGTGAATGCCCATATTTAAATTACTTAGTTGGAGAATTAAATTTATGCATATTGGTGGTTACAGAGATAGTACGATACATAATCTAATTTTCAAACAAGATAGATTCCCCTCTTCTTGTTTGCTATGCGCTAGTGGTAGCTTGAATAAAAATGGTCATATAATCCCAGAGCTCGTTCTAAGATGGACTGGGATGAAATCTAAGAAGAATAATTTCTTCTTTTATCCGATGGACCAAGAGTTATTTAAAACCCTCGAAAATCAGATAATTCAGAACAATGGACTTGGTTTGCCAGTAAGTGATCTTCTCAAGTACCCCATGCTTTGCGATGATTGCGAGCAAAAATTCTCAAAATATGAGAAGCATTTCACCGATAAATATTTTAAGAGATATTATAGGGGTAATGAAGTTGGTGAACTTGATGATGCTGTGTATTTTCTTGTAATCAGTATTGCTTGGCGAGTAATTGTTTCGACAAAAATTATGATCGGACAGGAGGCTTTGGAAGGAGTATGTCATTATATTGAGAATATGATGAAAGATATTCTGGAATGTGAATCTTTTCCGGTAAATGAAAAAAAATATGGTCCGGAGGTCGCATATTTCACAGTTGAAGATATAAAAGAATTCGTGGGCGAAAAAAGTGTATCAACTTCTGCAATAGACTTTTCCATCCAGCAGAATATATTTGCGCACAATATTTTTGATAAACGCTTGGAAAATGGATTTAAACAAAGATCTGTTTTGCCTGTTGTATCTGTTTTTCTAAAACTTGGAAGATATTATTTTGTGGTATGTCTTCATGATTATTTTGAGAAAATAGATTGTAATATCGAAAGAGAGAGGGTGTCAGACAGTTTAAATTTATTCAAATTTCGCATGAATGAAGATTTAATAAGCCTTATTAGATTTGCTGGGGGTAATAAAATATACGGATTGGAAAATTATAGTTTTAAGATATTTGATTTAGATATTTGAAATTTTATACACAATAATTACTGTGGATCGATCATGAGCATTCGACGTTTCGCAGAGATAAGGTGTTGATTCAACGCACCCCCTCTAGAGCGTTCCGCCGTCAGATATTAGAGAGGAGCCACTGCAATTTCTATGGTGAAGAAAGTGCACCCCTGAGCCTTGGTTTTTGCGTAAACGCCTAACACGAGGGGGTGAGGTGCGAACTGCCCTGCCGAAAAATTTAGGCCCTGGAGCATATCCCGTATTATCGAGCTTTGGATGGTTTTCGAGGTGTACGGGTGCGGCTTAAATCGATGCGAATTCACGACCCAAAGCGGTCAAAACAAAGGAGAAATGTTGTGGCAGAAGGACTGTTTTAGCTGGTTTTTAATAAATATCTTCAATTTTTTCGAATGTAAACTTCATTGCCTTCTTTGCATCCCGTTCTGACTTTTCCTTCTCCGCTGCCTTCTGCCTTGCGAACTGGCGTACGCCCTCGGCGATATCTTTGGGTATGGTCACGTACTTGACCACCTCATCGATTATCTCGGGATTAAGGAAAAACGGCGAATTGCCAGCCTCCCAGTCCGGGTGAATTTTTACGCCTTTACGCCGTGATAAGCCGAAGAACAGATTCTTCCAGATTAGTGCTTCACGGGCTGGATGATCTTTATTTTCGACAATCTGTTCTAGGAAGCCTCCCGTAATACATGTCCCCTTTTCGTATTCGTCCTTTGCTTGATGTATACGTTCAATCTCATGGGGCAGCATGTTCACGGCATTACCGTTCATGTCGGTGCTTTCGTAGTCTAGCGACTGACAGTACCTTCTGAGTTCCCAAACTGCGCGATCAAATCGAATGATGTCGAGTGGCTCAATGTCGTACGAAACCAAATAGTACCGATCTTCTGCTCCATCGTCTTCGAGATTCTTTATAAAGCTAACTGTGGCCGCAGTGAGATCGATTTTAAACTTGCCGTGTTTATTTATTCTCTCTATACCGGGAAGTGCGCTATGTCCTAAATTTTTGGCATCTATGCGATTTAGCAAAAGAATGCCTTTGACATATTTCTCTAGGCAGTGCAGAGCGGACCACCTGTAAGGTTGTATTAGTCGTGCTCTATAAGCCATCCGCGCAGTAATGTAGTCCTTGTCTGCTGTCTCGCGGAAGCTTCGGATGGCAAATTGGTTGACTAGCATGTACATAGGTCGAGACATTCTGATCCTCAAAAATAGCAAGTCTTTGATTGCATATGTGAGTAAAGATACATATCTTGGTCGGGGGCAAGGCAGCAGTGCGCCGCCAATATACAGGTGGCATGCATAATTCCCTTTGAAAGGGGCGATGCCCTAAGCTGCTCGATGGTTAAAATTGGCTTAGGGGTACCGCAAAGGTGCCACCAGAGAATTTTGCTTATAACCATCTCGCGACTGTCTCGGTGCGACTCAGAGTAGATGGGTCAAGGCTCACCGAGTCGATGCGCGATGGCTATGACTACCGGCGTTGCCGCACCCACCTGAGACAGCGGGGCATCGCCAGCCGTATTGCCAGACGAAGTATAGGGAGCAACAAGCGACTGGGCAGGCATCGCTGCGGGGAGAACGCAAGGCTCGTTTGCAGGCTTTGGCAAGCTAGGCATAGGCTGCGAGAAGCGTCTGGACATCCACGAATCTTTGCTGAAATTAGCGGCAGCTATCATCTGTTCGCGCTTAGTGGGTCGGTGGTGTTAGCGGCTCTTAGCCGCTG
The DNA here is from genome assembly GCF_002193035.1 of Delftia sp. K82. Lineage (NCBI taxonomy): Bacteria > Pseudomonadati > Pseudomonadota > Betaproteobacteria > Burkholderiales > Comamonadaceae > Delftia > Delftia sp. K82. The sequence goes on along the minus strand of NZ_MYFL01000001.1, from coordinate 2,350,968 downwards.
CGCTACCGAACCATTGCGCGGTTCGCTAATGCCTTCGCCACCCTGCTAAGAATCTGCTGCGGAAGCTTCTTTCCTTGGAATTCCTCAATGTAAAGGCTGCCCTCACAGAGTCCGTTGAAGGTGGGGTGCCCGGTCACTGGTGAAAAAACGAGGAGGCCCCTGTCGAACAAGCGGTGCAGGTCGGTCCGCAGGAGGAAGACGTTCGCGAGCGCATCACTTCCAGACTGGTGCACCTCAAGTATGTGCGCCACATCGAGTGCCTCCTTCGCGGTCTCGCCAGAAAGTGCGCAGCAGCCACTGTCTAGGCCATACAGCTTGTTGCGAAGTGCGCTAGCCTTTTTCCGCCGAATTCGCTTGACCTCTTCAAATACTATTTCATCAACGGTTAGCGGTTCTCCGAGAGCTAGGATTTGGCAACCCTTGGCATGGCCAGAATAATCATCGTCTTTATTGTCCAGCCAGTGGGCGGCGGCGCTTTGCTTCGATCCGAGATCAAGCTCATAGGTGGCTTTCCCATACCTTGTGTCGAAATCCCATAGGGATTGATTTTCATCTCGAAGATAGTCGAGAATTACCCTAAAACGTTTGTTGTCTAGATTGACTACTTTGCAGTGTGTTAAATACTGTACCCAGCCGGGATCGTGACCCAGCCAGCGCTCACGAGTCGTCGGCCTTGAGCGTGCCTTCGACAGGTCGATAGTTAAGTATTCAACGGCACCGTACCATTCCGTAGCTATGGAGATGTATCTCATCATTTATCAATTTTATTTTGATCGAAGATCTTGGTAGTAGTTATTTTAATGTCAACAAAGAATTCAGAAATTCGTGCAGAATCCATTCCCATCTTGGGCTAGGGTCTGATTTAATTTTCTTTATTTAATCGGTGATGACTTTCTGCTTTAGGTTGACCAAAATCCTTCAATAGGTGCTACTTCCAGATAGTTTTGCTCGCCTATCCACCTCACCCACCACATCCCCCGGCGCAACCCCCAACACCTTGCACAGCTTGAAAACAGACCGCAAGCTCGGACATTTGCTACCAAGCTCCAACTGGCTGATGTAGTTGCGCGCCAGCCCGGCCTCGGCGGCAAGGGTCTCCTGGGACAGTGCACGCTCATTGCGTAGCTCACGCAACAGGCTTCCAAAGGCTTTATCAAGTTCTGTCATATTTGCTCACTAAAGTGAGCAAAGCTTCCCGGTTTGCGTGCAGACAGTCTTCCACCTATAGTTGGAGTTTTGTAAAGCGACGACGACACTCCCAGCAGGTGGGCGTCGCATTTGCCCAGTGATCTTGGGCGCTGAGCAACTCTCGACAGGAGCGCAGATGGAGCAGCAAGCCTTAGCCACCACACCCCCACCCAAACTCGAAGACCTCGCCATAGACGCCGTCCTGCACATGGGCGCTGCGCTGGATGTGCTGGATCTGCACGCTCGCCACAAGGTCACGGCCATCAATTGCGTGTGCCGCGATCTGCTGCGCATCTACTACGTGAAGGCCGATCAGGCGCAGTCGCTGGAGCCTGAGGACAAGGAACTGGTGAGCCTACTGCACGATACGGCGGTGAACCTGGGCTATGCCATTGAGGTGGTGGAGCATCTCAATGGCGATGAGGCCGACGACCCCATTCTTTATGCCGTGAGCTACCTGCTCAGGGCCGCGAAGCGGTTTGCGGATGAGGGGGTGTCGGTGGCGTTGGCCTGAAGAGTGCAGCAGGCGTGGATGGCCTGCGAATATGGCAGGACCGAGGCAAAAAATGGGCGTAAAAAAGCGCGCCTCATGCTGAAGCGCGCTGCCGGGTTGGGGTCGAGACTCAGTCCTTCTTGGCCCGGATGACTTCGCCGCCCACGGCGTCGATCTTGACTTCCATGAGCGTGCCGTTGGCCTGCAGCACTTCGACCTGGTAGCTGGTCTGGCCCCAGTGGGAGTCCAATTCCGCGCTGACGGGCGTGCCCGGGGTGTGGCGGGTGGCGGCCTGGATGGCTTGCTCTATGGTGGATTTGGCCTTTTCCAGGCGCTGGCGGTCCTTGCGCTTGGCGGCGCCGTCGTTCTTGTGCTGGGCGGCCTGGCCGGTGATGGCGTTGACCCAGACTTCCACGCTGTCTCCGGCCGGGGTGATGACTTCGATTTCGTAGCGCGGGCCCATGCCGTCGCCGTCGTCCAGCTGGGCTTCGATGGCCTTGCCGGGCACGGCCTGGGTGGCGCGGGTGATGGCCTGTTCCAGCGGGATCTTGGCCTGGCTGGTGATGGTCTGCCATTCGGCCACCGACTTGGCTGCGGCGGGCAGGGCGGCGGTGGCGCAGGTCAGGGCCAGGGCGATGGAGAGGGCGGCAGTGCGGGCGAGCGGGGCAGGCTTCATGGGTGTGGCTCCTTCCGGGAATGGGGTTGGACAAGACAACGGTCGGGGCCATTGTCTCCACCGTCCCGGAGAGCGGTTGTCGGAGAGGGCGCCCTTTGCCCCCTCCGGTGTGCTGCGGTTTGATCCAGCGCAGGCTCTGCGTTCAGAGGCCCAGCACCTTGGCCACGTAGTCGGCGTCCTTGTCGCCCCGGCCCGAGAGGTTGATGAGGATGTGCTGGTCCTTGGGCAGGCCGGGCGCCACGCGCATGGCCCAGGCCACGGCGTGAGCGCTTTCCAGCGCGGGGATGATGCCTTCCACGCGCGACAGCTGCATGAAGGCGTCCAGGCATTCCTTGTCGGTGACGGATTCGTACTGCACGCGGCCCAGGTCCTTGAGGTAGCTGTGCTGCGGGCCCACGCCCGGATAGTCCAGGCCCGAGGCAATGCTGTGCACGGCAGCCGGCGTGCCGTCTGCGTTTTCCAGCACGTAGCACTTCATGCCGTGGATTTCACCGGGCTTGCCCATGCTGAGGGTGGCTGCGTGGCGGCCGGGCTTGTCCGTGCCTTCGCCCGAGGGCTCCACGCCGACGAGCTTGACCGAGGCATCGCCCAGGAAGGCCGTGAAGATGCCCATGGCGTTGGAGCCGCCGCCCACGCAGGCGGCCACATGGTCGGGCAGCTTGCCGTGCCTGGCCTGGAATTGCTCGCGCGCCTCGCGGCCGATGATGCTCTGGAAGTCGCGCACCATCATCGGGAACGGGTGGGGGCCGACCACGGAGCCGATGGCGTAGATGTAGTCCGTGGGGTTGGTGAGGTATTCCTCGAAGGCGCTGTCCACCGCTTCCTTGAGCGTGGCCGCGCCGCGCGTGACGGGCACGAGCTTGCAGCCCAGGATGCGCATCTTGGTGACGTTGGGGTGTTCCTTCTCGATGTCCACCTGGCCCATGTGGATCTCGCAGGGAATGCCCACCAGCGCGCAGGCCGTGGCCAGGGCCACGCCGTGCTGGCCGGCGCCGGTTTCTGCGATGACCTTCTTCTTGCCCATGAACTTGGCCAGCAGGGCCTCGCCCAGGCAGTGGTTGATCTTGTGGGCGCCGGTGTGGTTGAGGTCTTCGCGCTTGAGGTGGATCTGTGCGCCGCCGAGCTGCTCCGACAGGCGCCGCGCGTGGAAGATGGGGCTGGGGCGGCCCACGTAGTCGGCGAAGAGCTGGGCCAGTTCCTGCTGGAAGTCTTGGCGTTTGGTGATCTCGGCGTAGGCGGTGTTGATGTCGTCCATGGCCTGCTTGAGGTGGGGCGGGACCAACTGGCCGCCGTAGGGGCCGAAGTAGCCTTCCTCGGTGGGCATGGGGGCGAAGTTGGGGGGTGTAGTGGTCATGGTTGCTGGCGGGTGTTCTGTGGAATGGCTGATGGTGGCGGTGGCAGCTTACGTAGGGCTGCCATGGGTCTGAAGAGAGAAAACCCCGGTCGGGGTTTCTTGTTTTTGACCCTGCCGGGTGGTTGTTTTTCGAGGCCGGGTTTCGGCCCGGCAGCCGACTGCCCTTTCTTGATTCGCCAAGAAAGGTCAGATCAAAGAAGGCGACCCGAATGCCCGCGACCCCTTCGCTGCGCTGCGGGGCAACCTGCGTCGGGCCGCCTGCGGGGTTCGCCGTGAAACTCGTTGCGCGCTGCGCGCTTCACTCAAACATCACGGCGAGTCAGATGACGAGGTAGTCCTGTCCTTCGGCAGGACTGCAACCCCGCAGGCGGCCCGACGCAGGCGCGGGCATACGGGATTGGGAGCGGGTTCGGGTGCCTGGCGGTCAGCCGTTCTTTTGCAGGGAGCGGATGACGCTGGAGAAGTCCAGGGCGCCGTTGCCTGCGATGGAGTGCATGGCGTACATGGCGCGGGCCATGCCGCCCAGGGGCGTGGAGGCCTTGACGGCCATGGCGTTTTCCTGGGCCAGGCCCAGGTCCTTGAGCATGAGGTCGGTGCCGAAGCCGCCTGCGTAGTTCTTGGAGGCGGGGGCGTTTTCGTGGACGCCGGGGAAGGGGTTGTATTTTTCCAGGGCCCAGTTGCCGCCCGAGCTGCGGCGCATGATTTCGCTGAGGACCTTGGGGTCCAGGCCGTTGGCCACGCCCAGGGCGATGGCTTCGCTGGTGCCGATCATGAGGATGCCCAGCAGCATGTTGTTGCAGATCTTGGCGGTCTGGCCCGCGCCCACGGCGCCGGCGTGGAAGATGTTGGCGCCCATTTTTTCGAGCAGGGGGCGGGCGCGCTCCAGGTCGGCGTCGCTGCCGCCGACCATGAAGGTGAGGGTGCCTGCAATGGCGCCGCCCGTGCCGCCGGAGACGGGTGCGTCGATGAAGGCGATGCCTGCGGCCTGTGCGGCCTTGGCGACCTTTTGGCTGGTGGCGGCGGCGATGGTGGAGCTGTCGATGATGAGCGCGCCCTTGGCAATGCGCTGCAGGAGGCCGGCCGCGCCGTCACGGCCGAGGAAGAGGCCTTCCACGTGCTGGCTGGCGGGGAGCATGGAGACCACGGCTTCGGCGCCCTGCACGGCGTCTTCGGCGCTGGCGGCAATGGTCACGCCCTCTGCAGCGACCTTGGCGCAGGCGTCTTTGGACAGGTCGAAGGCCTTGACCGTGTGGCCTGCTTTGTGCAGGTTGATGGCCATGGGGCCGCCCATGTTGCCGAGTCCTATGAATGCGATCTGCATGTGCTTGTCTCCTGTGTTGTGAAGCTTGTGGTGTGTCTCAGTGGCCGGTGTCGCCGGTGTACTTTTCGCCGGGTTTCATGTCGCCGGTGTCCTTGTCGCCGTTCGCAATGTCGGCGCCGCGTTCCTTGAGCAGGGAGCGCAGGATGCCGCGGTGGCAGCGCGCCTCCTGCTCGCAGTAGCAGCCGATGGCGAAGGCGCTGTGCTGCGAGAGGGCGGCCAGCAGGTCCAGGGTGCGGCTGGCGGCGGGTTCGGCCATTTCCTTGCGGAATTTGCGCACGAATTGCTGCCAGAGCTTGTCTGCATCGGCCTGCTGGCCGTGGTCCTGCAGCCGGTGCGATTCGAGCGCGGTGTGCATGGTGTCGGGCTGGGGCGAGAGTTCGGGGTACCAGACGTCGTAGTAGTCGCGGCTGGCGAATTCGACCTTGGGCACGCCGCGCGGCGGGCGGCGCACGGTGCCTATGCGCAGGCCTTCATCGGCGTGACGGGGGCTGCCTAGCTGGACGATGCGGATGGGCATGGGACTCTCCTGCAAAGGGGGCTTATTCGTCGCCGAAGATGGGGTGCTTGCGTGTGCGGCGCCCGGCCGGGGCGGGCGGCGCTGGCGGCGTGTTTGCATCGGCGGGCGCGGGTTCGCTGGCCTGGGGCTTGCGCTTTTTCGGGGGCGTGGCCTTGGCGTGGGGGTTGAAGGCCAGGGCCTGGGCAATCCAGTGCTGCCACTGCTGGCGCGTGGCGTAGGCGGCGGGGCCGATGAAGAAGTAGCCGTCCATCTGGCCCTTGGACGAGAGCGGGCGCAGGCCCGGCGTCTCGGCCACGGCCGCGTGCTGCGAGGGCGGCAGGCGCACCAGCAGTTCGTCGTCTTCCACGCCCAGGCACAGCTTGCCGTTGACCATGAAGACATGGCAGCCGAACATGCGCTTTTCCTGCACGTCGTCGCAGCCGGCCAGGGCTTCGCGCACGGCGTCTATGAGGTGCAGCGTGGTGTCGGAGAGCGGGCGGGCGGGCATGGCGTGGGCTGGATGTGGATGAATCAGCGGATCATGTCCGGCGCATCGCCTTCCAGCATGCGCCGCGCGATGATGACGCGCATGATTTCGTTCGTGCCTTCGAGGATCTGGTGCACGCGGGCATCGCGCATGAGGCGCTCCAGCGGGTATTCGCGGATGTAGCCGTAGCCGCCGTGCAGTTGCAGGGCTTCGTTGCAGACCATGAATCCGGCATCGGTGGCAAAGCGCTTGGCCATGGCGCAGTAGGTGGAGGCGTCGCGCGCACCGGCATCGAGCTTGGAGGCGGCCAGGCGCACCATCTGGCGCGCGGCCACGAGTTCGGTGGCCATGTCGGCCAGCTTGAACTGCAGGGCCTGGAAGCTGGCAATGGGCTTGCCGAACTGCTTGCGCTCGTGCATGTACTGCTGGGCCTGGGTCAGCGCGCCCTGGGCGGCGCCCACGGAGCAGGTGGCGATGTTGATGCGTCCGCCGTCCAGGCCCTTCATGGCGATCTTGAAGCCTTCGCCCTCGCGGCCCAGCAGGTTCTGGGCGGGGATGCGCACGTTGTCGAAGCTGATGACGCGCGTGGGCTGGCTGTTCCAGCCCATTTTTTCTTCCTTCTTGCCGTAGCTGATGCCGGGCAGGTCGGCGGGCACGGCAAAGGCGGAGATGCCGCTGGCGCCCGAGCCTGCGTCGCCCGTTCTGGCCATCAGCACCAGCATGTCGGTGCTGCCCGCGCCACTGATGAAGGCCTTTGCGCCGTTGATGATGTATTCATGCCCCGCCAGCTCGGCCCGGGTCTTGAGCGAGCCGGCGTCCGAGCCCGCGCCGGGTTCGGTCAGGCAGTAGCTGGCCAGCTTGCGGCCGCTGGTCAGGGCCTCGCCCCATTCGGCGCGCACGGCGTCGGTGGCCCAGGTGCCCAGCATCCAGGTGGCCATGTTGTGGATGGTGATGAAGGCGGTGGTGGAGGGATCGACGGCGGCCAGTTCCTCGAAGACCATGGTGGCGTCCAGGCGCGGCAGTTGCAGGCCGCCGGCGTTCTCGGGCGCGTACAGGCCGCAAAAGCCCAGTTCGCCCGCCTTGGCGATGGCCTCGCGCGGGAAGATGGATTCACGGTCCCAGTGCGCGGCATGGGGCGCGAGTTCGGCCTGGGCAAAGGCGCGGGCCGATTCGGCAAAGGCGCGCTGGTCGTCGTTGAGTTCGAAGTCCATGGCTGGCTTGTCTCCTGCGTTGGGCTCTGGGGCCCTTGTTGTTCTGGGGGTGGCTTTCGGGGCCTGTGGGCGCCTGTCGATGCCTGTCGGTGCGTGCGGCGGTCAGTGCTGCAGCCAGCGCTCCAGCGCCTGCATGCGCTCCTGTGTCGCGGCCGTGAGGCATTCGTGGTACAGGCGCGGTCCTTCGGGCTGGGTTTCGCTGTCGCGCGTAGCGGCCTTGCAGCGTGCCGTGCGGCCCTTGATCCAGCCGTTCTGGTCGTGGCGCAGGCCCGTGCGCTTGCCCTGGGGCAGTTGCTGCATGACGTCGAGGTAGCGGATGTTGAGCGCGGTGTCGGCCTCCTGGAAGGCCTGGACCGCGCAGGCATTGCGGCTGGCGGCGGCGGTGGAGGCCGGGTCGCAGGCTGCACCGGCCTGCGCGTGAAGGGTCAGGGGCAGGGCGGCCAGGGCGGTGAGCAAGGCGGCACCCAGGCCCCGAGAGAGGGAGGCGGTCATTGGAAAACGCATGCCGCCATCATCCCAGAGCCGGGGCCTGCCCCGGATCAATCCAGGCCCGCCCACCCGTGCATCAGCGCAGGCTGATGGTGGTGTTCACGCCCTGGCTGGTGGTGCTGTCGTCGAACCAGCGCGCCGTGACGGTCTTGGTCTGCGTGTAGAACAGCACGACCTGCTTGCCGTAGGGGCCCAGGTCGCCCAGCTTGGAGGCGCGGCTGCCCGTGAAGGAGAACAGCGGAACCGGCACGGGAATCGGCACGTTGATGCCGACCTGGCCCACGTCGATGTCTTCCTGGAACTTGCGCGCCGCGGCGCCCGACTGCGTGAAGATGGCCGTGCCGTTGCCGTTGGGGTTGGCGTTGATGAACTCGATGGCCTCGTCCAGGCTGTCGGCAGCCGCCAGGCAGAGCACGGGGCCGAAGATTTCCTGGTCATACACGCTCATGCCGGGCTTGACGCCGCTGAACACGGTGGGGCCGACGAAGTTGCCCTTGTCGTAGCCGGCCACCTGGGGCTTGCGGCCGTCCAGCTCCAGCTTGGCGCCGTCGGCCAGGCCGCGTTCGATAAGGCTTTCCACACGCGACAGCGCCGCGCAGGACACCAGCGGGCCCACGTCGGTGCCGGGCTCGGTGCCGCCGCTGACCTTGAGGGTCTTGGACTTTTCCACCAGCTCGGGAATCCACTTCTGTGCATCGCCCACCAGCACGGCCACCGACAGCGCCATGCAGCGCTGGCCTGCCGCGCCGAAGGCTGCGCCCAGCAGGGCATTGAGCGTTTGCTCCTTGTTGGCGTCGGGCATGACGATGGCGTGGTTCTTGGCGCCCATCATGCATTGCACGCGCTTGCCGGCCAGGCTGGCGCGGTTGTAGACATGGGTGCCGACCTTGGTGGAGCCCACGAAGCTGATGGCCTTGATATCGGGGTGGTCGCAGATGGCGTTGACCACGTCCTCGCCGCCGTGCACCACGTTCAGCACGCCGGGCGGAATGCCGGCTTCCAGCGCCAGCTCGCACAGGCGCATGGTGACCATGGGGTCCTGCTCGGAGGGCTTGAGCACGAAGGTGTTGCCCGTGGCAATGGCCATGGGGAACATCCACAGCGGAATCATGGCCGGGAAGTTGAAGGGGGTGATGCCCGCGCACACGCCCAGGGGCTGCAGCACGGAATAGGTGTCCACGCCGTTGGCCACGTTGTTGGCCAGCTCGCCCAGCTGCAGCGAGCCGATGTTGGCCGCATGCTCCACCACTTCCAGGCCGCGGAAGACGTCGCCCTCCGCGTCAGGCAGGGTCTTGCCCTGTTCTGCGGTCAGCAGGGCGGCCAGCTCCTTCATGTTCTCGCGGATCAGCTGCTGCAGCTTCAAGAAGATGCGGGCGCGCTGGCCAATGGGGGTCTTGCGCCAGGTCTTGAAGGCTTCCTTGGCGTTGGCGACGGCGGCGTTGACCTCGTCGGGCGTGGCAAAGGGCACGCGGGCCAGCACTTCCTGCGTGGCCGGGTTGACCACATCGCGCCATTGGGTGCTTTGGGATTCGACCAGCTTGCCGTTGATCAGCAGCTTGACCGTGGGCGCCAAAACCTTGGCGGACGTGGATGCATTCATGGCTTGTCTCCTGTTGCGGTGGTGTCAGCCCGGCATGCGTGCGCCGGGCGTTCATCGCATGGTAGCTGTGCGGTTTTTCGCAAGCAATGGAGATATGTGCAGTCTTCATGTGCGTTTTTGCACAGGTTGGCGCAAAAAAGAGCATGGCCTGCGGCAGGCGCAGGCCATGCTGGTTCAGGCGGTCAGCGACTCAGTCCGTGCCGGTGGCCGGCAGGCGGGCGTCGTCGGCAGGAGCAGCCACAGGAGCAGGGGGCTGAACGGCGCGGGCGCCGGGCTTGCGCAGCGGCTCCAGCTTCACGCGGGCATTGGCGCCCAGGCCGGACTCCAGCTTGGCCAGCAGGCGCAGCAGCTCCTGCAGCTCGCCGTCTTCCAGCGGGGACACCAGACGGTGGTAGGCCTGGTCCACCAGCGGCACGCTGGCGGCCAGAAGGGCGCGGCCCTTGTCGGTCAGCGTCAGTTCGTGCTGGCGGCGGTCGCGCGTGCTCAGGGCGCGGTGCACGTATTCGCGCTCTTCCAGCCCGCGCACCAGGCGCAGCGTGGTCACCTTGTCAAAGCCCATGGCGCGCGCCAGGGAGCTTTGGTCGGAGCCGGGGGAGGCGTCGATCAGGACCAGGGCGCCGTACTGTGGCGGCGTCAGCCCCAGGGGGCGGCATTGCTCTTCAAAAATGCCGACCGAAATCTGGTGGGCGCGCCGCAGCAAAAAGCCAGGGCGCTGATATAGCGGCAGTGGTGCAGGCGTCATCGTGTCCATATGCGTCTAGTATTCTTGCAGAGGTGTCCAGTATTCATTCGATTTCCACCAATTGTGCCCATTCTGGTGCATGATTACCATGCGTTTGCATGCTAACTACAAAAGAGGTCTACATGCGAAATTTTGTTGGCAGACGGCAATTTTTGAAGACGAGCGGATTGGGAGTATTGGGTTTACCCGTAGCAGGTGCCATCGCCAGTACCGAGAGTGTGCCTCTGAAATTGATTGTGCCTTTCACTCCGGGGACTGGAATCGACACGATAGCGCGAACCATCGGACCTTTGCTGGCCAAGCGCCAGGGCCGGCCCGTGGTGGTGGAGAACAAGCCGGGCGCCTCTGGAAATATCGGCACCGAGGCCGTTGTGCGCTCGCCCGCCAATGGCCAGACGCTTTTGGTGACAGTGAATACCCTGGTGATGAATGCATCGCTGTATCCCAAATTGCCATTCAATCCGCTGACAGACCTCGAACCCGTGACGCTGACCAGTTGGGGGCAGTTGATTTTGGTGACGCCCACGGCCTCCGCCTATCAGACGGCGGCCGATCTGGTGAAGGCGGCCAAGGCCTCGCCGGGCCGCATCAATTACGCGTCGCCGGGAGTGGGCACTCCGCACCATATGGCGATGGAGCTTTTCAAGAGCACGGCCGGGGTGTCGATCACGCACATCCCATATCGCGGAACAGGGCCGGCGCTGACGGACCTGCTGGGCGGCCAGGTGGAATGCATGTTCCTGCCCATTCATGTGGCCTTGACGCATGTGAAGGCCGGCAAGCTGCGCGCGCTGGGCATTGGCAGCCAGCGGCGCCACCCGCTGCTGCCCGATGTGCCCACGCTCAAGGAGGCCAAGGCGGGCGATGTGAACGTGGATATGTGGTACGGCGTGTTTGCGCCGGCCGGCATGCCGGCGGACCAGGTCGATGCCCTCAATCGCGAGATTCGCGCGATTTTGGCGTCGGAGGAAGTCCGGCATGCCTTCGCGCCCCAGGGGATGGATCCGGCAGGCAGCACGCCGGCCGAGTTCAAGGCCCTGGTGCAAAAGGACGCCCGGCGCTGGGCCGAACTGGTCAAGGCGCGGGGGATTACCGCCGAGTAGGCGGGACGGGCGCCCAAGGCGCCCTGGAGGAAGCATGGAGAGTCAGCGGATGAAAGTAGCGATCGTGGGGGGCGGCATCGGAGGCCTGTGCCTGGCATTGGCCCTGCATCAAAGAGGCATTGCCTGCGAAGTCTTCGAGGCCGTGCCCGAGGTCCGCGAGATCGGCGCGGGCATTACCCTGCTGCCGCATGCCATGCGCGAACTCAGCGACCTGGGCCTGCAGCCGCAGCTGGAGGCCCAGGCGATCGAGAACCTGGAAAGCGTGTTCTTCAACCGCTATGGCCAGTTCGTCTACCGCGAGCCGCGCGGCCGCCATGCGGGCTACGAGCTGCCGGAGCTGGGCATACACCGGGGACGCCTGCACCGCGTTCTCTTCGAAGCCGCCGTGCAGCGCCTGGGCCCGGGCGCAGTGCACACGGGCCACCGCTGCGTGCGCGTGGACCAGTCGGCCCATGGCGCCACCGTGCATTTCGCGCCGGATGCCCAGGGCCATGTGCCGCGGTCCGCCACGGCCGACATCGTCGTGGCCTGCGATGGCGTCAACTCCGCCGTGCGGCGCCAGTTCTATCCGCAGGAGGAGCTGGCCTTCGGCGGCATCAACACCTGGCGCGGCGTCTCGCGCTTCAAGCCCATCCTCACGGGCAAGAGCTATCTGCGCATCGGCTCGGTCGATACCGGCAAGATGGTGATCTATCCCATCGAGGACAACGTCGACGGCCAGGGCATGCAGCGCATCAACTGGGTGGCCGAGATCCGCGACCCGCAGATGCGCATGAACGACTGGAATCGCGCCGGGCGCATGGAGGATGTGCTGGAGATTTTTGGCGGCTGGAGCTTCGACTGGCTGGATGTGCCGGCCCTGATCCGCTCGGCCGAGACCATCTTCGAGTACCCCATGGTGGACAAGGACCCCGTGGACCAGTGGAGCTTCGGCCGCGTGACCCTGCTGGGCGATGCCGCCCACCCCATGTATCCGCGCGGCTCCAACGGCTCGGCCCAGGCCATGCGCGATGCGCGGGTGCTGGCCGACCTGCTTGCTGCCGATCCGCAGGGCGACCCGCTGGCGCTGCTGGCCGCCTATGAGGCCAGCCGCCTGCCCGCCACCAGCCAGGTGGTGCTGACCAACCGCTCCACGCCGCCCGACTTCATCATCATGAAGGCGGACGAACTCAGTGGCGGGCAGCCCTTCGGCCATATCGACGAGCTGATCAGCCAGGATGAGCTGCGCGCCATTGCCCGCCATTACGAGCAGGTGGCGGGGTTTGCGAATCCGCAGTCGCAGGGCTGAGGCAGGCGGCGGGATCAATCCAGGCTGATATTGGCCTTCTGGATCAGCAGCTTGTACTGGTCCGCCTTGGTCCTGGCGAATTTCTCCATTTCCGGCACCTCCCAGGTGATGGGCTGGAAGGCGAAGGTGGCGAATTTCTCGCGCACCTGCGGGTCCTGCAGCACGGCGACCACGTCGGCATGGATCCTGTCGCGCAGGGCGGCGTCCACGCCCTTGGGCGCCAGCAGGGAGACAAAGGAGTTCACGATGAGGTCGGCGGGGCCGCCCGATTCGGCCACGGTGGGCACGTCGGGCATCTGGGCGATGCGCTGGGGCGCGGCCACGGCCAGGTAGCGGATCTTGCCGGACTTGTAGATGCCCTGGCTGGAGGGGAGGCTGGCAAAGCTCCAGGCCGGATCGCCATTGGCCACCGAGGTGTAGAGCTGGCTGACCTCGCGGTAGGGCACATGGGTCATCTTGCTGCCGGTCAGGAAGTCCAGCCATTCACCGCCCAGGTGGCCGGGGCTGCCCACGCCCCAGGAGCCGTAGCTGACCTTGCCGGGCTCGGACTTGGCCGCCTTGATCAGGTCGCCCATGCTCTTCCAGGGCGAGTTCGTGGGCACGGCCACGAAGAAGGGCGTGAGGAACAGCGGCGCCACCGGGTCGAAATGTTGCAGCGGATGGAAGTTGCGCTGCTTGTAGAGGTAGGGCAGGGCGGAGACATGTTCGCTGTCGAGCTGCAGCAGGGTGTAGCCGTCGGGCTTGGCGCGGCGTGCGGCTTCGATGGCGACAAAGCCGCCGCCGCCTGGGCGGTTGTCCACGGTCACGCCCTGCTTCCAGCGGGCGGCCAGTTTTTCTCCCACGATGCGCAGCACGGCGTCAGGGCCGCTGCCCACGGCAAAGGCCGTGATCACGGTGACGGGGCGCGTGGGAAAGCTGGCGGTGCTGCTGGAGCCTGCCTGCGCCCAGGCGCAGTGCAGCGGGGCGATGGAGGCCAGCAGCAGGGCGGCGCCTGCAAGGGCCTTGCGGCGGGAGGGGGCGGCGCCGAGGCGGCTGGATGGGGATGCTTTCACAGTCTGTCTCCTGTTGGATCTGCTTTTTTCACTGCTTGCAATGCCCCGGTCCTTCTGGCGAGGACTCGGGGCGGGGTAAGGCTGCCGGCGAAGGCGCGGCGGGGTTCAGGCGAGGTTCAGCCGGCGTCAGGCTGGGCCAGGGGCGCGGCCTGCGCAAAGGCGGGCAGGGCGGCGCAGGCCCTGTCCACAGCGCTGATCAGCGGCCAGCGGTCCAGGTCCACGCCAAAGCGGCGTGCGCTTTCGATCTGGGGCACCAGGTAGACATCGGCCAGCGTGGGTGCGTGGCCGAAGCAGAAGTCGCCGCGCCGCGTGTCCTGCGCCAGCAGGGCCTCGATGGCGTCAAAGCCGTCGGCAATCCAGGCGGCGCACCAGGCGTTGATGGCGGCTTCATCCGCACCGAACTGGCGGCGCAGGGTCTGCAGGATGCGGCGGTTGTTGATGGGATGCACGTCGCAGCCCACGATGGCGGCCAGCGCGCGCACCTGGGCGCGGTCCTCGGGGTCGGCGGGCAGCAGCGGCGGCTCGGGGTGGCGCTCCTCCAGCCATTCGATGATGGCCGGCGACTGGATCAGCGTGCGGCCATCGTCCAGCGTCAGCGCCGGCACCAGGCCCTGCGGGTTGACCTGCTTGAACGGCGCCTGGGCCTGCTCGTCCACGCGCAGGTCCACGGGAAAGTAGTCAGGGCGCAGGCCCTTGAGGTGGAGGGCGATGCGCAGGCGGTGCGAGGTGCCGCTGCGGAAAAAGCTGTAGAGCTTCATGGTGGTGGTCTCCCCGGTTTTATTCAGGCTGGCCCACGGTGAGCGCGATCTCGCCCACGCCCTGCACATGGCCGGTGATGCGGTCGCCCGGCAGCACGGCGCCCACGCCTTCGGGCGTGCCCGTGTAGATGAGGTCGCCGGGTTGTAGGTGATAGAAAAGCGAGAGGTCGGCAATGATTTCGCGGATGTTCCAGATCAGCTTGTCCACGTCGGACTGCTGCCTGGTCTCGCCATTGACGGCCAGTGCAATGGCGCCGGATTCGATCGCCTGGCCCGGCATGGGCACGATCTCGCTGGCCACCGAGGACTGCTCCACATCCTTGCCCAGGTCCCAGGGCCGGCCCTTGTCGCGCGCCACCAGCTGCAGGTCGCGGCGCGTCATGTCCAGGCCGCAGGCGTAGCCGTAGATGTGTTCATGCGCCTGGTCCGCCGCAATGCGAAAACCCGCCTTGCCGATGGCCACCACCAGTTCCATCTCGAAGTGGTAGTTGTTCGTCTCTGGCGGGTAGGCCACGGTGGCACCCGATTCGGTCAGGGTGCAGGGCGCCTTGGTGAAGTAGAAGGGCCGCTCCACGCTTTTGTCCACGGGGCGGCCCATCTCGACGGCATGGGCGTGGTAGTTGCGGCCCACGAAGAATAGGCGGTTCACGGGCAGGCGCTGCGTGCTGCCGCGCACGGGCAGGGATTGGACGGGGGGCGGGGTCCAGAGGTATTGGGGGGCGGTCATGGTATTGGCGATGAGGGAGTAAAGAGACATCGGAGGATTCAAGGCCGAACCTCGTAGAGGCCCAGCTTTCGGTGCAAAGGCGCCTCGTCGGCCAGGAAGAGGAAGGCGGGCTCGCTGGCGCTGGCATTGGCCAGCGTGGCGGGCGCCCAGCCGGGCACGCAGCAGGTGTCCGCCGTGGCCAGGTCGAAATGGCGGTCCACGGCGGCCACGCTGGCGCCGCCCTCGATGACGTGGAACACGCAGGCCGGCGAGCGCGCGGGCAGCTGCAGCGTCTGGCCCGGGCGCAGCATCAGCGCGTAGAAGCCCAGGATGTTTTCGCAGTCGGCACCGGTTTCGGGGTTGGTGTAGGCCAGCTGCACGCAGTCCAGGTCCGGCCGGTCGGCGGCCAGCTCCAGCAGCGCGGCGCGCGCGTCCTTCCAGGGGTAGCGCAGCATGGGGTAGGCCTTGGCGCTGCGTGCGAACACCTGCGTGGGTGCCAGGCCGCCGCGCGCATAGGCGCGGTCGCCACGGCCGGGCAGGGCGGGCTGGCGCGGGCCGTCCACGTGGTAGGTGACTTCCAGGTAGTAGGCCAGGGGCAGGTCCAGCACATCGAGCCAGACCACGGGCTCGTCGCCGTCATGGCCATGCTCGTGCCACAGGCCCGTGGGCGTGAGGATCAGGTCGCCGCGCTCCATGGGGCATTTCTCGCCGTCGACCAGGCTCCATGCGCCCTGGCCTTCCACCACCATGCGCACGGCATTGGGCGTGTGGCGGTGCGAGGGCGCCCACTCGCCGGGCAGCAGCAGCTGCATGCCCAGGTAGATGGAGGAGCTGGCCTGCATCTTCTCCAGCCCATGGCCGGGGTTGGCCAGCACCAGCACGCGGCGCTCGGCCTTTTCGATGGGCGTCAGCTCGCCGGCCTGCATGAGCAGCGGGCGGATGGCCTGGTAGGGCCAGGCAATCGGCTGGGTGCGCGGGCGCGGCGTGTGCGGCGGCATCACGTTGCGCAGGCTGGGCCACAGCGGCACCAGGTTGTTGCGCGTGAGTTCGTCGCGGTAGTCCTGGGGCAGGTCTTCCAGGCGGCCAAGTTCTTGCATGGCGGTCTCCTTGTGTTCAGTCTTCGGCGAGGCAGGTTTCGGCCTTCCAGCCGTACAGCCATTCCATGGCGTCGTAGAAACGCTGGGGCGTGCGGCCCTTCCAGAGGTCGTTGCGCACCAGGCGCTCCACGCCGCTGGCGTGGAAGATGCGGCCCATCTCGCGCGCGGACAGCACCACGCGCGCCGTGCGGGCAATGCGCGATCGCTCGTACAGCCGCAGCGCCTGCGGCCAGTCGTTGCCGCAGTGCTTGAGCGCCTGGCCCAGCGTCACCGCGTCTTCCAGCGCCATGCAGGCGCCCTGGGCGATGTACTGCAGGGTAGGGTGGGCCGCATCGCCCAGCAGCGTGGCGCGGCCGAAGCTCCACTGGCCAATGGGCTCGCGGTCGGCCGTGGCCCAGCGCTTCCAGCTTTTGGGCAGGTCTATGAGCTGGCGCGCGCGCGGGCAGCAGTCGCTGTAGTAGCTTTGCACCTCTTGGCGGCTGCCTTCGCGCACGCCCCATTCCTCCTGCTCGCGGCTGTGGAAGGTGACGACCACGTTGTACTGCTCGCCGCCGCGCAGCGGGTAGTGCACCAGGTGGTAGTTGGGGCCGACCCAGATGCTGGCCGCGTTCCAGCGCAGGTCCTCGGGGAAGTCCTTCTTCTCCACCACGGCGCGGTACACCACATGGCCGGAGACACGTGCCGCATCGCCCACGTACTGCTGGCGCACCACGGACTTCACCCCATCGGCGCCGATCAGCGCCTGGCCCACATGGACCTGGCCATGCTGGTCGCGCACGGTGACGGTGTCGCCCTCCTGCTGCACGGCTTCGATGCGGGTGCCCGTCAGCGTCTCGATATGGCCGTGGGCGCGCGCGCCTTCGAGCAGCGAGGTGTGGATGTCGGCGCGGTGGATCACCGCATACGGGTTGCCAAAGCGGGCGCGAAACGCCTCGCCCGTGGGAATGCGGCCGACCAGCCGCTCATCGAGCGCGTCGTGCATCACCATCTCGTCGGTATAGACCGCGCGGCCCCGGGCCAGCTCGCCAATGCCCAGCGCGTCAAAGGCCGCGAATGCGTTGGGCCCCAGTTGTATGCCGGCGCCGATCTCGCCCAGCTGCGGCGCCTGCTCCAGCACCTTGACGGCGAATCCCTGGCGTGCCAGGGCCAGCGCGGCCGCCACGCCGCCAATGCCGCCGCCTGCCACAAGAACGGGCAGCGCCCGGGAAGAAATGCTGGTGCTCATGGATGTCCTGTGCTTCGTGGTGCGTGTCGCCCGCCTGCGAGGCAGCTGCGTCGCGAGTAATTAAACAGTATGCTGACGATGAGTGTAGTGTTGATTTGCATCAGGCCAGCCTGGGGTTTACCTGGATGCAGGCAAAACGGTGGTGGACAGCGTGTCCGGTTGAATCACCTGTCCGCCAGCCAACGCCAACGGAGGGCGCGGTTCATGCGAACATCTGCGCTTGCCCGCAGGGACCCGGAAAAGAGCGCAATGGCCATGGACTACCAACCCGCAGAACTAGAAAACTACCCCGGCTACCACATCCGCCGCCTGCAGCAGATCGCGGTAGCCGTCTTCATGGAGGAGACCCAGGAATTCGGCGTGACCCCCGTGCAGTACGCGGCGCTGTCTGCCGTGCTGCG
This sequence comes from Delftia sp. K82, assembly GCF_002193035.1. Lineage (NCBI taxonomy): Bacteria > Pseudomonadati > Pseudomonadota > Betaproteobacteria > Burkholderiales > Comamonadaceae > Delftia > Delftia sp. K82. The sequence continues at coordinate 2,333,281 of NZ_MYFL01000001.1, read as the reverse complement.
CCAGCCCGGCGTGGACCAGCGCACGCTGGCGCGGATGATCGGCTTCGATACCTCGACCATTGGCAGCGTCATCGACCGGCTGGAGGCGCGCGGCCTCATGGTGCGCAACACCAGCCCAGCCGACCGGCGCGTGCGCCTGCTGTCGGTCACCGCAGAAGGCGCTGCGCTGCTGGCCGCTGCCGAGCCCTCGGTGCTGCGGGCCCAGCAGCGCATGCTGGAGCCGCTGCCGCAGGAGCAGCGGGGCCTGTTCATGGACATGATGGCCGTCCTGGTGCGGCAAAACGACGAGCTGGCGCGTGCGCCCAGCACGCTGGCCGCGCGCCGTGCCGCTGCCGACTGAGGCGGCCTCGACCAATGGACTGGGACCACCTGAGATTCTTTGGCGAACTGGCACGCAGCGGCAGCATGGCCGCCGCCGCGCGGCAACTGGGCGTGGAGCACACCACGGTGTCGCGCCGCATCCAGGCCCTGGAAAAACAGCTGGGGGCCGTGCTCTTCGAGCGTGAAGCGGGCCAATGGCGGCCCACGGAGGCCGGCCGACAGCTGCTGGGCGTGGCAGACGCCATGCAGCGTGCCGCCGCCGGGCTGGAGCGCATGCCGCTGGCGGCGGAATCCACCAGCCAGGGCCCGTCCGGCCTGGTGCGCGTGGGCGCCACCGAGGGCTTCGGCACCCAGCTGCTGGCCCCGCAGCTGGCCGCGCTGACGCAGCGCCATCCGCTGCTGAGCATCGACCTGCTGGCCCTGCCGCGCCTGCTGCACCTGTCGCGGCGCGAGGCCGACATCGTCATCTCGCTGGAGCGCCCCACGCGCGGCTCGGCCGTGGTCACCAAGCTCACCGACTACCGGCTGTTCCTCTACGGCCAGCGCGAATACCTTGCGCGCCGCCCCCTGGTGGCGCGCACCGAGGACCTGCGCCACCACAGCTTCATCCACTACGTGGACGACCTGCTGTTCACGCGCGAGCTGCAACTGCTGTCCACCCTGTTCCAGCCCGAGCGTTTTGCCTTTCGCAGCACCAGCATCACTGCCCAGTATGAGGCCGTGCGCGCAGGCGCCGGCTTGGCCGTGCTGCCTGCCTTCATCGCCGACCGCGACCCCGTGCTCAGCCGCGTGCTGCCCGCCGAGGCCTGCTTCACCCGCACCTTCTGGATGAGCATGCCCTCGGATGCCCGGCAGGTTCAGCGCATTGAGGCGGTCTGGGGGTTTTTGAGGGAGGCTGTGCAGGGGATGCGGGAACTGCTCAGTCCCCGGAGTTGATGCAAGAGGGCCTAACTGCAGGCGGGGTAAACATCAGCTGATAACGGGAGTCGTTATTATTGATCCATGATCCTCGATTTCAGATGTGCAGACACCCAGGCATTGATGCTTGGCAAGCGCGTTGCGCGGTTCGCCAACCTGGAGGCCGCTGCCATGCGCAAGCTGGTGCAGTTGAACGCCGCGACCTCCCTGGAGTTCCTGCGCATTCCGCCAGGCAACAGATTGGAGGCTCTTCAAGGAAGCCGCAGGGGCCAGTACAGCATTCGGATCAATGAGCAATGGCGCCTTTGCTTCGTCTGGGCAGATGGCCATGCCAGCCAGGTTGAGATCGTGGATTACCACTGAAAGGACTACAACATGACCCGCGAAGTCAAATGGCCGCACCCAGGAGAAATCCTGATGCAGGAGTGGCTCGAACCCATGGGCCTGAGCCAGTACGCGTTGGCAAAGGCCATCGATGTGCCGCCCCGGCGCATCAACGAGATCGTGAAGGGCATGCGCGGCATCACGGCGGATACGGCGCTGCGCCTTGCGGTCTTCTTTGGCACGGACGCGCAAAGCTGGCTCAACCTGCAGTCCGACTACGACCTTGCCGAAGCCCGCGATGCCATGGCGGACGTGCTGGCGCGAATCCAGCGGTTTGAGCCCTCGCATCCCTGAGCGACTTCAGGATGCCCTCTGCCGCCCGCAGCATGATGCGTCGCCGGCGGTGGTTTGCCCCTGCCGCTATACTGCCCGCCCCGAATCTCGTCATCCGACAGCAGGATCCCTGGCATGCGCCTGAAAGCCCTTTTGCGTCCACTGGTGTATCTGAGCCTGGCGGGGCTGGCCGCTTGCGGCAGCAACCCGCCCAGCCCCTCGGCGGCCACGCCCGAGTCCACGCCCACCGCGCCGGGCACACCCGTGGCGCCCATCAGGATCGGTCTGGCCCTGGGCGGCGGGGCCGTGAAGGGCTTTGCCCATATCGGCGTCATCAAAATGCTGGAAGCCAATGGCCTTGCGCCCGCGGTGGTGTCCGGCACCAGCGCGGGCAGCGTGGTGGGGGCGCTGTATGCGAGCGGCATGAACGCCTTCGAGCTGCAGGAAAAGGCCGTGGCGCTGGATGAGACCAAGATCCGCGACCTGCAGCTGTCCTCGGGCGGCCTGCTGGTGGGGCAGAAGCTGGAAGACTATGTGAATGAACAGGTGGGCCGCAAGCCGCTGGAGCAGCTGGCCAAGCCCTTCGTGGCGGTGTCCACGCGGCTGGAAGACGGCGAGCGCACCGTGTTCGCGCGCGGCAATACGGGGCAGGCGGTGCGTGCCTCCAGCAGCATTCCGGGTGTGTTCCAGCCCGTGGCCATCGGCAAGTTCCACTTCGTCGATGGCGGCATCACCAGCCCCGTGCCCGTGGACGCCGCGCGCCAGCTGGGCGCCGACCTGGTGATTGCCGTGGACATCTCCAACAAGGCCCGCGGCAAGGCGCCCGAGAACATGCTGGGCGCACTGGGCCAGTCCATTGCCATCATGGGCCAGAAGCTGGGCCAGGCCGAGCTGGCCCGCGCCGACATCACCATCCGCCCCAAGGTGCTGGACATCGGCCCGGCCGACTTCACCCAGCGCGCCAGCGCCATTCTTGAGGGCGAGAAGGCCGCCGTGGCCGCCATGCCCCAGATCCGCGAGCGCATCGCCCAGCTGCAGGCCGAGCGCGCCAAGGCCGCGAAGCTGGCCCAGCAAAAGGCGGCCGAAGCCCAGCACCAGGCCTGCCTGGACCAGCGCTCACGCATGCAGAAGCTGGCGGAGATGGCGGGGATGGACGGCGCCTGCGCCAATCCCAACCTCAACGCCAACCCTTGATCCACCACGGCTGCGCGCGGGCTATCCGTACACCGGATAGCGGCTGCACAGCTCCGTCACCTGATCGCGCACCTGCGCCGCCACCTTGGCAAAGCGGGCGCCTTCCTGCGCGTCCAGCGCATCGAGCACATCGCACAGCCAGCCGGCCAGCTGTTCGCACTGCGCCTGGCCGAAGCCGCGCGTGGTGACGGCGGGCGTGCCTATGCGCAGGCCCGAGGTCACGAAGGGCGAGCGCGGGTCGTTGGGCACGGTGTTTTTGTTGGTGGTGATGTGCGCTTCGCTGAGCGCGGCGTCGGCATCCTTGCCGGTGTAGCTGCGGTCGGACAGGTCGATCAGCATCAGGTGGTTGTCCGTGCCGCCCGAGACGATGCGGTAGCCGCGCTGCTGGATCACGGCGGCCATGGCGCGGGCGTTGGCCAGCACCTGGCGCTGGTAGGTCTTGAACCCGGGCTGCAGCGCCTCCTTGAAGGCGACGGCCTTGGCGGCGATCACATGCATCAGCGGCCCGCCCTGCACGCCGGGGAACACGGCCGAGCTCAGGCGGCGGTTGAAGGTTTCGTCCTGTCCCTTGGACAGGATCAGGCCGCCGCGCGGGCCGCGCAGCGTCTTGTGCGTGGTGCTGGTGACCACATGCGCGTGGGGCAGGGGGCTGGGGTATTCGCCCGCGGCCACCAGGCCTGCGACATGGGCCATGTCCACCCAGAACACGGCGCCCACCTTGTCGGCAATGGCGCGCATGCGGGCCCAGTCCTTGTGGCGCGAGTAGGCAGAGAAGCCGCCGATGAGCATGCGGGGCCGGTGCTCCAGGGCGATGCGCTCCATCTCGTCGTAGTCGATCAGGCCCGTGGCGGGGTCCAGGCCGTAGGGGACGATGCGGTAGTGGCGGCCCGAGAAGTTGGACGGGTTGCCATGCGTCAGGTGGCCGCCCTGGGCCAGGTTCATGCCCATGACGGTGTCGCCGGGCTGGGCCAGCGCCAGGAACACGGCGGCATTGGCCTGGGCGCCGGCATGGGGCTGCACGTTGGCGTAGTCGCAGTCGAACAGCGCCATGGCGCGTTCCACGGCCAGGCGCTCGGCCACGTCCACGTTCTCGCAGCCGCTGTAGTAGCGCTTGCCGGGGTAGCCCTCGGCGTACTTGTTGGTGAAGACCGAGTTCTGCACCGCCATCACCAGCGGGCTGGCGTAGTTTTCGGAGGCGATGAGTTCCACATGGTCTTCCTGGCGGCGTTTCTCGCTCTGGATGGCCTTGGCCAGCTGCAGGTCGAAGTCGGCCAGGGTCAGGGATGCGTCGTACATGGGTGAGTGGTTCCTGTGTCGGGGCAAGGGCTGGGGGAATCGATGGTCATGCAGCTGCCAGCTGGCCTGCGGCGGGGGCGCCTGCCTGCGCGGCGCTGGCCGGCTTCAGCAGGCAGGCCAGGCGGGCGACGATGTCGTCGATCTGGCGCTCGTCGCATATCAGCGGCGGCAGCAGGCGGATGGTGGATTCGCGCGTCACCGTGATCAGCAGGCGCTGCTGCGCCAGCGCGCGGCCCACCAGGTCCTGGCAGTTGCGGTTCAGCTCGATGCCCACCATCAGGCCCTGGCCGCGCACGGCCAGCACGTCGGGGTGGCCGTGCAGCGCCTGCTGCAGGCCGTTGAGCAGGCGCCGGCCCAGTTGCCTGGCGCGGCCGGGGATGTCCTCGCTCTCCATGATGTCCAGCACCGTGCAGCCCACGCGGCAGGCCAGCGGGTTGCCGCCGAAGGTGGAGCCATGCTGGCCGGGCGAGATCAGGTCGGCCGCAGGCCCGCGCGCCAGGCAGGCGCCGATCGGAATGCCGTTGCCCAGGGCCTTGGCCAGGGTCATCACATCGGGGGCGATGCCCGCATGCTGGTGGCCGAACCAGGCGCCGGTGCGTCCCAGGCCGGTCTGGATCTCGTCCAGCATCAGCAGCCAGCCGTGCCGGTCGCACAGGCTGCGCAGCTGGCGCAGGTAGTCGGGGCTTGCCAGGCGGATGCCGCCTTCGCCCTGCACGGGCTCGATCAGCACGGCCACGATGTCGCCATGCTGGGCGGCGGCGTGGTGCACGGCCGCGATGTCGTCATAGGGCACGCGCACGAAGCCCGGCATCAGCGGCTCGAAGCCGCGCTGCTTGGCCGGGTTGCCTGTGGCCGACAGCGTGGCCAGCGTGCGGCCGTGAAAGCCGTTGTCCATCACCAGGATCTGCGGCCGCGCCACCTGCCTGCGGTGGCCATGCAGGCGCGCCAGCTTGAGCGCGGCCTCGTTGGCCTCGGCGCCGGAGTTGCAGAAAAAGGCCGTCTCCATGCCGGCCAGGGCGCACAGGCGCTGGCCCAGGCGTTCCTGCCAGTCGATGCGGAACACGTTGGAGGTGTGCAGCAGCAGGCCGGCCTGCTCGGCGATCACGGCGGCGATCTCCGGATGGGCGTGGCCCAGGGCGGTCACTGCCACGCCGGCAATGGCGTCCAGGTATTCGTTGCCGTGCTCGTCCCACAGCAGGGCTCCACGGCCACGGACGAAGGAGACGGGCTGGCGGGCATAGGCCTTCATCAGGCGGGAATCAAGGGGTTGCATGGCTTTTTGCATGTCAAGGTCCTCAAGCGGGGTCAGGGTTGAATCGAAAAGGGTGGCGAGGGGGCGCGTTCAGGGCAGTGCCAGGGCCGCGGGATCGGGGCCGCCTGCGGGCCAGTAGAAGCTGTCGGGCTGGGCGCGGGCACCGAAGATGGCCTGGCCCACGCGCACCACGGTGGCGCCTTCCTCGATGGCGATCTCGAAGTCGCCGGACATGCCCATGGACAGCTCATCCAGCGAGATGCCCGCCGGCGCGCTCTGGCGCAGCTGGTCGCGCAGGCTGCGCAGCAGCACGAAGCACTGGCGCACGCGCTCGGCCTCGCTGGAGAACAGGGCCAGCGTCATCAGGCCGCGCACGCGCAGCGCACTGAAGGCGGGCAGGGCCTGGACAAATCCCTGCACCTCGTCGGGCGGCAGGCCGTACTTGCTGGCCTCGCCCGAGGTGTTGACCTGCACGAACACGTCCAGCGCCCGGCCTTCGGCCTGCAGGCGGCGGTCCAGCGCCTCGGCCACGCGCAGGTTGTCCAGCGCCTGGAACTCGCTGGCAAAGCGCGCCACCAGCCTGGCCTTGTTGGTCTGCAGGTGGCCGATGACGGACCACTGCAGATCGGCCAGGTCCTGCATGGCCTCCCACTTGCCGAAGGCTTCCTGCACCTTGTTCTCGCCCAGCATGCGGCAGCCCGCCGCGTGGGCCAGGCGCAGGCTGGACTCGGGCTTGGTCTTGCTCACGGGCAGCAGGCGCACGCTGGCCGGGTCGCGCCCCGCGCGGCGGCAGGCAGCGGCCATGCGCGCCTGCACGGTGGCCAGGTTGTGCCGGAAATCGTCCACCGTCTCGGCCTGGGGGTAGCGGCCGTGCTGGTCGTGGCGGGTCAGGGTGTCGGCGGCTTGGGCGGTGCCGCCGGTGGTGTCTTGTGTCGCAAACATGGTTTCAGCTCCTTTTGATGGCGGCATCGGCGGAGGGCACGTTGCCGGTGCCCGCCTCGCTGCGGACGGCCCGGCGCGGCCACTGGCCGTTGAGCACGGCATGGGCCACCAGGCCAATGACCAGGCCCCAGAAGGCGCCGCCTATGCCCAGCATGGAAATGTTGGCTGCGGCGGCCAGGAAGGTGATCAGCGAGGCCTCGCGGGTTTTGGCGTCGGCCAGCGCATTGGCCAGGCTGCCGCCTATGGTGCCCAGCAGCGCCAGGCCGGCCAGCGTGGTGATGAAGGTGGCCGGGAACGCCATGAACACGGCCGCCAGCGTGACGCCGAACACACCCACCAGGATGTAGAACACGCCCGCAGCGATGCCCGCGATCCAGCGCCTGGACGGCTCTTCATGCGCCTCCTTGCCCGTGCAGATGGCGGCCGTGATGGCGGCGATGTTGAAGGCGTGCGAGCCGAACGGCGCCATCAGCAGCGAGCCCAGGCCCGTCAGCGTGACGATGGGGTTGGCGCTGGTCTTGAAGCCGTCGTTACGCAGCACCAGCATGCCGGGCATGTACTGGCCGGTCAGCGTGATCAGGAACAGCGGCAGGGCCACGCTCAGCAGGGCGTTGAGCGTGAACTCGGGCCGAGTGAACACGGGCGCGGCAAAGCGCAGCTGCAGCCCGGACAGGTCCACACGGTCCTGCGCCAGCAGGAACGCCAGGCCCAGCGCCAGGATGCCGACCACCGCATAGCGCGCCGTGAGCCGCTTGAGCAGCACATAGGCCACGATCAGCAGGCCGGCCAGCAGCGGGTCCACGCTCATGCCGCCAAAGGCCTTGATGCCGAACTGCAGCAGGATGCCCGCCAGCAGGCCCGAGGCCACGCCGGGCGGAATCAGCCGGATCACGCGCTCGAACCAGCCCGACAGTCCCAGCACCACGAAGGCCGCGGCCGACACCACATAGGCGCCCACGGCCTCTGCATACGGCGTGGTGGCCAGGGCCGTCACCAGGAAGGCGGCGGCCGGCGTGGACCAGGCCGTGATGATGGGCTCGCGCGAGAGCCAGCTCAGCACCAGCCCGGTGACGCCCACGCCAATCGAAATCGACCACACCCACGAAGCCGTGAGTTCCGGGCTCAGGCCGGCCACCTTGGCTGCCTGGAACACCAGGATGAAGGTGCCGCCGTAGTTGACGATGACCGAGATCAGCCCGGCCACAACGGGGTGGATGAGGTCGCTGAAGCTAAGGGGTGAGTGTGTGTCTGATGAAGGCATGGTCTTCTCGTTTTCCTTGGGGGTTGGATTCCTGGCTGTCTTCGGAAAGGGGTATTTGAGCGCCGAAGTGGACTGAATGATCCATACACTTCGCTCTCTTGTTTCAGACCACTTTGCAATGGGCGCGCGGCGTTTGCGTCAGTACAATGGCCTGCCAAAGAGGTGCAATGAGATGAAAGGCGGCAGACCGCATGAGCAAGACCTTCGAGCTTGAGACCCTGAAGATCCGCATGGGAGATGCCGACCTGCGCCAGCTGGACCTGCACCAGCGGGTGCAGCGCGCCATGCGTGCGCTGATCCTGGATGGCGCGCTGCTGCCGGGCCTGAAACTGCCGGCCACGCGCTCGCTGGCCGACTCGCTGGGCATTGCCCGCGACACGGTGGAGAACGCCTACACCCAGCTGCACCGCGACGGCTTCATCGTGCGGCGCCAGGGATCGGGCAGCTATGTCTCCGAGACCATCGGCACGGAGCTGCGGGGCCGGGCGGCGCGGCGCGGCCGGTCGCCCGAGCACGAGCGCAGCGCCCAGGTGGCCGCAGCGGGCAGGGCCGGTGCCGGCCTGAGCCGGCGCGGCCAGGCCATTGTTGACGGCGGCGGCATCGCCGACCAGCAGACCATTCGGGCCTTTGCCACCGGCCTGCCCGAGACGCGCACCTTTCCCACCGATGTCTGGGAACGGCTGCAGCGCCAGGCGCTCAAGGACTACCGTGCCAGCGTCCTGCTGCACGGCGACCCGCAGGGCGCCGAGCCGCTGCGCAAGGCCATTGCCACCTACCTCAACCTGGAGCGCGGCGCCAAGGTGGACGCCGGGCAGATCGTGGTGCTCAGCAGCACGCGGCAGGCGCTGTTCCTGTGCGCGCAGCTGCTGGTGGATGCGGGCCGGCCCATCCTGCTGGAGAACCCGGGCTACTTCGGCGCCCGCAAGGCCTTCGAGTCGGCCGAGGCCAAGGTCCTGCCCATCGATGTGGACGCGCAAGGCATTCGCACGGACCTGCTGCATGCCGACCGCAGCGGCGCCACCTGCGTCTACGTGACGCCGTCGCACCAGTACCCCACGGGCGTCACCATGCAGCTGGAGCGGCGGCTGGACCTGATCCGCTGGGCGTTTGAGAGCGGGCGCTGGATCATCGAGGACGACTACGACAGCGAATTCCACTACGACGGCATGCCCACCGCCTGCGTGCAAGGCCTGGACAAGCACGGGCGCACCATCTACATCGGCACCTTCGGCAAGACCCTGTACCCGGGCCTGCGCATGGGCTACATGGCCTTGCCGCAGGAGCTGGTGCGCGCCTTTGTCCAGGCGCGCAGCATCATGGACGGGCACACGCCCCAGATCCAGCAGCTGACGCTGGCGCGCTTCATGGAAGACGGCCACTACAACTCCCACGTGCGGGCCATGCGCAAGCTGTACGCGGGGCGGCGCGAGGTCATCCTCGAATCCATAGGCAGGCACCTGGCCGGCATCGTCACCGCGCCACGGCCCCAGGGCGGCATGCAGGTGCCCTGCCTGCTGGAGCCCGGCTGGTCCGAGGAAGACACTATCCGCCGCGCCGCCGCGGCCGGCGTGCTGCTGCAGGGGCTCAGCCGCCTGTACGCGGGCGAGCAGCGGCAGCCGGGCTGGCTGCTGGGCTATGCCTCGCTCACGGCCTACGAGATCGAGGCCGCCGTGCTGCGCCTGGCCAACGCGCTGCGAAAACCCTGACAGGTTGGGAGAAGCCGGACGCTGCATGCCTCAATAGGGCAGGGGAAAGCGCCCGGTCAGGTCGGACACGCCTTCGTGGATGGACTTGAGCGTGCGCGCGTTCATGGTGCCGCTGCGTATGCCGCCCAGCGTGGCAAGAATCATGTCGCCGATCTCGCGGAACTCGTCGGCGCCCATGCCGCGCGTGGTGCAGGCCGCGCTGCCCACGCGGATGCCCGAGGTCACCAGCGGCCGCGCGCCGTCGCCGGGCACGGCGTTCTTGTTGACCGTGATGCCGATCTGCTCCAGCGCCGTTTCGGCGGCCTTGCCCGTCAGCTCCCAGGGGCGCAGGTCGATCACGCCCAGATGGCAGTCCGTGCCTGCGGAGACCACGGACAGTCCGCCCTGCGAAAGCCGGTCGCACAGCACGCGGGCGTTGTCCACCACGGCCCGCGCATAGGTGCGAAAGGCGGGCTTGAGCGCCTCGCCCAGCGCCACCGCCTTGGCCGCCACCACATGCATCAGCGGCCCGGACTGCAGGCCCGGAAACACGGCGGCGTCTATGCGCCTGGCGATCTCGGCGTCGGCCGAGAGGATCATGCCGCCGCGCGGCCCGCGCAGCGTCTTGTGCGTGGTGGTCGTGGTCACGTGGGCGTGCTCCACGGGCGAGGGGAACACGCCCGCGGCCACCAGCCCCGCCACGTGCGCGATGTCGGCCATGAAGATGGCGCCCACCCGGTCGGCAATGCGCCGGAACTCGGCCCAGTCCATCTGCCGTGAATAGGCCGAGCCACCGGCAATGATGAGCCTGGGCCGCTCCTTCAGCGCAATTCGCCGCACCTGGTCCATGTCGATGCGCTGGGAGCGGGCGTCCACCTCGTAGCTGATGGACTGGAACCACTTGCCCGACACGCTCACGCGGGAGCCATGCGTCAGGTGCCCGCCCGAGCGCAGGTCCAGCCCCATGATCTTGTCGCCGGGCTCCAGGAACGCCAGGTACACACCCTGGTTGGCCTGGCTGCCCGAGTGCGGCTGCACGTTGGCGTGCGCGCAGCCGAACAGCGCCTTGGCACGCGCAATGGCCAGGTTCTCCACGGCATCGGCATTGGCGCAGCCGCCGTAGTAGCGCACGCCCGGATAGCCCTCTGCGTATTTGTTGGTCAGCACCGAGCCCTGCGCCTCCATCACCGCGCGGCTCACGAAGTTTTCAGAGGCAATCAATTCAATCGAGCGCGACTGGCGAATCCGCTCGGCCGCGATGGCATCCCAGGCCTCGCTGTCTGCCTGTTGAAGATCCAGTGAATTGATTTTGGGGAGCGATAAATCGTCCATGTCGCATTGGCTGTCTTGGAGGCGCTGAAGCACGGGAATCGGCAGCGCCCGGGTTATGAAAGGATTTGGAAACCAGGACGCATCGGTAATGGGCAGTCTACAAAGTGCAGCTGCCTTGATTCCGACCATGTTTCAGCGGGTGAGCAGACCAATTAAGGTGGCATGCCAATGTAAACCGTTGAAAAAAGCGGTCTGGTTCATTGACGAAAATAGGTCTGTTTGAATCCACGCTCTCTCCATAGAATTCGCCGCCAGACGTTGAAAGTCATGAGATCCAATACCGCCACGAATCATCCGCAATCTGCAGTGGAGGAGATTGATTCAAGGTGGAATATGACAGAGTGAAGAAATCCATGACAACGTATCTGCCATCTGCAGCGACATTTGAAGCGCTATTTGCAGCGCCATTGGTGATTGCCGCAGATGGAGAAAGCGGGGGGAGGGAATAGGCGATTTGACTCAGATCAATCAAGTTCAATTGCACGGAGTTGAAAAATGAATCTCGATATCTCTCGGACAGATGACGCCGTGCGCGATGCGCTCAAAAAGCTGTCCCTGCTCTGGAAGTCAAGAGCGGCCGTGAATCAGGACCTGCCTGATTACTGCGGCTTGGCGTTCGACCCCACCCGGCAGGACTTCACCGCCTCGCTGCTGCCGTTTCGCGATCACCAGGCATGGGTGGAGGCACCCCAGCACCTGCGCGACCAATGCCTGTCCTACGCCTGGGGCATCTACAACCTCAAGACCATCTACATCGAGTGCAACGTGGTCACGCCGGCCTGCGAGGACATCATCAAGACCCCGCCGCCCAGCGCCAACCGGGCGCTGCTGCAGGACGTCATGTCCCAGGCCCTGCTGGACGAGGCCCTGCACACCCGCATGTCCATCATGGCCTGCAACTACATCTACGAGATGCGCGGCCTGGCGCCGCTGGACTACGCGGACTTCAACCTCGTCGGCTGGCGCAACGGCGTGCTGGCGCAGTGCGGCGCGGAATGGGAGCGCCGCCTGGCCCGCTTCGCCATCGCCTGCGCCAGCGAAACCCTGATCACCGACTACCTCAAGACCATGGCCGAGGACCGCAGCATCCAGCCCATCTGCCACGAGGTCACCCGCACCCACGCCGTGGACGAATGGAGCCACTCCAGCGTCTTCAGCTCGGTGGCCACCGACATCGTCCAGGGCCTGAGCAACCGCGAGCGCAGCTACCTGCGCTCCATCATCCTCAAGACCGTGCAGATGTTCGCCAACAACGAACTGGGCGCCTGGTCCACCGTCTTCACCATGGTCGGCATGCCGCATGCGCGCGACATCCTGCACGACGTGGGCGACAGCAACGAGATCGGCGTCTACACCGACTCGGTGCAAAGCCTGATCGACCGCATCGGCCTGGCGGGCCGCAACCTGGGCGGCAGCGTGGCGCTGGTGTCCTCGGTCCTCGAGGAGATGCAGGCATGAGCGCCGCCCTCCAGGCAGGCAGCACGCTGGCGCGCTGCGCCGCGGCACGGGCAGAGGCGGGCGGCGTCATGGTCTACACCCTGCGCGTGCAGGGCGCCTCGGCGCAATTCCTCGGAGGCCTGCGGCCCGGCCGGCATGTGGCCATCGAGCATGCCGACGCCAATGGCGCCGTGCAGCAGCGGCTGTACTCCATCACCCGCTACGAGCCCTGCAGCGAGCACGACGGCGCCGGCCAGTTCGACATTGCCGTCAAAAGCTCGGGCCGGGGCAGCGTCTCCGACCACATGCATGCGGTGCTGCGCGCAGGCTCCACGCTGCCGCTCGGCCACGTGGCCGGTGACATCACGGCCGACCTGGTGCTGGGCCTGGACTCCCTGGTCATGCTGGCCGGCGGCATCGGCCTGACCCTGCCGCTGGCGCTGCTGCGCGAACTGGATCGGCTACAGCAGCAGGGCCACCGCGTGCCGCGCACCACGCTGCTGCTGTGCTTTGCGCGCATGGCCGACATTCCGTTCCTGCAGGAGCTGCAGCAGCTGTGCGAAACGGCCCCCTGGTTCGACCTGCGTATCCACATCACGCGTGAAGACATTGCCGCCCACGGCCCCTTCGTGCCAGGCCGCCCCTCGCAGCAGTCCCTGCTGGCGCTGGGCCAGCCCCAGGCGGTCGTCATCTGTGGTGGCCATGCCTTTGCGCAGACCTTTCGCGAGCATGCGCGGGCCTGCTTTCCCGGTGCCATACAGCACATCGAGGCCTTCACGCCGCCTGCCGCATCCACGGCCCAGCCAGGCGAGACCGCGCAGGCATGCCAGCTGCAGATCGCGCACAGCGGGCAGATTGTCGAAGCCGCGTCCGGCAAAAGCCTGCTCGAAATCCTGGAAGGCGTGGGCATTGCCATCCGCAGCCAGTGCCGGGCCGGCATCTGCGGCAGCTGCCGCATCCGCATCACGGGAGGCAGTTCACGGCTGGAGGCGGACTTTTGCCTCAGCGACAGGGAAAAGGAAGCCGGCTATGCCTTGGCCTGCTGCACCTTCCCCTCGGCAGGCCATATCCACGTCGATCTCAAGCCCGGCGCCTGACTGGCTCCGCACGTTCCAAGCCACCCTCTTGTATCCACCTGAGTTTTCCCATGAAAAAAGCCATCGCGCTGCGCCACATCCACTTCGAAGACCTGGGCACCCTGCATGCCGAGTTCGCCAGCCGCGGCTACGAAGTGCAGTACGTCGATCCCAGCATCGGCGAGCTTGACACCCTGGACCTGGGCCGTGCCGACCTGCTCGTCGTGCTGGGCGGCCCCATAGGTGCCTATGACGAGGCGCTTTATCCCTTCGTCGCCCAGGAGCTGGCGGCCGTGCGCCGCTGGCTGGACAGCGGCAAGCCGCTGCTGGGCATCTGCCTGGGCGCGCAGCTCATTGCGCGCGCGCTCGGCGCCAGGGTCTACCCGCTGGGCGTCAAGGAAATCGGCTTTTCGCCGCTCACGCTTACCGATGCGGGCCTGGCCTCGCCCCTGGCCAAACTGGACGGCGTGCCCGTGCTCCATTGGCATGGCGACCAGTTCGACATTCCCGAAGGCGCCGTGCACCTGGCTGGCACCGCCATCGGCGCCAACCAGGCCTTCGCCGTGGGCCCGCAGGTGCTGGGGCTGCAATTCCATCTGGAGGCCGATGCGGCCCGGCTGGAGCGCTGGCTGGTCGGCCATGCCTGTGAGCTCGGCATGGCCAAGGTGGACCCGCGCACGCTGCGCGCCGATGCCCAGAAATACGGCGGCCTGCTGACCCTGGCCGCGCGCAATGTGCTGGCCGCCTGGCTGACCAACCTGGAGCGCAGCCGCTGAACCTGCGGCGCCGCCCATTCACCCATTTCCCCCACGCCGGAGCCGCCGCTGCGCGGCGCCGGAATCTCTGTTCCCGAAAAAAAGGAGAGTTGAAGATGGTTGTCGTACTGTTCGAACTGCAGGCCTTGCCCGGCCAGAACCAGACCTATGTGGACCTGGTCAACAAGCTCACCCCCATGCTCAAGCCCATGGAGGGATTCATCTCCGTGGAGTGCTTCCAGAGCACGCTCAACCCCGAGAAAGTCATGTCCGTCACCACCTGGCGCGATGAGGAAGCCGTCGTCCAGTGGCGCAACGTGGAAGCCCACCTCAGCGCCCAGCGCGCCGGCCGCGACAAGATCTTCAAGGACTACCGCGTGCGCGTCACCCAGGTGCTGCGCGACTACGGCCTGAACGACCGCGCGCAGGCGCCTGCCGACAGCATCATGGGCAAGGCAGGCAGCTGCCCGGTCAGCCACGCCTGAGGGCTGGCGGTGCCGCAAAGGCCCGGCTGATCCCCCTGCCGGAGCGCGATGCACGCCCTCGAAAGATGCCGGCAGTGACTACGCTGCCGGCGCCAGGCCGGAAAAAAAGCCCGCTGAATGCTCAGAGGGCTTTTTTTCGGAAGGCACAGATTCCTTCGCATCGGAACTCCACCGCACCGCACGGCATCCTGCGTGCCGCCGTGTGCAGCGCTTTCAGTTGCGAGCTGCCGCTGCCGCCATTTCGGCGAGAAACGGACCTTGGGCCGCTTCGGGTTTGCTCTCGATGAGGAAGTCGTCGCGATCCTGGTCCTTGATCCAGTTCGGAGGCTTGCCTCGACCTGTCCACGTCGCTCCCGTAGCCGGATCGCGATACTTCGCCGGCGCACTGGTTTTTTCAGGGATGTAGGGGAACACTTGCTGTTGGGTGAACCCGAAATCGGTCACCAGCTTCTGGACCTTGGACAGGGCAGCGTCGGCCGCCGAGGTGCGGGCCTTGGCAATTTCCATGTCCAGCGCGGCCTTGGCCGCAAGGAGTTCTTTGAGGGACTGTGTCATAGGGGTGCGAAATTTTTGAAGCCAGATTATGGGGCTGTTCGGGCGAGACATGCCTGTCTTCAGGGTCATGCCGGGCGACAAAAAGGCTGTTTGCCCGTCAGAGCTCTTTGCTGTGCCATCCGTGATCGCATGCCCGACGCGGCAGGGCACCCCTGCGGCTATCACGCCCGGCGGAATGTCCTTCGTGACCACGCTGCCCGAACCGATGATGGAAACGTCGCCAATGGTCACTCCCGGGTTCAGGTGGCAGCCCGTGCCAATCCAGACCCGGCTGGCAATCCGCACCTGCCAGGGAAAACAGCCACCTGCCGCGCTCTCGGCGGCATGGACCGAATGGATGGGCGTGTAGATACCCACGCCCCGGGCCAGCAGCACGTCGTTGCCGATATGGATGCCGCCTGTGTCGAGCATGATGCAGTCGAAATTGGCGTAGAAGTTTTCGCCAATTTCTTGACTCGTTTGTGACCATGGCTTTCCCTCGATTGCGACACAATCCACCTCTTGTATACCGCTGAAGGCGATGGCCTGTGACAGCGCTTCGCCAATGGTTCGAATTCTTTGAAGACTGACGTGCCGAAACCATGGCCTACTGGATTGTCGTCGAACAAGATGTCCGAACTGGTGCAATGCCAGCCGCTATCTGCCGGGAGCCACATTCCAGATCTCGAGAAAAGGCTTTGCCGTGCTCTGCTTGGAGTTCGGATCTCACATGTTGCGGCTCTCATCTGCAGCGCAGCTCAAGCAGTATGCTCGTGTGCTCTCCATGCGACTGATGCCTATGTAAAGGCAGTTGTCCCACTCTGGTTTTTGCAGTGCCGATGTAGCTGGCGGCCATGCAGGTACTTGGTTTCTGCCAGAAGTTCATAAAACGCTATAGCTATCTAATATGAGATTGATTAATATTTTTATAGTGTCCTTGTCTGGTTTGATGTCGGTCCCTTCGATGGCGCAGAATTATTGCGCCACATATCCCAATGAAGCGAGTTGTTGCAACCCTGAATTTGATAATTGCGTTCCAAGGGAAATATATTTGCGATATGGACATAAGGCCGGAGATTTTTGCGTGCCTGGCTATCCCTCGACCGTTTCGTGCGGTGGAACAGCATCTCATGCTGCAAACTATTCTTCTCCCGAGGAAGCTCTAAGGTGGCGCATGGGTTTTATGAGTGCTTACTGGGATAGTGGGAGCTCTAAGCAATGCAAGCCATTGAGATTGGAAGGGCCTTATGGGAATTGGTCTGGAGATATATCGGCATTGAGGCTGCATGAGATCCAATCCCAGAATTGGGGCACGGTTGTTTCTCAAGAAGGAAGTCCTTACCCAGAGCCTGGTCCTATATCGTGTGCAACGCCAAGGGAATTGACGGATCAATTTTATATCACCAGATATTTGGTCGAAGAAGAATGCGAGGCCGGATTTTTACCTGCAAATAGAGTGCCGGATGATGTCAGGGTTTGCAGCAAGAAGGGGTTGTGGGAAATCAAGATCAGTGGGCCGGAAGTTACGCAATCACTGCCTTCTTTGGCTGGGCCTATCATGCAAGATATTTTGGTTCGACGTGGTGGTAAGCCTGCTGCCTTCACTGACGTGTCGATTAGCCTAAAAGAAGAAGGTTCTGCCTCATTTCAAAATTTCTCATTAAAAACCAATGTCAACGGTGAGGCTCAATTGTTGTATATTCCGCCATACCTAAAATCCACAACTGTGGAAATGAAGGCGGAATGCTCAAAATGCATTGAAGTGGCCAAGAAGAATATCAAAGTATTGATGAGTGATTTGAGTGTTGATGAAGAATCCCCTGCATCTTGTAGGCGGCGTGATTTCTAATGCGGGTAAGTGCCTTTGAAAGAGTTTTATTGAATTTAATGTGAGTGAATTGTTGGAGGGTGCCGGGTGAAGCACTTGAATTGCCGTTGATGATTGTGTTGTTTAAAGACAAACTATGAATAAAAATCTGAAAATTCTGCGCAAGCTGTCGATTTTTCCATTGAAGTCGTGCTCTCGCTCGTTGGTCGTCTTGGGTGTATTTTGTCTATTTTTTAACTTTGCCAAGGCACAAAGCATTCCCTCAGGTCCCGAGAATTTCCAGGTCCAAACGGATTGGATAGATCAAAGCCCCAACCCACTCACTGTCAGCCATATCTACCGAAGTTTTGGCGGCCCTGATGAAGATGCAGATATTGGCATGGGTAAAGGCTGGGTACACTCTTGGTCGGGACGCCTCAAGCTGCCTACGGAATATAGATCAGGCCACCCTTCCAGCATCAGCATCCTGCTGCCCGATGCCAGTTCAGTGCTATTTCTGAAAGAGCCTGGCGAGCAATCTCCATGGCATGCCGCCACTGGGCCTGATTTGTTATTGGGTTCGGTGGGAGGAAGTTGGAAGTACTATCGCGCCAGCGACGACAGTTGGTGGAACTTCGACAGTCAGGGTTGGCTGACTAACGTCACTTTGCGCAATGGCTGGTACTACAACATATTGCAAAATGACGGCAAGGTTTTGTCTGTGACAAATTCCTTCGGTCGACAGGTGGGTTTTGGTTACCGGGCAGATGGCAAGCTAAATTCCGTTGCATTGCCTGACGGCAATACAGTGAGCTATGACTACGACGCGAAGGGAAATCTCAGTTCCGTCAAGGTCAATGGCTTTCAGACTCGAACATACAGCTACGAAAGTAGTGTTTCTCCGGGCCTCTTGACTGCCATTGGCGATTCCCAGGGTAATCAGGTGCTGGGATTTGTTTATAACTCCGATGGCTCGCTCAAACACACATCAAGGGCTGGGGTAAGCGGTGTCTACAGCGTCTCTTATTCAGGCGCTGCCAGTATAGGAACGGCAGGCATGCTGGTGGCCCCCGGCGCTGATGATCCCAACTGGTACAAAGCCTCGGTCACCACGACAGCCCCGGATGGCAACGGCGCCACGCGCCACTACCAAGGATCGGCTGCCGGCGTGCGCTTGGTCGGGCAGAGCAAGGCCACTTTCTGGGCAAAGTTCAAGGAGGAGTTGAATGCTGATCTTCTTCCAGCCTATATCGAAGACTTTAAAGGGAACAGAACTTCCTACCAGTGGAATGCCAATCGCCAATTGATCACCAAGGTTGTGGCTGCTTCCAATCGCACGGAGGCCCAAAGCACTCAAATTGATTGGCATGACACCCTGGCCTTGCCCACTCTTATCACGGAGACCGGCCGCACGACCAAGCTCAGCTACGGCGGTGGCGGCGGACTGGTGGGCGCCGCCCTTACGGACAACGCCAGCAATACCACCTACTCAAGCGCCTGGAGCTACAACGCCCAGGGCCTGCCCGGGGGCTATACCGATGCTGCCGGGCAGACCCTGTTTGGCTATGACACCCGGGGTAACCTCAACAAGGTCACCAACGCCCTGGGACATGTCCACCAGTTCGCCCATGATGGCGCGGGCCGGATCCTGACGGCCATGGCCCCTTCGGGCCTGGAGCGCAGCTACAGCTACAACCCCCGGGGGCAGCTCACGCGCGTCAGCGTCGGCGGGCAGCAAACCACGTTGACCTACCTGCCCAATGACAGGCTGGGCACGATCACCTTCGCCAACGGCCATGCCATCACCTACCAATATGACGACGCCCGGCGCATCAATCGCTGGAGCGACAACCGTGGCAACTCCGGCCAGTACGTTCTGGACCAGTGGGACAACCGCACCAGTGAGCTCATCAAGGACAGCGCGGCCCAGACAGCCCTGCAGATGCAGCGCTCCATCAACGGCATCAATCGCATCAGCAGCGAAACCATAGGCGGCAACCAAAGTACTGCTTTGACCTATGACGCCAACGGCGATCTGGCCACGGCCAGCAACGGCCTGGGGCAGACCACCACGCTGGACGTCGATGGTCTGCGCCGCCTCACCAAAATCACCGACCCTCTCAACGCAAGCGCCACACTCAGCTACAACGCCCTGGACGCCGTCACCGCCGCCCAGGACTTCAAAGGCGTCACCACCACCTACACCCGCGACGCCCTGGGCAACGCCAAGGCCGAAGCCACCCCCGACGCCGGCACATCACCGCTACCTATGACGCCCTGGGCCTGATCGCGACCGCCAAGGACGCCGCAGGCCGCACCCTCGCCGTGCAGCGCGACGCCCTGGGCCGCCCCACCCAACTCCAGTACGGCAGCACGGCAATCTCCACGATGCGCTACGACCTGCCCGGCACCACCTACAACGGCCCCGGCGCCCCCAAGGCCAGCACGGGCCACCTCAGCGAAATCCAGGACCCCGGCGTCACCACCCAATACCAGCGCGACATCCTGGGCCGGGTGCTGCGCAAGAGCCAGATCCTTGCCAATGGCGACACCAAGTCGCTGATCCACTCCTATGTACCTGCCGGGCAGGGCGGAGGCGGAGAACTGCAAAGCATCACCTACCCCAGCGGCAAGCAGGCCACCTACCTGTACGACAGCACCGGCCAGATCACGGGCCTGCAGTGGAACGGCCAGCCCCTGGTCACCGGCCTGGCCTGGAGCCCGCTGGGACAGCCCACCGCCTGGCAATGGGCGGGCTTTGTGCAGCAGCCCGGCGCCACGGCAGCCCTGGACGAGCAGCGCAGCTACAACACCGCAGGCCAACTGGCCAGCAGCAAGCTGCTGAACCTGACCTGGGATGCTGCAGGCCGCATCAGCCTGATCCAGCAGCAGCACATGCTGCCGGGTACGGCCGCAGCCCAGCAGGCCAAGCTGTCCAGCGCCTTCAGCTACGACGCCGTGGGGCGCCTGACGGCCAGCGCGCACAGCGCGCCTGCGGGCCTCACCCTGCCCACGGGCTGGAGCCTGGCCGACACCATCGAGCTCAGCGCCTCCGGCTATGCCTGGGACGCCAACGGCAACCGCACCCAGGTGCACTACAGCAATGCCCTGGCATCGGGCACGTCCACGCTGCAGCGCAACTACCAGACTGCTGCGGGCACCAACCGTCTGCAAAGCTATGCCCAGACGCTGCAGCGCCCGGGCAGCGTGGCGCAGAACAGCAACGTGACCTTCAGCTACGACGCTGCGGGCGCCCTGGTCAAGAAGGGAGACAACCACCTGCACTACGGCGCGGACGGCCGCATCGCCAAGGCCGGCGAATACGCGGACGCGGCCGACGCACGAGCGGTCAGCTACGTCTACAACGCCCTGGGCCAGCGCGTGCTCAAGAGCGATGCCCGGGGCGCAGGTCAACCGGCCACGCTGCAGACCCTGTATGCCGAAGACGGCATAGGCAGCA
>NZ_MYFL01000001.1:2311190-2312390 GCF_002193035.1 Delftia sp. K82 | reverse complement strand
GTACTACGATGCGGCGACGGGGAGATACATCCAGGCGGACCCGATCGGGTTGGAGGGTGGGTGGAATCGGTTTGGGTATGTGGGGGGCGATCCATTGGGGTTCGCTGATGATGAGGGTCTGCAGAGGCGGTCAGCTGCGCCGTCAGTGAGCTATGCTCAGAGTTTGATTAATGCACAGGGGGTTAACCTTACTGGTCAGATCCTTCGTTATCAGCCGAATTACTCGTATAGCTACGCCTCTGTTCCAGGATATGGGTACACTCCGTCTAACATTAGTCAGCTGCAAGGAATATTACAAAGGCTGCAGAGTGGAAATTCATGCGTATCTGGATCATCGGGAGGCGTTAGATATGACGTTGATGCCATGGCTCGCGCTGCAGGAGCACCTGATAGAAATGGTCTAACCAGAGCTGGCCGTGCCCTAGATAAACACGGTGCAGGACAAAGAAGTCTAAATTCTCCATTCCCTGCGCCACGGGGAGGTCAGCAACAGAAAAATGCAGATGGGCAGTTTCAGGTGGAAGATATACTTACTCATCCTGGATCTATATTTAATCCTCTAGGTCGCGGTGGCGTGGGGGTGCGAGCCCCGGATGGCAGAGAAATCCGCTTTGATGCAAATGGTAGGTTTGCTGGTTTTATTGAATAAAAAATTGGTTATATGAATATAAAGTTCAAAGATTTTGAAATCGCTTCGTTTAGTGACCTTGACTACGAAGAGATGACAGTGGAGATTCGTTATCGCGGCATACCTATTGCGCAAATAAATAAGGATAAAGGATTTGAATGCTGTGATATCGAGATTCCATATAGATTTTCTCCTGAGGATGAGAAATTTATTTTTCCATTGGATGATTTTATGGAGGTGCTTGGTGCGGCTAAGGTGATGCTGGGGAAATTAGGTTGACCTAAGGTGTGGATGCAAAGCCTAGAAGGGCGACAACCACCTGCACTACGGCGCAGATGGCCGCATCGCCAAGGCCGGCGAATACGCAGACGCTGCCGATGCAAGAGCTGTCAGCTACGTCTACAACGCCCTGGGCCAGCGCGTACTCAAAAGCGATGCCCGGGGTGCAGGTCAACCGGCCACGCTGCAGACCCTGTACGCCGAAGACGGCATAGGCAGCACCGTGCTGGGCCAGTACGCCAACCAGCGCAGCGCCAACAGCGCAGCTCCGGCAGGCCAGAGCGACAGCACGG
>NZ_MYFL01000001.1:2279161-2310984 GCF_002193035.1 Delftia sp. K82 | reverse complement strand
TGCGCAGGCGGTGAAGTTCGATTTGCGGTATCCGGGGCAGGTGTTTGATGAAGAGACGGGGCTGTCGTACAACCTGCACAGGTACTACGATGCGGCGACGGGTCGGTATATGCAGGCGGACCCGATCGGGTTGGAGGGTGGATGGAATCGGTTTGGGTATGTGGGTGGGAATCCGTTAAATTGGTCTGACTCGCGGGGGCTAGATAATCCAGGTATGGGCCCCTACTCAAGCGGTGTTATGGTCTATTACTATGGAGGCGGCTCTGGTCACGTCGGTGTTGGGATAAATGGAAGTGGATCTTTTGGATACTACCCCACGAGCCCATCAAAGACAAATTATGAGCTTATATTTCCGGGGGTTCCTGGTACAGTAGAGTTAGATGCATTCCATCAGAAGCAACCAGATAAATCGATTTGGATTGAAGGAAGTCAAGAAAGTGTTGATTTGTTGAAAAAATATATAAAAGAAATGAGCATCGATCCAGGAGTTTATTCGCTTCCGTTTAATAACTGCACGACCTTCGTTTCGGATGGCCTTCGGTTGTCGAATTTTAAAAATGTACCTCACTCTGTTATTCCATTGAGTTTTATAGAGTCTCTGGAGAGATTACATGGTAAAAAATAAAAAAATAATTCTAAGTATTATTTTCTGTGTGTTTGTGATTTCTTATGCAATTTACCAGTTCTTGGAAAGAAATGATGATAAATTTTTGTGGAAGAAAGCTTATCGGTTCTATGTCGTAAATCCAACAATTGATTGCATAAAAAAATCAGTTGTTGATGTTGGGGGCAATGAAGTAATTGAAGCTGGAGTGGATGGTGTTTACGTGACTATGATTGAGTTAAACAATAAATCTGAAAAAAGCTCAACATTGACTAGTATTTTGCCAAATTCAAATATAGAAATATCATTTTCCATATCTATGAATAAACTAGACAAAAATGACGAGAATCATATAAATGAGACTTTGATGAAATATAGAGGATTATTAGAAATGAATTGTCGATAGATAGGCATGACCGTCGTGACGAAAGGTCGTAATTCATGCATACAGCACCCTAAATATTCCCCACAGGCTGGAGCCTTGCCGACACCATCGAGCTCAGCGCCTCCGGCTACGCCTGGGACGCCAACGGCAACCGCACCCAGGTGCACTACAGCAATGCCCTGGCATCGGGTACCTCCACGCTGCAGCGCAACTACCAGACTGCGGCGGGCACCAATCGCCTGCAAAGCTATGCCCAGACGCTGCAGCGCCCGGGAAGCGCGGCGCAGAACAGCAACGTGACCTTCAGCTACGACGCTGCGGGCGCCCTGGTCAAGAAGGGCGACAACCACCTGCACTACGGCGCGGACGGCCGCATCGCCAAGGCCGGCGAATACGCAGACCCTGCGGACGCAAGAGCCGTCAGCTACGTCTACAACGCCCTGGGCCAGCGCGTGCTCAAGAGCGATGCGCGCGGAGCGGGCCAGCCCATCACCGTGCAGACCCTGTACGCCGAAGACGGCATAGGCAGCACCGTGCTGGGCCAGTACGCCAACCAGCGCAGCGCCAATAGCGCAGCGCCCGCAGGCCAGAGCGACAGCACGGAAATCATCTACCTGCCCACGGCCAGCGGCCCCATGCCCATTGCGGCAGAGATCAACGGGCGCTTGTACGCCATCCACACGGACCACCTGAACACTCCCAGGCGGCTGACCAGCCAGCAGGGGCAGGTGGCCTGGCAATGGCTGATCTCGGGGTTTGGGGAAGTGCGTCCTACCACGGGCGACCGTGGCTACGGCCAGACGGTCAGCGGCCCCAGCTATGCGCAGGCGGTGAAGTTCGACCTGAGGTATCCGGGGCAGGTGTTTGATGAAGAGACGGGGCTGTCGTACAACCTGCACCGGTACTACGATGCGGCGACGGGGAGATACATCCAGGCGGACCCGATTGGGCTGGAGGGTGGGTGGAATCGGTTTGGGTATGTGAGTGGAAATCCATTGAATTTCATTGACCCTAAGGGGCTTGAGGCTCAAATATGTACTTATCCTGGGTTTAATAACGACTGGCCTCATGTATTTACTTGTGTTAATGGTAATTGCGCTGGGTGGTATCCATCGGGGTATAGCGGGGCAAAACCAAAAGGGCCATGGGCAGCAATGATGAATAGCAATGGTGCGTATGTTGATGACAGCGATATTGTGGATAAAAGTTACTGTGGTAAAGTTGCTGGCTGTGATGAAAAATATATTGACCAATGTGTTCTGGATTGTAGGTCTGGTGGGAATAAGCCGAGTAAATATAATCTATTTAATGAAAATTGCATGAGCACTGCGCAGCAGTGTGTGCAGAAGTGCGTTGTTAATTCTTGTAAGGCAAAAATATGGAATTTTTTAAGATAATGAAATTACTGAATAAAAAATTCTATATGATTTTGTTGGTTTTTGTGGGGTTGATTTTCTCTGGTGCGATATTTATCTCTACGTACCCCTCTCCCAGAGATATTTTGGATAAAATCGAAGAATTTATTTCCAATCCGGAGCAATGTGCTTCAAGTAATTCAGATTTCTCAAAAGCCGCAAAATCTATTGCTTGGGATAGTGAAGCAATGATCATTGTCGAAGAGGTAAATGCAATGCCAAAAAAGATGGTTTATTCGATGCGTTATCGTAAAAGTGGCGTGAAAATAGCGGACTTGATGTATAGATTAGATGCAGGATGTGCAGGTATTACCTTGGTACCTGCGGCTCGAGTGGATTAGTCACACGCAGCATCTGAACATGCCCCTGCAGCAGGGTAGCCGGCTGATCTCGGGATTTGACGAAGTGCGGCCCACCACGGGCGCCCGTGGCTACGGCCAGACGGTCAGCGGCCCCAGCTATGCGCAGACGGTGAAGTTCGATCTGCGGTATCCGGGGCAGGTGTTTGATGAAGAGACGGGGCTGTCGTACAACCTGCACAGGTACTACGATGCGGCGACGGGGAGATACATCCAGGCGGACCCGATCGGATTGGAGGGTGGGTGGAATCGGTTTGGATATGTGAGTTCCAACCCGATTTCTTGGACTGATCCAACAGGGTTGAAGAAAATTATTCTATTTCATCCTAGTGATCCAAATTATCAGGGTGCTGTTAATGCTTTAGATGATCCGAGCATGTGCACTGTCTATTCGCATGGTAGTCGTGCCTCTGTAAATGGTAGAGGAGTTAAGGAATTGAATAATATTCTGGATGAAAATGGCTGTGGAGTGCTTCCTGTGAAGATCGATGCCTGCTATACAGGCAGCGGTATAAATTCAATTGGTGAGCAGCTGAGTTCTTTAAGAAGAGTCCCAGTTACTGCGCCTGATACTAATACGTGGAAAAATTGGTTTGATAAACCAATGGAGAACCCGTATCCTCCAATTTCTAAAGATCCAGCATCGATTTTCCACCAAGTTCCTAATATATTAAGTCCAGGCGGCTGGGTAACTTTCAGGCCTGTAAAATGAAAGTAATAACTGTTTTTTTCTTTATCTTGATGATTTCTTCGTGCAAAAAAATGGAATCATCAAATGAATTTACCTTGAAGTCTGGAGTAAATTTGCTATCGGTTAGTGCATGCTTGAATGGTGCGCCTGAATCGAACTATGTGAGAATATCGCAAGAATCTAATGTTCAGATTGTGAACATAAATTGGTACTTCTCCTGCAACGAGGGTTTGGATTCGCCATATCTTAGTGTGTCTAGGAATAATATGCAAACCTTGACTCTGAAAAATGAAAAATATGGTGGTTCATGCGAATGTCAAAAAAATGCAACAGTCGAGATTAGAAATAGAATTGCAAGCGGAACATCTCTATACGTTGTGGTTAACGAGGAGGTTGTTGCTCAGCAGTTAATTAAAAAGCAGTAATTTATTTGCTACCTACATATGGACTTTGAGAACTCCTATAGCGCTGATTGTTTAAAAA
Organism: Delftia sp. K82; assembly: GCF_002193035.1. Lineage (NCBI taxonomy): Bacteria > Pseudomonadati > Pseudomonadota > Betaproteobacteria > Burkholderiales > Comamonadaceae > Delftia > Delftia sp. K82. Next base: position 2,307,047 of record NZ_MYFL01000001.1, on the reverse strand, counting down.
GCCAAATTAATTAGTGAATTGTGATCTTGCATGACGCTGCGGGGCGCCTGCAGGCCTCACACTACCCACGGGCTGGAGCCTTGCCGATACCATCGAGCTCAGCGCCTCCGGCTATGCCTGGGACGCCAACGGCAACCGCACCCAGGTGCACTACAGCAATGTCCTGGCATCCGGCACGTCCACGCTGCAGCGCAACTACCAGACGGCTGCGGGCCCAATCGCCTGCAAAGCTACGCCCAGACGCTGCAGCGCCCGGGCAGCGCGGCGCAGAACAGCAACGTGACCTTCAGCTACGACGCTGCGGGCGCCCTGGTCAAGAAGGGAGACAATCACCTGCACTACGGCGCGGACGGCCGCATCGCCAAGGCCGGCGAATACGCGGACGCTGCCGACGCAAGAGCCGTCAGCTACGTCTACAACGCCCTGGGCCAGCGCGTGTTCAAAAGCGATGCGCGCGGCGCAGGTCAACCGACCACGCTGCAGACCCTGTACGCCGAAGACGGCATAGGCAGCACCGTGCTGGGCCAGTACGCCAACCAACGCAGCGCCAACAGCGCAGCGCCCGCAGGCCAGAGCGACAGCACGGAAATCATCTACCTGCCCACGGCCAGCGGCCCCATGCCCATTGCGGCAGAAATCAACGGCCGGCTGTACGCCATCCACACGGACCATCTGAACGCCCCCAGGCGGCTGACCAACCAGCAGGGACAGGTGGCCTGGCAATGGCTGATCTCGGGGTTTGGGGAAGTGCGTCCCACCACGGGCGACCGTGGCTACGGCCAGACGGTCAGCGGCCCCAGCTATGCGCAGGCGGTGAAGTTCGATCTGCGGCATCCGGGGCAGGTGTTTGATGAAGAGACGGGGCTGTCGTACAACCTGCATAGGTACTACGATGCGGCGACGGGAAGATACATCCAGGCGGACCCGATGGGGCTGGAGGGTGGGTGGAATCGGTTTGGGTATGTGGGGGGTGATCCGCTCAATGCGATTGATCCGGATGGATTGAATGTTGTTGTTGCGTTGAACAGGATCGCAGAGGTGGGACGGGGGCTTTACTACCGGTACGGTCCGGCGATCACGGAGTTCATTGCCGGGGCGTCGGGGGTCAACGGGGCGGTGGCATCGCCTGCGGCGATCAGTCCGCTGGTGGCGCAGATCCCGACGGGTGTTTCTAGGATGCTACCGATTGCGCGGGGGATCTCTGAGGGGGTGGAGTCGGGAGCTTTTGCTTGCGTATCAAATTCACCACAGCTATATAGAGGTGGTAATGGCCTAACAGCCAGATTAGGTGTTGATGTAAAGGCTGCATCTGATGGGTTAATTCATCCATTCGGAAAAAATGGGAAAGCTCAAGGGTTATCTTTGAATATTAATCCGCATGATCAATTTATTCAGCGATACGGAGGTGCTTTCCCTGTGAATTCTATTCCTGGAGGGCTGCAGACGCTGCAATCAGGTAAACCTGGTCATTATGTGATATCTCCTGTAGATCCTATGAGGTTTGATGATTATCAAAGGTTGCTTAATAAAGTTGAACTTGGTATTTTTAATTCTCTGCCATGAATGATAAAACTGCTGTAGATAGTTTGATAGATAGCTTATCTATTGATGTAAATAATTTGGAATTGATGATTAATTCTAAAAAATTTGATCTTGATAAAGTAGGCCTGAAAGGGCGAACTGCACTCATGACTGCCGCTTCTGAAGGCAATATTGCTGCTATGAAGATACTTTTGGAAAATGGCGCCTCTGTCAACGCGATAGGCGGTTATGGAATGTCTGCATTGCATGAGGCGGCATCAAATGGAGAGTTGCGGGCGGTTGATTATCTTGTAGACCAAGGAGCCGAGATTGATGCCGTTAATGATCAAGGAGTAACGCCTCTTATGTGTGCCGCAGCATGGGGCCATCTTGGAGTGGTTGTTAATCTACTGAGTTATGGAGCTGATGTCGATAAAGTTGATATTACTGGGGGGAGTGCTGTTGATGCCGCAAAAGAAAAGGGTGAGGACGAGGTGTGGGAGTATTTAGAGCAATATTTAAAATCAAGATAATATTTGACAACTGATTTGCATTTCACGAATTTTTAGGAGATCAACGGCCGGCTGTACGCCATCCACACGGACCATCTGAACACCCCAGGCGCCTGACCAACCAGCAGGGGCAGGTGGCCTGGCAATGGCTGATCTCGGGGTTTGGGGAAGTGCGTCCCACCACGGGCGACCGTGGCTACGGCCAGACGGTCAGCGGGCCCAGCTATGCGCAGGCGGTGAAGTTCGACCTGCGATATCCGGGGCAAGTGTTTGATGAAGAGACGGGGCTGTCGTACAACCTGCACAGGTACTACGATGCGGCGACGGGGCGGTATATGCAGGCGGACCCGATCGGGTTGGAAGATGGGTGGAATCGGTTTGGGTATGTGGGGGGTGATCCGCTCAATGCTATTGATCCGGATGGATTGAATGCCGTTGTTGCGTTGAACAGGATCGCAGAGGTGGGACGGGGGCTTTACTACCGGTACGGTCCGGCAATCACGGAGTTCATTGCCGGGGCGTCGGGGGTCAACGGGACGTTGGCATCGCCTGCGGTGATCAACCCGCTGGTGGCGCAGATTCCGACTGGTGTGTCGAGGATGCTGCCGATTGCGCGGGGGATCTCTGAGGGGATGGAGTCGGGGGCGTTTTGTGCTGGTCGAGGAGGCGCTGATTATATATACGGCTATCGCGCGGTTTCCAATGCCGAAGCTGGTGATATTGCTTTATACGGATTCCGCCCTCATCCTGGTGGCCGCTCTATGGAAGATAAATGGTTTTCTGAGTCATTGGCTGGTGCAAATAAGCTCCGAGATATTTTTGATTTGAATCAAGTTATTAAAGCCAAAATACCTCTTAATGTATACGAGAGAAGTTATAAGCATCTGAATATAGATAATACTGGGCCTGGGTTTTGTGTACAATGTGGCGATCTTCCATTTATTTCAATGCCTTAAGTTATGAAAATAGTATTCTCTATTGATTTTCTCTGGGTGCCATCAGATTTTGGTGGTTCTTCATTTGGCCCATGTGACGGCATTCGTATGACTGTGCGTTGGCAAAAATATATTAGCGCTTACTTGGAGTGTTCTAATGATGCAGAGATTGAGTTAATATCTTATAATGAAGAGACTTTCAGGGGTAAAGCCCGCTGCAAAATGTACTCCGAGATTGATGCTGAATGGTTGTCGAGGGGGCAGTTAATAGAGTTAATTAGTGGTTACAGGGTTTTTGCTATCGGTAAAATTGCTGAAAATACAGATTGTTGAAATATTTTATTGAAGTGCATTTAAAATGTAGGCGAACCAATTTTGGCTAGATCCATTGTCATGAGAAGGGCAACTCGGTAGCTCAGACTGGCAAATCAAGAGCACCTATCTGCCCACGGCCAGCGGCCCCATGCCCATTGCGGCAGAGATCAACGGCCGCCTGTACGCCATCCACACGGACCACCTGAACACCCCCAGGCGCCTGACCAACCAGCAGGGGCAGGTGGCCTGGCAATGGCTGATCTCGGGGTTTGGCGAAGTGCGTCCCACCACGGGCGACCGTGGCTACGGCCAGACGGTCAGCGGTCCCAGCTATGCACAGGCGGTGAAGTTTGATCTGCGGTATCCGGGTCAGGTGTTTGATGAAGAGACGGGGCTGTCGTACAACCTGCACCGGTACTACGATGCGGCGACGGGGAGATACATCCAGGCGGACCCGATCGGGTTGGAGGGTGGGTGGAATCGGTTTGGGTATGTGGCAAACAACCCGCTCAACGATGTGGACCCGCAAGGCCTGCACCCATTGCTTACAAGAATGCAAGGCCGGTACTACCGCTACGGCTGGCAGGGAGCAGTCAATCCAGGCACTCCTTCAAAGCTACAACTTTGGCAAGCACCTGAAAACAAGCAGGTGCAAGATACCATTCCGGTCGATATGCGAGGCAAGAGAAAAAATCAGATCCGCTTAGCTTTCATTTGCATCATCTAACCTGCAATCTGTAAAACTAACGGCTACAAAATTTCAGAGCCCGCCTAGGGCGGCGATGCCTTGCCGAGCAGGTTAGTCGGCGAGGCATCTATGGATCGAAATGGTTGGGAAGTATCGCTGCAGGGGGGGAACTGCTCAGCGAGCAAGCAATTCCTTCATCACCCCTCGCTGCCTAACCGCTCCCGTAAGCAATTCCATAGTCTCAATCTGCGCATTGATGAACGCGAGCAGCTGATCGGTTTCAACAACTTCCAGGGCATTTCCAGGATAGGCGCCAATCAATAAGCTGGAGATCAGTCCCAATTGATCATGCACACGATTTAGCTTGTTGAACTCGTCTTCTGAAATCTGAAAGTACAACATGGCGCATCCTCAACGAACTGGTCTGGCGCAGAGCGCGGAGAGCGGGCAAGAAGTGGCATGCCGGTCCGAGACCTGCGGCGCTATGTAAATTGGAACGAGAAAGGGCGTTGACACGCCCACAAAGAAAGCAGCCATAGAGGCCTCCTAGCGTTTCGTTCAACTTCACCTCCTGTTCAGAGAGGTGGCCGGGTACTTGAACACGGTGCTAGCTCCGCCCGCAGCTTTCCCTCGAAAGGTCTTTTATGACTGCGCGCTACCCGGCCATAAAACAGGCGCGCGCAGGCGCACGAATCCTATGGACGAGAAAACGCCACTGCTTTCGAGAGTGGCGGACCGGCTAACAAAAGGTGTGTTCAGCACCTGAAGGCGATGATACCCCACGCCTATGGCAGACTGCCCCGTTCAGTCCTGCCTTGCGTCTGCCCCTTGCCGGCTTGGCGCTCAAGGTGCATCTCCGTCACTCACCACCGAGGATTTCTCATGATCATCACCACCACCCCCCAGATCGAAGGCCGCCGCATCACCCGCTACTGCGGCGTGGTCGCGGGCGAGGCAATTTTGGGCGCCAATGTGTTCAAGGATTTGTTCGCCGGGCTGCGCGACATCGTGGGCGGGCGGTCGGCCACCTATGAGCGCGAGCTGCAGCGGGCGCGCGAGATTGCGCTCAAGGAGCTGGAGGAACGTGCCCAGGAATTGGGCGCGAATGCCGTGGTGGGGGTGGACCTGGATTACGAAGTGCTGGGCCAGGGCAACGGCATGTTGATGGTGTCTGCCAGCGGCACGGCCGTGTTGCTGGAGTAGGCAAGTCATCGGGCAAGCAGGCCAAGCGGGTCAAGCGGGCCAATCAGGCCAGCGAAGTCAACGCGGCGCTGCGCCCGGCATCTGCAGGCAGCGGGCCAGCGCCCGCGCTGCCTCGCCCAGGCGCGGGCCGGGGCGGGAGACCACGTCCGTCTCGACCAGGTCCAGCGCGCAGATGCGGCCCGAGCGCACGGCGGGCATGCGGCTCCAGCCGGGGCGGGTGGCAAAGCTGGCCGATGGCGTCTGCGGCGTGTGGATGATGAGTTCGGGCTGCTGGCGCAGCACGTATTCGGGCGTGATGCGGGGGAAGGGCCCCAGATTCTGCGGCAGCACATTGCGCGCGCCCAGGCGCTGCAGCAACTGGCCTATGAAGGAGTCCGGTCCCGCCGCATAAGGCGTGGCGTCCACCTCGAAATACACCTTCTGCCCGGTGGGTGCGTGCGCAGCCAGCGCCTTGGCCTGCTGGTCCACCTCGGCCTGCATGCGCGCCAGCAGGGCATTGGCGCGCTGCACCTGCAGCAGCTGGTCGAGCTTGTGCAGCACCTGCTCCAGCTGCGCCATGTCGTTGGCGTCCAGTGCCAGCACGGGAATGCCGAAGCGCTCCAGCTGTGCGATGACGGGTGCGGAGTACGCCATCAGCACCACGTCGGGCCTGAGCCGCACGGTGGCCTCGACCAGCGGGGCAAAAGTGTGGCCCAGCTTGGGCAGAGCGGCCACGCGCGCCGGGTGGTTGGAGAACTCGTCCACGCCCACGATGCGCTCGCAGGCGTCCAGCGCGCACAGCGATTCGGTCAGCGAGGGCAGCAGCGAGACGATGCGCTGCGGCACGCGCTCCAGGCGCACCTGCCGCCCGCGCATGTCGGTGACGGCGTAGGCGGTGGTTGCCCCGCCCGTTCCCGCATCCGCCGCCTTTTGCGCAAAGGCGTTGCCCGCGCCGCCTGCGCAGGCCAGGGCGGCGGTCAGCAGCAGGATGCGGGGCAGGCGCGAAAGCAGGCGCAGAAGCAGGTGCAGAAGCAGATGCATGGGGGTCAGGGCAGAGGTGTCCAGCGCACGCTGACGAACACGGTGCGGCCTGCGTTGGCATAGCCGCGCGTGGGGGCGTAGTCGCGGTCGGCGATGTTGTTGACACGGGCCAGCAGCGTCCATTGCCTGGTCAGCTGGCGCTGGGCGTAGAGGTTGACCACGCCGTAGCCGCCCAGCTTGAAGGTATTCGCCTCGTCTGCGTAGCGGCCGCTGTACAGCTGCGCTTCGCCGCCCAGCGTCCAGCCGGCTGCCTGGGTGTCGGCATTGAGCTTGAGCATTCGCTTGGAGCGGTAGGGCAGCAGCTTGCCGGTCTCCAGGTTCTCGGGGTTCATGAAGTCCAGCGAGGCGCCCAGGTTGGCGCTGCCCAGGCGCGTGCTGCCCGCCAGCGTCAGGCCGGTGATCTCCACGCTCTGCCAGTTGCGGTAGCAGTTGCAGGGAAGGGCGCTGTTCCAGTCGTAGGTGATGAGGTTCTTGAACTTGTTGCGGTAGACCACGGCCGAGAGGCGGTTGGCACCGGCCGCATAGTGCAGGCCCGTTTCCACGTTGGTGCTGCTTTCGGGCTTGAGGTCGGCCGCCGCCTGGCCCGTGAAGCGTTCGTACAGCGTGGGCGTGCGGAAGGCCGTGCCGGCCGATGCCACCCAGCGCCAGCGCTCGTCGATCTGCAGGCCGTAGCCCAGGCCGCCCGTGGTCTTGTTCTGCTGGTCGCGCACCTGGTCGTGGCGCAGGTTGGCGTCGAACTGGTGGCGGCCCTCGGTCAGGCGCCAGCCGGCCGACAGGGAGTTCTGCACGCGCCGGCTGTCGGTGTTCTGCGTCCAGGCGTATTGCGTGTCCAGCTTGTCCTCGCGGCGCTCCAGGTCGATGTTGAAACGGTGCTGGCCCAGCGTGAACAGGTTCTGCAGCAGGTAGTTGGTGGAGCGGCCCTTGGCGCTTTCCGGCGACTGGGTGTGGCGGTCGCTTTGGCTGTCGGTATGGGAGACCTGGACCACGCTTTTGTACATGGCGTTCCAGCCGGCCTGCCAGCGCAGGCTGCCGGTGGTGTTCTTGACCACGTCGTAGTCGTCGAACGGCGGCGGGCTCTGGTCGTAGTGGGTGCGCAGGCGGCTGTGCAGCAGGCTGGCATCGATCTGGTGGATGCCCGTTTTGTAGCCCGCGTTCAGGCCCAGCGAGGTGTTGCTGTAGCCATCCTTGTCCGGATTGGGCGAGAAGGTGTTGCCGGGGTAGACGTCGAAGCCGTCGCTGCGCTCGTCAGCCAGGTTCAGCCCATAGGTGAAGCCGTTGGCCCCGCCTTGAAATCCCGTGGCGAGCTTGCTGGTGCCCTGGTTGCCTATGCCGGCCTCGGCATAGGCGCGGGTCTGGCCGTCCGCCCGCTTTGTGAAGATCTGGATCACGCCGCCCATGGCGTCTGAGCCATAGATGGCGGCGGCCGGGCCGCGCAGTATCTCGATGCGCTCGATCTGCGCCAGTGGCAGGGTGGACCAGACCGCGCCGCCCTGCAGCTCCTGCGAGCTGTAGCGCACGCCGTCGATGAATACGGCAGTGTGCTGATTGCTGGTGCCGCGCAGGTAGACCGAGGTGACCTGGCCCGGCCCGCCGTTGCGGTTGATCTGCACGCCCGGCACCTGCACCAGCAGGTCGGCCACGCCCGTGGCGCCGCTGCGGGCAATGGTCTCGGCGTCGATCACGGTCATGTCGGCCGTGACGGTGCGCAGGGGCTGCTCGCTGCGCGAGGCGGTGACGACCACGGTATCGAGCTGGGAGGTCTGTGCCCGCTGCGCCTGTTGTGCCTGTGCTTGGGCCTGGCAGGCCAGCAGCGAGGCCGCAGCCAGGGCGGACAACGTGCGCAGTACGGGGAACGCCGAGGGCGAGCGAACAGCGGCGCCAGGGGCGCGCGCGAGGGCGAGGGTGTGCATGGATGCGGACCAGTTGCGCGCCAGCGACCCCGCCGGCACGGAAACCACAAAGACCGGCTGCGCTGCATGCGCGGCCGGCCGCCTGTTGGCCGGTATCCAGACTGGTGACGCACTCGCCAAGGCCTTCCCGGGCTGTACGCCCAGTGGCACGGGTTTGGCGGGGGCCGGTGCCATGCACGCGGCGTTTCACTCACTGTTGCGGGGGCAGTACATGCGGGCGGCTTTATCTGGCCGCCCCATGTTTCCCGTTTAACCGCAGCCCCTGCAGGCTGCTGGCACCAACGGCGGCGATTGTACGGCGGGGCGTTCAGTGCCGATGTAAAGCTTGCTTGACATGCTCGCGGGTGGCATCGCACAATGTCAAGCATCCTTTACACATTGCGAGAGACTTCCATGAATCAAACAACGGTCACCAACCGCCGCTACCAGAAGGAGCTGGGATTTGCGCTGCTGCTCTACATGGCGCTGCTTGTGGGGGCGCTTTTGCTCAGCGCTGACATGCAGGCTGGGGCCCTGCGCACGGCGCTGCTGCTCAGCCCCATGCTGGCGTTTGCGCTGGCCGTGCGGGCCATCGTGCGGCTGGTGCGCGATACCGACGAGTTCCTGCGCAAGTCCATGCTGGAGCAGCTGGCGATTGCGGCGGCGGGTACGGCCGGCATCACCTTCACCTACGGATTCCTGGAAATGGCAGGTTTTCCCAAGCTCAGCATGTTCATGGTGTGGCCCTTGATGGGTGCGCTCTGGGTGGCTGCCTCGGTGGCCCACTGGCTGCGCAGCCGATGAGCTGTTCCGCCAAAGTGCCCCTGCGATGAAAAACACCATCCGTGAATTGCGCGCCGAGCGCGGCTGGAGCCAAGCCGCGCTGGCGGACCTGCTGGGCGTGTCGCGCCAGACCGTCAATGCCATAGAGACGGGCCGCTACGACCCCAGCCTGCCGCTGGCATTCGCCATTGCCCGGGTGTTCGAGACCCGGATCGAGGCGATCTTCCAGGAGGGTTGAGCGCAGCGCTCAGACCACGATCATGACCAGCAGCACCAGGCCCAGCAGGGCCAGGTAGGCCTTGGCATGCAGGGCATCGGGAATGCGGCCGATCAGCGGTGCCGCCAGCCTGATGCCCGTCCACGATCCGGCCGTCAGCAGTGCAAAGGCCTGCAGGTCCACATAGCCCACATGCCAGGGGCCCAGCCCCGTGCCCTGCGATGCCAGCATGTAGGCAGCGGTGCCCGCCACGGCCATGGGCAGGGACAGGGGGCTGGCCATGGCCGTGGCGGCCGCCATGCTGGCGCCGCGTCGGCGCATCAGCGGCACGGTCATCACGCTGCCGCCCACGCCCAGGAAGGCAGCGATCGCACCAATGGCCAGGCCGGCCGTGGCGGCGGCCTGCCGGCCCATGGGCTGCAAGCTGGTGGCGGTGCCGTGCACGAAGCCCGGGCGCAGCAGCGCGTCGGCGATGGTCAGGGCCAGGTAGGCGATGAAGGCCCAGCGCACCCATTCCCCGCTGATCCAGGTGGCGGCCGCCGCGCCCGCCACGGCGCCGGCCGCGATGAAGCCAGCCAGTGGCCGTACCTGATCCCAGGGCAGGGCGCCCGCGCGGTGCTGGCGCAGCGTGGCCATGGAGGCGCCGAAAATCATCACGCAGGTGGAGGTGGCCACGGCAATGTGCATGGCAGCCTGGCCAACGGCGGAGTCCGCGCCGTGGATGGAAGTCAGCAGCGCATAAAGCAGCGGAACGGCCACGAAGCCGCCGCCAAAGCCGAAGAGCACGGTGGTCACGCCGGCAAGCACACCGAAAGCCAGCAGCAGGAGAGGGAACACAGACAGTCCTTTGGAAAAAAACGAGCAAGAACTGAACCTTAGGATGCCGCGGTTTGGCCTGCTTTCGCGGATAGGTCAATAATCCTCGAATTCCTGCCAAAGTCTGTTGGCTGTTTTCCGGACATTCCCATGCTCAACATCCCGCTGCATTCCGTGGACGCCGTGGCGCGCGAAGTGCTGGCCATCGGCACCGACTACACGCCTGGCACGCTGCTGCCCACGCACAGCCACCGGCGTGCCCAGTTTCTCTACGGGATGAGCGGGCTGATGGAAGTGGAAACCGACGACGGCGCCTGGACCATCCCGCCCTACAGCGGCGTGTGGATTCCAGCCAGCAAGCCGCACAGCGTGCGCATGCAGGGCGTGAGCACGCGCAGCCTGTACATCGAACCGGCTGCTGCGCCCCGCCCGGGTGTGCACTGCGAGGCCCTGGTCGTCACGCCGCTGCTGCACCAGCTGCTGCTGTCCTGCGCCGACCTGCCGGCGCTGTACGACGAAGCGGGCCGCGACGGCGCCCTGGTCACGCTGGTGCTGCACGAGCTGGCCTCCGCCCGCAGCCTGCCGCTGTTCGCGCCCATTCCCCGCGACGAAAAGCTGGCCGCCCTGTGCAAGCAGTTCCTGGCCCAGCCCAGCATCCGCGCCACGCCGCAGGACTGGGCGCAAGCGCTGAACAAGAGCCTGCGCACCTTCAGCCGGTTTTTCCAGCAGCACACAGGCATGGCCTTTGGCGCCTGGCGCCAGCAGGCCTGCCTGCTGGCGGCGGTGTCGAGGCTGTCTGCGGGCGCATCGGTCACGCAGGTGGCGCTGGACCTGGGCTATGACAGCCCCAGCGCGTTTTCCACCATGTTCCGCAAGGCATTGGGGCGGGTGCCTTCGGAGTTGGTGAGCCGGGTCTAGGCGGGAACGCTGGCCTGGGCAGCCGCTTCCCGTGTCATGGCCCAGAACACCAGCGCCGCCAGGCTGAACGCCGCCCCCGCCACGCAGACGCCGTGCCAGCCAAACCGCGCGTAGGCGTTGGTGGCAATCAGCGCCCCCAGCCCGCTGCCCACGGCATAGAACAGCATGTACAGGCCCACCAGCCGGCTGTGCGCCTGCGGGTTGCTGCGAAAGATCAGGCTCTGGTTGGTCACATGCAGGGCCTGGCCGCCCAGGTCCAGCAGCACGATGCCGGCGACCAGCGCCCACAGCGACTGCTCCAGCAGCGCAATCGGCACCCAGGCCAGCAGCAGGATCACCAGCGCGCCCAGGCTGGTGCGCTGCGCGAAACCCTGGTCGGCCCAGTGCCCGGCACGGGCTGCTGCCAGTGCGCCCACCACGCCGGCCAGGCCAAAGGCGCCGATGGCCGTGAGCGACAGGCTGTAGGGCGGTGCGCTCAGCGGCAGGACCAGGGCGCTCCAGAAGATGTTGAAGGTGGCAAACATCAGCAGGGCCAGCATGCCGCGTGTGCGCAGCATGCGGTCCTGGCGCAGCAGCTGGAGCATGGAGGCGAGCAGCTGCGTGTAGCTGGGTGCATGCAAGGGCACCGCCAGCCGGGGCAGTTGCCGCCACAGGGGCCAGGCCAGGGCCAGCATCAACAGGGCCGAGCAGGCATAGACGCCACGCCAGCCAGCCAGGTCACCCACGGCTCCGGCAAACACGCGCGCCAAAAGCAGGCCGATGAAAACCCCGCCCTGGGCCGCGCCCACCACGCGCCCGCGCTCATGCGCCTGGCTGGCGCTGGCCGCATAGGCGATCAGCCCCTGCGTCATGGCCGTGCCCAGCAGGCCCACGGCCAGCATGCCCGCCAGCAGCAGAACGGCCGAACGCGCGGTGCTGACGGCCGCCAGGGCCAGCACCAGGCCCAGCAACTGCAAAAGCATGAGCCGCCGCCGCTCCAGCCGGTCGCCCAGTGGCACCAGCAGCACCAGCGCCAGCGCGCAGCCGGCCTGCGTGGCGGTGACCACGCCGCCCACGGCCGCATGGCTGATGCCGAAGTCGGCCGCCAGCGCCTCCAGCAGCGGCTGGGCGTAGTAGACATTGGCCACGCTCAGACCGCTGGCAGCGGCGAACAACAGCACCAGGCTGCGCGGCATGCGGACCGTGTCCGAGGCTGGGAAGGCGTTCATGGGTTGAATCCGGTTGCAAAACAAAACTGGTTGGATGCTAGTTGAACCAGTTTTGAAATGCAACCACAATGACGTCATGAAAGAAGACACCCGTCCTGACACACCGCAGCCCTGTCCGGTGGCCCGCTCCCTGGATGTGATCGGCGACCGCTGGTCGCTGCTCATCGTGCGCGATGCCTTCGACGGCATCAGCCGCTTTGGCGATTTCCAGCGCAGCCTGGGCGCGGCCCGCAATATCCTGGCCGACCGGCTGCGCCGGCTGGTGGAGGCCGGCATCCTCGAAACCCGACCGGCCGCCGAAGGCTCGGCCTACCTGGAATACGTGCTCACGGCCCAGGGCCTTGAGCTGTTCCCGGTGATCGTGGCCTTGCGGCAGTGGGGCGAAGGCCATCTGTTCGCGCCGGGTGAGGCGCATTCGCTGCTGCTGGATCGCCAGACCGGCCTGCCTGTCGCGCCCATGCTGCCGCGCGGTGGTGATGGCCGGGCCTTGCTGCCGGGCCAGACCGTGGTTCAGAAAATCGATTGATGGATATCCAAAGCTTCCTCGCCATGAAAATGGCCCCCACGCTCCCCCTGCTGCGCAAGGTCCGCTGCCCCCCGAGGGGGAGTTTTTCATCTTGGGGCGGCCCGGCGATGAAAAAAGCGCCCGTCACAACGGGCGCTTTGTCTGGGTCAGCGCAAGGGCCGATAACGCGCCATCAGGACCGCGCCATCAGAACCGCGCCGTCATCCCCACGAAGTAGGTACGGCCGCCGTTGTCGTAGTTGGCGCCGATGGTGCGGGTTTCCTTGTCGGCCAGGTTGATGATGCCGGCGCGCAGGGTCAGGGTGTCGGTCACGTTGTAGTTCATGGACACGTCAAAGGTCGTATAGGCCTTGGCGAAGGTGGTGGCCGTGCCCGTAGTCACGACTTCCTTGCCCACGTGGCGGGCGCTGAACATGGCGGACCAGCCCTGGCGGATCTGCCACTGCAGCGACGAGTAGATGGACAGCTCGGGCACGGCCAGCAGCGAGGCGCCCGTGCTCAGGTTCTTGGACTCGAACATCTTGGTGATGTTGGTGTTCCAGGTCAGGCCCTTGGCCAGGGGAACGTTCACGAAGCCTTCCAGGCCGCGCGTGCGGGCACGCTGGGCGTTGGCCATGCGGGTCCACCAGAAGCCGTTGTAGAAGCCCAGCGGCTGGTAGTCGATCTTGTTCTTGAAGTTGGTGTGGAAGTAGGTGGCACCCAGCGCCCAGCCATTGCGGTCCCAGCTGGTACCCAGCTCGAAGTTGGTGCTGGTCTCGGGCTGCAGGTCGGGGTTGCCGGCCATGTAGCAGCCGCGCGTGCCGTCGGCGTTGACGCTGGTGTTGGTCCAGCCCATGCCGGCCAGGCTGCGGCAGCCGTTGCCCCCAGATTGCGTGGCGGCGCTGGCCGAGTTTTCCTTCAGGTTGGGTGCACGGAAGCCGCGCGAGACGCCGCCGCGCACCGTCCACTCCGAGGCCGGGTGGTAGACCAGGTAGGCGCGCGGGCTCCAGTTGTTGCCGTATTTCTGGTGGTGGTCCATGCGCAGGCCCAGCGTCAGCGCCAGGTTCTCGCGCAGGAAGATCTGGTCCTCGCCGAACAGCGCCCAGGTGGTGGCGCTCAGGCCCGAGCCCGAGACCGGGCGCCCCGTGTAGTCGATGGGAGCCAGGCCGATGGTGTCGCGGTTGTCCAGCGACTCGCGGCGCCACTGCATGCCCAGCGTCATGGCCTGGTCCAGGCCCCACAGCTTCAACGGCTTGTCGATGCGGCCGTCCAGCGTGGTTTCCTTGGAGTTGTTGCCGATGGTGTCGCCCTTGTCCTCGTACTTGTTGTGCACAAGGTTGAGCTTGGAGGTCAGGTCGCCCCAGCGGCCGTCATGGCTGAGGCCGAACTTGGTCTGCTCCAGCTTGCTCAGGCCCCAGGGATAGACCACCTGGTCGCCCGATGCCGTGCGCGCGTCGGAGCCCGTGGCGCGCTGGATGCCTTGCGCGGCCTCGATGCCGATCACCTGGTCGGGCGTTAGCTGCCAGTTGAGCAGGGCGTTGAGGTTTTGCTTGCGCGAGCCGGCCGTCGATTGGTACGTGCCCGGGAAGCCACCCGTGCTCTCGTCGGCTGCGCGGTCCGTGTAGTTGCCGCCCAGGCGCAGGCCGAACTTGTCGGACAGCGGGCCGCTGATGTTGAAGCCCAGCTGGCGCGTGTCGCCGCGGTCGCTGTCGGAGGGCTTGCTGTAGTTCAGCGTGGTCGAGCCGCTCCAGCGCTTGCCGATCTTGCGCGTGATGATGTTGATCACGCCGCCCATGGCGTCGGAGCCGTACAGCGAGGACATGGGGCCGCGCACCACCTCGATGCGCTCAATCATTTCGGGCGAGATCCAGTCCAGATCCTGCGAGCCCAGGTCGTCGCGGTAGTTGATGCCGGCCGAGTTGCCCTGGCGCTTGCCGTCCACCAGGATCAGCGTGTACTTCTCGGGCAGGCCGCGCAGCTTGATCTTGGACTGGGCGCCCGTGCCGGACAGGCCGCCGGTCACGCCGGGAATGGTGGACAGCAGCTCGCCGATGCTGGTGACGGGCTTGCGCTCGATGTCCTCGCGGGTGATCACGCTGATGCTGGCCGGCGCTTCCTTGATGTCCACGGCCGTGCCCGAGGCGGTCACCACCACGGTGGACAGGGACGTGTCGGCCTTGTTGTCGGCTGACTGGGCATGGGCCATGGCTGTGCATGCCAGGGCGGCGCAAAGAGGAAGCGGGCGGAGCACCGAGATTCTGACCATCTTTGTAAAGTTCCGTTTTGGTTAAAAATCAAGGTGCGAATGATAACGATTTGTATCCACATCTTTTTGTTGGCGTAAAGACAGTTGTTTTTTTGTTCACTCGTTATCTAACTGCTGGACAGGCCAAAGATGCTGTGCACAAGTTTGGTGCGCATCAAGAGGGGCAGCGGAGGCGCTGAAGGGGGCGCAGAGGGAGCGCGGGCGCCAAAGGCACCCTGCAATGGCCGCCCCCATGCGCAGGGGGAGCGGCCGGGAGGTGGTCAGCGCGGTTCGGCTGCCGTGCCCGCAAGGGCGGTGGAGCGCTCCGCCGACTGGCGCGATGCCTGGCGGCGCACGAACTGGTAGGCGATGGCCAGCAGGGCAAACCAGGCCGGCGTCACCACCAGCGCCTGGCGCGTGTCGGCCTGCAGGGTGAGCAGGCCCAGGATGGCGGCAAAGAACACCAGGCAGGCCCAGCACATGGCCACGCCGCCGGGCATCTTGTAGCGCGAAGCCTCATGCAGGGCCGCGCGCTGGCGCCGGTAGGCCATGTACGACAGCAGGATCAGCGACCACACGAACATGAACAGAATGGCCGATACCGTGGTCACCAGCGTGAAGGCTTCCACCAGATCGGGCACCACCCACATCAGAAACGCGCCGGCCAGCAGGCAGGTGCACGAAAACAGCAGCCCGCGTGAGGGCACGCTGCTGCGCGACAGCCGGTGGAAGGCCCGGGGCGCATCGCCCTTGAGCGCCAGGCCGTAGAGCATGCGGCTGGTGGAGAACACGCCGCTGTTGGCCGACGAGGCGGCCGAGGTGAGCACCACGAAATTGATCACGCCTGCGGCGGCCGGCAGGCCTGCGAGCACGAACAGCTCCACGAACGGGCTCTTGCCGGGCACCACGTCGCGCCAGGGGGTGACGGCCATGATGGCGATCAGGGCCAGCACGTAGAACACGATGATGCGCACGGGAATCGAATTGATGGCGCGCGGCAGCGTGCGCTCGGGATCCTTGGCCTCGGCCGCCGTGGTGCCCACCAGCTCGATGCCCACGAAGGCGAACACCGCGATCTGGAAGCCCGCGAAAAAGCCCATCATCCCGTTGGGGAACATGCCGCCGTCGTTCCAGAGGTTGGACAGGCTGGCCGCACGCCCCGCAGGCGAGACGAAGGCGGCACCCACCATGTACAGCCCCGTTGCCACCAGGGCCACGATGGCCACGATCTTGATCATGGCGAACCAGAACTCGATCTCGCCGAACAGCTTCACCGTCAGCAGGTTCAGGCCCAGCAGCAGGCCCACGCAGGCGATGGCCGGTGCCCACTGCGGCAGGTCGGGGAACCAGAACTGCGAGTAGGCCGAGATGGCGATCACGTCGGCAATGCCCGTGACGATCCAGCAGAACCAATAGGTCCAGCCCGTGAAGAAGCCGGCCCAGGGGCCGAGCAGGTCGGACGAGAAGTCGATGAAGGAGCGGTACTGCAGGTTGGACAGGAGCAGCTCGCCCATGGCCCGCATCACGAAGAACAGCATCACGCCGATGATGGTGTAGACAAAGATGATGGACGGGCCGGCCAGGCTGATGGTCTTGCCCGAGCCCATGAACAGGCCCGTGCCTATGGCCCCGCCGATGGCGATGAGCTGGATATGGCGGTTGGTGAGATTGCGCTGCAGGTCGTCTTGACCGTGCAGGCCCTGGCCGGTTGGCGGGGCCTTGTGTGTCATCAGAGAACTCCGGGGAAGACTGGCAAAGCGATGGCAGAAAGGGGGGAATCCGCCTGCCGCGGCCGTGTTTTCAGTCTCTGCATGGAGTCCATGCCTGGAAATGCGGCAGCGCAGCAAAACGGAACGAAGGCCGCGAGGATACCCGAACCTCGCCCTCGCATCGGCCCTGCCGCGCTGCCGCGCTCCGGTGAATGGAGCGGGCTTGATATGGGTGGATCAGCCGCGTTGAGCAGCGATCAGTCGCACTTAACCGTGCTTGGCCGTGCTCAGCCGCGCGCCAAGCGCTTGGCATTGGCCACCGCCGTGCGGTGCACGGGGGCCAGGCCCTTGCCCACCACGCCCCACATGGCGTTTTGCCATTGCGAGGCCTGCGATGCCAGGGCTCCGCCGTTCCAGGTGGAGGTGCTCCAGGGTGTCCAGCACATGCGCATCCAGGCCTGCATCAGGGCCTGGCTGGCGACCATGGACTGCATGCCCATCGCCGCCCAGGATTGCTGGAAGGCTGTCTGTTTCTCGGACACCATGCGTGTGAATTCACGCCGGTCCCGCGCGGAGGGATTGGCGCCTGCCATGGCCATGCGGGTGAGGCGATGGGCCACGACCTGGGGCGCTGCGACGGCCAGGTCGGTGGCCTGGCGGGCGACCAGGGCGGCCCGGGGATTTTTGCGATTTGCCATGTGCACTCCTGAAGCTGGGTTCACTTTATCCAGATGGATGCCGGCCCGCGTAGGCCGATGACGCAATGCAGCAAAAACGGATTTAACGCGGCTGGGCCTGTGGCGCTGATGCGGCTGCGTCCTGCACGGCAGGGGATACCAGGGCACGCCACCAGCGCTCGCCTGCATGGGGGGCGGCCAGGTCCACGCGCTCGCCCATCATGGGGGTGGCCACGGCAATGCCGTGCTCGGCACCCAGGGCCAGCACGCGCTCGAAGGGGTCCCACCAGGCATGCATGGCCAGGCTGAAGGTGCCGTTGTGAATGGGCAGCAGCCAGCGTCCGCCCAGGTCGCGGTGGGCCTGCACGGTCTGGGCCGGGTGCATGTGCACATACGGCCAGTGCGGATCGTAGGCGCCGGTTTCCATCAGCGTGAGGTCGAAGGGACCGAAGCGCCGGCCGATTTCCGCAAAGCCGTCGAAATAGCCGCCGTCGCCGCTGAAGAAGACACGCAGCGTGTCGGCGCTTGCCAGGTCCTCGATGACCCAGGACGCCCACAGCGTGCGGTTGCCGTCGCGCAGGCCCCGGCCCGAGAAATGCTGGGCCGGCGTGGCCGTGAAGCGCAGGCCGTCCACCTGCACGTCCTGCCACCAGTCGAACTGGCGCACCTTCTCGGGGGCCACGCCCCAGTCCATGAGCCGGTCGCCCACGCCCAGCGTGCACAGGAAGAAGTCGACCCGGGGCGCCAGGGCGCGGATGGTGGCACGGTCCAGATGGTCGTAGTGGTCGTGCGAGAGCACCACGCCGCGCAGCGCGGGCAGTTCATGCAGGGCGATGGGCGGCGCATGAAAGCGCTTGGGGCCGATGAAGGAAAAGGGCGAGGCGCGCTCGGCAAACACCGGGTCGGTGATCCACCAGCCGCCGCGCAGCTTCATCAGCAGCGTGGAGTGGCCCAGGCGGTACAGGCTGCGCTCAGGCGCGGCGGCCAGGTCGGCCGGGGTGAGCCGCTGCACGGGCAGGGGCGCCGCAGGCTCGGTGTCCTTGGGCTTGTTGAAGAAGAAGTCCCACATCACCTTGGCGTCGGGCTGGGGCGCGTTGGCGGGGCGGGGATGGACGTTGCGAAAGCGCCCGCCCACCGACTGGGGTGATTGGGCGTAGTCGGCAATCGGGGCGCGGAAGATGCGGGGTGTTTTCACGGTGCTCCGTCGGTGTTCAGGCCGCCGCCATCATGGAACCGGTGGCGCAGCCCTGTCGAGATGGTGGTCTTGGCGGCCCGATTCAAGGCGCCTTGCGTGTCGTCATGTAAACAAAAAAGGAGCTGCCCCTGCAGGCAGCTCCTTGTCGTGATGGCCGCAAGCTGGGCCTCAATGGGCGCCGGCCGCCTCGGCACCGCCGGCATGGCCTGCGGGGCGCCTGGTCATCCAGATCAGCACGATCAGCACCAGGAACAGCACGGACGACGCCAGGAAGATGTCGTCCGCCGCCCGCGTATAGGCCTGCTGGTCGATGAGCCGGTTGATCTGGGCCAGCGCCTGCGCCTGGCTCAGGCCTGCGGCCTGCAGCCCCTGCACGGTGACGCCGAACACGCCCTGGCCCTGGATCAGCCCTTCGGTCAGATGGGCGTGGTGCAGCGCGGCGCGGTTTTCCCAGAGCGTAGTGGCGATGGAGGTGCCCATGGCACCCGCCGTGATGCGCACGAAGTTGCTCAGGCCGGCGGCGGCCGGGATACGGTCCGGCGAGATGCCCGACAGCGTGATCGTCGTCAGCGGGATGAAGAAGAACGCCATGGCCCCGCCCTGGATCAGCGTGGGCACCAGGATGTGCATGAAGTCCGTCTCCACCGTGAAGCGCGAGCGCATCCACAGCACCAGGGCGAACACCACGAAGGCGCCCGTGGCCATCTTGCGCGGGTCCCACTGCGTGACCTTGCGGCCCACCAGCGGCGTCAGGATGATGGCGAAGATGCCCACCGGCGCCAGCGCCATGCCGGCCGTGGTGGAGGTATAGCCCATCCACTGCTGCAGCCACAGCGGCAGCAGCACCACGTTGCCGAAGAACAGGCCGTAGGCAATCGACAGCGCCACCGAGCCCGCCGCGAAATTGCGCCGCATGAACAGGCGCAGGTCCACCACCGGGTGCGCATCCGTCAGCTCCCAGACCAGGAAGACCACGAAGCTCACGATGGCCAGCACGCACAGCGTGACGATCTCGCCCGAGGCGAACCAGTCCAGCTCCTTGCCTTTGTCCAGCATCAGCTGCAGCGCGCCCACCCACAGCACCAGCAGGGCCAGGCCCACGGAGTCGATGGGCAGCTTGCGCGTGGGGGTCTCGCGGCTGCGGTAGATGCTCCAGGTCATCAGGGCCGACAGCAGGCCCACGGGCACGTTGATGTAGAAGATCCAGGGCCAGGAGATGTTGTCCGTGATCCAGCCCCCCAGCAGCGGGCCGACCACGGGCGCCACCAGGGTGGTCATCCCCCACAGCGCCAGCGCCACCCCGGCCTTGGCCGGCGGGTAGCTGGACAGCAGCAGTGTCTGAGACAGCGGGATCATGGGCCCGGCGACCAGGCCCTGGAGCACGCGGAACAGCACCAGCATCTCCAGCGACGAGGCAAAGCCGCACAGCCAGGAGGTCAGCACGAACAGCAGCACGCTCATGGTGAACAGGCGCACGGCACCGAAGCGCTGCGTGAGCCAGCCCGTGAGCGGCACCGAGATGGCATTGGCCACGCCAAAGCTGGTGATCACCCATGTGCCCTGGCTGGGGCTGACGCCCACGTCGCCCGAGATCGCCGGAATGGCGACATTGGCAATGGACGAGTCCAGCACGTTCATGAAGGTGGCCAGCGACAGGGCCAGCGTGCCCAGGGCCAGCTGGGCGCCCTTGAGCGGTGCGGGCCGTGCGGGCATGGCAGGCGGTGCCGAGGGTGGCGCGGCAGGCGGCACGGTCGGCCCACCCGGCTGCGCCGGCTCCGGCACGGCGGTGGTAGAGGAAGTCATAGGCAGTCCGCGTAGGTTCTGGGAAGGCGGGGAAGCGATGCCTGCTTACCTGGACTGCGTGGCCTGCGCGTCAACCGGCGCGGAGGCCACTGCGGCTGGCGCCTTGCCCTGTGACCTGTCTTGCGCATCGGCCATGGCAACGGGTGGCAGCTCGGGCAACTGCTTGAGCGGTGCCACGTTCTGGCCTGCCACGATGTGGGCGATGCGCTCCTCGGCCTGCGGCAACGCCATGTCGTAGATGGAGGTCTGGGCCACGGGGGCATTGCGCGTGGCGGTTGCCAGCACTTCACCCTGCTGGTCGCGCACGTCCACCTTGGCCTCCATCGACAGGCCCACGCGCAGCGGGTGCTGGGCCAGGTCTTCCGGCGACAGCGCAATGCGCACGGGCACGCGCTGCACCACCTTGATCCAGTTGCCGGTGGCGTTCTGCGCGGGCAGCAGCGAGAAGGCCGCGCCCGTGCCGGCACCCATGCCGACCACGGTGCCGTGGTAGCTGATCTTGTCGCCGTAGACATCGGCCGTCAGCTCGGTCTTCTGGCCTATGCGCAGCTGGGCCAGCTGGCTTTCCTTGAAGTTGGCATCCACCCAGAGGTTGTGCAGGCCCACCACCGTCATCAGCGGCGCGCCCGAGGCCACGCGCTGGCCCAGTTGCACGCCGCGCTTGGCCACATAGCCTTCCACGGGCGAGACCAGGCGCGTGCGCTGCAGCGCCAGATAGGCCTCGCGCACCTTGGCGGAAGCGGCGATCACGCTGGGGTGCTCTTCGGCGCTGCTGCCCTTGGTCTGGGCTTCGGCAGCGGTCAGCTGTGCCTTGGCGGCGCGCACGGCGGCTTCGGCTGCAGAGGCGGCATTGCCTGCCGTGCGGGCCAGGGACTGGGCGTGGTCGAACTCTTCCTTGCCCACGGCGCCCGTGGCCAGCAGCGGGCGGCGGCGGTCCACATCCTCGCGGGCGCGGGCGGCATCGGCCTGCAGGCGGGCCAGATCGGCCTCGCGCTGTGCCACCTGGGCCACCAGGGGCGCATTGTTGGCGTACAGCGTGCGCACCTGGCGCACGGTCTGGGCCAGTTGCGACTCGGCCTGGGACAGGGCAACCAGGGCATCGGCCGAGTCCAGCTGCACCAGCAGCTGGCCGGGCTTGACGTAGTCGGTGTCGTCGGCGCCGATGCTGATCACCGTGCCGCCGATCTGCGGCGTGATCTGCACCACGTTGCCCGCCACATAGGCGTTGTCCGTGGTCTGGTAGTTGCGCGCCACCATCCAGTGCCAGCCGCCCCAGGCGACGGCGGCCACCGCGACGGCGGCGGCGATGAGGGTCAGGCCCTTGCGGCGGCCCTGCGGATTGGCCACGGGCGAGGCTGCGGCCGGTGCGGCGGCAGGGCTGGGTGCTTGCTTGTTGGTGTCGGTCATGGTGTACGGCGCTTTGTTATCTGTGAATGTGGTTGTGCGGCCGGGGCAGGGAGCTGGCGGTCTGTCACGCTGGCTGGCGGTCTGCCCGGTGGAGGGTCAAGAGTGCGGTGGATTCCTGTGCGGGTTGCGATCTCAGTGCTGGCTGACCTGCACGGCAGCCGTGCCATCGGTCCAGCCGCCGCCCAGCGCCTTCATCAGCGACACGCGTGTGTCCAGCGCGCGGGCGCGCAGGTCCACGTCCAGGCGGCGCTGGGTGATCACCTGGGTCTCGGTGTTCAGCACCGTCACCTGGCTGGCCAGGCCGGCCTTGTAGCGCTGCACGGCAAAGTCGTAGGCGCGTTCGGCCTTCTCCAGCGACTCGGCCTGCAGCTGCTGTTGGCGCGCCAGCGATTGCACGGAAGTGATGGCGTCGCCCGCTTCCTTGACCGCATCGAGCACCACGCTGTTGTACTGGGCGATGGCGGTGTCCAGATCGGCCTGCGTGCCGCGCAACTGGGCGCGCAGGCGCTTGCCGTCGAACAGGGGCAGGCGCAGCGCGGGCGTGATGCCCATCTGGCGCGAGCTGCCCTTGAACAGGTTGTCCAGGCCGATGGCATTGAGGCCGATGAAGGCCGTGAGATTGATATCGGGATAGAAATCCGCCCGCGCACTCTCTATGCCCTGCGTTGCGGACTCCACGCGCCAGCGCGCGGCCACCACATCGGGGCGGCGGCCCAGCAGGTCGGCACCCAACTGGCCAGGCACCGCCTGGATCTGCAGCGCGGCCAGACGGGGCGCCAGCTGCAGCTGCGCCTCGGGCGCCTGGCCGCAGAGCACGGCGATGGTGCGGCGCGCCATCGTGATCTGCTCGTCCAGCATCTCGATCTGGGTGCCGGCATCGGGCAGGCCGGCCTGGGCCTGGGTCAGCTCCACCTGGCTGTCCAGCCCGGCGCGCGTGCGCTGCTGGCTCAGGTCCAGCAGCGACTGGCGCTGGGTCAGCGTGCGGCCAGCCACATCCTTTTGGGCAATCAGGCGAGCCAGCGCCACATAGCTGCGCGCCACCTGGGCCGCCAGCTGGTTGGCGGCGGCGGCGCTGTCGGCCTGGGCGGCACGGGCCTGGCCCAGGGCGGCCTGCAGGTCGGCGGCATGGCGGCCAAAGAAATCCGGCGTCCAGCTCAGGCCGGCCTGCAGGTTGCCGGTGTTGTAGGTATGGCCTGCAATGGGTGCGGGCACCAGGCCGTTGGCGCTGTAGTGCTGGCGCGTGGCGTCGACGCCGAGCGTGCCGCGCACATCGGTGGCCGTGCTGGTGGCCGTGACCAGGGCGGCCGCCTTGTCGAAGCGGGCGCGGCTCATGGCCAGGCTGGGGCTGCCCTGCAGCGCCTGGGCGATCAGGCCGTCCAACTGGGCATCGCCCAGGGACTTCCACCAATCGGCGGCGGGCAGGCTGGTATTGGCGCCTGTCTCGGACTGGGCCGTCAGACCCAGGTCGGCGGCGCCCAGCCGGGCCAGCGGCTCATGGGCCGGGCCCTGGGAAGCACAACCGGCCAGGGCCAGCGCGGCGCACAGGGTGGCCGCTGCGGCGGCCACGCGGCGGGGCGCGGCGGACACGGAAACAAAGGATTTGGGCATGGTGGTCTGCCTGTTGGGGGTCAAGAATCAGGAAATCGGAAACCGGGGCGGAAACAGGGTGGAAACAGGGTGGAAACAGGGGCTGGCGCTGTCAGCCGACAGGCGTGGCAGGCGCAGGGGCCGGCGGCGCAGCTTCCGGCGCGCGCATCGCATCGCCGTTCGCCAGCAGGCGGCGCAGCATGTCCAGCAACTGGCGGGACTCGTCATGGCTGAAGCCGGCCATATGGGCATTCATCACGCTGGACAGCACCTGCGGCACCTTGGCCGCCATGGCACGGCCTTCATCGGTCAGCACCAGCTTGACCACGCGCCGGTCCACCGTGGAGCGCTCGCGCCGCAGCATGCCCTTGGATTCGAGCCGGTCCAGCGCCCGCGTGATGGAGGCCGGATCCAGCCCCAAGTCACGCGCCATGCCGGCATTCGTGGCGTCGCTGCACAGCAGCAGCTTGTACAGCGGCAGCCACTGCACATAGGTCAGCTCATGCTCGGCCAACTGCGCATCGGCCTGCTGGAGGATGGAGCTGAGCACCTTGCGCATGAGGAAGCCCACGCTCTCGAAGGGCGTGTAGCTGCCTGGGCTGTAGAAGTCCGAGGGCTGCAGACCGTTGGGCAGGGGAGGCTGGGTCATGGTGTCTACGGGTGAAATAATTGACTGCGCAATGATTGTTGCGGCAATTATTGCAGAAACACCGGTTGGCCGTGTAGCGCGAGGGTGCCGGGGACAAGGGAAGGGTTATCGGGGGCATGCAGTCGTTATAGCGGTGGAGACCTTGTTGCGGAGCACGGGGGACAGGCTCTCTCATTGCGGAGCGTGGCTATCGGAGCGATGCACTCCTTCCACGGGAAGACGGCAGTAGTTCTCTTTAAAGTGAAGTTTCGGGAACTCTGTCGCTGTTGGTGTGGTGATGGAGTGCAGGTGCTCTGTAAGATGAGCGCGAACCAGAGCATTCGCTCAACTTCCGGCTGACGCGGCATAAGAAAATCACAGTGCTTGATTGGATCGCGTTGATCCTGATTTATTGACTTTGTTTATTATTTTTGGGGGAATAGTGAAAATTTCGTCGTTCGTCAAGATTTCCGTGTTTTTTCTGTGTTTTCTGACATTTATTGACTCGGTGTCTGCAGCAGTTCCTCGTAGCTTCTTTTATAGAGGATGGTTGAATAATCTGGGCTCTGCAAAAGACTATTCGACCCCTGAGGGTTACTGCGCCGACTATGCGGCAATGCGAGCCGGAGATCCACTGGATGACTACAACTTCATAAATCATAAAGTGATCGAGGTTGGTGATGCGGCTGAGTGCTGGGGTTGGGTTCGTTCAAAAAGGGGGGGTGATATATATAATCAATATACTTATGTGGAAATGAGTATTATTAGATTTTGTCCTGAAAATTCCAAAAGTAATAGTTATGGAACCTGCGATTGTAACTACGGAAGCATTGAGCTGAATAACCGTTGTGAAGCTGCTTCGGTTGATATGGAAAGCATGTGTCGCATCAGTGGATACAAAACCCCGTATCCTGTTATTTTGCCGATTGCTCAAAAGTACATGAACGAGGTTGATTACTTTGATGCAGGGGTGAATCCACTATCCATCGAGAGGACCTACCTGCATCGCCGGCGGCAGAATGAATCGCAGATGGGGGCAGGATGGTCTCATTCCTACGCGGTAAGACTTGAGCATGTAAAGAATTCGCAGGGCATTTCGAAAAATGCCCAAATTAACTTTGGTGATGGCAGTTATCTTTGGTTTGATTGGGTCAATGGGGCGTGGGTGGCAAGAAATGGATCAAGTAGTCTGACACAGATGGGTCATGGCTGGATTTTGAATGATTTGCAGAATGGAGATATAAGAAATTTTGATGAATCAGGAAAGCTTCTAAGGCATGAGCAGCGAAATGGCTGGTTTATTGAGTATGAGTATGATGCAGGCGATAGAATCGCCGAAGTACGCAATGGCTTTGGTAGAAGGCTCAACTTTGTTTATGGCTCACAGGGCAAGCTCCAGGATATCGACGTCGATGGCGTGCGCGAAGTTGGATTTGAGTATGATGCCATGGGTAATTTGCAGAAGGTAATTTACAAAGATGGATCAACGATAGGCTATAAATATGAGGATCTTAGATATCCTCATTTTTTGACCGGTGTTACTGACGAAAATAATAATAGATTGTCCACATTTAAATACAATGCAGATGGGCAAGTGATACACACTGAGCGTGCGAATGGGGTGGCTAAATATCAAATTGGATATCCTTCGCAAGATTATGGGGAAACTCAGGTGATAGATCCGTTGGGGCGTCAACGTTTCTATAGGTATAAAAATGCTTTTGGTGTTCTGGAAGTCACTTCCAGTAGTGCGCCGGGTGTGAGTGGGGAAATAGATGCTGCCAGTCGTATTCAAGGCTCTTCTGGATTGCGTGAATCGGAGACCGATTTCAAGGGTGCCAAGAAAACATTTGGCTGGGATCATGGGCGACGCCTGCTGACGAGTGTTACAGAGGCGGTAGGAACGCCTCAGGAACGTACTGCCAACATGGAATGGCATCCTCAATGGAGCTTGCCTTCGAGGATAGTTGAGTCGGGGCGCCAGGCCAGCTACACCTACGACGCGAAGGGACGTCTATTGAGTTTGGCCGTCGGAGATGTGGGCGCAGCCGACAACTCTGCTCCACGCTGGCAGTGGTCTTATGCTGCGTCTGGCCTGGTGGCCTCGGAAACCGCCCCTAACGGTGCCACCTCCAGCTTTGCCTACGATGGTTTCGGGAATCTTTCGAGCACGAAAAATGCTTTAGGGCATTTGGATTATTTTATTCATGGGGCTGGAGGTCGACTGCAATCGCATACTGCCACTACGGGGCTGGCTAGCAGCTTTGAGTATGATTTGCGCGGGCGCCTCATTCGTCTGCAACGTGATGGTGAAGTATCGCTGTATAGGTATCTTCCGTCCGGACAGATGCAAGGTTTGACCGCTTCCAATGGGCATCAGGTCAGCTATATATATGACAATGCCCAACGCTTGATTGGCTGGAATGATAATCGCGGTAACTCTGCTTCATACATCCTGGATAATATGGGAAATCGCTTGGATGAAATTGTTCGAGATGCCGGAAATCAACCAGCGTGGGTGGTGAAACGCACCATCAATAGTCTCAACCGTATTCAACGCCTCACTATCGGCGAAGTGGCGACAGAATTTGGCTATGACGCCAATGGCGACCTGATCAGCAGTGTACGGCCGGCCAACGGGTCAAGCCGTGGCACCAGCATAGGTCTTGACCCCTTGCGGCGAGTCGGCGCTATCACCAACGAAGACAACGCCAGCGCATCGCTGTCATACAACGCCCTGGACGCCGTCACCGCCGCCCAGGACTTCAAAGGCGTCACCACCACCTACACCCGCGACGCCCTGGGCAACGCCAAGGCCGAAACCACCCCCGACGCCGGCAACAGCAGCACCACCTACGACGCCCTGGGCCTGATTGCCACCGCCAAGGACGCCGCAGGTCGCACCCTCGCCGTGCAGCGCGACGCACTAGGCCGTCCCACCGAACTCCAGTACGGCAGCACCGCAACCTCCACGCTGCGCTACGACCTGCCCGGCAACACCTACAACGGCCCCGGCGCCCCCAAGGCCAGCACGGGCCACCTCAGCGAAATCCAGGACCCCGGCGTCACCACCCAGTACCAGCGCGACATCCTGGGCCGGGTGCTGCGCAAGAGCCAGATTCTTGCCAATGGCGACACCAAGTCGCTGATCCACTCCTATGTACCTGCCGGGCAGGGCGGAGGCGGAGAACTGCAAAGCATCACCTACCCCAGCGGCAAGCAGGCCACCTACCTGTATGACAGCACAGGCCAGATCACGGGCCTGCAGTGGAACGGCCAGCCCCTGGTCACCGGCCTGGCCTGGAGCCCGCTGGGCCAGCCCACGGCCTGGCAATGGACGGGCTTTGTGCAGCAGCCCGGCGCCACGGCAGCCCTGGCCGAGCAGCGCGGCTACAACACCGCAGGCCAGCTGGCCAGCAGCCAACTGCTGAACCTGACTTGGGATGCTGCGGGCCGCATCAGCCTCATCCAGCAGCAGCACATGCTGCCGGGTACGGCCGCAGCCCAGCAGGCCAAGCTGTCCAGCGCCTTCAGCTACGACGCCGTGGGGCGCCTCACTGCCAGCGCCCACAGCGCTCCCACAGGCTTGGTGCTGCCCACAGGCTGGAGCCTGGCCGACACCATCGAGCTCAGCGCCTCCGGCTATGCCTGGGACGCCAACGGCAACCGCACCCAGGTGCACTACAGCAATACCCTGGCATCGGGCACGTCCACGCTGCAGCGCAACTACCAGACTGCGGCGGGCACCAATCGCCTGCAAAGCTATGCCCAGACGCTGCAGCGCCCGGGCAGCGCGGCGCAGAACAGCAACGTGACCTTCAGCTACGACGCTGCGGGCGCCCTGGTCAAGAAAGGAGACAACCACCTGCACTACGGCGCAGATGGCCGCATCGCCAAGGCCGGCGAATACGCGGACGCTGCCGACGCAAGAGCCGTCAGCTACGTCTACAACGCCCTGGGCCAGCGCGTGTTCAAAAGCGATGCGCGCGGCGCAGGTCAACCGACCACGCTGCAGACCCTGTACGCCGAAGACGGCATAGGCAGCACCGTGCTGGGCCAGTACGCCAACCAACGCAGCGCCAACAGCGCAGCGCCCGCAGGCCAGA
>NZ_MYFL01000001.1:2171449-2279042 GCF_002193035.1 Delftia sp. K82 | reverse complement strand
GATACATCCAGGCGGACCCGATCGGGTTGGAGGGTGGCTGGAATCGGTTTGGGTATGTGGGTGGTAACCCGCTGAGTCACGTCGATCCGCTGGGGTTGGCTGGATTTGTTCCTGGAGGTGGCGGCGCTGTTAACACAGGTGACATGTGCCAACCGCTACTCCTTAATAGTCCGATGGATGACAACGGGTGCCTTCGCCCATTTATTGCAGGTGGCCCAAGCCTTTGTGTGGGGCCGGGCTCTGTAGGTAAAGCGGGCCCAGCACTGAGGTCAATGACCAAAGAAGAGTTAAAAGCGTTGATTGGAAAAGATCAAACGGAGCTCTTGCGACAGCTTTTTGGAACAGGAATTCCAGGTGCAAATAATGCACTTTCAAACTTGACGCGCCCCGAGGCACTGACCAATCAAGCTGTAAATGCTTATAGAGAGCTTGCAACGAGAGCCATAAGCCAATATGAGCGATCAGGAAATGCTGCCGCGGCCGATCTGCAGCGGCTACGCCTAGAAATACTTAATAGATTGAAATAATGAAATATCTCATTCTTCCTAATAACTGCAACCCAACAGAGTTGTCATCCTGGAAAAAAACAAACGAGGTTGATCTTGGTGGTTTTTTTTATGACCATATCAAATCCAAGGAGGGTAACTTAATTGGCATTAGGTATTACATTGAAGACGGCTTCAAGCCTAAAGAGCATCCCGTTTTTAATTATTTTATAACAGATCCACGATTTCATTTTGATGCAATCAATGGGTATATCGATATCTTCTTTAAATGCATCCGCGAAGAAGATTCTTTTACTATTGATGTTGTTCAAGACTTTGGGGGGGATCATGTATTAAAGAATCACAAAGAATATGGAATCATGGTTGAAATATAAAATAATCATTAAATAAGTCTTCATTAAAAAAAAACCTGCAACCCCATGTCAGCCGCTGCGGCTGGGGGTTCAGGGTGCCAGCGTTGCGTGTCTGCTACGAACTATGCTGCGCCAACATAGCCGCAATCGCGTCAATCACCACGCGCTGCCGCGACTACGGCCAGACTGTCAGCGGTCCCAGCTATGCGCAGGTGGTGAAGTTCGACCTGCGGTATCCGGGGCAAGTGTTTGATGAAGAGACGGGGCTGTCGTACAACCTGCACAGGTACTACGATGCGGCGACGGGGAGATACATCCAGGCGGACCCGATTGGGCTGGAGGGTGGGTGGAATCGGTTTGGGTATGTGGGGGGTGATCCGCTCAATGCGATTGATCCGGATGGATTGAATGCTGTTGTTGCGTTGAACAGGATCGCAGAGGTGGGACGGGGGCTTTACTACCGGTACGGTCCGGCGATCACGGAGTTCATTGCCGGGGCGTCGGCATCGCCTGCGGCGATCAGCCCGCTGGTGGCGCAGATTCCGACGGGTGTCTCGAGGATGCTGCCGATTGCGCGGGGGATTTCTAAGGGAGTGGAGTCGGGGGCGTTTTGCTCTTCAGTGGATGCTTCAAATGTTGCAAATACTCCACGATTGGCAAGGCAACTCACCAACGAGTCAGCTAGATCTTCATTTCTACCAAATGGAGCTTTGACCAAAGAAGCTCTTGCGCGATCAAGGGCAATGCCAAACCTTGGTCTTGGACAGCTTAGTAACCCAGCTATACCCGCAGGCTATGGAAAATATACCACAGAAACATTTCAAAGTCTCGCAGGAGACTATCAAATGCATTTCTATATGAATTCTGGAACTGGTGAAGTGTTTTATGGCTTGTATTATAAAGCTATATTTAATAATTATTCTGGAGCATTAAAATGAAGGTTCAATGTATTAAATTGCTCGACACTGAGGGAAATGAGGCTTTGTCCTCCCCTTGGTTGAAGCTAAACTCTGTTTATCAGGTTTTGTCAATTTTTATTGATCCGCATGGTCGACGTAGTTTTAATGTTGTAACTTCTGAGAATAGTGGAGGGCGTCCTATATTTGGTAGTTATCAAGCAGAGTGCTTTAAGATTATTAGCACTGTTGTTCCAACAAATTGGACCGTATGGATTCATGAGAGCTCTGCTATAGGAATTTCGCCAAAGGCCTGGCAAGAGGCTGGATTTCTTGATTCTCTTTTAGAGCAAGAACAATTTGCATGGGATATTTTCGAGCAAGAACGCCGCTTAATAATGTCTGAAGAGCCGTAGCAGAGGCGGTGTGATGCTGGGCCAGCAAGTTACCCGCGCAGCGTTGACAGAATAGCCCCCGGCCAGTGGTCCCATGCCCATTGCGGTAGAAATCAACGGCCGCCTATACGCCATCCACACGGACCACCTGACCCCCCCCCCAGGCGCCTGACCAACCAGCAAGGATAGGTGGGCTGGCAATGGCTGATCTCGGGGTTCGGGGAAGTGCGGCCCACCACGGGCGACCGTGGCTACGGCCAGACGGTCAGCGGGCCCAGCTATGCGCAGGCGGTGAAGTTCGACCTGCGATATCCGGGGCAAGTGTTTGATGAAGAGACGGGGCTGTCGTACAACCTGCACAGGTACTACGATGCGGCGACGGGGCGGTATATGCAGGCGGACCCGATCGGGTTGGAAGATGGGTGGAATCGGTTTGGGTATGTGGGGGGTGATCCGCTCAATGCTATTGATCCGGATGGATTGAATGCCGTTGTTGCGTTGAACAGGATCGCAGAGGTGGGACGGGGGCTTTACTACCGGTACGGTCCGGCAATCACGGAGTTCATTGCCGGGGCGTCGGGGGTCAACGGGACGTTGGCATCGCCTGCGGTGATCAACCCGCTGGTGGCGCAGATTCCGACTGGTGTGTCGAGGATGCTGCCGATTGCGCGGGGGATCTCTGAGGGGATGGAGTCGGGGGCGTTTTGTGCAGCAAAAGGTGGAATACAAGAAACTGCCAAGATTGGAGACTTATTCGCAACTCATGGACAGACAATAAGTAGTAGGCAGTTGGATAGATTAATTAAAGATATTCGGGTTAATGGAATATCTAATCCGTTGGTGGTGACTGCGCATGATGGGCGGTTGTATATTCTGGATGGTCATCGTAGAGCGTGGGCGGCTCCTAGGGCTGGAGTTTTAGATGTTCCGATAAAAAGGGTGGATTTGCCATACGGTGCTTACAGAGGACCCGCAGATCTTGAATTCACATGGGGAGGTTATTAAAAATGGAACTAAGAAAAATCAATGAAATCATCATTTCTAGTAGAAATATTTTATTTAATAATGAGGTGAATGATACAGTTATTTCTTCATTGGAAGAGGTGTTGATCTGCTGGCGAGAAATTGAGGTGGATAGTTCGCGTAATATATTGAAATACTGCATTGGTGAGGCTTTGCAGCAGATCAAGCAATCTAAATTAACTAGTGCTGGGCGTGTGTTGAATTTAATTCATAACTTGCCTTTGTCATTGGAAGGTTTAAATAATTGGGATTTGGACTACTTTATCTCTATGGAACTGCCGAATTTTTTAGAGCATTTTGAAGAAATAAATAATTCCAGAGATATCTCTCTTTATGTGTTTCAACAAATTTCCAATCAGTATTTCAACAGTGCTTTATTGAATAGATAGAATTCTTCTCTGAAAATCTATTGGATTTTAATGCTTGGCCCAGCCGCAGGAGCAGGTGGCTTGGCAATGGCTGATCTCAGGCTTTGGTGAAGTGTGGCCCACCACGGGCGCCCGTGGCTACGGCCGAACCGTCAGCGGCCCCAGCTACGCGCAGGCGGTGAAGTTCGACCTGCGATATCCGGGCTTCGACCGTTATAACAACTATCGTGCCTTGCCAAAAACGACCAGCACAACCACTGCTTTCGTTTCGACTTGGGCAATGGTGTTCTTCATAATGCGGATGGCAGTGTCTTCATTGAAGCCTCCAGATCCGCAACCGATGAGGGGAAAGGCTACGGATTTGAAGCCGTGATCGTTGACGAGTTGCAGGGCCGACTGTGTGGACTTCTCAATGGAGAGTTGTGACGCCCTCCAAAGAAGATTGATACCCGCCACATGGATGATGCCTTTGAAAGGCAGTCTGCCGGCAGATGTCAGGACGGCATCGCCCAGAGGAATGGGGCCGGCCCGCGCAACCTCCAAGAATGGCTGCAGTCCACCCTTGCGCTTGATTGCGCCGGACACGCCTTGGGGGATCAACAGCCACCAGGGAATGATGTTTCTATTCCATGAGTTGACGATGACTTCAACGTCCTGGTCCAGAAGGTCGCCGTTGACTATGCGGATATTCATGGAGTGAGGGGCGATGCTCGCAGGTGCGGAAACTGCACAGTATCTCGCGCCTCGCGTCACCCCAACGCTCACTTGTCTTGAGCCACCGCATGCCCTTTCTCCAGCCTTGCCACGGCCTCGCGGTAGGCGGGGCTGGCGCGCAGTTGCTGGTAGCGCTCCAGGCCGCGCTGGTATTCGGTGGAGCGGACATCGATCTCGCGGTCGGAGAGATAGGTGAGTCCGGCGCGGTGCCACATTTCCAGGTCGGCCAGCACCTGGGCGCGGCTGAGGTCGGTGGGGGCAGCAGTGGAGGAGGGCGCGGCGTCCTGGGCGAGGGCGGTGCCGGCCAGGCCCAGGCTGAGGGCGGCCAGGGCGATGAAGCGGGTGAAGTCGGAAGTGCGCATGGGGAACCTTTCAGGTGAAGCGAAGTGATGAGGGCTTCATGGTCCCGCCGCCGCCCTGGCCGGCACAGCCGTTTGCGACGCACTGCAGCATGGCGGGAGCCAATGGCCGTTGGGTTTCGTGAAATGTCAGGAGGGCAGGCGCGGCCAACCGAGGAGCGCCGCCAGCCATGAAAATGGGTTGAGCGGCGCTTGTGCAGCGCTTGTGCGGCAGATTATTTCCAGTTTCTCGAATAAATCGGCATAAAAATCTGTGAAATGGCTGGTGGAAGCATGAATCGGCAGCAAATTCCAGCGGCACAGGCCGACAATCGCCGCTCTCCATGTCTTCATCCATTCCACTTTCCCCCGCTGCCGTTTCGGCAGATTCTGTCTCCCGCAGTTCCGAGGCCTTTCGCGGCTTCAGGGATGCGATTCCCGTGATGCTGGGCTTCGTGCCCTTTGCCCTGGTGCTGGGCGCCCAGGCCGTGCAAAAGGGGCTGGCACCGCTGGAGGTTCCTCTCATGACCGGGATGAACTTCGGCGGCGGCTCGGAGTTCACGGCCATACGGCTGTGGACGTCGCCGCCGCATGTGCTGCTGATCGTCGCCATGTCCTTCCTGGTCAATTGCCGGCACATCCTGATGGGTGCGGCGCTGGCGCCCTATCTGCGCCATCTGCCCAGGCGCCGTGCGCTGCCGGCCCTGTTCTTCATGTGCGACGAAAGCTGGGCGCTGGCCCTGGCAGACGCGCAGCGCAGTGCCTCCCGGCGTGTGAGCCTGCCTTACTACATGGGCGTGTCGGCGGGCCTGTACATGGCCTGGGTGTCGTGTACGGCGGCAGGTGCCTTTCTGGGGCCGCGCATTGGCGACCTGGAGCAGTACGGCTTCGACATGGCGTTCACCGCCGTGTTTCTGGTGCTGCTGCGCGGCATGTGGAGGGGCGTCAGGCCTTGCCGGCCCTGGCTGGTGAGCCTGGTGACGGCGGCCCTGGTCTACAAGCTGGTGCCTGGCGCCTGGTATGTGGCGGCGGGCGCCGTTTCGGGCCTGGTCTGCGCGGCCTTGCTGGCGCCCAGGAGTTGAGCGATGGAAGCCACAACCTTGCTGACGCTGGTGCTCATGGCGTGCAGCACGTATTTCACGCGGGTGATCGGCTACCTGCTGCTGCGCGGGCGCACGCTGAGCCCGCGAATGCAGTACGTGATGGAAAGCCTGCCGGGCTGCGTGCTGATCTCGGTGATTGCCCCGGCGTTCGTGTCCGAGCGGCCGGCCGATCTGCTGGCCCTGGTAGTGACTATGGTGGCCGCGAGCCGGCTGCCCATTCTGCCGACGGTGCTGATCGGCATTGCATCGGCGGGAGCGCTGCGGCATGTGCTGGGGTGACTACTGGCGGGGCAGGCGTGTTTTCGGCCTTCAGTTTGTGCGGCTGCGGACGATGTATGAGGCATGCAAGTCTCATCCTCCACATCGGCTTCCGCCTCGGGAGCCGCTTCATCCTCCGGCGGCAATGACATCGTTGCGTTGCAGCGCAAGCTCAAGGAGCTGCAGCAGGCGCTCAAGGAAGTGTCTTCCGAGAACGTCGACGCCAAGGCCAAGCAGACGAAGGCCAAGCTGCTGCAGTCGCAGATCATGATGGTGCAAAGCCAGATCGAGGCGATCATGCGCGCCAGGCAGCAGGCCCAGATCGACAAGCAGCGCGAGCAGCAGCAGGCGGCTGAAGCCAAGTCGCCGTCCCAGCCGAAGAGCAACAAGGCGCCCGGACTGGGTGGCGTGGTCGACGTCTACGTCTGAATGGAAATGGCTCGTGCTTTCACGGGCCTTTTTTTTGATGATCTTGATGTAACTTACATGAATTGATTGGCCGTGCCTTGGATGCGTTGGCCTGGCAACGGGGTTGAGGGCAGTGGCTGGGCATCCGCACTTTGGCAGGCGTCTTTACACATCTCGCGGAACTTATTGAGTTTTGTCTCTCAAGAAATCGGCCACCGCTACCGATAAGGCAGCTAATGTGACTGCCTGGATGCGATAGCGATGGCCTATACCGACGGCAGCACTGGGCCAGAGGTTCTGCGATGAAAAAACTCAGCGATGTGCGTATAGGTACCCGGCTTACAGCCGTCTTTCTTGTCCTGCTGGTCTGCCTGATGGCCGTAGGGGGCGTCGGCGCAAGGGCGCTGGGCCATGTGTTTTCGGGCACGGAGACCCTGTACCAGGACCGTGTGGTTCCACTCAAGCAGCTCAAGCAGATTGCGGATGCCTATGCCGTCAACGTCATAGACACGGTCAATAAAGCCAATGCGGGCCTGATCACGGCGCAGGAGGCATCGGCCAGCATCTCGGGCACGCTGCCCGTGATCGAGGCCGCCTGGCGCAGCTATTCGTCCACCCAGCTCACCGTGCAGGAGGCGATGCTGGCCAAGCAGGCCCAGGCACTGTTCGCGCCGGCCAACCAGAGCATCGACAAACTGCTGCAGCGCCTCAAGCAGCTGGACGGCAAGAAGGCCGGCAGCCTGGATGAGTTCGACGGCGCGCTGTATGCCAGCATCGACCCCATCAGCGCCAAGATCGGCGAGCTGGTCGAGCTGCAGCTCAAGACGTCGGAGGATGTCTATGGGGACTCCAGGGAGGTTTTTGCACGGTCGCAGATGCTGATCTACGGTTTTGTGGCGGCTGCCGTCATCCTGGCCGTGGCCCTGGGCTACATGGTCACGCGCTCCATCACGGTGCCCTTGAAGTCAGCCGTGGAAGTGGCCCGGCACATCGAGCAGGGCGACCTGGCTTCGGAAATCCAGGCCACTGGGCGTGACGAAGTCGGCGACCTGCTGCGCTCCATGAGCGCCATGCGCGAGTCGCTGGCAAACATCGTTGGCGATGTGCGGCGCGGGGTGGAGTCGGTGACCACGGCGTCCAGCCAGATCGCTGCCGGCAACCAGGATTTGAGCAGCCGCACCGAGCACCAGGCCTCCAGCCTGCAGGAAACGGCGGCGTCCATGGAGCAGCTGGCCGGCAATGTGGGCCAGAGCTCCGAGAACGCGCGGCAGGCCAGCGCCCTGGCCGTGCGTGCCAAGGAGGTGGCCGGCGTGGGCGGCGGCGCGGTCGCCAGGGTCATCGGCACCATGGACGAAATCTCGGCCAGCAGCGGAAAGATTGCCGAGATCACGGGCGTGATCGACTCTATTGCCTTCCAGACCAATATCCTGGCGCTCAATGCAGCGGTGGAGGCCGCGCGGGCAGGCGAGCAGGGCAGGGGCTTTGCCGTGGTGGCCGGGGAAGTGCGCTCCCTGGCCCAGCGCAGCGCCGCAGCGGCGCGGGAGATCAAGGCACTGATCACGGCATCCACCGACAAGGTACGGACAGGCGGCAACCAGGTCCGGGAAGCAGGCAAGGCCATGGATGCCATTGAAGCCCAGGTGAGCGAGGTGGCGTCGCTGATCGAGGCCATCTCTGCCTCCAGCGTGGAGCAAAGCGGTGGCCTGGGGCAGATCACCCAGGCCGTCTCCCAGATGGACCAGGTCACGCAACAGAATGCCGCCTTGGTGGAAGAGTCAGCAGCCGCTGCAGCCAGCCTGGAACGGCAGGCGCGGGTGCTGGCGCAGGCGGTGGCCACGTTCCAGATCAGCTCGGTGAAGGAGATCGGCATGGCGAGCCCCGGCCTGACATTGGCAGCTGCTTGACGCAGACCCAGGAAGAGCGTGCGCAGTGCGCTCTTCCTTTCTTTTTGATCAATTCAATGTAACTTACATAAATTGAATCCATATCAAAAATAGAAAAAGCCGCCGTTTTGAGCTGCGGCTGCTTGTCAGGAGCAGGGGGTCAACCCGCGCTGTTGCGGCCTTGCCAGCGCTCGGCAGGCTTGCTGTACATGGCGGCGATCTGCGACTCGAACCGCGTCATGAGGTTGTTGCGCTTGAGCTTGAGGGTAGGCGTCATCAGCCCGTTTTCTATGGTCCAGGGCTCCAGCTCCAGATGCACGGCGCGTGGCACGGCATAGCGGGCAAAGCTGGCCACCTGCTTTTCGATGCGTGCCAGTGCCTCGCGTTCGGCGGCGGAGTGGTTCAGGCTCTTGGGGTCTTCGGGATCCAGGCCCAGGCGCTGGGCCATGGCCTGCCATTCGCCGCGTTCGATCACGGCCACGGCAGCGATGAAAGGGCGGTCTTCGCCCACGACAAAGACCTGGGTGAAGAACGGGTCGCCGGTAATGGCAAGCTCCAGGTCGGCCGGTGGAATCTTTTCGCCGGTGGAGGTGACGATGATTTCCTTGATGCGTCCCTGTATGCGCACGCGCCCGTCCTCGAGCACCGCCTGGTCGCCTGTGCGCAGCCAGCCGTCGTCGGTGAAAGTCTTGGCGGTGTCTTCGGGGCGCTCCCAATAGCCGCGCATCACGCAGGGGCCACGCACCTGCAGCTCCCGGTTCTCGCCAATCCGCACCTCCACGCCGGGCAAGGCGCGGCCCACGGTGGCGGGGTGGTTGTCCTCCAGCGTGTTGGCGCAGACCACGGGCGAGGTCTCGGTCATTCCGTAGCCCTGGATCAGCGGCAGGCCCAGGCCGAGAAAACAGCGCGCAATCGTGGGTGACAGCGGCGCGCCACCGCTTACGGCCACGCGCACACGCCCGCCAAACTGGGCCAGCAACGGCTTGGCCACCAGGTGGTTGAGCACCGGCCAGGGCAGCCATTGCATCCAGCCCGGCACTTCGGGCTGGGGCGCTTGCGCATCGGCAATGCCTTGTGTTTCACAAAATCGCTGCCAGCCCCTGGCCTGGGCCAGCTCGAACAGCTGGGCCTTGAGCGGTGCACGGGCCAGGGTCTCCATGACCTTGGCGTGCACGCGCTCGTAGATACGTGGCACGGACACCAGCACCGTGGGGCGCTGGGTCTTGAGATCCTCTGCCAGCTGGGCCACCGAGCGCGCATAGGCCACGCAGGCGCCCACGGCCAGCGCCAGGTAGTAGCCAGCCGTGCGCTCGAAGGTGTGCGACAGCGGCAGGAAGGAGAGGAAAACATCGTCGCTGCGCGGCTGCAGCCGCTGCATCACCGCCTGCACGTTGGAGACCACGTTGCGGTGCGTGAGCATCACGCCCTTGGGCTTGCCCGTGGTGCCCGAGGTATAGACCACGGCGGCCAGGTCCTCGGCAGAGGGAGGCGGGGGCAGGGGGACTGCGCCGCCTTCAGCCAGCCATTGGGCCAACGGCTGCACGGGGATCTGGCGCAGGGTCTCCAGTGCGGCGGCATCGCCTTCGGTTTCAGGCTCTGCGGCCCGGGAAGCCGGCTTGGCCGATGCCACGACCACCTTGCGCAACGCGGGCAGGGCCTGGCCCGTGGCGCAGATCTTGTCCCAAGTGGATTGCTGTGCCACGAACAGCATGGACACCTGGGCGTTGGCCAGGATGTAGGCAATGCTGCCCGCGTTGTCTATGGCGTGCAGCGGCACGGGCACATGGCCGCAGCGCAGGCTGGCCAGGTCGATGGACATGGCGTCCAGACCGTTGGGTAGCAGGATGGCGATGCGCGATCCTGCCGGCAACTCCTGCGCGGCCAGCGCCTGCGCCCAGAGGGCCACGCGCTCGCCGGCCTGTGCCCAGTTCAGCGTCTTCCAGCTGCGCGCATCCTCGTCATAGGCCCGGTAGGCCTCGCCTGCGGGCGTTTGCCGCACGCGCAGGGCCAGCATTTCCACCAGGGTGGAGGCCGTGGCCATGCTGGCATCGGCTGGCAGGCTCATGGCCAGGGAAGGGGCGCGGGCTGGGTCTTCTTGGATGCTCATGCGAGAAGGGTGCGGGCCGAAGTGGATGTAGCCGCTGATGATAGCCGGGGCTTTCCGCAGGCCCTGGCGTCAGCTTCGGACATGAGAGGGTGCGGCGCACGCGTTTATGCTGCACTGCAGCGTTTTCGTGTGCCCACTCTGAAACCAACCAGGAGCCGCATGTCTGCCTACGTCGCCACCGTTGCACACCGGGCCCGATTCCAGACGGGGCGGCCGCCTGCGCGTCATGGCCGCGCCAGAGGGTGCCGGCTGCGCAAGAGCGCCGAACGGCAGGCTTCAGGACGCCGCAGCCAGGCCGTTCTGAAAATGCTGACGCATGGCCTGGGCCGCTGCAGCGCCATCGCGGCGCAGCAGGGCCTGCATGACGGTCTCGTGCTCGGCCAGCGAATCCTCGATGCGGCCCTGCTTGAACAGCGACTTGTGGCGGTTGAGCTTCATCACCTTTCGCAGATCTGCCACCAGCTGGTTGCGCCAGCGGTTGTCGGCAATCTGCAGCAGCTGCATGTGAAAGCTTTCGTTGAGTTCGAAGAAGCGGTCTGCATCGCGCGTCTGCGCCTTGAGTTCCTCGTGGGTCTGCTGCAGGGCGGCAAGCTCTTCGTCGCTGCCCGATTCGGCCACCACCTGGACGGCATCGGATTCCAGCAGGCTCAGCAGGTGATAGACATCGGCAATGTCCTTGGACGACACCTCGGTCACATAGGCGCCACGGCGCACCTTCATGGTGACCAGGCCCTCGGCGGCCAGCACCTTCAGGGCCTCGCGCAGCGGGGTGCGGCTGATGCCGTATTCCTCGGCAATCTTCAGTTCGTCGATCCAGTCACCGGGCGCCAGCTCGTGCTCGAA
Source organism: Delftia sp. K82 (assembly GCF_002193035.1). Taxonomy (NCBI): domain Bacteria; kingdom Pseudomonadati; phylum Pseudomonadota; class Betaproteobacteria; order Burkholderiales; family Comamonadaceae; genus Delftia; species Delftia sp. K82. The sequence continues at coordinate 2,267,847 of NZ_MYFL01000001.1, read as the reverse complement.
GATGCGCAGGCGCAGCTTCTCTGCAACCTGTTCGTAGAGAGCGCGGGGAGTGAGGGTGTTTGTCGACATGTGGCCCGGATTGTATCGGCAAAGATATTTTGAATGAATAATTATGAATGATGTAAACTGCGGCAGCTCTGGGGCATGCCCTCAAGGGCACCTGTCATTCACGAGCCTGAGAACATGAGACAAGACCATCCGACAGCGCAGAACGGCCAGGAATTCGCAACTGCCGACCTGCAGAAATGGGCCCAGGCGGCCGCCAAGGCCGCTCCCGGGGGCGACATCCAGGCACTGCACTGGACCACGCCCGACGGCATCGACGTCAAGCCGCTGTACACGGCGGCAGACACGGCCAACCTGCCCCATACGGATAGCCTGCCAGGCTTCGAGCCCTACATCCGCGGCCCGCAGGCCACCATGTACGCGGGCCGGCCCTGGACCATTCGCCAGTACGCGGGCTTTTCCACGGCCGAGGAATCCAATGCCTTCTACCGCAAGGCGCTGGCCGCCGGCGGGCAGGGCGTGTCGGTGGCGTTCGACCTGGCTACGCACCGGGGCTACGACAGCGACCATCCGCGCGTCACAGGCGACGTGGGCAAGGCCGGCGTCGCCATCGATTCGGTCGAGGACATGAAGGTGCTGTTCGACCAGATCCCGCTGGACAAGATCAGCGTGTCCATGACCATGAACGGCGCCGTGCTGCCCGTGCTGGCCGGCTACGTGGTGGCGGCCGAGGAGCAGGGCGTGGCCCAGGACCAGCTGTCGGGGACCATACAGAACGACATCCTCAAGGAGTTCATGGTCCGCAACACCTATATCTACCCGCCCCAGCCGTCGATGCGCATCATCGGCGACATCATCGAGTACACGAGCAAGAACATGCCCAAGTTCAACTCGATCTCGATCTCGGGCTACCACATGCAGGAGGCGGGCGCCAACCAGGCGCTGGAACTGGCCTTCACGCTGGCCGACGGCAAGGAGTACGTCAAGACCGCCACGGCCAAGGGCATGGATGTGGACGATTTCGCCGGCCGGCTGTCCTTCTTCTGGGCCATCGGCATGAATTTCTACCTGGAGATCGCCAAGATGCGCGCGGCCCGCCTGCTGTGGTGCCGCATCATGAAGGGCTTCGGCGCCAAGAAGGCCAAGAGCCTGATGCTGCGCACGCACTGCCAGACCTCCGGCTGGTCGCTGACCGAGCAGGACCCCTACAACAACGTGGTGCGCACCACCATCGAGGCCATGGCCGCCGTCTTCGGCGGAACGCAGAGCCTGCACACCAACAGCTTTGACGAAGCCATTGCGTTGCCCACCGAGTTCTCGGCCCGCATTGCGCGCAACACGCAGCTGATCATCCAGGAAGAGACCCACATCACCAATGTGATCGACCCCTGGGCCGGCAGCTACATGATGGAGAAGCTGACCCAGGACATGGCCGACGCCGCCTGGAAGATCATCGAGGAGGTCGAGGCCATGGGCGGCATGACGGCCGCCGTGGACTCGGGCTGGGCCAAGCTCAAGATCGAGGCCGCCGCCGCCGAGAAGCAGGCGCGCATCGACTCGGGCAAGGATGTCATCGTTGGCGTCAACAAGTACAAGCTGGCCAAGGAAGACGCCATCGACATCCTCGAGGTGGACAACGTCAAGGTGCGTGACAGCCAGATCGCGCGCCTGAACCAGATCAAGGCCAGCCGCGATGCAGCCAAGGTCGAGGCCGCCCTGCAGGCGCTGACCCAGGCCGCCGAAAGCGGCGAGGGCAACCTGCTGGACCTGGCCATCCAGGCCGTGCGCCTGCGCGCCACGGTGGGCGAGGTCTCGGACGCACTGGAGAAGGTTTTCGGGCGCCACCGCGCCGATACGCAGAAGGTGACCGGCGTGTATGCAGCAGCCTACGACTCGGCCGAGGGCTGGGAAAAGCTCAAGAGCGAAATCGACGCATCGTCCGAGCAGCTGGGCCGCCGCCCGCGCGTGATGATCGCCAAGCTCGGCCAGGACGGCCATGACCGCGGCGCCAAGGTGGTGGCCACGGCCTTTGCCGACCTGGGCTTCGACGTGGACATGGGCCCGCTGTTCCAGACGCCCGAGGAATGCGCGCGCCAGGCCATCGAGAACGACGTGCACGCCGTGGGCGTGTCCACGCTGGCGGCCGGCCACAAGACCCTGGTGCCGGCCATCATCGAGGAACTGCGCCGCCAGGGCGCGGACGACATCATCGTCTTCGTGGGCGGCGTGATTCCCGCGCAGGACTACGACTTCCTCTACAACGCCGGCGTCAAGGGCGTCTATGGTCCGGGCACCCCCATCCCGGCCAGCGCCAAGGATGTGCTCGAACAGATCCGCCAGGCCAACAGCCTCTGAGCCCGCCGCAGTGACTCCCGAGCAAATGCAAGACGGCATCCTGAACGGCAACCCCGCCGTTCAGCGCCGGGCCATGGCCAAGGCCATCACCCTGCTGGAATCCACGCGCGCCGACCACCGTGCGGCGGCCGATGTGCTGCTCACGGCCCTGCTGCCGCATACGGGTGGGTCTTTCCGCCTGGGCATCAGCGGCGTGCCGGGCGTGGGCAAGAGCACCTTCATCGAAACGCTAGGCCTGTTCCTCATCGCACGCGGCCTGCGGGTGGCGGTGCTGGCCATCGACCCCTCATCCACCGTGTCGGGCGGCTCCATCCTTGGCGACAAGACGCGCATGGAGCATCTGTCCGTCAACCTGGATGCCTACATCCGCCCCAGCCCCAGCAGCGGCACCCTGGGCGGCGTGGCCGAGAAAACCCGCGAGGCCATGCTGGTCTGCGAGGCGGCTGGCTACGATGTGGTCATCGTCGAGACTGTGGGCGTGGGCCAGAGCGAGATCGCCGTGCAGGGCATGTGCGACATGTTCTGCCTGCTGCAACTGCCCAATGCGGGCGATGACCTGCAGGCCATCAAGAAGGGCGTGATGGAGCTGGCCGACCTGGTCGTCATCAACAAGGCCGACATCGACCCGCATGCCGCCACGCGCGCGCAGGCCCAGATCACCTCCAGCCTGCGCCTGCTGGGCATGCACGGCAATCCCGAGCACGCCCACCACGACGAGCGGCTGTGGCAGCCCAGGGTCATCACCATCAGCGCGCTCAAGAAAGAGGGCGTTGACGGCTTCTGGAGCGCGGTGGAGGAATTCCGCCGCCTGCAGCAGGCCAACGGCCGCCTGGCGCTGCGCCGCGAACGCCAGGCCCTGTCCTGGATGTGGGAGCGCATCGACTCCGGCCTCAAGCAGGCCTTCCGGCAGCATCCGCAGGTGCGGGCGCTGCTGCCCCAACTGCAGGCCGACGTGGCAGCAGGGCGGATCGCGGCCAGCACCGCCGCCAGAAATCTGCTGCAGGCGCAGGCCGGGCCCGCGATGGCGCCATCTTCAGCGCCGGCGACAGCACCCGCCGCAGCGCCGCAGTGACAGCAGACAAGACAACACCAGCAACCCGTATCGTTAGACGTTAGAGGAATCGCAGCATGCAAGACATCCTGGATCAACTGGAGACAAAGCGCGAACAGGCCCGCCTGGGTGGCGGCCAAAAGCGCATAGACGCACAGCACAAGAAGGGCAAGCTCACGGCGCGAGAGCGCATCGAGCTGCTGCTGGACGACGGCACCTTCGAGGAATGGGACATGTTCGTCGAGCACCGCTGCACCGACTTCGGCATGGAAAACAGCAAGATCCCCGGCGACGGCGTGGTCACCGGCTACGGCATGATCAACGGCCGCCTGGTCTTCGTCTTCAGCCAGGACTTCACCGTCTTCGGCGGCGCGCTGTCCGAGACCCATGCCGAGAAAATCTGCAAGATCATGGACCAGGCCATGAAGGTCGGCGCCCCCGTGATCGGCCTCAACGACTCGGGCGGCGCCCGCATCCAGGAAGGCGTGGCCTCCCTGGGCGGCTATGCCGACGTGTTCCAGAAGAACGTGCTGGCCAGCGGCGTGGTGCCGCAGATCTCCATGATCATGGGCCCCTGCGCGGGCGGCGCCGTGTATTCGCCGGCCATGACGGACTTCATCTTCATGGTCAAGGACAGCAGCTACATGTTCGTCACCGGCCCCGAAGTGGTGAAGACCGTGACGCACGAGGAAGTCACGGCCGAGGAGCTGGGCGGCGCCATCACCCACACCACGCGCAGCGGCGTGGCCGACATGGCCTTCGACAACGATGTGGAGGCGCTGATGATGCTGCGCCGCCTGTACAACTACCTGCCGCTGAACAACCGCGAGAAGGCGCCCGTGCGCTACACCTCGGACCCTGTGGATCGCGCCGACAAGTCGCTGGACACCCTGGTGCCCGACAACGCCAACAAGCCCTACGACATGAAGGAGCTGATCCTCAAGACCGTGGACGACGGCGACTTCTTCGAGCTGCAGCCCGACTACGCCAGGAACATCATCACCGGCTTTGCGCGCATGGACGGGCAGACCGTAGGCATCGTCGCCAACCAGCCCCTGGTGCTGGCCGGCTGCCTGGACATCAAGAGCTCCATCAAGGCGGCGCGCTTCGTGCGTTTCTGCGATGCTTTCAACATCCCCGTGGTCACCTTCGTGGACGTGCCCGGCTTCATGCCAGGCACCAGCCAGGAGTACGGCGGCATCATCAAGCACGGCGCCAAGCTGCTGTACGCCTATGCCGAGGCCACGGTGCCGAAAATCACCGTCATCACGCGCAAGGCCTACGGCGGCGCCTATGACGTGATGGCCTCCAAGCACCTGCGCGGCGACGTCAACCTGGCCTGGCCCCATGCCGAGATCGCCGTGATGGGCGCCAAGGGCGCCGTGGAGATCATCTTCCGCGAGGACAAGAACGACCCTGCCAAGCTGGCCGCGCGCGAGGCCGAGTACAAGGCCCGCTTCGCCAACCCCTTCGTGGCAGGCGCGCGCGGCTTCATCGACGATGTGATCCAGCCGCATGAGACGCGCAAGCGCATCTGCCGCTCGCTGCAGATGCTCAAGAACAAGCAGCTGGAAAATCCGTGGCGCAAGCATGGAAACATCCCCTTGTGAAGCACCCCCTGAGCGGCTCCGCCGCTTCCCCCTCTCTAACTCGCTTCGCGAGGGAGGGGGACGACACCCTCGGTGCGGGGCGGCGCGGCCGGCCTAGGCCCTTCCTCGGTGTCCCTCGCTTTGGTCGCGCCGGTTACTGACAGTGCTGGCGAAGCGCAAAACAGGGACAGCGAAGCTGACGACAGCTCCGGTTTCCATGATTTAGTTCCAAGAATGGGCTAAGAAGATGTTCAAGAAGATCCTGATTGCCAACCGCGGCGAGATTGCCTGCCGCGTTATCGCCACCGCCCGCAAGATGGGCATACAGACCGTGGCGGTGTACTCTGATGCGGACCGCGAGGCACGCCACGTCAAGCTGGCCGACGAGGCCGTGCACATCGGCGCCGCGCCCAGCCGCGAGTCCTACCTGCAGGCCGACCGCATCATTGCCGCCTGCAAGCAGACCGGCGCCCAGGCCGTGCACCCGGGCTACGGCTTCCTGTCCGAGAACGAGGCCTTCGCCCGGCGCGTGGAGGAAGAGGGCATCACCTTCATCGGCCCCAAGCACGCGGCCATTGCGGCCATGGGCGACAAGATCGCCTCCAAGAAGCTGGCCGACAAGGCCGGCGTGAGCACCATCCCCGGCTACAACGACCCCATTGCCGGCCCCGAGGCCGCCGTGGAAATCGCCAAGGGCATCGGCTACCCCGTGATGATCAAGGCCAGCGCCGGCGGTGGCGGCAAGGGCCTGCGCGTGGCCTACAACGACAAGGAAGCCTTCGAGGGCTTTGCCAGCTGCCAGAACGAGGCACGCAACAGCTTTGGCGACGACCGCATCTTCATCGAGAAATTCGTGCAGGAGCCGCGCCACATCGAGATCCAGGTGCTGGGCGACGGCCACGGCAACGTGATCTACCTGAACGAGCGCGAATGCTCCATCCAGCGCCGGCACCAGAAGGTGATCGAAGAGGCGCCGTCCCCCTTCATCAGCGACGCCACGCGCCGCGCCATGGGAGAGCAGGCCGTGGCCCTGGCCAAGGCCGTGGGCTACCAGAGCGCGGGCACGGTGGAATTCGTGGTCGGCAAGGACCAGGATTTCTACTTCCTGGAAATGAACACCCGCCTGCAGGTGGAGCACCCGGTGACCGAGTGCATCACCGGCCTGGACCTGGTCGAGCAGATGATCCGCGTGGCCGCTGGCGAGAAGCTGGCCATCGTGCAGGAAGACGTCAAGCGCAATGGCTGGGCCATCGAGTGCCGCATCAACGCCGAGGACCCGTTCCGCAACTTCCTGCCCTCCACAGGCCGCCTGGTGCGCTTTGCGCCGCCCGAGCAGACCATGTGGCAGGCCGACACCGGCCACCTGCACGGCGTGCGCGTGGATACTGGCGTCTATGAGGGCGGCGAGATCCCCATGTTCTACGACTCGATGATCGCCAAGCTCATCGTGCATGGCAGCGACCGCAACGACGCCATCGCCAAGATGCGCGAGGCGCTCAATGCCTTCGTGATCCGGGGCATCAGCTCCAACATCCCGTTCCAGGCCGCGCTGCTGGCCCATCCCAAGTTCAAGAGCGGCGACTTCAACACCGGCTTCATCGCCGAGCACTACTCCCACGGCTTCCACGCCGAGGACGTGCCCCACGGCGATCCCGACTTCCTGGTCGCCCTGGCCGGCCACATGAACCGCCGCTACCGCGCGCGCGCCGCCACCATCAGCGGCCAGATGCGGGGGCACGAGCTCAAGGTCTCGGCCGACTACTGCGTGGTCGTGCTGGGCGCCGAAGGCCAGCACCAGTACCGCGCCGTGCAGGTCTCGGACTTCGACGCCGAAAGCCGCGCCAGCACCGTCACGGTGGATGGCAAGCCCTACACCTTCCGCAGCGAAACCCCCATGCGTGCCATGTGCGTGCAGGGCAGCTGCAACGGCAAGCCCTTCACGGCCCAGGTCGAGCGCGGCACGGCCAGGAACCCGCTGGCCCTGCGCGTCATCCACAACGGCACGCAGATCGACGCCCTGGTGCTCTCGCCGCGCGGCGGCGAACTGCACCGCCTCATGCCCTACAAGGCGCCGCCGGACCTGTCCAGGTTCCTGCTGTCGCCCATGCCGGGCCTGCTGGTGGACGTGGCCGTGCAGCCGGGCCAGAAGGTGCAGGCGGGCGAGAAGCTGGCGGTGATCGAGGCCATGAAGATGGAGAACATCCTGTTCGCCTCGCAGGACGGCGTGGTCGGCAAGATCAGCGCAGCCAAGGGCGATTCGCTCGCGGTGGACGATGTGATCCTGGAATTCGAGTGATTTCTGCGCCGCGGGGCGGGGCGGTGGCATGCATGAAGCATGTCGCCGGCCGCCCGGCGTTGCTGTTCCGACTCAGGTGCAATAAATTTTTGCTAAATCCGAGGCGCTCGCTTTAGAATTTGTAAAAATATGTGTCACTCCCCAGGACCGGCATGAACCTCAATTCCAAGGCAGCTCAAAGAGAGATCGACGAGCGCACCAACCTCACCAGCAACAACAAGTTCGAGCTGCTGCTGTTCCGGCTGGGCAGCGACTCCGGCCTGGGCCAGTCCGAGCTGTTCGGGATCAATGTGTTCAAGGTCCGCGAAATCGTGGCCATGCCGCACATTACGCCCATCGCGGGGGGCACGGCCCATTCGCTGGGTGTGGCAAACCTGCGCGGGCAGGTTATCCCGGTGCTGAATCTTCCCGCCATCATGGGCTGCAAGCCCCAGACCGGCCTGAACATCATGCTGGTCACCGAATATGCGCGCACCACCCAGGCATTCGCGGTGGAGTCCGTCGAGGACATCGTGCGCCTGGACTGGAAGCAGGTGCTGTCGGCCGAGGCCAGCGGCACCGGCGGCAAGCTGGTCACCAGCATCGCCCGCCTGGATGGCGACACCGACAACTCGCGCCTGGCCCAGGTGCTGGATGTGGAGGCCATCCTGCAATTGGTGTCTCCCACCGACGCCCAGGAAATCACGCCGGAAAAAGTGGGCGCCAGGCTCAAGCTCAAGCCCGGCGCCATCGTGCTGGCCGCCGATGATTCCTTCGTGGCGCGCTCGCTGATCGAGAAGGAGCTCAAGGTCCTGCAGGCACCGTATGAAATGCTCAAGTCCGGCAAGGAGGCCTGGGACCGCCTCAACGCCATCGCCGACAGTGCTCAGGCAGAGGGCCTGACGGTGGCCGACAAGGTCGCCCTGGTGCTGACCGACCTGGAGATGCCCGAGATGGACGGCTTCACGCTCACCCGCCACATCAAGCAGGACGCGCGCTTTCATTCCATTCCCGTGCTCATCCATTCCTCGCTGTCCGGATCGGCCAACGAAGACCATGTGCGCAGCGTTGGCGCGGACGGCTACGTGGCCAAGTTCGCGGCAGAGGATCTGGCCGAGACCCTGCGCCGCCTGCTGCCGGGCTGATGGCCACGGAGGAGGGCGCACAAAGCCCTCTTCGCTTCAACTGCTCTGCCGCACCACCAGTTCGTAGCCCAGATCCACGCTGGGCGGCTCCACGGCCTCGCCACGCATCAGTTGCAGCAGCATGCGCGCACCTTCGGTGCCGATATGGCCGCGCGGCGTGCGGATGGTTGTCAGCGGCGGCACCATCTGGTCGCTGCCGGGCAGGTCGTTGAAGCCTGCGATGGCGATCTGCTCGGGCACGCGTATACCCCGGCGCAGAGCCTCCAGCAGCGCACCCTGAGCGATGTCGTCGTTGCAGAAAAACAAGGCATCGACGGCAGGGTCCAGGCGCAGGGCCGCGTCCAGCAGCTCGGCGCCCAGCGCCATCGACGTGGGGCGGGGCCAGAGCAGTTCCAGGGCGGGGTCATGCAGGCCTGCCGCCTGCAGGGCATGGCGGTAGCCAGCGGCGCGCTGCATCACGCGTGCATCGAGCTGACCTGCGCAAAAGGCAATGCGCCTGTGTCCTCGCTCCATCAAGTGCCGCGTGATGGCGGCCCCGGCCTCGGCCTGCGAAAAGCCCACGCTGGGCGCATCAGGCTCGCCACCCAGTTCCATCAGGTGCACGCAGGGGACCTTGCTGGCCTGCACCAGTTCACGCGCAGCGGGGCTGCGGTCAAAACCCGTGAGCAGCAGGCCGGCCGGGCGCATGGGCAGGTAGGTGCGCAGCAGCTGTTCTTCTTCGGCCCGGTCGTAGTGGGTCACGCCGATCAGCGCGTGGTAGCCCGCGGAGAACAGCACCTTGTGAACCGCCTCGATCAGGTCCACGAACAGGGTGTTGGACAGCATGGGCACCAGCACCAGCACCTGGGCGCTTTTCTGCGAGGCCAGGGCGCGAGCGGCGGGGTCGGGCACGTAGCCCATCTGTGCGGCGGCCGTGCGGATTTTCTCGACCAGGGCCGGGTCCACGCGGCGCTCGCCGCGCAGGGCGCGCGAGACCGTCATGGGGCTGACGCCAGCGGCCTGTGCCACATCGCTGAGCGTGATGCGCCCGCTGGCCCGCGAGGAGCGTGCGCGGCCCGTGGCGGGCAGGGCCGGGCCGGAAACATCGGCGGAGGGCGTTTCTGGGGAGGCAGGCGGAATCTGACGGGCCAAGGGATTGTCCTAGGTCGGGGGCGGGAGGGTTGAAGATTATGATAGCGCTATCCCAATCATTCGAAGGCCCTTGCTCCTGCGTGTAAACCCGGACGAAGGCCTCTGAAGCACACCGAAATCCAAGGCAGACCCTGGTCTGCCAATTTTTGCAAGAACATGGATAGCGCTATCCCAACAACCACCGCGGCCGCCCCCGCAGACACCCGCCCACGGGCGCTGGTCGTCATGGGCGTTTCCGGCTGCGGCAAGTCCAGCGTGGGGCAGGCCCTGGCCGATGCCCTGGGCTGGACCCTGCACGAGGGCGATGCCCACCATGCCGAGGAAAGCATCCGCAAGATGCAGGCCGGCATCCCCCTGACCGACGACGACCGCAGCGGTTGGCTGGACCGGCTGGCCCAGCTGCTGGCCCAGGCCATGCCGGGGCAGGGCGTGGTGCTGACCTGCTCGGCCCTCAAGCGCAAGTACCGCGACCGGCTGCGTGCCGCCGGCCCGGCCGGTGCCGTGGGCTTCGTGTTCCTGGACCTGAACTACGACACGGCGCTGCAGCGCGTGCAGGAGCGCGCTGGCCACTTCTTCTCGCCCGAGCTGGTGGCCAACCAGTTCGCCACGCTGGAACGCCCTGATGGCGAATGCGCCGTGCTGTCCGTGGACGCCACGCTGCCGCTGACCGACATCGTGCTCCGCGCCCAAAGCTGGCAGGTCCTGCCCGCGGCGCATGCCGACACCTTCTCCCAAAACCCATAACGCCAGGAGACAAGCCCCATGCAATCCGATTCCCCCGCAGTCCGGCCCAAGCCGCGCCTGCAGCACTTTGCCGAGGTGCTGATGGTGCTGGCCCTGGCCGGCATGGTCATTGCCGTGTTCGTCAACGTGGTGCTGCGCTATGTGTTCCACACCAGCATCGTTTCCTATGAGGAAATCTCGCGCCTGCTCTTCGTCTGGCTGGTGGCCATTGGCGCCATCGTGGCCGCTTTCGAGGGCAGCCACCTGGGCTTCGACCTCGTGACTTCCCGCGTGGGGCCTGGCGCGCGCAAGGCGTTGTTCTGGGTGTCGCAGGCGCTGGTCCTGGTCTGCATGGGCCTGCTGCTGTGGGGCTCCTGGGCCCAGGTGGAGGCGGGGCTGAACAGCTACAGCACGGTGCTGGGGTACCCGCTGGCCCTGGGCGCCGCGGCCACCCTGGTGCTGGCCGTGGGCCTGCTGGTGGTGACGCTGCGCGACCTGCGCCGCGGCGCGCCGGCAGAAAACCATGCCGAAACGACGGTCGAGTAAGGAGTACGCACCATGGTTGTGACCCTGATCTTTCTGGCCGTGCTGATTGGCGGCATGGTGATCGGCATGCCCATCGCCCAGGCGCTGGTGCTGACCGGCGTGGCGCTGATGTGGCACCTGGACTTCTTCGACTCGCAGTTGCTTGCGCAGAACCTGCAGGCCGGCTTCGACAACTTCCCGCTGCTGGCCGTGCCCTTCTTCATCCTGGCCGGCGAGCTGATGAACGCGGGTGGCCTGTCGCGCCGCATCATCGACCTGGCACGTGCCTATGTGGGCCATATCCGTGGCGGCCTGGGCTATGTGGCCATTGGCGCGGCAGTGCTGCTGGCGTCCATGAGCGGCTCGGCCATTGCCGATACCGCCGCCCTGGCCACCATCCTGCTGCCCATGATGCGCGACCAGAAGTATCCCGACAGCTACAGCGCGGGCCTGCTGGCCTCGGGCGGCATCATCGCGCCCATCATTCCGCCGTCCATGCCCTTCGTGATCTACGGCGTGACGACCAACACCTCGATCAGCAAGCTGTTCCTGTCGGGCGTGGTGCCGGGCCTGATCATGGGCGTGTTCCTGATCTTTGCCTGGTGGTCCATCGCCCGCAAGTACGACCTGTCGCGCGGCGAGCGCATGGCCTGGGGCCCGCGTCTGAAGGCACTGGCCAAGAGCTTCTGGGCCATGATGATGCCGGTCATCATCCTGGGCGGCCTCAAGGGCGGCGTGTTCACGCCCACCGAGGCGGCCGTGGTCGCAGCCGTCTACGCGCTGTTCGTGTCCATGGTGATCTACCGCGAGATGACCTGGACCCGGCTCTACGCCGTGTTCCTGGCCGCCGCCAAGACCACGGCCGTGGTCATGTTCCTGTGCGGCGCCGCCACGGTGACGGCCTACATGATCACCCTGGCCGACCTGCCCAACATGCTGGCCGACAGCTTCTCGGGCCTGCTGGGCAGTCCCGTGCTGTTCATGGCCACGATGATGCTGTTCCTGCTGGTGGTGGGTACGGCCATGGACCTGACGCCTACCATTCTGATCTTCGGCCCCGTGTGTGCGCCGCTGGCCGTCAAGGCCGGCATCGATCCCATCTATTTCGGCTTCATGTTCATCTACGTGGGCTGCATCGGCCTGATCACGCCGCCCGTGGGAACGGTGCAGAACGTGGTGGCCGGCGTAGGCCGGCTGCGCATGGAGACCGTGATCAAGGGCACGAACCCGTTCCTGATGGTCTATGTGCTGCTTGCCGTGCTTTTCGTGATTTTTCCGCAAATCATCCTGGCCCCTCTGCGCTGGATGCATTGATCCCTCACTACAACCCAAGGAGATGAACATGCGTATTCCCTTTGCACTCGCCGGCCTGATGGCCGCCGTCACCACGCTGGCCGCCACGGGCCAGGCCATGGCCCAGGACTTCAAGCCGCGCATCGTGCGCTTCGGCTATGGCCTGGTCGATGAGTCCAACCAGGGCCGCGCAGCGCGCTTCTTTGCCAAGGAGGTCGAGAAGGCCACGGGCGGCAAGATGAAGGTGCGTGCCATCGGCAATGCCTCACTGGGCTCGGACACGCAGATGCAGCAGGCGCTGATCGGCGGCGCACAGGAGATGATGGTCGGCTCCACCGCCACCCTGGTGGGCCTGTCGCCCGAGATGGCCGTCTGGGACACGCCCTTCCTGTTCAGCAATGTCAAGGAAGCCGACGCCGTGCTGGACGGCCCCGTGGGCGAGAAGGTCAAGGCCACGCTGGAGCCCAAGGGCATGGTGGGCCTGGTCTATTGGGAAAACGGGTTCCGCAACCTCACCAACAACAAGCGCCCCATCGCCAAGATGGAAGACCTGGCCGACGTGAAGCTGCGCGTGATGCAGAACAACGTCTTCCTGGACAGTTTCAAGGCCCTGGGCGCCAATGCCGTGCCGCTGCCGTTCTCCGAGCTGTTCACGGCGCTGGAGACCCGTGCCGTCGATGGCCAGGAAAACCCTTTCAACACCGTGCTGTCCAGCAAGTTCTATGAAGTGCAGAAGTACCTCACGGTGTCCAACCACGTCTACAGCCCCTGGATCGTCACCGTCAGCAAGAAGTGGTGGGACACGCTGAGCCCGGCCGAGAAGAAGGTGCTGCAGGACGCCGCCGTCAAGAGCCGCGAGTTCGAACGCAAGGACACGCGCGAGGAAGCCGCCAAGGCCCTGGCCGACATCAAGGCCAAGGGCATGCAGGTCAACGAGCTGCCCGCCGCAGAAGCTGGCCGCATGCGCGACAAGCTCGCGGCGGTGAATGCCGGCATTGCCAAGACCGTGGGCCAGGGCACGTGGGACGAGGTGCAGGCCGCCGTCAAGCAGGCGCGCGCAGTGAAGTAAGCTTCGGAACAGGGCCGGACGCACCTGGGAGGGATGCCCCGGCCGACATTTCCCATAAAGACAACGCGACAGAGAGAAAACGCGCACCAGCGCATCCGCAGGAACCCCGCATGAGCACCATCCACCCCATCGTCGAGCAGGTCACGCGCCGCATCCGCGAGCGCAGTGCCCAATCACGCGCCGCCTACCTGGAGCAGGTGGACGCCATGGCCGCGCGCCCGCCCGGCGCCCAGTCCATGGGCTGCGCCAATGTGGCCCATGCCTTTGCGGGCATTCCAGGCGGCGACCGCATACGCATCGTGGAGGAGAAGGCGCCCAACGTCGCCATCGTCACCGCATACAACGACGTGCTCTCGGCCCATGCGCCGCTGGCACGCTATCCCGACATCCTCAAGGACGAGGCGCGCAAGCTCGGCGCCACGGCGCAGGTCGCCGGCGGCGTGCCGGCCATGTGCGACGGCGTGACCCAGGGCGCGCCCGGCATGGAACTGAGCCTGTTCAGCCGGGACGCCATTGCCATGGGCACGGCCATCGCGCTGTCGCATGACGTGTTCGACGCCGCGCTGATGCTGGGCATTTGCGACAAGATCGTGCCGGGCCTGCTGATCGGCGCCCTGCATTTCGGCCATCTGCCCACGGTGTTCGTGCCGGCAGGCCCTATGACCTCGGGCCTGTCCAATGGCGACAAGGCCAAGGTGCGCGAGCAGGCCGCGCAGGGCCTGGTGGGCCGCAAGGAACTGCTGGCCGCCGAAACGGCTGCCTACCACGGCGAAGGCACCTGCACCTTCTACGGCACGGCCAACAGCAACCAGATGCTGCTGGAGGCCATGGGATTGCATGTGCCGGGCACGGCCTTCATCAACCCGGCCGAAGGCGAACGCGAACTGCTCACGCGCGAGGCCATGCGCAGTGCGCTGGCCATCACCAAGAACCGCCGCTTCGCGCCCATTGGCCATGTGGTGGACGAGCGCTGCATCGTCAACGCCATGGTGGCCCTGCTGGCCACGGGCGGATCGACCAACCACCTGATCCATTGGGTGGCCGTGGCGCGTGCGGCGGGCATCGTCATCGACTGGAATGATTTTTCGGAACTCTCGGGCGTGGTGCCGCTGCTGGCCCGCGTCTATCCCAACGGCAGCGCCGACGTGAACCAGTTCCAGGCGGCAGGCGGGCCGGGCTATGTGATCGGCCAGCTGCTGAAGGCCGGCCTCATGCATGGCGATGTGCTCACCGTGCGGCCCGAGGGCCTGCAGGAATTTGCGCGCATTCCCGCCGTGGACGACGGCCATCTCGTCTGGCACGAGGCCGAAGTCTCCGGCGACCTGTCCGTGCTGCGCCCAGCCGATGCGCCTTTCAGCGCCACGGGCGGGCTCAAGCTGCTGTCCGGCAACCTGGGGCGCAGCGTGATCAAGGTCAGCGCCGTGCCCGAGGACCGCCATGTGGTCGAGGCGCCTGCGCGCGTCTTCGACTCGCAGGAAGCGCTGCAGCAGGCCTTCAAGGCCGGCGAGCTGGACCGCGATGTCGTCTGCGTGGTGCGCTGGCAGGGTCCGCGCGCCAACGGCATGCCCGAGCTGCACAAGCTCACCCCGCCGCTGGCCGTGCTGCAGGGCAAGGGCTACAAGGTGGCCCTGGTCACGGACGGCCGCATGAGCGGCGCCTCGGGCAAGGTGCCCGCCGCCATCCATGTCTCGCCCGAGGCCTGCGTGGGCGGGCCGCTGGCGCGCCTGCAAGACGGCGACCTGGTACGCCTGGACGCCGTGGCTGGCACCCTGGCCGTGCTGGTCGATGACACCGAATGGCAGCAGCGGCCCCTGGCCACCATGCCGCAGGCACTGCGCCAGGCCAATGGCCGGGGTTTTGGCCGTGAACTGTTTGCCGGATTCCGGCGCCACGCGCTCAGCGCAGAAGAGGGAGCTTGCACATGGATCAACGACTGACGGCACTGGCCATCATGCAGGACGCGCCGGTCATCCCGGTCATCGTCCTGAACAACGTCGCACATGCCGTACCCATGGCCCAGGCCCTGGTCGCGGGCGGCATCCGCGTACTGGAAGTCACGCTGCGCACGCCCGAGGGCCTGGCCAGCATCGAAGCCATTGCACGTGCCGTGCCCGAGGCCATCGTGGGTGCCGGCACCGTGCGCAGCGCTGCCGATGCCCGTGCCGCCGCCAGCGCCGGTGCGCGCTTTGCCGTGAGCCCCGGCTACACCAGCGCACTGGGCCAGGCCTGCCAGGCCCTGCAGCTGCCGCTGCTGCCCGGCGTGGCCACCAGCGGCGAAATCATGGCCGCGCAGGACGACGGCTTCAACGAGCTGAAATTCTTCCCCGCCGTACAGGCGGGCGGCACGGCCATGCTCAAGGCCTGGCAAGGCCCGTTCGGCGACGTACGGTTCTGCCCCACGGGCGGCGTGTCTGCGGACAATGCGGCGCAATTCCTGGCGCTGTCCAACGTGGTCTGCGTGGGTGGCTCCTGGCTGGTGCCTGCCGATGCGCTGGAGCAGGGTGACTGGAAGCGGATCACCGCACTGGCCGGAGCAGCCAAAAGCCTGCGCAGCGCCTGAGTCGCCATTGCCCCGGAACCAGCGGCCCCCAAGGGGCCGCTTTTGTTTGTCTGGGCCATCGATTGGGGATGGGGACTTGAATCCATTGAAAATTATGCGTATTGCGGCAATGTTTGCGCAAAATGCAAAGTCAAGGTGCGAGGAAATGAGGGATTGATTTCATAACACAACGTTACAATCATTGCTTATCCTTCAAACAGCCTTTTGATAAGACGATATCAATAGGCTGTCTTGAAACATTCGCATATGCACAAGAATAATTGCCGCCTGAAGTTTCCGCCGCAATCATTCTTTACCGACCAAGAAAAATGCAATTGTCGTTGCAGGGCCTGAAAATAAAAATTGGCACTGGTGCCTCGCGGCGCCAGTGCCAATTTTTATTGGTCGAGTATCGAGACATGATCGAAGAGATCAGTGGGGCCACCAAGGAGCAAAGCCAGGGCATCGATCAGATCAATGATGCGATCATCCAGCTGGACCAGGTCACCCAGCAAAATGCCGCTCTGGTGGAAGAGTCGGCAGCGGCGGCCGGAAGTCTCAGCCAGCAGGCGCAGGCCCTGGTTTCGGCAGTTTCCATTTTCAAGCTGGACCCCGCGGAAAAGGAGGCCCCTGTCTTGAGGAAAATCCCCTCATCCATGAAACCGCTGAGTCTTTCCGCGTCCTGACGGAAATTCGGACCAGTGCGTCACAGCCAACGGGGAGCGGTTCTCCTGGCAGGCTTGCCTGCCAGGAGAACAGCGCCTGTTCGCTGGCATTTTGACCAGATGAGCGTTGAATGATGCATGCAGAGAGAAGACCTCCAAGCTGGCAGCCCAGGCGCTGGTATGCCTGTATTTTTATCGTATGTTTGGTGGTCATTGGCGTTGCGGGCGTTTCTCTGATCTCCAGCTACGAGACATCGCTGCATGAAGAGAAATCGAATCTCCTGCATGCGCTCTCTGCCTCTGCCGCTGAAACCAACAAGATCATTCTTGCCACCTCTTTGGCGGTAGAGAGAACAGAACAACTTTTGCTGGCACCGGGCCGCCAAGGCGAAATCACGGCAGACCCTGATGCCAGCACCGATATCCGCAATGCCTTGATCCAGGAGGTGGCGGCGCTGCCCGGCGTCATCAGCATGAGCGTGCTTGATCGACATGGGAAATGGTCCATTTCCTCACGTTTCAGCAAGCTGCCGCTGTCTCCCGACAACCCCGAGCGCCCCATCTGGAATGCAGCGCTGCAGACAAAGCCTGGCGGCTTCTTCTTGCTGGATTCAAGCAGATCGCCGGTCTTCGATATACCGTCCCTGGTGCTGGGGCGTCCGGTACGTGACTCCAGTGGGGCGCTGACTGGCATTGTGGTGGCCTTCATTTCCGTGGATTCCATTCGCCAGGCATTCGGTTCACTGCTGCTGGATGGCCATCAGGTCATGGTCAGCCTGCCAAACGGCAAAGACTTGGTCAGAATTCCCCAGGAGCATCCGCACATTCTGGACGGGATGGATTCCGGCCTTGCAAAAATGATGGCTGCAGGCGAGGGCACATTGGACGCTGACGATGGCTTGGGGCACCCCTGGATCGTCGCCATGCACCAGTCCAGCCAAGGCGGCATGGATCTCGTCTATGCCACGCTGGCCGCCAAGGCAAAGCTCGCGGCTCCATGGTGGAGGTTTGGAAAAACCATCATGGCATGGGCGGCCATCAGCCTGGCTTCATTTTTATTACTGGCGCAATTGTGGATGCGTGAGCGCAGAAGATCCTATTTCGAGGCGAGGGATCTGGTGCAGGTGCATTCACAGCTGAGGCACCATCTTTTCCATGATCCTGCTTCCGAATTGCTTAATTCAACCGGATTTGAGCAACTGCTGAGCAGAACGCAAGCACAGCGGCGTCCTGTTGCCATCCATGTCATCGGTATCGAGCATTTGCAAGTGCTGGCAGATACGCTGGTTCCTGGAATGGACAACCCACTGATCTCGCAACTGTCAAAACAATTGCGCTCCTGTATTGGCCAGAATGACGTCGCCGCCCGCCTTGCCATCGAGGAGTTCTGTGTCGCCCAATATGAAGGAGACCCCGATTCCATGGCGAAAACACTCTCCATCCGACTGGGTAAAAAGCGCTACATGCTGGGTGAGCGCAGCATTTTGCTGTCTGTCTGCGTAGGGACGGCGGTCTGCAAGAACAACGAGGACTGGAATCAGCTGCTGCGCGACGGGCGCGTGGCAATGGAGCGGGCGCGATCCCAGGGACGTGGGCGATTCGTGAAATTCGAGCCTTCCGCCGATAGCCCCATGCAGGAGCAACTGCTGCTGGAGCAGGATTTCCGGTCCGCCATCGGAACAAGCCAGTTGTTCATGGCGTACCAGCCGATCTGCCATGTGGCCACGGGAAAAATATCGGGGTTCGAGTCGCTGATGCGCTGGAACAGCCCGGCCAGAGGGTCTGTCCCGCCAGGCGTCTTCATTCCCATGGCAGAGCGGCGCGGCCTGCTGCTCCCCATCGACCAAATGGTGGAGCGCTCCCCGCTGCTGGTTGCCAACGGATGGCCGTCCGATATCTCGGTGTCCATCAACTGCCCGGCTTTTGAATTTCTCGACCCAGGCATGGCGGTGCAATTGAAGGAACATCTGGACCGCGCCGACCTGAACCCCGAGCGCTGCTACATCGAGGTGACGGAATCGGCCCTGCTTCAAGATGATGAGCAGGTGCTGTCCGTCATGCGGCAAGTGAAGGCGCTGGGCGTGAATCTCGCCATCGATGACTTTGGCTCCGGCCATGCCAGTCTTTCCTACCTGCACCGCTTTCCCTTCAACCTGATCAAGATCGATCGCAGCTTCATACAGGCCATGGACAAGGACGCCGGGGCTGCCGCGATTGTCGAGGCCACGCTGGCACTGAGCCGCAGATTGGGCCTTGAAGTCGTCGCGGAAGGCGTGGAAACCACGGAGCAGTTTCTGCACCTGCAGCAGCTCGGGTGCACGTACGTCCAGGGATTTCTGATCGCCCGCCCGATGAACGAGGAGCATGTCCTGCCGTTCCTGGAGAGCTTCAGGCTCAGCGACGTGCTGGAGTGTCCCGCACAGGCCTGAGCACGGTTGCTGCACTGGGGCACAATCGCGCCCTCAGCAGACGCCGCCTGCGCAAGAGGGCCTTGCCGCCATGATGAAGATCGACTCCACCACCGTGCAGCTTGTGCTTGCGATTGCCGAAGAGGGCAGCATTTCGCGCGCGGCCGACAGGCTTCAACTGGCGGTGGCGGCGGCCTCGCGGCGGCTCAGTGACCTGGAGCAGCAACTGGGCGCCAGGCTGTTCAAGCGGCAGCCCCATGGAGTACGCGCCACCGAGCCTGGCCTCAAGCTGCTGGCCCATATCCGCCAGATAGGCAACTTGGTGGAGCGGCTGGAGGCCGACGCCCAGGCCCTGGGCCGCGGGCGCGACGGCCGCATCATCATCGGCGCCCCCAAATCCGCCATCCTGCAGTTCCTGGCTGCCGACATCGCCGTCACCCAGCGGCGCTATCCCCACATCACGCTGCAGGTGATGGAGGAGAACAGCCGCATCGTCCAGCAACTGCTGCGCGACAAGGTCATCGACATCGGCATCTTCGAGAAGACCAGCGGCTTCGTGGATCTGCCACGCTCCGACTACCGCAAGGACAGCCTGGTGCTGGTCTACAGCCGCAGGCATTTCAGCTTTGCCGTCGAGCCAGTGGTACTGGACCAGTTGCTGGACTGCCCCATCGTCAGCCTGGGCCGGGGCTCGGCCATTCTGGCCGCTTTGCGCCGAGCCCACCGCAGCCGGGGCAGGGTGTTCCGCAACGATTTCGCCGTCAGCGGCTTCGACACCATGCTGGCCCTGGTGCGCGAAGGATTGGGCGTGGGGCTGATGCCACCCGGCGTGCTGCGCAGCTTCCACCCTGAGCCCGACCTGGGTTGGGCCACCCTGGAAGGCGACTGGCACGAGCGCAGCTACGTGCTGTCCTTCATCGAAGGCCAGGCCCAGGAACAGGCGCTGCGCAACGTCGTCGCCGCCCTGCTGCAGGGCGAACGCGCGATCTGACCCTTCCGGTTTCGCGGATTGCGAAACCAGGCATGCGGCACACAGGCTTGCCGCGATATCGGCGCCCGGCGACAGTGACTGCACAACAACGATGTGCAGGAGACAGACATGAAACGCCGCGACTTCATCGCGGCCGGCGCCACCGCGCTGGCCGCACCCTGGGCAGGGGCCGCGCCCCCGCCCTCCGACCTGCCCAAGGGGCCCGTCAAGATCCTGGTGGGCTGGGCGCCGGGCGGCGGTACCGACGTGTTCGCGCGCATCGTGGGCCAGAAGCTGTCCGAGGTCTGGGGCCGGCCCGTGATCGTGGAGAACAAGCCCGGCGCCACGGGCTCGCTGGCGGCCGAATACTTTGCCAAGACCCGCTTCACAGAAGGCATCAACCTGCTGATGGCCCATGTGAACACGCACGCCATCTCGCCGCAGATCTTCAAATCCATCACCTATGACCCGCTCAAGGACTACGCGCCCATCGCCCTGATCGGCGCAACGCCCCACATCCTGGTGACCAGCAGCAGGAACGGCCATGCCTCGGTGCAGGAAGTGGTGGAGCTGTGCCGCAAAAGTCCCGGCAAGGTCAGCTTCGGCTCTTCGGGCACAGGTTCGGTGCAGCACCTTGCGGCCGAGATGTTCAACATGGCGGCAGGTGTCAAGAGCATCCACGTTCCCTACAAAGGATCCGGCCCCATGCAGACCGACCTGATCGGCGGTCAGATCGACTTCAGCTTCGACACCATGACGGCCGCCACTGCCCAGGTCCGCGCAGGAAAAATGCTGGGCATCGCCCAGACCCGCGTGAACCGTGCCAAGGGATTCCCGGCCATGCCCACCATGGACGAGCAGGGCTTCAAGGGCTTTGACGCATCGAGCTGGTACGGCGTCGTCGGTCCGCGCGACATGTCCAGGGAACTGGCCCAGCGCATCAATGCCGACATCAACCGCGTGCTGGTCATGCCCGACGTGGTCAGCCGCTTCGACGGATACGGCGTGGAGGACGGTGGCGGCTCCGTGGACAAGTTCGCGGCCTTCATGGCTGCCGAATACAAGAAGTGGGGCGACGTGGTGCGCGCTGCAAAAATCACCGAAGAAAGCTGAGGACCCGGCATGAGCAATCCCCAATCCAACCCGCTGCAACTGCCCCTGCAAGGCATCCGCGTGCTCGACGTCAGCCAGGTCATGGCCGGCCCATTTGCCTGCATGCTGCTGGCCGACCTGGGCGCCGATGTCATCAAGGTCGAGCCTCCGGGCACCGGCGACCAGACGCGGGGCGCCATGGGCTTCAAGATGAAGGGCCCGGACAGCATGGGCTTTCTGAACATGAACCGCAACAAGCGGTCGCTGACGCTGGACCTCAAGAGCGAGGAGGGGCGTGAGGCCTTCTACCAGCTGGCCACGACAGCCGATGTCATCGTCGAGAACTACCGGCCAGGCGTGGTCCAGCGCCTGAAGATCGACTACGAGAGCATTCGCCGCATCAATCCGCGCATCGTCTATGTCAGCATCTCCGGCTTCGGCCAGAGCGGCCCCTGGGCCCAGCGGCCGGGGTTCGACCTCATGGCCCAGGCCATGTCGGGCGTGATGAGCGTCACCGGCTACAAAGGAGAGAAACCCGTCAAGGCCGGCGTGCCCGTGGCCGACATCGGTTGCGCACTGTTCGCCACCTACGGACTGCTGGCCGCCTACATCGGCGCGCAGAAAACAGGGCAAGGCCAGCACATAGACGCCTCGCTGTTCGACTCGGCCATGGCTTTCTCGATCTGGGACATGTCCGAGTACTGGGGCACCGGCGTGCCGCCCGCGCCGCTGGGCACCAGCAACAAGATGAGTGCCCCCTATCAGGCCGTGAAGGCGCGCGACGGCTACTTCGTCATGGGCGCCACCAACCAGAAACTCTGGGCCAGGCTGTGCGCGCTGATCGAACGCCCGGATCTGGTGGAACATCCGGACTACGCCACCGTGGCGCTGCGCCTGAAGCACCGCGAGGCGCTGATAGGCGAGCTGGAAGCGGAATTCGCCCACCACGACAGCGCCGACTGGGTGGACCGCATGCTGGAGGCAGGCATTCCCGCGGGCCCGCTGCTCACCTATCCGCAGGCCTTCGAGGGGGAACACGGCCAGCACCGCGGCATGTGCATGGAGATCGACCATCCCATCGAAGGCAAGGTCAAGAACATCGGCTTTCCCGTCAAGATGCTCGGCACGCCCCAGCAGGTGCGCCGCCATCCGCCGCTGCTGGGCGAGCACAACGCAGAAATCATGGCCGAACTCCAGGCACTGAAGGCCGCAGCATGAGCACGGCCCTGCATGAATCCGTGGCACTGACCGTTCACGCCGGGGGCGCGGCCGAGATCCTCATCGACCGCCCCGAACGCCACAACGCCATGAGCATGCCCATGTACGAGGCATTGCTCACGGCCTTGGAACGTTGCCAGGCCGACCCTGCCATCCGCTGCGTGATGCTGCGCGGTGCGGGCGGCAAATCCTTCATCTCGGGCACGGACATCGCCTACTTCAAGGACTTCCATGACGGCCAGCAAGGCATTGCCTATGAAGCCTTCGTGGAGCGCGTGATCGATGCCGTGGAGCGCATCGCCGTGCCCACCATCGCCGTCATCGACGGCTGGGCCGTGGGCGGCGGCCTGGCCCTGGCCACGGCATGCGACTTTCGCATCTGCAGCACCGGCTCGCGCTTCGGTGCGCCGATTGCCAAGACGCTGTCCAACACGCTGTCATCACGCAACATCGCGCGCCTGGTGGCCAGCCTGGGCGTGCCACGCGTCAAGCGCATGCTGCTGCTGGCGGACTACCTGTCAGCCGAGCAGGCCGAGGCCTGCGGGTTCGTGCATGCGGTGGTGCCGGCAGATCAATTGCAAGCCCAGGCTCAGGCGCTGGCCGAGCAGCTCATGGCCTTGTCGGCAACCACCCAGTCAGCGGTCAAGGAAAGCCTGAGGCGCATCATCGTGGAGCAGCGGCTGGATGATGAGGATCTGGTGTCGGTGGTTTATGGGAGTGGGGAGTTTCGGGCGGGGGTGGCGGGATTCAACAGGCAATGATTTGAGCCAGCCTTGCCAGAATCTGGCGCAATCCTACAAATTGCTTGGCTAAACTCCACAGCCTGGAAAGAGGCGGTGGCTGCATTCTTGGCCTGAAAGAAAAGGCCGGTTGCTGCGCGTAGCCGCCCCTCAGATCAACGCAGCCCGAGAAATCCCATGCAAATCAAGAAATGCATTTCCGTCCTGCTGGCCAGCAGCTTCATCCTGCCGGTTCTGCCTGCGCATGCAGGCGAAGAGACGGTGCAGCTCATGTCCAATGGCCGCTACCAGACCTACAGCCTGCCCGACGACGCGCAGCAGGTGCAACTGGTCGAGACCTTGGCTGGCAACTGCAGCTACAACCAAAACTGGGGCTACGACCTGGGCCGCCGGGAGATGTGGGTCAAGGACGGCTGCGGCGGGCGTTTCCGCATCCTGACCGGCCTGCCCCAGGGCGCGCAGGGCCAGGAAGGTGGGAGCGACAACACGGGCGCATGGATCGCCGGTGCCGCCGTGGCAGCCATTGCCGGCGCCGCCATTTTGGCGAACAAGCGCGACAAGGACCGCGAACGTGACCGCGACGAGCAATGGAACGATGACCGCTATCCGGGCCAGCAGCCCGGCTATCCCTCGTGGGGCGGACGGGAGGTGCGGGGCCAGAACGGCCTGTGCCTGGATATATCCGGGGGTCTTCGCCCAGGCAATGGGCTCATCGTCTACCACTGCAGCGGCGGTGAGAACCAGCGTTTCACGTTGACGCGTGATGGCGAGATGCGCGTGGGCGACCTGTGCCTGGACGTGGCCGATGGCAACACCCGCAATGGTGCGCGGGTGATTGCCTGGCAATGCCGCAACCAGCCCAACCAGAAATGGGACTGGAGCCGTGGCCAGATCCGCAGCCGTTTTGCCAACAAGTGCCTGGACATCGAAGGCGGCAATGCCCGGCCGGGCCAGCCCGTGATCGTGTGGTCCTGCGCCGGCGGCCCGAACCAGCGCTGGAACTGAGGGCGCTTGTTGCACAAGCTCTCTCCCGCGCCCGGGCCAGTGCCCGGACGCAACGCCGTCGCGGGCTTCCGGCGGCTGGGGCCCTTGCAGTGGCTGGGCCTGATAACTGGCGCCGTACTGCTGGGCGATGCCGTGGTGCTGATGGCGCGAGGCATGTTCAATCTGGGCGTGACGCTGCCAGCGGTGCTGGGCCTGCTGTTCATGGCCTGCAGCTTCTGGCGCTCGGCCATTGCGCGCAGGCTGCGCGCCAGTGCATGGCTGCGGCGCGCCTGGTGGCTGGGCTGGGCGGCGTTGGCGATGTGGCTGGTCAGCCTGCTGGTGTTCTGGGCGCACCTGCTGTCCGCCTCGTCCGGGTTGCCACCGGACCAGCCGGTGCAGGCCATCGTGGTGCTGGGCAGTGCCACGCGTGACGGTCAGCCGTCGCTCACGCTGGCCCAGCGGCTGGATCGCGCTGCCGAGCTGGCCGCCCGCCAGCCCAAGGCGCTGGTGCTCACCAGCGGCGGGGTGGACTTTGGGGAAAGCGAGAGCGAAGGCGCCATCATGGCGCGCTATCTGCAGCAGCGCCACGGCCTGCTGCCCGAGCGCCTGCTGATGGAGGAACGCAGCACCAGCACGGCGCTGAACCTGGTCTGGAGCCTGCCCCTGCTGCAGGCGCGCGGGGTGGAGCCGCAGGCGGCAATCGCCATCGTCACCAGCGACTTCCACACCCTGCGCGCAGGCTGGATAGCCGAGCGCAGCGGCTACGGCCAGGCCTTCACCGTGGGTGCGCCCACGCCCGTAACGATCCGCGCCAACGCCTGGCTGCGCGAGTACTTTGCGGTGATCAGCGGCTGGGTGCTGGGGGAGTTCTGAGCCGCTTGTGCGATGGGATGCGGCCTTGCGGATTGGCTACACAATGTGATTCTTCATAAATCAACAGGAGTGAGACAGTGGCAAGCGAACAGCGTCCTTTCCGGGTTCTGGGCATACAGCAGGTGGCCATCGGCGGCACCGACAAGCAGCGCATGAAGCGCCTGTGGGTGGACATGCTGGGCCTGACCCAGACCGGCACATTCCAGAGCGAGCGCGAGAACGTGGACGAAGACATCCTGGCCATGGGCCAGGGCGCGCACAAGGTCGAGGTGGACATCATGCAGCCGCTGGACATCGACAGGAAGCCCGCCGTCCACACCACGCCGCTGAACCATATCGGCCTGTGGATCGACGACCTGCCGCTGGCCGTGCAGTGGCTGACGGCGCAGGGCGTGCGCTTTGCCCCCGGCGGCATCCGCAAGGGCGCGGCCGGCTACGACATCTGCTTTCTGCACCCCAAGAGCAATGACGAGTTTCCGATCGCTGGCGAGGGCGTGCTGATCGAGCTGGTGCAAGCGCCGGCCGAGGTGATTGCCGCCCTGGGCTGAGACGCCTTCAGGCGAAAGGCTGGACGCGCCGCTCGGCATGCTCCAGCAGCCACAGCCTTTTTCGGGCGCGCGTCATGGCCACGTACAGGCGGTTGCGCTCCAGAAAGGCCAGCGCGTGCGGGGCCGAGGCCGGAAAGCGGCCAGGCTCCATGAAGGGCAGGGCGACATGCTCGTATTCCTTGCCCTTGGCTTCCTCGATGGTGCTCAGATGAAAGTCGAAGCCGCGCTCGGCCCGCACGGTTCGTTCAAAGCGCGTGGCCATGGCGGCCACCTGGGCCAGCATGTCGGGCACGGCCATGCCCGCCACCGAATCCATGAAGGCCTTCACGCGCTGACGCAAGGCCGCCGTCTGGGCCTGCGACAGGGCCACGCCCGCAAAAAGGCCCCAGACGTCGGCCTGCTCCAGCAGGCTGCGTGCGTCTGACTGAAGCGCCAGGGGCAGTTGCAAGAAGCTGCCAAAGGCCTGGAAGTTGCGTTGCCCGCCCTGCAGGCTGGACTGGTTGCCCAGGAATCGCCAGATGATCTGCGGGTTGTGCAGCATCTCGCCCGCCATGCGCTGGGCCAGCGTATGGCGGCTTGACGGATCGGCCATGTCGGCGCCATCCACGCTGCCCTTGCCGTAGAAAAGCGCACCTTCCACAAAGGCCGCCAGGATCTCGCTGCCCAGCACGCTGACCTCGGCCTTCCATGACAGCGCCTGCATGCCATGTGCGTAGCAAAGGCCCAGCAGCAGGGCAATCTCGCGCTGCAGGTAAAAGCGCTTGAAGCCGTAGAAGCTGGCGGACTTGCCGGCGCGGTGGATGGCCCATTCCAGCGCGCAGGCATCTTGCTCATGGCGCAGGATCACGGTCAGCGAGGGATTGCGCGCGCCGGGCGACGGGGACTCACCCGGCGCCGCCGTTGGCGTGCCGCGGGCCAGACCGGCCTGGATCTGCAGCAGCTGGTCAATGCACTGGCTGTCATCGGTGTGCTGCAGTTGCTGCACGGTGCTGAAGCGCGTGGGCGCCGCAGTCAGGCCAACGTTGAACAGCGCATTCACCGCCTTGGCGATCTGCGGGCCAAAGCGCCGCGACTGGGTCAGCGCCAGCGTGGCCGTGGCCTGGGGCAGGAAGTCATCGAGCTGGTGGAGCTTGTCGCGGAACACGGACCAGGCCTGTGCCTCGATGTGCTGGTTGAAGTCGCCTGCACCCAGAAAGGCGCAGCCGCTGGTTCCGACCAGGGCGCGCAGCAGTTGCAGCGAGGCCGGGTCCAGGTCATGCATCTCGTCGAACACCACCAGGTCGTAGCGCGGCAGGTCCAGCGCCTGGCCCTGCAGGGCGTCGCTGGCCAGTGCATGGCTGCAGTCGCCTTCGGCGTAGTACAGCGGGTCGCCGCAGTGGTCGATGCGGCGGCGCTCGTACTCGAAGAACAGGCCGGCCATGCGGTAGTCGAGCAAATACTCCTCGCAGAAACTGGCCAGTCCCATGCCTTCCTCGGCCAGGCGCTGGGGCAGCAACGACTTCTTGGCGCTGAGGTTGAAGTCCCAGAAGGCGTCCAGATCCAGGTCGCCGGGCTGCTCGAACAAAGGGTCGGGCTGCCAGGCCAGCCGCTCGCACAGCGCGGCATGTGCCTCGCGCACGCGGGCCTGCAGTGCCACGCGGTCGGCCAGAAAGCGGGCCGCAGGGTCGCGGCGGCGGATCTGCTGGGCCGCCCAGCGTTCCACCGTGGTGATCTGTACCTGGGGCGGCACTTCGCGCACCAGTTGCTTGAGCCGGTGGTGAAAGGCCGCCACGCCGGAGCGCGAATAGGCCAGCACCAGGATGCGCTGGGCCTGGCCGCTGCGGCAGGCCTGAACCACCTTGCAGGCCAGCGTGGTCGTCTTGCCTACGCCCGCCAGCGCCGCCACGATGGCCGAACGTCCCTCATGCGCCAGGATGGCCTGCTGCTCGCGCGACAGCAGCAGCGGTTGGCCATGATCGGTGGGAAATTCCAGGGAGCGCAGGGACATCGGGGTGAATCGAGGTGAATCAGGGGAAAGTGGTGGAAAGCGGGTGGAAGCACGGGCCGTGGCAATGAAAACCGCCGTGGCGACGACGGCGGGCACCCATTGTGGTCGTTTTGGAGAGGCATCTGGCAGGTATTGGGAATCAAGGCCGGCGCCCGCTTGCACATCTTTTTCGGCCTGCATCGGACAATTGAGCGATGTTGGCCGCCAATGGCTGCGCGCTTGCGGCATGAAGCATGCAGGCAGAAAAACTTCTGCCAAAACGCAGCGAACATCGCTCAAAAATAAGCGAAGTTCGCTCTTTTTGCAGGCCATGAAAATGGGGCAACTATTTTTGCCAAGGAGCCGGCTTTTTCATTCCCAAGGCTTTTTTTGCTCATCAGAATGAAAAAAGCAGACCCACAGAGGAGTTTTTGATGACCGCCTGCAGCACCACCCCGACGACTTCCGCCACCTCCGCACAGCCTGCGGCCGGCAGCCCCCTGCAATGGCATGCACGCCCCTCCAAAAGCGACACGCTGCCGTTTGAAGGCGCCTGGAGCGTGCAGGCCATTCAGGAACTGCTGGACAAGCCCTTCATGGACCTGATGTTCCAGGCCCAGAGCGTGCACCGTGAGCACTGGCCCGCGGGCGACATCGAGCTGGCCACGCTGCTGTCGGTCAAGACGGGCGGATGCCCGGAGAACTGCGGCTACTGCCCGCAGGCGGCCGAGTTCGATACCGGCGTCAAGGCGGAAAAGCTCATGAGCGTGGACGAAGTCACGCGGGCCGCCCAGGCCGCCAAGGACGCGGGCGCCACGCGCTTTTGCATGGGCGCCGCCTGGCGCGCGCCCAAGGACCGCGACATCGAGAAGATGAACGAGCTGATCGGCGCCGTGAAGGGTCTGGGCATGCAGACATGCGCCACGCTGGGCATGCTCCAGCCGCACCAGGCGCAGTCGCTGCGCGAAGCGGGCCTGGACTACTACAACCACAACCTGGACACCGCGCCCGAGTACTACCAGGACGTGGTCAGCACGCGCCAGTACCAGGATCGCCTGGACACGCTCAAGGCCGTGCGCGGCGCGGGCATCAGCGTGTGCTGCGGCGGCATCATCGGCATGGGCGAGGCGCCTGTGCACCGCGCGGGCCTGATCGCCCAGCTGGCCAATCTCAACCCCCATCCCGAATCCGTGCCCATCAACAGCCTGGTGCGCGTGCCCGGCACGCCGCTGGCGGACAGCGAGCCAGTCGATCCGCTGGACTTCGTGCGCGTGATCGCGGTGGCGCGCATCACCATGCCCACGGCGCGCGTGCGCCTGTCGGCAGGCCGGCAGCAGCTGGGCGACGCCGTGCAGGCCCTGTGCTTCATGGCCGGCGCCAATTCCATCTTCTACGGGGACAAGCTGCTGGTCACCGGCAACCCCGATGTGGAAGCCGACACCACGCTGCTGCGCAAGCTGGGCCTGAGCGGCACGCGGACCTCGGTACAGGAGTGAGCTTTTTGAGCTTTTGAGCCGGCAGCTCAGGACTGCGGCCGGCCGCTGCCTTGCGCGGCGGCGGCCGCATCGTCGTCGCCGGCATCGAGCAGGCGGGCCGCACGGTTGCTCAATGCGGAATCCGCACGGAAATAGCCCAGCACCGTATTGACGCTGCTGTGCCCCGTCAGCGCCATGGTGTCGGGCAGGGGCACGTTCTGGCGCCCGGCCTCGGTCACAAAGCCCGAGCGCAGGGAATGCGCCGAGAAATCCCCCTCCACGCCCGCCAGCGCACAGCGCTGCTTCACGATGTCGCGCACGGCCGCTGGCGACAGGGGCTCGCCCACATGGCCGCCCTTGCGGATGCGCCGGAAGATCGGCCCTTCCTGTATGGCGGCGGCACGCAGCCAATCGGCCAGCGCCTGGGCCGCGCGCCCGGTCACGGGCTTGTGGTTCTCGGGCACATCCCGCCCGGACTGGTTGGTCTTGGAGTGGGCCAGCGTGTAGATGAATTCCTGCGGCCCCACGGCGCGCAGGTGGCGCATGTCGGCCCCGGCCACCTCCGAGCGGCGGCGCCCGCCGCTGGACCAGGCGAACAGCAGCAGGGCGCGGTCACGGCGGCCGCGCAGGCTGTCATCGCAGGTCTGCAGCAATTGCTCCAGCAAGTCGCGCGTCAGCGCATCCTTTTTGGCGGGCTGCTCGCCGCGCCGCGCATAGGCCTTGCGCGTGCGCGACATCAGCTCGCGCACCGCGCCGTCCTGGCAAGGGTTGGCCAAACCGTGCACCTGATGGGCCTTGGACAGCACCGCCATGCGGTGCACCAGCGTGTTGTGCGACAGGGGGCCTTCGCGGGCCTTGTATCCGGCCTCGACCAGGGCGCGGTCCATGTGCACCGGCATTTCACTGGCCAGGCCCGCGCCGGTCTGCCGCTGGGCGTGGTCAATGATGAACTGCAGCACACAGGCCACATTCAGCGGCAGCTGCATCTGCCGCTCAAAGCGCAGCGCATGCCAGGCGGCCCAGTAGCGCATCGCACTCTGGTAGCTGTTTCTGGTGTTGGTGGATTCGCCCTCGCGCAGCAACTCGCGCAGGGCCTGCTGGGCGGCAGGCTCCAGCCCCGCAGAGGGCAGGGTGCTGCCTTGCTCTGTGTCTTCCAGAGGCTGGTCTTGGGGAATCAGCGAAAAGGGGCCGTTGCGCATCCGTGGATTGTCGCCCGGCGCAGCAGGGCCACCCGCCGCGGAGCCTGCGGCCGTGCAGGGCCAATGCAGGCCATGCAAAGTTCAGTTTCCAAGCTTTCCAGAGGCTGCAGCGGCCTTTTGCCTGGGCAAAGCCGTGTAATGTGCGTATCCATACTGTATGAAAATTTCATATGTAATATTTAATACATGGCACATATGATGTATTACGCAGTAATAAAATAACTCACGATAACAATCACTTATCGTTGGTAATCTGGAAAATAGTTCACGATATGCAGAAAACATCCACCCGCGGCGTGCAGGAAGCCGATGTCTGGGCCGCGGCAGACGCCTTGATCGCCCAGGGCCTGCGGCCGACCATCGAGCGCGTGCGCCAGCAAATCGGCCGAGGCTCGCCAAATACCGTCAGCCCGATGCTGGAGACCTGGTTTGCCACCCTGGGCCAGCGCCTGGGCGTGGCGGCAGGGCAGGGCGAGCTGCTGCCCTCGTCCGTGCCCGATCCCGTTCAGCGCCTGGCGCAGCAACTGTGGGACGCCGCCCAGGAAGCCGCCATGGAGGCCGCCCGCGCCGCGCTGCAATCGCGCGAGGAAGCGGCGCAGGCCACGCAGGCCGAGTTGCAGGAGCAGCAAGAGCAAATGGCGCGGCGCGAGGCGTCCATGCAGGCGCAGAAAGAGGCCATGGACCAGGCCCTGCAAGTGGCCCAGGCGCAGTCACAGGATCTTTCACGCCGGCTGGACGAAATGCAGCAGCAGTTGCAGGACCGCGACGAGCGTCTGGAGGAAATGCGCGATGCGCTGGCTGAAGCCGCCCGCCAGCGCGAGGCGCTGCAGCAAAAGCATGGCGAGGAAATGCAGTCCGCTGCGCTGGAGCGCCAACGCATGGCCGAGCAATACGCGGGCAATGAGCGCCACATGCTCAACGAAGTGGACCGTGCACGCCAGGAACTGGCGGCTGCGCGCAAGACAGCCACCGAGCAGGAGCGCAAGGCAGCGACCCGCCTTGCAGAGCTGCAAGGCCGCTATGAAAAGAGTGAGGAGGAGCAGCTGAGCCTGCACTCCCAGTTGCAGACCGCCCAGAATGCGGCCGCCCTGGCGCAGGAGCGTGCGGCGGACCTGCGCAGCCTGCTGGAGGCGCAGCAGCGATTGGCCGCTGGCGGTGCCTTGCCGGATGCCGGCGCGGGGCTTTCGCTGGGCCGGCGCGGCAGCCTGTCCGCGGCGCGCCGCTCCATGACGCGCCTCAAGGACAGGAGAGGCTAGGGCGTATCGCCCAGGCCAAGGTCAAGCCTTGGCGCGCGATTTGCCTTGGGGCGGCCGATGTCTGCGCATGGCCTGCGTGATGCTGTCTACCGTTCCACGCACATGCGCGCGCACTTCGCGCTCCAGCCTATCAGGGTCACCGGCCTGCAGGCTGGCCACCAGTTGCTGGTGGTGCTCCTGCAACTTCGGCGAGGGCTCGTTGTTTTCCAGCCAGATCCGCATCAGCGGCTCGACCACCGAATGCAGGGCTGAGATCTGCTCGCACAGGCGCGGGGCTGCGCTGATGCGGCAAAAGCGCTCGTGAAAGCGCCGGTGCACCGTGATCCATTCCGACTGGTCACTCTCGCAGCGCTTCATTTTCGAGAGCAGGTCCTGCAGGTCGTCCACATCCGCCTGGGTGCAGCGCCTGGCGGCCATGGCTGCGGCAAGGCCTTCGAGCACGGCTCGCATCTCGAAAACCTCGATGACCTCGCTCTCGGAAAGCTCCCGCACGATCGCGCCCCGGTTCGGCGGCATGACCAACAGGCCTTCCGCAGTCAGCCGGCGCAAGGCCTCGCGGACCGGCATGCGGCTCATGCCGATGGAGTTGGCAATGTCATCGGCCACCAGCCTGTCGCCCGGCTTCAGCAGCCCCATGCGGATGCCATGAGAGAGGTGTTGGTAGGCCTCTTCATGGGCACTGGTCTGTGCCGCATCGGGCGAGGGGGTGGCAAGTGGCGGCATGGTGATGGTTCTGGGGTGGGCGGAGCCCGGTCGTCATTTTAGGTTTCGCTGTCAGGGTCCAGGGCGCACTCTGATGGTGCATTGTGTACGGCCAATCCAGGCATGGTGATTGCTTGGGTATCTTTGGAAAAATTGGATACAAAGATATCAGGATACGGTAATCTCGAGGCTGCCATCGCGCCCTGCGTTGATGGCGGTCCGCTGCAAGCAGCGTTGGCAGCCCCCCCCGGCCCCCCATTCATTGCCCGAAATCCAAGTCCCAGCAACACAAGGAAGAAGAACCGTTATGCGTAATTTCCAGAATCCTGGCCGTTCCGTCGTCATGTCCACGCACGGCATGGCAGCAACCTCGCACCCGGCCGCCACCCAGGCCGCTGTTCGCATCCTGGAGGCCGGCGGCACCGCCATGGATGCCGCCGTCGCGGCCTGTGCGGTCCAGTGCGTGGTGGAGCCTGGCTCCACCGGCATTGGAGGAGACTGCTTTGCGCTGTACAGCGAGAAGGGCTCCGACCAGATCACGGCCTACAACGGCGCCGGCTGGGCGCCCCAGGCCACCTCCCTTAAGGCCGTTCTTGCCTCGGGCGAGAAAAAGCAATTGCGCCGCCAGTCGCCCTACGTGGTCACGGTGCCTGGCGCCGTGGACGCCTGGGTCGCCCTGACGGACCGGTTCGGCCGGCTGCCCATGGGCCGCCTTCTGGAAGACGCCATCCGCTTCGCCGAGCAGGGCTATGCCGTGGCGCCGCGCGCCGGCACCGACTGGGCCATGCACACGCAACTGCTGGCCGCCACCACTGCGCGCGACATCATGCTGGTCGATGGCCAAGCCCCGGCCATCGGATCGGTTCACCGCCAGCCGCAGTTGGGCGCTACCTTGCGAAAAATCGCCGAGCAGGGCCGCGCCGGCTTCTACGAGGGGGAGGTCGCGCAGGACATCGTCTCCTATCTGCGCAGCCTCGGTGGCGTGCACACGCTTGAGGACTTCGCCACCTATCGTGGCGAGTTCGTGCAGCCGGTCAAGAGCAGGTTCCGAGACCATGTGGTGCACGAGTGCCCCCCACCGGGGCAGGGCATCATTGCCCTGCTGCTGCTGAACATTCTGCAGGGCCTGGAGCCGGGCACGGACCCGCTCTCGCCCGAGCGGCTGAAGGCCGAGATCGATGCCACGCGAATGGCCTACCGGATGCGGGATGCGCTGCTGGCCGATCCGCGCTTTGCCGATGTGGACATCGACTATCTGCTGTCACAGGAGCTGGCCGGCCAGCTGCGCAACGGCGAGTTCCCGGAGCATTTCAAGACCCCGGCGACCAATGCGGCAGCGGAGCACAAGGACACGGTCTACATCTCGGTGGTGGACAAGGATCGCAACTGCGCCAGCTTCATCAACTCGATCTTCCACCCCTTCGGCTCCGGCCTGATGGCGCCCAAATCAGGCGTGCTGCTGCACAACCGGGGCCAGAGCTTTGAACTGGCTGAGGGCCATCCCAATTGCATCGGGCCCGGCAAGCGGCCCCTGCACACCATCATCCCGGGCATGACCACGAAGGATGGCCGCGTGGAGCTGGTGTTCGGCGTGATGGGCGGCCACTACCAGGCCATGGGCCATGCGCACTTTCTGTCCAAGGTCATCGACTACGGCTGCGACATCCAGGCCGCCAGCGATCTGCCGCGGCTGTTCCCCATTCCCGGCACCGACAAGGTGGAGGTTGAAAGCACCTTGCCGCAGCATGTCGCGCAGGCGCTGGAGCAGCAGGGCTACCGGTTGGTGGCGCCCGGCTATCCTGCCATCGGCGGCGCCCAGGCCATTCGGGTGGATTGGGACAACGGTGTGCTGCACGGCGCATCCGACCATCGAAAGGACGGCTGCGCCATGGGCGCCAACCGCTCCTGACGGACGGCAGCCTGCGCGCTGGCTTCACGCTTCGTGACAGCGAAGGGGCCGGCGCGGCTTTCAGTGCGGCTTTCAGCGCGGATTTCAGTCGGCCTGGTTCGCCTGGAGGATGCCTGGAAGCGTGCGCAGGATGTGGGCGCGCATCAGGGCTTCCACCTTTGCGCCATCCCTGGCCTTCAATGCGCCTATGAGTTCTTCGTGCCTGTCGTGCACGTAGTCCGTCGATGGCTTGCCCTCCAGCCACACCCGCATCAGGGGCTCGGAGACTGAGTGCAGGGACGCGATCTGCCGCATCAGCTGGGGAGCGTCGGCAATGGTGCACAGGCGCTCGTGGAACTGGCGGTGCGCCGTGATCCATTCCGATGCATTCAGGCCGCTGCGGTGCATGCGCTGCAGCAATTGCTCCAGATCGTGGATGTCATTGGTGGTCACGTTCTCGGCCGCCAGGGTGGCCGCCAGGCCCTCCAGCACCGAACGCATGGCGAATACCTCGCGCACCTCTTTTTCGGTCAGCACCCGGACCACCGAGCCACGGTTGGGGCGGTTGACGATCAGCCCCTCCGTGGCAAGGCGGTTCAGCGCCTCGCGCACGGGCATGCGGCTGGTGCCAATTTCGGCCGCGATGTCATCCGGTGCCAGCCGCATGCCCGGGCGCAGTTCGCCCGTGCGTATGCCGCGCTTGATGTGTTGGTAGGCCTCTTCCTGTGCCGTGGCATGGACAGTGTCAAACGAGGCGCGTCGGTCGGTCAGCATGGTTTATCCGGTGTCTTTCGCCCAGGGCAGGGGCCCGCCGATTCTACGGGGACCTGCCTGCGCCTCCCGGGGACCCCGTTTGTGCCGGTTTCCACGCAGCCATGCCTGTGCAGGTGATGGCAAGAGGCGGTTTTCCCTAGAGCTGGTTCGATTATTGCTTGCTAGTCTTCCGCATGATTGGATACAAATATCTAAATATCTATGCATTTTCCCCATGGCAGCCGGAACCTGTTCCTTCGCCATGCCTGCTCTCCAACCTGATGAAGACCATGCCTCTCCAAACGCTCCGCACTCCCCTGGCCAAGGCCCTGCTGTCCGCCCTGGCCCTTGTCGCTGCCGCTCAAGCCTCTGCCCAGGGGGCCGGCGCCTGGCCCAGCAAGCCCATACGCATCGTCGTCCCCTTTCAGGCCGGGTCCGCCACGGATCTTTTGAGCCGGCAAGTGGGGGCCGGGCTGAGCACTTCGTTGGGCCAGCCCGTGCTGGTGGAAAACAAGCCGGGTGCGGCCGCCATGATCGGCAGCGACACCGCGGCCCGGGCCCCGGGCGACGGCTACACCCTGCTGATGAGCGGGCCGGCCTCCATGGTCACCAACCGTTTTCTGTACAAGAAGCTGAGCTACAACCCGGACGCCTTCGAGAAGGTGGCCATCGTGGCGGTCACGCCCAATGTGCTGCTGGCGAACCCGTCCCTGCCGTTCAGTACGCTGGCTGAGATGGTGGCCTATGCCAAGGCAAACCCCGGCAAGCTGACCTATGCCTCCTTCGGGGCCGGCACGACCTCGCACATGGCTGGCGAGTTCCTGCGCCAGGCCGCCGGCATCGACATAGTGCATGTGCCCTACAAGGGTGCGGCCGAGGCCATTCCGGCCTTGATATCGGGCCAGGTCTCCCTGTACTTCGACACCATCATGACCGCCTTGCCCCAGGTGAAGGCCGGCAAGCTGCGGGCCCTGGGCGTATCGACTGCGAGCCGCGCCGCCATGGCCCCGGACATCCCGACGATTGCCGAACAAGGCTATCCGGGCTTTGACATCGCCCCGTGGTACGGCATCGTGGCCAGCCACGGCACGCCGCCGGCCGTGGTCTCCCGGCTCAACACCGAGATCAACAAGCTGCTGAACACCCCTGAGTTCCGCGAGCGCCTGGTGGCCACCGGCGCCGAAGCCCGTGGCGGCAGCGTTGCCGACTTCGAGGCCTTCGTCAAAACCGAGGTCCCCCGCACGGAGAAGCTGGTACGGCAGGCCGCAATCGCGCTGCAGTAACCGGACCGGCGCCGCCGGGGCAGGGCGGTGGGTTGCCTGCCGTGCGGCGCCGATTTCATCTATGCAGGGCGATGCTCCTGGACCGGGATGATTCGCTGTCCAGCCGAAAGCCTGCCACCACGTCCGCCAGTTGCGCGGCCTGCTGCTGCAGCGACTGCGCCGCGGCCGTGGCCTCTTCGACCAGGGCCGCGTTCTGCTGGGTGGACTGGTCCATCTGGCTGACGGCCGTGCCGATTTCGGCAATGCCCGTGCTCTGTTCCTGGCTGGCATTGCTGATCTCGGTGACGATGGCGGTCACGCGCTGCACGCTTTCCACAACCTTGCCCATGGTGGCGCCTGCGTCCTGCACCAGGCGGCTGCCGGCATCGACCTGGCCCACGGAGTCGTCGATCAGCGCCTTGATTTCCTTGGCGGCCGTGGCGCTGCGCTGGGCCAGCGTGCGCACTTCGGAGGCCACCACGGCAAAGCCGCGGCCCTGTTCGCCGGCGCGGGCCGCTTCCACGGCGGCGTTCAGCGCCAGGATGTTGGTCTGGAAGGCAATGGAGTCGATCACACCAATGATGTCGGCAATGCGGTGCGAGGACTGCTCGATGCCGCCCATGGTGCGCACCACCTGGTCCACCACGGTGCCGCCATGCGTGGCGATGTCCGAGGCGCTGCTGGCCAGTTCGCGCGCCTGGCGCGCATTCTCGGCGTTGTGCTGCACGGTGGCTGTGAGCTGCTCCATGGCGGCAGCCGTTTCCTCCAGCGAGCTGGCCTGCTGCTCGGTGCGCGCCGACAGGTCCTGGTTGCCGCTGGCGATTTCGGTGGAGGCATGGCGAACGGTCTCGGACGATTCCCGGATGCGCACCAGCACCGAGGCGATCTTGTCGGTGAAGTGGTTGAACGCGCGTGCGATCTGCGTCAGTTCGTCATTGCCTTGCACCGACAGGCGGCGCGTGAGATCGCCGTCACCCGAGGCGATGTCTTCCAGCGCATCGCGCACCACGGCCAGCCGGCGCGTGACGCGGGCGATGACGGCGCCCAGCAGCGCAATCGCCAGGATCAGCGAAATGGCAACGATGGCGCCCGACACCTTGAGCAGCGAACCCAGCGCGGACAGCGCCTCGTCGCGCTGCACGGCCACCACCAGTTGCCAGTTCGTGCCGGGCACGCCCTGGCCGTAGAGCAGGAAATCCTTGCCGCCGACGGCCGTGCGCATGCCGGTGTCCTCCTTGGGCAGGGCCTGGATGGCGTCGGCACGCAACTGGGGCGAGAGCGCGGAGACGGGCTTGAGCGTGAGTGCCGGATCGGGATGGGTGACGATGGCGCCCGCCTCATCCACCAAGAAGGCAAAGCTGCCCGGCGTAGGCCGGATGGCGCCCACGGTGCGCACCACCGTGGTCAGCAGCACGTCGGTGCCGACCACGGCGACGGGATTGCCGGCCGGGCCCACGGGCTCGGCAAAGGTCACGCCCACTTCGGGCGGAGATACAAACAGATAGGGCGCCGTCACGATAGGGCGGCCTTCCTTCAACGCCTGCCTGAACCAGGGGCGGGCCGTCACGTCGTAGTCGGCAGCCATCTCATTGAGGAAGAACATGCGCTTGTCGGTGTAGCCGAAGTAGGCATCCGAGAAGCCGCCGCCGTCGCGCAGTGCCTGGACCACGGCACGCGGGTCCGGCGTATCGACCGCCTGCGCCAGGGTATGGGTCAGCAGGCGCTTGGTCGCCACCCATTCGCCCAGAACCTGGGCCTGGGCGTTCACGAGCTGGCGGCTCTGGTCGTCGAGGGTGGACAGCACATGGCGCTGCACCGTGAGGAAGTTGGCAATGGCCAGGGCCAGCATGGCCACGGTGACGATGGCCACGCTGAGCGCGATGAGTCGCGCACGCAGGGACTGGAACATAGAAGAATTACTTATTGCAAGAAGATGCTACATACGTTAGCAAATTTTCTTGACAATACGCGTCCTTGCAGGCGGTGCCCCCTGGCCGCCGAAGCCTATGCGGGAAATTCGCGCCCCTTCAGCGCCTCAGCGCTCCCCGGCCAGCAGCCTGCCCAGCGCCTCGTAGGCGGGCAGCGAGGTCGGGTCATTGGCCGCATTGCCAGCCACCGGGTGGGAAGCGAAGCGCGCAATCACCATCTGTGCCTTGGGATCGATGTAGACGGTCTGGCCATGCACGCCGCGCGCCGCGAAGGCGCCATGGGCGTTGTGCGTGACCCACCACATGTTGCGATAGGTCCAGCCCGGCAGCAGCTTGTAGCCGGCCTTGGCAAAGGCCGCCGCATCGCCGCCACGGCGGATATCGTCCACGGCCGCTGCGGGAACGATCTGCTGGCCGTTGAACTGGCCCCGGTTGCGCAGCATCTCGCCAAAGCGCGCCAGGTCCCGCAGGCCCAGGTTCAGGCCGCCGCCTGCAAAGGGCGTGCCCGTGGAGTCCACCGACATGTAGGCATTCTGCTCGGCGCCCAGGCGGCTCCAGATGCGCTCGGACAGCAGATCGGCCACCGATTGGCCGCTCACGCGCGCCAGCACCCAGCCCAGCGCATCGGTATTGGCCGTGCGATAGCCGAAGGCCTTGCCGTGCACGCCTTCGGGCTTCACGGTCTGCAGAAATTCGTAGTAGCTGCGCGGCCCGGTGTAGTCCTTGGCCTTGGGCAGCGGGTTGCCGGCCGCTGCATGCGCCCAGACCTCGGCCTGCGGGTCCGCATAGTCTTCGCTGAAGCGTATGCCCGTGGTCATGTCCATGAGTTGGCGCACCGTGGCATTGCCGAAGGCCGAGGCCGCCAGCTCGGGCACGTATTCCGACACGCGGCGCGAGGGGTCGAGCTGCCCCTCGGCAGCCAGCATGGCCGCCAGCGTGCCGACGAAGGACTTGGTCACCGACATGGCGCCGTGCTGGCCTTCGGGCTTGAGCACGCCGAAGTAGCGCTCATAGATCACGCGGCCCTTGTGCAGCACCACGATGCCGTCGGTGTAGTTGGCCTTGAGCGAATCGCGCCAGGTCATGGGCTGGCTGGCACCCAATGGCGTGAAGCGCAACTCGTCGATGTCTTCGCGCAACGCCTGGGCCAGCGGCGCTGCAGGCGCCAGGCCGCGCGACACATTCACCGTGGGCATGAGCTGGCGAAAGTGCGAGACGCTCCAGCGCATGGCGGGAAACTGGAAATAGGAACCGTCGTCGAAGCGCAGCATGCGGTCCGGCGGCGGCGGCGAGCCCACCATCCAGCCCAGCTTTGCGGGGTCGCTGGCATCGGCATCGGGATAAGAGGGGGTCTTGGCTGCGGTGACCCCTGCCGTGGCTGTGACGAACACAAGGCTGCCAGCCAGGGCTCCGGCGAAATGTTTGAGCTGCATGCCGGCAACCATACTACGGTTGCCGCGGCGCCAAGATCCGCTGCCAAAGGATGGAAGCCGGCTTCCATCCCAGGCCCTGCGCCCAGTTGGCGCAAGCACGACAAATGGCTTTCTCGTTGGACTAAGCTTCAAATAGTTTTTGAAAATCAAAGCCTGGCGAATGCCCATGAAAAGCCTGCAAGACCTGGATATCTTCGTGCGCACCGCAGACAGCGGCAGCCTCTCGGCCACTGCGCGTGCCCTGGACCTGACCCCGGCTGCGGCCAGCGCAGCGCTCAAGCGGCTGGAGGCAGAGCTGGGCGTGACCCTGTTCGTGCGCTCCACGCGCAGCCTGCGGCTCACGCAGGAGGGCGAGCTGTTTCTGGAGCACTGCCGCCCCGCGCTGGCCGGCCTGCGCCAGGTACGCGACCAGTTGGCTGGCGGCCAGGCCGCTTTGCGCGGCACGCTGCAACTGGCCGCCCCCTCCGACCTGGGCCGCAACGTGCTCATGCCCTGGCTGGACGAATTCCAGAGCCAGCACGCGGGCGTGGATCTGCGCCTGCACCTGTCCGACCGCGCTGCCAATGTCTACAGCGAGCCTGTGGACGCGGCTTTTCGCTATGGCAGGCCGCAGGATTCCAGCCTGGTGGCCTTGCCGCTGTCGGACACGCACCGCCGCGTGCTCTGCGCCGCGCCTTCCTATCTGCAGGAACGCGGCGCACCCGCCACCCCCCACGACCTAGCCGGCCATGACTGCCTGTGCTTCATGCTGGGCGAGGAAGTGCACGACCGCTGGAGCTTCTGGCCGGCAGGGCAGGGGGCAGCCGTACCTGAGCCGGTCCATGTCCGGGTGCGCGGCCGCAATGTGGCCAATGACGGAGATGCCGTGCGGCGCTGGGCCGTGGCCGGGCGGGGGATTGCCTACAAATCGTATTTCGACGTGGCCGAGGACTTGGCCCGGGGCCGCCTTCTTGCGCTGTGCACCGACTGGACGACCGAGTGCGTTCCGCTGTTCCTGGTCGCCCCCAGCCGCAGGCAGTTCACGCCGCTGGTGCGTGCGTTGCGGGATTTTGTGGCGGTGAGGCTGGCCGAGCTGGAGGCGGCACAGCCCTGAGACTTCACGAAGCCTGCGTTCCCAGCTCCACAGGCCCGTGCACATGGTGCTCCGCGCAGACCTGCCGCGAGAGCACATGGGTTTCGATCACTTCGGCGGCATTCTCGGCCTTGAGCCGCCCGTACCAGACGCCGTCCGGATAGACGATGGCCAGCGGGCCATGGTTGCAGGGGTACTGGCAGCTGGTCTGCAGCAGGCGCAGCCTGGCACGCAGTTCGCTGCTGGCCTGCACGGCCTCGCCCAGGCTTTGCCAGACGGCCACGGCGCCCAGGGCGGTGCAGCGCGGCCCCGTGCAGACCAGGGCGTGGTGCTGGTGGTCCGGCACCTGGGACCAGGCCTGGGGATCGTGCTGCCATTGGTCGCCAGCGGTCTCGGCAATGTCTGGGGCCTGAAGGGCCTGGGCCATCTGAGACAGCAGCAGCGCGGGCATGGTCGCAGCACCCAGCAGATGGTCGGCAAACCGCACCTGCACGCCCTGGTCCGGCAACTGCGAGCGCCAGCGCATGGCCAGCTTGTGCAGCCAGCGCAGCAGGGCAGGCTCGTCGGGCGAGAACAGGGGCAGCACGACGATGGAGCGCGCCGGCAGGCATTGCTGCAGCGCATCGGGCAGCGAGGGTGCGGCCTTGTCCACGAACGATGTGACGACCTTGCAGGCCGGCTCCAGCGTCTGGCGCAAGGCATCGGCCAGTTCGATGAGGCTTTGGCGCGAGGCTGCGCCCGTGCCGCCACGGCCCAGCACGATCACGGCGTCGGGCCCGGGCGGGATGGATTTTTCAGAGGAGTTCATCGGGAATGAAGCTGATGCGCAGCCGGCCGGTGGCGGCATGGATGTCCACCTCGGCAGCCACGCCGTAGACCTGGCCGATGGTGGCAGGGGTCAGTACCTGGGCCGGTGTGCCATGGGCAACGATGCGGCCTTGTTCCATGAGATAGAGACGGTCGCAGTAGTGGGCGGCGATATTGAGATCGTGCAGGGCGACGATGCTGCTGATCTGCAGGCGCCTGACCAGTGACATCAACTCCAGCTGATGGCGTATGTCCAGGTGGTTGGTGGGCTCGTCCAGCAGCATCAGCCGTGGCTGCTGGGCCAGCGCGCGGGCCACGAGCACGCGCTGCTTCTCGCCGCCGGACAGGCTGGAGAAACGCCGCTCCTCCAGCGCCAAGGCATTCACCTGGGCCAGCGCCTGCCGCATGCAGGCGAGGTCCTCGGCGCTGTCGCCCGCCCAGGGGGACTGGTGGGGGATGCGGCCCATCATCACGGCTTCGCGCACGGTGAAGTCAAAGCTCTGCGGCGCCTCCTGCGCCAGGACCGAGACCTGGGCCGCGAACTCGCGCGCCGTCATGTCCCGGATGTCGCGCTGGTTCAGCAGCACGCAGCCTGCGTCGGGCCGCAACACTCGGTAGAGCATGCGCAGCAGGGTGGATTTGCCGCTGCCGTTGGGGCCGATGAGCCCCACGCATTCGCCGCTGTGCAGGGCAAGGCTGGCCTGTTCCACGATGCGCCGGGCGTCGGCACGCCGGGCATCGGCACTCCAGCACAGGTCCTGGGCTTGCAGCTTCATGGGCCGCGCCCTCCCTGCACCGGCTGGCGCACCAGCATCCAGACGAAGAAGGGTCCGCCGATCAGCGAGGTGATCACGCCCACGGGCAGTTCCATGGGCGCAAAGGCCGTGCGCGCAACAAGATCCACCAGCACCAGCAGCAGGGCGCCGGCCAGGGCGGCCACGGGCAGCACGCGCCGGTGGTCCGTGCCCACCAGCATGCGCGCGGCGTGCGGCACGATCAGTCCCACAAAGCCGATGGCGCCGCTGACCGCCACCATGGTGCCCGTGAGCAGCGACACCGCCAGGAACAGTGCGCGCCGCAGCCGTGCCGTGTCCACGCCCAGCGTGGCGGCGGCCTCGTCACCGGCCAGCAGGGCGTTGAGCGGGCGCGTCTGCAGCCCCAGCCAGAGCATTCCCGCAGCCAGCACGGCAGCGGGAATGCCCAGTTCCTCCCACTGCGTGCCGGCCAGGCTGCCCAGCGTCCAGGTCAGCAGGGCATTGGCCAGGTCACGCTGGCCCGATGACAGGGTGATCAGGCTGGTCACGCCTGCCAGCACATAGCCGATGGCCACGCCACCCAGGATCAGCCGCGTGGCATGGATGCGGCCTTGGGAGCGCGCCAGCAGGTAGACGGCGACGGTGGCCGCCAGCGCCCCTGCAAAGGCCCCGGCCGTGAGGGCGTACATGCCGGCCGAGGCCAGCGCACCGAAGGCCAGCACGGCCACGGCGCCCACCGACGCACCAGAGGACACGCCCAGCAGATAGGGATCGGCCAGCGGATTGCGCACCATGGCCTGCATGATGGTGCCCACCACGGCAAGCCCCGCGCCCACCAGGGCCGCCAGCAGCACGCGCGGCATGCGGATCAGCCAGACGATCTGCTGGTGCTGCGGCGTGATGCCCTCCAGTGGCGGCGGCTGCATGCCCAGCACCTGCAGCAGCCGGCTCCAGGCAATGCGCCAGACCGTGCCCGCCGGCATGTCCACTGGCCCCCAAGTGATGGCCAGCGTCATCACCAACAACAGGGCCGCGAACAGCAGCAGGCACCAGAGGCGGGCGGCGCCCGGGCGCCTGGGCCAGCGGGAATCAGTTGGCCGCATGGCTGGGCGCCGGCATGCGGTCGGGGTGCAGGGCCTGCGCCAGGGCGCGGGTCCGCGCAATATTGCGCGGGCCGGGCGTGGCCTCGGCATAGGTCATCACGAAAAACCGCTTTTCGCGGATGGCATCGACGCCGGCCAGCTCGGGCTTGGCCAGCAGGAAGTCGATCTTGCCCTGTGCATGGGGCTGGCCATAGTCGATGATGACGATCCACTGCGGATTGCGCTGCACCACGTCCTCCCAGTTACCTGCAGGCCAGTTGCTGGGAATGTCGTCGAAGATGTTGCGCCCGCCCGCTTCCTCGATCATGGCCTGCGGCATGCCGTAGCGGCCCACGGTCACGGGGATGTCCTGGCCGCTGTCGTAGACGAAGACCGAAGGCCGCTGCCGCACGCCCTGCATGCGCTCGCGCAGGTCCTTGAGTTCGCGCTCCAGCCCCTGCGCCAGTTGCTCGGCATGGGCGTCGATGCGGAAGATGCGGCCCAGGTTGCGCAGGTCGGTCAGGCCGTCTTCCAGCGCCACCTGGCTGCGCGGCCCCACGCGGATGCACGATTCGGACAGCACATATGAGGCAATGCCGTGGCGCTGCAGCACCTCGGGCGTGACCTGGCCCTGGCGAAAACCGTAGCTCCAGCCTCCGAAGACGAAATCTGCCGAGGCGCCCAGGATGGCCTCCAGGTTCATCTCGCGCTCGGCC
This sequence comes from Delftia sp. K82, assembly GCF_002193035.1. Lineage (NCBI taxonomy): Bacteria > Pseudomonadati > Pseudomonadota > Betaproteobacteria > Burkholderiales > Comamonadaceae > Delftia > Delftia sp. K82. The sequence continues at coordinate 2,224,354 of NZ_MYFL01000001.1, read as the reverse complement.
AGCCGCGGCACGCGGGCCAGCTGGGCCTGGAAGGCCGGGTCGATCTGCTTGGCCTGCGTGATACCGCTGTAGCCCACCAGCCGGTCGCCCAGGCCCAGAAAGAGAAACATCTCGGTGATGTTCACGTCATGGGTCACGGCGCGCAGCGGTGCGTTGGCGTAGGTCACGGGGCTGCCGCAGACATTGACGGTCACGGCCGCCTGCGGTGCGGCGGCCGGTGCCGGCAGTTCACTGGTGGTGCCGGAATCGCTGCGCGAGCAGCCGGCCAGCAGCAGGGTGGCCGCCAGGGCGCCAGCGCACAGGCCGTGGAGGCTGTGGAGACTTTTGCAGCGCGCCATGGCCATCAGAACCGGATATGCGCCGCGATCTCGAAGCGGCGGCCTTGCCCGACCAGGAACTGGCTGCCGTAGCTCGATCCCACATAGACCCTGTCGGCCAGGTTGCGGCCGATCAGGCTCAGGGTGGTGCGCGGGTCCACCTGCCAGCTCAGCGCGGCGTCGGCCACGGTGTAGGCGGGCAAACTCACGGTATTGGCGTTGTTGCCAAAGCGGTCACCCACGTAGCGCAGGCCCAGCGAGGCCTGCCAGGCGCCCACGCGGTAGTGGCCCCAGAGGTTGGCCGTGGTCTTGGCCACGTTCTGCGGACGGTTGCCTGCGCGGTTGCCGCCAGCCTCGATGAGCTTGTCGAACTGGGCATCCACGTACGACAGATTGCCCTCCACGCGCAGGGCGGGCGTGGCCTGGAAGGTGGCGGTGACCTCGGCCCCGCGCGAGGACTGGCTGCCGCCCTGGATGGAGATGGCCGGCCGGTCCGGGTCGCGCGTGATGATGTCGTCCTTCTTGATGTCGAACACGGCCAGCGTCCATTCGCCGCGCCCGCCAGCCACCTGCTGCTTGATGCCGATCTCGGCCTGGCGGCCCTTGCTCAGCGCGTAAGCCGTGTTGGCCAGGTTCAGCGAGACCAGGCTGTTGACGGGATCGTGTCCCGAGCTGATCTGCCCATAGACATGGGTGTTGCGGGCCAGTTCATAGGTCAGGCCCAGGCGCCAGGAGGTGGCGGCCAGCGTCTTGTTGAAATCCGTGCCGCCCACCAGCGAGTGGCTGGCAAAGTCGTAGACATCGCGGCGCAGGCCGGCCATGGCCAGCCAGCGGTTGCTGATGCGCCAGGCATCTTCCAGGTACAGGGCATGCTGGGTCACGCCGGTTTCTGTCTTGGCGGCGGTGAGATCGGGGCTGGCCCAGCTGCCATGCACGGGATCCCAGGCCGAGACCGTGGACGAGCCACCATAGGGCGAGTTGTTGGACAGCCGCAGGTTGATGCGCGCGGCCTCCCAGCCCATGGCGATCTTGTGCGAGCCCCGGTCCACGTTCAGGCCCAGGCGGTTGCCGGTCTGCTCCAGGTCGTGCAGGATTTCCAGGTAGTCGGAGCGGCCCACGGTCCAGGTGGCGGGGTTGAGCGCGTAGGCCTCGATGTTGCGCCAGTGGCGGTCGGACTTCACGTGGTACAGCTCGTTGCGCACCGTCAGCCAGTCATTGGCCTTCCATTGCACCTTGGCGCGCAGGCGCTCGTCGGCATAGCGCAGCACGCTGTCTTCGGCGTTGTAATTGCGGTCGCGCAGCGACTCCACCACCTTGCCGTCCAGGCCCGGCGTGCCCCAGTAGCGGCTGGGCTTTTGCACGCTGCGGTCGGCGATCAGGTCGATCTGCAGGTCGCTCGTGGGCTCCAAGCGCAGCGTGCTCATGAACTTGCCGTTGCGCGACTGGTCCAGATCGCGCTCGCCTGCGCTGCGGGCGGTGTAGCTGTCGATACGGTAGCTGGCATAGGCGCCCAGGGCGCCGGTCACGCCCAGGCCCAGGCGCAGCGTGTCGTCCGTGCCCGCGCCCACCAGCACCTCGGCCGAGCTGGTGCGGCTGGGCTGCTTGCGGATGGCGTTGACCGTGGCGCCCATGGTGCCGCTGCCATACATCAGCGAGGCCGGGCCGCGCAGCACGTCGATGCGCTCGTAGCCCCAGCTGTCACCCGGATACGCCGTGGTGCCGGCGGCCACGCCCAGCACCATGCCGTCTTCGGCCACGCCCACGGAATTGACACCCGCAAAGCCGCGGCTGCTGAAGGCCAGGCCGCCGTTGCCCGGCGTGCTGCTGGAGGTCAGGCCCACGGTGCGCGTGACGGCGTCCACCAGGGCGTAGTCGCCGCGCTCCTGCATCTGCTCGGCAGAGACGCCGTCCACGCTGGCCGGCACTTCCTGGTTGGAGACGCCGGTATGGCTGGCAGAGCGCGCAGGCTGGGCCAGTTGCTGGCCGATGCGTTCGGCCTGGCCGGTGACCTGGACCTCGGGCAGGGCGGTTGATGGGGGCGTTGGCGTGGGCGTGGGCGTTTGGGTTTGAGCCTGCGCCGGCAGGCAGATGAAGGCGCAGGCCAGGGCCAGCGGGCTCAGCCGCACGGAAAGGGACTGGGCAGCGCGAGCGCTGGAAACCCTGGAAAAGGAAGAATGCATTTCGAACATCGGTCTTCGACCGTCTGATGCGAAAGCAAGGCACTGCCACCTCTCCAGCCAGCGTGGGAGGAAAGGGCGCAGGACGTTGCCATCCGCACCCCGCAGACAGTCAAGAAAACGCCTGCACAGCAGGCGCGAAACGCAGCAGGCCGGTCTCCGGGCTTACAAGCGGCGCAAGGACATGCCTTTCGCCCAGCGCCCCGTCTTCCCAATCCACCCGCGAAAAGCTGCATGTTGCAGACCACGCCATGAACCAGTGACAGCCTGTCATCGCCCCTCCGCAGGGTTGCGGAGACTGGCGGGACAGGCATGGAGCGCCTTGACTTGTTTACCGTTGCGGGGGCAGCCAAGGCCTGTGCCGGCAGCGCAAAAAGCATTTGCTGGCAGTCACCTTGTTCCCGTTTCATCCCCATGGCTGGCATGTGGACACCTGTTGCACGGATGCCTTTGCAGGCGCGGCATTATAGCTAGCGCTCTGTTTGCAGAGCCTTGGGCGCCTGGGGCACGTCGTGCAAAAGCAGCTCCAGACCCAGCCACTCGCCACGGTGAACGCGGCTGATGGCATGCCGCAGGTGCACGCGGTAAAAGCCCGCCGCACCGCGCACCGGGCGCGGCCCCGTGGCGATGATGGCCGCATCCCCCAGGCTCAGCGGCAGCACCATGGGGCGCGATTGCATGCGCGGGCGCTGCTCGGTCATCACGAATTCGCCGCCCTCGAAATCCTGGCCCGGCCGGGACAGCAGCAGCACCAGCTGCAGCGGAAACACCGCCGCACCTTCGCTGTATGAACGCAGCGGGGCATGACCCGCTTGCGGCACGCGCAGCAGATGTGGCTGCGGCTGCGTTTGGCCTGCTTGCCGGCCCTGACGCATGAAATCCTCGAAGCAGCCCGGCAACCCAGGCTGCATGCCCATGTGTTCGCGCCAGCGGTTGGCCAGGGCCAGCAGATGCCCGTACAGCACCGGGCGCCATGCCTGCACGCAGGGCGGCAGGCCAGACGCGGCGGCCGCCTCGCGGGCCAAGGCGCGGCTTTCATCCGCAGTCAGCAGCTGCGGCAGCAGGGCATGGCCTTCGGCATCGAGCTCAGCGGCAATCCGCGCCCAATCCAGGCGGGCGAAGCGATCCTGGCTGTTGAGCCTGTCCATTTCAGACCGTCCAACCATTCAGCCCGCCTTGCGAAAAGTGAGATTGATGCGTCGCCCGCCCAGCAGCGGGTGAGGCTGGTCCTTGAGCGGCAACACGCCGTGGTGGCGCAGCCGATCCACGCCGCCCCAGACCACCACGTCGCCATGCTGCAGCGGCACCCTGGCCGTCCTGTCCGCCCGCGCCAGTCCTCCAAACAGAAAAGTGGCCGGCATGCCCAGGGACACCGAGACAATGGGCGCGCCCAGGTCGCGTTCGTCGCGGTCCTGGTGCAGGGAAAGCCGGGTGCCGGGCAGGTACTGGTTGATGAGGCAGGCATCGGGCACAAAGCCTTCGAACCCCGCCGCAGCGGCCGCCTCGCCCGCCAGCCGGACAAACACGACCGGCATGGCGGGCCAGGGCTGGCCGCTGAGTGGGTCGATGGCGCTGTAGCGGTAGCCGCGCCTGTCGCTGGTCCAGCCCAGCGCGCCGCAGTTGGTCATGGCCACCGACATGGTGAAGCCGCCCGGCGTGACCAGATGGCGCAGCGGCGCCTGCGCCGCAATGCCTTCGACCGCCTCCAGCAACTGCGCGGCATGGGGCAGGGCATGGCCGCGCAGCACCACGGATTGGGGGCCTATGGATTCGGCCCCGGTGGGATGTTCATCGGCGAAAAGATCCAGCGTGCTCATACCGGCCATCCATCAAAGTGCGTCATGAAAGATCAGCCCCACGGTATGGCGATGGCCGCTGTGGATGCGGCTGACCCCATGGCGCATGGCCACGCGGCGGTAGCCGGTGCGCCGCCCGGGCACGGGCCGGTGGCGCACGGCAAGGACCAGCGCATCGCCCTGGTCCAGTGCCATCACATCGGCCCGCTGCCGGTCGCCATCTGCCTGGGTGGTGACGAACTCGCCACCCGTGAAGTCCCGCCCGGGCCGCGACAGCAGCAGCACTACCTGCAGCGGAAACACATGCTCTCCATAGACGTCCTGGTGCAGGCAGTTGTAGTCGCCCGCACCGTATTGAAGGATGAGCGGCGTGGGCCGCAACTGGCCCTGCGCGTGGCAGCGCGCCAGGAAGTCCTGCAGCCGGTCCGGATAGCGCACTTCCAGCCCCATGCGCTGGTTCCAGAGATTGGCCACCGGCGCCAGGCGCAGATACAGCTGCTCGCGCAGGCGCTGCAGCAGCGGTGGCAAGGGGTAGTCGAAATATTGGTACTCGCCGCGCCCGAAACCGTGGCGTGCCATGACGATGCGGGAGCGAAAGCCGTCTTCCCTTGCGTAAAGAGCGGACAGGTCGCTGCACTGCTGCGCATCCAGCAGGCCGGGCAGGCGCGCGCAGCCTTGCTCATCGAGCTGGTGCTCCATCTGCGTCCAGTGGCAGGGCGGGGCGTGTTCGCAAGCTTCGTTGTCGAAAAGACCGAGGTTGTGCATGGCGGGCGGGGTTGGCGGTATGGGCGCGGTTGGCAATACGGGCGCTGTGGGCAATTGCCGCAGTCTAGGGCGCCGCCGCAGCGCCTGCATCCCGCTTCTTGCAGTGGACAGAATGTCAACCGGTGGGAGCGCTTGCCAGCCGCCTGCTGGACAGGCCTGGGAGGGCCGGCTGGCGGCTGCAATTGAACAATCGCGGCATTCCTGCAAACGCCTCAGGCCCGCCATGTCCAGCAACGTCCATCACCTCTATCTTTTCTTCGATACGCCCCTGCAGCTGCGCCGCGTGCAACTGATCTGCCAGTACCTGGCCCGGCAGTCCTGGGAGCAGGCCGAGCGCTGGATCCATGAGCTGGACCCCGCCCTGGACCGGTCCGCGCTGTGGGATGACGACTGGGCCAATGCCAGCGCCCTGGGCCATCCCCAGCACCTGGAGCTGGGCTTTGACACCCGCACCACGGCGGGCATGCCCTGGCGATTGCTGGAGACGCTATTCCAGCACGGGCTGCAGGCGGCGGTGCTGCATGTCTTCTACGACCAGGTGGGCGAGAGCGAGCGCTACCACTTCGATGCCGGCCAATGGGTCAGCCACCACGCCTGGCTGTCCCGTTACCCGGAGCGCCAGGTGCTGGTCGATACGAATGGCGAGGTCTATCCGCAGCCCGGCCAGGAAGAGGGCGCCGACGGCACCGCCCTCACCAATCCGGCCCAGCCCATGACCATCACCCGGCTGCGCGAGCGGGACCAGGAGCGTGACCGCCAGGCCCAGGAATCCGTGCAGGCCCTGCTGGACACCATGGCCAGCCTGCGCAAGAGCGGCGTATCGCCCGTGCAGGGCATCGTGGGGCTGTTCATGCTGCGGGCCGGCTTTCGCGGGCTGTGCGAGGCCGTGGCCTTCACCGTCATTGCAGCCCTGGCCTTCAGAGGCAAGGGCCTGTGGCTCTGGCTGGCTTTGGGATTGGTGCTGGCGGTGGTGCTGCCGCTGTACCGCATGGCCGGCGCGCGACGGGAGTTTGCGGGGCAGGGTGGCGGGGATGCCGCATCCTGAGACAATCCGCGCTTGGCAAAATGAAACAAATTGCACAACACCAGCTGAATCCCAGGAGAGGGTGAAAAGGATGAGGATACGGACCATGGCCCCGGCCGGATGGATCTGCGCCAACAGGCGCTGTTTTCCTGAGCGGAGCCGTCGCTGATGCAGCCCACCGCCATTGAACAGGGGGCTGCCGTGGCGCCAGGCGTTCACGAGGATTTCGGCCATTTGCTGGGGCTGTACATGCGCCGCATCCGCGCCAGCGCCTCGGGCGTGGCCACCGAGATCGGGCTGAGCCGGGAAGCCGTCAACAACTGGAGGAATGGGGTTTCCCTGCCCAATCCGCGCTCGCGCGACCGGCTGGCCGCCTGCGCCCAGTACCTGCGCCTGACGGAGGCGGAGACCAATCGCCTGTTCTCCGCCGCTGGCTTTGCCACGGAGTTTCCGCTGCAGGCCGCCGCCGCTGGCGCCCAGCCTTTTGCAGGCTTCATGGACCGGCTTTTCGCCCAGCTGGCCCAGGCCCGGCCCTATGCCATCACCATGCTGCTGTCGCCCGCGCACTGGGGACAGCCTCCGTTTCGCCAGGAACTGCTGCTGCGCGCCCGCGCCCAGTATGGCGCCGAGGCGGTGTTGCACATCCAGCCGCCCTACAGCGTGAGCACGGCTGCGGCCGACTACTTTGCGGCCCTGGGCCGGCAATGCGGGCTGGGCGAAGTGAGCTCGGACTACGAATTCGAGGCCTTGCTGGAAAAGCGCCTGCTGGCCGGCGGCCGGCTGTTCTGCCTGGTCAGCCGCTTCGAGCAGGGCACGGCGCAGCTGCGCGAGACACTGGCCGGCATTCTGCGCAGCCTCAGCGAAATGCACAGCGGCCGCCTGCACCTACTGCTGTGCGGCAGCGAGGCCCTGGCCGACCTCAAGTACCGCAGCGGTGACCTGTCGCTGCTCAATATCGGCCAGGTGGCCCACTGGCCCGATCCCACGCTGGAAGACCTGGCCCTGATGGCGCGCCAGCGCTGGCCCGGCACGGCCTGGCCGGCCGAGGTCATCGAGGCATTGCAGGCGCTGACGGGCGGGCATCCCGCGCTTTTCGAGGAAGCGCTGCAATGGCTGGTGGAGCAGGGCGTGGGCGTCGCTTCCGTGCACTCGCCCCTGCTGCGCGCCCATCTGGTGGCCAGCGCGCGCCTGTGGCAGACCTTGCTGCCCCTGGCGCAGGAACCTGCCACTCGCGAGCAACTGCGCGGGCTGGTGGATGCAGCATCGCTGGGCCGTGCACGCCCCTATCTGCAGGATGCCGTGCTGCGGCGCCTGTTCTGGGGCAATCTGCTGCAGGTGCGCGGAGCAGGTGAGGGCGCCCATCTGCACTGGCGCTGCGACATTGCCCGCGAAGCCGCCGTGGCGGTGCTGCAGGCATGAGCGGCCTGGGCCGGCTTGTGCAACTGCCCAGATCCTGGTGGCGCGCCGCGCTGCTCGCCTTGGTCACGCTGTTCATCGGCACGGCCATCCTGCTGCCCCGCTACAACCCCGTCACCCGCAGCAGCCTGCAGGGCGCGGAAAGCTCGGGCCGGGTCTGGAACGAAATCATCCTGTGGCGCCTGGCCCTGATGGATCATGTGCGCCAGCATGAAAGCTGGCCGCAGGACCTGGCCAGCGTGGCGCCGGACATTGCCGAACCGCGCGTGCGCATGAGCTCGCCCAGGCCCTTCGTGCTGCAGGCGGACGTGGTGCGCGACAGCCAGATGGGCGTGCTCGCCGGAACCCAGGTCCTGCTGCAACTGGACAGGCAACGCTGGGACTGGAGCTGCCAGGGCGGCCTGCCTCCGACTCCGCCGCGCTACCTGCCGCTGAACTGCAGCCCCTCGCCGGGCCAGCCCGAGCATGAACCCTTTGGATGGCTGCGCAGCGTCATCTGGACCAGCGCACTGGTCTTTGGCTGCCTGGCCCTGCTGTGGCTGGTGCGCCATCCGCTGATAGGCCCGGCACAGCTCAAGCCCGAGCGCCTGCGCCGCAAGCCCTACCAGCATCTGCCCCAGCTGGACCGGCTGCTGCAGCTCACCGGCCGCCGTTCCGCCGTCTTGCGCGCTGCGGGCATACGCCCGCCGGACTGGCAGCGGGCCCTGCGCCTTGCCGGCGCAAGCCCAGGCGCCCGCGTGCGGGCGCTGGCCGAACGCCTGTCCGCCGCCTGCAAACCGGCGCAAGGCGAATGGCCCGTGCCCGGCGACATGTTCGAGTGGACGCTGCCGCCCGCGCTGCCCATCGCCCTGGGCCGTTGCCTGGTCTATGCGCCCCCAGCGGAGCTGGAAGAGGGCGAACTCGTGCGCCAGCTGCGCCTGCTGCAAACCGGCGGCGATGTGGTGCTCATCGTGAGCCCGCACCATCCCCAGTCGCCCATGCCGCTGCTGCAGCGCCATGCCCAGGACCGCGCCAACCTGCACGTGCTGCTGGACAGCCCGGGGCAGACCGAATGGCTGCTGGGCGGCGCTCCAGACCAGGTGCTGCTGCGGCTGCTTGCCACGCAGTTGCAGGTCACGCGCATATCGCCCTACCAGACGCGCGGCGGCGTGACGCGCGAGGACGTTTTCTTTGGCCGCGAGCGCCTGCTGGCCCGCGTGCTCAACCGCGAACCGGCCAACTACCTGGTCGTGGGAGGACGCCAGCTCGGCAAAAGCAGCCTGCTCAAGGCCGTGCAGCGGCGGCTGCAGGAGCATCCGGCCATCGCCTGCCACTACATCTCGCTGCGCGACCACCGCCTCACGCCGCGCCTGGCCACGCAGTTCGGCCTTCCCGTGGAAACACCGCTGGAGGCCATCATCGAACACCTGCAAAAGCAGTCGCAGGGCAGGCGGCTGTACCTGCTGATCGACGAGGCCGACCTGTTCTTCCGCGACGAAGCCCGCAATGGCTACCCCCAGCTCAGCGCCTTGCGCGCGCTGAGCGAGGAGGGCCGTTGCTGGTTCATGCTGGCGGGATTCTGGGATCTGTACGCGGCAGCGCTGCTCGACTACCAGTCGCCGCTGCGCAACTTCGGCGAAATCCTGGCCATTGGCGGATTGGAGCCAGCGGCATGCCACGCCCTGGCCACCGAACCGCTGCGCAGGCTGCGCCTGGGCTTTGCCAACGACACTCTGGCCGAGCGGCTGATAGAGGCCAGCGGCAGGCGCGCCAACCTTGTCGCCATCCTCTGCCAGGAATGCCTGGAAGCCCTGGGACCCGACGAACGCGTCATCGAAGAACGCCACCTGCGCCAGGCCATGGCATCCCAGCCCGTGCAGGACGCGCTGGTGGGATGGGGCCGCTTGAGCACCGACGAACAGGCCTGCCGCCTGGACCGCATCGCCGTCTATCACACGGCCCAGCAAGGACAGACCAGCCTGACCGCACTCGACGCCCTGGTCCAGTCCCACGGCGCCACCGGCCAGGCCCAGGCCTTGCGCCGGTCCCTGGCGCGCCTGCAACTGGCCTACGTCCTGCGCCGCGATGAAACCCACGGGGTGCACGATGCAAGCTACGTCTTCACCATCCCGCTGCTGCAGCGCCAGTTCGAGCCACAGGAAACTGCGCTTTTGCTGAAGCAGGAGCTTGAAGGCCTGGAAACCGTCTTGAACAGCTGAAAACGAAGCAGGCAAGGCACTGGAGGAGTGCCATGACTTGGTTTTCAGGCCGTTATCTGCGTTTGTTATTTAACATAATATACATCGTATCAATCAAATGACGGCCAGAAAAGTGCGCTTTAAAGCGACTCATATCGGTAGCATTCACCAACTATGCGGACGTTATGTTCAGAAGTTTCTTCGTTGACTCCAGCGCTAAGCTTTCAGAACACCTGATGAGGATTGCGCAAACCATTCCAGACCAAGCTCCACCAGAACCACGCACGATCGACCAAGCCCTTCTGTACCCACCGCATGAAGTCCAACGCCAACTCGCTGGGCTCGTGCGCAGGCCTTTCCTGGCCTTCGATCTTGAGTCGTTGCTGCAAGAGCAGCACCGGCTGGGGCTCATCCGCGCGTGAAGCCTGCGGCTCCGTCCTGGAACGCACCACGACCGGTGGCAAGTCATCGAGTTCGTCGCTCAAGCTCCGAAACTCCGCAGCTACGCTCATATGGCGCTTCGTTGCTGCGGATACAGGCGTGCGTGTCATGGCCGCCTCAGTGGGTATTGCGGCAGTTTCGGATGAAAGAATTTGGGCGGTAGGCGGTGCTGGAGGCTCTGGCGAAGCCGGGGCCTCGTCCAGGCCTGCGGCAGCTTCCGATGATTGCTCGCGCATCGCACCGCCCTCCTCCCTGGCCCGCGCCGGCTTCGGCGGCCGCGGGCCTTTCTTCGGTCGCATCGCCGGTTCCGCGTTCGGATTTCGCCGCAGGCCGCTTTGCCGTACCAGGTGGCGCCCTGAACGCCGGTTCACGCATGACTGCCGCAAGCTTCAATTCCTGCTTGCTGGGCGCCTTGGGAGCAGCTGCAGGCGCGCGAGCACTGGCTGGTAGTGCTGCACTTCGGGTGCATGGCCTGCCGCATCCTCCTTACCACCAGAACCTGCCGCAGGAATCTGCAGCTGCACGGCCTGCTGTGAGGCACCGCCCTCACCGGCCTCATCCTTGCGTTTTTGCCGCAGGACCAATCTGCCTTGCATGGGCGCCGGATACTTGCTCTCGTGCGAAAAGACCTTGGCCAAGGGAAATCGCAGCATGGCCAGGTCGTGCTCATAACCTCCTCGATCTGCCGCAGCTTCGGATGCCTCTCCTTGCACTGTCACATGCCAGATAGCCTGCCCGGTAGCCGGGTTCAGGTCGATGACGCCATAGTCCTGCCAGGTGTCGAATAGCCGATCGTTCTTCGAGTCCCCTGGTACAGCCTCATCGGACTCATTGCGCTTGATCCATTCGCGCACCGAATCCGCCAAGCGCTTGGCCACGACCAAGGTCGTAGCACTCACCTCGGTGCTTACATCTGAACTGCCCGCAGCTCAGTTCATTGTTCGAAGATGAAACGCTGCTCGTCCTTATCGCCTCTCGGCCGTCGCCACCCAAATCAAATATGTGGCTTGCACATGTCTGCCTTTCAATCGCCGAAAGCCGCGGTGATCGACTCCACTACGACACGCACCCTGGCCGTGCGCGCCAGGTCCTGGTGCAACACCAACCACGCCTCGTAGGGCTTGGCCCGCTGGCACTGCGGCCATATCCTGACCAGCGTGGGGTCGCGTCGGGCCACGTATTCGGGTAATTCGCCTAGGGCCAGGCCAGCGCGCACGAAGGTCGCAAGCATCAGGCTCGAATCCAGTTCGGCAACTATGCGACCCTGTGCCCTGGATTCACCTGCCAGCGTGTCGTCCTGCCGGCCGGTCACACCCTCCTGGTAGAGCGCGATGTCGTGGTCTGCAAAGCCTTTTCCGGGCTGCGGTTCCCCATTTTTTGCCAGATAGCCTTCGGTAGCGTACAAGCCCACTTCCCAGCAGCCGAGTTGGCGAACGATCAGGTCCGGTTGCTCCGGCCGCAGGGTGCGGACAGCAATGTCGGCTTCCCGTCGCGCTAGATCGAGCTGGCGCCTCGTGGTGCTCAGGATCACCCGCACCTCGGGATGGCGGGCACGCAGGTGTTCGAGGGCGGGAACCACGAAATCCACCGCCAAGGCGTCGGTGGTGGTCACACGCACCTCCCCGGCCACGCGCGCATCGGCACCTTCGCCGCGGCGCTCGAGGGAGACGGCCATGCGCTCCATGTCTTCGGCCATGCGCAGCACTTCCTGGCCGGTTCCGGCCAGCACCAGGCCGCCCGTGGTGCGCAGGAACAGCCGGCTGCCCAGCGACCGCTCCAGCCCGGCCAGGCGCCGGCCCACCGTGGTCTGGTCGATGGCCAGTTGCTGAGCCGCCCCACGCAGGGTGCCTGCACGGTGGATTGCCAGGAATATCCGCACGTCATCCCAATTCATCGCTGCCCCATTGCTCGTACTGCAAATATGCAGCTATAGGCTGCTATTTTGTGCATTTTCACATTGAAGGCAGCTCCGTAGCATGGCGCTCATCCCTTCTGAACCCTTGACGCGCAGCCCGTTCGCCTGGCTGCCAGGAACTGCCATGCCTCGCTTATCTTTCACCTTGACCGTCGCCATGCTCAGTGCCTTCGGCCTGATCGCGTCGGACGTCTATCTTCCCGCCATGCCGGGCATGGCCACGGAGTTTGGCGTTGCCGACTGGCAGATGCCGCAGACCGTCTCGTTCTACCTGCTGGCACTGGCAATTGCCCAGCTGGCCTACGGCCCGCTGTCGGATCGCAATGGCCGCAAGCCCGTGCTGCTGGCTGGCATCGCTCTCTACATCGTCGGCTCGGTGGGCTGCGCCATCTCCGCCAGCTACAACGGTTTCCTGGCGTGGCGCATGCTGCAAGCGGTCGGCGCGGCTGCGGGCCTGGTCGTGGGCCGGGCACTGATCGCCGACACCTGCGACAAACGTACCTCTGCCAAGGTCTATGCGGTGATCTACCCGCTGGTGTCGCTGTCGCCCGCCCTGGCGCCTGCCATCGGCGGGCACCTGGCTGCGGCTTTCGGCTGGCGGTCTGACTTCCTGTTCGTCGCTGCGTTTGGCGTCGTGGCTCTGCTGATGGTGATGAAGTGGCTGCCGGAAACGCTTCCCTCTGCCGCCCGTACCCGCACCGCGCCCTTTGCTGGCTTCAGTCATGTTCTGCGGGACCGGATTTTTCGCCGCTATACGCTGGTGGTCTGCGCGATCTATTGCGCCTGGTTCGTCTACCTGACCCAGTCGCCATTTCTTTTTGCGCGCCAAGGGCTGAGCGAGGAACAAAGCGGCTGGCTGTACCTGCCGCTGACGGCGGGCATCATCGGCGCGAACCTGCTTGCCAGGCAGCTGCTTGATCGCTGGCCCTACGACCGCATCCTCTTTGCCGGCGTCGTGTGCTTCGTGCTTGGCGGCGTGGCATTCGCGGCCGTGGTGGAATCGGGGCTGCAGGGCGCGGCAGCCGTGGTGCTGCCGATGTGCCTGGTCAGTCTCTCCAATGGCTCGTCGCTGTCGCTGGGCGTGTCCGGGGCCATCGCCAGCGAGCACGGGCATGCGGCCACTGCATCGGGGCTGGTCGGGTTCTGTCAGATCGGCAGCGCAGCGCTGGTGGCGATGGGCGTGAGCGCGGCCTTCGGTACGGGCCTCGGCGTGCTTGGAGGCGCGGTATTGGTGCTGGGCCTGATTGCGCTGTGCGCCTGCCTGCCATGGTCCGGACGCCGGCCCGGCATGGCCGATGCTTGGCAAGCAAAGAGGACATCATGAAAATCCTGGCTATTTCAGGCAGTACGCGCGAAGCATCCACGAATACGACGTTGTTGCAAACCATGAAAAACTTGGCGCCGCTGGGCATTGATGTCTCAGTTTTTCATGGTCTCCAGGCACTACCCGTTTTCTCGCCGGATGCGCAAGGGGAGAGAACGCCCATGGCCGTGCGTGAATTCCTGGAAATTTTCTGCGCACACGATTGCATCATCATCTCGAGCCCCGAATACATCCGTGCAATTCCCGGCGGCCTCAAGAATGCAATCGACTGGTTGGTTTCACGCGTCGAAGTGATCGGCAAGCCGATTGCCTTGGTACATGCATCGCACCGAGGTGACGATATGTTGGCTTCGCTGAGGCTGGTACTTTCGACCGTAAGCAGCAATTTTCTTGAACATCTGTTTTTGCGTATCCCGCTCATTGGGAAATCCCCGGAAGACGCGGTGAAGTTTCTATGCCTACCCGAGAACGAGTCACAAATCAGGTCATTTCTACTTGATCTTGAAGCGCTGGTTATAAGTGCTCGTGCTTGACCCGCTCAGTCACGTAAGACGTGAAGGCTAAGTTCACCGACGGTAACACTCGCGGCAGCGATGTCGCTGGGCCTGTTTGCCCAGATGGGGCACATCGCTGAACTCTTCTCCTTAAGCCAAATCCTCTGAAACTTGGTGGAGGCATGATCTGGCAGGCGGACAAGGATAAAGAGCAGGTAGATGCTGTTTCCACTGCACTGTACGTTTTACTGAAGTAGTGCCCTATTGATCCGAGCATTGGTATAGAGGACGATCCCCTACGTAAGTGGAGGGTCGTCTGACGTCGCCGGGCGTCGCGAAGTTAATAGTCCGCCCTGAGCTACGCACCGACTGAGGTGAGTGCGAGCAATCGTTCTCTGTACCGGGCGGGTGCGGCCTGCCTTGCCGCGCCTGGTAGATTTTTCATCTTGCTTTGCCCTGCAGCAGGCTTGCGCATTTCCGCGCCCTGCAGGGCATTCCTGAAGCAGGAGTCCAGACGGAAAGGTCTTCCTCGGCATGGCCGAGAGCCAAGAACTGCAGGAAGGTGTGTCAATGGGGTCCCAGCGAATTCGCGGCCTCAATCCGTCAATGCTCCAGTCGCAGCACACTTGCACGAATGGCTGGGCCACGATGGTGTGGACGATGCTGTGCCAGGTCACGTCTGCAACGCCTTTCTGGTCACCGGCGCCTCTCGGCTGATCAGCCACATGCCGCAGGAGAATCTGGCGCACACACAGCACCGGATCGCAGTCCTCTTCCAAATGGCGCTCCAGCCCTTCAAACCTGCCCAGCCAGCTCAGCAGCCGCGCCGTCCAGCTTTCCAAACCAAGCTGCTGCAGGGACTCTATGACGGTGAAGATCGCACAGCCATAATCCAGGAGTACCGGGAAGATGCCGAAAAAATGGGAGTGAGGATCTGGCGAAACCGTCCGTGATGTTGCTCCTGGTGCCGGTTGGGCCGGTTGGGCCGGCTGCGTCGGTTGGGCCAGATAATGCGCCATCCCTGACGCCCATTTCGTCCATCTGCCGGTACTTCCAATGACCACACCCACGATCCCGCGCCAGGCCGAGCCCCAGCAAATTGATGCAGCGCTGTCGATCGCCGCATCCTTCCTGGTCCTGACCGTTGCAAGAGACGCAGCGTCCCTCTCCACCGTGCGATCCGTGCTCGGCGATCTGGACGGCCTGATCAAGAACGTCCTTGTCCGGGACGTGACCGGGACCTTTACCTGCAACGTGGGCATCGGTGCCGATGTATGGGGTCCGCTCGTCGGTACCCCGCTTCCGGCCGAGCTCCATCCATTCCGCGAAATCCGGGGCGCCACCCATGTGGCAGTCTCTACTTCGGGGGACTTGCTGTTCCACATCCGCGCCAGGTCCATGGATCTCATCGTGGCGTTCGAGCAGATGCTCCTGGAGGCCCTGGAAGGGACAGTCGGGGCCATGGATGAGGTCGCCGGATTCCGGTACTTCGACGGACGCGACCTGCTGGATTTTGTCGATGGCACGGCGAATCCGGTCGGCCTGGCGCTGCCGGCCTCAACGATAGTGGGCGAGGAAGATCCTGAACATGCGGGCGGAAGCTATGTCGTCGTACAGAAGTACCTCCACGACCTCCCGGCATGGAAAAGCCTGAGCACGGAAGCCCAGGAGCAGATCATTGGACGAAAGAAGTTCACCAACACCGAGCTTCCCGATGCCTCGGAGGCGGAACAGAAGTCACACAAGACGCTGTGCACCATCACGCAGGACGGCGTCGAGCACGACATCCTGCGAGACAACATGCCCTTCGCGAGGCCTGCACTCAAGGAGTACGGAACCTATTTCATCGGTTATTCCAGGCACCTTTGGGTGATCGAGCAGATGCTCGAACGCATGTTCGTCGGAAGCCCGCCCCCGCTCCATGACCGCATCCTTGACTTCTCGGCGGCGGTGACAGGCATTGCCTTCTTCGTTCCGTCAAAGGACATGCTCGCCCACCTTTGAGATCGGCTCGGGCATCGACGCCTGCCGCACGCAGGATCGCAACCTCAGGCCCTCCATCAATGATGACTGGGAAGCGGGCGTCAAGTTCTCTCCCCTGCCCTGGCTCAACGGCCGCGTGGCCTACTGGGAGCAGCGCGCCTCGGGAGAGGTGGCTCGGGTGCTGCAGGTCAAGAATGTCACCAACCGCAGTCTGATGGAGTCTGGCGCTGGCATTTCTCGAAAATATTTTTGCATGGGGTGCATCCAAACGACGCGATGGCGGGTAGTACCAGTAGCAGCCCAAAAAATGCGCTGCTTCAGTCCCCTTCACAAAACTGTTTGGAGAATTGCAATGTTGACCTCTCGTTCCGCATCCCGCACCGCCGCCGTTTCTTTCGCTGTAGCCACAGCGGCCCTGCTCACCGCCTGTGGCTCGATGCACAAGCCGGCCAGCACTTTCTCCCAGGCATCGCTGCCCGCCCCCATCCAGGTTCCTGCAGGGAACAAGGTCGCGTGGGAGACCGTAGGCAGCGGTGACATCACCTACGAGTGCCGCGACAAGGCCAACGCGCCTGGCCAGACGGAATGGGTCTTTGTGGGACCCGATGCTGTGCTGAAGGACCGCATGGGCAAACAAGTGGGCCGCTACTACGGTCCCCCTGCAACCTGGGAGGCCAACGACGGCTCCAAACTCACCGCCACCCAGCTGGCTGTGGCGCCGTCCGGCGCAGGCAATCTGCCTTACCAGTTGGTGAAGGCAAACCCAGCCATGGGCAGCGGCGCGCTGGAGGGTGTGAGCTACATCCAGCGTGTGGCGCTCCAGGGTGGAGTGGCGCCGGCTGACAAGCCCTGCATGGCTGCCAACAAGGGCCAGAAGACCACCGTGAAGTACCAGGCCGACTACATCTTCTGGAAGCCCATGTAAGAGCCGGCAGCGGCGCGGATACACTGGACGAAGGATTTCCTGCAACGCCCCCTTCGCTCCATTTCGTGCCGCCCGCTGTCTCCCAGAACAACGAAGCTTTCGACCATGACGCAGCATTGCATGCATGTGCACGCGGCGAACGCGATGCTTTGCAGCGGATTTATGAGGCCGAGGCGCGCTTTCTCCTCGGCGTGGCACTGCGCATCGTCCGCGATCGCGCCGCTGCGGAAGACGTGCTGCACGATGCGTTTGTCTCCATCTGGAACCGCTCATCCACCTTCGACGGCAATCGCGGAAGTGGTCGAGGGTGGATCTACAGCGTGGTGCGGCACGCCGCCCTCAACCGTGTACGTGATGGCGCACGCGAAACCGTGCTGGATGAAACCGCCCATGAAGCGCATGACGCCCAGGCCGCACTTTCGGCATGGAAGGAAGGCGGCAGTGAATGGGAGCGGCAGGCGACGCTGGGTCGTCTTGGCGATTGCCTCGACCGGCTGGAGCCCGAGCGCCGCGCCTGCCTGTTGCACGCCTACGTGGACGGCTGCAGCCACAGCGAAATTGCGGCGCGTGTGCAGGCGCCGCTTGGTACGGTCAAGGCCTGGGTTCAACGCGGACTGCGTGCCCTGAGAGAGTGCATGCAATGAGCGGCGACACCCACCCCAATCCCTCAGAGTCGACGGATGACGGCTCCCCGGACGATCTCCAGATGCAGGCCGGCGAGTACGTAATGGGCACCCTCAATGCAGCCCAGCGCCGCTCCATCGAATCCCGTCTGCCCTACGAGCCTACGTTGCGCACGGCCGTGCAGGCGTGGGAGCAACGGCTCCTGCCGCTGGTTCAGCTGGCTCCCCCCATCGAGCCCTCGGCATCGCTGTGGCAGCGCATCGCGGCCAGCGTCAAGCCGGCCCGGCCAGCGGTCCGCGCACAGCGTGGTGCCTGGTGGCACTGGGATAGCCTCGCCCTTTGGCGCGGCTTGGCGGGTGGCGGCTTTGCAGCTGCAGCACTGCTCGCGGCTGTGCTGGTTGTGCGAGAGGCATCACCGCCGGCTGCCCCGCGCTATTTCGTCGTGCTGGCAGCGCCGCAGAATCAGGCCCCCGGGTGGGTGGTCCAAGCCCAGTCTGAAGGCCGTCTGCGCCTTTTGCCACTGGGCAAGGATGCCATTCCGGCGGAAAAATCCCTGCAGTTCTGGACCAAGGCGGACGGCTGGAAAGCGCCGGTGTCCCTGGGTCTGGTCAAACCGGGCGAAGCCATCGAAGTGCCGGTAGACCAGTTGCCGCCTCTGCAGCCGAATCAGCTTTTCGAGCTCACCCTGGAGCCAGAAGGCGGCTCCCCGAGCGGACGCCCGACAGGGCCCATTCAGTTCATCGGCCGCGCTGTACAGATCTAGAGCGTGGTGTGCACTTTCAAGTGCCCGCGCGTCGGCTCTTCGCGCGGGTGATCACACGCTCCAGGCGTCGCATTGGATGCGGCCGGCCTGGCCTTCGGTTTCAGAACGAGTGGCGCAGGCCCAGCATCAGGCCGGTCTGCGACGCGCCCGCCAGCGGGCTGCCGCCGGCTGCGGCCGAGCTCACCGAGATGGCCAGGCGCTGTCCGTTGTCAATGCGCGCGGCCTGGGCATAGACCGCCGTGCGCTTGGAGAACCTGTAGGTGGCGCGCAGGGCCAGCAGGGTGGAGCGGTCGCCGCCCTGGGCATAGCGCAGTTGCTGCAGCTGGCCATCGACCACGACGGCGGCGCTGGGGGACCAGGACAGGCCGCCCCAGGCCAGGGTGCTGCGCGGCGTGGTGCCGTTGCTGGCCGAGGCCGCCTGGGCCGCGTCGTTGTCGCGGCGCATGAGACCGGCGCCCAGCTTGATGGTGGGTGACAGCGCGGCATAGCCGTTGAGCATGATGCGGCGGTCCTTCAGGTCCGAGCGCGCCAGGCCTGCAAATGCGCCGGCGCCGCCGCGCATCTCGTCCACGGCCAGCGCAAAGCCCCAGGGCGCGGTGTCGTACTTCAGCATGGCGGACCACTGGCGGCAGGCCTGCCTGTCCGTGGCCGATTCGCCGGCGCAGTTGGTGCCGGCCGGGCTGGGGCCGGCGTTGACGGCATCGCGTCCCAGGCTGTAGGCCGCACCCAGGCTCCAGGCGCCGAAGCGCCCCCGGTAGGCCAGGGAGTTGTCGGTGCGCGTGTTGGGGATGTAGCTGTCCAGGCTGCTCAGACCGAAGGCGTTGGGACCCAGCAGGTCGGCGTCGAACAGCGCCCAGTACAGCATGGTGTAGTTGCGCCCCAGCGAGACGCTGCCCCAGCCGCCGGACAGTCCCACCCAGGCCTGGCGCCCGAAACCCCGCCCGCCCTGGTTGAAGGTGCCGGCATCCGGGCCAAAGCCTGACTCCAGCGCAAAGACGGCGCTCAGGCCGCCGCCCAGATCCTCGCTCCCGCGCAGCCCCCAGCGCGACGGTGCCGTTCCCGTGAGGCCGGGCATGCGCGTCAGCGATCCGCCGCCTTGCACATTCGTGAGGTGCTCGATGCCGGTGTCCAGATGGCCGTACAGCGTCACGGATGCGCCGGTCTGGGCCTGGGCGCTGCCTTCTGCTGCCAGCATGGCGAGTGGGGCGAGGCGGGCCAGACAAGCCCGCAGTGGGCGCCTGGCTGGGGGTTGGGGAATGCTCTTGAGAGTGCGTTTCATGCTTTTGTCTCCTGTTGTTGTCGTTGCGGAATCGGCACGCCGCAACGCTGCGCCTTGGGAAAGGCGAGAGTGGTGGGCGCGGGGAAATGGGAGAAAGCGGCTGGGCGCCCTGCTCTTCAGGCGCCCGGGAGGTCCCGGTACATGACGAAGCGCGCCACGCGGCGCGTGATCAGCCAATGGCCTTCAGGACTGCGGCCAAAGATGTCATCGAACTCGCCAACGAGCTGGCGCGGTTGGGCCGGGCGGCCGTGCGGCGTGATGGCATCGGCCTCGTCGCAGGACCACAGCAGCACCTGGCTGCGCGCGCTGGCGCGGTCCGGGCCTTGCAGTTCCACCAGCGTGTTGGTGACCAGATGCCGGGTCATGCGGCCCGCGGGACGCCGGGAGTACGCGGCGGCGATGGCTGCGCGCCCGCCCAGCACCTCGCCGCCGGGCCGTTGCAGCTGGCCGTCTTCGGCAAACAGCAGCGCCAGGGCCTGGGCATCACCGGCATCCGCAAAAGCAGCAGCGCGCAGCACCAGGTCCAGGCAGGCCTGGCGGGCCAGCAGCCGGTCGATTTCATGGTTCATGTTTCTTGTCTCCCCGGAATTCGCAGCCTGCGATGGGCTGTCTTGATCGAGGCCCCAAGCATTCCACGCTGGCATCGATCCGGCCAATGCCGGAGCCCCGGACATCAATGCGTTTTTCTTATGGGACAATCAAAACACGGTTTTCCAACGTGCCGTTCAGCGCCTTTCCATGAACCTTTACCTTGCCCCTTGGGCCGGCCCGGCCACCAGCAATCCTTCGCGTTTTCCCGAGTTGGCAGGCCATTTGCGGGCCATGCGCGCCATGCTGGGCGTGGTGCGCCACGGCAGCACCACGCGGGCCGCCCAGGCTATGCATCTTTCTCAGCCGGCCGTGGCGCGTTCGGTACTGCAACTGGAAGAGGCCTGCGGCGTGCCGCTGTTCATGCGCGGTGCGCGCGGCATGATGCCGACCCCGCTGGGCAGCCAGCTGGCCGCCCGCATCGAGGCCATGCTCCAGCACCTGGGCAGCGGCGCGGCCGACGCCCAGGCCGCCGCCACGCTGGCGGCCAGGCGCCCTCCCCTGCCCGAGCGTTTTGCCGAGACCGTGCCTGCGGGCCAGCTGCGCGCCCTCATGGCCATTGCCGACTGCGGCAGCGAATCCCTGGCCGCGCAGTGGCTGGGTCTGACGCAGCCCGCCGTGCATGCGGCGCTGCAGGGGCTGGAAATCAGCCTGGGCATGCAGCTGTTCTACAAGCTGGCCTTCGGCACGCGGCTGACGCCGTCCGGCGAAGCGCTGCTGCGCCGTGTCAAGCTGGCCCTGGCCGAGGTGCGCGGCATGGACAGCGATATTTCCGCCTGGCGCGGCGAGATCCGGGGGCGCGTGGTGGTCGGCGTGCTGCCGCTGTCGGTGGGAATCTTCCTGCCGCGCGCGGTCGACAGCCTGGCCGCCAGCCACCCGGACATCGAGGTCAGCATCGTGGACGGCACCTACGAGAGCCTGGTGCAGCACCTGCTGAGCGCCGACATCGACGCCATCGCCGGCGCCCTGCGCGCCGACATGTCCTCCGATGAGGTACGCCAGCTGCACCTGTTCGACGATGACCTGGTGGTGGTGGCACCGGCCGGCCATGCCTGCCTGGACCGCGGCCAGCTGGTTCTGGAGGATTTGCTGCAATGGCCCTGGGTGTCGCCCCTGCCCGGCACGCCGGCCGATCGCGCCATGGTCCAGCTGTTCCGCAGCCAGGGCCTGGAGCCGCCGCGCGCCAGCCTGCGCGCCAGCAGCCCGACCATGACGCTGGCCTTTGTGCTGCAGACTGGCCGGCTGGCCCTGGCCTCGCGCGGACAGGCCCTGCAGGATGACCACGGCGGCCAGTTGTCCATCGTGCCTGTGGACCTGCCTTCCACACGCAGGCGCATCGGGCTGGCCACGCGTGCGCTGAGCACGGCATCGCAGGACCTGGAGCTGTTCATGCAGGCCTGCCGGCGGGCCGTGGGCGATCCGCCGGCCTAGCCTGAGCGCAGCGCTCGCTCAGCGGCCCATCCAGTCGAGCAGTGCCCGCGACACCTGCTGCGGCTGCTCCATGGTGCTCATGTGGCCGCTGTCCTCAATCACCACCAGCTCGGCGCCCGGGCACAGGGCCTGCATGCGCTCATGGCGTGACAGCGGGCTCCAGGCATCCTGGCGACCGCAGGCCAGCAGGGTCGGGCAGCGCAGTTGCCGGAGCACATCGCCCGCATCGGGGCGGTTCAGCAAGGCATTGATCTGCGCAGCAAACACCTCGGGCGTGAAGCGCGCCACCATGTCGAGCACCTCGCCAAACAGTGGCGTATCAAGCCGGTCGGGATGCACCATGCCGCGCGCCCATTGCAGGCCCATCTCGCGCATGCCGCTGTGCCGGGCGATCTGCAAGAGCGCCATGCGCTTGGCGCGTTCGCTCTCGCCGGCCTCGCCCGGGGCGATGGGGTCCATGCCGGTGTCCAGCAAGGCCAGCCGCTCCACACGCTGGGGCGCCATGCCGGCAATGGCCAGGGCCACGCGCCCGCCCATGGAATGGCCCGCCAGCGAAAACCGCTCGGCCGCCACGCAGTCCAGCACAAGGCGCGCCATGTCTTCGATGGTGGCCGCCGCGCCATAGGACGGAACAATGCACTCGGCAGCACCGGCAAAGGACAGGGCCGCCTGCTGCTCGTGCCAGACCGTCTCGTCGCACAGCAGGCCCGGCAGAAGTACCACGCAAGGCCGGCTCATGCTGCGTTCTCCAGGATGAGATGTCCCACGGCCGTATTGGACGCGGGCACATGGTAGAAGCGGTGGTTGACCTTGGGCAGCGGCGCAGGGCCATCCACATCGGCCATGGCGCCGCGCGCGATCAGCCACATCACCAGCTCGATGCCTTCGGAGCCAGCCTCGCGCACGTAGTCGATATGCGGCATCTTCGCCAGGCCGGCCGGGTTCTCGATCAGCAGGTCCAGGAAGCGGTTGTCCCACTCCTTGTTGATCAGGCCCGCGCGCGCGCCCTGCAGCTGGTGGCTCATGCCGCCCGTGCCCCAGATCTGCACGTTCAGGTCTTCGTCGAAGCTTTCCACGGCGTGGCGGATGGCACGGCCCAGGTTGAAGCAGCGCTGGCCCGACGGCACGGGGTACTGCACCACGTTGACGGCAAACGGAATCACCGGGCAGTGCCAGGCGCCCGTGCGCGCGTCCTGCTGGCCGCACATCAGCGACAGCGGCACAGTCAGGCCGTGGTCCACGTCCATCTTGTTGACGATGGTCAGGTCGAAGTCCTGCTGTATCACCGACTGCGCGATGTGGCTGGCCAGCTCGGGATGACCGACGACCTTGGGCACGGGGCGCGGGCCCCAGCCTTCGTCGGCCGGCTGGTATTCGGCGGCCGTGCCGATGGCAAACGTCGGGATGAAGTCCAGGCTGAACGCGGTCGCGTGGTCGTTGTAGACCAGGAAGATCACGTCGGGCCTGTTGTCCTTGAGCCATTGGCGCGAGTGCTCGAAGCCCTTGAACAGCGGCTGCCAATAGGGGTCGCCCGCCTTGTCCAGATCCATGGCCGCGCCGATGGCGGGCACATGCGAGGTGTAGACGGATGCGGTGATGCGTGCCATCAGATGCCTTTTTCCTGTCGTTCCTGCTCATGCAGGTAGCGGTTTCCTTCGATGCTGCGTCCGCCGCCCAGCATCATCTGGCGGTAGTCCTCCTCGTTCATGCCGCTCATGGTCGAGACCATGTTCTGCACGCTGACGCCGTCGGTGGCGCCGATCTTCACGAGGAAGTAGATGTTTCCGCCCAGCGCAATGCAGCGGTTCAGGTCGCGGTCCAGCACGGCCTGTCTTTGCTCGGCCGTCATGGCCCATTCGCCCAGATAGGCGCGCTCGTCAGCCCGAAAGCGCTCGCGGTTTTCGGCCTTCATCAGCGACATGCAGAACTGGTTGAGCCAGTAGCCCTGGCGGGATTGCTCGGCGTCGAAGACCGTGGTTCCCGGTACGTCGAGATAGGGTTTGTCCAATGCCATGGAAGTGTTTCTCCTGCGCTTGAGCGCTTGAGCACTTGGGCGCTTGGGCGCTCGGGCGCGTGCTCACGGATAGGGGTTCAAGGATCAAGCACCAGCCGCTCGCAGCGCGCACGCGAACAGCAGTGTGTGAACGGGTCATGGGCGCTCTGTTCCTCGGCCGTCAGGTAGGGATCGCGGTGGGGGAACAGGCGAGGAAAGGGGAAGATCAGGAATCAGGAGATCAATGCGCCGCAGCCACGGCGCCCCCTGGCGCCAGGGTGCGGCCGGCGCCCGTGGCCCACACGGCCAGCGCAGCGGCAATCAGCGGCAAGGCAAAGACGTAGTACAGCGAGGCAGGCTGCCAACCGCCGTCCAGCAGCAGGCCGGCCATGGTGGGCGCCACGATGGCGCCTATGCGCCCAATGCCTATGGCCCAGCCCATGCCGGTGGCGCGCACCTGGGCCGGATAGGTGGCCGGCACCAACCCGTACAGCCCGGCCATGGAGGCGAACAGGAACACGCCCACGCCCACCGCTGCGGCGAACGCCCAGCCCAGGCTGGCCGAGGCCAGGCCGAACAGCGCGGTGAACAAGGCATTCAGCAGCAGGCTGCCCATGGCCAGATGCCGCAGCTTGGCCTTCACCGCCAGCAGGCCGAACAGGCTGCCGCCGGCAATGCCGCCCAGGTTGAGCAGCACGCCACCCGTCACGCCCTGCTGTGCCGACAGGCCGGCCTGCACCAGCAGCTTGGGCGTCCAGCTCAGGGAAAAGTAGACGCTGAACATCAGCAGGAAGAAGCCGGCCCAGAGCATGAGCGTGGGGCGCGCCAGGCCGTTCCTGAACAAGGCGGCCACGGTATTGCCCTGCTGGACGTCACCGCCAGCTTGCGCGGGCAACTGCAGCATGGCGGGATGCCCCATGAGTGCCATCAGGCGGTTGAGCTTTTCCAGCGCACGCGCCGGGCGACGACCCATCAGAAAATCCACCGACTCCGGCAGGCGCCACAGCACGATGGGCACCATCAGCGCCGTGGCCAGACCGCCGAACACAAAGACCGAGCGCCAACCATGGTGTGTCAGCAGCCAGGCGGCCATGAGTCCGCCCAGCGTGGCGCCAATCGGATAGCCCGTGGCCTGCAGCGCAATCGCCGTGCTGCGCCATTTGTTCGATGAATACTCAGAGGTGATCACCCCCACGCTGGCCAGCATGCCGCCAATGCCCACGCCCGTCATGGCGCGCAGGGCTGCCAGCTCGACATGGCTGCGCGCTGCCGCAGACAGCAGCATGCCCACGGACACCAGCACCAGGCACAGCACGATGATGGGTTGCCGGCCACGGCGGTCGGCCACGGGCGCCAGGAACAGCGAGCCCAGGGCCATGCCGATCAGACCGGCGCTGAACAGCACGCCCAGTTGCGCCCCGTTGAGCCTCCATTCGGCAGCGACGGCCGAGGCGGTGAAGGCCATCACCAGCACATCGAAGCCGTCCAGCATGATGAGCAGGGTGCAGATGGCCACGGCCAGCCACTGGAACGGCGCCATGGCGCCCTCGTCCATCGTCTTGCGGATATCTTTCATACAAGTCCTTGTCGGAGCAGGTTGTCTCTTTGCCCTGGCAGGCGCTTTGCGCCCAGGCCAGGTTCTTTTCTGGGAAAACTGGGTGACGGCCTGCATTCGGAGCGCACAGCGCCGACATTCCCCAGTGCAAAAAGTATCTCCACGCCAGCCTTTCCAGGCCAATGCCGACGGACGCGCAAGCTATGCGTTCTATTGATGGCCACAGGCAAAAAGGCCGGCCACCCAGAGGTGACCGGCCTTCGTTCATCAAGAATCCAGGGACTGAGCGGGCTGCCTCAGGTGCAGTCCCCTCTCATGCCAGCTTCCCCAGTCCTGCCAGCAGCTTGTCCAGCGTGATCGGGTAGTCGCGAACCCGCACGCCGGTGGCGTTGTGGATGGCGTTGGCAATGGCTGCGCTCACGCCGCAGATACCCAGCTCGCCCACACCCTTGGCTTTCATGGGCGAGGCCATGGGATCGACCTCGTCCAGAAAGATCACTTCCTGGTGCGGGATGTCGGCATGCACGGGCACCTCGTAGCCTGCCAGGTCATGGTTGACGAAATAGCCCAGGCGCTTGTCCACGGCCAGCTCTTCCATCAGTGCCGCTCCCACGCCCATGGTCATGGCGCCGATGACCTGGCTGCGGGCCGTCTTGGGGTTGAGGATGCGGCCGGCCGCGCAAACGGCCAGCATGCGGCGCACGCGGACCTCGGCGGTGAAGGCGTCCACGGCGACCTCCACGAAGTGCGCGCCAAAGGTGGACTGCTGCATCTTCTTGTCCAGCACGCCGAATTCGATGGCATCCTCGGCCGTCAGGTCGGCGTCGCCGGCAGCGCTGACCAGGGCCCGGCGCTTGCCGCCCGCCTGCACATGCCCATCCGAGAATTCGGCCGTCGCCGGGTCCATGCCCAGCTTGCGCGCCACGGCCTCGCGCAGCTTCAGGCAGGCGGCATAGACGCCGGAGGTGGCACTGGCCGCACCCCATTGCCCGCCCGAACCGGCCGACACGGGAAAGCCGGAATCGCCCAGCCGCACGCGCACCTGCTGCATCGGCAGGCCCAGCATCTCGGCCGCCGTCTGGGCAATGATGGTGTAGCTGCCCGTGCCGATGTCGGTCATGTCGGTTTCCACGGTGAGCATGCCCTGCCTGTCCAGGCGCACGCGGGCGGCGGACTTCATGACAGGGGCGCCTCGGTAGGCGCCGGCCATGCCCAGGCCGATCAGCCAGCGCCCTTCGCGTCGTTGGGCCGGCTGGGGATTGCGTTGGCTCCATCCGAAGCGCTCGGCGCCCGTGCGCAGGCACTGCACGAATTCACGGCGGGAAAACGGCTTGTGCTCCTGGCCAGGGGTGCCCTCCTTCGCCTGGGGTTGCGGCTTCTCGCCGCTGTCCGGCACCACCTGGGTGTCGTTGCGGATGCGCAGCTCCACGGGATCGATGCCGAGCTTTTCTGCCAGCTCGTCCATGGCGACCTCCAGGGCCATGTGCCCCGTGGCTTCGCCGGGGGCGCGCATGGCATTGGCCTCGGGCAGGTCCAGCACGGCCAGGCGCGTGGCGGTCATGCGATGGGTGCCGGCATACATGCGGCGGGTCTGGTCCACGGCACCGTCCGCCGATCCTCCGGACTGGTCGCCCGACCAGCTTTCGTGGCCGATGGCGGTGATCCTTCCGTCCTGCCCTGCCGCGATGCGCACACGCTGGATGGTGGCCGGGCGGTGCGTGGTGTTGTTGGCCATCAGCGGGCGCTGCAGTGCGACCTTGACGGGCCGGCCTGCCGCGCGGGCGCCCAATGCGGCCAGCAGTGCGTCGGCCCGCAGGAACAGCTTGCCGCCAAAACCGCCGCCAATGAATGGCGAGACCAGGCGCACCTTGTCCTTGGGAATGCCCAGCGTCTTTGCCAGCTCGCCCTGGCCCCAGGCAATCATCTGGTTCGAGGTCCATACCGTGAGCTGGTCGCCCTTCCATGCGGCCAGCGTGGCATGGGGCTCCATCATGGCGTGCGACTGGTCTGGCGTGGTGTATGTGGCGTCCACCTTCACGGGGGCAGAGGCGAAGGCACCGTCGAAGTCACCAATGGCCGTATCCGGCGCATCGCCATTGATGCTGTCGGGCGGCACGGCGGAGTCCTTGGCCTTGGCCAGGTCATAGGCGCCAGCCACAGGCTCGTAGTCCACACGGACCAATTGCGCGGCAGCGCGCGCCTGCTCGAAGGTTTCCGCCACCACCAGGGCCACGGCCTGGTGGTAGTGGGCCACCTGGGGGCCTGCCAGCAGCGGCGCGGTATTCATCTTGCCCTGGCCCAGCTTGCCAGCGGTCTGTGCGGTGACGATGGCGAGCACGCCGGGCGCGCGGCTTGCCTGCGCCAGCCCGATGCTGCGGATGCGGCCCTTGGCAATGGCCGAGCCCACCACATAGCCATAGGCCGGGTGCTGGACCACGTCATGCCGTTCATAGGCATACGGCGCCGTGCCGGTGGTCTTGAGCAGGCCGTCGATGCGGTTCATCGGCTGGCCGATGATTTTGAGCTGGTCAATGGGGTTGACCGTTGCGGGGGTGTCGAATTTCATGGCGTCAGCTCCTTGCCTGATGCAGCACGGCGGCAAGTGTGCGCTCCGCCAGCGGGAGTTTGAAGGCGTTGTCGTGCGTGGGCCGGGCGCCCGCCAGCAGGCGGTCGGTGACGGCCTTGGCTCCCTGCGGCATCAACGCTTCGGCAGCCTCCATTCGCCAGGGCTTGTGCGCCACGCCGCCCAGGGCCACGCGCCCGCTGCCGTCACGCTGCACGATGGCGGCCACCGACACCAGCGCAAAGGCATAGGAGGCGCGGTCACGCACCTTGTGATAGATGTGCGTGCCGCCCGGCGGCGGCGGCAGGGTGACGGAGGTGATCAGCTCTCCGGCCTGCAAGGCCGTCTCTACATGCGGCGTGCTGCCGGGCAGCCGGTGGAAGTCGGCAATGGGGATGACGCGGGCCTTGCCGTCGGCCTGGACGGTTTCCACCGCGGCGTCCAGCGCGCGCAGCGCCACGGCCATGTCGCTGGGGTGGGTGGCAATGCAGGCCTCGCTGCCGCCGATCACCGCATGCTGGCGGCTCACGCCGGCAATGGCCGAACAGCCGCTGCCCGGCACGCGCTTGTTGCACGGCATATTGGTGTCGTAGAAATACGGGCAGCGGGTGCGCTGCAGCAGATTGCCGCCTGTGGTCGCCATGTTGCGCAACTGGCCGGAGGCGCCGGCCACCAGGGCGCGGGTCAGCACGCCGTAGTCACGCCGCACGCGCGCATGGGCGGCCAGGTCGCTGTTGCGCACCAGCGCGCCTATGCGCAAGCCGCCCTGCGCGGTGGGCTCCACGGTATCCATGCCGGTGCCGTTCACATCGACCAGATGCACGGGGGTTTCTATCTGCAGCTTCATCAGGTCCAGCAGATTCGTGCCCCCGGCGATGAAGCGGGCGCCCGGCCGGGCCGCCACGGCGGCGGCAGCCTGCGCGGGGGACTGGGCGCGTTCGTAGGTGAAGGCAATCATGTCCGCCCCTCCCCCGCCACTTCGGTGATGGCATCGACGATGTTGGAATACGCCCCGCAGCGGCACAGGTTGCCGCTCATGCGTTCACGCAGTTCATGGGCCGACACCACGGGCTGGGCCACGATGTCTTCGCTGGCATGGCTGGGCATGCCTTGCCGGATCTCGTCGAGCATGCCCACGGCAGAGCAGATCTGCCCCGGCGTGCAGTAGCCGCACTGGAAACCGTCGTGACGCACGAAGGCGGCCTGCATGGCGTGCGGGGACTGCGGCGTGCCAAGACCTTCGATGGTGGTCACGGCGGCGCCCTGGTTCATCACGGCCAGGCTCAGGCAGGACACCACGCGCCGGCCATTCACCAGCACCGTGCAGGCCCCGCACTGGCCATGGTCGCAGCCTTTCTTGGTGCCGGTCAGGTGCAGATGCTCGCGCAGGGCGTCGAGCAGCGTAGTGCGGGTGTCCAGGTCCAGGCGGTGTTCCTGGCCGTTCACCTGCAGGGTGACGGGCAGTTGGACCCCTTCAGGGATGGAGGGAGGCTGCACTTGCGCGCCGGCCGATCGAGGCACGGCCGTTGCCGCAGCCGTGGAGGCACCTGCAATCAGCAGGTCCCTCCGCGAAACGGGAAGCTGGGTGTTGTGTTCCATGGGGCGTCCATCGTGTTGGCTCTTCGTGGGGCGTGCACACTGCTGCGAACACGCCGCTCCAAGCATCGGTTCAGGACGCGTCTCGGGTTGTAGGTGATGGTCCAACGTCCGGGACATCGGGTTGTCCGATGACGGATCAGCGCATGCAGACGTGCGATGGCTCCCGGCCCATGCAAAGGCAGCGCCAGCAAGGCGCCCCAGCCTTTGCCGATGTGCCCTGCCCCGGCTTTGCTCCGGCGATGGGCCTAGGCCGCAGGCGGCACGTCGCCGCGCTGCATGCGCTCGAAGGCCTTGTCGATTTCCTCGGAGCGTATGGCGCCCGCAGCCGGCACGGGGCGGCCCGCGCGCTGGGCGTCGATCTGCTCTTGCATGCGCGTGGCCACCTGCATCAGCACGCGGTGCAGGCCCAGCTGCTGGCGGCGGGCCTGGTCCAGGTGCGTGACCACGGGCTCCAGGGACTGGGCCAGCGACCGGGTCAGCAGTTGGCCCAGCATGTGAACCAGGGCCTGACGGTCCTGGGCGGCCTGCACCTCCGACGGGGTGCTGGCCTGGGTGCCGACGGGCTCGCTGGCCGCCCTTTGCGCCATCAGCTCGCGTATGCCGTGCAGCGAGTCGCCTGCGGCACTTTGGGTTTGCAGCAGCCGCGCCAGCAGAGCCTGAAGCGCCTGTAGCGTCTGGGATTGGTCAGCGTCCCTGGCGGCGGCCTGTGCGGCCGCTGCCGATGCGTGGGCCTGGTCGGCGGCGCCTTCCTGCACCGCCTGCTGCTGGGACTGGGACACCGACTGGGCCACTTCGCGCGTGGCGGCGACCAGATCGACCAGCTGTGCCGTCACGCGCGTGGCGGCGTCGGCATTGGCGCCGCCTGCGGCCTGGCGGCGCAGGAACTGCTGGCGTATCTGCTGCCAGCGGGCGCTGTCCTCGTCGCTCATCTGCCCGCGCAGCTCGGCGAGCTTGAGCAGGTTCTCCTCGGCGCCCGTGGTCAGCATCTGCGCTTCGCCCTGGTAGTGGTCGGCCAGCATCTGCTGCATTTCCTGGTCGTTCATCACGGGCGTGATCTTCTCGGCCAGCTTGTTCATGTTGCGGTAGCTGCCCTGCAGCCGGAAGGCCGGCTCGGTGCGGTAACCGTCGTCCTGCGCGGCGCTCTGGATGTACTGCTGGTTGACCTTGAACACCAGCTCGCGCACCTGCACCATGCGGGCCAGCACGGCCTCGATCTCGCGCAGCTCGGCCGATGAATAGTCGTGCGACAGCGCATTGCCCGAGACCTCCCGGCCCTGCGCCTTGTCCAGCAGCAGGTACAGGTCCTGCAGGCTGCGCGTGGCCATCGGCGCCAGCACGGCGTTCGAGGTCATGCTGTTTTCGATGTAGCTGAGCTTGAACACCTCCTGCATTCCGCCCAGCACATCGCCCAGGTTGTAGATGTCGGCACGGTTGGCCAGCATGTCGGGGATCTTGAAGACCTCGCCCGACTCGGTGTACGGGTTGCCCGACATGACCACGCAAAAGCGTTTGCCGCGCATGTCGTGGGTACGGGTCTGGCCCTTCCATACGCCCTCGATGCGGCGCGTGCCGTCCGACAGCGAGATGAATTTCTGCAGGAACTCGGGGTGCGTGTGCTGTATGTCGTCGATGTACAGCATCACGTTGTTGGCCATCTCCAGCGCCAGGTTGAGCTTTTCCAGCTCCTTGGCCGCCGTGGCGTCCGGCGCCTGGGCCGGGTCCAGCGAGCGCACGGAGTGGCCCAGCGCCGGGCCGTTGATCTTCATGAAGATCAGGCCCAGCCGGTTGGCCACGTACTCCATCAGCGTGGTCTTGCCGTAGCCGGGTGGCGAGATCATCATCAGCAGGCCCATCTGGTCGGTGCGCTTGTTCTCGCCGGCCACGCCGATCTGCTTGGCCAGGTTGTCGCCGATCACGGGCAGGTAGATCTCGTTGATGAGCCGGTTGCGCACAAAGGACGACAGCGGCCGGGCCTTGAATTCCTCCACCCGCACGCGCGAGCGCCAGTCCTGCAGCAGCTGCTGGCGCAGCGCCTGGTAGCGGCCGAATTCGGGAACAAAGGTACGGAAATGGCGCGCGGCGCGCTGGCCCAGGTCGTCGATCTGCAGCCACATGCGGCCGTCCGCAATGCGCGGATGCTGGCCCAGCAGGCCCGGCACTTCGTGGCGCAGGTCCACGCTGCTGACCTTGCAGGGCAACTGGCCGGCACAGCACAGCCAGGCGGCGGCCTCGCCGCAGTAGGCCAGCCAGGCCTGCCCTTGCCCGTCGTCCAGCGCGCGGCAGGCGGTCTGCAGCCAGTGCAGCGCGCTGCGCCAGCGCTGGTCCAGCGGCGCCACGGCCTTGTCGCGCCGGTCCTCGCCCTGCCAGTAGGCCTGCATTTCTTCCCAGCGCTGCAGCGGCTGGGCCTGCTGCTGCACGGCGGCCTGCAGCGCGGCAATGGCCGACTGGCTGTAGCTGGAGAAGGAAAAGCGCACGACCTTTTGTGCCAGCTCGGCCTGCAGGTAGTCGGCGGCGCCGTGGATCAGGCTGTCGATATCGCTGTCTGCGGGCGCCGCCTGTCCTGGCAGCAGGTCGCGCAGCAGGCCCCGCTCTTCGGCATAGGCGCGCAGGCGCTCGGAGATGTCGGTGCGCAGGCTCAGCTGTTCGGCCTCGCTGCCGAACATCTGCTGCATGGCCTGGGCCTGCTGGGCGCGCAGCGGCCACTGCGCCATGGCGGCAGCCAGCTGCGGCTGCTGCACCTGGGCCTGTGCGCTCCAGAACAGCAGGGCCAGCGCACGGGCGTCGGGCGCAAAGCGCAGCACGCCGGCGGCATCGCGCAGGGGCAGCAGCACCTGCAGGATGCGGGCCGCATCATGGTCGTGGATGCCGCGCTCATAGCCTTCGCGGTAGCGCGGCGCGGAGAATTCGCGGATGGCCTGGGTCAGCGCCGCCTCGTCGGGCAGCAACTGGGCCAGCCGGGCCTCGCTCCAGCCGTCACGGCGCTGGCGCGCAGCCAGCACCACTTCCAGGGCCAGGTATTCGCCCCGGTAGAACTGCGGCGATTCGGCCGGCGTGGAGGCATCCCAGTAGGCCTGCAGGGCGGCCAGCTCCGGGTTGTCCATGGGCTCGAAATACTCGGTGCCGACCAGGTGCAGAAACAGTTCGCCGTTGCGCGGCAGCAGGGTCAGGTCCAGCTCCTGGTTGCCCACGCTGAAGCGGTGGCGGCCCAGGCGGATGATGGCGCCGTCGCCTTCGTACAGCTCGGTGCGGTCCTGCAGCGCGCGAAACGCCTGGTCGCGCAGGTTCTTGACGCGGCCGTCGATGTCGTCGGCCTTGACCGGGTCATGCAGTTGCTCGCGCAGGCGCTGGGCCAGCTCCTTGAGCTTGCCGATCAGCGGATCGCCTGCAAAGAACGCATGCAGCGCGTCGGCACTGGCGAGCTTTTCGGTGCGCTTGGGCAGGCTTTGCACGATGCGCAGGGCCGCGTCCAGCACGCCCTGCGCCTTGCGCTGGCGCTCGTCCTGCAGCGACTGGCGGCGCGCCTCGAAGCTCTCCAGCACTTCCTCGCGCTTGGCCATGATGTCGCCGAGGAACTGCTCGTGCTCGCCGAAGCGGCTTTCGATTTCCTCCAGCTGCACCAGCAGGCGCGCCAGCTGCTCGTCGCATTTCTCGGGCGTCTGCGCCAGGCCCAGGGCGCTGACGATGCTTTGCGAGAACAGCGCCAGCTGGGCGGCGAACTGGGCCACGTTCTCGGCGCCACCCAGGCCCGACCGGCGCTGCTCGGCGCGTGCACGCACCTGGTTCAGGCGCGCGTAGACGGCCGAGATGCGATCCACCACCTGGGTGCGCTGCGTGGCGTCGTCGATGGACAGGCTGCCCATCAGCTCGGACAGCATGTCCAGCGCGGCCGCCATGTCGGCCATGCGCGCCAGCGGCTCGTTGATCTGCGCCACCGTGGCTGCCGCCTGCGCGGCCTGGTCCAGTGCCTGCAGCTGCTCGGCATAGGGCTGCATGGCCTCGTCGGTGGCAATGAAGGCGGCCGTGCGCTGGGAGACTTCGGCCTGGGCCTCGTTGACGCCCTGCACCATGGTGTCGATGGCGGCCTGGTCCACATAGCGCAGGTCGCGCGTGGCCATGAGCTGGCCGCGCAACTGGCCCAGCTGGGTGAGCGCGTCCACGTACTCGCCAATGCTTTTCCAGTCGGCCAGCCGCAGTGTCTTGAGCAACTGGCCGTGGCGGCTGGAAACCTCGCCCATGGCCTTGGCCGAGGCGTTGCGGATGCTCTCGACCTTTTCGTACTCGTCGATGACCGCATCACCCGTGGCGACGATGCCCAGCAGGGTCTCGTGCACGCCCTTGAGCTGCGGCGCGCCCAGCCAGTGGTAGCGCTCGAACAGGCGGCGCGCGGCGTCGATCAGGCGCTCGTAGCGCGGCAGAGAGACCTCGGTGGCCGCGATTTCCTTGCGCACGCTGTACAGGTCGGAGATGCCGCTGACCAGCTCGGCATTGCCGATGCGGCCCAGGAAGCTGTCGCGCTGCGGCTGGCGTGCCGCATAGTCGTCCGAGGCAAAGGGCGTGCGCCAGACCTGCATGGGGTGCACGCGCGAGGCCTCGTTGCTCTCGGCCGCGAAGATGACGACGCGCCCGTCGTCCATGCGCGCATAGCCGTGGCCGATGATGGGCGGCTGCAGGGCGCGCTCGATCAGGTTGTACTTGAACAGCGCCATGCGCCCGCTCTCGGGCTCGTAGAACACGTAGAGCACATCCTCGCCGTTGGGCGAGCGGATGCTGCGCCGGTAGCGCATGCCCTGCATGTTCTGCTCGAACGAGCGGTTCTCGCCGCTTTGCAGGTAGTAGCCGCCGGGGAAGATGATGCCGTGGTCCTGCGGCAGCTGGATGCAGGCCGCGCCGATGGCGTC
Source organism: Delftia sp. K82 (assembly GCF_002193035.1). NCBI lineage: Bacteria > Pseudomonadati > Pseudomonadota > Betaproteobacteria > Burkholderiales > Comamonadaceae > Delftia > Delftia sp. K82. Next base: position 2,190,307 of record NZ_MYFL01000001.1, on the reverse strand, counting down.
CATGCGCAGCACCTGGCGCGACAGGGTGTTGAAAATCAGGTAGCGCCACTGCTCTTCGCGGTAGGGCAGGATCTTCAGCAGGATCAGGCTGCCGACGGCGGCGTACTCGAACACGGCGTCGTCCAGCGACTGGTTCTTCTCCTGCACGGGCTCGCTGTAGATGCCCAGTCCGTCGTTGGTGTTGTTCTCGACCTTGATGGTCAGCGTGCCGCCCAGGGTCTCGACGAAGACCTTGTCCAGCACGTTGATGTGCGGGTGGCGCCCCTGCACCAGTTGCTCGCGCCCGGCGCGCTGCCACTCGAAGTCATGCGGTGCGGGCAGCTCGATGTCGCGCTCGCCCCGGTTGTCTATGTAGCGGATGGGCTGGCCATCGACGGGCACGGACCAGCGGAATACGCGCACATCGGACAGGCGCTCGCCAATCTGAAAGCTCGCCAGCAGCTTGCCGTCGCGCACGGCCAGCTGCATCAGCCGGGTGTTCTTGTAGTAGGCGTACAGCTCCTGGAAGTCCTGCACGAAGCTCTGTATGCCCAGAAAGCTGTCCTTGAGATCGACCGGCGTGACCTCGTAGCCCTGCTCTCCCTCGTGCAGGCGGTACAGCACGAACACGTCTTCCACGCGCGTGGACTGCTTCAGGCCCATGAAGACGTTGTAGCCAAACAGCAGGTAGCCGCCGACCTGGGCGATGTCGCGGCCCAGGCAGTTGTTTTCGGTGCGCACGCGCATGCGCCCGATGACTTCCATCTGGCTGCGGCCGAATTCCTCCAGCCGCTCCTCGTTGAGCTGGCGTGCCAGCGTCTCCAGTGCCTGCCCCTGGCCGTCAAGGCGCTTGGCCAGCACTTCGTAGGAGCCGCCGCTGGCGACTGCCTGGTCCACGGCGGAGGCCGCGGTGTCGGGGGACAGGGACTGTGAAGACGATGGGGACGGTTGGGACATGGGCGTCACGGGCTTTCGCGTGTCAGGGACCATTCACGCCCTCCCCGGCCAGCTGACTGGCAGGCAGGCGGGCGGAGGAAGGCGGATGCGGGAGGCTGGGCAGCCGGTGGAGGGAGCGGCCGGGCGGCCGCCCCGTTCAGTCGACCCTCTGCGTGGGCGGCAGGCCCTTGCCGTCGCCCAGCGCGTTCAGCAGCGATGCGCCGCCCTTGCCACTGAGGAACTTGCTGATCAGGTCCTGCACGATGGGGCTCTTGCCCGCCACGCCTTCCACGGCCTTGCCCACGGACAGCGCCTTGGCGAAGTTGTCGAAGAAGGCTCCCTCGCCACCCACGATGTCGATCGTTGGCCTTGCTGAGCGCGGCCGACAGCACCTCGGACTGGTCCTTGGCCACGCTCTTGTTGGCCTCGATGGCGGCCAGCGCCTGCTCGAAGTTCTTCTCCAGCTGCATGCGGAACTCCTCATGCGAGCGCGCCTGGTCGGACAGCGAGGCCAGCGCGGTGAACTTCTCGGTCAGGCCCTTGGCCTCGGCGAAGAGCTTGTCGCGCAGCACATCGGCCTCGGACATGCCCACGTCGCGGGTGACCGTGGCCTTGGTGGCGCCCACCTGGGCTTCGCCGCGCGCCTGGGCCAGCAGGCGCTCTTCCAGCACCTTGGCATCGGCCAGGCCCTGCTTTTCGTTGGCGTCGGCCGTGGCCTCGATGACGCGCGCTTCGGCCAGGCCCTTTTCCTGATGGCCCTTGGCTTCGGCCATCAGCTTCTCGGCAATCACGCGGGCCTGGGCCAGGCCTTCCTTTTCCAGGGCGGCGGCGGTGACTTCGCGCACCTTGGCATCGGCCAGGCCGGGCGCGGCGCGCTCGACCTCTATGGCCTCGGCCAGCTTCTTCTTGGCCTCGGCGGTCTTGCTGGCCGCTTCCAGCTCGGCCTGGGCCATGGTCGTGACTTCCACGGCCTTGTGGCGCGAGGAAGCCTCTTCGGCCTCGGCCTTCTTGACCTGGCGCACCATGTCTTCCTCGGCCTGGGCCTGGGCAGTCAGCACGGTGACCTGCTTCATGCGCTCGGCCTCGGAGACCACGCGCACTTCCTTGATGCGTTCCTCTTCCTGGGCCACGGACTTTTCCACCACCACGCGCTCGCGCACCACGTTGGCGATGTTGGCCTTCTCGACCTCGATGGCTTTTTCCTTCTCGATGCGCTGCAGCTCCACCTCGCGCTGACGGGCCACGATCTCCAGCTCCTTGGCGCGCGTGACCTTCTCGACCTCGATCACCACGGCACGCTCACGGTTTTGCTGGGCCACGGCCACTTCGCGCTGGCGGTTTTCCTCACGGATGTCCAGCTGCTCCTGGGTCTGGATGCGCGCCTGTTCGGCCTTCAGGCGCTCTTCTTCCTGCACCTTCTGGGTTTCGGCCTGCTCGCGCGCCTGGATGGTGGCGATCTCGCGCTTTTGGCGCGCCTCGGCATCGGCCTGCTGGCGCTCCAGCGCCAGCATGGCTTCCTTGGTCTCCACGTTCTTCTTGGTGATGGCCAGGTCGGAGTTGCGCTCGAGCTCGTTGGTGACGATGTTCTGGTTGGCCGTCAGCTCGGTGATCTTGCGGATGCCCTCGGCGTCCAGGATGTTGTTGGGGTCCAGCGAGGACTTGGGCGTCTGCTCCAGGTAGTCGATGGCCACGTCTTCCAGCACATAGCCGTTGAGGTCGTTGCCGATGACATGGATGATCTGGTCGCGGAAATCCTGGCGGTTCTCGAACAGCTTGACGAACTCGATCTGCTTGCCCACGGTCTTGAGCGCCTCGGAGAACTTGGCGTTGAACAGCTCGTTGACGGCCGTCTTGTCCGAGGCCCGGTCCACGCCGATGGCCTTGGCCACCTTGAGCACGTCCTCGGCCGTTTCATTGACGCGCAGGTAGAAGGCCACGGTGATGTCGGCGCGCATGTTGTCGCGGCAGATCAGGCCTTCCTTGCCGCGCCGGTCGATCTCCAGCGTCAGCAGCGAGATCTGCATGAACTCCTTCTTGTGGATCACCGGCAGCACCAGGCCGCCCGTGAACTTGACCTTGGGCTGCGACGTGGTGTCGTTGATGATCAGCGCCGTGCCCTGCGGAACCTTGATGTAGAAGGCCTTGACCAGGGCGAACAGCCCGAGGATGACGACGAAGACGGAACCGATCACCACCCCGGCGACGATGTACCACTCCATGTTGCTCATGTTCATGCGAATCTCCCCTGTGAATTGCTATCTGTGAAAACGCTGAAAAAACGGAAAGGCCGCGCCCGCCGAACGGACGCTCGGGCCTTGTGGGAATCCCGGAACTAGCGCGGCAGCTCGGTGCCGTCGAACTCGGCCTTGCTGACCACGCGCCAGGCGTTGTGCTCGGGCAGGTGCTCGATGAGCACGATCTCGGTGCCCCGGCCCAGTGCGCGCTCGGGCGAGCGCATCTGCACGTTCAGGCCCGCGCCGCCGTCCTCGACACTGCCGTAGCCCTGCGTGCCGTCCACCACGGCGCTGCGCACCAGGCCGGTGCGGCCCAGCAGCACCTTGGGCTCCTCTGCAGGCGCCACCTTGTTGACGATGCCCCGCAGCGGACGCAGCAGCAGCACGGTGGCGGCAAAGCCCAGCACCATGGCTGCCGCTGCCACCAGGGAGCCGGTCAGCAGGTTCACCAGGGTCCAGCCCTGGGGCATGGGCACGAAATGGCACAGCACATACGAGGCCAGCCAGGACATCAGGAACAGCGCGGTGAGGATGACCGTGAGCGGAATGCCGCCCAGGCCCACCTTGAGCATCAGCCCGGCCAGCGCGCTGACCGAATGCTCCACGCCGTGCGCATGGTCGCTGCCGTCGAACAGCACCCAGTGGTCCAGCGAGTCCACCTCCAGCAGGCCCAGCATGGCGATCAGCCAGTACAGCAGCATGAACAGCAGCAAGGCGCCAAAGATGAAAGTCGGAAAGCCAAACGCGTATTGCAGGAACGCAGACATGTTTTTCCCCTCCCCTCAAATCCGGCAGCCGAGGCGACAGGCCTGGCAGTGCCTGCCTGGACAAGGGCCGCGCATCAAGCGTTTTTTCCGCCAGTTGCGGCGCGCTGCGCCTTCAGGCGTTCCAGCACCGACTGCGCATTGCCCGCCTGGGGCGTGATGCCGGCAGCGCGCAGCTTGGCATCCAGCGCGTCTTCGCTGCTGTCGCGCGCCAGCTCGGCCGCGCTTTCCATGCGCGCACCGCGCTCGGCCTGCTTTTGCTTGATGCGCTCCAGAGAATCCAGCGCGCTTTGCACGCGCGTCTGCGAGCCTGCGTAGCGGCCGGCCACCGTGGCCTGGGCGCGCTGCACGCTTTCCGTGGCCTTGACCGTGTCGGCCTGCTGCTTGAGGCGCTTGATATGCGTTTGCGCCGTCTGTATGGCCACGCGCAGTTGCTCCACGCTTTGCGTGTAGGCGTCCAGCTGGGATTGCTCCTCGTCGCGCTGGGTCTCCAGCACGGAGACCTTGCCGGCCACTTCCAGCGCCAGCGCCTCGTCGCTGGTGTCAAGCGCTTTGACGGCATAGCCCTCGTACTCGGCAATGCGTTCCTGGGTCTGCTTGAGCTTGCCGGCCGCCAGCTTTTGCTTGGCCATGATGTCGGCCAGCGCTTCCTTGGACTTGTTCAGGTCGCTGTCTGCATCGCGGATTTCCTGGTCCAGGATGCGCAGGGCCTGGCTGTCGGTCACCGTCTCGCCGGCCTCGTGGGCGGCGCCGCGCAACGCTGTCACCAGCTTGTTCCAGATGGTCATGATGATCTCCTAGGGGCTCAGTGTCTTCAACGGGCGGGGCTTCAGGCCTGCACGGGGGCGGATGCGGATGCGGGTGCGGGTACCGGCGTCAGGTAGTGGGCCAGTGCCTCGGTGGCCTGGATGACGCTGTCGGCCAGGGTCAGGATCTCGGCAATGATGTCGCCCTCGCTGCTGCTGGCGTGCAGGGCGGCGAACATCACGTAGCCCTCGCCGCCATGGGCTTGGGGTTCCAGCGCCATCGTGGTGAAGGGAAACAGTTTTTGCAGGCGCAGCATTTGCTCGTTGAGACCGGCGCGGTCGTGCACCTGGTCGGCGGGCCACAGAAAGGCCTCCACCACCAATTGGTCGCCCGAGAGCGCCACATGCACGGGCAGATCGCCGAATTCGGGCAGGCTGACCAGCAAACTTGCGTCTGCGCCTTCCAACACCTCGATATGGAGCCGGCCGCCCTGCACCAGTGCCGATTGCTGCAGATCGCCCGCCAAGGCGTGAATATCCCGATATGCCTGTCTGCTGTTGTCCATGCCGCCCTCCTTGTGGATGAGAACCATTGATTCCGGTTGCAATCCCGGCATGCGCATTTGCTTTTCCAATTGCTGCAATGCCGCGCCGTACTCTGGAAGAATCCAGACCTCCTTTTTCACCAGCCCCTGTTCGCGCAGCCGTTGCCGGTGCAGGCGCTGGTAATGGGCTGATGTCTTTTGTTCCATGCGGATACCATAGCGGCCATTACATGTGATGTCTACATGTAATGGCGATCAATTTGTAAACGGATATGTAAACCGAGTGGCGCAATGGCCGGCTTTGCGCAGGCCCCGACCCGGCCTTTGCATTCTGGTAAATCGCCATCAAGAATTCGTTTTTTCTACCGAAAACCATTTATCAACAAATTTCCCTATCAACCACGGGAGCGCCCAGGCGCGGACTGCTTCGGCGGCGGTGCAGGGCTGCGAAGGCACTGCACAATGGCCGCTGTCGCAGGCAGATCCGGCCCTTGGCTGCCCGGCGCACGCTACGGAAACCTCTGCATGCCCGCCTTCAGGCTCTCACTTCGCACGGCAGTCACAGCCCCCTTCATAGCGGTGTTCGTGGTCACGGCCGGGCTATTGGCGGCATGGCAGCAGCGCCAGGTGGACCAACTCATCAACCGCGAAAGCCTGCGGCTGCTCGACTCCCTGTCCACCACCACGCGCCATCAATTGGCCGATTACCTGGAGACCCCGCTGCGCGTGCAGCAGGCCCTGACCGAGACCGTGGCCCGGCAGGCGCTCTACACCCCCGGCGACCTGCGTCCCATCTATGGCTATCTGACACGCTCATTCACCGAGCTGTATGCCCAGCACCACCAGATCAGCCTGTTGAGCTTTGGCGGCGTACAAGGTGAATACACGGGGGTGCGGCTGGAGCCCGATGGCCGCTACCGCCTGATTCTTCAGGACCGCAGCACCCAGGGCGCCCTGCAGATCTTCGAGGGGCTGGAGCCCGGCCCGCCCATGGCCAGCCTTGCCGGCTACGACCCCCGCGTGCGCCCCTGGTACCAGCCTGCCATCCACAAAGACGGCCCGCACTGGTCGCCCATCTACACGGTGACTGGCGACCGGGGCGATGCCACGATTTCCGCATCCACGTCCGTGCGGGTGTCCGGCCAGCTGGCCGGCGTGGTGGCCGCCGATGTGCGGCTGAGCAGCATGAACCGCTTTCTGCGCGACGAGCCCTTGCGTGGCAACGGCCATATCGCCGTGGTCGACGCACAGGGCTACATGGTGGCGCACTCGTCCGAGCTGTCGGTGCTGAAACGGCGCGAAGGCCCCTATGACCCACCCGTGCGCCTGCGGCTGTCCGAAAGCCCCGATCTTGCACTGCGCAGCTTGGCCGCCCTGCTGCCTGCGCATCTGAGCGCGGATTCATCGGCGCCAGCGGCCCCCCGGAACACCATCAACCTGAGCTTCAAGGAACAGGGGCAGATCTACCACGGCCAGGTCACCGCATTCCACGATGCACGCGGCATCGACTGGCGGATCCTGGTGCTGCAGCCCGAATCCGATCTGGTCAGCAGCATGCGGGCGGACAGCCGCCATGCGCTGGTTCTCGCTTTCGGCCTGGCCTTGCTGGGACTGGGGCTGGGCGTGTGGTGCCTGCGCCGGGCGCTGCGCCCCTTGGCGGTGACGGCCGATGCGGCCAACCGCCTGGCCAAGGGCGACTGGAGCGCGGTAGGAGCGCTGCCGGATACGTCCCTGGTCGAGACATCGTCCCTGGTTTCGGCCTTCCACAACATGGCGCAGCGGCTGCAGGAGTCCTTCGAGCACATGCGCACCCTGCTGCAGTACGACAGCCTGACGCAGCTGCTCACGCGCGCCGGCCTGATCGAGCAGGCCGATGCGGCGGCAGCCGCCAACACGCCCTGCCCTGCCGCGCTGTGCCTGCTGGAGCTGCAGAATTTCCGCAGCGTCCGCGACGATGTGGGCCACGGCACGGGCGAGCAGCTGCTGCGGGCCGTGGCCGAGCGGCTGCGCAACCACCATCTGCAGTTTCCTGCCCTGCTGGCGCGCACGGCCAGCAACGAGTTCGCCATGCTGTGGCTGCATGACTGCACGCCGCAGCAGATGCAGGACAAATGCCGCCATCTGCTGGAAATCTTCGACCAGCCATTTTCCGTGGGCAAGGACGACATCGTGCTGCGCGCCTGCGCGGGCGCCGTCAGCGGCGAGCTGCTGCCGGGCGCGCTGCCCGAGTGGCTGCGCAACGCCAGCATTGCGCTGGGTGAGGCGCAGCGCGGCTCGCACCCCTTCCTGCTGTTCGAGCCCAGCCTGGCGCAGAAGATGCTGGGCCGCACGCAGCTGGCCATGGAGCTGCGCCAGGCGCTGGAGCGCAACGAGCTGCGCGTGTTCTACCAGCCCGTGGTGGACCTGGCCACGGGCAGCATGGTCGGCGCCGAGGCCCTGGTGCGCTGGAACAGCCCGACGCGCGGCATGGTGCCGCCCGGCGTGTTCATTCCGGTGGCCGAGGAGTCGGACCTGATCCTGAGCGTGGGCGAATGGGTGCTGCGCACGGCGGCGCACGACATAGCCTCCCACCTGCCCCGGCTGCCCGCCGACTTCGAGCTGCACGTCAACATGTCGGCACGCGAGCTCATCCAGTCCGACTTCGCCTCCACGCTGGAGCAGGCACTGGCCACCAGCGGCCTGCCCGCCCGGTTGCTGACCCTGGAGCTGACGGAGTCCATGCTGCTGGACGACAGCGACGCCACGCTGCAGCGCATTGCCGCCATCCGCGCGCTGGGCGTGAAGATCGCCATTGACGACTTCGGCACCGGCTACTCCTCCCTGGCCTATCTCAGCCGCCTGCGCTTTGACTGCATCAAGATCGACCAGAGCTTCGTCGGCCAGTTGCCGGAGTCCGAATCCGACAAGTCCATCGTGACCGCCGTGCTGCGCATCGCCCAGGGCTTTGGCGTCAAGGTCGTGGCCGAAGGCGTGGAGGAGCAGGCCCAGGCCAGGCTGCTGCATGCCCTGGGCTGCGAGCATGCACAGGGCTATCTGTTCGAGCGGCCCGTGCCGCTGGCGCAGATGCTGGAGTACCGCTCTCCCTGGCACGAGTGAGCCACCAGTGAGACGCTGACGAGCCGCTGGTGAACCGCTGCTGCCTTGTGGTGCCCTGCCTGTCGGCTTTGGCTGACGTGTGTCGCTTGCATGATCCGGTGCACATGCAGGTGCAATCCACGAAACAATCGGCGCCTGTTCCAGCCTCCCACCTTCCATGACGCCCACCTATTCCGAGAGCCAGCCGCCCCCGCCCCGTCTGGACCCCGCCGGCCCCATCCACCTGATCGTGCCCCTGCGCCCAGGCGCCGACCTGGAACAGCTGCGCGCCCGCCTCACCAGCGTGCCCGCGCTGCAGCAGCGCAGCGTGCAGTGGCATGTGCCTGGCGCAAGAGCCGACATCGTGCACCTGGCCGCCCGCGCCGTGGACAGGGCCAGCCAGGATGGCGGCCTGGTCGTGGCCGCCGGCGGTGACGGCACCATCAATGCGGTAGCCGCCGCAGCCTGGGCGCGGGGCGTGCCCATGGGCGTGGTTCCGCTGGGCACCTTCAACTACTTCGCCCGCGAGCAGGCGCTGTCGCTGGACCCCGCCCAGGCCGTGCAGGACATTCTTCAGGCATTGCAGGCCGGCCAGATGCGGCCCGTGAACGTGGGCCTGGTCAACGAACGGCTGTTTCTGGTGAACGCCAGCCTGGGCCTGTACCCGCGCCTGCTGGACGAACGCGAGCGCGCGTCCACACGCTTTGGCCGCACGCGGCTGGTGGCCATTGCGGCCTCCATCTGGAGCATTCTTCGCGGTGGCAGCGCGCGCCGCTGGCGCATCGCCCTGCGCTCCGACCGCCAGGCGCCGCTGCAGCAGCAGGAACACCTGGCCAGCACACTGTTCGTGGGCAACAACCCGATGCAGCTGGAGCGCGTGGGCATTGCCGAAGCCCGCGCCGTGGCCGACGGCCAGCATCTGGCCGCCGTGCTGCTGCTGCCGCAGGCCAGCGAGGCCCCGGCGCGCGTGGTCTGGAATGCCGTGTTGGGACGGCTGGCGCAGGACGATGCGGTGGCCAGCCTGGCCTGCACCGAGCTGGTGGCAGAGCCCGCAGGACGGCGCCCGCGGCGCCTGAAGGTGGCCTTTGATGGCGAGCGCGAATGGATGGCCCCGCCCATTCGTTTTCGCCTGGGCGATAAGCCGCTGTGGCTGGTCGTGCCGGGCGAGGCCGGGCCCTCCTCCTGATCAGCAAGGGACAAGGAACGCCCATGGCTTTGCTCATGCATATGTCGGACCTGCATTTCGGCGCCCACGATCCGGCCGTGTGCGCCGCCGCGGCAAGACTGGCCGCACGTCTGCCCGTGGCGCTGCTGGTGGTCTCCGGCGACCTGACCCAGCGTGCCACGGCCGCGCAGTTTGCCCAGGCGCGCGAGTTTCTCGATGCACTTCCCGTACCGCGCCGCCTGGTTGTGCCGGGCAACCACGATCTGCCGTTGCTTGCCTGGTGGGAGCGGCTGGGCGGCCATGCCCATGATCGCTACGCCCGCTGGATCAGCGACGAACTGCAGCCCTGGTGCGCAGAGCAGGGCTTTTGCGTGATTGGCGTGGACACCACGCGCTGGTGGCGCCACCAGCGCGGCAGCCTGTCGGCCAGCCAGATTCGGCAGGTGGCCCAAAGGCTGGCGCAGGCCAGCCCCGGCGACTGGCGCATTGTGGTCGGCCACCACCCGCTGGCAGCCGCCCATGCGCAGGACCGCAGCCACCGCCCGCACCGCGCAGCGACGGCCCTGGCGGCCTGGCGCGACGCCGGAGCGCAGTTGGTGCTGTCAGGCCATGGACATGACCCCGGCCTGGTCCAGCCGCTGCCGGGGCTGTGGGCGGCGCAGGCGGGCACTGCGGTATCGCTGCGGCTGCGCGCGCATGCGCCCAACAGCCTTTTCACGCTGGAGCAGCAAGAGGACTCGGCTGGACAGGGCCCGGCCTGGCGCCGAGAGCTCACGCGCTGGGACTATTCACGGCAGGCGGATGAATTCCTGCCCGTGCAAAAGCATGTTCTGGATCCGCCGCAGGCCTCCACCCGCTGAACGCGCGCAAACCTTGTTCTGGTGTTCTTCGTTGTATTGCACAATCCAAAGCCTCGGCTCCACGCAGGCGGCGGCAGAAAAGTTTGCATGCTGTCCTACGCGATGGCCGCCCGAGGGTGTGGATGATCAGCCCTCGTCAATGCTGCCTTTTTGATAGCAGCATGATGCACCGCAACAAAGAGATATGCGAATCCTGTACGTTGAAGACAATGCCGACCTGCGCGAAACCATTGGCCTGCTGATGGAGAGCGAATCACGCTTCGTGACCAGTTGCGCCACCGCCGAGCAGGCCCTGGAACTGGATGCGGCCCAGCCTTTCGACGTGGTGGTTTCCGATGTCAGCCTGCCCGGCCTGTCAGGCACCGACCTGGCGCGGCAGCTGCTGGAGGCCGATGCCCAGCGCTGGATCATCCTGTGCTCCGGCTACGACCTGGGCCCCTACCCCACGGCCTGGGGCCCCCATGTGCGGACCCTGCTCAAGCCCTTCGAGATCGAGGATCTGGAGACGCTGCTGGACTCCATCCAGGAAGCGCTCGGCAACCCCGCCCACTGAAGCTTTCGCGCGCCCCGGCGCCCCCCGGCTCCCGCCGTCACAGCACGGCCTTGGAGCCTCCCACTGCCGCCTCACGCGGCAATTCCACCCTGAAGCTGGTCACTCCGTCGGCGGAGCGCACATCGATGCGCCCGCCGTGCGAACGCACGATCTGGTGCGCAATGAACAGCCCCAGACCCAGTCCCTGGTGCTGGCCGGGCCGGCGTTCACCACCGCGAAACGGGTTGAACAGCGTGGGCAGCAGTTCCGCAGGAATGGTGCCGCCGTTGCGCACCGTGATGGACACGCGATCGCCCTGGCGGCCATCGGCCGTCACCTGCACCGGCTGCGCGGGATCTCCGTGGTGCATGGCATTGCCCAGCAGGTTGGTCAGCACCTGGCACAGGCGTTCGCCATCCCAGATGCCTTCCAGATTGCCCAGCATCTCGCTTTCCAGGCGCCGCTCCGGGAAGCCCGTCTCCACCTCCTGCAGCGTGCGCTGCAGCAGCGTCTGCAGGCTGGCCGGCTGGGGCGACAGCGGCAGGCCTTCTGCCTGGCGGATGCGGGTCACGTCCAGCAGATCCTCGATCATGCGCGACATGCGCTGGCTGCTGCTGAGCATGCGCTCGGCCATGTTGGCCACCTTGCCGGGATCGGGCTGGCGCGTGAGCACGGTGGCCGCCGCCTTGATGGACTGCAGCGGCGTGCGCAGGTCGTGGCTGAGCACGGCCATGAACATCTCGTTGATGCGCAGCGCCTCGGTGCGCTCCTGCAGCTGCTGGGCCAGCGCCTGCTTGCGCTGGTGCAGCTCGAAGAACACGTTGGCCTTGGTGGTCAGCATGTGCGGGTCGATGGGCTTGTACAGAAAGTCCACGGCGCCGCTTTCATAGCCGCGGAATTGCCAGTTGTGCTCGCGCGAGCCGGCCGTCATGAAGATGAGCGGGATGTGGCGCGTGCGCTCGCTGCCGCGTATCAGCTCGGCCAGCTCGAAGCCGTTCATCTCGGGCATCTGCACGTCCAGCAGGGCCAGCGCCACATCACCATGGTCGAGCAAAAGCTCCAGCGCCTCGGGGCCGGAATGCGCCTTGAGGAACTCGATGCCGTCGCGCTGCAGCAGCGCTTCGATGGCGATCAGATTCTCGGCAATGTCATCGACGATCAGGCATTTGACGCGATCTGGTTGGGACATGGATTCTCTCTCGGTATTTTGTCTGGTGGGAGCGCGCTGAATGGACATTCAAAGCCTCCCCTGGCCGTGCAGCGATGCGATGAGCGCGGCAATGCCCTGCGGCGCCAGCACCTGGGCCTGTGGCACGCGGGCCAGGGCCGCCCGCGGCATGGTCTGCATTGCGGCACTGTCTGGCGACTGCACCACGGCCAGGCCGCCGGCCGCGTGCACGCTGGCCATGCCCTGGGCGCCATCCTCGTTGGCGCCGGACAGCAGCACGGCCAGCAGGCGCTCGCCATAGCAGTCGGCAGCCGACTCGAACAGCACATCGATCGAGGGCCGCGAAAAATGCCAGGGCGCATCCAGCGACAGCGCCAGCCTGGGGCCGCTGTCCACCAGCAGGTGGTAGTCGGCCGGCGCAAAGTACAGGCAGCCCGGCTCCAGCCATTGCTGGTCCTGCACCTCGCGCACCGGCAGGGCGCAGCGCGGCCCGAAAAGCTGGCCCAGCAGGCTGCGCCGGTCGCGCGGCAGGTGCAGTACCACCAGCACCGAAGCGCGCAGGCTGGCGGGCAGCGTGGGCAGCACCACGGACAGCGCATCAAGCGCGCCGGCCGAGCCGCCGATCACGATGGCCTCGTAGGCTGTGGCGGCGTCCGAGGCGGGTGTGTTCGTGGTCGCGGGCATCACAGCCCGGCCCTCTTGCGGTAGATGCGGTCTTCGAGCACGAAGTCCTCGAAGGCCTCCGAATGCCCTGAAAACCGCAGCGACTCCTTGGAGCCCAACCCCAGGAACCCGCGATGGCACAGCGCATCGCGGAACAGGCCCAGCGCCCGGTCCTGCAGCTCGCGCTCGAAATAGATCAGCACGTTGCGGCAGGACACCAGGTGCATCTCGGCGAACACGCTGTCGGTGGCCAGGCTGTGGTCTGAGAACACCATGTGCTCGCGCAGCCCCTTGTCGAAGACCACACGGCCATAGCGCGCCGTGTAGTAGTGCGACAGCGAGCTGTGCCCGCCCGAGCGCGCATGGTTGTCGGTGAATGCCGCCACGCGCGCCATGTCGAACACGCCCTGCTCTGCCGCCTTCAGCGCATGGGGATTGATGTCGGTGGCGTAGATCAGGGTGCGGTCCAGCAGGCCCTCTTCATGCAGCAGGATGGCCAGCGAATACACCTCTTCGCCCGCGCTGCAGCCGGCCACCCAGACCTTGAGCGAGGGATAGGTGCGCAGCAGCGGCACGACCTCGGTGCGCAGCGAGCGGAAGTAGGTCGGGTCGCGGAACATGTCGCTGACCTGGACCGTGAGGTACTCGAGCAGGGCCGGGAACACGCTTGTATCGTGCAGCACACGGTCCTGCAGCTGCGACAGCGTCTTGCAGTCGAACTGCACCAGGGCCGACTGCAGGCGCCGCTTGAGCGAGGCCTGGGCGTAGCCCCGGAAGTCGTAGTGGTAGCGGTGGTAGATGGCATCGATCAGCAGGCGCTGCTCGATGTCGGCGGTGCGGGCTTTTTTCAGCTGAGGCATCGCGTCCTCCTTGCTACTTGGGCATCCACACCCGCACCAGCGACAGCAGCTTCTCCACGTCCAGCGGCTTGGCGATGTAGTCGTTGGCACCGGCGGCCAGGCATTTCTCCTGGTCGTCCTTCATGGCCTTGGCGGTCAGGGCGATGATGGGCAGGCGGCGCCATTGCGGGCGGTTGCGGATCTCGCGCATGGCGGTGTAGCCGTCCATCTCGGGCATCATGATGTCCATCAGAACCAGGTCGATGCCGGCCTGCGCCGTGCCCCGCGCTTCCAGGGTTTCCAGCGCCTCGCGCCCGTTGCGCGCGATCTCCACGCGGATGCCCGTGGGCTCCAGGATGCTGGACAGCGCGAACACATTGCGCACATCGTCCTCCACCACCAGCACCGTGCGCCCTTCCAGCGCCGACTCGCGGCTGCGCGCCACCTGCAACATCTGGCGGTGCTCGGCCGACAGCTCGGACTCCACCTGGTGCAGGAACAGCGTGACCTCATCGAGCAGGCGCTCGGGCGAGCGCGCGTCCTTGATGATGATGGACTTGGAAAAGCGCCGCAGCTGCTGCTCTTCATCGCGCGAGAGCGCGCGGCCCGTGTAGACGATGACAGGCGGGAAGGAAACATCGTCCTGGTCCGTCATGCGCTGCAGCAGCTCGTAGCCGCTGATGTCGGGCAGGTTAAGGTCCATCACCATGCAGTCGAAGGTGGCGCCGCGCAGATGTTCCAACGCCGCCGCCGCCGTGCCCGCGCAGACGATGTCCACGTCGCTGCGGCTGAGCAGGTGGCGCACGCTCTCGCGCTGGCGCTCGTCGTCCTCCACCACCAGCACGCGGCGCAGGTCCTGGGTGAACTTGGCCTCCAGCCGCTTCAGGGCATGGACCAGTTCCTCGCGCTTGACGGGCTTGAGCGCGTAGCCCACGGCGCCGCGTCCCATGGCCTCCTGCGAATAGTCGGCCACCGAGACCACGTGCACGGGAATGTGGCGCGTGACGGGGTTGCGCTTGAGCTGATCCAGCACGCCCAGGCCCGAGAAATCGGGCAGGTTGATGTCCAGCACGATGGCGTTGGGCTGATTGCTTGCAGCCATGGCCAGGCCGTCGGACGCGGTGTTGGCCACATCGCATTCGAAATCCATCTCGCGCGCGAGCTCGGAAAGAATGTCGGCAAAGCGCCGATCGTCCTCGATGACGAGGATGCGGCGCCCGCTCTGCCCGCTCTTTCGCAGGGCATCCGCCGCGGACGAAGTAGGCGACAGCATCGGCGCAGACATGGCTGGCGACATGGCCGGCGCGAACGCGGGCGCAGCCGGTGCGACATGGGCCGAAGCGACGGCGGGCACGGACGCGGGCGATGACACCGGCACCTGCGTCTGCGCATTCGCCAGCGATTCCCGCGCCGGGCGGGGCAGCGGCGCGGCAGCCAAGGCCTGGCCAGGCTCCACCAGCTCCAGGATCACAGGCACGGTCAGCGTGAACACGCTGCCCTGCCCCGGCGTGCTGGAGACGGTCAGCGTGCCGCCCAGCAGCCCGGCAAGGTCACGTGAGATCGACAGGCCCAGGCCCGTTCCGCCAAACTTGCGATGCGTGCTGCCGTCCGCCTGGCGGAAGGCATCGAAGATGAATTGCTGCTGCTGCTCGGCAATGCCGATGCCGGTATCGCGCACGGCAAACGCCAGCATGCCCCCGGGCACGCGGGACACCTGCAGGCCGACCGAGCCCTTGGCCGTGAACTTGAGCGCGTTGGACAGCAGGTTCTTGAGCACCTGGGCCAGCCGCATGGGGTCGGTCTGCATGGAGGCCGGCACGCCGGGGTCCACCGTCCATGTCAGCTCCAGGCCTTTTTCGCGGGCGATGGGGCGTAGCGGCTCCATCAGCGCCTGCAAGGCGGTGGCGATGGTCATGGGCTCCACCAGGACGCTGACCTGGCCGGCCTCGATCTTGGACAGGTCCAGGATGTCGTTGATCAGCGCCAGCAGGTCGCTGCCCGCCGCATGAATGGTCTGTGCGTACTTGACCTGATCGGCCTGCAGGTTGCCGGGCTTGTTGTCGGCCAGCAGCTTGGCGAGGATCAGCGTGGAATTCAGCGGCGTGCGCAGCTCGTGGCTCATGTTGGCCAGGAACTCGCTCTTGTACTGGCTGGCCAGCTCCAGCTCGTGCGCCTTGTCGGTCAGCGCACCCTGGGCGCGCAGCAGTTGCTCGCGCTGGTACTCCAGCTGCTGGGTCTGCTCCTCCAGATGGGCATTGGTCTGCTCCAGCTCGGTTTGCTGGTGCTCCATCTGCGTCTGCGACTCCTGCAGGATGCGGCTTTGCTGCTCCAGCTCCTCGTTGCTCACTCGCAGCTCTTCCTGCTGGGCCTGCAGCTCTTCCGACTGGCGGCGCGTTTCTTCCAGCAAGGTCTCAAGGCGCGAACGGTCCAGGCCCGAGCGGATGGCCACGGTCAGCATTTCGGACGCCCGCTCCAGCAGGCTGCGCTCTGCCTCGCTCACCCCGCGCAGAAAGCCCAGTTCGATGACGGCGAACACTTCGCCGTTCTCCATGGCGGGCGCCACCATCAGTTGCAACGGGCTGGACTGGCCGGTGCCCGAGGAAATCGGCAGGTGCTGCGCGGGCACGTCCCTGACATGCAGCAGCTTGCGCGAGGCGACCGCCTGGCCCGCCAGGCCCTCGCCGGGCAGCAGCTTGTGCTGCAGGCGATCGCGCGGCAAGGCATAGCCGCCGAACAGGCGCAGACCGCCGTCGGCGCAGTCCACCACATAGCCGGCGCCCACCTCGGCGCGCAGGTAGGTGGCCAAGTACTCCAGTGCCTTTTGGCCCAGGTCTTCAAGCCGGCGGTCGCCCTGCAACTGCTGGCCCAGGCCGGACAGACCGGACGTCACCCACGACTGGCGCGCCTTCACGCGGTACTCGCGCACCGTCAGCGCGGCCGATGCCAGGATCAGGCCCAGCAAGATGAGGGAGCCGCCCCAGGAGTAGTACGTCGAGGTGGTGGAGGCCTCCACCCACAGCTGGCGGCGCTGCTCCAGCTCACGGGTCTGGCGGGTGTAGAGATCATCGATCAGCTCGCGCAGCCGGTCCATGGCGTTCTTGCCCACGTCCAGGCGCACCAGGGCCATGGCGGCGTCCAAGTCGCCGGCCTTGCGCAAGTCTATGGTTTCCTGCAGCTCGCGCAGCTTCTGGGTCGAGATGTCCTCGATCTGGTCCAGCAGCCGGTGCTGGACGGAGTCGCTGGACGTGCGCTCCTTGAGCGCCTCCAGCTGCTTTTGCAGCACATCGCGCGCCTGCTGGTAGGGCTGCAGATAGGCCTGGTCACCCGTCAGCAGAAAGCCCCGCTGCCCGGTTTCGGCATCCTTGAGCGAGGCATTGAGCTGGCTGAGCTGGCGCATGGCCAGCGTCGTGCGGTCCATGGCATTCACGGCCTGGCCCCGCGCCTCGGACGCCCGGAAATTGACGAAGGCGATGACCAGGGTGGCCAGGGCCGCTGCACCAAAGCCTGCAACAAGCGTCCATGGAATGGCAAAGCGCTGGGTGGTCTGGTGGCTGGAAGATCGTGGCATGCAGTGGAATTTCTGGCGGAAATGGACGAAGGAATCCGCCAGGGACTGTAACGGTTTTGCGCAGCCCTCGGCAGCACTCGACCACACTCGGCCGCAGTCCGCGCTGGTTTCAGCGGTGCGCGACACACGGCGCCACCACGGCAGCCGTTAACATGGCCCGATACCTTCCTTCCGACATCCCGCTGCGGTCGTCGGCCCACACTCCAGGAACCATTGCATGAAAACCTTTGCCCTCACCGTCGCATCGCTGGCCGCAGCCGCCTCGCTGGTGTCCACCAACGCCAATGCCGCAGCGTCGATCTTCCTCAACGACACCATCGCCGCACGCATTCCCGCCAGGGACCTGCCCGACGCAAAGGCCGCCGTGGCCAAGGTGCTCAACGAGGCCGCCGACGGCTCCGTGACCGAATGGACCAGCGGCCCGAACCGTACCAACCAGCGCGTGACGATGGCCTTGCAGCCGCAGCAGACCGTGCAGACCGGCTCGGCCGGAAGCTGCCGCCTGCTGTCGGCCGATGTGCGCCTGAAAAAGACCTCGGAAAACTGGCGTTTCTGGTTCTGCAAGCAGTCCGATGGATCGTGGAAGGCCAGCGGCAGCCAGCCCTGAGCAAGGATTGCGGTGGCCTGTCACCGGGAATCCGGCATGGACCTACGCCACCGGTCCTGGACACATGGGAGCATGTCGGCCGGAAGATCGACATCGGAGAACAACCATGCCCCATGAATTTGTGCAGGCCACGACACTCGCCAGACGGCTGGCCCTGGGCGTCGCCGCAACCTCTTTGCTGACGCTGGCCGCCTGCTCGGGCGAGACCTCGTCAACGCGCGCGGGATTTCCCATGGCCGAAGTGCCGCGCTTCAACCAGCCCCCGCCGGACAAGCCGCTGCTGGGCCAGCCCGTGATCATGGCCGAGCAGGTCATGCCCCATGCCAAGGGGGATCCGCACGAGCCCTTGCCGCCAGCCGCGCCCCTGCCCGCCAAGGCATCGGAGCCCGCAAGCGGCGCAGGAGCCACGAACAAGGAAGATGCCGGCGGCGTGAACCCGGCCGCTGGCCAGGCTGCCGCCATTACCGATGGCCAGGGCGAGGGCTCCAAGTACCAACTGGGCGCCCCCAAGTAGCTGAACTCGGCCAAACCCGGCAGAACTCAACCGGAGCCGGACGGACTCAGAACGAAGTCCAGTCCCCGTCGTCATTGCCCTTGGCCGCCACGGTCTGCCTGGCGGCAGGCAGCTTTGCGGCGGGCGCTGGGGCGGCAGATGCGCTGCGTGGGGCAGCAGCGGGTGCAGTGCCAGCAGTTGGGGCGGACGCGGCCAGCGGTCTGGCCGCAGGACGCATGGGCGCTGCCGCAGAAGGCGCGCGCGCGGCAGGTACTAAAGACGAAGCTGCTCCTGTCCCTGCACGGGCCGGCGCCACGCCGTCGATGCGGAACACGCTCACGGCGGCCGCCAGCTGATTCACCTGGGATTTGAGCGAGCCTGTCGCGGCAGCTGCCTCCTCGACCAGCGCGGCATTTTGCTGGGTCACCGTGTCCATCTGCGAAATCGCCTGGTGCACCTGGTTGATGCCGCTGCTTTGCTCCTGGCTGGCGGCCGTGATCTCGGCCACCAGGTCGCTGACCTGCTGCACGCTTTGCACGATGCCGTCCATGGTGCGGCCGGCCTCGGCCACCTGGCGCGTGCCCGCGTCCACCTTGGACACGGAGTCTGCAATCAGGTCCTTGATGTCCTTGGCCGCCGAGGCGCTGCGCTGGGCCAGCGCACGCACCTCGCCCGCCACCACGG